>NZ_MEEX01000006.1 GCF_001724605.1 Phenylobacterium sp. SCN 70-31
GGCTTCACCATCTGTGCTGACCTCCACCCAGCACACAGCTTGAATCATGATCCGCCTCCCCGCGGAATCTTCGATTCAATCTAGGGCCAACGCGCTCTAACCTGTGCTGGCGGGAACGAGTCCGGCCTCTGCGATGCGGATCTCGTCCTTCACCTGGAGCTTGCGGCGCTTGAGGTCGCGAAGGCGAAGGTCGTCGGGTTCGGGGCGACGCTGTTCGTCGCGCAGCATGCGGTCGATCCAGCGATGCTGTTCGTAGAGCCGATAGAGTCTGTGACTGATGGGCAAATTCGCTCCTCCGTGCTGGAGGCGCGCCCGACCCCTGCTGCGGGGGGAGAGGCAAGATCGGGCCGGGCGCGCCTTTTCGCGCGGTCCGACATCACGATCGGGGGGATCGCCAGAGGGGCCCGGTCCGCACCTTCAAGTTAGGCGACTATTCCGGGGGCGCCAGGGGGGCGAGAAAATAAAACATTGTTCTCTCTAGGCCGCCGTGTGTCAGCCGCGGTCGGTCAACTCCCGGGCGTTCCCTCGCCGAAGACACGGATCAGGCGGGCGACGGCGGGCAGCATCAGGGCGCCGAGCAGGGCCGGGAAGATGAACAGGATGAGCGGCACGGTGAGCTTGGCCGAGAGACCCAGCGCCTTCTCCTCGGCCCGCAGCATCCGCTTGGCCCGCATGTCGGCCGAGAACACCGAGAGCGTTTCACCAAGGCTGGTGCCCATCTCCTCGGCCTGGCGCAGCATGGTGGCCAGCGCGCGGGCGTCGTCGATGCCCAGGCGGTCGGCGAAGGCGGACCAGGCGTCCTTGCGGGCCCGTCCCGCGCGCAGCTCCAGCACCAGGAACCGCAGGTGGATGGTGAGTTGGGGATAGCGGCGGTCAAGCTCCTCGGTCACGCGGGTGACCGCCGCGTCGAGGGAAAGGCCCGCCTCGACCGACGCGACCAGCAGGTCGAGGAGATCGGGGAATCCGTCGGCGTACTCCCGCTCCCGCGTAGCCTTGCGGCTCTTGAGCACCATCTCGGGGCCGTAGAGGGCGACCAGCGAGACCCCGACGGCGAGGGCCAGAGCGCCCAGGTTGCCGCCCTTCTGTCCGATCATCATGGGCAGGGTGAGCACCACGGCGACGGTGGCCACGGCGAGGCAGGCGGCCTTCACCCCCAGGAAGATGACCGGAGCCTCGCGGTTGTAGTAGCCGGCCTGCATCAGGCGCGAGCGCAGCAGCGAGACCTGGGCGGGATCGCGGACTGCACTCTGCTGGCCCAGGCGGCGGACGCCTTCCAGGAGCCGGCCGCCAAGCGCCCCTCCGGACTCCTCGACAACCGGGGCCGAGCCCCCGGCCGCGGCGCCGGCGAGGCGGCTGCGCCGTTGGGCGCGGACCCGAAGCTCGCCGATTCCGAGCACGGCGAGACCGCCCACCGCGCCCAGGGTCAGCACCAGCCCCGCCACATAGATGAGCGTCTCGATCGGCATGGGTCAGAGCCGCATGTCGATCATGCGCCGCATGATCATGTTGCCGAGGAAGATCCAGAAGCCCAGTCCGGCCAGGCCGAACTTCACCATCGGCTCGTCGATCACGTCGCCGTAGAAGCTGGGCGAGATCATCACGATCAGGCCCAGCGCCAGGAACGGCGCGGCGGTCAGGATCATGGCAGAGGCGCGGCCCTCGGAGGATGCGGCCTTGATCTTCAGGCGCATCTTGTGGCGGTCGCGCACGGTGGTGGCGTTGAGCTTGAGCAGGCCGGTCAGGTTGCCGCCGGTGCGCTCCTGGAGGCGCACGGTGGCGGCGAACAGGTCGACGTCGGGATGCTGGCAGCGGTCGGACATGCGCTCGACGGCCTGCTCCAGCGTAGCGCCATAGGCGATCTCGTCGGCGGCCATGCCGAACTCGGTGCCGATGGGATCGCTCATCTCGCGGCCGACCAGGCCCACCGCCGCGGGCACGGGGTGGCCGGCCTCTAGGCTGCGGACGATGATGTCCAGCGCCTGGGGAAGCTGGAAGCCCAGCGCGGTGTTGCGTTTGTTGGCGTAGACCTTGAGCACCATCAGCGGGATCAGGACGCCGCCGGCCAGCGCCCCGCCCAGGGCGGCGACCGGCATGCGGGTGAGGATCCCCGCCCCCGCGGCGCCCAGGATCGCGGCGGCGGCGACATAGGTGAGCCATTTCCGCTGATCGTAGGGCAGTCCCGAGGCGACGATGAGGTCCGAGAGCCAGCGCAGGCGCTCGGAGCGGGCGCCGCTGGCGGTGAGGCCTCGCTGCTTGCGCAGTTCGACCACCAGGGCCGAGATGCCCTCGACCTTTTCGCCCACCTTCAGGCGACGGTTCACCTGACGTTTCTGGGTGGCCACCGAGAGGAGGCCGGTCAGGCCCTGGACGCCGGCGAAGACCGCGGCGCCGATCATGATCATGACGATGAGCCGGGCGTCGATATCCATGCTCAGAGCGCCCGGTTGGGGTCGAAGTTGGCGGTGTCGTAGTGGATGCCCCGGCGCAGCATCTCGTCCAGGGCGCGCGGACGCAGGCCGGTGGCGCGGTGTTCGCCGTGGACCGTGCCGTCCTCGTCGGTGTGGGTGCGGTTGAACAGGAAGATGTCCTGCATCTGGACCACCGCGCCCTCCATGCCGACGATCTCGGTGACGTGGGTGACCTTGCGCTTGCCGTCCGACAGGCGGTTCACCTGCACCACCATCCCGACCGCCGAGGCGATCTGGTAGCGCACCGCGTCGGCGCCGATGTTCAGGCCGCCCATCGCCACCATCTGTTCCAGGCGGCTGATGGCCTCGCGCGGGTTGTTCGAGTGGATGGTGGCCATCGAGCCCTCGTGGCCGGTGTTCATGGCCTGGAGCATGTCGAACGCTTCTTCGGCGCGGACCTCGCCCAGGATCACGCGGTCGGGGCGCATCCGCAGGGCGTTCTTCACCAGCTCGCGCTGGCGGATTTCGCCCTTGCCCTCGATGTTCGGCGGGCGGGTCTCCATGCGCACCACGTGCGGCTGCTGGAGCTGGAGCTCGGCGGCGTCCTCGATGGTGATCAGGCGCTCGCCGTGGCTGATGGCGGCGGACAGGGCGTTCAGCAGGGTGGTCTTCCCCGAACCCGTGCCGCCCGAGATCACGGTGGAGACGCGGCTCCTGACCGCGCCGTGCAGGAACTCGGCCATCGCGGGGGTCATGGCGCCGAACTCGACCAGCTTCTCCAGCGTCAGCGGCTTCTTGGAGAACTTCCGGATCGAAACCGAACAGCCGTCGATGGCGATGGGCGGGATGGCGGCGTTCACGCGGCTGCCGTCGGGCAGGCGCGCATCGACCATCGGCTGGCTCTCGTCGATGCGGCGGCCCACGCCGGCGACGATGCGGTTCACGATCCGCAGCAAGTGGTCGTTGTCGCGGAAGCGGATGGGGGTCAGCTCAAGCTCGCCGCGGCGCTCGACGTACACCTGGAACGGCCCGTTGATCAGGATGTCGTTGATCGACTCGTCCTTGAGCAGCGGCTCGATCGGCCCCAGCCCCACCATCTCGTCGAAGATCGAGGCGCCGAGGACGTCGAGTTCCTTGGCGTTGAGCGCCATGCGTTCCAGCCGGGCGAACTCGGTCACCTGGCCCAGGACCTGGCGACGCAGTTCGCCTTCCTCCAGCTTGTCCAGCTTGGCGAGGTCGAGTTCGTCGATCAGACGGGCGTGGAGCCGCAGGCGCAGGTCCAGGTTGGGGTCGCGCGGCGGCCCCTTGGCGGGTTTCGGCTCGGCCTTGGCGACCGGCTGCGGCGCGGGGGTGGCGGCGGGCGCGGGCTTCGGGGTCGCCGGCGCCGAACGGGCGAGGCTGAACCGTCCCATCAGGCGGCCCTGCTGGCGTCGCGGCGCAGGGGCTGGGCCGACAGGCGGTCGACCAGATTCTGCACGTCCTTGACGATCTTGGACTTGGGCCGGTGCTGGGCGATCGGGCCGCCCAGGTTGGCCGAGGCGGCGGCGGCTTCCCAGTCGGAGCTGATCCCGGCCTCGGCCTTGCGCTGAAGCGCCTTCTCGGCCTCGGACATCGACGGGGCGGGCCCGAACATCCGGCTGGCCAGGCGGTTCAGCACGATGCGGGGACGCAGGCCCGAGTTCACGCTGTCCTCGATCTCGTCGGAATGGGCGCGGGCCGCCAGCAGCGCGGGAACCGTCAGCTCGGAGATCACCAGCACCTCGTCGCAGCCGGCGAGCGCCTCGAGGGTCCAGGGCCGGCGATGGCGCGGAATGTCCAGGACCACCCACTCGTAGCACTCGCAGACGACTTCGAGCATCCGGAGCATCGACTCGCGGCTCATGGCGTCGAAGGCGTCGGCGTCGCGGACGCCCGCGATCAGGTCGAGCCCCTTCGACACCGGCGTGACGAACGCGTGCAGCATGGCCGCGTCGATCCGGTCGGCCGCCTGGCCGAAATCGGCGAGGCGGGTGGTGGGCGAACAGCCGAGGTAGGCGGCGGCGGCCCCGTCGGCCAGGTTCAGGTCCACGAGGCAGACCGCGCGGTCCCGGGCGGCGCGCTGGGCCAGGGTGTGGGCGATCTCGATGGCGATGGTCGTGGCGCCCGAACCCCCGACGGCGCCGGTGACGCCCCAGCAGCGCGACTCGACGCCGGAAGCCGCGGGCGCGGCTGCAGGCTGGCCCTGGGCGAGAAGCGCCTGGACCGCCGCGGCGAGCTGCTCGGGCGTGAACGGGGCCTCGAGGATATCGGCCGCCGGCATCCGCAGGACGTTGCGCACGAGCCCCGCGGGCAGGTTCTCGCCCGCCACGAGGACCGGCGGCGGCGCGCGCAGGGCCGACAGGGCGCGGATCACGGTCGCCATCGCGGCGGCGTCCCACGCGTCGGCGTCGATCAGGACGAGGTCGGCGGGCTCGACGCCCAGTGCGGCGACCTGCTCGATGGCGCCGGCCTCGAAGCGGCTCCCGGCGAGGGCGTTGTCGGCGTAGGCGGCGAGGCCGGCGCCCAGGGCCAGGATACGCTGCCCGGTAAGCGGTACTGAACGTGCGCTCAACGCCCCTCCCCCTCGGCGAATGGGCCTTGGCCGAAGGGCCTGTCGCCGGACTTGCCGTCCAGCATCAGCCGCTCGGCGGACGGTTCGCGGCCGGGTAGGGCGTCGAGGCGTTCGACGCGGTGGTCGGCCGGCGTCGACAGACGCGGCGTGACGAGGATCAGCAGCTCGCTCTCCTGGCGCTTCCAGCGCGCCGAGCGGAAGAGGGCGCCCAGAACCGGGACATCGCCGATCCAGGGGGTCTGCTGGACCACGTTCTCGTAGCCGCGCTGGAAGAGGCCCGCCATCGCGAAGGTGTCGCCGTCGCGCAACTCCAGCGTGGTGTTGGCGCGGCGCACGGTGAGGGCCGGGACGGTGAGCTGGTTCAGGGTCAGGGCGTTGTTGTAGTCCAGCGCGCTCACCTCGGGCTCGACCGCCAGGCGGATCCAGCCGTTGTGCTGCACCACGGGCACGAAGTTCAGCTTCACGCCGTAGGGCCGGAACTCGATCACGATCCGGCCCAGGTCCTGGGGCACGGGGAACGGGAACTCGCCGCCGGCCAGGAAGCTCGCCTTCTGGCCCGAGATGGCCACCAGGTTGGGCTTGGCCAGGGTGCGGACGACGCCCTTGTCCTCCAGCGCCTGGAGCTGGGTCTGGATGTTGGCGGCGTTCCAACCGCCGTTCGTGCCGATCGAACCGTGGGGCGGATTGACCCCGATCAGACCCGTCCCGGTCACCACGGCGAACGACTCGTTGAAGATGTTCAGGTTGAAGCCCATGTCCTTCAGGGCCGAGCGGTTGGCCTCCAGGATGCGGACTTCGAGGATCACCTGCTGAGCGTTCTGCACCGTCAGGCGCGAGATCACCGAGTCGGGGGCGTAGGACTGGGCGATCTTCTCGGCGCTGTTCTGGACGCCCGAGTTGGACACCTCGCCGGCCAGCATCAGCATCTCGCCCAGGTTCCGGACCTGGATCGGCTCGCCGGGGAAGGCGGCCCGCAGGTCCTGCTGCAGGCCGTCGGCGTCATGGCCGACGCGGACGTCGATGACTTCCGAGAGGCCGCCGCCGCGCCCGTAGACCAGCATGTTGGTGGCGCCGAACTCGATGCCCTGGACGTAGAACGACGACTCCGACGTCGCCGTGACCTTGGCGATCTCGGGCTGGGCGACGACGATGCGCGACGCCGGGCCGGGCAGGCGGAACGACAGCGATTTGTCCCGCGGAACGTGGATGGTGCGGCGCAGGACGGGCTCGCTCGCCAGGATCTGGGCGGCGGCGGGCGTCGCAGTCGCCAGGGTTGCGCCGGTCAGCGAGAACGCGAGCAGCGCGCTCAGGACGGTTCGGGACATTTTGGGCAGGCGGGTCATGTCGATCAGCTCTTGGCGCTCGGGCCGGCGTCGGCGGCGGGACCTTGCAGGCTGGGGGCCTTCGTGTCGGGCGCCGGGGAGATCTTCGGCCGGCTGCGCTTGGCGGGTTCGCCCTCGACGATGAGGATGGCCGAGTAGGGCCGCGCCGGACCGGCGGCCCGCGCCGCACCGCCGCCGCCCAGAAAGTCGCCGGTACGGATGGGCGGGGCCTTGGCGATCTCGGCGGCGCCGTTGCGCCGGAGCGCCAGCGACAGCTCGCCGAGGGTGGCCGCGACCGACAGCTTCTGGGCGTTCTCGACCGAGACCTCGATGGTGGCGGTGCTGGGCGCCGCCGGCTTGTCGGAGGTGGGGTCGGCGTTCAGGTTCATGCCCAGCACGCGGGCGTTCTGGACCACCACATAGGAGATGTAGTTGCGCTGCGGCCCGTCGGGCGTGAGGTCGCGGATCAGGACGACGTCCACGTGGTCGCCCGGCATGGCGTGGCCGCCCACGCCCGCGGCGTCGTCGACCTTCAGCGTGTAGGCGCGCATGCCCTCGGTGATGGCGGCCGAGACGGTGGGCCGCGAACCGGGGCCCGACAGCTTGGCCGGCAGCAGCGGTTCGCGCTCGGCGATGGGGAAGAGGGCCACGGGCGGGCCGCCCTTGTCGGCCGACATGATGACGTCGAGCGAGGCGTAGGCGCCGTCGGGCAGGACCGACTTCGGAACCTTGATGACCGTGAGCATCCCGGGCTCGAGCTTTTCGCCGTACTTGATCGCCCTGGAGGCGACGACCACGGGTTCGCCCTGGACCTCGGCGCGCACGATCGGGTTCCGCGCCGAGGCGGCGTTCGGGAGCGCGATCTTGGCGATGAACAGGGCGCCCAGGCCGAGGGCGGCCGAGGCCGCCAGACTGACGATGGTGACGACGCGCATTCGCTTCCCGGCCGACGCTTTTCTGGTTGCGTGGCGACGTTAACGACGTGCGCCTTAGGGTATCCCGAACAAACAGGGTGAAGATCGCGGTAGGGTTTCTGAAGGGCCGGTATCCGCTGGCGCGACGGGCGGCCCCACGGCTAGGCTGGGGCCCAGAAAAGAGGCGGAGAGGACGCGCGATGAAGGTGAGGCGACTGGGGAATTCCGGGCTCAAGGTCAGTGTCGTCGGCCTGGGCTGCAACAACTTCGGCATGCGGATCGACGCGGCCCAGACCGAGGCCGTGGTGAACGCCGCCATCGACGCGGGGATCACGCTCTTCGACACCGCCGACGTCTATGGCGGGACTCAGTCGGAGGTGTTCCTGGGCCGGGCGCTGGGCAAGCGCCGCCACGAGGTGGTGCTGGCCACCAAGTTCGGGATGGCCGTGGGCGGCGACCCGAAGAAGAAGGGCGGCTCGCGCCGGTGGATCATGCAGGCGGTGGAGGACAGCCTGCAGCGGCTAGGGACCGACTACATCGACCTCTACCAGCACCACAGTCCCGACCCCGACACCCCGGTCGACGAGACCCTGCGGGCGCTGGACGACCTCGTGACCCAGGGCAAGGTCCGCTACCTGGGCAATTCGAACTACACGGGCTGGCAGATCGCCGACGCCGACTGGACGGCCGCGGGCCAGACGCGCTTCGTCTCGGCCCAGAACCTCTATTCCCTGCTGGAGCGGGACGTGGAGCGCGAGGTGCTGCCCGCGTGCGAACATTTCGGCCTGGGCTTTCTGCCGTTCTTCCCGCTGGCGTCGGGCCTGCTGTCGGGCAAGTACGCGCGGGGTGTGGCGCCGCCCGAGGGCACGCGGCTGGCGGCGTGGGGCGCACGGGGCCAGGCGGCGATGAGCGAGGCCAGCTTCGACAAGGTCGAGGCTCTGACGGCCTGGGCCGAGGCGCGCGGCCATACGATCCTGCAACTGGCCTTCGCATGGCTGCTGGGCCACGAGGCGGTCAGCTCGGTGATCGCCGGCGCCACGACGGTCGAACAGGTCAACACCAACGCCGCCACCGCGGACTGGGCCCTGACGCCGGAAGAGGTGGAAGAGGTCGCGAAGCTGGTGGGCTGAGGTCCGTTCCGGCGGACGGCGTTGGCGGTCCGGGCGTCAGACGCCCGTGGTCGGGCCGACGCCGCGGCCATCCGTGGGCAGGCTGTTCCACGGCGATGAGGTGTGGGCGTCGAACGCCGCCTTCAGCGCCCGGGCGCGCGCAATCAGGTCTTGCGCGCGCCGGGACAGGTCGTCTTCGGCGTCGGCCGGCGCGGTGAAGGTCGGTCGATAGGCGTCGATCTCGGCCATGAGCCGTCCAAGTTCGGCGGTCTCGGCCTCGCTCGCCGCGCTGGCGTCGAGGCGGCGGACGACCTCCTCTAGCGCGGCTTCGAAGGCGTCCTGGGTCCGGATGGTCATGGCGGGCTCCTCGCTGTAGCGAAGAGAGAACGCCGGCGCGCGGAGGGGAGTTGCGGGCGTCCGCGCCCGACCGCCTTAGGGCCGTGGATTCATGGCTGTGGCTTCGGCCCCAGCAGGGGCATCACCTCCACCCCGTCGCAGGGAAAGATGGTGAAGTGGGGATGGCCTTCGAACAGCTTCGCCGCCGCCTCGTGCGACGGGGCGCGCACGACCACGAACACCGTCAGGTGGTTCACCACGTCGGCCACGCCCTCGGCCGTGGTGCGCTTGGTCGGCCCGAGCGGGCCGCCCTCGTAGACGATGACGTCGCGGTGGGCCTCGTCCCACGCCGCCAGGGCCGCCAGCCCCTTCTCGTCCGTGGCCCGCCGCTCGGCTTCGGACATCGCGTACCAGGCCCGCCAGCGCGGGCCGGTCTTGTCGCTGGTGAAGACCGCCAGGTAGTGGTCGCCGTCCGCCATGCCATCCTCCTGCGCCCGGCCGCACCTTGGCGGCGATCGAACCTGTCGAACACCCTGCCGCCGGGCCTTCCGCGAGGTCACGCTTTTCTTCCGGCCGCCGGCCGCGCAATGCTGCGCACCGAGGAAACGCCAGACCGGGTCAGCCGGCGGCCGCAAGGCGGGATCGGGCAGATGAATTTCGACTATTCGGACGACCAGAAGTTCCTGAAGAACGAGGCGCGCAAGTTCCTCGACGCCAACTGCACGACCGCGCACGTCCGCAAGGTGCTGAACGACGACCTGAAGCCGTACGACGCCGACCTGTGGACGGCCGTCGCCGCCCAGGGCTGGCTGGGCGCCGCGATCCCCGAGGAACACGGCGGCCTGGGGCTGGGCCATATCGAACTGTGCGCCATCGCCGAGGAACTGGGGCGCGCGGTGGCGCCGATCCCGTTCGCCTCGACGGTCTATTTCCTGGCCGAGGCGGTGATGCTCGCGGGCAGCGACGCCCAGAAGTCGGCGCTGCTGCCGAAGATCGCGGCCGGCGAGGTGATCGGCTGCGTGGCGACGTCCGAGGGCCCGGGGCCGGTGAGCGCGGCGTCGGTCCAGGCGACGGTGTCGGGCGGCAAGCTCGCGGGGACGAAACTGCCGGTGACCGACGGCGACATCGCCACCCATGCGCTGGTGCTGGCCAAGGAGGGCGGGCAGGTGGGCCTGTTCCTGGCGGACGTGGCGGCGGGCGTGACCCGCGAGGCGCTCAAGACCCTGGACCCGACGCGGGACGCCGCCAAGCTGACGTTCGCGGGTGCGGCGGCCGAGCGGCTGGGCGGCGCGGGCGAGGGGCTGGCGCTGCTGGAGCAGATCAACGACCGGGCGGCGGTGCTGCTGGCGTTCGAGCAGACGGGCGGCGCCGACAAGGCGCTGGAGATGGCCAAGGCCTATGCGCTGGAGCGCTACGCCTTCGGCCGGGTGATCGCCAGTTACCAGGCGATCAAGCACAAGCTGGCCGACATCTACATCAAGAACGAGCTGGCCCGGTCGAACGCCTACTACGGGGCGTGGGCGCTCAACACCAACGCGCCCGAGTTGCCGGTGGCGGCCAGCGCGGCGCGGATCGCGGCGTCCGAGGCGTTCTGGTTCGCGGCCAAGGAGAACATCCAGACACACGGCGGCATCGGCTTCACCTGGGAGGTGGACGCCCACCTCTACTACCGCCGCTCGCGCCAGCTCAGCCTCGTAGCCGGCGCGCCGCGGGTGTGGAAGGAACGGCTGGTAAGCCAGCTCGAACGGCGGAACGCGGCTTAGGACCGCCGGAGGCGAAGAATGGAACCGCGGAAAACGCGGAAGGACGCGGAAGGTGGAGCGGCCAGGGCGAAGTCCCTTCCGCGACTTTCCGCGTTTTCCGCGGTTTCGCGCGCGAGCGCGCCTTTTTGAGTGCGCGGATTTGACGATGAGGACCTAGGATATGGACTTCAACGACAGCCCCGAGGAAGCTGCCTATCGCGCCCAGGTGCGCCAGTGGCTGGAGGCCAATGCGCCGAAGGTGGCCGTCGGCGGCGACGACCTGGAGGGCGGGACCAAGGACACCATGCCCGCCTCCAAGGCCTGGCAGGCCAAGAAGGCGGCGGCCGGCTACGCCCAGATCACCTGGCCCAAGGAGTGGGGCGGGCCGGGCGGCACGCCGATCCAGCAGGTGATCTTCAACACCGAGGAGGCGAAGTATCCCGTGCCGCCGAACCCGTTCACCATCGGGCTGGGCATGTGCGTGCCGACGGTGATGGCGTTCGCCGACGCCGAGACCAAGACGCGGTTCGTGGGGCCGGCGCTGCGGGGGGAGGAGATCTGGTGCCAACTCTTCTCCGAGCCGTCGGGCGGGTCGGACGTGGCGGCGGCGCGGACCAAGGCCGTGCGGGCGCCGGACGGTTCGGGCGACTGGATCATCGACGGCCAGAAGGTGTGGACGACGGGGGCCCAGTTCTCGAACTTCGGCATCGTCGTCTGCCGGACCGACCCGGATGCGCCCAAGCACAAGGGCATGACCATGTTCTGGATCGACATGAGCGATCCGGGGGTCGAGGTGCGGCCGATCCACCAGATGTCGGGCGGCTCGGGCTTCAACGAGGTGTTCTTCACCGGCGTGCGGGTCAAGGACAGCCAGCGGCTGGGCGCAGTGGGCGACGGCTGGAAGGTGAGTCTGGTCACCCTGATGAACGAGCGGTTGGCGGTGGGCGGCTCGTCGGGCGCGGGCTGGGCCGAGTTCATGGAGGCGGCGCGGAACGTCACGGGCCTGGACGGCGCGCCGGCGCTGAAGGACCAGGCGGTGCGCGAGAAGATCGCCGACTGGTATGTCCAGGCCGAGGGCCTCCGCCACACCCGCAACCGCACCATGACGGCGCTGAGCCGCGGCCAGACGCCGGGGCCGGAAAGCTCGATCGGCAAGGTGGTGGCCGCCAACCAGATGCAGGACCTGGCCAACAGCGCGGTGGAGATGCTGGACCAGTACGGGATCATCAACGACCCGGCGCTGGCGCCCCTAAAAGGCGGATTCCACGCCTCGTTGCTGAGCGCGCCGGGACTGAGGATCGCCGGCGGCACGGACGAGATCCTGCGCAACATCATCGCCGAGCGCGTCCTGGGCCTGCCCGGTGACATCCGCGTCGACAAGGACGTGGCGTTCAAGGACGTGCCGACGGGGCGTTAGGCGGAGCCGGCCGACGCGGCCGTCCGATCTACGCCGCGGCCTGGCCGACGATCGCCCGGGCCACGGCCTCGGCGACCTTGATGCCGTCGACGCCGGCCGAGAGGATGCCGCCCGCGTAGCCCGCGCCTTCGCCTGCGGGGAACAGGCCACGGACGTTGAGGCTCTGGAAGTCGGCGCCGCGGGTGATGCGCAGGGGTGACGACGTGCGGGTCTCGACGCCGGTCAGAAGCGCCTGGGGATCGTCGTAGCGCGGAATCCTGCGGCCGAAGACGGGCAGCGCCTCGCGCATCGCCTCGATCACATAGTCCGGCATGAGGGGCGCCAGGTCGGTGGGCCGCACGCCGGGGCGATAACTGGGGATGACCTCGCCCAGTTCGATGGAAGCGCGGCCGGCCAGGAAGTCGCCTACCGTCTGGCCCGGCGCATGGTAGCCGCCGCCGCCCGCGACATAGGCCGCGCTTTCCAGCCGCCGCTGGAGTTCGATACCCGCGAGGGGGTGATCGCCGGGGTAGTCCGCAGGCGTGATCCCCACCACGAAGCCGGAGTTCGCGTTCCGCTCGTTGCGCGAATACTGGCTCATGCCGTTGGTGACGACGCGGCCCGGCTCCGAGGTCGCCGCCACGACCGTGCCGCCCGGACACATGCAGAAGCTGTAGACCGTCCGGCCGTTGGCGGCGTGATGCGACAGCGAATAGGCGGCCGCGCCCAGGTCGGGGTGGCCGGCGCAGGGGCCGAACAGGGCGCGGTCGATCCACGACTGGGGGTGCTCGATCCGGAAGCCGATGGAGAACGGCTTGGCCTCGATGTGGACGCCCTGGCCGTGCAGCATCTCGAACGTGTCGCGGGCGGAATGCCCCACCGCCAGCACCACCTGGTCGGCCTCGAGGAAATCGCCCGTGTGGAGGTGGAGGCCGCGCAGCCGCCGGGCGCCGTCTCCGGCCGGGCTCAGTTCGACGCCGGTCACGCGCTGCTGGAAGCGATACTCGCCGCCCAGGGCCTCGATCCGTGCGCGGAGGCTCTCCACCATCGTCACCAGTCGGAACGTGCCGATGTGGGGGTGGGCCTCGGTGAGGATCTCGGACGGAGCGCCGGCGTCCACGAACGCGGTGAGCACCTTGCGGCCGAGGAAACGCGGGTCCTTGATCTGGCTGTAGAGCTTGCCGTCCGAGAACGTGCCGGCTCCGCCCTCGCCGAACTGGACGTTGGACTCGGGGTTCAGCTCGCTCCGCCGCCAGAGGCCCCAGGTGTCCTTCGTACGCTCGCGCACCACCTTGCCACGGTCGAGGATGATGGGGCGGAAGCCCATCTCGGCCAGGATCAGCCCCGCGAACAGGCCGCAGGGCCCGGCGCCGACCACGACCGGGCGGAGGGGCAGGGCGGGCGGCGCGGCGGCGACGTGGCGATAGGCGGTGTCCGGCGTCGGGCGGACATGCGGGTCGCCGGCCAGCCGCCCGAGAACTGCCGCCTCGTCGCTCACCTCGGCGTCGACGATGTAGACCTTGAGGATGGCGGCCTTCTTCCGCGCGTCGTGGGCCCGCTTCCAGACGGACCAACTGAGAAGGTCGGCGTCGGGCACGCCCAGCCGCTGGGCGATCGCCGCAGGCAGGGCCTCGGGCGCATGGTCCAACGGCAGCTTGAGTTCCGAGATCCGCAGCATCGCGGCCTATGTAGCGGGTCCGGCGGGCGTGTGCAGGGGGCGCGTCACCCGATCCAGCGCAGCGCCCGCTGGAACAGGCCGACGGTCTGGGCGTGCAGGCGCTCGCCGGTGGCGATCTCGGCCTTGCCGGCGGCCGCGCGGGCGTGGGCGCCTTCCAGGATGATTCCGAGCTTGTAGCAGGCCAGCACGCCATACCAGCGCATGTGCGACAGGTCGCGGTGAGTCCCGGCGGCGTAGCGGTCCACCAGTTCGTCGGCGGTGGGAAAGCCGGTCCAGGGCTGCACCGAGACGTTCCCGGCCTCGATGGCCTCGGACTGCGGCCAGGTCGCCATCAGCCAGCCCAGGTCCAGCAGCGGGTCGCCCACGGTGGTCAGCTCCCAGTCCACGATGGCCGCCAGCTCGGGTCCGTCGAAGCGGTACATGACGTTGGCCAGGTGGTAGTCGCCGTGGATCAGGCCGGGTGTGAACCCCGGCGGCCGATGGGCGTCGAGCCAGGCCCCGACCGCGTCGATCCCCTCGATCCCGCCGGGTCCGGCCCAGCCCTCGTACTCGTGATAGCTGTCGAGCTGCTTCTTCCAGCGGCCGACCTGGCGTTCGAGGAAACCTTCGGCCCGGCCCAGGTCCGACAGGCCGCGCGCCACGTGGTCCACCCGGCCCAGGGCGGCGATGCCGTCCACCAGGGCGAAGCCCATGGCCCGGCGCACCTGGGGATCGCCCGCGTGCAGCGGCGGCAGGCCCACGGTGGGATTGAAGCCGTCGACCGGCTCCATCAGGTAGAAGGCCGCGCCCAGCACATCCTCCTCGGCGCAGGCGGCGATCAGGCGCGGGTGCGGCACGTCGGTGTCGGCCAGCGCCGCCAGCACGCGAGCCTCGCGCCGCATGGTCTCGCTGCCGTTCATGTGGGGCGAAAGCGGCGGGCGGCGCAGCATGAATTCGCGGTCGCCCCGCCGAAAGCGCAGCAGGATGTTCTGGGTCCCGCCCGGCGGACGGCCGGCGACGTCCAGTGGCCCGGCCTCCAGCCCCCGGCCGTCCATCCAGGCGGCCAGGCGATCCAGGTCGACCAGGTTCCGCCAGGCGTCCAGCGAGGGGTCCGCAGCGTTCATCGCATCCTCCCGGCCCCTGTGGGGCTTTTCGCCACGGTGAGTGACCGGTCGCTGGGGAATGCAAGCGCCCCGGCGCCGTCAGTCGTCGGGTCCCGCCCGCTTGGCCTTTGTCCGGGCGCGACCGGCCTTGTGGCGCGACGCCCACAGCCTGCGGTTCTGCCGCTCGGCTTCCGGGTCCTGGCGTCGGTGCTCGTAGGCCAGTTCGGCCTGGAGCTTTTCGTACGCCCGCAGCCGGTCCTCGGCGAGGTCACCGGCGGCGACGGCGACGCGGATCGCGCAGCCCGGTTCGCCCGTGTGGCGGCAGTCGCTGAAGCGGCACTGGGCGGCCAGGGCCTCGACGTCCTCGAAGGTCGCCGAGACGCCGGCGTCGGCCTCCCACAAGCCCAGCTCGCGCATCCCGGGCGTGTCCAGCACCAGTCCGCCGGACGGCAGGAGCACCAGTTCGCGGTGGGTGGTGGTGTGCCGCCCGCGGGCGTCGTCTTCGCGAATCTCGCCGATGGCCATGCGCGCCTCGCCCGCCAGGGCGTTGAGCAGGGTCGATTTGCCGGCGCCCGACGATCCCAGCAGCACGGCCGTGAGACCCGGCGGAAGGCGGGCGGCCACCTCGTCGAGGCCTGCGCCGGTCTTGGACGAGACGGCCAGGACGGGCGCGCCGGCCGCGATCGCATCGACTTCGGCGCAGACGGCGGCGGGGTCGGGCGTGAGGTCGGCCTTGGTGAGCACGATCACCGGTTCTGCGCCGCTCTCGTAGGCGGTGGCCAGGTAGCGTTCCAGCCGGCGCAGGTTCAGGTCGGCGTTCATGGACGCGACCAGGAAGGCGACGTCGGCGTTGGCGGCCACCACCTGGGCGCCGCCCCGCGGACCCGCGGCCTTGCGGATGAAGGCGGTGCGGCGGGGCAGCACCGCCTGGATCAGGCCGAGGGTCTCGCCGGGGCGAGGCTCGACCGCGACCCAGTCGCCGGCGGCGGGGCGCTCGGCTTCGGGGCCCTTCATGAGCAGGCCCGAGGCGCGGGCGTCGATCTCGCCGTCTTCGGTGACGAGGCGATAACCGCCGCGCTGCTGGACGAGGATGCGGGCGGGGATGAGTCCGTCGGCGGGGAGGGCCTGGAACTGGTCGTGGAGCGTCTGGCTCCAGCCATAGGAGACCAGCGTGGAGGATGTCAGCACGGGAAATGTCCTTGAGGTCGCAAGCCGGTCGGGCGTCGGCCGTCCAGCCCCGGCAAGGACCTCGCGCCCGTCAGGCGCAGACGACGGCGACGCAGCGAAGGGCTGCGCGAACAATGGGCGTCATGTCACAACCTCCTCTGCGGCTGGCGTTCAAAGGACGCGCGGACCTTGGCGACCCGCGTCGTCTCCGTCAAGAATGCGACGAACGAGGAGACATCATGGCCGACATCCAGGTGACCAACAACGAGGCCGAAAGCCGGTTCGAGGTGACGCTCGACGGCGAGACGGCCTTCGCCGAGTACAGGCTGGTGGACCACGGCATCATCCTGCCCCACACGGTGGTGCCCACCGCCTTCGAGGGGCGCGGCATCGCGAGCAAGCTGGCGGTGGCGGCGTTCACCTACGCCCGGGAGAACGACCGGAAGGTGATCCCGATCTGCCCCTTCATGTCGGGCTGGGTGACCAAGCATCCCGAGTGGCACGACATCGTCCACGACACCTACAAGACCCGGCTCGGGCTGGGCTGACCGTGGTCCAGTCCAAGGCCGCCACGGTGGACGACTGGCTGGAGACGGTGGAGCCGGCGCGGCGGCCGGTGCTGGAGGCCGTACGCGCGGCGGCCCTGCGCAACTTCCCGGGGCTGACCGAGGGCATGCGCTACGGCATGCCGACCTATGCGAAGGACGTGACGACCGACCCGGCCTTCGCCTTCAACAGCCAGAAGCAGTACATCTCGCTCTATGTCAGCCCGCGCGTGCACGCACAGAACGCCGAGGCGCTGAAGGGGCTGGACGCGGGCAAGAGCTGCATCCGCTTCCGCCGGCCCGAGCAGATCGATCTGGCCCTGGTGGACAAGCTGCTGGCCGATACGGCGCGTCTGGACGCGGCCGAGGACTGAGTCGCGAGACGATGACCCCGGAGGTCATCGACGCCGCGCGCCCGGCGCGATAGTCGGGCCGGCATGAACGATCCCGACGTCGCCGCAGCGCCCGCCCGCCTGCACCCCTTCGATCAGGCCCTGTCGCTCCGGCCGCTGGGCGAGGGCCGCTGGCAGGGCCGCACCCATCCCGCCTACTGGAACATGGCGGGCCCGTTCGGCGGGATCACGGGCGCGCTGATGCTGCGCGCCGTCCTGGATCATCCCGAGCGGCGGGGTCGCCCGCTCGCGCTGACGGTGAACTTCTGCGGCGCCCTGGCCGAGGGCGCGTTCGAGATCGTCGTCAGGCTGGTGCGCGGCGGGCGCTCGACCCAGCACTGGAGCGTGGAGATGCTTGACGACCGCGGTGTCGCCACGACCGCCAGCGTGGTCACGGCCGCCGAGCGCCAGACCTGGACCCATGCGCCGGGCGTCATGCCGCGGGTTCCGTCCGCCGAGCAGGTGGCGGCCGCCGACATGACGGGCCGGCCGGCGTGGACGCGCGCGTTCGAGATGCGGTTCGTGGAAGGCCTGCCGGCGTGGCGCGGGCGGCTGGAGACGCCGGCCGACGGACGCACCGTGGTGTGGGTGCGCGACGCTCCCGAGCGCCCGCTGGACTACCCCGCCCTCGCATCGCTGAGCGACAGCTTCTTCGTGAAGGTCATCCAGGTGCGGGGCGACCTGCCGCCGGTGGCCACGGTCTCGCTCACGACCTACTTCCTGGCCGACGAGGCCGAGATGGTGGCGCAGGGGACGCAGCCTGTCCTGGGCGTCAGCGACGTCCGGGCCTTCCGCCACGGCTTCAACGACCAGATCGGCGAGCTGTGGTCGGCCGGCGGCCAGCTCCTGGCCACGACGACTCAGGTCGTCTGGTGGAAGGACTGAAGGGGCGCTTTCGAGCCTCCGCGCCTTCCGCGGTTCATGAATGAGGGCGCCGCTTCGCCGCCTATCGGAGCCAGGGCAGGTCGGCCTCGCCGCGCAGGATCGCTTCCACCTCGGGGCGGTGCTTGGCGCCGCCGCGGTCGTGCAGCACCAGGGGCGGCAGGAGGCGCAAGGGGCCCCGGCCCGTCTTGACCGCCCGCACCAGGACGCGCTTGGCGGGTTCGTCGGCGAAGGGGTGAACAGGCCGTATCTGGAACGAGCCGGCCTTGGGCGCCAGCAGGCCGAGCAGGTCGGCCAGCCGGTCGGCGCGGTGGACGACCGTGATCGTCCCGCCCTCGCGCACGGCTTTCAGCAGGAATTCGACCCAGGCCATCAGGCCCTCGTCGGCGATCCAGGCGGCGGCCTTCTCCGGCGCCGGCGCGCGCAGGGTCGCGGGGTCGTCGAAGAAGGGGGGATTGGCCAACGCGGCGTCGAACGGCGGAAGGCCCAGCGCCTTGAATCGCGCGGCGACGTCGCCGGCCAACGCCTCCACACGCCCCTGGAGATCGTTGAGGCCCACGTTCGCGAGGGCCAGGGCCAGGGCGTCCGCTTCCCGTTCCACGCCGACGAACCGCGCCTGGGGGCGCCGCGCCGCCGCCGCCAGCAGGGCGGCCCCCGGGCCGCAGCCCGCCTCGATCACCCGCGCGCCGGGGCCGGCGTCGCACGCGGCCGCCAGCAGCGCCGCGTCGAGGCCGGCGCGATATCCCCGCGCCGGCTGGCGCAGACGGATGCGACCATCCAGCAACAGGTCTTCAGTGACGTTCGTCATGGGTCGGGGATCGTGTGGGACGGGGCCGGCTTCGCTTGACCGTGCCCTATCCCGTCACCATTGTCCCGGCAAACGGCGGCCGCTAAGGGCTCGGGCGTCCGACACGGTCTTGAGGAACGAACTTTTGGAAGCCGCCCCGGCCCTCGCCGCGCCGCCCTCGCTGGACCATCTCCTGGCGCTGGCCGGCCCCGACATGCGCGCTGTGGACGGCCTGATCCGCGAGCATATGGACAGCCCGGTCCCGGTGATCCCGGCCCTGGCCGACCACCTGATCGCCGGTTCGGCCAAGCGGCTGCGGCCGCTGCTCACCATCGCCTCGGCGCGGCTGTGCGGCGCCCGCGACGACGCCTGCCTGAAGCTGGCGGCTGCGGTGGAGTTCATCCACACGGCCACCCTGCTGCACGACGACGTGGTGGATTCGTCCGAGCTGCGCCGCGGGCGCGTGGCGGCGCACCTGATCTGGGGCGCGCCGGCCAGCGTGCTGGTAGGCGACTTCCTGTTCGCGCGCGCCTTCGAGCTGATGGTGGGCGCGGGGTCGATGGCGGCGCTGGAGATCCTGGCCCGCGCCAGCCGGGTGATCTCGGAGGGCGAGGTGCTGCAACTCACCCGCAGTCACGACCTGGACCTTGGCCAGGAGGTCTACATCGAGATCATCAAGGCCAAGACCGCCGAGCTGTTCGCCGCCGCGGCCGAGGCCGGCGCGGTGTCGGCCGGCGCCTCGCCCGAGCGCTGCCGCGCCATGCGCCGCTATGGCCAGGAGCTGGGCCTGGCCTTCCAGCTGATCGACGACGCCCTGGACTATTCGGGCGACGCCGAAACCCTGGGCAAGAATCCCGGCGACGACTTCCGGGAAGGCAAGGTCACGCTGCCGCTGCTGCTGGCCATGTCGCGCACGGGCGCCGGCGAGCGCGACTTCTGGGTCCGCACCATCGACCGGCGCGAGCAGACCCCCGCCGACCTCGACCGCGCCCGCGATCTGATGCGCGAGACCCGCGCCCTGGACGACACCCTGGCGCTCGCGGTCCGCTACGCCGACGGCGCCAAGGCGGCCCTGGCCGATCCGGGCTCGAACAGCTGGCGTCCGGCCCTGGAGGACCTCGCCGACTTCGCCGTGCGCCGGCGGGCTTAGAAGCCTCTCGCGAGAAGATCGGCGTCGATCTCGATCTCCAATTCGGCCTTGCCCATCCGCAGAGGGCATCGCCGTTTCCGGCCGTCGTCAGCCCGCGTAGACGTGGCTCCAGGGCTGCGCCTCGACGGGCGCATAGCCCATCGCCTCCCAGAACCACGCCGCCTGCGGGTCGCCGGCATGGACCGTGACGTGGCGGGTGTGTTGCAGGGCCTCCTGCAACAGGGCGTTGGCGAGCGCCCGCGCCACGCCAAGCCGCCGCGCTCGCGGGGCGACATAGAAGCGGCGCATCCGCTGGCGTGCGGGATCGGCCGGTTCGGGCGTGAGGGCGCTGACGCCCACGAGGTCGCCGTCGTGAAACGCCGCGAGGATCGCCGTGAAGGGCGCGGCCTCGCTCAGTTCGACCTTCAGGCGTGTGAGGTGGCGATGCCCCTCGGCCTCGGCGTCGGCCACCAGGGCGTCGAAGCCCTCGGGCGGTTCGCGCTCGAGGCGGACCAGCTGGATCATGGACGCGCGGATCACCCCGGGCTGATCATCTTCTCCGGCCGCACCCATTCGTCGAACTCCTCGTTCGTGAGGTAGCCGCCGCCGACGGCCTCTTCGCGCAGGGTGGTGCCGTTCCTGTGGGCCGCCTTGGCGATCTTGGCGCAGTTGTCGTAGCCCAGCTTGCCGTTCAGCGCCGTGACCAGCATCAGCGAGCGTTCGAGGTTGGCCTTGATGTTGTCCTCGCGGGCCTCGGTCCCGGCCACCATGTTGTCGGTGAAGCTGACCGCGCCGTCGGCCAGCAGGCGGCACGACTGGAGGAAGTTGTAGGCCATCACGGGGTTGAAGACGTTCAGCTCGAAATGGCCCTGGCTGCCGGCGAAGGCCATGGCCGTCTGGTTGCCCATGATGTGGGCGCAGACCATCGTCAGGGCCTCGGCCTGGGTCGGGTTCACCTTGCCGGGCATGATCGAGCTGCCCGGCTCGTTCTCGGGCAGCGCCAGTTCGCCCAGGCCCGCGCGCGGGCCCGAGCCCAGGAAGCGCAGGTCGTTGGCGATCTTGAAGAGGGCGCCCGCGGCGGCGGTCAGGGCGCCGTGGCTGAACACCATCGCGTCGTGGGCGGCCAGGGCCTCGAACTTGTTGGGGGCGGTGACGAAGGGCAGCTTGGTGATCTCGGCGATCTTCTCGGCCACCTTCTCGGCGAAGCCGATCGGCGCGTTCAGCCCCGTGCCCACCGCCGTGCCGCCCTGGGCCAGTTCGTAGAGGCCGTACAGTGTCTCCTTGATCCGGCGCACCGACATGGCGACCTGGTGCGAATAGCCGCCAAACTCCTGGCCCAGCGTCAGCGGGGTGGCGTCCTGGGTGTGGGTGCGGCCGATCTTGATGATGTGATCGAACTCGGCTGACTTCTTCTTCAGCGCGGCGTGCAGGTGCTCCAGCGCGGGCATGACTGAACGCGCCACCTCCTCGGCCGCCGCAATGTGCATGGCGGTGGGATAGGTGTCGTTGGACGACTGGCTCATGTTGACGTGATCGTTGGGGTGGACCGGCGCCTTCGAGCCCATGACCCCGCCCATCATCTCGATGGCGCGGTTCGAGATCACCTCGTTGGCGTTCATGTTCGACTGGGTGCCCGATCCCGTCTGCCAGACCACCAGGGGGAAGTGGTCGTCCAGCTTGCCGTCGATGACCTCCTGGGCCGCGGCGACGATGAACCTGCCGATCTCGGGGTCGAGCTTGCCGAGCGCCATGTTGGCTTCGGCGGCGGCGCGCTTCACGACGCCCAGGGCGCGGATCACGGGCTTGGGCTGCTTTTCCCAGCCGATCTTGAAGTTGCCGAGGCTGCGCTGGGTCTGCGCGCCCCAGTAGCGGTCGGAGGGCACCTCGATGGGGCCGAAGGTGTCGGTCTCGGTACGGGTCGCGCTCATCAGATCCCCCTGGTGCGTCCTGGTTCGGGCGGCCCACCGTTTAAACCGTGAGGGCGAGACTGCAAGGCGCCCCGCCGCTATGACGGCTTTCGATGAACGAGCTCTGGACCCAGCATGGCAAGGTGCGCGCGCGTGAGGCGGACGGCGTGCTGGAGGTGGTGGTCGACGGGCTGACCACCCAGGCCAAGTACTACAAGCCGCTGATCTACGAATTCTTCCGCAAGGCGTGGCGTGGCTCGCGGCCCAGCTGGGGCGATTTCTCGGTCGAGATCGGCATGGAGTATGTGGGCGAACCCCCGTGGCTCGACCTCGACAACCTGGCCAAGGCGCTGCTGGACGCCATCAAGGGCTACGCCTTCCACGACGACGCCCAGGTGGCGCGGCTGCTGGTGGAGCGGCGTCCGGGCGAGCGCGAGCGGATCACCATCCTCGTGCGCAAGCTGTCGTGAAGCGCGGGCTGGCCTGAAGACTCCGCGGCCAAAAGAAAGCCGGCCGCGCCCGGGGTGTGGGGCGCGGCCGGCTCGTGTCCGAACCTCTCGTGGAGAGGCTCAGCGATACTGTTGCAGGCGCGTCGTACGGAGGCCGGGCATCCCATGCCGCTCGATGGAGCGCTGCCAGGACAGGAACTCGTCGTTGGTCAGCGAGTACCGCTCCAGCGCTTCCTCCAGCGAGATCAGCCCGCCACGGACGGCGGCCACGACCTCGGCCTTGCGGCGGATCACCCAGCGGCCCGTGTTCGGCGGCGGCAGGTCGTTCTTGGTCAGGGGCGCGCCCGTGGGGCCGATGACATACGCCTCGCCGCGGCTGTTCGTGCGCGTCTGTTGTTGTTGAAGCATCGGCTTTCTACCGCCTCACCGTCACTGTCTTGCGGGCAGCATAGGTCGATGCTCCTAACGGCCGCTGAATCGCCTTAGTAAAGAAAGTCCTAACCATGCGATCCCCCGTGTACCAAATTAGTACAATAGAGTTCATGTGAAAATTTCGAAGTTTGTTAAATTCTAATATTACCTCTTGATGTTTATAAGTTCTTCCAACATCTGATCTGCGGTTGTGATGATCTTTGAAGACGCTGAGTAAGCCTTCTGCGTCTGGATCAGTCCGGTGAACTCGGCCGACAGGTCCACCGTGGAGGCTTCGAGGCTGGACGGCGAGATCTGTCCCGCGCCGCCGACACCCGCTTCCTTGATCGTCATCTCGCCAGCGGCGAGCGTGGTCCGGTAGGCGTTGCCGCTCACCTGGGTGAGGCCGTCGGGATTCGGGAAGGTGGCGATGCCGATCTTGGCGACTTCGCGGATCTGGCTGTTGTCGTAGATCGCCGAGACGATCCCGTTCTCGCTCACCTCGATGGCGACGATGTTGCCGACGCCGGCGCCGTTCTGGCCGATCGAGTTGACCGTCGAGGTCTGGGCGTACTGGGTGATCTTGTCGAGGTTCAGACTGACGGTCTGGGCGTCGATTCCCAGCCCGTCGCTCCACTTCGGCTGCGCGCCGCCCGAGGCGTCCAGGACGATCTCGGGAGTCGCGCCGGCGGCGCCGAACAGGGTCGTGTTGGTCAGGTCGATGGAGCCGTCGGCGTTGAACATCACCTGGCCGGCGGCGATCTGGCCGGGGCGTCCGGCCACGTCCACGTCGCTGGCGGGGACGGCGTAGATCTCGGCGTGCCAGGTGTTGCCGGTCGGCGAGTCCGCCTTGAGGAACGCCATGTTCACCTTCCGGGCCCCGCCCTGGGAGTCGACCAGGTTCAGCTCGATGACGAAGTCGGGCCGGGTGCCCGTGGACGGATCGTCGGCGTAGTCGGCCATCGAGGCGACGGTCGTGCCGTTGTAGGTGGCCTCGGCGGCCGAGATGACGCCTGCGGCGTTCAGGTTGGCGTTCACCGTGGTCCGGGTCGTCGGCGCGACGGCGGCCCCCAGGTTCTTCACGTTGATCGACTGCATGTTGTTCAGGTCGGACGGGTTGACGTTGTAGGTCCCGTCGGCCTGACGCGGCCAACCCTGCAGGTAGAGGTTGGAGTCGTTCACCAGGTAGCCTTCGGCGTCGACGCTGAACGAGCCCTGGCGGGTGAACGACCGGGCGTCGCTGGCGGTCAGGCCTGCGCCCTTCTGGGCCACGACGAAGAAGCCGTCGCCCGAGATGGCGAGATCGGTCGACGAGCCCGAAGACTGGATCAGGCCCTGCTGGCTGACGAACTGACGGGTGATGCCCTGGACGCCGCCGGCCGAATACTTGCCCTTCACGGACTGGGCCGTGACCACGTTGGCGAAGTTCACCTGATTGCGCTTGTAGGCGACGGTGTTGACGTTGGCGATGTTGTCCGAGATCGCGGCGAGGGCCGAGGAATTGGCCACCAGCCCCGAGACGCCGGCGAGCATGGCGGAATTGATGCTCATGGTTCTGTTCCGTTCTTGTCCTTAGGCGGTTCCGCGTCCTGCGGAGGTTCGGCCGCTCAGGCCGCCGCTTGAGACGACGTTTCGTCGTCCGGGTTGTTGGGGGTGTTGCTGCTGGAGCCGGTCGAGGCCGTCGTGGTCTCGCCCGGCGCCGGAGTGGCGGGCGCCCGGATCAGGGTGATCTTCTCCCAGGGGATCTGGGCGCCGTTGATGGTGATGAGGGTCTGGCCGTCCACCTGCTGGACGCCGGTCACGACGCCCTGGGCCAGGACCCCGCTGGCGACGGTGGAGCCCTCGCTGTCCTTGGCGGTCACGCGCAGGCTGTAGATCCCGTCGGCGGCCTTGGAGCCGTCGGCGGTCTTGCCGTCCCAGATGAAGGTGTGTTCGCCGGCTGCGTTGTCGGTCGGCGCCACCGTCTGGACGATGCGGCCCTTGGAATCGAGGACTTCGACCTTCACGTCGTCGGCCGCCCGGTCGAGCTTGTACACCCACTCGGCCTTGCCGCCGGAAAGCGCGGACAGATTGGAGTCGGCGCGGACCTCCTTGCCGATCAGGCTGACCGCCGTGGCGACGCCCGAGCCGGTGTTGGCGACCAGCTTCTCCAGGAGATCGTTGGTGAGGAGCTGCTGCTCGACCCCGGTCATCTGGACGAGCTGTTGCGTGAACTGGGTGGAGTCCATCGGCGACAGCGGGTCCTGGTTCTTGAGCTGGGTGGTGAGCAGCGTCAGGAACGTGTCGAAGTTCTCGGCGAGGCGGGTGCGGCCGGTCGCCGAGGCGGAGGCGGCGGAGGAGACGGCGTCGACAGCCATGGGTCAGATCCTCAGGTCCAGGCCGGCGTTCACGCCCTGGCGCAGTCTCAGCGCCCCCTGGGTCGCGATGTCGGCGGCGTCGCCGGCGGTTTCGAGCGCGGCGCGGAAGGCCCGGCCACGGAAGTTCTCACCAAGCTCCGAGCGGGCGTCCTGCCAGGCCTGACGACCGCCGCCCTGATCCTGGGCGACGTCGAAGCTGAGGCCGCCTGCGACGTCGAAGCCGGCCTGTTCCAGCGCCCGCTGGAGGTCGGTCGCGCGGGCCTTGAGATCCTGCGCCGCCTGGGGGTTGTCGAAGGCGAGCGCCGCGGTCAGGCGGCCGTGGGCGCCGATCTCGACACGGACGTCCACCTTGCCGAGGCCCTCGGGGTTCAACTCGACGTCGAAGCGCGTGGAGCGGCCTTCGAGCTTCTTCGCGATCTGGGCCGCCAGATTGGCCACAGTCTCGGGCGAGCCGCGGACCGGCGCCGGTGCGGGTGCGGTCGAGGGCGTGGCCTCGGTGTGCGCGGCGGCCCGCGACGCGACGGCCGGAGCCGTCTCGGACGGCTCGAGGAACGGGCCGGCGTCCTGGGCGGCCGCGTCCTGGCCGGCCCCATCGGAAGCTGTCGCGTCGGCGGCGGCCATCGTGGCGGCGGTCAGGGCGTCGGACTTGGCGGCCTTTTCCGCCGCCGCCTTCATGCCCTCTCGGGTCGCCGGTGCGGGGGAAGCCTCGTCGGTCGCCGCGCGTCGATCGGCGCGGGCGGCGCGCGGCGCCGTCGCCGGTTCGGACCGGGAGGTCGCCTGTGCGGCGGCTTGCGAGGCGGCCAGAGGCGGGGCGTTCGGGGATGCAGCGTCAGGCGCGGCGGTGGACAAGCCCGTGGCCGGCGTCGTCGGCGTGGTGACGGGCGGGAGGCCGTCGCCGACCGGTGCGGTCTGGGCCGGCGCCGTAGGCGCGGCGGCGGCCGCTCCACGCAGAGTGGCCTGGGATCCCGCCGGCGCGGCGGCCGCGGTTCCGGTCCGGAGGTCCGGGGCGGTGTCGCGGGCCGAGGCGTCTTGCGTGAGGTCGGCCGTCGCGGCGGGGTCGGCAGCGCCCGTGGTCTCCCCGGCCGGCGCGGCCAGGGTGTCGGTGGGCCAGGCCGTGGCGGCGGCCGGCGGAGCCGGGGTGCGGGCGGCGGCGTCCAGGCTGGTGTCGGCCGCGGTCGGCGCGGCGGGCGGCGGGGCTGGCGGAAGCGGGACGGCGTCGGCCAGGCGGAGGTCGGGCGCTGTCGCTTCCCCGGCCACAAGATCGTCGGCGAGACCGTCGGCGTCTTCCGACCCCGCGACGCCGGTCTCCGGCCGGGTGTCGGTGTTCGGCGCGAGCGTTCCGGTCTGCGCGGCGACCGGTGAGGCCCGGGCGCCCGGGTCCTGCGGGAGCTGTCCCGGCGGGAAGAGGGCGGCCATGAGGGCGTCGAAGCCTGTGCCGACGGTCGCGCCGGCGGCGTTCAGCGCACGGGCGTCCGGAGCACGGGCGGCCGACGTCGTCATCGAGGCGGAATTGAGCGCGGACGCGGTCATGGCGGCGGAAGCGGCACTTCGGTGTGAGGGAAGCGCGTCCTGCGCCGGGCTCATTCGACGAGGACCGGAGCAATGCCGGCGCCAGTTCCAGATCGTGTTGATTTATATGAATAAACGCCAATCTTGCCGCGATCGAAGGCAGCCGCGATGGCGGATTTTGCCGAGCCGAAGACGCCCGGCTGGGGCGTTAACTGCCGTGTGGGGCCGGGTGGTCCTCAAGCCCGCGCCGAGGAAGAACGCCCCGCGACGTCCGCTGTGGACGTCGAGGGGCGAGGACGGCCGCCAGAGGCGGCGAAAGGACGTCAGGCGGCGGCGCGGACCAGCATCTTGCCGGTGTTGCGACCTTCGAACAGGCCGACAAGGGCCTCCGGCGCGCGCTCGAAGCCGTCGAGGATGGTCTCCTGGTACTTGATCCGGCCGTCCTTCAGCCAGCCGGTCATGTCGCTCTGGAACCGGGCGTTCAGGTGAGGGAAGTCGGTGGCGACGAAGCCCTCCATGCGGACGCGGCTGTAGATCATGCTGGAGAGGTTCTTCACACCGATGCGGTCGCCGTTGTAGGTCGAGATCATCCCGCACACGGGGATGCGGCCGCGGACGTTCATGCGGGGCAGGACGGCGTCGAGATGGTCGCCGCCCACGTTCTCGAAATAGACGTCGATCCCCTTCGGCATGGCCTCGCGCAGCGCCTGGGCCAGCGGCTGTTCGCGGTAGTTGACGACGGCGTCCAGGCCGACCTCGTCACGCAGCCAGGCGGCCTTGTCGTCCGAGCCTGTCGAGCCGGCCACATAACAGCCCTTGATCTTCGCGATCTGGGCCACGACCGACCCTACCGCGCCCGCGGCGGTGGAGACGAACACCTGCTCGCCGTCCTTGAGCGCGCCGACCTCCAGCAGGCCGCCGTAGGCCGTGATCCCCGTGCCGCCCAGGGCGTGCATGTAGACGCTGAGCGGCAGGTCCGGATCGGGGCTGAGTTTCAGCAGGCCGCGGCCGTCCGAGACGAACCGCTCCTGCATGCCCATGGCGTGGCGGATCACGTCGCCTTCGCGGAAGTCGGGGTGGCGCGACTGGACCACGCGGGCGATCCCGCCGCCCAGCATGGGCGCATCCAGCGCCTGGTCGGCGTCGAGGCGCGGCCGCATGTAGGGATCGACCGAGACGTACAGGGCCTGGAGCTGGACCTGGCCGTCGGCGGCGTCGGGCGTCTCCACGCCGACGACGGCGAAGTCGTCGACCTTGGGCGCCCCCTGCGGGCGGCGGACGAGGTGGATCTGGCGGCTCTGAGTCATCCTTGGGCTTCCGTTCTGGGCGTTTCCGTTGCGGGTCCGACGGTTGATCGACGACGGTGGAGCCGCCTCGGACGCCTCGCCCCTGGGGACTCGACGGTCAGACCTTCAGCACCAGCTTGCCCACCTGCGCGCCGCCGAACAACAGGCGGAGCACCTCGGGAAAGCGTTCCAAGCCTTCCTCCACATGCTCGTACGCGGCGATTTCGCCGCGGCTCAGCCAGCCGGCGAGGGCGGCCCGGCCCTCGGGATAGCGCCCGGCGAAGTCGTAGACGGAGAAGCCCTCCATGCGCGACCGCGTCTCGAGCAGCCTGAGGTAGTTGCGGGCGCCCCTCAGGTTTCCGATGTCGTTGTAATCGGCCACGAAGCCGCAGACGGCGATGCGGGCGCGGTGGCGCAGGCTGAGCAGGGCGGCTTCCAGCGTGGGGCCGCCCACGTTGTCGAAGTAGACGTCGATCCCCTCGGGCGCCAGTTCGGCGAGGCGGTCGCGGACGTCCTCGGACCGGTAGTCGATGCAGGCGTCGAAGCCGAGCGCTTCGACGACGTGGGCGCATTTGTCGGGCCCGCCGGCCACGCCGATGACCCGCGCGCCGCGCAGCCGGGCGATCTGGCCCGCGACGCTGCCCACCGCGCCCGCCGCGGCCGACACCAGCACCGTCTCGCCGGGCTTCGGCGCGGCGATGTCCAGCATGCCGAAATAGGCGGTGAGGCCGGTCATGCCGAGCACCCCCAGGTGGCGGGGCAGGGGAAAGGCGGGATCGACGGGGCTCAGCACCTCGCCCGGCCCGGAATAGTGGCTCTGGGAGCCCAGCGGCCCCTCGACGGTGTCGCCCTCCCGGAAGCCCTCGGCCCGGCTCTCAAGCACCACCCCGACGCCGCGGGCGCGGACGACGTCGCCGATCGCCGCCGGCGGCAGGTAGGCGCCGCCCGCGTCCATCTGGGCGCGCAGGGACGGGGAGACCGAGATGTAGCGGTTGGCGACCAGCACCTCGCCCGGCGCGAGCGGGGCGATCGGCTCCTCCTGGACGTCCCAGTGCTCGGGACCCGGCAGGCCTGTGGGGCGCGCCTTGAGGCGGACGGCGGTTCTGACCCGGGTCATCGCCCTAGCGCCCCACGGCCAGGTTCATGCGGCGGGCTCCGTTGGCGGCGACAAGGCCGGCGATGTCGTCACCGGCGTAGTCGGGATCGGCCGACGCGCCGAACGCGGCCAGGACCTCGGCGAACTGGGCCTCGGCCATCGTCTTCCATTCGGGATGGGTGACGATGAAGAACTCGCCGGCCTGGATGGCGCGGACGACGAACTCGCCGATCTTCTCGGGCGACATCCCGCCCGCCAGGACGCCGGTCATGTTCTGGGCCGTCTGCGCCGCCCGGCCATGTTCCGGCGCCACCGGGCGCAGCCGGGCGGTGGTGGCGACGATGCCGGTGGCCGACATGCCGGGACAGAGGACCGAGACGCCGACGTTCGTGTCGGCCAACTCGTTCCGCAGGGCCATGGCGATGCCCAGGGTCGCGAACTTGGACGATATGTAGGCCACCGAGATCGGCGGCGGCACGATGGCCACGAGGGATGAGGTGAGAGCCACGTGGCAGGGCTGGCCGCTGGCCTTCATGGCGCCCAGGAAGGTGCGGCAGGCGTAGAGATGGGCATGGGCGTTCACCGCGTAGGCCCAGCGCCAGACCTCGGGGTCGTAGGTCTCGAACGCGCCCGAGCCGCCGCCGACCCCGGCGTTCGAGAACAGCAGCCGCACCTCTCCGAACCCGGCCGCGGCCTCGCCGGCGCGCGCCCAGCCGGCCTCGTCGGTCACGTCGAGGGCGAGGCCCAGGGCGTCGGTCCCTTCGCGGCGCAGCCCGGCGGCCGCGGCGGTCGCCCCGGCGGCGTCGATGTCGGCGAGGATCAGGCGCGCGCCGCGGCGCGCCAGCGCCTGGGCGGTGGCCAGCCCGATGCCCGAGGCGGCCCCCGTGACGAAGGCGACCTTGTCCTCGAGGTCCTGCATTCGGCGTCTCCCTGGGCGTTCCCGCGGCGCCGTTTCCGCGCCTTGCCGGCGACCCTAGGGCGGGGGTCGATCATGTCAACGAAGTTTACGGTTTTGCGCGCCGGCGAGGTTGCAATCGGGTCGGACCTGACCTTTAGTTAGATGGCTAAGTGATGATCCGCGGCCCACGCGGACGGACGCCCGGGAGGATGCATGGCGACCCAATCCGCCGACTACGGCCTTGCTGCGCTCGCGGCGCGCGCCGAGATCTCCGACGTGATCCATCGCTACTGTCACGCCACGGACCGGCGCCGCTGGTGGCTGATGGACACGGTCTTCCACGAGGACGCGACCTGCCACCTCTCGGTGATCGGGGGATCGTGGCGCGAGTTCGTCGAGCAGGGCGCCGCGCTCCTGGCGCCGGTGGGCGTGACGCACCATCAGGTGGGCAACATCCAGATCGCGCTGGAAGGCGATGTCGCCCACGCCGAGACCTATATCACCGCCTTCCACCAGGTGCCCGCCGACGCCCCGCCGGGCGGCCCGTTCGGCGGGACGGGCGAGGCCTACGATGCGATCTTCGGCGCGCGCTACATCGACCGCTTCGAGCGCCGCGGCGGGGTCTGGCGCATCGCCGAGCGCCGTTCGGCCGCTGAGTTCCGCCATTATCAGCCGGTGAACGAGGGCGGGCTGAGCGAGACGCCGATGCGCTTCCGCGGGCAGTGGGGGGACGACGACGTCTCGCTGCCGGTCGTGGCGGGGTGGCGCGGCGAGACGGCGCCGCGGAAGCCCGACACGCTGGAGGAACTCGCGGCGCGGGCCGAGATCGCCGACGTGGTGAACCGCTTCTGCCACATGGTCGACCGCCATCGCTGGGAGCTGGTGGACGACGTCTTCCATCGCGATGCGACCAGCCGCTTCCTGGAGGCGGTGCGGACGATCCCGCAGGTGATGGAGAGCGCCCGCACCATGCTGGGGCCACTCACCGGCACGCACCACCAGACCGGCAACATGCTGATCACGGTCGACGGCGATCAGGCCTGGGCCGAGACCTATGTGACCGCCTTCCACGCGGTGCCGACCACCGCGCCGCAGACGTTCTGGGGTGGGCGCGACGAGCCGTACGAGGGCGTGGCCGGCGGCCGCTACATCGACCGCCTGGAGCGGCGCGACGGGCGCTGGAAGATCGCCGAGCGGCAGACGCTGGTCGAGTGGCGGCACGACCGCCCGGTCCGGGACGGCACGCTCGGACAGACGCCGCCGCAGTTCCGCGGCCAGCGCGGCGACGCCGACGTCTCGCGCCCGGTCGTCGCGGCGCTGCTGGATCGCAGGTAGGCGGCGCGCGGCGTCGATCAGGAGGAGAACAGGGTGGCGGGACGTCTGGCGGGCAAGGTCGCGATCATCACCGGTACGGGCAGCGGCATGGGCCGGGCGGCGGCGCTGATGTTCGCGCGCGAGGGCGCGAAGGTCGTGGGCTGCGACATCAATCCGGCGGCGGGCGCCACGGCGGACGCGGTGGCGGCGGCGGGCGGCGAGATGGTCTCGCTACAGCCCCTCGACCTGTCGGTGGCCGAGGGCGCGGACCGCCTGGTGGCCTTCGCGCTGGAGCACTACGGCCGGATCGACGTGGTCTACAACAACGCGGCGATGGCCTATTTCGCGTTCGTCGCCGACATGGACTACGCGACGTTCAACAGGACCCAGGTCGAGGAGGTGGACATCATCTTCCACCTCTGCCGGGCCGCCTGGCCGCACCTGATCGCCGCCGGCGGCGGCTCGATCATCAACACCGCCTCTACGGCCGCGAAGAAGGGCTCCACCGGACAGGGGATGCTGGCGCATTCCGCGGCCAAGGGCGCCGTGACCGCCATGACCCGCCAGTACGCCTGCGAAGGCGGGGCTTACGGTATCCGCGCCAACACCATCTCGCCGGGCATGATCCGTTCGGCGCAGACCGAACCCCTGATGCGCCAGCAGGGCTGGACCGAGCGGGCCATCGCGCGGCAGCTCGTCAAGCGGATCGGCGAGCCCGAGGACGTGGCGGCTGCGGCCCTGTTCCTGGCCTCGGACGAAAGCGCCTTCATCACGGGCGCGGACATCGCCGTGGACGGCGGCGGCATGGCCAACTGAGGAGGCGGGCGATGAACAATCTGGAACTGCTGAAGCGCATCTACGCCAAGGACCGCGAGGCCCTGTGGGGCAACATGCGCGACGACTTCACCGTACATTCGCCCGGTCAGAACATCCTGGCGGGGACCTACGTCGGCCCGGCGGCCTTCAAGGCCCATATCGAACGCATCCACGCCCTGACCAACAACACCTTCCACGAGTCGTTGCAGGGAACGTTCTTCGCCGACGATACCTGGGGTCTGGTCGTCCACCGCATGACCGCCGAGCGGAACGGCAAGACGCTGGACACATGGGGCTTCGGCCTGTGGCGCTTCGAGGACGGCAAGCTCACCGACCACTGGGAGAGCGTCGGCGACCAGGCGCACTGGGACGACTTCTGGTCCTGACGGCGGGGATCGTCAGCGCCGCGGGTCGCGGTCGGCGGGAGGCGACGTGACGCCGAAGCTGCGGTGCATGTTTTCGCCGAACAGGTTGGACCACTGCTGCGGCGTGAGGGTCGGACGACGGCTTTGCAGGTTGGGCGCGTTGCGGGTCTCGACGCCCCGCTGCACGGCCGGCCGGGCGCCGACGGCGTCCACCCAGCGGCGGACGTTCGGATACGGTTCGAGATCCAGGCCGATCGCGTAGGTGGCGCGCACCCACGGCCAGGCGGCGATGTCGGCCACCGAGTACTCGCCGGCGAGGTAGTCGGCTTCGCCCAGGCGGGCGTCCATCACCGCGAGAAGGCGCGCCGCCTCGGCGCCGTATCGGGCGACGCCGTAGTCCTGGCCCTCGGGCGCGTAGCGGATGAAGTGGTGCGCCTGGCCGTGCATCGGTCCCAGACCCGCCATCTGCCACATCAGCCACTGGTGGGCGAGCGAACGGCCACGGGGATCGGCGGGCGTCAGCGCCCCGCCGGCCTTCTCTGACAGGTAAAGCAGGATCGCGCCGGATTCGAACACGGCGAACGGCTCTCCGCCGCCCGGCGGCTCATGATCCACGATGGCGGGCAGCCGGCCGTTGGGGTTGATGCGCCGGAACTCGGGCGTGAGATGTTCGCCTTCGAGCATGTTGTAGGGGATGAGGCGGTACGGCAGCCCGACCTCTTCCAGCATGATCGTCACCTTGTTCCCGTTGGGCGTGGGCACAAAGTGGACGTCGATCATGGGGCTTCGGCTCCTCGAGAAATGAGCGGCGAGGCTGGGGGCGGCGCGCGGGACGCGCCGCAGAACTTCACGCCCGCTTCGATCGCGATGTTCCGCGGCGGTTCGACCCAGTAGAGGGCCCGCGAGACGGTCGTGACCGGAACCGGCAGGCGGAACGAGCCGCTGGTGGTCAGTTCGTTGGTCAGGTTGGTGCCGACGAGGGCCACGTGCCACTGCTTCTCGGGCGGCGACAGTTCGATGCGGGCGTCCACCTTGGCGTAGCCCTTCTGGCGACCGTACAGCGGGCTCTGGTCGTCGGAGTTGAAGTACTTCGAGCGACCCGCCACGGCCACGGTGGTGGTCATTTGCAGGTTGTCGCTGACCTCGGCCACGTAGCGCGCGCGCACCGTGCCGCTCCACTTCGAGATGTTGGGCAGCGGGGAGCCGCGCAGGTTGTTCGCGGTGACGCTGGCCGGAACCGAGGGGTTGCACTCGGTGAGCGGCTGGCTGGCCAGGCACTGCGCGCCCGGGTAGTCGTCGTACTTCACGTCCTGATAGGCGCCGGTCGCGTTGATGTCGAAGTTGTCGGTGGGATACCAGGTCATCGACAGCTCGACGCCCTTGCCGCTGGCCTTGGCCGCGTTGCCGACGATGTAGCTCTGGACGTTGGAGTTGTAGGTCGAGACCTGGAGGTCGTCGAAGGTGGTCTTGTAGATGGCGCCGTTCAGCACGAGGCGGCCGTCGGCCAGGGTGCTCTTCACGCCGGCCTCGAAGTTCTCGGACTTCTCGGGCTCGAAGACGAAGGTCGCGTTGGTGGTGGCGTAGGTGTTGCTGACGAAGCCGCCCGACTTCGAGCCCTGGCCGTATGTCGCATAGACCATGACGTCGGGCGTCACGTCGTACTGGACGGTGATCGAGGGGTCGACGTCGCCTTCCGAGATGTTGGCGTTCGCGGATGTGATGGGGCGGAAGGGGAACGGACCCAGCAGCGAGCGGACGCTGAACGCGCCCCGCTTCTTGGTGTGCGAGTAGCGCAGGCTGCCCAGGACGCGCAGCGAGTCGGTGGCGTGGAAGGTGCCCTGGCCGAAGACCGACCAGGATTCCGACTGCTGCTTGAAGTGGCTGTACATGATGAACTCGCCGAGGGCGGCGATGCCGTAATAATTGTACTGGTCCACGACGTACTGGGCGTTGTCGTAATAGGCGCCGAGGATGTACTCGAGGCGCTGTCCGGTCGGCGATTGCAGGCGGAACTCCTGCGACCACTGCTGGAAGTATTCCGGATAATTGTTCGAAACGGTGTGGGGCGTAACCCCGCCGCCGGGGATCGTCTGGTCGAAGTCGTTGGTGTGCTTGGCTTTGAACGACGAGAAGCCCGAGACCGAGACGAAGCTGACCGCGCCGAGGTCCAGGGTGCCGGTGCCGGCCACGTTCCAGGCGATGGTGTCGAAGCCGGCCTCGCCCAGCGGGCCGTCGGTGGTGAAACGCGTCTTCCGCGGCGTCTGCTCGGTGGTCAGCAGGCCGGCCGCGGTGACGTTGCCGCGCTGCCGCGACTGGCTGAACTCGACCTTGCCGACGTAGTCGAACGCCTCGTTCGCGACGTAGCGGGTGGTGAGGCGCGCGAGGAACTGCTTGTTGGTGAGTTCTTCGCGGCCCTGGCCCGCATTTTTCATGTACCCGTCCTGGTCGCGGGCCTTGATGGCCAGACGCGCGCTGAGCTGTTCGGTCAGCGGACCTGAGACGTAGCCGAACAGCTCGGGGCCGTCCTGGTTGAAGTGGTAGATGCCGGTGGCCGAGGCCTCGAAGGTGTCGGTGGGCAGGGCCGAAACCACGCTGATGGCGCCGGCGGCCGTGTTCTTGCCGAACAGGGCGCCCTGCGGGCCACGCAGCACCTCGACGCGCTGCAGGTCGAAGAACGGGGCCATGAACTGGCGGCCCCGTCCGGCGTAGACGCCGTCGACGTAGAGGCTGACCGCCTGGTCGAACGAGTAGTTCTGCGATGGCGAGCCGAAGCCGCGGATGTAGATGACGTCGTTGCCGCCGATGTTCTGGACGTTCATGTTCGGCACGCTGACCTGCCGGAAGCCTTCGGCGTGGAAGGCCTCGAGCGCGCTGGCCGAGACCACTTCCATCGAGATCGGCACGTCCTGCAGGTTCTGGGCCCGCTTCTGGGCGGTCACGACCACCTCGCCGACAACGCTGGCGGCGGTCTCTTCGGCGGCGAGGGCGGCCGTGGCCAGTCCGCTCGCCAGCATGGTCGTGGCAAATAGAATCCGGGCGTTCATCGCCGCCTCCCCCTCTGAAATTCGTGCCGACGTTCTCTGGTCGACCTTGTCCGCGTCCGGCGTTTCCGACGCGGCGTTCCGGTCCTGAAGGGGGCCGGGTCCGGGCGGTCACGCACCGATAATCCTTAGATGTATAATTAGATTACTAAGTGTTTCTGTCAACAGATCCCGCGCCGGGTGTCCGGAGGGACGCCCGGTTTCGGGCGGGTGTGGCTATTTTGCCGCTTCGAGCTGTCGGACGGGCGCCTTCAGGACCACCGGGCGGGACTTGCGGCCCTCGGCGTCGACCGCTTCGTGCGCCACGTCCTTCTCGGTGAATCCCGTGTGGGTCCAAGAAGCGAATTCCAGCATCACCCCATCGGGATCCCAGAAGTAGACCGAGCGGACGAACACGTCGTCGGTGACCTCGGGGCTCACCTGGTTGGGCGAGTTGTCGTGGTTCAGCACAGGGCCGGTCTCGATGCCCTTGGCCTTCAGCTTCTCGACGTACGCGTCGAACTTGTCGGCCGGGACGTTGAAGGCGATGTGGTTCATCGAGCCGTGGGCCGAGCGGATGTCGCCGCCACCGGGAAGCTGCGCCGGCGCCGCGACGCCTGGGGCGGCCGCAGGCGAATCCGGGAACCAGAAGAAGGCCAGCGAGTCGCCGTTGCCGATATCGAAGAAGAAGTGCTGGCCCATGCCGTTCGGCAGGTCGATGGTCTTCACCAGCGGCATGCCGAGCACGTCGCGGTAGAACTCCACCGTCTTCGCCATGTCCTTGCAGACCAGGGCGAGGTGGTTCACGCCACGGATGTCGAACTCACGATTGGCCGGCTGGGCCATGTCGTCCTCCCGGGTTCGAGCCGACGCTCGATCATTGTGATGCGAAATTAAACGCCCGTTGTCGGCGTTCGTCAATTTGATTGACGGTCTGCATCGCGCGTCCCGGGAAGGCGGCATTACCTCTACGGGCGAGGGCGCGCGGCTATCCCCCGATCTCCCGCCGGACGATGGCGGCGCCGTCGGCCATCGCCTTGAGCTTGCCGAATGCGACCTCGCGGCTCTGATACTTCATCCCGCAGTCGGGGGCGACGATCAGCCGTTCGGCGTCGATGTGGGGCAGCGCCTCGCGGATTCGCGCGGCCACCGTCTCGGCCGTTTCGACCTCGGGATCGTTGAGGTCGATCACGCCGTACATGATGTGCTTGGTGGGCAGTTCGCGCAGGATCGAGGGGTCCAGCCGCGGCTGGGCGGCCTCGATCGAGATGATGTCGACGTCGGAGGCCTCGAGTTCCTCCAGGAAGGCGTAGCCGCCGGGCTTGGAGGCGCCGCGGTGGACGTGGGCGTAGCCGAAGCAGATGTGCAGGGCCGTGAGGCCGGACAGGCCCTTCACGGCGCGGTTGATGGCCTCGATCGCGAAGCTGCGCGCCTCGTCGGCCTTGGCCTGAAGGTAGGGTTCGTCGAGCTGCACGATGTCCACGCCCGCGGCGAAGAGGTCGCGCGCCTCGGCGTTGACCGCGTCGGCGTAGTCCAGCGCCAGCGCGCGGGCGTCGGGATAGTGGTCGTTCTGGGCCTGCTGGGTCATGGTGAAGGGACCCGGGATGGTGATCTTCACCGGCCCGCCGGCCCGCTGCTTCAGGAAGCCGGCGTCCTGCGCCTCGATGGGGCCGGCGCGGCGGATTTTCCCGGCGACGCGCGGCACCGGGTTCATGGCGCCGGTGCGGTCCATGGCCATGCCGGGCGGATCGGTCTCGATGCCCGCCAGCGCCGTCGCCAGCCGGTTGGAATAGCTCTCGCGCCGCATCTCGCCATCGCCGACGATGTCGATGCCCGCCAGCTTCTGGTCGCTGATCGCCACCAGCGTCGCCGCCTCCTGGGCGTCGGCCAGCTGCTGCGGGTCCTTGATGCGCCATAGCTCCTGGGCGCGGACGCGGGGCGGCAGGCGGGACTTCAGGCCTTCCCGGTCGATCAGCCAGTCGGGCTGCGGATAGCTCCCGACGATGGTCGTCGGCAGCAGCGGAAGGCCTGGAAGGAGCATGGGGCGACCCGAACAGTTAGTATTCTAAATGTATTCGGTAGGAGCGGCGCCGGAACGTGTCAACGGCTCCGCAGACCGGCGGTGTTCGCCGGAGGGAGGCGTCCTGGCCGTCTGGGGACCCAGGCGCCGTCGCGGCGTCCGAAGCGCGGCGCGAACATCGGCGAGCCCTCGGTCGGCCTGGAGGCGTGAGCCGGCCTCAGGCGTCCGGGCCGAAGCGGGCGATCAGGTTGAAGACTTCTCCGGGGAAGATCTGCGTCACCCGGGTGACGTGTTCTCCGGTCCGCCAGGTCTTCCGGTCGACCACCAGACAGGCCGTCCCGGGGTCGAGCGCGAGGCGGCGCGAAATCTCCGGGTCGGCGTTCACCGCGCCGATGCGGCTCTCGGCCTCCGTCCAGGCGATGTTCTCGAGCAGCCAGGCGCCGGGCGGACGCTCGGTGAAGGTGGCGTTCGCCATGTCCGGCGCCGCCTTCAGGCTGACCAGGCGGCGTTCGAGCGCGAACGGGCGGCCCGCGGCGTCGTGCACGCCTTCGAGGTCGAGCAGCCGGCCGCCGGCCGCGAGCGCCTGCTCGTCGGCGTCGCCGCGGCGCGGGCCCCGGATCCGGCGCGAAAGAAGGCGGAAGGTGTAGGCCTCGCCGCGCGCGAGCACGGCGGACTGTATGTCCGGGATGTTGAGCACCGGCGCATGCATCTTCGGCGGGGCGACGAACGACCCCGCGCGCTTCCGCCGGACGATCAGGCCGGCGTCGGCGAGGGAGGACATCGCCTTGCTGACGGTCATCCGCGCACAGCCGTACTCGGCCATCAGTTCGGTCTCGAACGGAACCCGGTAGCCCGGCGGCCACTCGCCCGAGCGGATGCGGGATTCGATGTCCCCGCGAATTCGCTGATGCAGCGGCCGCGACGCGGTCAATCCAGTAGCCTCCTCAGCGCGAGCCGGTAGCGTTCGACGAACTCGGCGCGCCGCACGTGCCGACCCTCGCGCACCACCTGACGGCCTCGCCGCCATACGCCGTCGACGGCTTCGCGGCCGGCCGCGAAAACCCAGCTGTCGAGCAGGGCGTCATCATGGCGATTGAAGAGGCTCGGATGATTCTCGTCGAGAGTCAGGAAGTCGGCCGGAGCCCCGGGAACGAGCCCGGAGTCGGCGGCGAGCGCCTGGGCGCCGCCCGCCAGCGCCTTCTGGAACAGGCTGACGCCGGTCGAGGCGCCCGGCGCGTCGGCGAGCACGTTGCGTCCCTTGATCGACAGGCGTTGGGCGTACTCCAGGCTACGGAGCTCCATCGCGGCGTCGATGTGGATGTTGGAATCGGTTCCCAGGCCGAAGCGCCCGCCGGCGTTCAGGTAGGCCTCGCTCGGGAACACGCCGTCCCCCAGATTGGCCTCGGTCACGGGGCACAGCCCCGCCACGGCGCCGCTCCCGGCGAGCGCGTTCGTCTCGGCGGCCGTCATCTGGGTCGCATGCACCAGGCACCAACGGGCGTCGACCGGCGCGTTCGCGATCAGCCACTCCACCGGCCGCGCGCCCAGGGCGGCGACACAGTCGGAGACCTCCTTGTCCTGCTCGGCGGCGTGGATATGGACAGGCGCGTCGCCGGCGGCGTCGAGGAGAACGGCGAGTTCCTCGGGCGTCACCGCGCGCAGGCTGTGGGGGGCGATCCCGACGCGGGCGTCGGGCAGGCGCCTCGCGGCGTCGCGGCCGGCGTCCAGCAGGCGCGAGAAGCTGTCCAGCGTATGGATGAACCGGCGCTGGCCGGGCTTGGGCGGCGCGCCGGCGAAATCCGAATGGGCGTAGAAGACCGGCAGCAGGGTCAGGCCGATCCCCGTGTCGGACGCGGCGGCCACGATGCGGTCGGTCAGCTCGGCGGGGTTGTCGTAGGGCGCGCCGTCGGGCGCCTGGTGCAGATAGTGGAACTCGCCCACGCGGGTGAAACCGGCCTCCAGCATCTCGGCGAACGCCAGGTCCGCGATGGCCTCGACCATGTCCGGATCCAGCCGGTCCAGGAACCGGTACATCACCTCGCGCCAGGTCCAGAAGGTGTCGCCGGCCGGGCCACGCACCTCGGCCAGCCCCGCCATGCCGCGCTGGAACGCATGGCTGTGGAGATTGCAGAGGCCGGGGAGGGCGACGCCATGGCGGAGGTCGCCGGACCGCACCGCGACGCCGGCCTCGACGGTCGCGACGATCCCGTCGTCCACCCTCATCCGGACATCGCGCGCCCACCCGGTGGGAAGCAGGGCCCGGTCGAAGAAGAAATGCGCTTTGGTCACTGGACAATCCCCGGCGGATGAAAATATGTCTATACTTATTGGCGCGCGCTGCAAGAGGCGTGCAGGTCTGGCGGGGATGATCGGTTGCGCTGCGACAGGGTCTGGACGAACGCGCGACTGGCCACGCTCGCCCCGGGGCGGCCGGGCCTCGGCGTGGTCGATGGCGGTCTGGTCGCGGCGTCCGGGGGTCGGATCCTCTATGCGGGCGCGGCCGATGGCGCGCCGGGGTTCGAGGCGGCCGAGGTCGTCGATTGCGGCGCGCGGTGGATCACGCCCGGCCTGATCGACCCTCATACCCATCTGGTGTTCGCCGGCGACCGCGCCCACGAGTTCGAGCTTCGTCTGAACGGGGCGAGCTACGAGGAGATCGCCCGGGCCGGGGGCGGGATCGTCTCGACCATGGCGGCCACCCGCGTCGCCGACGAGGCGGCGCTCCTCGCCGCGACGCTGCCCCGCCTTGACGCCCTGCTGGCCGAAGGCGTCGCCACCGTCGAGGTGAAGTCCGGCTACGGGCTCTCGCTCGAACATGAGCTGAAGTGCCTTCGCGTGGCGCGGCGTCTCGGCGAGGCCCGTGGGGTGGACGTGCGCGTCACGTTCCTCGGCGCCCATGCGGCGCCGCCCGAATTCAGGGACGATCCCGACGCCTACGTCGACCTCGTGTGCGACGAGATGATCCCGGCCGTGGCGGCCGCCGGCCTTGCCGACGCGGTGGACGCGTTCTGCGAGACCATCGGGTTTTCGCCCGATCAGGTCCGACGGGTGTTCGCCGCCGCGCGGGCGCACGGCTTGCCGCTGAAGCTGCACGCCGAGCAGTTGTCGGATCTCCAGGGGGCGGCTCTGGCGGCCGAGTTCGGCGCGTTGTCGGCCGATCATCTCGAGCATCTCACCGAGGCGGGCGTGGCCGCGATGGCGCGCGCGGGCACGGTGGCCACCCTGCTCCCCGGCGCCTTCTACTTCACGCGCGAGACGCGGCGTCCGCCGATCGAGGCGCTGCGCGCGGCCGGCGTGCCGATGGCGCTGGCCACAGACTGCAATCCGGGCACCTCGCCGCTCACCTCGCCGCTGATGGCCATGAACATGGCCGCCACCCTCTTCCGGATGACGGTCGAGGAATGCCTGGCCGGGTTCACGCGCGAAGCGGCGCGCGCCCTGGGCCTGCTCCACGACACCGGCTCGCTGGAGGCCGGCAAGCAGTGCGATCTGGCCATCTGGGATGTCGAGCGACCGGCGGAGCTCGTCTATCGCATGGGCTTCAACCCGCTCCATGCGCGCGTCTGGAGGGGGCAATGACGGTGACGGTCCTGCGTCCGGGCGAGACGGCGCTTTCTGCGTGGAGGGCGATCTACCGCGGCGGCGCGGCGGCGCTCGATCCGGCGTCCCGCGCGCCGATCCTGGCGGGCGCCGAGGCGGTGCGGCGCATCCTGGCGAAGGGCCAGCCGATCTACGGCATCAACACCGGCTTCGGTAAGCTCGCGAGCGTCCGGATCGACGCTGCCGACCTCGAAACCCTGCAGCGGAACATCGTCGTCTCGCATGCGGCCGGCGTGGGCGATCCGTCGCCCGAGCCCGTCGTCCGGCTGATGATGGCGCTCAAGCTCGCGAGCCTGGCGCAGGGCGCCTCTGGCGTGAGGCTCGAGACGACGGCGATGCTGGAGGCCATGCTGACCCGTGGACTCACGCCGGTCGTGCCGTCCCAAGGCTCGGTCGGCGCCTCAGGCGATCTCGCACCGCTGTCCCACATGGCCGCCACCATGATCGGCGTGGGGGATATCCGCCTCGAAGGTGTCCGCATGCCGGCCGCCGAAGCGCTTTCCGCGGCCGGCCTGGCGCCGCTCACCCTTGGCCCCAAGGAAGGGTTGGCGCTGCTGAACGGGACGCAGTTCTCCACGGCGAACGCCCTCGCGGCGCTCTTCGAGACCGAGACCCTGTTCCAGACGGCGCTGGTCACCGGCGCGCTGTCCATGGAAGCGGCGAAGGGGTCCGATACCCCCTTCGATCCCCGCATCCACGCCTTGCGTCGGCATGCGGGCCAGATCGAGACGGCGGAAGCGCTGCGCCGCCTGATGGCCGGATCCGCGATCCGCGCCTCGCACCTGGTGGACGACGAGCGGGTGCAGGATCCCTACTGCCTGCGCTGCCAGCCGCAGGTGATGGGGGCCGTCCTGGATCTGTTGCGCCAGGCCGCGGCGACCCTGGCGACCGAGGCCAACGGCGTCACCGACAATCCGCTCATCTTCGCCGAGGGCGACGAGGCGCTCTCGGGTGGGAACTTCCACGCCGAGCCGGTAGCGTTCGCGGCCGACATGATCGCGCTGGCGATCTGCGAGATCGGATCGCTGGCCGAGCGACGCGTGGCCATGCTGGTCGATCCGGCGCTGTCCGGACTGCCGGCCTTCCTGACGCCGAAGCCGGGGCTGAACTCGGGTTTCATGATCCCGCAGGTCACCGCCGCCGCCCTGGTCTCGGAGAACAAGCAGCGCGCCTATCCGGCCAGCGTGGATTCCATCCCCACGTCCGCCAACCAGGAGGACCACGTCTCCATGGCCGCCCACGGCGCCCGACGGCTGCTGGAGATGGCGCGGAACGCCGGCGCCGTCCTGGGCATAGAACTGCTGGCCGCGACTCAGGGGTGCGACTTTCACGCGCCCCTGGAGTCCAGCGCGCCCCTCGAGGCGGTGCGCAGATTGTTGCGGAGCCGGATTCCGCATCTGGACGACGACCGTCACTTCCATCCCGACATGGAGGCGTCGAACACCCTGGTGATGTCCGGGGAGGTGGTGCGCGCCGCGGGCGCGGTGGCCCTGCCGGGGGTGGCATGACCGACTGGCTCGAGGTGCGTCGCGGCGAGGCGCCGCTGATCGTCAGCTTTCCGCATACCGGCATCGAAATCCCGCCCGAGCTGGAGCCCCGGCTGGTTTCGCCGTGGCTCGCGAGGAAGGACGCCGACTGGTGGATCGACCGGCTCTACGACTTCGCCGCGGACCTCGGGGCGACGACGGTCCGCACGCGGATGTCGCGCACCGTGATCGACGTGAACCGCGATCCCAGCGGCGCCAGCCTCTATCCGGGACAGGCGACCACCGAGCTCTGCCCGACCACCACTTTCGACGGTGAGCCCCTGTACCGTCCCGGGGGCGAGCCGGATCGGGCGGAGATCGAGGCGCGCCGCGCCACGTGGTTCGATCCCTATCACGATGCGCTCTCCGCCGAGGTCGAGCGGTCGAGGGCGATCCACGGCAAGGTGGTGCTGTACGAGGCCCACTCGATCCGGTCGGTGATCCCGAGGCTTTTCGAGGGCGACCTGCCGAACTTCAACATCGGCGACAATTCCGGTGCGAGCTGCGATCCCGCCCTGACCGCCGCCGTGGCGGCGACGTGCGGCGCGACGGCGTTCAGCCATGTCGTCGACGGTCGTTTCAAGGGGGGCTGGACGACCCGCCGCTACGGTCAGCCGGAGCTGGGCGTGCACGCGATCCAGATGGAGCTGGCCTGTCGCGGCTACATGGACGACCCGCCTGGGGCGCTGACCCCGGAAAACTGGCCCGCACCCTTCTCGGAAACCCGGGCCGCGCCCATGCGCGCGGCGCTGGTGAATGTTCTGAAGGCTTGTCTCGCCTTCGCCCAGTCTTGAGGCCTGAATGACCCGCAAGGATCCCAATCGCATCATCCGTCCTGCGACCGGCGCCGAGCGCTCTGCGCGGAGCTGGCTCACCGAAGCGCCGCTGCGGATGCTGATGAACAACCTGCACCCGGACGTCGCCGAGCGGCCGGACGAGCTGGTCGTCTATGGCGGCATCGGCCGCGCCGCGCGCGACTGGGAGAGCTTCGACAAGATCGTCGAGGTTCTGCGCAGGCTCGGGGACGACGAGACCCTGCTCGTGCAGTCCGGCAAGCCGGTCGGCGTGTTCCGCACCCATGCCGACGCGCCGCGGGTCCTGATCGCCAACTCGAACCTGGTGCCCCGCTGGGCGACCTGGGACCATTTCAACGAACTCGACCGCGCCGGCCTGGCGATGTACGGGCAGATGACCGCGGGGTCGTGGATATACATCGGCGCCCAGGGCATCGTTCAGGGCACTTACGAGACGCTCGTGGAAATGGGCCGCCAGCACTATGCAGGCGACCTTTCCGGGCGTTGGCTCCTGACGGCCGGTCTGGGCGGGATGGGCGGCGCGCAGCCCCTGGCCGCGGTCATGGCCGGCGCGTCCTGTCTCGCCATCGAGTGTCAGCCGTCGAGCATCGAGATGCGCCTGCGCACCGGCTACCTCGACCGGTCGACCGAAGACCTCGATCAGGCGCTGGACTGGATCGAGCAGTCGGTTCGCGACAAGCAGCCCATCTCGGTCGGCCTCCTCGGCAACGCGGCCGAGGTGCTGCCGGAACTGTATCGCCGGGGCGTGCGGCCCGACCTGCTCACCGACCAGACCTCGGCCCACGACCCGGTCAACGGCTATCTGCCGAAGGGCTGGACGCTGGAGCGCTGGCTCGCCATGCGGGCCCAGGATCCCAAACAGGTCGAGGAGGCGGCCAGGGCGTCGATGGCCGAGCACGTCCAGGCGATGCTCGACTTCCAGGCCGCGGGCGTGCCGACGGTCGACTACGGCAACAACATCCGCCAGATGGCCAAGGAAGCCGGCGTGGCCAACGCCTTCGACTTCCCAGGTTTCGTGCCGGCCTACATCCGTCCGCTGTTCTGCCGCGGAATCGGACCCTTCCGCTGGGCGGCGCTGTCGGGCGATCCGCAAGACATCGCCAGGACGGACGCCAAGGTGAAGGAGCTGATCCCGGACAACCCGCACCTGCACAACTGGCTCGACATGGCCGCCCGCCGGATCAAGTTCCAGGGCCTGCCGGCGCGCATCTGCTGGGTGGGCCTGGGCGATCGGCACAGGCTGGGATTGGCCTTCAACGCCATGGTGGCGAGCGGTGAGCTGAAGGCGCCGATCGTGATCGGCCGCGACCACCTCGATTCCGGCTCGGTGGCCTCTCCCAACCGGGAGACGGAGGCGATGCGGGACGGTTCCGACGCGGTCTCGGACTGGCCGTTGCTGAACGCGTTGCTGAACACCGCATCGGGCGCCACCTGGGTGTCCCTCCATCACGGCGGCGGTGTCGGCATGGGCTTCTCGCAGCACGCCGGCATGGTCGTCGTCTGCGACGGCACCGAGGCGGCGGCGCGGCGGATCGAACGCGTGCTCTGGAACGATCCGGCGACGGGCGTCATGCGCCACGCCGATGCGGGCTACGAGATCGCGCTGACCGTCGCTCGAGAGAAGAAGCTCGATCTGCCCGGCATCCTCGGTTGAGGCCGGGCTCGCCCCGATGATTCGGGGGGCGGCGTCAGAGACCGACGACAACGGCGGCCACCATGGCGGCCGCGGACAGCAGCATCAACTTCACCATCAGCGGCCACACGAAGCGGACCCACGCGCCGTAGGTCACGCCGGTCAGGCCCAGGATCGCCATCAGGAACGGGTTGGTGGGGATGATGAGGTTGGTGAAGCCGTCCCCGAACTGGAAGGCCAGGACCGAAGCCTGGCGCGAAACACCCACGAGGTCGCCGATCGGGGCCATGATCGGCATGGTCGCGAAGGCCTGTCCGCTGCCGGACGGAATGAAGACGTTCAGGAACGCCTGGATCAGGAACATGCCCACCGCCGACGCCTCGGCGGGCAGAGCGGCGAGCGGCGTCGCGGTCATGAACACCAGGGTGTGCAGCACCTGGCCGTCCTCGAGGATGAGCCCGATCGCCCGCGCGACGCCGACGAGCAGAGCCGTGCCCGTCAGCCGGGCGGCGCCCGCCAGGAAAGCGTCGCAGGCTTCGTCGATCCGGATCCGCGCGATCAGGACCGCGCTGAAGCCCAGGCCCAGGAACAGCGCGCCGACCTGGGGCAGGGACCATTTGGCCAGAACGATGCCCGCGATCAATGCGGCGACCGTCAGGCCGAGCGCGCCCAGGACGAGCCCGCGCGTGACGGTCATGGGCGGAAAGTCCGATGGCGTGCTCTTGTCGTCCGCCGGCGGCGGCGCGAGCGCGCGGGTCGGATCCAGGCGAACCCGACGCGCGTAGCTCCACACGTGGTGGAAGGCGATGAGGAACGCCAGGACCAGGACGACGATCCGGAACCACAGGCCCGAGCCGATCGGCACGCCGGCGATCTCCTGGGCCACCACGACGGTGAAGGGGTTGGTGGTCGAGGCGCCGTAGCCCACGCCATAGCCCACGAGCAGGATGGCGCTGGCGGCCATGGCGTCCAGCCGGACCGCCGCGCACAGGGCGACGAGCATCGCGGTGAAGGCGATGTACTCCGACGCCATGCCGAACGAGGCTGAAAGGAGGGTGAAGATCGCCATGCCGAAGAAGATCAGCAGCGTCTGGCGCCCCTGGAAGCGGATCATGGTCCGTCCGATCGCCGCCTCGATGGCGCCGGTCTTCTGCAGGACGCCGAACACCCCGCCCATGAGGATGACGAAGAAGATCACGCCCTGCGCCGAGGCGAATGCCTTGGGGATGATCGTGAAGAGGGTCCAGGGCGGCAGGTATGTGCGGTCGGGGAGCGGCGCGTAGGTGCCGGGAACGACGACCTTCTGTCCGTTCGCGGCCTCGCTCATCTGATAGGCGCCGGACGGCAGCAGCCACGTTGCGACCAAGGCCAGCACCATGACGGCCAGCAGGAGAGCCAGCGTGTGGGGCATCCGCAGCTTCACGCCGCGACCTCCTCTATGGGCGCCTCGGGCGTGCCGGAGCACGCGCGGAGCAGGGCGTATAGCAATGGCGCGGCGGAAGAGGACGATGGCGCCCGATCCCGCCGCGCGGAGATGTCAAACCGTCGGACGTGCGCAGGCCGGGAGCCCGGCCTGCGCGCCGGCGGGGTCAGAAGCGCTTGCTGAGCGACACGTAGTAGTATCCGCCGTTGCCGCCTTCCGGCGCGACGAGGTCGTAGTTGTTGAACCCGTTGAAGCGGTTCTGCGGCAGCGGACGGTCGGGATAGCTGTCGAAGAGATTGTCCGCCCCCACGGTGATCTTGGTCTGGTTCCAGAAGCTGTAGGAGACCGCGAGCTTGGCCACCCATTGGGCGCTGAACACCTGGTCGTTGGCCGGATTTGCGACGGTGTTCTTGTACTTGCCGTAGCGCACGGCGGTGAAGTCCACGGCGAACGGACCCGAGGTGTAGTTCAGCGCCGCTGTGATCTTGCTGTCGGGCGCCCATTGCGTGAGGTAGCCCTGGGACACGCGGCCCACCAGCACGAGGCCGGTGCCGGCCAGAGCCGGCGGGTTGGGCTTGATCGTGTCGATTCCGACGTCGTTGAAGTTGGCCCCCAGGGTGGCGCCGAACCGGCCGACGCCGTCCCACGACCAGTCGTAGCGCGCCACCACGTCGACGCCCTTGACCGTGATGTCGGCCTGGTTGGCGAAGAAGCGGACCGCGCTGACGTTGGTCACCCCGAACCGGGCCAGGATCGACGTCATGGCCGCGCCGGTCAGGTTGTCGACCGGCAGGATCACATCGTCGAGTTCGATCCGGTAGGCGTCCACCGTCAGCGACAGGCCCGGCGCCGGGCGCAGGACGAGACCTGCGGAGAAGTTGATGGACTTCTCGGGCTCCAGGTCCTGCGCGCCGAGCGCGCGCGCCACCGGGTTGGTCACGGGATAGAACGCCGACACGCCCAGGAACTGGGGACCCGTGGGCGGCTGAATCCACAGCGAAGTGGTCTGAGAGGCGCCGATCTGCCCCATGCTGGGCGCGCGGAAGCCGTTCGAGACGCTGGCGCGGACCGCGACGGCGGGTGTGAAGTCGTAGCGGCCGGAGAGCTTGCCGGTCACCGTGGAGCCGAAGTCCGAATAGTCCTCGAACCGCGCCGCCGCGCCGAGTTGGAACTGTTCGGTCAACTGCTGCTCGAGGCCCACATAGGCGCTGAAGATCTCGCGGTCGTACTTGCCTGCGTCGGCGGGCTGGAGCCCGGCGAAGTCGGCCGCGCCAGGGCTCGGCCGGCGGCCGGCGTTGGGCCCGTCGAGGATCGGCACGCCGCCGTCGGCGTAGGACGCGAGGTCGCCCGCGTCGATCGAGAACGTCTCTTCGCGGTATCCGACACCGGCCGAAAGCGTGAGAGGGAACTTCGAGAAGCCGACCGGGATCTCGCGCACGTAGTCGAGTTGCGCGTTGAACTGCTCCTGATTGTAGTTCCCCAGGAAGAAATCGTCCGGCGTGGCGAGGCCGTAGGTGGCGTTCTGGGAGTTGTACATGCTGGAGGATTGCCGGCCGTGGCCATACTCCAGGCTGAAGTCGAAGGTCCCGGCGGCGCCCGCGTCGTACTTCAGGCCGCCGGCCATGTCGTAGTTGCGGAAGATGTAGGCCACCTGGGCCATCCGGCCCGCCGGGAACAGGGCGCGGACATTGTTGTCCGCGGCCGGGCGGATCATGTATTTGGTGATCGACTTCCGGTACGCGGCCGTGCCGAACCCATAGACGGTCAGGTTCTCCGACAGGTCGTACTCGCTGTTGAAGCTGCCGACCGCCGAGCGCGCGTTGGGATTGCCGTAGAAGCCGAAATCCTTGTCGACGAGCGCTTCGCGGGGATCGCCCGGGAAGAAGTAGGTGCGGATGTCGGGGTTGTCGCGATCCGTCGTGCCGCTGTTCCGAAGATGGGCGGTGACATTGAGGAAGCCGCTGTCGCCCAGCGGAACCGTGTACCATCCCGCGATGTCGCGGCTGACGCCGTCGCCCTTGTAGAACTCTCCATAGGTGGCGCTGACGAAGCCGCCGGGTTCGTTCCCCCGGAGCACCACGTTGACCACGCCGGCCACCGCGTCCGAGCCGTACTGGGCCGAGGCGCCGTCGCGCAGCACCTCGACGCGCGCCACCGCTTCGAGCGGCAGGTCGTTGAGGTCGACCGGTTGCGAGCCGCGGCTCCATTCGTTGCCGGTGGAGATCTTGGCGGTGGGGTTGCGGCGCTTGCCGTTCACGAGCACGAGCGTGTTGCCGGCGGGCAGGCCGCGAAGCGACACCGAGTTGGCCAGACGCGCGCCGATGATGCCGCCCACCTGTGAGAAGGTGGCGGACGGAACCTGGGTGCGAAGGGATTGCACGAGTGTCGGGGAGCCGTTGGTTCCCAGAGCCTCCGCGCTGACCACGTCGACCGGGGTCGCCGACGACAGGGCCGTGACGTCGGCGCGTTTCGTGCCGGTGACCACGATCTCGTCGATGGCCGTGTCGGCGGCAGCGCCTTGGGCGTAAACCGGTGCGGCCGCAAGGCTCGCGGCGAGCGCGAGAAGGCTCGTCTGCGCGAAGGCGTATTTCATTCAGATTCCCCGTTCTGTTGGACGCTGCCGTCCGATTTCTGATGACGCCCGTCTTGAAGGCTGCCGCCCATCGCGTCTGGACAATGGTTATCTAGACAACTTGCGGCGGCGAGACTTTCCTGCTTCGAAATCCTTTTAAAACCTGAAGCAATGATATGTGCACTTGTATAGGCATCTGTGCACGAATTTGGTGCGTCAAAAGCCTATCTATCAAATAGGAATAAGCTTGGCCAGAGCCCCCGCCGCCCTTCCCCTAGGCGCCGATGGTGTTTTGTGACCGATACTTGAAGGAGTCGTCGATCCGCCCGAGGATGTAGTCGCCTGCGGCCACGGGTTCATAGCGCGCCGACGCGCCCTTGAGGCCGAGATCGAGAGGATCGACCACGGCGGAATAGTCCGGATCGTAGAAGGTGGCGATCGACATCCGCTTCTTTCCGGACCGGTTGACGACCCTGTGCGGCGTCGACGCGAACCGGTTGTTCGACCAGCGCGCGAGAAGGTCGCCGACGTTGATGACGAAGGATCCGTCGATGGGCGGCGCGTCGATCCACTGGCCGTCCAGATTGCGCACTTCGAGGCCGCCGACATCGTCCTGCCAGAGCAGGGTGATGCAACCATAGTCCGTGTGCGGAGCCACGCCGAACTGATCGTCGCCCATCTGGGGCGGCTGAGGCGGATAGAACACCGCTTGGGTACGCTGCATCCGCTTCCGATAGCGGTCGGCGAAGAAGTCCGGGTCGATGTCCAGGCTGACGGCGACGGCGCGCAGAAGATCCTGGCCGCAGACGCCGATGGCCTCGTAGTAGGCGTAGAACGCTTCCTGCACCTGCGGCATGAACGCCGGCCAGTTGTTGGGTCCGCGCAGGGCCTGGCCGGCCAGGACATCTGGATCGTCGGCCGGCAGTTCGAGGCCGATGCCGAAGAACTCTTTGAAATCCGGCTTCTTGGCCTGGTACATCAAGGCCCCGCCGATCTCGTGCCAGCCACGGTGGATGCTGTTCACCGCGACCCGTCGCTTCTGCTCGGCGGGCAGATCGAAGAAATCCCGCATCGCCCCGACGGCCCGGTCGATGACCGCCTGCGGCACCCCATGGTTCGTGATGTAGAAGAACCCCGTCGCGGTGCACGCTTCGTGGATCTGCCGGGCGACGGCCGCCAGCCCGGCCGCATCGCCCGACCTCGCCGGCGCGAAATCGATGAGGGGAATTGCGGCGCTTGACATCTGGACCTCCTCCGAAGGTCGAAGCCTAGGCATTGTTCAGTTGTATAGGCAACTTGAAAGATTTTAGCTGGTGGCCGGCACCTGGTAGCGACTTCCGAGGCTGTAGCGGGATCCGGGGTAGACGAAGAAGCTCTTGGTGGCTGCGACCCCGTCCACCCAGGTTCGCCGCATGCGCAGCAGGCAGGCTTCGTCGGGCCCGACCCCCATCAGGGTCTGCGCGCGTTCGTCCGCGAGGGCTGCATAGAGGATCTGTTCGACCTCGGTCGCCGCGCCGACGTCCTGCAGATATCGGCCGGGCGTCATCTGGGTGAAGTCCTGCTCCAGGTAGTGCGGCGCGAAGGTGGGGTTCACGAACCGCTCCTCCAGCTGGATGGCCGAATCCTCCTCGAAGTGGACGACCACCGAGTGGAAGATCCGCGCGCCGACGTTCAGCTCGAATGTGGTCGCCAGTTCGATGTTGGTGCGGATGGCGCCCAACTCGACCACTTGAGCCCTGTGGTTGTTCCCGCGCTTGTGGATCTCCTCGCTGATGTCGCTGATGGAGACGAGGTCGGATCGTGGGGTTGGCGCGGCCACGAAACTGCCCACGCCCTGGAAGCGCTCGATCACCCCCTTGTCGGAGAGTTCCCGCAGGGCGCGATGGACCGTCATCCTCGATATGCCGAACCGCTCGACCAGCTCGTGTTCCGAGGGCAGGCGCGCGCCACGCGGCCACTCGCCGCTGGCGATCCGCGAGAGGATGTCTTCCTTCACCTGCTCGTAGAGCGGGGGCGATCTCGTCTTCGCTGCGGAGCTCACGACGGCGCGCCTTCGAAACCCAGCGGCCGCGGGGTGGTGAACGACGCGGGGTCCAGTCCGAAGCTCTCGATCAGCGTGCGATTCTCCGGGCTTTCGAAAAACGCGAGCCGGCCCCGGTCCCAGACGATCTCGCCGTCCAGTTCTATGGTGGCGTCGAAGACCTGTCCGCAGACGTCGCCCGGCGCGTCGCCGCACATGTGAAAGTGCGTATAGCGAGGGCTTCCGAAGGCGATCCCGCTCCAGCGGTCGATATTGGCCAGAGCCGGAGCCGGGTAGTAGGTCGCCGGGTTCAGGCCGCAGTGCCAGGAGTTCAGGCTCAGGGCCTCGCCGCCGAACAGACCTGCCACGCGCGTGAGCTGCCGCTCGATCCTGGCGGCGAGCTCAGGCTCGGCGTCGATCCCGACGATCCGGCCGGCCTCGATCGTCAGTCGGACGGTCTCGGGCAGGGGGATCACGCTGTCGGGATAGTCGTGGATGTAGGTCGAGGTCAGGGCGTGGCTGACGGCGAGCACGCCGTTGGCCGCCGTCGCCGGAAAGGGCGGCAGGATCATCGCCGGGAAGGTCCGCACCGTGAAATCTCCCCCCGCGCGGGCGTCCTCGGGAACGATGCTCGCGGTCAGGTCGGTGCCGTTCGGACAGGTGATGCGATAGCTGCCGGCGGCCGCGAGCCGGCGCGACAGCCGGGCCTGCAGCTCGGTCATCAGCGCGAAGGGCGTCGTCGCGAACCGGTCTCCCAGGTACTCGAAGTCCAGGGCGTAGCACATGGTCTTGGAGCCCACGCCCGGAAGGGGGTGGAAGCGAAGCTGGTCTCCGGCGCGCGTGAGGAAGATCACGTGGTCGGCTGCGCCGATGGCCGCCATCACGTCCGCGGGCGTCTCGGCCGGTCCGGCCACCTGCGGCGCGGCCAGGAGGCGGGCTCTTGCGCCGAGCGCTTCTGCGGCGGCGGCGAGATAGGGGCCGAGATCGTCGTCGTAGTGCCCGAGGCCGGGGGGCTCCGTGAGGAGCAGGACCTCGTCGCCGGGCCGGATCCGTGCACAATCGATCAGCAGGTTTCGGGCGCCTTCGGCCGCGGCCGTCTGTCGACCGCTGAGAGCGTCCATCGCCAAGATTTCATCCATCGAGGGCTTGCCGAGACATATTCAAGTCTGTTCAGTTGTATATACAGTTGTCAAGGCAGGTCCCGATGTCCATCGACACCCTCTGGTTCACACGCTGTCCGGCGCCCACCGCGGCGTCCGTCGCGATCCGGAACGGCTGGCTGGCGGAGGAATTCCGCGGGGATGGAATCGACGTGCGGTCCCTGGCGTCCTCGAACGACCGCAACGTGCACCTGTCCCACTACAATCATACCCAGGCCAACTCCTTCAGGTTTGGCGGGTATGTGCCGCCGTTCGTGGCCGCATCCCGGGGATCGGACCTGAAGGTGCTGGGCGTCGCCTGGCCGGATCGCGCGGCGGCGCTCTACGCCTTGCCCGAGTCCGGCGTTCGCGGGCCGCAGGACCTGCGTGGCCGCCGGTTCTCCCTGCCGCGGCGGCTGAACGACGACACCGACTGGTGGCGCGCCCTGGTCCTGGCCGGATACCGGCACGCGCTGGACCTGGCCGGGCTTTCGTTCGACGACGTCGAACTCGTCGAGATCGAGATCCGCCGCGCCTACGCGGACGACGCCACCACGGGCGACGGCGCGGGCCAGTCCCTGTGGGGTGCGCGCAGCCAGTTCGCCGTGCAGCGGGAGGAGGTGCGCGCCTTGATGGCGGGAGAGGTCGACGTCCTCTACAGCGACGCGGCGATGGGGGCGATCCTGGACGCCTTCCTCGGTCTGACGACCGTCATGGATCTGGCGGCGCCCGAGCGCGAGGGGGACACCCGGCATGGGCATCCTCTGGTGCTGACGGCCAGCGGCGCGCTGGTGGACGAACGCCCCGACATCGTGGCGCGCTGGCTGGCGAGGTTGCTCGACGCCGACGCCTGGGCGCGCAAGAACGTCGACGAGATGCGCCGCATCATCGCGGTGGACACCGGCCTGCCGGAGGACTTCGTCGAGGCGGCCTATTCAGACCGGATCTACAGTCAGCTGGATGTGTCCCTCGACCCCGGCCGGGTCGCGCTGCTGCGCGCCAAATACGACCATCTCGTCGACGGGGGCTTCATACCGCCGGCGGTCGATTTCGACGCTCTGATCGCGTCCGGACCGCTGGACGCCGCCCGCGCGCTGCGGGGTTAGCATTCACACACCCCAGGCCTTGATCAGGCCGAGGGAAAGGCCTGCGATGAACAGCGACGCCGCGCCGGCCAGGACCAGCGGACGGAATCCCTTTCGCTTCAGGCGCGCGATGTCCACCTCGAGTCCCATCGCCGCCAGAGCCATGGTCATCATGAAGGTGACGACCTCGGCCGAGGTCCTCACGACCAGCGGGGGCAGGGGGATCAGGCTGGCGATCGCCACCATCCCCATGAAGCCGAAGAGGAACCACGGCGGGGCAGCGGCGGCGGCCGACGGCCCGGCCTCGCCCGACGCCCAGGTCCGCCGCGACGCCCAGGCGAAGACCAGAACCAGGGGCGCCAGGAGCACGACCCGGCTCAGCTTGGTGACCATCGCCGCCTCGCCCGCGGCCGGCCCGTTCTGGAAGCCGGCTCCAGCGACCTGCGCGATCTCGTGCACGGCGGCGCCCGTCCAGATTCCGTAGGCCCGGGGGGCGAGATCCAGCACGGCGGGCGTGAGCGGAAAGGCGAACATCGCCAGGGCGCCGAAGGCGGTGATCGCGGCGACGGCGTAGGCGGCGTCCTCGTCGTCGGCGCGGACGACGGTGTTGAACGCGGTGATCGCCGATGCGCCGCAGACCGAGACGCCGCCTGCGATCAGGACGGCGAAGCCGCGCTCGATGCCCAGGAGGCGCCCGAGCCACAGCGAGAACAGAAAGGTGGCGCCGAGCGCCGCGGCGGCCACGCCCAGGCCGGGCAGGCCGATCAGCGCGATCTGACCGACGGTGAACTGAAGGCCAAGCAGCACGATAGCCATACGGATCAGGCGTCTCTGACTGAATACGACGCCCGGTCGGGCGGGTTCGGGCACGCCGATCAGGTTCCGGATGGCCATGCCCAGGAGCATCGCGAGGATGAGCGGACTCAGCGCCTGAAGGCTCTCGACGGTTCTGAGGCCGAACGCCGCCCAGGTTATGATGAGCGTGAGGACGACGCCCGGGGCGTAGCGGCGCGCCAGTCCGAGCCGCCCGTCGGCCGCATCCAGCGCCGGCTCCGGCGGTGTCGCGGGGGTCATGCGTGGGCGCTCCGACCCGTGCGCGGCTCCGTTCGATGATCAGTCTGGTCGATCCGGCTGCGCGGCATGGGTCCCCCGTCAAGCCGTCATGCTCGACTGGTTGTCTGATAATGTCTAGACATTATGGGCGGAGTCGGTCGCGATGCCCTGTCGCTGCACCTTTGCGCAGCGCCGGAGGAGGCCTACGGAAGGAGATTCCGCACGGCGGCCCCGGTTTGGCCGCGACGCTTGGCGTGCCGCGCGGATATCGTGGCGGCCGGATGCAGGAGACACGGGTTGGACGTCGAGTTCTTGAGCGCGGCGGGGCCGCCGACGGGGCCGGGTGACGCCTTGGCGGTGGTCGTCTTCGAAGGGGGCGTGCTGTCCCCCCAGGCCGAGGCGCTGGATGCGGGCTCGGGGCTGCTGCGGCAGGCGCTGGGCGGCCGGTTCACCGGCGTGCGGGGCGCATTGACCTTGCCGGCGTGTTCCGCCGCGGCCGGGGCCGCCGTCATCCTGATCGGCGCAGGGCGTGAATCGGACTGGAACCAGCGCGCGGCGGAGCGGGCCGGGGCGGAGGCGCTGCGCGCCGCCGAGGCGTTCGGCGCGCGCCGGCTGATCCTGGACTTCCCCCGCGGCGATCCAGCGTGGGCGGCCTTAGCCGCCTTCGGCGCAGCGCTTGCGGGCTACCGCTTCGAGCGGCACCGGACGGTTCTGGACGCCGCGAAATCCGCGTCCCTGGCGCGCGTTGAAACCGTGTTCGAGGATGTGGCGGCCGTCCGGTCCGCCTTCGCCCCGCTGGATGCGCTTCGCGAGGGCGTTTTCTTCGCGCGGGACCTGATCTCCGAGCCCGCCAACGTACTCGGGCCCGTCGAGTTCGGGGACCGCCTTCTGTCGCTGGAGTCCCCAGGATTGTCCGTGGAGGTGCTCGCCGAAGACGAGCTGCGGTCGTTGGGGATGGACGCTCTGATCGGCGTGGGCGCCGGGAGCGCCGCGGGAACCCGCCTGGCGGTGATGCGCTGGGCCGGGGCCGACGATCCCGAGGCGGCGCCCCTTGCGCTGATCGGCAAGGGGGTGACGTTCGACACCGGGGGCGTTTCGATCAAACCCGCCGCCGGTCTCGAGGAGATGAAGTGGGACATGGGCGGCGCGGGCGCGATCGCCGGCGCGATGGTGGCCCTGGCGCGTCGCCGCGCCCGCGCCAATGTCGTGGCGGTCCTGGCGCTGGCCGAGAACATGGTCGACGGCGCGTCTCAGCGTCCGGGCGATGTCGTGCGTTCGATGTCGGGGCAGACGATCGAAGTGGTGGACACCGACGCGGAGGGACGGCTGGTCCTGGCGGATGCGCTCTGGTACGCCCGCACGCGCTTCAAGCCCCGGGCGATGATCGATCTCGCCACCTTGACGGGCGCGGTGATGGTCGCGCTGGGCCAGGATTACGGCGGCCTCTTCTGCGAGGACGACGAGTTGGCGGACGCCCTGCTCTCGGCGGGGCGAAGCTGCGGTGAGCCCCTGTGGCGGTTGCCGATGCCCGAGAGCTACGATCGGCACATCGAGACGCCGTGGGCCGACGTCCGGAACGTGGCCCTGGGTATCGGGCGGCAAGGCGGGGCGAGCATCGCCGCCCGTTTCCTTCGTCGGTTCGCCGGCGACGGTCCCTGGGCCCATTTGGACATCTCCGCGCCGGTCTGGGATACGCGGGCGCCGGGGCTGGCGTCGGGGCCGGGGGTGAACGCGTTCGGGGTGCGTCTCCTGGACGAGTTGGTGCGCCAAAGCTTCGAGCCCTGACGACGCCTCCTATCTCCAATCCCACCTGATCCTCCGTCCAGCCCGCCATCCCGGGCGGCCGCGCGCTCGACGTGTCCGTGGCGTCGCCACGGCGTGACCTTGGCGCGAAGCCAGGGCTTTCGCAGCCTTGCTGCGACGGAGCCGACAAGCCTCCCAACGCTATTGACGGAGATGTGCCTGGCGGAGATTATGGACCCAATAATGGACTATAGTTCCAAATAACAGAACATTCTGGGGAGATGCATGGATCGTCGCGCGTTCCTTATCGGCCTGGGTGGGGCAGGTCTGGCCACGCCGTGCCACGCCGGGGCGGAAGCCGTCATTTCGACCAGCAGCGGTCGGTTCCGCGGCCGTCGCGAAGGGGGCGTCTTCGTCTTCCGCGGACTGCGCTATGGCGCCTCGACCGCCGGGGCGGGCCGTTTCATGCCGCCCGGACGGGTCGTCCCCGAGGCGGGAGTCGTGGACGCCTTCGAGTATGGTCCGATCGCGCCGCAGGCGGTACGCGTCCGCACCGGCATCTACGCCTCCACGGCGCCTGATCCGTTGCCGGGAGAGGACTGCCTGCGGCTCAACATCTGGACCGCCTCACTGTCGAGCCAGGCGCGCCGTCCCGTCATGGTCTGGTTCCATGGCGGAGGTTTCGAGAACGGGTCGGGCTCGAGCCCCTGGTACGACGGCGCCGCTCTGGCGAGGGGCGAGGACGTGGTTGTGGTCACCATCAACCACCGCCTGAACGTCTTCGGACATTGCAGTCTCTCGGCGGCCGACGGGGATTTCGCCCGATCGGGCAATGTCGGCATGCTGGACGTGTTCGCCGCGCTGCGCTGGGTGCGCGAGAACGCGGAACGCTTCGGCGGCGACCCCGGGCGCGTCCTGATCTTCGGCCAGTCGGGCGGGGGAAGAAAGGTCAGCCTGTGCATGGCGGGCGAAGACGCCAAGGGGGTGTTCCATCGCGCGGTGGTCCAGAGCGGCTCCACCCTGCGCATCCAGGTCCCGGCCCAGGCCGAGGCGCTTACCGCGCGCCTCCTGCACCGGCTGGGGCTCGGCGAGCGCGACGCGCGGCGTCTCCAGGCCCTGCCGTGGGAACAGGTGTACGCCGCGCAGCGGGAGGTGATCTCCGAGATGAACTACCGGTTCTCACCGGTGGCGGACGGTCGGACGTTCCACGGCCACCCGTTCGATCCGGCGGCTCCGGCGATTTCGGCGGACGTCCCCATGATCATCGGAACCACCCGGACCGAGCTGTCGAGTCAGCTGGGATCCGAGCCGGCGATCCATGCCCTGTCCGACGCCGAGCTTCGCGTTCGGCTGACGCCCTATCTCGCCGGCGGCGACGCCGAGGGGGTGATGTCGACCTTCCGGGCCTCGAACCCGCGGGCGACGCCGTCAGAGCTGTTCTTCCTGATCGCTTCGGCGCGCGGCTACGTGCGCGACGCCACGTTGCAGGCCGAGCGCAAGGCCGCGCTGGGGCGGGCGCCGGTGTGGACGTACCGGCTGATGTTCCGGACGCCCGTCGAGGGCGGCCGTCGCTTCACGCCGCACAGTCTCTGCGTGCCGCTCGTCTTCAACAATCCCGACCGGGCGCCTTCGATGGTCGGGCCGCCCTCCGCCGACGCCCGCGCCGTGGCGGGCGCCATGTCGAAGGCCTGGGCGACCTTCGCCCATACCGGGAATCCCAGCACGGCCTCGCTGCCCTGGCCGGCTTTCGATGCGACCGTCCGGTCCACCATGCTGTTCGACGCCGAGAGCCGCGTGGTCGCCGATCCCCATCGTGACGAGCGGCTGGCGATGGAGCCCTATCCCTCGCAGCAGGTCGGCCGCACGATCCACCGGCGCGACCTCTGAGGAGCCTGTGATGTCGTTGTTGCGCAACCTCCTGCTGGCGGGCCTGTTGCTCGCGCCCGCCACCGCCGCGGCCCAGTCCGCCGATCCCCCGACCACCGAACGTCACGGCCGCGCTCAGTCCGCAGGCCTGCGGGCGCTCTATCACTGCACGGGCCGCTTCACCGCGGATCTCTCGGCCGAGCGGCTGGAGGCCGACATCTTCGGCAACGTGACGGCCCGCGACCGCTTCACGCCGCAGGACGTGGTGATCCGGGACGACCTGAAGCGGGTCGAGATTCGCCACGCGCCCGACATGCCGCCGAGGATCGCGGTCTGGCGTCCGCTTCTGGGTTGCGTGCTGCTGCCGGTCGGAACGCTGGAGGCCGACGGGTTTCCGGTTCCCCGCCTGCCCGCAGGCCTCACGGCGCCGGACCTCGACGCCCAGCCGTGGCCGCAGGGCGACGCGCGGGCGACGGCGAAGCTTCCGCGGGCGCAGGCGGCGCGGCTCGACGCGGTGGTGTCGCGCGCCTTCCGGCCCGAGGGGTATGCCGGCGTGAGCTGGGGGGTGATCGTTCTCAAGGGCGGGAAGATCGTGGCCGAGCAGTACGACCGCGGCTACGACATGCACACGCCGCAGCGGACGAACTCGGCCGCGAAGAGCATGGCCGCCACCCTGGTCGGCATCGCCGCCGGTGAGGGGCTGGTGGACGTCAAGGCGCCGGCGCCGTTCCCGGAATGGCGCACGCCGGGCGACCCGCGCGGCGCCATCACAGTCCAGAACCTGCTCCACATGGGGAGCGGCCTCTACACCGAGGCCGGCGGCAGCCCGCAGCAGGAACTCTACCGGAGCGGCGCCCCGGCCGCCGAGCGGTCGCTGCTCAACCTCATGGATTCCCGGCCGGGGGCGCGGTTCGTCTACGCCGGGTCCGACACGATCCTGGCGCTGCGGTCGGTTCGCGTCGCCATGAACGACGACGCGCGCTTTCTCGCCTATCCGTTCCAGAAGCTGTTCTGGCGCATCGGCATGACCCGGACGACGCCCGAGACGGACTGGAAGGGCGACTTCCTGATGTCGGGTCAGCTCTGGTCCACCGCCCGCGATTTCGCCCGCTTCGGGCTGCTCTATCAGCAGGACGGGATGTGGAAAGGGGAACGCGTGCTGCCGGAGGGCTGGGCCCGCTACGTCGCCACGCCCGCGCCGGCGCAGCCCACGCGGGCCGACGGCCGGGGCTACGGCGCCCAGTTCTGGCTGTTCGGACCCCGCCACGGCCTCCCGGAGGGAACCTACGCCGCCGCCGGAGCCCGAGGGCAGTACGTCGTGGTCGTCCCCGGCGCCGATGTCGTCATCGTGCGGCGGGGATTCGACACCACGGCGGCGCCGTTCGACATCGCCGGCTTCTCGCGCGACGTGCTGGGCGCGGTGGCCCCGTCGGAGGCGCGGCGATGAGGGGCGTCGCGGGGTTCGCCTGCGCCGCGTTGCTGGCCGTGGCCAGCCCCGGCCAGGCGTCCGAAGGCCCCGGCGCCGGACCCTGGGCGTCGGACTCGCCCGAGGCGCACGGGCTGGACGGCGCGAAGCTGGCGGCCGCCGCCGAGCAGATCGGCAGGATCGGCGGCCGCCAGGGGCTGGTGATCGTCAAGGACGGCGTGATCGTCATGGAGCGATACTGGAGCGGTCCCTATCACCGCGCCGATCCCGCGCACCGCAACGTGAGCTTCTCGTCCGGCAAGTCCTGGGGATCGGCGATGGTCGGCGTAGCGGTCCAGCAGGGCCTGGTTTCGGTGGACGATCCGGTGGCCAGGCATCATCCGCCCGCGACATCCGGATTGCACCCCGACACGACCATCCGGCACCTGCTGACCATGTCGTCCGGCGGGACCCTGGTGGCCAAGCCCAGCTCTCGGCGTCCCCTGCGGCTCGACGAATCCCGTCCCGCCCAGACCGCTGTCTCGGACTACGTGCGCCTGTCCGAACCCGAGCCCGGTCGACCCGCCGGGTACGGGCGAACGATCCCCCCGGGCGCGATGTTCCACTACGACGGCGTGCCGGCCGACCATCTTTCCGACGTCGTGGCGGCGGCGTCGGGACGGTCCAGCCTCCGGTTCGTGACCGAGGGTCTGCTGACCCCGCTCGGCGTCGAGAACATGAACTATCAGGCCGAGGGGGTGGACCCCCGGGGCAACGTCCGCATAGGCGGGTCCATCGAGCTCTCGGTGCGCGACATGGCCCGCCTGGGCCAGCTCTGGCTCAACGGCGGCCGCTGGGGCGGCCGCCAACTGGTCGACGCCGACTATGTCCGGGAATCGGTCACGCCCTCGGCGCGCAATCCCGACTACGGCTTCCTGTGGTGGCTGAACACCACCGGGCGGCTGCCGCAGGCGCCTTGCGGCATGTTCAATGCGTCCGGGGCGTTCGGTCAGTACGTGTTCGTGGTTCCCGAGGCGAAGCTCGTGGTGGCGACGATGGGGTTCGCCGATCCGCAAGGCGGCGCCGGCGGGCCGGCGGCGCGTCTGGACGCCCGGATCTGGGAAGCGCTGGGGCCGGCGCTGGGCCTCGCGCCATGCCGGCGGGACGCGCCATGATCGCGATGGTCGAGGCCGGGCGCGACCTTCTGCGTGCCGCCATCCGGCGCCGGGATCCCCTGTCCGCAGATCGGCTGCTGACGATGTCGGAAGACCTTGCGCGGTCGCCGCCGGGCTTCGCGCCCGCCCTCGCCGAGCAGATACTCTCCGGCTACGAAGCGGCTCCCGAGACCGAGCGCCGGGCGTTCCTCTCGGGATTGGCCGTGCGCCTCGCCCCGGACCCTGTGCGCCTGGAGCGCGCCGTCGCCGGGTTTGGCCGGCGCCCGGACCCTGCGGCCCTGGCCGAACTTCATGCGGCTTCCGAGCCCCGCCGCCAGCAGCTCTTCCGCAACCTCAACCTGGCGCGCGACGGAACGACCCGCCTCGTGCGGTTGCGGACGGACCTGGGGCGCTGGCGGCGCGAGATCGACGATGCGGACACTCTGGATGCGGACCTGGCTCACCTGCTGTCGTCCTGGTTCAATGCAGGCTTTCTCCGGCTCGAGCGGATCGACTGGTCGTCGCCGGCGAGCCTCCTGCGCAAGATCATCGCTTATGAGGCGGTGCACGAGATCGGTGACTGGGACGAGTTGCGGCGGCGCCTGGAACCCCAGGATCGGCGTTGTTACGCCTTCTTTCATTCGGGCATGCCGGACGAGCCCCTGATCTTCGTCGAGGTGGCGCTGACCACGGGAACGCCGCGATCCATTGAGAGCCTGCTTTCGCCGGTGCGTCGCGTCTGCCCGCCCGGCCAGGCCCAGACGGCGGTCTTCTATTCGATCTCGAACTGTCAGGACGGTCTTCGCGGCATCCCGTTCGGATCGTCGCTGATCAAGCAGGTGGTGGAGCTCCTGCGGGCCGAACTGCCGTCTCTTCGCACCTTCGTGACGCTCTCCCCGATGCCAGGCCTGAGGGCGTGGGTCGAGTCGCGGGCCGACGACCCGGTGCTAGGCGCCGCGGCGCGCGCGGTGCTGGACGTCGATCCGCCCCCGGCCGATCAGCTGCGCAGGCTGGCGGCGACGTATCTGCTCACGGCGAAGTCGGGGGCAGGACAGGTGCTGGACCCGGTAGGGCGCTTCCACCTGGGGAACGGGGCCTGCGTCCACGACATCCATCCAGGCGCCGATCCCTCGGCGAAGGCGCAGCGCCAGTCTTTCGGCGCGATGGTCAACTACCTCTACGACCTGGGGGCCCTGGAGCGGAACCGTGCGAGGCTCGATCGGGATGGCGCGGTGGCGGGGGCCCGGCGGGTCCGCGCCTTCGCCCGGCGGGGAGCGCTTTAGATGGGCCCCGTGGCGTTCGCCACGCGCGCGGCGATGACCCTGACCGCTTCGATGATCTCGTCGAGGTGGGCTCCGGTGAACCGTTCGGCCGGACCCGAGGCGCTCAGGGCGGCGCGCGCATGCCCGTCGCGCGTGGGCAGGGAGGCGGCGACGCCGACGACGCCCGGCGTATACTTGGACTTGAGCATCAGGGCGTAGCCGCGGCCGCGAACGACCTCCAGCTCGGCGAGAATGTCTTCCGCGGCGAGATCCCGGCCGTGCGGGCTTTCGGCGAGCGCCATGCGGATCAGGGGTTCCGGGGTGGTCTCCTGGGCCAGCATGGCGAGGCCCGACGCGTTGAGCGCAGCCGGGACCCGCGATCCGGGCCGGGACGTGAAGCGCAGCGTCCGGGGCGCCACGATCTTGTCGAGGACCAGCACCTGATGTCCGTCGAGGAGGCTCAGCGTCGTGGTCTCGCCGGTGATCCTGTGCAGCTCTTGCAGGTATGGCGCAGCGGCGCGCTTCGCGGGGTGGGCGCTGATGACGCAGGCCCCCAGCTCCCAGATCTTGAGGGTTGGCGCGTATCGCCCGGTCTCGGGCTCCTTCCGTACATAGCCGAGTTCGGAGAGCGTCGAGAGCAGGCGATGCGTATTGCTCTTCTGGAGGTCCAGATCCTGGGCCACCTGGGAAAGTCGCAACGGAGCCTCCGCGCGCGCCAGGTGGGCGAGCACCGCCAAGCCCTTTGCAACCGTCGTATCCATGCGCAGTTCGCCTTCCCGTCTCTGGACGTCATTCCATTATATGGAACGATCCGCAAGCTGGAATTTTCCGGGCTGTCGCCCTGGGCCAGACGGTTCGAATGGTCCAAATAATGGAACATAAGTTTGTAATTATGAACTGTGTTGACGAATTTGCGCCGTTTGAGGATGTTCGGGGAAAGAAGAGGACCTGCGGGCCAGCGGCGCGTGCGTTCAGGGAGGGGAAGCTTGAGTATCAAAACCGCAGCGAACACGTCGGAGCCGCCTGCGTCCGCCACAGACTCCGCTGCCGGAGCAGGCTTCTCACCAGGCTACCAGCGGCTTCTGGTGGGCGTGCTGGTGCTCGTCCTGATTCTGAATGTGCTCGACCGGCAGATCATCAACGTCCTCGCCGAACCGATAAAGCGGGACCTGGGCCTTTCAGACACCCAGCTCGGCCTGGTGACGGGCCTGTTCTTCGCGATCTTCTACAATTCGGTCAGCATTCCGCTTGGCCGTATCGCCGACAATCTGCGCACCAACCGGGTGCACCTGATCAGCGTCTGCCTGGCGTTCTGGTCCGGCATGACCGCGCTCTGCGGTACGGCCCAGACGTTCTGGCACCTGGTGCTGGCGCGGATCGGCGTGGCCACGGGCGAGGCGGGCTGCGTGCCGCCGGCGCACTCGCTCATCGCCGACACCGTGCCCAAGGCGAAGCTCGCGATGGCGCTGGCGATCTTCGGGCTCGGCTCGCCGATCGGCGCGTTCCTGGGCAAATCCATCGGCGGGGTGTTGAACGATCTGTACGGGTGGCGCGCGGCCTTCTTCATTGTGGGGGTGCCGGGCGTTCTCGTGGCCCTTCTCATGTGGCTCCTTCTGCGGGACCCGCGCAGGATGCGGACAGCGGAGTTGAGCCGCGCCGAGCCGAAGGTTCCGTTGCGCGAGGTCATCGCCGAGATCCGCGGCTCGAAGGCCTTCGTGAACATCATCCTCGCGGTCGCCACCGCCGCACTGCTGGGCGCGGGCGGCAGCGTCTGGGGAATGATCCACTTCCTCCGCAACCACGAACTCTCCACCACCCAGGCCGGTCTTTGGCTGGGGGTGATCGGCGGCATCGGTGGGTCGCTCGGCACCTGGATCGGTGGGGTGCTGGCCGATCGGTGGGGCCAGAAGAATCCCCGCCACTACATGACGCCGCAGACGATCGGCCTGCTCTGCAACATCCCGTTCCTGTTCTTCGCCTGGTACACCCACAACTGGGTGCTGGCGATCGCCCTGCTGATCCTGCCGGACCTGTTCGACGATCTGTATTACGGCGGCACCTTCGCCTCGGTTCAGGGGCTCGTCAGCCGCCGTGTCCGGGCCACGGCGACGGCCAGCATGCTGTTCGTCACGACGCTGCTGGGGACCGGTTTGGGCGCGCTCTCGTTCGGTTTCGCCTCCGATCTCCTGAAGCCCTACGTGGGTGACAAGGAGAGCGTGCGCCTGGTCCTGATGGGATCGTCGTTCCTGTATGTGGTGCCGGCGTACTTCTTCTGGCGGGCCGGCTGCTTCCTCAAGGAAGAACTGGATCGCCGCGCCGCGATCGAGGCGAGCACCCTGGATACCGGGAAGGCGGAGTTCAACGCCCGCCTTCAGCAGGAAGACGGCGACTGAGCGCCGGGCCGATGACGGGGAACTTCCACGACGACCTCCGCGCGGGCTTCGCGCCCGGACGGACCTGCTTCGCCCTGCCGGACGGGTCGGAGATCACCTACGGCGACCTCTCCGCCGCGGTGGACGGCGCGGCCGGACGGTTGCGCGCGGAGGGGGTGAGGCCCGGCGACCGTGTCGTTCTGGTCTGCGAGAAGAGCTGGGAGGTCGTGGCCGTCTATCTGGCTACGCTGAAGATCGGCGGCGTCTTCGTCCCGCTGAACCCGGCCTACACGCCGAGCGAACTGGACTACTTCCTCGGAGACTGCCGCCCGAGCGTGGTCGTCCGCGACGCGGAGGCTTTCGTCGCCGGCGCCGCTGGCCGGGGCGCCGGGGGGGTCGGCGACGCGTCCACCTGGGCCTGCTCTCCGACGCACGCCGCCTCGATCATCTACACCTCCGGCACGACGGGCCGACCGAAGGGCGCGATCCTGACCCACGGCGGCCTGCGGGCGAACGCGGAGGCGCTGCGGGCGGCGTGGGGGTTCTCGGCGTCGGACGTGCTGCTGCACGCGCTGCCCGTCTTCCACGTGCACGGGCTGTTCATCGCCCTCCACTGCGCCCTTCTGAGCGGGTCTCCGATGCTCTGGCTCCCGCGGTTCGACGAGGCCGAGGTGCTTGCCGGCCTGCGGCGCGCCACGGTGCTCATGGGCGTGCCGACCTTCTACGTGCGCCTGCTGGCGAGGCCCGAGTTCACCCGAGACGTGGCGGCGGACGTGCGGCTCTTCGTGTCCGGCTCGGCGCCGTTGCCCCCCTCGGTCTTCGAGGCGTTCGAGGCCCGGACCGGCCAGCGGATCCTGGAGCGGTACGGGATGAGCGAGGCGCTGGTGATCGCCTCCAATCCGCTGGAGGGCGACAGGCTCGCCGGCAGCGTCGGGTTTCCCCTGGACGGCCTGCAGCTCCGGATCGCCGGCGGGGGAGACGTGGGGCCGGTCGAGGTGCGCGGCGACAGCGTCTTCGTCGGCTATTGGGACCAGCCCGGAAAGACGGCCGATGCGTTCACGGCCGACGGCTTCTTCATCACCGGCGACGTGGGTCGCCTCGACGGGGACGGCCGCCTGTGGCTGTCGGGTCGGGAGAAGGATCTCATCATCACCGGCGGGCTGAACGTCTATCCGCCCGAGATCGAGCGCGTGATCGACAGCCTGCCCGGCGTCGCCGAATCCGCCGTGGTCGGCCTACCCCACAAGGACTTCGGGGAGGCCGTGACCGCCATCGTCTGCGGTGACGGGGATGAGGTGGAGATCATCGCCGCCGCGCGCCGCAGCCTGGCTCCTTACAAGACGCCAAAGCGGGTGGTGTTCGTGGACACGCTCCCCCGCAACGCGATGGGCAAGGTCCAGAAGGCCCTTCTGCGGACGACGTTCTCCGACCTCTACGACTGATCCGGCGCGGCGTTTTCGGATGCGCTTGCGACTCCGAAGACTATGTGCATTATATCAAAAATAAGTTCCATATAATAGAACTAAATTTGGGGAGGCTGAATGATGCGAGCGACGATCTGGTGCGGTGCTTCCGCCATGGCGCTGATGCTGGGCTTCGGTCCGGCCGCGGTGGCGCAGTCGTCGGGCGGTGAGGGCGAGGTGGCGGAGGTCGTGGTGACCGGGTCGCGGATCGCCCGCGCCGACTACACGGCGGAGAGCCCGATCGTGAGCCTCACCGCCGAGGCGGTCGAACTTGCGGGGCCCCAGACGCTGGAGGCCACGTTCAACCAGATGCCCCAGTTCTCGGCGACCAACGCCAACTCCAGCAGCAGCCCCGCCCGCCAGGGGCGGAACAACGCCAACCTCCGGGGCCTCGGCATCCAGCGGACGCTGATCCTGCTCGACGGTCGCCGGATGCAGCCGTCGGACGCGCTGGGCGCGATCGACCTGAACTCCATCTCCACCTCGCTGGTCGAGAACGTCGAGGTCATCACGGGCGGGGCGTCCGCCGTCTATGGCTCGGACGCGATCGCCGGCGTGGTCAATTTCCGTCTGAAGCGCAACTTCACGGGCGTCGAACTGGACGCCCAGTATGGCGTGACCGAGCGTGGCGACGCCGAGGCGGTGAACCTCGCCCTCAGCCTCGGCGGTCCGATCTCGGACGGCCGCGGGCACATCATGGCCTCGATGTCGTACTACGACCGCGGCGCGGTCTTCCGCGGCACGCGGTCGTTCTTCGAACGCTCGGGCGTCGCCGGCGCGCTCCAGGGCGGCGCGATCGTGTCCGACGCCACAAACCTCCCGACCCAGGCCGCCCTCAACGGCGTGTTCCAGGGGATCTATGGATCCGCGACGCCTCCGGCCCGCAATGCGCCGTTCGCCGTGAACCTCGACGGCACGATCCTGACCACCCAGTCTCCGATCCTCAACAACCGGTTCCCCGAAGGCCAGCCCTACATTTTCGACGAGGGCCGGCTGGGCTTCCCGCAGGGCGCCACCTATCCCCTGCAACAGCCCCTCGAACGCTGGACCGCCTTCGTTCGCGGTCGCTACGAACTCACCGAGAGCGTCGAAGCGTATATCCAGTTCAATCACATGCAGTACGGGGCGCAATACAGCCGCCAGGGCTGGTCCGCCGGGGCCTCCGAACCGCGTGGGTTGATCCCGGTGACCAACCCGTTCGTGCCGCAGGAACTGCGCACGATCATGGCGTCCCGGCCCAATCCGACCGCACCGATGTTCTTCACCTACAACACCGGCCGCGTCGGACGCACGATCTACGACTTCAAGTACTCGATCGACGAGTTCCTGGTCGGCCTGACAGGCCGGGGGCCGATCCGCGACTGGCGATGGGACGTCTACGCCTCGTACGGCAGCACGGACGCGTCGGAGGTGACGTCGGGCTTCATCAACGTCGAGGCCTGGCAATCGCTGGTCAATGCGCCCGACGGCGGCGCCAGCGTCTGCGCGGGCGGGTTCAACCCCTTCCTGCCGGAATCGCTCTCGGACACCGACCCGAAGTGCTTCGACTATCTGAACCGGGTCCTGCAGGAGCGCACGCAGTTCGAGCAGCAGGTCGTCGAAGGCACGATGCAGGGCGGACTGTTCGACCTGCCCGCCGGCGAACTGCGCTTCGCGGTGGGCGGCACCTACCGCCGGTCCACCTACGACTATCAGCCCGACGAGCAGCGGGTGCGCCAGACCGTGTGGCCCAACCAGCCGACGGGCCGGGCCGGCGGCGCCTACGAAGTCTATGAGCTGTTCGGCGAGGTGTTCGTCCCGCTGATCCGCGATCAGCCTTTCATCCGGCACCTGAACGCCGACGTCGCCTACCGCTTCTCGGACTACAGTTCGGTGGGAGCGGTCCACACCTACAAGGGCAGCCTCGACTGGGGCGTGATCGACAGCGTCCGGTTGCGCGGCAGCTATCAGCGGGCGATCCGCGCGCCCAGCCTGGGCGAACTGTACGCACCTCCCGAGCGCGCCTCCGCCGGCCTTGGCTCGACGAGCGTGGGCGGCGGTGATCCCTGCGCCTCCAACTCGCGCTGGCGCGATCCCGCCCGCAACCCGGACCACGCCCGCGTGCGCCAGCTCTGCCTCGCCCAAGGCGTGCCGGATGTCGTCATCGACCTCCTGCGCTTCGGGGGCAGCTCGGTCAGCGGCGTTGCGGCCGGCAACACCAACCTCCGCGAGGAGACGGCCGACACCTACACCGCGGGCGTGGTGTGGCAGAGCACGTTCGACAGCCCCTGGCTGAGACGCCTCCAAGTGTCGCTCGACTACTACAATATCCAGGTCGAGGATGCGGTCGGCGTGATCACGGCGCAGGTCGGCGTGCAGCGTTGCTTCAACACCGACGGAAGCTCAAACCCGAACTTCGACGTCAACAACTTCTTCTGCCAGCTCACGGATCGGCGCGTGGACGGCGGCATCGAGACCCAGCGCCAGCCCACCCTCAACCTGGCTTCCTACGAGGTCGCCGGCGTGGACCTGCAACTGGACTGGCGCGGTGAACTGGCGGATCTCGGCGTCGGTGACGTGGGGGCGCTGAGCTTCAATCTCATCGTTTCCTATCTCGACAAGTACAAGATCCAGAACACCGTGGACTCCCCGTTCCTCAACTTCGCGGGAACGATCGGGAACAGCCAGATCGATCCGGGCGCCATCGCGTTCCCGGAATGGAAGGTGTCGGCGTCGCTGACCTGGGAGTATGGCCCGCTTTCGCTGACCGGCCGCTACCGGTGGTTCGATTCCATGACCCATTCGGCCGATGTCGGTTCGCCCACGCCCAGCCAGCCCGGTGTGAAGACCCGAAGCTATGCGGACCTCGTCGCCACCTGGTCGTATGACGAAAAGACCCAGTTCCGCGCCGGGGTCCTCAACGTCTTCGACACCCAGCCGCCGGTCTGGACGGGGAACGGGAGCACCGACCTCGGCCTCTACGACCTCCTCCAGCGCCGGTACTACGTGGGCCTGAAGAAGTCCTTCTAGCCCGCTTCCGACGAGGTCACCCCGCTCCTCCCGGGGATACTCACGGACCAGGGCGCTGGGGGTGCGTCCTGGTCCAGCTTTCAGTTCAACCGATCGTGGCGGCGACGCCGATGGAGTTCAGATGCGCGTCCAGTCAGGTGTGGGGCCGATCGAGGATGATGGGGCGGCGGGGGGAGTGTGGCTGACGCCATCCGTCACGGAACCTGTGGCGCGGTTCATCTCGGGCAGTCCGGAGGCGGAGATCTCCTCGGAGTTCAGGGATCTCGCCAAGCGACACATCCTCGACACCCTGGCCTCGATCGTCGCCTGCCGCGATCTGGAACCGTCCGTCCTGGCCCGGACCTTTGCGCTGGAGCAGAGCGGCGACGCCCGCCGCAACGCCGTCACCATCCTCGGCACGAGCGAGAAGGCCGCGCTGATCGATGCGGTCTTCGCCAGCGCGATGGCGGGGCACGGGGCCGAGATCAACGATTTCATCCCCTCGTCGTTCGTGCAGCCCGGACCTTCGATCGTCAGCGCCGCCTTGGCGCTCGCGGAGCTCCGCGGCGGCGGCGGCGACGCGGTGGTGCGCGCGGTGGTGACCGGCTACGAACTGGCCGGACGCATTCCAAGGGCGCTGGGAATCGACAACCTCCGGCGCTTCAACATCGCCAATCACGGCATTGGACCGGTGTTCGGCGTGGCCGCCGCGGCCGCATCCATGATGCGGCTGCCCGAAGACCGGATCGGCGACCTGCTCTCGTACTGCGTCCAGCAGGCCTCGGGGTGCTATCAGTGGCTCCTCGACGTCGAGCACATCGAGAAGTCCTTCGTCTTCGCCGGTCTGGGAGCCAGGGCCGGCCTGCAGGCGGCGCTGTTCACCGAGGCCGGCTTCCGCGGCGTCCGCAAGGCTCTCGATCATCCGGCGGGCTGGATGGGATCGGCGACCTTCACCGGACCGGGGTCCGACGCCGACCGCAACTATCTCATAGAGGATCTGGGCGTCCGCTCCGAACTGCCGCTGACGGCCTACAAGCGCTTCCCGGTCGGCGGGCCGACCCAGCCGGCGGTCCAGGGGATCCTCGAACTGCTCCCGGAGGTGGATGTCGCCGACGTCGAGCGCATTCGCATCGAGATGCCGGGCCGCTGGGAGGCGTTCCGCGACGCCGAGATGCCGGCCCTGAATCTGCGCTATCTGATGGCCATCATCCTGCTGGACGGCGAACTCGACTTCGTGGGGGCCCAGTCGCTCGAACGCATGCACGGCGACGCCGCGGTCCGGGCGCTGATGGAGCGTGTCGAGGTCGTCCACGATCCCGAGCAGGAGCATGCGCCCGGAGAGGCCCGCCGCGAGTCGGCCCGGGTGAGCGTCCGCCACGCCTCGGGACGGACGCTCGAGATTTTCGTGCCCTATGTGGTCGGGTTCCCTTCGCATCCCATGAGCCGGGGCGAGGTCGAGGCCAAGGCCCTCGAACTTCTCTCCCGGCCTCTCGGACGTGGGAAGGCCGAAGCGATCGTCGCGGCGGTGCGCGACCTGGAGGCCGCGACCGAGGTTTCCAGCCTGATCGCTCTGATCTCCCGCTGACCCGCCGTCGGATCGACCGGCCCTCGCAGGCCGGTCGAGAGGCGTCGTCGGCAGCGGTGAGGGGGGTGGCCACTTCGCCGCCGGCGGGACTCATCAAGAAGAGAGGCCCGCAATGCGTGGCGACAACAGTTGCATGAACTCCCCAACCAGCGCCAAGCTCAGCCGCCTGGCCTTCCTGGCTCGCGATCCGCAGTGGCGAACTTGGATGGCGAGCAACCCGCGTGTCTGAAGCTACGAATGTTGCTCAAGGCAGAGCTGCCGCTGGCGTGGGCCGATCGGCGTGCGTGGTTTGAGCGGATGCGCGCTGCCGCCGGCTGATTCTTACTGAGAGCTATTTCCATGCACGGCTCGGAGGCGTCTCCGAGTCGTCTCTCATGGTTTGCCCCGCTGTTATCTCCCCGTTCTCAGGGGGAAGCCGTCGCGGTCTCCAGGTCGCGGAGAATGAGCCCGATGTCGGGGATGTTTGGGGGCCATTTGAGAGGCGCCGCATATGGGCGGGTGACGGAACGCGTGTCGTCAAAGCCCCGAAAGTCGAGCCTTTCTCCGGGCCCGATGCCGCAGAGACGGCTTTGGGTGACTGCGTGGCGGTGGAAGCAGTCAAGAGACGAACCGTCTCCGACGGGTCCTGCTATGCGAGCGGGATCAGTTTCGTGCGGATGAAATCGATGCGGCCAAGAAGATTCTCGGCGTGCTCCCGGGTGGGAGCGACCGGAATCGGATAGCTGTCCGCGAGATCGCGGCCCGCCAGGACGTTGTCGGCCCAATCCTGGGCGATGGCGCAGTACAGTTCCAGCGCAAGAGCCGGCGTCGGCGTGTCGTCCGTTTCGAAGTGCATCGACGGCAGATTGCCGACCACGACCCAGCGCTCGGCGTCTTCGGGTCTCGCGCCAGGTTCACGCCGGGCAAGGAAGAGCGAGATGACGGGAGCGACGCCGAAGGCGAGAACGAGATCTGCGATGGGCGGGTTCCACCTGTATGTATGCAGATAGCGCCAAGCCTCGGCTCGCAGCACTTCCAGCTGGTCGAGCTCCTCCTTGCCCTCGTAGTCGAGATTTTCACCCGTCGGAAACGAGGAGGTGTCGATCAGCTGGCTCATCTGAAGATGCTATCGCGCTTCCGTTAAAGAGCAAGAACAAGAAGGCAACGCGGGCTGTAGACCGGCAGCGCTGAAATTCATATGACGTCCCCCGGCTTCGGCAGATGGTCGTCCGGCGCGGGGAAGCCGGCCATGTCATACCAGAAGTGGACGGGGTTAGGCGCTACGCTGCGAAACGTCGGGGCTGGTGGAAAACGGCCCTGGCGGCGCAGCCGCAGTCCATGACCGTACTAAAACTCTGCCAAATTCGCCCGAGAACGGGTGACAACTTACTTGACTCAGTGACGGCTAAGCCGATGCGGCATAGCTTCCCGTTCGATGGGCGGCGCGCGCGAGGTCATACCGGCGGAGGAATACGACCGCTGGGTACCGGTTAGGCTTCGGTCCAAGCGGCCAAGGCGCCTGAACTCCCCCACCAGCGCCAGCTCAGCCGCCTGGCCTTCCTGGCTCCCGATCCGCAGTGGCGGAACTTGGATGGCGAGCAGCCCGCGTGTCTGAAGCCACGAATATTGCTCAAGGCAGAGCTGCCGCTGGGGTGGGCCGATCAGCGTGCGTGGTTTGAGCGGATGCGCGCTGCCGCCGGCTGATTCTTACTGAGAGCTATTTCCATGCGCGGCTCGGAAGCGCCTCCGAGTCGTCCTTCATGGTTTGCCCCGCTGTTATCTTCCCTGTTCTCAGGGGAAACCGTCGCGGTCTCCAGGTCGCGGAGAATGAGCCCGATGTCGGGGGATGTTTGGGGGCCATTTGAGAGGCGCGGCTGACGGAATGCGTGTCGTCAAAGCCCGGAAAGTCGAGCCTTTCTCCGGGCCGGATGCCGCAGAGACGACTTTGGGTGACTGCGTGGCGGAGAGAGAGGGATTCGAACCCTCGATAGGCTTTCACCTATACACGCGTTCCAGGCGTGCGCCTTCAACCACTCGGCCACCTCTCCACGCCCGCAGGGGCGGACCCCGGCGGAAGGCGGGCATATACCGTCAGGTGGGCAGGCCGGGCAAGCGGCGGTTCGCCGCCGGTCTGCGTCATCGCCGGATCGGGCGATTTCCTCGGCGCGCGACAGGTTCTAGGATCGCCACCCTGAAAACGCGGGACCGGCGCGACTATCTGTGTCGGGACCGCAATTCCGGAGACGCCCGATGTTCTTCGCCAGAAAGTCGCTCGACCTGCCGACGCCCGAGACCGCCCTGCCGGGCCGCGCCCAGGCCATCCCCACGGCCGACACGCACTTCGTGAACGGCCGTCGCCTCAAGGGGCCGTATCCCGATGGCCTGGAGACGGCCTATTTCGCCATGGGCTGCTTCTGGGGGGTGGAGCGCATCTTCTGGCAGGTCCCTGGCGTGTACGTGACGGCCGTGGGTTATCAGCAGGGGCTGACGCCGAACGCCACCTACGAAGAGGTCTGTTCCGGCCTCACCGGGCACACCGAGTCGGTGCGGGTGGTGTTCGATCCCAAGGTGGTGAGCTTCGCCGGCCTGTTGAAGGTGTTCTGGGAGAACCACGACCCTACCCAGGGCATGCGCCAGGGCAATGACATCGGCACCCAGTACCGCTCGGGCGTCTACACGGTGAGCGCCGAACAGGCCGCGGCGGCGGTGGCGTCACGCGACGCCTATCAGGCCGAACTGTCCAAACGGGGCTTCGGCCGGATCACAAGCGAGATCCAGCCCGCCGGCCCATTCTACTTCGCCGAGGACTACCACCAGCAGTACCTGGCCAAGAACCCCAACGGGTACTGCGGCGTCGGTGGCACGGGGGTCTCCTGCCCCATCGGCGTGGGCGTCGGCGCCTGAGCAGCGCCTGGGGTCGGGGGGCATGACGCGCGAGGAGGTCGAGGCCTGCGCCCTGGCGCTGCCGGCGGCGACCAAGGTCGTCCAGTGGGGTGGGTCCGATGTCTACAAGGTCGGCGGCAAGGTCTTCGCCGTATGCGGCCTGGGCGACGGACTGGCGTTCAAGGTGAGCCCGATCGGCTTCGAAGTGCTGACCACCGCCGGCGGCCCGGGCCGCCAGGCGCCCTATTTCGCCAAGGGCGGCTGGGTGGTGGTGAATCTGGACGGTCTGGAGGCGGACGACGCGGTCGGCTGGCTTTCGACCGCGCACGAACTGATCGCGGCCAGGCTCACCCGGGCGGTGCGGGCGGAGCTGGGTCTCTAGATTCCAGCAGCCGCCGGAAATCCTGGATCGCCTGCGCGGCGTTCGACCGGCGTTGACGCCAGACGAGGAGGGCCGTCGCGCCGGCGGTGGCGCCCGCGAACGCCCACGGCCCGAACAGCCACGCGGCGGCGGCCAGGGCGAAATAGTAGCCGCGGACGCCCGAGTTGAACGCCCCCAGCGCCGGGTTCAGCAGCCGGCCCAGCAGGACGCCGAAAGTGGCGCGCTCGGTCTCGCTCAGGGGATCGGGCGTCGCCCCCATGGCGGCCAGGCAGTAGTTGAGCTGCCGAATGGCCCAGATGAAGTCCAGCAGGCCGCGCGACAGGGTGACGAGCACCAGGGCGAGTTGCACCTCGAACAGCAGGCGCGATGAGGTCTTCACCACCTCCAGCGCCGAGACCGATCGGAAGGTGGCGTCCCCGCCGAACAGGGCCCCGGCCGCAGCCGCGATCAGCAGCAGGTTGGACGAGGCGAAGAACGACGCCGAGTTGAGCGCGTGGCCCAGGAGCTGGCCATCCATCAGCCTGGGGTCGCGGCCTGTCATGGTGGTCATCCACGCCGAGCGGATGACCGTCATGTCGGTGTTGAGCGTGCTGCCCCGGCGGCCGGCGAAGGCCTTGAACAGCGGCTCGTAGAACACCCAGGCGAACAGGAAGAAGGCCAGCGCGGCGATGTTGGGCGCCGACATGGGATCAGTCCTCGAGGATCAGGCTGTGCTTGCGGTTGTCGGGGAGCAGGAAGACGATCAGGAAGGCCATCAGGAGGCCAAGGGCCACGTAGACATAGAAGCCGCTCTCGTTCCCGGCGTGCTTGAAAGCCAGTGCGATGGGCTCGGCGGTGCCGCCGAAGGTGGCGGTGGCCATGCCGTAGGGCAGGGCGACGCCCAGGGCGCGGACGTTGGCGGGGAACAGCTCGGCCTTCACCACGGCGCTGACGGCGTTGTAGCCCGACATCAGGATCACCATCATCGAGACTAGGCCGAAGGCCACCCAGGGGTTCTGATTCACCGCCAGGATCGACAGCGCCGGGAAGGCCGCCAGCGCCCCGCCGCCGAAGGCGATGTAAAGCGTCGCCTTGCGGCCCCAGTGGTCGCTGAGCCAGCCGAAGAAGGGCAGGGCAAAGAGATAGACCACCAGCGCTCCGGCGGTGACCGCCGTGGCCGTGGGGCCCTCGAAGCCGGCGGTCCCGGTGAGGAACTTCGGCATGTAGGTGGTGAAGGCGTAGAAGGCGAGCGAGCCTCCGGCCGTGAAACCGAAGATGGTCAGAGTCTGCTTCGGGTAATTCAGGAACAGCATCACGGTCCGGGCGCGCTCGGCGCCGGCGGCCTTGGCGTTCTCGTAGGACTGGCTCTCCTCCATCCGGCTGCGGATCCAGAACACCACCACCGCCATGGCCGAGCCGATGAGGAAGGGGATGCGCCAGCCCCATTCCTCGAGGGCGGCCCGATCCATCGTGAGCTGAAGCAGCGCCAGCAGGCCCACGGCCAGGAGCTGGCCCATGATCATGGTGACGAACTGGAAGCTCGACCAGAAGCCGCGGCGGCGGCGGCCCGCCATCTCGGAGAGATACGTGGCGCTGGCGCCGTACTCGCCGCCGACCGACAGGCCCTGGAGGATGCGGGCGACCACCAGGAGGATGGGGGCCGCGACGCCGATGGAGTCGTACCCGGGCAGGATCGCGATGATCAGGGAGCCGCCGCACATCAGCGTGACCGCGGCCGTCAGCGCCGTCTTGCGGCCCGCCCGGTCGGCGTAGAGGCCCATCAGCCACGCCCCCAGCGGCCGGGCGAAGAAGCCCACGGCGAATACGGCCATCGTCTTGAGCAGCCCGGCCAGATCGTCGCCGCCCGGGAAGAAGTGGCTCGAAAAATAGACTGCGAACGCCGAGTAGACGAACCAGTCGTACCATTCGACCAGATTGCCGGCCGATCCGCCCAGGATCGCCTTGATGCGCTGGCCGGCGGTGAGGCCGGGGGCGACCGCGCCGGGCGGGATCTGGGCCTCGGCCCCGGTCTCCGTCGCGGTCATGCAGTGATCCCCCGTCCCCGTTTCGCCCGATGCTAGGGGCCCGGCGGCCGGAGGGCTAGGTCAAAGCCGGCCCAGGAGCACAAGTATGATGATGATCACCAGGACCAGGCCGAGGCCGCCGCTCGGGAAATAGCCCCAGCCCCGCGAATAGCCCCAGCTCGGCAAGGCGCCGATCAGAAGCAGGATCAGGATGATGATGAGGATGGTCCCCAGGGACATGCGGCTCTCCTTCCGTTCCCCGACCGGCGTAGCGAACGCTTGCGGCCAAGCCGGGTTCCGGAATCGCGGAGAGGTTGTCAGTCCGCCGCGTCGGCGGTGTGCAGCTTCTGGTCCTTGTCGGTGACCTGGAGCGAATACATCAGGCCGATCCACAGTCCCTTGATGCGCGGGAGGGCGACCAGGGTGATCCCCGTGAGCGCGCCGAGAATGATCGGCAGGGAATAGTAGGGCGGCGCCTCCCACACGATCGGGAAGATGAGCAGGGGAGCCACGATCAGGTGGCCGACGAGTAGGATCGTCAGATAGGCCGGCCCGTCGTCGGCCGGATACTTCTGCAGCGTATGGGCGCAGACCGCGCAAGCGGGCTCGACCTTCAGGTATCGGCCGAAGAGGCGACCGTCCCCGCAGCAGGGACAGCGCTGGCGCAGACCCCGCCCGATCGAGCGGAACAGCGGATAGGCGATTTCGGCCATGCGCCCATATGACCGGCCTTGGACCGTCTGGGAAGGCCTCTGGACGTCCTTCGAGCTTCCGCCGACGGCGGCGCGGCGTCGCAGGTCGGAGATCAGCGCTTGGCGTCCTCCGCGGCGCCGGTGACGGCGCGGCCCGCGGCCTGGGCGTCCTTGCCGAGGCCCGAGACGGTGTTGCAGCCGGCGACCAGGAGGGCGGCGGCCGCGGCGGTCAGGACGATCAGCTTGCGCATGGAAGGCTCCTTCGGGGTCGGGACCACGTCCGAGGCGCGTGGTCGAGCTTAGGTCGGTCACGCCGCCTTTGTCGTCAAGCCTGGGCGCTTTTGCGGCGCCTGCGCACCATCCGGATGCGCCATTCGGGCGCTCGGCCTCGCCTGAGGAGTGAATCTCGAAGGCCGTCATTGCGCTGCAATAGAAATTCGTAGAATGGCTTTTGCAGTGCAGCGCCCGTGGGTCGGTCCTACGACCCATACTGGAGCAGAGTGATGATCGAGTTGCGTACCTTCCCGGGCCTGTTCGTGGGCCGCCGCACCCTCCTCCTCGCCGAGGAAGCGCCGCGCGACGGCGAGGGCTCGGCGTTCGCCTGCGGCGCGTGCCGCACCGAACTCATCCGCGCCGACCGCACCTTTCTCAACGATGTGGTCGTGAAGTGCAGCTGCGGCGAGTACAACCAGCTCTGAAGGGCTGACGGCGGCCGGCGGCTGCGCCAGCCGATCGTCAGGCGCATATTGCGGGGATGAGTCCCGCCGCCCTCGGCCAGGTCGTGCTCGCGGTCCATGTGGTCGTGATCGCCTTCAATGTGGCGGGTTTGGTCCTCGTGCCCGCAGGCGCAGCCGTGGGATGGCGCTGGGTGCGGCTGCGCTGGCTGCGCGCTCTGCACCTGGGATCGCTCGCTGCGGTGGCGTTGCAGGCGGTGCTGGGTCGGGCCTGTTTCCTGACCGACTGGCAAGCGGCGCTGACGGGTGGCGGTGCGGCCGACCCCTTGATCATGCGATGGGTGAACGGCCTGATCTACTGGCCGCTGCCGGCCTGGGTGTTCGCCGCGGGCTATGTCGTGGTGCTGGCCTACGTGGTCGCGCTGTGGCGATGGATACCTCCGCGCTGACGGCGGGCCGGTCCGCCCGCGACAGGCGGCGCGCTAGCGCGGGGCGCGGGGTGTGCTAGAGGGGCGCCACAATGACCACGCCCCTCGACAAGATCCGCAACTTCTCGATCGTCGCGCACATCGACCATGGCAAGTCCACGCTCTCCGACCGCCTGATCCAGGAGACGGGCGCGCTGACCGCCCGCGAGATGTCCGAGCAGGTGCTCGACAACATGGAGATCGAGCGCGAGCGCGGGATCACCATCAAGGCCCAGACCGTGCGCCTGCACTACAAGGCCGATGACGGCGAGACCTACATCCTCAACCTGATGGACACGCCCGGGCACGTCGACTTCGCCTATGAGGTCAGCCGGTCGCTGGCGGCCTGCGAGGGCTCGATCCTGGTGGTGGACGCCTCGCAGGGCGTGGAGGCCCAGACGCTGGCCAACGTCTACCAGGCCATCGACAACAATCACGAGATCGTCCCGGTCCTGAACAAGATCGACCTTCCGGCCGCCGAGCCCGAGCGGGTGCGCCAGCAGATCGAGGATGTGATCGGCCTGGACGCGTCCGACGCCGTGGAATGCTCGGCCAAGTCCGGCGTCGGCATTCACGACGTGCTGGAGGCGGTCGTGAAGCGCCTGCCGCCGCCCAAGGGTGATCGTGACGCGCCGCTCAAGGCCCTGCTGGTGGACGCCTGGTACGACCAGTACCTGGGCGTGGTGGTGCTGGTCCGGGTCTTCGACGGGACGCTGAAGGTCGGCCAGAAGGTCAAGATGATGCAGACCGGCGCCCAGTATCAGATCGACCGTCTGGGCGTGTTCCGGCCCAAGCAGACCGATGTGGCTGAGCTGGGGCCGGGCGAGGTGGGCTATATCACCGCCTCGATCAAGGAGGTGGCCCACGCGGCCGTGGGCGACACCATCACCGACGAGCGGAAGCCCACCGACAAGCCGCTCGCGGGCTTCCGCGAAGTGCAGCCGGTGGTGTTCTGCGGCCTCTTCCCCGTCGATGCGGCCGACTTCGAGGATCTGCGCGCCGCCATCGGCCGCCTGCGCCTGAACGACGCCAGCTTCACCTACGAGATGGAGACCAGCGCGGCGCTGGGCTTCGGCTTCCGCTGCGGGTTCCTGGGGCTGCTCCACCTGGAGATCATCCAGGAGCGGCTCAGCCGCGAATTCGACCTCGACCTGATCGCGACGGCGCCGTCGGTGGTCTACAAGATTCAGCTCGCCCACGGCGGCGGCGAGATCGAGCTCCACAACCCGGCCGACCTGCCGGATCCGGTGAAGATCGAGAGCATCGCCGAGCCGTGGATCAAGGCCACGATCTTCACGCCGGACGACTATCTCGGCGCGATCATCAAGCTGTGCCAGGACCGCCGCGGGCAGCAGCGCGAGCTGAGCTACGTGGGCAACCGCGCCATGGTGGTCTACGACCTGCCGCTGAACGAGGTGGTGTTCGACTTCTACGACCGCCTGAAGTCGATCTCGAAGGGCTATGCGTCCTTCGACTATTCGATCGAGGAGTACCGGGTCGGCGATCTCGTGAAGATGTCGATCCTGGTGAACGCCGAGCCCGTGGACGCGCTCTCCATGCTGGTCCACCGCGACCGGGCCGAGAGCCGTGGCCGGGGCATGGTCGAGAAGATGAAGGAACTCATCCCCCCGCACATGTTCCAGATTCCGATCCAGGCGGCCATCGGCGGCCGGATCATCGCCCGCGAGACGGTCCGTGCGCTGCGCAAGGACGTGACGGCCAAGTGCTACGGCGGCGACGCTTCCCGCAAGCGCAAGCTCCTCGACAAGCAGAAGGAGGGCAAGAAGCGCATGCGTCAGTTCGGCAAGGTGGAGATCCCGCAGGAAGCCTTCATCGCCGCCCTGAAGATGGACGCGGACTGAAGGGCCTCAGCCCCGACCCGGCCGCAGCATCCAGTGGATCGGCGGGGCGGTGGCCGTCTGGGTGCGGCCCACGACCTCGAAGCCGTGGCGCTCGTAGAAGGGGATGTTCCGCGGGTTGGGGGATTCCAGCCACGCGGGCAGGCCGGATTCATCGACGATCCTGAGCGAGTGCTTCATCAGCCGCGCGCCCAGGCCCTGGCTCTGGCGCGCCGGATCCACCGCCAGCCAGGGCAGGTACCAGTGCGGATAGTCGGGATGCGCTCCACCCACCTGGGCGGCGATTTCGAACATCTCCGGCATCTTCTCCGGCGCCACCTTGTCCTGGATGGCGGCGACCACGCCCTCCGAGTCGCCCTGGACGCCGGGCGGCAGCCAGATGGCGACGCCGGCGTGATCGCCGACCTGGAAGGTCATGTCGTGCGCGAAGGCCGCGCCGTGCATGGCGGCTGCGAACCGCGGGAAGCCGGTGAGATACTTCTGGGGCGTGTCGAAGATCCAGCGCATGACCGGATCGGCCATGAACCCCGCTGTCAGCGTTCCGGCGGCGACGGCCGCATCGGTCGCCCGCTCCACCTGCGGCTCTCGGCTCATCGTCCCCTCCTCGCGAGCGCGGAGAGAATTCCTGACGCCCGTCTCATCTTTGCCGTCATGGACGACGAAGTTGCGCCCGGGGGCAAGCCCCTGAAGGCAGCAAGGACGAAACCGTCGCCCGCCCGAACGTGGTTAATCGGCCGTTAAGGCTGGGCCGGCCATCCAGGACGGGGCGGAAACCCGATTCACGAACTTGGAGGCGGAGACGCGCCCATGGACCGACGCACACTCATCGTTTCGGGGCTGGCCACGGTGGGCGCACCAGGGTTGGCCTGGGCGCAGCGCGGGGCCGAGGCGCCTCCGCCGCCCAACAGTTCGCCCTCCTATGCGTCGGGCGGACCGACCGAGACCTACAGTCAGGACGAGATCGTCCGCAGCGTCTCCGACTTCCTGGGCGTGACCGCCGAGGCCGCCGGCGCGGCGGTCGAGCGCCTGTTCGCCAGCAACGGCCGTCCCACCGCCTACATCGCGGGCGAAGAGGGCTCGGGCTCGTTCGTGCTGGGTCTGCGTTACGGCCGCGGCCTGATGTACATGAAGGACCGTCAGGCTCAGGAGGTCTTCTGGCAGGGCCCCTCCATCGGCTGGGACTGGGGCGGCAACGCCAGCCGCGTCTTCACCCTCTGCTACAACCTCCATGTCCCGGAGATGATCTACCAGCGTTTCCCGGGCGTCGAGGGCTCGGCCTATCTCGTGGGCGGACTGGGCGTGAACTATCAGCGCGCCGAGGAAATCACGCTCGCTCCCATCCGCGCCGGCGTGGGGCTCCGCCTCGGCGCCAACGTCGGGTACCTGGCCTATACGCGGAAGCGGAATATCATCCCGTTCTGAAGCCTGCGCGGACCCGCCCGCCGACGCCGTCGGGACTCGCGCATTAGGCGAGTCTGCATTGACTTGTGCGGGGGGCGGCGTTCAGTCGATCTATAGTCGACGAACGTGGTTCGTTGCGGGGGCCCATTGTTCCAGGATGTGGAGTGGGCTGATGAGACTTTCGATCGGGATGCTCGCCGGACTGGCGTTGTCCGGCGTCACGGCCGGCGCGGCGCAGGCGACGGCCTTTACGGACGAGGCGGCCTGGCGGGCCGCGGTCCTCAACGTGTATGCGCTTGAGACCTGGGATACGGCTGCGACCCCCACCTACGGCGATGTGGGCGCCATGCCGTCGCTGGGCATCCGGTTCCTGCCCCTGGACGACGGGACCCAGCCCACGGTCCAGCCTTACGCCCAGACGGGCGGCGTGGTGCGCTCGGGGCCGAACAACCTGCTGAACGACCGGGACTATTCGCTGCCCGCCCGGGGGCCGCTGAACATCGTCCCGCTCAACAGCGGCGACTATTTCTTCGGCCTGGGGATGTGGAACGTGGGCGGGGACGACACCTTGACCCTCACCTTCTTCGACGTCGATGACAACGTCATCGAGAGCGTGACCTCGGCGGCGTCCTTCGGCTTCTTCGGCCTCGTCAGCACCACCCAGGGCGCCGTCCGCGCCCAGGTGGCGTTCGCCGGCGGCAACGAGTATTCGCCCACCGACGACTTCCAGACCGCGGTGCGGGGAACGTTCGTGCCGACCGATCCCGGCGGTGTCGTTCCCGAGCCGGAGACCTGGGCCCTGATGATCGCCGGTTTCGGCTTCGCCGGGGCGGCGCTGCGTCGTCGCCGGGGCCTCTCGGCCGCCTGACGTCGTCCCGCCTGACACCATCCGCCTGCCGCCCTGCGCGCCGTGGGGCGGCGGCGGTTCGGGCCGGCGGGCGGACGCCGAAGCGGCGCGGCTCAGTGCTTCTCGGCCTTGCCCGCCAGCCAGTCCATCAAGGCGAGCAGCACGCCCGAGACCACGAAGACGATGTGGATCGTCACCAGCCACATCAGGTGGCGGTCGGGGATCTCCTTGCCCTCGGCCAGTTCCATGAACGCTTTCAGCAGCGCGATGGCGCTGATGGCCACGATCGAGGCGATCAGCTTCATCTTCAGGCCCGAGAAATCGACCGTGCCCATCCAGCCCGGCCGGTCCTCGTCGTCGCCGGTGTCGATCTTGGAGACGAAATTCTCGTAGCCCGAGAAGATCACGATCAGCAGAAGGTTGCCCGCGAGCGACAGGTCGATGAGCGCCAGCACCATCAGGATCGCCTCCTCGGCGCTCATGGTCATGACGTTCGACAGTTCGTGGATCGCCTCGTTCGTGAAGACGATCAGCAGCGCGCCCAGCGCGACGACCAGGCCCACGTAGAACGGCGCCATGAGCCAGCGCGAACGGAACAGGCCGAGCTCCAGATAGTGCTCGAGCAGCGGCTTGATCGATCGGGGGCGTTGCGTGGGGGGCTGGCTCATGGCCGCCTAGATAGCGGCTCGCGCATCCCACGCAACGGGGCTCCGGCTACCCGCGCAGCTTCGCGCCCACGGCCTTCTCGGCGGCGGTGACGATACGGGCGGACAGGGACTCGATCTCACCATCCGTCAGGGTCTTGTCGCGCGGCTGGATGACCACCTCGATTCCCACGGACTTCTGTCCTTCGGGCACGCCGGCGCCGGCATAGACATCGAAGACGCGCGCCTCGGCGATGAGCGTCTTGTCCACGCCCAGCAGCGGCCGCACCAGATCGCCGGCCGGCGTTGCAGCGTCCACCAGGAAGGCGAAGTCGCGGCTGAGCGGCATGAGCGGCGAAAGCTCCAGCGCGGGCTTGGTCTTCACGCCCTTCTTCTTCGGCTCGGGAATGGCGTCCAGGGCGATCTCGAAGGCCAGCATCGGCCCTTCTGCGTCGATCGCCTTGAGCACCGCCGGATGTAGTTCGCCGAACTCGGCGACCACCACCTTGGGGCCGAGTTGGAGCCGGGCCGAGCGGCCGGGATGCCACCAGGGCGCGTTCTGGCCCTGGACGATCTGGAGGGACGGCGCGCCCAGGTCGTCCAGCAGCGCCAGCAGGTCGGCCTTGAGCGCGAACAGCGGATCGCCGGCGGACTTGGCCCAGTGCCGGGCGCCGTGCGGCGCCAGCAGCGCGGTGACCGCCGTCCACTGGTCGGCCGGTTCGTCGCCGCGGAAGTTCGGACCCACCTCGAAGAGGGCGGCGTCGGGGAAGCCCTTGCGGGCGTTGCGGGCGGCCGCGTCGATCAGGTTCGGCAGCGCCGAGGGGCGCATGGTCGAGAGGTCGGATGCGATGGGGTTGGTCAGCACCAGCCGGGGATCGCCGCCGCCGAACAGCTTGGCCCAGGCCTCGCGCAGGAAGCTCCAGGTGACCGCTTCGGCGTAGCCGCGGGCCGCCAGGGCGCGGCGGGCGTCGCGCATCCGGCGCTGGCGCAGGGTGAGCACGCCGCCCGATGCGCGCGGCATCGGCGGAAGGGGCGTGGACGGCAGGGCCTCGAAGCCCTCGATCCGCGCCACTTCCTCCACCAGGTCGGCCTTGCCCTCGACGTCGCGGCGCCAGGACGGCGGGGTCACGGCGTCGCCGTCCACGGCGAAACCCAGCCGGATCAGGATCTCGTCGATCCGGGCCGGCGTCACGTCCAGGCCCGACAGCTTCTTCACATAGGCTCTGTCGAAGACGATGGCCTCGGGCGGGGCGGGCGCGTGGCCAGCCACGCGGATCTCGGACGGCTCGCCGCCGCAGATGTCGAGGATCAGTTGCGTCGCCTGCTCCAGGCCGGAGACGACCGACTGGGGATCGACGCCGCGGGCGAAGCGGTATTGGGCGTCCGAGGTGATCCCGAGCGAACGGCCGGCCTGGGCCGTGCGGATCGGGTCGAACCAGGCGCTTTCCACGAAGACGTCGGTGGTGTCTTCCAGCGACTTGGTGGACTCGCCGCCCATGACGCCGCCAAGGCCGATGGCGCCCGAGCCGTCGGCGATGACGCAGACCTCGGGACCGACGGCATAGGTCTCGCCGTCGAGGGCCGCCAGCGTCTCGCCGTCCCGGCCCAGGCGGGCCTCGATGACCGGGCCAGTCAACTTCCTGGCGTCGTAGACGTGCAGCGGGCGCGCGCGGTCGTAGGAGATGAGATTGGTGACGTCGACCAGGGCGTTGATCGGGCGCAAGCCTACGCTGGCCAGCCGCTGCTGCAGCCATGCCGGCGAGGGACCGTTCTTCACGCCGCGGATCAGCCGGCCGGCGAAGACCGGACAGGCGTCGCCGTCGACGCGGATCTCGATGGGGCAGGGGAAGGCGCCCTTCACCGGCTGGACCGGGTCGGGCTTCAGCGTTCCCAGGCCGGCGGCGGCCAGGTCGCGGGCGATGCCGCGCACGCCCAGCCAGTCGGGCCGGTTGGGCGTGACCTCGAAGTCGATCACCGCCTCCAGGCCGAACGCCTCGGCGGCCGACACGCCTACGGCCAGGTCGTCGGACAGTTCGACGATGCCGTCGGAGTCGTCGGCGACCTCCAGCTCCTTGGCCGAGCAGAGCATGCCGTTCGAGACCACGCCGCGGACAGGGCGGGCCTCCAGGGTGATCCCGCTGCCGGGCACATGGGCGCTGATCGGGGCATAGATGGTGGTCAGGCCCGCCCGCGCGTTCGGCGCGCCGCAGACGATCTCCAGCCGGCCGTCCTTCGTATCGACCTGGCAGACCCGCAGCTTGTCGGCGTTGGGGTGCTGCGTCGCCTCGACGATCCTGGCGACCGTGAACGCCGCCAGCTTCTGGGCGGGGTTCTCGACGTGTTCGACCTCGAGGCCGGCCATGGTCATGGCCGCGACGACCTGATCGACGCCGGCGTCGGTATCGAGGTGTTCCTTGAGCCAGGAGAGCGTGAACTTCATCGTGCGAGCTCGCTTGAGCCCTCTCCCCCCTGCGGGGAGAGGGTTGGGAGTGGGGGTGTCGGCGCTGGGGCTGGTTGAGCATCCCGCGCCGCCGGCGTGAGCCCCCCCCCCCCCGACCCCTCCCCGCAAGGGTGAGGGGAGGGCGCTCTCGGGCGAGAAACCGCCGTTGCGGGTGAAATAGGCCTGGTGGCCGTCGCGCCAGTCCTCGAGGCAGGAGTCACCCTCGCCCTCGGCCTCGGCGAACGCCCAGGGCACGTCGCGGAAGCGCATCTGCTCCAGCGACGCGGTCTCGACGACCGCGCGCGGTCGCCCGGCGCCGTCCTTCACGACCATGCGCTTGCCCACATGGGTCTGCTGGCCGTCGGCGACCGACCAGCAGGTGGCCGTCTTCGCGCCCGCCAGCACGAAGCCCAGCAAACGGTCGGCCATCTCCGGGCTATCGCCGAACGCGAAGCTCTCCAGCGACCGCCAGTCCTGAACGGGGGCTTCGGTCACGACAGCCCCGTCGCCGGGTTCGGGGCCTGGAAGGCCGAGAAGCCGAAGTGCTCCAGCCAGCGGACGTCGCTGGCGAACATGTCGCGCAGGTCGGGCATGCCGTACTTCAGCATCCCCAGCCGATCGACGCCGAAGCCGAACGCGAAGCCCTGCCACTGGTCCGGGTCGAGGCCGCAGTTCCGCAGCACGTTGGGATGCACCATCCCGCAGCCCACGATCTCCATCCAGTCGGCGCCCTGGCCGATCTTCACGTCGCCGCCCGAGCGGTCGCAGCGCACGTCCATCTCGGCGCTGGGCTCGGTGAACGGGAAGTGGTGCGGCCGGAACCGCGTCTCGACCACCGGCGTCTCGAAGTAGCGGGCGATGAACTGGTCCAGCGTCCACTTCAGGTGGCCCATGTGGATGTCGCGGTCGATGACCAGGCCTTCGAGCTGGTGGAACATCGGCGTGTGGGTGGCGTCGGAATCCGAGCGATAGGTGCGGCCCGGCACGATCACCCGGATCGGCGGCTCCTGGCCGCCGGCGATCCAGGACGGGAGCTTCTCGTTGAGCCGCTGCATCACGCGCACCTGGACGGGGCTGGTGTGGGTGCGCAGGACCTTGCGCTCGCCCTTTTCGTTCACGGGCAGCCAGAAGGTGTCGTGCATCTCCCGGGCGGGATGCTTCGGCGGGAAGTTGAGCGCGGTGAAATTGTGGAAGTCGTCCTCGATGTCGGGCCCCTCGGCGAGCGAGAAGCCCATCTCGGCGAAGACGGCGATCATCTCGTCCATGACCTGCATGGTGGGATGCACCCGCCCGCGCCGCTCGGGCGGCGGCGGCAGGGAGAGATCCACGCGCTCGGAGGCGAGGCGCGCATCCAGCTCGGCGGTCTCGAGGGCGGCCCTGCGGCGGGCGATGTGGGCGGCGACCTCGTCGCGCAGGCCGTTGATCTTCGGCCCCTGCTCGCGGCGTTCGTCGGGGCTCATCTTGCCGAGCGACTTCAGCAGTTCGGAGATGGTCCCGGTCTTGCCCAGGGCCTCGACGCGGATGGCGTCCAGGGTGGCGAGGTCCGCGGCGGCGGCGATCCGTTCGTCCAGCGTGCGCGCGAGTTCGGAATAGTCGGTCATGGGACGCTCGTCCTAGATGACGTTGGTGTGGAGTGGAACCCGCTCCTCGCCCCAACCGAAGAGTTCGGAGGAGGGGGAGGGGGTGTCCGGCGGCGGACGCTGAGCTCCCGGCCTCGCGCCCCCTCCGTCGGCTTCGCCGCCACCTCCCCCGTCGCCTGCGCGACGGGGGAGGAGCGAGCAGCAAAAAGCCCTCCGGCGGTTCGGCCGGAGGGCTTTTCAGAAACAGTCGGATCGAATGATCCGCAGCTCCTTAAGCCAGCGCGGCGCGAACCTTGTCGGCGATGGCCTTGAAAGCGGTCGGGTCGGCGCCGGCGACGTCGGCGAGGACCTTGCGGTCGATCTCGATCCCGGCCTTCTCAAGGCCGTGAATAAACTGCGAGTAGGTGAAGCCTTCCAGGCGCGCCGCGGCGTTGATCCGCTGGATCCACAGCGAACGGAAGTTGCGCTTGCGAACCTTGCGGTCGCGGTAGGCGTACTGGCCGGCACGGTCCACGGCCGCCTTGGCGGTGCGGATGGTGTTCTTGCGGCGCCCGTAGAAGCCCTTGGCCTGCTCGAGAACCTTCTTGTGCTTGGCGTGGGCGACGACGCCCCTTTTGACGCGAGCCATCTGTCAGTTCTCCTTAGAGGCCGTAGGGGAGCCAGAGCTTGATGATCTTGGCGTCGGCCTCGCTCATCACCTTGGTCCCGCGGTTCTGACGGATGTACTTGCCGTTGTGGCTGATGAGGCGGTGGCGCTTGCCGGCGACGCCGGCCTTCAGCTTTCCAGACGCCGTCATCTTGAAGCGCTTTTTCACGCCCGACTTGGTCTTCAGTTTCGGCATTTCACTCGGAGTTCGAAAACCCCGTCCTCTGGTCGTGTTGATGAACTGCCATGGCATGCCTTGGGGCCAGGCGGTTCCGAAGGGGCGGGCTAGTAGCGGAAAGGCCCGTGAAAGGCAAGGCTGAGGGACGACAGGGCGCCAAAAGCCAGGGCGCCGGCGGGTCGGCCCGCGACTCAGGCTGCGCCGACGGTCCCCAACACCTGCTGCAGGCGGGTGAGTTCATCGGCCTCGGGCAGCCAGGGCTGTTCGCCCACCTTCTGGGAGCCGGGCATGGCCTCGTCGAGCACCAGGGAGCGGACCCCCCAGGTGTCGTGCAGTTCGCGCGCCAGTTCCTCGGCGTCGCGCCGGCCGGTCAGGGGATGGGTGACGATGGCCATGCTGGGCGAGGTCTGGGCGGCGAGCGCCAGGGCCACGCTGGCCTGGGTGACCGGCCCCACCACGCTGGCGCCCTTGTCGTGCAGCTTGCCGATGAGGTCGCTGGCATAGGCCTCGTCGTTGCAGACCACGAGAATGGCGCCGAGGTTGTTCATCCGATGTCGTCTCCTGATCGATGGGCGCACTAGATAGCGTCCGCCCGCCGGCCTGCGCGAGACCCCCAGCTTGACGATTGCGTGAGCGGGCGTGGCTCAGGCCAACGGCGCTCAGGCCAGGCGTGGCGCTCGCCGGATGACGCTGCGGGCCAGCCACAACGCCGGCAGGATCAGCAGCGCCGAAGCTGCAAAGGGCGCGCCGGGCGAGACCGTAGAGAAGAGCTGGCCGGCGCCCACCGGACCGCCGATGCGGGCCAGCGCCATGCCGCTCATGTTGAGGCCCAGCATCTCGCCCTGCCGGTCTGCGGGCGCGGCGCGAGAGATCAGGGCCGAGACGTTCGGAAAGCAGATCGACTGGCCCACGCACACGAAGGCGAACCCCACCATGGCCATCGGCCAGTTCGGCGAGAGCCACTGGGTCGCGAGCCCGATCCCCATCAGAGCGAGCCCGGCCGCCAGCGTTCGCGCTTCACCGAACGCCCGGGCCATCCAGCCGGACAGCCATCCCTGGCACACCGCGCCCAGCAGGCCGATGACCATGAAGGCCAGGCCAATCTCGCGCGGGCCCCAGCCGAACCGCGCCTCGGTCCACAGGCCGTAGGTGGCCTCGATCCCGGCGAAGCCTGCCATCACGATGAAGCTGATCAGCAGCATGCGGCTGACGATCGGGTCCGCGGTGGCCTCGTGAAGTCCGGCCAGGCGGCCCCGGCGCGTGGTCGGCCCGCGCGGCGCGGCGCGGTGTTCGCGGACGAACAGCAGCACCGCAAGGGCGGAGGCGAAGGTGAAGCCCGCCGCGGCCAGGAGGGGTAGCTGGAAGCCCAGGGCGCCGCGTTCGGGCTGAGCCAGGAGGCCGCCGATGGCGGGGCCCATGACGAAGCCGGCGCTGAACGCGGCGCCCATGATCCCCATGCGGCCGGCGCGCTTGTCGGGCGGGGTGATATCGGCCAGGGCGCCTTGCAGCGTCGAGATATTGCCGGCGAAGACGCCGGTCAGGAAGCGGATGGCGAACGCCCAGCCGATGTTCGGGGCGAACGCCAGCGCCGCGTAGCTGACGCCTACGGCCGTGATGGTGATCAGCAGCACCGGCCTCCGGCCGATCCGGTCCGAGAGGCGGCCCCAGAACGGTTCGCCCAGGAACTGGCCGAACGAAAAGGCCGAGAAGAGCAGGGTGATCTGCCAGGCCGGAGCGTCGAACGCCTTGGCGAAGAAAGGCAGGAGCGGGATGACCAGGCCGAAGCCCGCGATCATCAGGAAGATCACCGACAGCAGGACCGCCAGGGCTCGCCGTTCTTCATTGCGGGCGGGCTGGCTCATGGCGACGGGCTCGGCTGCGTCGCGCGCCAGGCCGTCGCTCTCCGACCCGCGGCCAGGGCCAGCCATATGGCCGGAACGACCACGAGGGCGCCCTGGAAGAACGGCGCGTGGATGCTGAGTCCCGCGAAACTCAGCCCCGCGCACAGCGGTCCCGCGACGCGCGCCAGGGCGCCGGTGGCGTTGTTCAGTCCCAGGATCTGTCCCTGCCTGTGGGGATCGGCGGTCTCGGAGATCATCGCGCTGACGTTCGGCCATGCGACGGACTGGCCGCACGCCGACAGCGACATCAGGACGATGGTCATGGTCCCGCTGGCGGAGAACGGCTGCAAACCGATGCAGATCACGGTGATCGCCATGCCGATGGCCAGCATGGGCGCCTGGCCGAAGCGTTCGGACAGCGGGCCGGTCAGCAGGAGCTGAGTGAACGCGGACGCGATTCCCACGAACATGAAGGCCCATCCGATCTCGCGCGGACCCCAGCCGTAGCGCTCCTGCGCCCACAGGCCGAAGATCGACTCGATGCCGGTGAAGGCGAAACCCACCAGGAATGTCACAAGCATGAGCCGTCCGATCACGGGATGCCGCACGGCTTCGCCGGTCGCAGCCCAGCGATTGGGGCGGTAGCTGTTGGTCAGGTCGCGCTGGCGGCTCTCGCGGATGAACGCCAGGATGAACAGCGCCGAGGTCAGGAACAGTCCGGCGGAGATGAAGAGCGGAAGCTGGAACCCGATCGGCCCGAGCGACGGCTTGGCGAACACGCCGCCCAGGAATGGGCCGACGATCAGGCCCACGTTCCACGCCGCTCCCATCCAGCTCATGGCGCGGGTCCGGCGCTCGGGCGGCGTGACGTCGGCGATATAGCCCTGGATGATCGAGCCGTTGCCGCTGAACAGGCCGCCCGCCAGCCGGATGACGAACGCGATCCAGGCGTTCGGCGCAAACGCCAGCGCCAGGTAGCAGAGCCCGTTGGCGCAGATGGTCATGATCAGGAGCGGCTTGCGGCCGTACTTGTCCGACATCCGGCCCCAGAACGGTTCGCCGATGAAGGTGCCGACCGAGAACGCGGAGAAGATCAGCGCGATCTGCCAGGGAGAGGCGTCGAACGATTTCGCGTAGAAGGGCAGCAACGGGACGATGATCCCGAAGCCCAGCATGTTCAGGAAGATGATCCCGATCAGCGACAGCGCGGCCCAGCGGGGCGGCGCCGCCTCCGGGGATGCGGTCGGTGTCATGTGAACGGTGTTAAGCCGCGTCCGGCCACGCGGGCAACCGCGACGCGAGCCGCGAGCGCCGATCCCGGTCCGGCCGTTGGTTCGGCGCAACAGTCGCGCGGGACGGTCCGCCCGGGAGTCCGTTGAGAGGGGAGCCCGCGAGCCGGGAGTCTAAGGGTTCTGCTTCTTCAGTTCGGCTCGGAACACCGCTTCCTGCTGGGCGTAGAAGGCCTTGCAGCCGACTGGATCGACGAAGGCGTCGGCCTTGCCCGCGTCCAGGGCCTTGCGTTTGGCGTCCATGCCGAAGAAGCGGCCGTGGGAGCCCAGGAACACCTCGCAGGGCAGGGCCCTCCAGGTGCCGAAGCTCTTCTCGTAGGCCGCCGTGATGCCGGGATAGGTCTCGGTCTTGCCCAGCTTGTAGCCCGGCAGCACGCTGGACGAGCAGTGGACGAGGGCCTGACGCACCTTGCCCGCCACCGTGACCGGGAAGGTCCAGGTGGTGCAGCCGGCCGTGTGTCCGCCGGTGACGTGGGCCGTCAGCGTCCATCCGCCCAGCGTGACCTTGTCGCCGTCGTTCAGCGTGCGGGCCACGGGGACGGGCTCGTACTCGAACGGCTTGCCCTTCAGGAAGGGATCCCCCTTGCCGCCGGCGGCGATGATGGGACCGTCCGCGGCGCTGGCGTACAGGCGGGCGTCCGGCGCGGCCTTGCGGATTTCGGCGAGTCCGGCGGCGTGGTCGAAGTGCTGATGCGAGTTGAGCAGGATCTTCACCTGGGCCGGATCGAAGCCCAGGGCGCGGATGTTTCCGACGACCTGGCGGCCCACGGCCTGGTCGCCGCCGTCGAGCACGATCAGACCCGCCTTGGTGGCGATGAGATAGGCCGCATAGTCGCTTCCGCCCACATAGTAGAGACCCTCGCCGATCCTGAACGGCCCGACGGGAGCGTTGCGCGGGGCTTCCCGAGGCTGGGCCGCCGCCGGCGAAGGGAGGGCGGTGGAAACGAAGACGGCCGCTGCGAGAGCGGCCGTTCCGGAAACCAGAGGCTGGCGGGCGCGCACTACCGCGGCGCCAGGATCATGATCATCTGGCGCCCCTCCATGCGGGGCTCGTACTCCACCTTGGCGATGGGCTCGAAGTCGGCCTTGACCTTCTGGAGTAGCTTCATCCCCAGTTCGGGGTGGGCGAGTTCGCGACCACGGAAGCGCAGGGTGATCTTCACCTTGTCGCCTTCTTCGAAAAACCGATGCATCGACCGGGCCTTCACGTCGTAGTCGTGATCATCGATGTTGGGACGGAGCTTGATTTCCTTGAGCTCTACGACCTTCTGTTTCTTGCGCGCCTCGTTCTTCTTCTTTTGTTCCTGGAACTTGAACTTGCCGTAATCCAGGATCTTGCACACGGGCGGATCCGCGTTGGGCACGATTTCGACCAGATCGAGGCCTGCCTCCTCGGCGGCTTCGATGGCGGCGGACGTGGGCATCACACCCTGCTTCTCACCGTGCTGGTCGATGAGGAGGACGCGGGGCACGCGGATGTCTTGGTTCATGCGCGGCCCTTCCTTGACGGGCGGCGCTTGCATGGGGCGGCGAATAGGCAGGGCTCCTAGGTCGTTACAACGCAAAAACGCCGGGACGCTTCGAGCGCTCCGGTCGCTAAGTCGAATATGAGCCAGCCGCGGTCCACTATCAAGGCGCGAGCGCGCCCTGCCGTGCGAGCGGCGGAACAAGGGCCTGCGCGGCTTGCGCCACCTGGGCCACGGCGAGGTCGGAGAGGTCGTCGGCCCGCAGGATCGCCACCCGCCCGCGCGGGGCGGAGAGGGCCGGATCCGAAGCTTTCGAGAACAGCACGATCGTGGGGGCTCCCGCCGCCGCGGCCAGATGGAGCGGTCCGGTGTCGTTGCCGACCGCCAGCGCGGCGCGGGCCCCCAGCGCGGCGACCGCGGCGAAGTCCGTGCGGCCGGTCAGATCGCGCGCCCTCGGGGTGGTGCGCTGGATCGTGTGCGCCAGATCGGTCTCCTGCGGCCCGCCTATGATGACGATGTCGAAGCCGCGGCCGTAGAGGATGCGCGCCAGCTCGGAATAGCGCTCCACCGGCCAGCGCTTGTCCATTCGGTGGGCCGACCCGCCCGGTACGAACAGCACATAGGGTCGAGGCCGGTTGGCGCCCGGCGTCGACCGCGCGGTCGCGGAGCCCTTGAGGATCCAGGACAGGTCGGGCGGCGGCGCGGAGCCGGGCTCGGTCGGCGCGTCGGGCCAGATGCCGGCGTGCATGAGCTGGTCCGCCTGTCGCTCCAGGGTGTGCATCCTGTCGCGGTCGGGATTGCGGTGCGGCATCGAGCAGCCGAAGGCGACGCCCGACCAGGCCGGCGGGCCGGGGCGAAGAGCCTGGAAAATCCGGTTCGATTGTGAGGAAGTCTGCAAGTCGTAGACCCGCTCGAAGCCCGCAGCCTTCAGCCGGCGCCGGAGATCCAGCCACGCCGCGAGACCTTGGGGCCGCCCGCCCGTATCGACGGCGTTGAAGTAGGGGCAGCTTCGGGCCAGGGCTTCGAATGGCGGCGTGGTGAGCAGTGTGATGTGGGCCTTGGGGTGGGCCTCGCGGATCTTTTTCATGGCGGCCAGGGCCAGCACGAAATCGCCGAGGGCCGACAGCTTGATCACCAGGATGCGCGCTATGTTGCGGGGCATCAGGCGTGGGCCTCCAGAACCCGGCGGTAGGCGGCCAGGGTCTGCTCGCACATGGCTTCGACCGAATAGAGCTGCCGGGCGCGTCGACGTCCGGCTTCGCCCATCTCCAGCCGCCGGGTGGGCCCGACGTCGATGGCCTGGGCGATGGCCTCGGCCCAGGCTTCGGCGTCGCCCACGGGCGCAAGCCAGCCGGTGACGCCGTTCTGGACGGTCTCGGTCACGCCGCCGTGGTTCGAGGCGATGACGGGGCGTCCCATCACCTGCGGCTCGACGGCCGTGCGGCCGAAGGACTCGGGCACGGTGGTGGGCAGGATGGCCAGGTCGGCCACCAGGTAGGCCGCCGGCATGTCGTCGCAATGGCCGACGATGCGCACCGCATCCTCCAGGCCCGCCGCCGCGATCGCCGCCTCCAGTTCGGCTGAGTAGCCCGTGCGTCCCTGGTCGTCGCCGGCGAACAGGATCAGGAAATCGTGACGGCCGCGGGCGCGCAGTCGGGCCGCCGCCTCGATGATCGTCAGGTGTCCCTTGATCCGCGTCAGCCGCCCGGCCAGCAGGATGCGTGTTCGGTGTTCGCCGGCCTGCACGCCCCACGCCTCGCGCAAGGCGCTCAGCCGGCTCTCGGTCACATAGGCGGGCTCGAACCGCTCCAGGTCCACGCCGCGCGGGATGGTCACCAGGCGCTCGGGAGCGACGGCGTGTTCCGCCAGGACATGGTCACGGGTGTAGTCGGAGTTGGCGATCACGAGGTCGCCGCGGGTCATCACGGCGTTGTACCAGCGCTTCAATCCGGACCGGGCCTTGTAGACCCCGTGATAGGTGGCGACGAAGGGCGTGCCCGTGGCGTGCGCCGCCCACAGCGCCGAGAACGCCGGGGCGCGGCTCCGGGCATGGACGATCGACACCTTCTCCTGACGGATCAGCCCCACCAGGCGCGCGGCGTTGCCCAGCATGGTCAGGGGATTCTTGGTTTGCACCGGCATCTGGGCCATGCGCCCGCCGTCCGATTCCAGCCGCGCCGCCATCCGGCCGCCACGGGTGGCGACCAGCGCAGTCCCTCCAGCCCGTACGACGGCTCTGGCCACGTCGATCGTGCTCTGCTCGGCGCCGCCGGTCTCCAGCTCAGGCACCACCTGCAGCAGGGTGAAGTTGGGGGGCAGGCTCACGAGGGCCTTCTCTAGACTGTTTCGGCGGCGCGAAGAACACCCGCCCTGGACGGCCGGCGCCGGGTCTCAGTCGTCCTGGTAGCGCCACGTCTCGGCGCCGTCGAACCGGCGCACCCGGATCGTCGACCAGTCGAGGCCGTCCACGAGCCGTGTGTTGATCGCCATGCGGTCGCGGGCGCCGTTCAGGCTCTGCCAGTGGGTGGCGACGCCGCAGGCTCTGCAACGATGGAAGGCCAGCATGCGGTCGCCCCAGACATAGACCTGGGTCGCCGCCGGGGCGGGCAAGCCGACCTCCGCTGGCGGATAGTAGGCCCAACGCGCCGCGAGGCGGCGGCAGATCGAGCAGTTGCACTCGGTCACTTCGGTGGGCGCGGCGGGCGCCGTCAGGACGGCGGCGCCGCAGTGGCACGCGGCCGTGATCATGCTGCCTCTCCCTTCAGCCGGCTCTCGCGGCCGGCTTGGCGAAAGGCTGGGCCGCTTGGCCGTCCAAGTCCAGTCCCGTCGAATTCGCGCCTAGCTGATGCGTTTCCAGTTCTGGGACTTGCAGCCCAGGCCGGCGATCAGGCAGCCGCGGGCCCGCAAGGTGTTTTCGTCAACGAGCTGGGCCGAGCCCGAGAACGTGGCGTTGAGGTCCGGCACGAACACCCGGCCTCGCCACGAGCCGCTCTTGCTGGGCGAGAAGTTGCGCAGGAGCTGGGAGCCGACAAGGTTGGCCGTACCGCCTTTGCGCGCATCCTCCTTGGCATCCTCGGTCGCCCACACGACGTAGCCGCACAGATGCTCGCCGCAGGGCTGGATGCGGATATGCACGGAGTTCTTCGGATTCCGCCACACGCCCTCCACGCCGCTGGGTTGGGCGGCCGAGGCGGCGGGCGTGGCCAGCGCAACGGCGGCGAGGGCGGTGGAAATCAGGGTTCTACGAAACATGGTCGCGCTTAGGTCGCCCGGGACCTCGGCTTTTTCAAGACCGGTCCGGTATGCCGCACATACTGTGGCGTCCGTGCATCAGTTGCGCGGGCGTGTCTTCTTGAGCGAGGCGGAGAAGCTCATCAGGGGTTCGCCGCCCGTAGCGATGATCCCGCGCACGAACACCAGGCTGCGACCGCCCTTCACCACCTCGCCCGTGCATTCGATGAGGTCGCCGATGCGCGCCGCGCCCACCATCTCGCAACTGAACGTCGCGGTCACCGAATGGCTGTCCTGCAAGTGGTCTCGGGCGATCACGAACAGGCAGAAATCGGCGAAGGTCATGTAGCAGCCGCCGTGCATGAACATGCCGCCGTTCATGTGCTTGTGCTCGGCGCGGAACGCGCAGACCGGCCGGCCGTCGTCGCCGATACGGAAGTAGAAGGGGCCGGCCAGGTCCTCGTAGGGGTCGCCGCCGGGATAGCAGGACCAGCCCGCCCATTCGCCCTGGGTGATCTGCGTCAGCTTCGACGCGTAGCTGGTCTGGTTGTCGCCGCCGTCCATGCTCCGGCCATCCCCGTTTTTCTGTTCTGTTCGTGCCTGCCGGCCTCTAAGCACGCGAGGGAGAGATCGAAAAGGGGCCGGCGCTTACCGTTTGCCCCGCGACGGCCGTCCCACTAGTTTGCGCGCCCGCACCGCCCGAGGATGAATGCCCGCGCCCTTCATCGCCCTGCTCGCGCTCGCCGCCGCCCAGCCCGCGCCCGTCGCGAGGCCCGGCGCAGCGCCGGACGACGGTCCCGTGGCCACGGCGCCGCGCGATCGGCCGGCCGTGACCGAGGCGCCCGGTCTGGACGAGCGCACCGTCGAGGCGTCGGCGCCAGCGCCGGACGCGGCGAAGCCTGAGGAAGACGTCGAGGCCGCGCCCGGTCCACCGCCTGGTTCGTCACCGGGGGCGACGGCGCAGCATGGGATCAAGCCGGAAGACGGGCCCGATCAGGCCGCGCGCGCGACGCTGGACGTCGAGGCCCGCACGAAGGCCGACGGCGAGACGCTCCAGGTCGTGCTGGGCCAGCGGGCGCTGTTCCGGCTCGACGACCGGGGCTGGCCGGTGCTGATCGGCGTAGAGGACGGACGGCTCGCCGCCGCTCATCCTCCGGGCAAGGTCGTCGAAGCGTTCGATGCGCCCCCGGACGGCCAGGTGGCCGTCGCCCTCGACGGTTCGGCCGAGGTGCGCGCCACGCTGATGAAGATCTGGAACCAGACCGACAAGGCCCTCGACTACCGCGCCATCGCCCTCGTCTACAGCGGTGGCAAGGTCATCGCCGCCGAGGCGCCGGTCTGCGCGGTGGCGGCGCGGTCGGTCCGCACCGAGACCTGGCGACGGCCGGTCGTCGGCGTCGGTCTCAGCCGCTTCAAGACATCCACGACCACCCGCGCCTGTCCTTGAGGCGCTGAAGACCGAGAGGGGGATCAACCCATGGCGCTCGACGCCGAAACCCGCGACCAGCTCATCGAAACCGTCCGCCGCTTCGTGACCGAGCGCCTGCGTCCGCTCGAGGCCAAGGTGGCGGAAGACGACGCCATGCCCGACGACGTCATCGAGGAGATGAAGAGCCTGGGCCTCTTCGGCCTCTCGATCCCGGAGTCCTACGGCGGCCTGGACCTCTCGATGGAGGACGAGTGCCTGGTGGGGATCGAACTGGGGCGCACCAGCCCGGCGTTCCGGTCGGCGTTCGGCACCAATGTGGGCATCGGCTCGCAGGCGCTGGTGATGTTCGGGACCGAGGCCCAGAAGGAGAAGTTCCTGCCGGGCATCGCCTCGGGCGAGATCGTCACCTCGTTCGCCCTGACCGAGCCCGAGGCCGGGTCCGACTCGGCCAACGTCCAGACCCGCGCGGTCAAGGACGGGGACCATTATGTGCTGAACGGCGCGAAGCGCTTCATCACCAACGCCAACAAGGCGCACCTCTTCACCGTGATGGCCCGCACCGATCCCGCGAAGCCGGGTGGCGGCGGAGTCTCGGCCTTTCTGGTCGAGCGCGACAGCCCTGGTCTTACCGTGGGCAAGTCCGAGAAGAAGATGGGCCAGCAGGGGGCCCACGTCTCGGAGGTGTTCTTCGACAATGTCCGGGTGCCGGCCGAGAACCGGATCGGCGCCGAGGGCGAGGGCTTCAAGGTGGCCATGCAGGTGCTGGATCGCGGTCGCCTGCACATCTCGTCGGTCTGCATCGGCGTGGCCGAGCGTCTGATCGCCGACTGCGTGGCCTATGCGTCCGAGCGCAAGCAGTTCGGCCAGCCGCTGTCGAGTTTCCAGCTCCTCCAGGGGATGATCGCCGACTCGAAGACCGAGGCGCTGGCCGCCAAGGCGTTGACCCTCGAAACCGCCCGCAAGCGCGACGCCGGCCAGAACGTCACCATGGAGGCGGCGGCGGCGAAGTACTTCGCCTCGGAGATGGTGGGCCGGGTGGCCGACCGCGCGGTGCAGATCTTCGGCGGGGCCGGCTACATCGCGGACTACGGCATCGAGCGCTTCTACCGCGACGTACGCATCTTCCGGATCTATGAGGGCACCAGCCAGATTCAGCAGGTGATCATCGCCCGCGAGACGCTGAAGCGGGGCGGCTGATGGACCCCGTGGAGACGGCCATCTTCGATCTCCTGGCCAAGCTGCCGGCCGGCAAGTCCGTCTCGCCCGAAGAGGTGGCCCGGGCCCTGGACGCAACCGGCTGGCGGCGGGAACTGGGCAAGGTGCGGGCCGTGGCGATCGGTCTGGCCCGCAGCGGGCGACTGGTGATCCTGCGCCACGGCAAGCCGGCGGATCCGGACGATTTCAAGGGCGTGTGGCGGATGCGCCTGCCACAGCCCGACGGGGCGGCCTGACCCGCCCGCGACATCGCCCTCGCCTTAAGGCCGGGGGCTTTTCCCGAGGTTGCGGCCGTAGGCTATAGTCCATCCCCGAGATGACCCGCCTGGCCCTGATCCTGTTGCTGTTCGCGCTGTCGGCCTGTGCGCCGATGCTGCGCCAGCAAGCGGCGACGCCGCCGCCCGGTTTCCAGGGGCCGCGGATCGAGGCCGATCGTGTCGTCAGTTTCGATGGCGCGGCCCTGGGCCTGACCACCTGGGCCGCCGACGGCGAGCCCTGGGCGGTGATCGTGGCGGCGCACGGCATGAACGACTACGCCAACGCCTTCAATCTGGCCGCGCCCGAGTGGGCCAAGGCCGGCGTCACCACCTACGCCTACGATCAGCGTGGCTTCGGCCGCTCGCCGCAGCGGGGCGTGTGGGCCGGCGAGGGCCTGATGGTCGAGGATCTGCGGACGGTGACGGCGCTCGCGCGCGCCCGGCACCCCGGGGCCGTCGTCGCGGTCGTGGGCGAGAGCATGGGCGGCGCCGTGGCCGCCGTGGCGTTCGCGGACGACAATCCGCCGGCCGCCGACCGGCTGGTGCTGCTCGCGCCAGGCGTCTGGGGCTTCAGGACCCAGCCGCTGCCCAACAAGACCCTGCTGTGGCTGGCGGCCAACTTCACCGCCTCCAAGGTCTACACGCCGCCGCGCTGGGTGACCGACCGCATCAGTCCGACCGATAACCGTGAGGAACTGGTCCGCATGGGGCGGGACCGCCTGATGATCTGGGGCGCGCGGTCCGACACCCTCTACGGTCTGGTGAAGCTGATGGACCGTGCGGCCGACAGGGTGGGCGACGACGACCTGCCGACCCTCTATCTCTATGGCGCCAACGATCAGATCGTGCCGAAGAAGGCCGCCTTCCGCGCCGTCCGGAACCTGAACGCCTCGGATCGCACGGCCTATTACGCCCAGGGCCATCACCTGCTGACACGCGACCTCCAGCGGGAGGTGGTGATCGCCGATGTCCTGGCTTTCCTTCGCGATCCGGAGGCTCCGCTGCCGTCGGATGCGCCGCCCATCCCGGGCTCGCCAGGGGCGTCCGACAAAGCGGACGGGGCGCGGCATGCGGCGGGATTATGACATGCCTTCGTTCGTCGTAGACGCCGAAAATTCACCCCCATGATTGAAGGTCGTCAGGCATGACTTTGTTTGATTCTCCGGCCTTCGAGGGTCATGAGGGCGTCCACGCCTTCGCCGACGAGGCGTCGCGACTGAAGTGCGTCATCGCCGTGCATTCGACCGCCCGCGGACCGGCCGCCGGCGGCTGCCGAATGTGGCCGTACGCGAGCGCGGAGGAGGCGCTGACCGACGCCCTCCGCCTGTCGCGGGCCATGTCCTACAAGAACGCCATGGCCGATCTGGAGCTGGGCGGCGGCAAGAGTGTGATCATCGGTGACTCCCGCACCCAGAAGACCCCGGCGTTGTTCGAGGCCTTCGGCCAGGCGGTGGAGGCCCTGGGCGGCAAGTACTGGACGGCCGAGGACGTCGGCGTCTCGCCCGCGGACCTGGCGCACGCGCGGCGGCGCACCCGCTATGTGGCGGGTCTGGACGACCACCCGGCCGCCTCGGGCGATCCCAGCCCGGTGACGGCCGAGGGCGTGTTCCGTGGCGTCCGCCTGTGCGTTCGCCGGGCGCTGGGTCGGGACTTGGACGGCGTCCGCGTGGCGATCCAGGGCGTGGGCCATGTGGGCGAGCACCTGGCGAAGAAGCTGCGCGCGGCCGGCGCGAAGCTGGTCCTAACCGACGTCAACGGCGAGGCGCTGCGTCGGGTGGCGGCCGAGACGGACGCCGAGACCGCGGCTCCCAGCGCCATCTTCGACGTGGACTGCGACGTCTTCGCCCCGTGCGCCATGGGCGGCGCCGTCAGCCTCGACACCATACCGCACCTGAGGGCCAGGGTGGTGGCCGGGGCGGCCAACAATCAGCTCGCCGGCCCCGAGGCCGGTCAGGAGCTGTTCCGCCGGGGAATCCTCTACGCACCGGACTATGTGATCAACGGTGGCGGCATCATCAACGTGGCCGGCGAGATCCGGGCCCTGGAGCGGGGCGAGGCCTTCGATCCCGCCTGGGTGGACGCCCGGCTGGAGCGCCTGATGTCGACCCTGGACGAAGTGCTGGACCAGGCTCAGCGCGAGCGCCGCCCGACACACGATGTCGCCAACGCCATCGCCAGGGCGCGTATCGCGGGCGCCGCAGCCGAGCGCGCGGCGGCTTGACCATGCCCCGGCTGATCGTCCTTGCCGGTCTGCCGGGCTCAGGCAAGACCACCATAGCCCGCGAACTGGCCCGACGGATCGGTGCGGTCTGGCTGCGTATCGACACGATCGAGACGGCGATCGCGGATGTGGACACCCCTGTGGAAGGCGCCGGCTACCAGGCGGCCTACGCCCTCGCCCGGGACAACCTGCGCCTGGGCCTGGACGTGGTGGGGGACAGCGTGAACCCCTGGATGGAGACGCGGGACGCCTGGCGCGCAGCGGGGCTGGACGCCGGCGCCCAGGTGACCGAGGTCGAGATCGTCTGTCGCGACACCGTCGAACATCGTCGCCGGGTGGAAACGCGGGAGACGGACATCCCGGGCCTGACGCCGCCGACCTGGCGGGAGGTCGTTGAGCGCGACTACCGGCCGTGGAGCCGCGAACGGGTGGTCGTCGACACCGCCGGCCGCGACGCCGAGGCCTGTGTCGCCGAGGTGATTTCGACGGGGAGGCGGTCCGCGCCAGCCAGACCTCCCGCCGCAGGACCCAGGTCTCGCGCACGCCTGGGCCACCGACGTAGATTCCGGGCGTGACGTCCACCAGTTCGGCTCCCTGCTTTTCCTTGATGCGGTGCGAACCGATGTTCTCCTGGGCGTTGCTGAGCCAGAGCTCGGGCCAGCCCAGTATGCGGAAGGCGTAGTCGGTCACCGCGTCGGCCGCCTCGGTCATCAAGCCCTGGCCATGCAGCCGCGGATCGAGCCAGAAGCCGCGCGAGTCCCGGACCTGGGCGTCGCCGGGCCAGAGGTCGATTCTGCCGCGCAGTTCGTCGTCATCCTTGAGCGTGATCGCCCAGAAGAATTTTTCGCCCTTCGCACGCTGATCGAGGCACATGGCCATGTTCGTCGCGGCGCCGTCGTCGGGGTAGGGCCAGGGCACGGCCGCGTTCAGGTGTTTCACCACCTCCCACTGCGGGAAGATACGCTGGATCGCCGGGACGTCGTGGTCCTGCAGCGGTCGCAGGATGAGACGGGCGGTCTCGAGGATGGGAGTCGGGGGGAGGGGAATGCGGTGGTCCATCGGTCTCTCTACGGTCTGAGCCGGAGGCCGGAACGGGCACCTTCCTGGATCGCTGGAGCCCCGGCCGGTTCGGCGGGGCGGGTCCGGGAAGGCTAGGCGCGTCTGCACGCTCGGCCGTTCGGACGCCCCGCGAGGGTGGCGTTCGGGCGACCGGACGGATTGGCGACCATGCGAACCATGTCCGCAGCCATAGCACGGAGGTGGGTCAGACGGCGAGCTTTCGCCGCGGGTCGCGGACGGCCGTCACGAGGATCACGAAGGCGGCGGCCAGGAAGCCCAGGGACGCCACGAACACGACGTCGTAGCCGAACAGCTCGGCGATGATCCCGCCGGCCAGGGGGCCGGCGGTCGCGGTGATACTTTCGGCCGTCGCGGAGACGGCGATGCGCATGGGCAGGTCGTCGCGGCTTCCGAACTCCAGGATCATGGTCTGGGAGGCCATCATGTAGCCGCTGAGCGAGGCGCCCAGGACCGCGAATGCGGCGAAGACCGCGGCGCCGTGGTGGAAGTTGAGCAGCATCAGGGTCGCGATGGTCCACCCGATCAGCGAGATCGTCAGCACCAGCTTGAAGCCCGTCTTGTCGCCCAGATAGCCCCAGAGGAGGTTCGAGGCGGTGTCGGCCCCGAGGAAGGCGAAGGTGAGCAGGCCGATGGTCGCCCCATCGGCGCCGATCTGGCGACCGACGTAGAGGATGTAGAACGGCGTGGCGATGCGGGCCGAGGTGGCCAGCATCTGGACCAGCAGGAAGAAGCCGTAGGCCCGATCCTGGGCGATCAGGGCCGGGAACTCCCGCAGACGGTCGCGGAAGCGGGCCTGCGGTCGGGTGGTGGGCGGCTCGGGCTCCTTCAGCAGGATCTGAAGCGCCCACAGGCCCAGGCTGGTCAGGAAGAAGGCGAAGAGGAAGGTGGTGGAGTAGCCGTTGCCGAACAGGTCCGGCTCGATGAAGTACTTGCCCGCCACCCAGGCCAGGATCGCGGCGATCAGGCCTCCGGTGGCGTTACGCCAGGCCTGGAGCCGGCCGCGCCGACTGATCGGGATCACCTTGGACATCAGCAGGCTGAACACCACCCGCTGCGCGCCCATGAAGACGCCGAACATGAGGATGAAGAACAGGAGCGCCCAGACGAGCGGCTGGCCGCTCAGGAACCACCCGGCCAGCGCCATGCCCAGGATGGCCAGCCGCCCCAGGCTGCCCATCCAGACGGCGGCGGGCATCACCTTGGTGCGGTGCTCGATCTTGGTGGCGCCGAAGATGGGCGAGATCACGCCGCCGAGTTGCTGGAGCGCCAGCCCCAGTCCGACGATGCCGTTCGATCCCGATACGGCGAAGAGATAGGCCGGCAGGAAGGTGGGCGCGTTGACCAGCCGGAAGCCGGTCATGCCCAGCATGCCGTGGAGGTAGTTGCCGAGATAGTTGCGACGCAGGTTGTCCCAGACGAACTTCTCGTAGGCGGCCTCGCGTTCCGCGAGATCGTCTGTCACCGCCGCGGCGATCGCGGCGTCGGAGTCGTTTTCCTCGAGTTTGGCGTCCAATCCCTCGCCCGCGCCACGGGTCTTCGCGCCCGCGTCCAACGGCTCCCTGACACTGACCTGTTTCGCCGGCCTGTTTTCGAAGGTCCGGTCCGTGCGGAGCCGATCCGCGTCCTATGCTAGGAGGAATCGCGGGGCGCGCAATGGGCCGTGGGCCGCATCGGCCAGCCTGAGGGGCGAGCGTGCTTGACCGCCGCCGCGGCGCCTGCCCAATGTCGGGGTGCGTCGGAGGCCAATGTCGCGGTGCGTCGGAGGAATTTGTCGATGAGATCTGTGGTTCTTGGCGCCGTCGCGGCCATCCTGGTCGCCGGGGTGGCCCATGCGGCGGATTTCGTCGTCGTGTCCTCGACCGAGCCGGGTGTGGCGCGCGGCCAGGAGTTCGCGGCCGGAACCCTGGTCCAGATCGCGCCGGGCAAGTCGGTGGTCCTCATCGACACCGCCGGACAGGTGGTCCGGCTGAACGGCGCGGCGGGCCAAGTGATCGTGCCGCGCCGGCAGTACGCCAGTGTCAACGAAGACCGCGTGGCGGTGCTGAAGATGCTGGTCGGCCCGCCGCGCGTACGTCGCGCGGCGCCGGGACTGGGCAAGGTCTGTCCCGAAACCGACATGACCGCCTTCGACGGGATCGTCACCGTGGCCCAGGTGGACGGCTGCCTCACGACGGCCCGGACCGCGTTCGAGGCCTATGTGGACAAGGCCCTGGTTTCGACCCGGCCGTAGCGGCGCCACAGTATGGCGAATGCGGCCGTCGCACCCGCCAGCCCGAGCAGAACAGGCGCCGCATAGGTGAAGCCGCCCCAGATCATCGCGGCCCCGATCAGGCACGCTCCGCCGCAGCCCACGTCCCACCCGCCCTCGGTCGCCACGTTGAAACGCAGCGGGCAGGCCGAGGCCTTGGCCAGATTGTAGATCGGGGCGCCCAGGGCCGGCATCCACACCGCCGTCACCAGGGCGCCGACCGCGTTGGCCGTCACCGCCAGGCCCGGCGAGCCGATGCTGACGGCGCGGAACATGAGCACTGTGGCGGCCACCAGGAAGGCGATGACGATGGCCGAGCGGCCGGTGCCTGCGTCGATCCGCTTGCCGATCCACAGGCTGAATCCGGCGCCCACCAACGCCGCGAGCGCCATGGCGCCGCCATAGGCGGTGAAGCTTCCGTCCAGGGCGGTGAAGAGGGCGATCTGCCAGACGAAGAAGTACCCCCCGGCGAAGACGCCGTCGCAGGCCGACAGCGCCGCGCCCGTGACCACCCCCTTCAGCGGTTCGCGGCTGGGCGCCGCCAGCGGAACCTCGGGCGCCCCGACCAGGGGGGCGGCGGCCAGGATCTGGATGGCGCCCGCGGCCAGGAAAGCCAACCAGGGGCCGCCCGCCGCCAGCAGGCCCGCGCCCAGCAACGGCGCGATCACGCCCACGATCGAGGTGAGCGCGGTCCGCAGGGCGACCTGGCTACCCCGGTGTTCGTCGTCTCCCACGGCGGCGAAGTAGGCGTGATAGCAGGTCCAGTAGAGCACGCTGCCGATCGGACCGATGAGCACGAACGCCAGGAAGTAGCCGTCGACGCCGGCCACCAGAGGCAGAAGCGGAAAGACGGCCGCCTCGCCCACCGTGCCCAGGATCAGCGTGCGCCGCAGACCGATACGCCGGGCCAGGGGCAGAACCACGGGGCGCAGGACGAAGCGGCCCGCCGTCAGCGCGGCCATGGCGCACAGGACCAGCGGCGCAGGCACGCCCGCCTGCAGCAGGAAGACCAGGACGAAGACGCCGCCAGCGCCCTCGGACAGGGCCTGGACGACGGTGTGCAGATTGACGCGGTTCACCGCGCCGTTGCCGAAGAAGCTCATGGAAGGAACGCCCGGAAGAGGAGTGCGCGCAAAGGCTCACGCCCGCGTCTTGCGGGGAGCCTTGGGTTCGGCGGGGGCTCTTAACCCCTGAGGCGTTCGCAGCCGGGACACATGAGGAATTGATGCCGCGAGGTCGCGGCTCATGCAACCGCGCCGGAAAGCTGACGTTCGCGAAAACCGACTTTCGGTTCGGCGGACCGCGACTGCGGCGCGCCAAGCGTCCCGGATTCTAGATCCGCTTGTACTCCAGGGTCGAACCGTCCTCGAGCTTGCCCTTCAGCGCCAGCCAGTTGCCCTGGGCGTCGTAGAAGTCGTCGATCTCGGCCTCGCCGCGGATCTGCCAATGGCCGGGCTTCACCTGCGCGCACCGCACCTTCAGCAGCGCGCCTTCCTGCTGGTTGAACAGGGGCCGGCGGAAGGCCGCCTGGTTCCAGTGGCTGAGCGGCATGGCGTCGGCGGGGCCGCGGCTGGCGCCCTTGGGCCCCGTGAGCTGGACAAACCCGTCCATGGCCCGGCCCGACGCCTTGTAGATCTTCCCGTTGCCGTTGGTGGTGGTCTCGATACTGGCCCAACGGCCGTCGGCCCAGCGTTCCACAGCCGAGTGCTTGTAGCGATAGACGGGGACGGGCCCGATCTTGACCGTCATGTCGACCTGGGTGTTGACGACACGGTTCGCGTCGTCGCCCGAGAAGGTCATCATGTGTTCGCCCACCTTCGTGCCGTTGCGGAAGACCGAGAAGGCCAGGCGCGGCGGCTGGGCGGCCAAAGAGGACGGGGCGAGGGCGAGGCCTGCGCCGGCGAGGATCAGGCCGCGGCGGGCGATCAGCAGGCGGTCGGTCATGATTGGCCTCCGGGCGCGGGTTCTGGGCGCGTGTCGCGAGTTTCTAGCGCGAACCGATACGCGTGCCAGCGTCCTTTGGATCCATCAGTGTCCCGGACGCGGCTTGTAGCTGCGCGGCTCGGGCGCCGGAATGGGCCGGGAGGCCGGCTTCTGGCCGTGCTGAGGTGAGGCGCAGGATTTCGGAAAGACCCAGCCCTGGCTGGGGGGTTGCTGCTGGAGGCCTCGGGTCATCGCCCTGTTCTCCTTCTTGCGATGTGATTTCTGACTCACGCAGCGGCCGGAAGCGAATCGGACGCGCGCACATCCACGTGAACGGTCAGCCGGGTGTCCCCTGGGTCCCCGTAGATGGCTCCGCTGACGGGCGTGGCGTCCTGCGGCGCACGGGCGGCCGCCACCGGGATCAGGTCCGGGCTCTCGGCCAGCGCATTGGTCGGGTCGAACTCCGTCCAGCCCAGGTCCGGGAGGAAGACTTCGCACCAGGCGTGGGTTGCGCCGGCGCCGCGAACCTGTTCATGGGCGGGCGAGAACAGGTAGCCGGTCACAAAGCGGGCCGCATACCCCAGCCGCCGCAGCGCCTCGACCATCAGCCAGGCGAAATCGCGGCACGTCCCCGACCTCAGGCGTACGGTCTGCGCCGGCTCCTGCGCCGCGCCGACGTCCCGGGGCTGGTATTCGAAGCCCCCGTGGATGGCGCGGTTCAGCCGCAGCAGGAAATCCAGGGCCGGCTCTTGGGGGCTGCCCATCTGCTCGCGCACCCAGCGCAGGAGGTGCTCTTCGGCATCCTCGGTGACCGGATCGACGAACGGCGACAGGATGGCGCGGTCGGCGGGCGCGTAGACGATCGGGGTCGCCGTGCGTGGATCTTCCACGCGCGGGTCCGAAAGCCGGGCGGGAAAACGCTCGATCACCAACTCGCTCACGATCGACAAGGTGGTGCTCTCGCCGCCGGGCGTGAAACTGCATACGGAGTTGCCGAGCGCGTCGTACAGCCAGCGGACGTCGCCGGGCGGGGAGACCGTGAGGACGGCGTCGACGACGCGGATGGCGTGGCTGTCGCGCGGCCGAACCAGCAGGCGGTGGGGCGCAAACGCCACGGGCCGCGCATAGGCGTAGAGCGTTTCGTGGCGGATCGACAGGCGGGCCATCCCGTCGGAATGGCCAGGGAGGCGGCCGGTTCCACCCGATACCGGCGTTGCGGCGCGTTCCGGGGCGTGCCATCGGCGGGCATGGCGCGGGACGTGATCCTGATCGGCGGGGGCCACAACGGCCTGACCTGTGCGGCCTATCTGGCCGCGGCGGGGCTGAAGGTGACGGTTCTGGAGCGGCGCGCCGTGGTGGGCGGGGCGGCGGTGACCGAGGAATTCCACCCCGGCTTCCGCAACTCCACGGCCAGCTACACCGTATCGCTGCTCAATCCCAAGGTGATCCGCGACCTGGATCTGGCGCGCCACGGGCTGAAGGTGGTCGAGCGGCGAATGGCCAACTTCCTGCCGCTGGACGGCGATGGCTTCTGCGTGGGCGACGGGCTGACACAGGCCGAGACGGCCCGCTTCTCGGCGCGCGACGCCGAGCGGCTGCCGACCTACTGGTCGCGTCTGGAGGCGGTGGCCGACGTGCTGCGCGAACTGGTGCTGGTGACGCCGCCGAACCTGGTCGAGGACGGCTGGGCGCAGGCGGCGCCGGACCTGCTCAAGAGCGTCGCGATCGGTCGCAGGCTGACCCGCCTCGACCTGACCGCCAAACGCGATCTGCTCGCCCTCCTGGCCCAGTCGGTGGGCGACTGGCTGGACGGCTGGTTCGAGAGCGACCCGATCAAGGCGGCCTACGGCTTCGACGGCGTGGTGGGGGCCTATGCCAGCCCCTATACGCCGGGATCGGCCTACGTCCTGCTGCACCACGTCTTCGGCGAGGTGAACGGGAAGAAGGGCGCGTGGGGCAACGCCATCGGCGGGATGGGCGCGATCACCGAGGCGATGGCCGCCTGCTGCCGGGCGCGCGGCGTCGAGGTCCGCACGGGAACGGCGGTGGCCGAAGTCCGGACGGTGAAAGGTCGCGCCACGGGCGTCGTGACCGAAGCGGGCGAGGTGCTGGCCGCGCGGGCCGTGGTCTCCAACCTGCACCCGCAGCTTCTCTTCCGGACGCTGGTGGACCCGGGCGTGCAGCCGACCGACTTCGCCGAGCGAATCGGCCGCTATCGGTCGGGGTCGGGGACCTTCCGGATGAATCTGGCGCTGTCGGAACTGCCGCGCTTCACCGTCCGGCCTGAGCGGGGCGACCACCACACCGCGGGGATCATCGTCGCCCCCAGCCTCGCCTACATGGAGCGCGCCTTCCACGACGCGCGGGCGAACGGCTGGTCGCAAGCCCCGATCGTGGAGATGCTGATCCCCTCGACACTGGACGATACCCTGGCGCCGCCCGGAGCCCATGTGGCGAGCCTGTTCTGTCAGCACGTCGCGCCCGAGCTGCCGGACGGCCGCTCCTGGGACGATTGTCGCGACGAGGTCGCCGACCTGATGATCGCGACGGTGGACGCCCATGCCCCCGGGTTCGCGCAATCGGTGCTGGGCCGGCAAATCCTGTCGCCGCTGGACCTGGAGCGGACCTTCGGCCTGGTGGCCGGCGACATCATGCATGGCCGGCTCAGCCTGGATCAGCTCTTCTCGGCCCGTCCCGTGCTGGGCGCGGGCGATTACCGGACGCCTATCCGCGGGCTCTACCAGTGCGGCGCGGGCACGCATCCCGGCGGCGGCGTGACCGGCGCGCCGGGCCACAATGCGGCCGCCGAGATCCTGAAGGATTTCCGCCGCCGCCGGATCTGACGACGAGCATCGGCGCCGCTTGCATGAACAAATGGAGAACACTATCCTTCGCGCATGGCCGCCCTCACGCTCAGGCAGAAGCTCGCGATCCTTTCGGACGCCGCGAAATATGACGCCTCGTGCGCGTCGTCGGGGTCGGTGAAACGGGACTCGCGGGGCGGACGCGGGATGGGGTCGACGGATGGCGGCATGGGCATCTGCCATGCCTATGCGCCGGACGGGCGGTGCATCAGCCTTCTGAAGATCCTGCTGACGAACTTCTGTGTCTACGACTGCGCCTACTGCGTGAACCGGGTCAGTTCGAACACGCCTCGGGCGAGGTTCACGGCGGACGAGGTGGTCGATCTCACCTTGGGGTTCTACAGGCGGAACTACATCGAGGGCCTGTTCCTGTCGTCGGGGATCATCCGCAACCCGGATTACACGATGGAGGAGATCGTCCGCGTGGCCCGGGCGCTGCGCGAGACCCACGATTTCCGCGGCTACATCCACCTCAAGGTGATTCCCGAGGCGTCGCCGGCGCTGGTGAGCGAAGCGGGGCTCTACGCGGATCGGGTGTCGATCAACATCGAGCTTCCGCGCGACGACAGCCTCGAGAGCCTCGCGCCCGAAAAGGACGCGCCGGGCATCCGCAGGGCCATGGGCGCCGTGCGTCTCGCCGAGGACGCCGCCCGCGAGCCGGCGCGCAAGGCCCGGCCGCCGAGGTTCGCGCCGGCCGGCCAGTCCACCCAGATGATCGTGGGCGCCGACGGCGCCAGCGACGGCGAGATCCTGAGGCGCAGCGAGACGCTCTACGGCGCCTACCGGTTGCGGCGGGTCTACTATTCGGCCTTCTCGCCCATCCCCGAGGCGGCCGCGCGGCTGCCGCTCAAGCCGCCGCCGCTGGTGCGGGAGCACCGTCTCTATCAGGCCGACTGGCTGATGCGGATCTATGGCTTCGGCCGCGCCGAAATCCTGGACGAGGACGCAAACCTCGACCTGACCGTCGATCCGAAGTTGGCCTGGGCGCTACGACGGCGCGAGGACTTTCCGGTCGATGTGAACACGGCCGACCGCGAGATGCTGCTGCGCGTGCCGGGCCTGGGCGTGCGAGGCGCGGACCGTATTCTGGCGGCGCGCCGGCTGAAGCGACTGGAACTGGCCGACCTGAAACGCATCTCGCGCAGCCTGGAAACCCTCAAGCCGTTCGTCGTCGCCGCCGACTGGTCGCCGGGCGGCCTGACCGACAGCGTGGGACTTCGGGCGCAGTTGGAGCCGTTCCAGCCCGATCTCTTCGCATGAGAGTGGTGCGGCTGGCGCACGAGACGGACCTCGCCGGCTGGCGCGAAGCGGCCCGGCGCCTTCGGGCCGAGGGCGTGGCGCCCGAAGACGTGTTCTGGGCGGTGGAGGGCGGGGGAAACCTGTTCGCGGCCGACATCACATCGGAGGTCGGGGTTGGCCAGGCCGATGCGGGGGAAGGATTCACCGTCTCGCGCGATTTCGTGGCCGTGGCGGAGCGGGCCGTCCTGAACCGCTCGGACGAGCGGTTCGGCCTGCTCTACCGCCTGCTTTGGCGGTTGAAGGACGAGCCCCGGCTGATGCGCGATGCGTCGGACGCGGACGTCTGGCGGGTTCAGGCTCTGGCGCGTGACGTCGACCGGGCGGCCCACAAGATGAAGGCCTTCGTCCGTTTCAGGGCGGTGCGCGATGCGGCTGGGGAGGCCTTCGTGGCCTGGTTCGAGCCGGCCCACCGCGTGGCCGAGGCCACCGCGCCGTTCTTCGTCCGGAGGTTCGCCAACATGCGGTTCTCGATCCTGACGCCGGACGTCTGCGTGCATTGGGATACGCAGAACCTCGGCTTCACGCCGGGCGCCGACGCCGCGGCGGCGCCGCGAGCCGACTCGCTGGAGGACGACTGGCGCACCTACTACGCCTCGATCTTCAATCCGGCCCGCCTGAAGGTGGATGCGATGACGAAGGAGATGCCCAGGCGCTACTGGCGGAACCTGCCCGAGGCGGCGCTCATTCCGGAGCTCGTCGCCAACGCCCAGGACCGGACCCGCCAGATGGTCGCCGCGCCCGCCTCGAAACCCGCCCGCCGGATCGCTGGGGTTCCGCGCGCCGGGGCGGCGGGGCCGTCCGACGATCCGCCACAGAGCCTGGAGGCCGTCGCGGCGGGCGTTTCGGGCTGCCGTCGCTGCGATCTGTGGCGCGACGCGACGCAGGGGGTGGCGGGCGAGGGGGCCGGGGCGGCCCGGATCATGTTCGTCGGCGAGCAGCCCGGCGACCAGGAGGACCTTGCCGGCCGGCCGTTCGTGGGACCGGCGGGCCAGCTTTTCGACCGCGCTCTGGCGCAGGCCGGCGTCCCGCGCGACGCGGTGTGGATCACCAACGCCGTCAAGCACTTCCGGCACGAACTCCAGGGCAAGCGCCGCATCCACAAGACGCCCTCGGCGGGCCAGGTCGCGGCCTGTCGCTGGTGGCTGGACGCCGAGCGTGCGCTGGTGCGGCCGAAGGTGATCGTGGCCCTGGGCGCGTCGGCGGCGCTGGGCGTCATCGGCAAGGCGACGTCGGTCGGCAAGGCCCGGGGCGCGCCGATTTCCCTGGCCGACGGAACGCAGGCGGTGATCACCTGGCATCCCTCGTACATGCTGCGCCTGCGGGACGCCGCGGCCAAGGCGGCGGCGTTCGAAGGGTTCGTCGCGGATCTGAAGAGCGCCTGGTCCCTAGCCGCCTGAGGCGGGACGTCGGCGCAGGCCGGCGGCGAAGAACCCCAGGCCGATCAGAGCGGCCACGACGCCGGACGCGAGGAAGGCGGCTCGGTACGAGGCCGCTTCGGCGACGAGGCCGAACGCCAGCATCAGGATCACCGTACCGCCCTGCATCACGAAGCCCTTAACCGAAGCGACGGTCGCGCGCGTCTCGGCCTGAAGGCGGTGGTGGAACCGGGCGTCGGCGTTCACGTCCACGAGCCAGAACAGGGCGACGTAGATCACCGGCAGCATGACCGACCAAGGTCGCCAGGTCAGGGCCGCGGCGACAACGCAGCCTCCGGCCACGGCGATCATCAGGCACAGCGCCAGGGTCGGCAGGCCGCGCAGGCGGTGCGCAACGGCGGCGGCCAGGACGCCCGAGGCGGCGAGCGCGGCGACGAAGAGCGCGATGGCGGGCTTTGGAAGGCCCACCTGCTGGCCGAAGATCTGCCAGTAGTCGGCCAGGGCCGAAACCACCGCCTGGGTGGTGGCGATGAACGCCAGGAGGGCGGGGATTCCCGGCAGGCTTGCGGCTTCGCGAAGGCCGCGTCCAAGGTGCCGCAGGGTGTTCCAGCCGCTGCCGACAACGGCGCGAGGCGCCTTGGGCAGCAACAGCGCCGACGCGCCGGCCGCGACGCCGGCCAGGATGCTGCCGCCGATCAGGGTGGGATAGCCCAGGGACGCCAGCGGCGCGGCGAGGAGGGCCGCGGTCAGGAGGCCGGCGAAGCGGGCCGATTGGGCTCGGCCCAGAACCCGCACGTACTCGGTCTCGCGTCCCAGCGCTTTCAGTTCGTCGAACAGTGCCGCCTCGAACGCGCCCGAGAGAGTCGCGCTCTTGAGACCCCAGAGCATGAGTCCGACCAGGAAACCCCAGAAGCCGGGGAAAGCCAGCCAGACGACAAAGCCCAGGCAGCGGACGAACTGTGCGATGGCCAGGAGCCAGCGCCGCGAGACCCGGTCGGCCAGCACCCCGCAAGGCACTTCCAGCACCAGGCAGACCGCCGACCACGAGGCGAGGATCACGCCGATCCGCCCGGGCGTCAGGCCCTGCTCGGCGAACATCACCGTGTAGAACGGCGCGATGAGAACGAAGCTGTCGAGGAACCGGAGCGCGCAGGCGCCGAGGAGGAGCCGGTTCACCTAGGCCATGAAGCCAGCCTCGGCGAAATCCAGCATCCGGGCCAGCAGCGCCTCGGTGTCGCCCTCACGCGTCAGGCCGCCCGAAAGGTGGTGCAGTCGGTCGAATTCGGCGAAGCGGTTGTTGTGGACCATGCCCAGCACGAAATGCAGGCGCCAGTAGACGTCTTCCTTCGGCAGGTCGGGCCGCGCGGACATCAGGGCGGCGGCGAACCGCTCCAGGTGGCTCACGTCGTTACGCAGGACTTCCCGCATCTCGGCCGTGCCCTCGGATCGGGCGCGGATGATGAACTGGGCCGAGACCCGCCGGTCGTGGTCGGGCGTTCCCCAGCGCAGCGGTGGGCCGAAATAGGCCTCCAGGATGTCGCGCACGGGCGGGCTGCCGGCGTGTCGGGCGGTGGCCTCGTGGAGCATGCGGGCGCGCTCGCGGTTCAGCTCGGACGTGCGCCGCCGGAAGATCTCGAACAGCAGGGCGTCCTTGGAGCCGAAATGGTAGTTCACGCTGGCCAGGTTGACCCCGGCCTCGGCGGTGATGTCGCGCACCGACACGTTCTGGAAGCCATGCAGGGCGAACAGCCGCTCAGCGGCGTTGAACACCGCCGCCTTGGTCGCAGCCTGAGCCTCGTCGCTGTCGTGAGGATCCTGAAGTAGGGGATCGGTCATGCGAATCCCTTGTGAGCCGAACTCAGCTTAAGCCGATCGCGACGTTTTCGCGACAGGCGCGTGGATCAGCGCGACAACTCCCTCATCGCCTTTTCCAGCCCGTCGATGGTCAGCGGGAACATCCGGTCGCCGACGAGCTGCTTCATGACACCAATCGAGGGGGTGTAGTCCCAGTGCCGCTCAGCGGTGGGGTTCAACCACACCATGCGCTCGTAGATCTGGGCCACGCGATCCATCCAGATGGCGCCGGCCTCCTCGTTCCAGTGCTCGACCGAGCCGCCCGGATAGGTGATCTCGTACGGGCTCATGGTGGCGTCGCCGACGAAGATGACTTTGTAGTCGTGCGGGAACTTGTGGAGCACGTCCCAGGTGTTGATCTTCTCGGCGTGCCGACGCCGGTTGTCCTTCCACACGCTCTCGTAGAGGCAGTTGTGGAAGTAGTAGAACTCCATGTTCTTGAATTCCGAGCGGGCGGCGCTGAACAGCTCCTCGCAGACCTTGATGTGGCTGTCCATCGAGCCGCCGATGTCGAAGAAGATCAGAACGCTGATCTTGTTTCGCCGTTCGGGGCGCAGGTTGATGTCGAGATAGCCCTTCTCGGCCGTGCCCTTGATGGTCGCGCCCATGTCGAGTTCTTCGGCCGAGCCCTCGCGCACCCATTTGCGCAGGCGGCGCAGAGCGACCTTGATGTTGCGCGTGCCGAGTTCGACCTGATCGTCCAGGTTCTTGTACTCGCGCTTGTCCCAGACCTTCACGGCGCGTCCGTGGCGGCCCTTTTCCTGGCCGATCCGCACGCCCTCGGGATGATAGCCGCCCGCGCCGAAGGGCGAAGTCCCGTTCGTGCCGATGGCGCGGTTGCCGCCTTCGTGACGCTCCTTCTGCTCGCGCATGCGTTCCTGCAACGCGTCCATGAGCTTGTCGAAGCCGCCCATGGCCTCGATCTGGGCCTTCTCCTCGTCGGTGAGGAAACGGTCGGACAGACGCTTGAGCCACTCGGCCGGGATGTCGTGGGCGATCTCGTCGCTCACGTTCTCCAGGCCCTTGAAGACATGGCCGAAGACGCGGTCGAACTTGTCGAGGTTCTTCTCGTCCTTCACCAGGGCGGTGCGCGACAGATAGTAGAAGTCGTCGACCGTCCGATCGATGACCTGCTTGTCCATCGCCTCCATGAGGGCGAGGTATTCCTTGAGCGTCACGGGCAACTTGGCTTCGCGGAGCTCGGTGAAGAAGCGCATGAACATCGGGGAAGGCCCCTCGGGTGTCGAACGGTCGTTTGAACCCGAGGATGGGGGTTGCGATCCCCGATGTCCAGTGTGTCGGGTCAGCCGCGTTCGCTGTCCAGGGACCCCATCAGGGCGCTCGGATACCGGTCCCCCGCAGCCGCTCCCTTCGGAACCGCACGCTCCAGGGCGCTCAGCGCGTCCGCCGACAGAGGCCGTTCCATCGCGCCCAGCGCTTCGGTCAGCCGGTCGCGGCGACGCGCGCCGACCAGCGGGACGATGTCGTCGCCCTGGGCCGCCACCCAGGCGATGGCCGCCTGCGCCGGCGTCAGGCCCATCTGAGCCGCCGCCGTCCGGAGGGCTTCGGTGAGGGCCAGATTCGTCGCCAGGGCGTCGCCCTGGAACCGCGGGCTGAAGGCGCGGATGTCGCGACCGCCGTCTGGCGCCGTCATGTGGCCGCCGATGAGCCCGCGGGCGAGCACGCCATAGGCCGTCACCCCGATGCCCAGTTCGCGCAAGGTGGCCAGGATCCCGTCCTCGATCCCGCGCGAGATCAGCGAGTATTCGATCTGGAGGTCGGCGATGGGATGCACGGCCGCCGCGCGCCGGATCGTTTCGGAGCCCACTTCCGACAGCCCGATGTGGCGGACGTAGCCCGCCCGGACCATGTCGGCGATGGCGCCGATAGTGTCCTCGATGGGCACGGTCGGGTCGAGACGGGACGGGCGGTAGATGTCGATATGGTCCACGCCCAGGCGGCGCAGAGTGTAGGACAGAGCGGTCTTCACCGCCGCGGGTCGCGCGTCGTAGCCCAGCCAGCCGCCGTCGGGCCCGCGCTGGGCGCCGAACTTGACGCTGAGGACCAGCCGGTCGCGGTCGTGGCGCTTCAGGGCCTCGCCGATCAGCATCTCGTTGTGGCCCATCCCGTAGAAGTCGCCGGTGTCGATCAGGGTGATCCCGGCTTCGACGGCTGCATCGAGGGTGGCCAGGCTCTCGGCCCGGTCGGCGTCGCCGTACATGTCGGACATGCCCATGGCGCCCAGACCGACGGCCGAGACGATGGGGCCGGTGTTTCCAAGCCTGCGGGTCTGCATGGTGGGTCTCCTTCGTTGGATGACCCCAATCTGGGGCTGCACATTCTCCGAGATAATCGGCATTGTCTCGCGCGCACTGTGCGGAAAAACGAACAATGGACCGGCCGGACCTCTACGCGCTCGACAGCTTCGCCGCCGTCGCCCGACATCGCAACTTCCGCCGCGCCGCCATCGAGCGGGGCGTTTCGGCGTCGACGCTGAGCCAGGCCGTCCGGGAACTGGAGTCCCGCATGGGCGTCCGCCTGCTGAATCGCACCACCCGCAGTGTGGCGCTGACCGACGCCGGCGCAGCCCTGCTGGCGCGCTTGCAGCCCGCCTTGTTCGAGATCGGCGAGGCCGTCGCCGCGGCCCGCGCGGCCCAGGCGGAGCCGCAGGGCGCCCTGCGCATCAATGCGCCCGAGCCGGCCGTCGAACTGGTGCTGGCGCCGCTGGTGGCCGACTTCCTCGCCACTTATCCGGCCGTCCGCCTGGAGGTAACCAGCGAGACCCGTTTCGTCGATATCGTGGCCGGCGGATACGACGCCGGCGTGCGCTGGGGTGAAAGCCTCGCGCAGGACATGATCGCCGTCCCGCTCGGCCCGCCGCAGCGGTTCGTGGTCGCCGCGGCGCCTTCGCTGATCGCCCGCGTCGGCGCCCCGCAGCATCCTCGCGACCTCATGGACCGTCCATGCCTTCGCGTTCGCTTTCCCAGCGGCGCCGAACCGGCCTGGGAGTTCGAGCGCGATGGCGAGGCGGTGCAGATCACGCCGGCGGCCCGACTGGTGAGCGGCAATGTCCACATGCTGCTAAGGGCGGCGATCGACGGGACCGGCTTTGTCCCCACCTTCGACGGCTACGCCCGACCGCACCTGGAGTCCGGGGCGTTGGTGGAGGTGCTGGCCGACTGGTCGGAGACCTTTCCCGGCCCCTACCTGTATTACCCCAGTCGACGGACCATGCCCTCGCCCCTGCGGGCCTTTGTGGACTTCGTGCAGGCGCGCCGGAGGCGGTGAAGGATGTCAGGCGCCTGCGGACTCGACCGCCTTGAGCTTGCGCCAGACGGTCATCCGCGAGACGCCCAGGCGCCGGGCGATCTCGACAGGGCCGACACCGGCCCGCTGGAGGGCGAAGATCTCGTGGGTCGCCGCGGCGGGGCGTCGCCGGCGCGTCGCCGGTTCCAGGTCGGCCACGGCCGCGACGACCGCTCTCAGGGCCGTTCCCGATGCGCCGACGCTCGACAGTTCCGGCTCGACGACGAACAGGCTGGCCGCACGGGCGTCGAGCCGTTCGATAGCCTCGAGCAGCCCGCGACCGGTCAAGCCCAGACGATCCAGGCGGCGCACCACGAGTTGGTCGCCCGCACCGATGAAGTCGAGGATGGTGTTGAGCGTCTGCCCCGCAGCGCCCGGCTCCTCGGCGCGGACCACCTGGCAGCCGGCCGCCTTGAGAAGCGCCGTGTCCTCTTGGGCCGTCGGGTCCCGAAGCCGAACGTAGCCGATCCGCAACATTCCCCCGTCCGTTCGAGTCCGTACGCCGAATGACATGAGGGTCCCAAATGGTCGGGCCTTCGCCAAGACGCGCCCGCGTTAAATCTCGGCAATGATCGACCGTTCGTCGCGCCGATTCAGGCGGGATTGTGTCGGTCTCGCTCGGTCTGCGCGCCGGGTCGGGCAAAACTCTCCGCGGGTCGCCTCAGGATGAACTCCAGGTCCACCGTCGCGCCGACGTGGAAGCCGTACTCGCCGACCTTGTGGAAGCCCTGGCGTTCGTAGAACCGCCGGGCGCCGAAGTTCTCGGACCAGACCCCGATCCACACGGTCCGGGGCCCCGCCGACTGAAGCCATTCCATCACCTCGGCGAAGAGGCGGCCCCCCAGGCCGCTCCCCTGAGCGCCCTTCAGGAAGTAGATTCGCTTCAGCTCGCCGCAGGCGGATGTGACCTCGGGGTGGGGCAGGCCGCAGGGCCCGGCCTGGGCGTAGCCTATCGCCTCACCACCCTGCTCCATGATCCAGGCGGCCTGGGCGGGATCAATCAGATCGAGACGGGTGCGCCCCGGATCGTAGGCCTGGGCCAGGAAGGCGGCGAGGTCCTCGGGGGGATAGAGGTGGGCGAAGGTTTCGCGAAAGGTGCGTGCGCCGAGCGTGGCCAGGAGGGGGGCGTCGGTTTCGCCCGCCCGGCGGATCACGGCGCCGCTCGCCGCGGGGCGTGCGGCGGGCGCGGGATTTGGGTTAGGATGCGCCATGGCTGTTGCGCTCTACACCCAAGCCGACATGTTCGACCACCGTCCCGGGGAGCGTCATCCCGAGCGGCCCGAACGACTGGCGGCCGTGCTGGACAGCCTGGAGGACGCGGGTCTGGACCTCGCGCCGCATCAGGCGCCCCTGGTCGACGGCGCCGACCTCCTGCGCGTGCACGATGCGGCCTACCTGGCCGAGATCGCCCGGCTGGCCCCACGGGAGGGGCGAGCGCATCTCGACCCCGACACCAGTATGTCGCCAGGTAGTCTGACGGCGGCCCGGCGAGCCGCGGGCGCGGTGGCCCAGGCCGTGCGCGACGTGGCCGCCGGGCGGGTCGGGCGGGCGTTCTGCGCCGTGCGGCCGCCGGGGCATCATGCCGAGCCGGGGGCTTCCATGGGCTTCTGCATCTATTCCAACGTGGCCGTTGCGGCCCACGTGGCCCGCGCCGAGGGATTCGAGCGCGTCGCTGTGGTCGATTTCGACATCCACCACGGCAACGGCACCCAGTCGGCGCTGGGCGGACGGCCGGGGATGTTCTTCGCTTCGATCCAGTCCTGGCCCATGTGGCCGGGCACGGGGCATCCGTCCGAGGCGGCTCCGGACAACATCGCCAACGCCGTCTCGCTCGAGGGCGCGCCGGTCGGGGTGTGGCGCGCGGCCTTCGAGCGCCTGATGGATCGGGTGGACGCGTTCGCGCCCGACCTGATTCTGGTGTCGGCGGGTTTCGACGCCCATCGTCTCGACCCCGTGGGCGGCGGCGGGCAGAGCCTGGAGGCCGAGGATTTCGCCTGGGCCACCCGCGCCATCGCCTCGGTGGCCGATCGCCACGCCAAGGGCCGGGTTGTGTCGTCGCTCGAGGGCGGATACGACCTCGAAGCTCTGGGTCGTTCGGCCCTGGCCCACGTCCGGGCGCTGGGTGAAGGTTGAAGGACGAAGCGCGGGTGCGTTCTCGGAAGCGATGGACAGCGGTCTGACGACGCGGCCCCACGGCGACGCCGACGCGAGCCCTGGCGCGATCATCCTCGCCCGGCATGGCGAGCCTGCGCTGTCGCGCAAGGTGCGGCTGACGGCCGCCGGCTATCGTGAGTTCTGGGCCCGATACGAAGTGGGCGGGATCGTGCCGGGCCAGGCGCCGCCCGACCGACTGCGCCGGTTCGTGGCGGAATGCGGGGTGATCGTGTCGTCCACGCGCCTGCGCGCCATCGAGAGCGCGAGGACCCTGGTCGGCGAGCAGGTGTTCGACCACCACGACGTCCTGATCGAGGCGCCGCTGCCGCCGCCGAATTTCCCGTCGTGGATCAAGCTGTCGCCGCGGATCTGGGGATTCGTCGCGCGGCTGTGGTGGTGGTATTTCGACCACCACGAAGGACAGGAGACCCGCGCCGAGGCCGAAGCCCGCGCCGACCGGGCGGCGGCGTTGCTCATCGGACTGGCGTCGGGGGGCGGAAACGTGGTGGTCCTGGCGCACGGCTTCTTCAACCACCTGGTCGGGCGCGCGCTGAAGCGCCGCGGCTGGCGGCTGGCCGAGAGCGAAGGCTACAAATACTGGTCCATGCGCCGCTTCGAGCGGGGCTGATCCCGGGAATACAGTCGTGGACATGCCGGTGGATTCCGTTCCGGCGGACGGCTAGAGAGACGGCATGTCCGAGCCCGCCGACATCGCCGCCATGTCCTTCGAGCAGGCGCTCTCCGAGCTGGAGCAGATCGTGGCGCGCCTGGAATCGGGTCAGGCGCCGCTGGAGGATTCCATCCGCATGTACGAGCGGGGCGCGGCGCTGAAAGCCCATTGCGAGGGCCGACTGGAGGCCGCGCGGCTGCGCGTCGAGCAGATCGTGCAGCGCGCCGGCGGGGCTATCGCGGCCGAACCCGCGGAGTTCGGATGACGGACCTTCCGCGCCGCGTCGACGAGGCGGCCGACCTCGTCACGGTCGCGCTGGACGAGCTGCTGCCCCGCGCCGACGGGCCGGAGAGCCGGCTGACCGAGGCCATGCGCTACGCGGCCTTGGGGCCGGGCAAGCGCCTGCGCACCTATTTCGCCCTGGAGACGGGCCGGATGTTGGGGGTGGACGAAACCTATGTGCTTCGCGCCGCCTGCGCTCTGGAGTGCATCCACGCCTACAGCCTGGTGCACGACGATCTGCCGTGCATGGACGACGACGACATGCGCCGGGGCCATCCCACCGTTCATGTGGCCTATGACGAAATGACGGCCGTGCTGGCGGGCGACGCCCTTCAATCGGCGGCATTCGAGATCCTGGCGCATCCCGACACCCATCCCGACGGCGCGGTCCGCGCCGAACTGGTGGCGCGCCTGGCCGGGGCCGCCGGCGCGCGGGGCATGGTGGGCGGCCAGATGATCGACATGCTGGGCGTGCGCGAGGACCTGGGCGGCGTCGCCCGGATGCAGCGGCTCAAGACCGGAGCCCTGATCGCCTGCGCCTTCGAATTGCCGCTTGTGATGGCCCACGCTCAGGACGCTGAGCGCCACGCGCTGCTGGCCTTCGCCCACGACCTGGGGCTGGCGTACCAGATCGTGGACGACCTGCTCGACGCCGAGGGCGACGCCGCCGCGATGGGCAAGGCGGCCGGCAAGGACGCTGCGGCGGGGAAGACCACGTTCGTGACGCTGCTGGGCGTCGAAGCGGCCCGCGAGCGGCTGGGCCTGCTCAAGACCCAGACGAAATCTCACCTGGATCCGTTCGGACCCCGGGCCGAATTCCTGCGGGACAGCGTCGATTTCGTGCTAGAGCGCCGACACTAGATCGTTCGCGCCTTCCCGCGGCGAGCCGGCGTCGATCCCGCCCGCAGCGCAACCGCCCGAAGCGCGCCAGTCCAAGGATTCCGCCGCGTTGCCGCCCGTCACGCCCCTGCTCGACACCGTTGCGTCGCCCGCCGACACCCGCGACTTCACGATCCCCCAACTCCGGCAACTCGCCGACGAACTGCGGGCCGAGACGATCGACGCTGTGTCGCAGACGGGCGGCCACCTGGGCGCCGGCCTGGGCGTTGTCGAGCTGACGGTGGCGCTGCATCACGTCTACGAGACGCCCAGGGACATCCTGATCTGGGACGTGGGCCACCAGGCCTATCCGCACAAGATCCTGACCGGGCGGCGCGACCGCATCCGCACCCTGCGCCAGGGCGGCGGTCTGTCGGGCTTCACCAAGCGGTCCGAGAGCGACTACGACCCCTTCGGCGCGGCCCACGCCGCCACCTCGATCAGCGCCGCGCTGGGCTTTGCGGCCGCCCGCGACGCGGAAGGCCGGGACAACAAGGTGGTGGCCGTCATCGGCGACGGCTCGATGAGCGCCGGCATGGCCTACGAGGCCATGAACAACGCCGGGTCCACGAAGCAGCTCACCGTCATCCTGAACGACAACGACATGTCGATCGCCCCGCCGGTGGGCGGGATGAGCGCCTATTTCGCCCGGCTGGTCTCGGGCGGCGGGTACCAGAGCCTGCGCAACCTGGGCAAGTCGGTGGCCAAGGCCTTCCCGCGCCCGATGCGCGAGGCCGCCCGCAAGGCCGAGGAGTACGCCCGCGGCATGGTCACGGGCGGGACGTTCTTCGAGGAGCTGGGCTTCTACTACGTCGGCCCCATCGACGGGCACGACATGGACGCCCTGGTGCACGTGCTGCAGAACGCCCGCCGGATCGACGACAAGCCGGTGCTGGTCCATGTGGTGACCCACAAGGGCAAGGGCTATGCGCCGGCCGAGAACGCGGCCGACAAGTACCACGGCGTGGTCAAGTTCGACGTGGTGACGGGCCAGCAGGCCAAGAGCCAGGGCGGCGCGCCGCAGTATACGAAGGTCTTCGCCCAGGAGCTCATCAAGCACGCGGAGCTCGATCCGAAGATCGTGGCGATCACCGCGGCCATGCCCTCGGGCACGGGGCTGGACCTGTTCGGCGAGCGGTTTCCCGAGCGCACCTTCGACGTCGGCATCGCCGAGCAGCATGCGGTGACGTTCGCCGCCGGCCTGGCCGCCGATGGGATGAAGCCGTTCTGCGCGCTCTATTCCACCTTCCTCCAGCGGGGCTACGACCAGGTGGTCCACGACGTGGCGATCCAGGGGCTGCCGGTCCGCTTCGCCGTCGACCGCGCGGGGCTGGTGGGCGCGGACGGCGCCACCCACGCGGGGTCGTTCGACGTCGGATACCTGGGCGCCCTGCCGGGCATGGTGGTGATGGCGCCGTCCGACGAGGCCGAGCTGGCCCAGGCGGTCGCCACGGCCGTGGCCCTCGACGACCGCCCCTCGGCGTTCCGCTATCCGCGCGGCGAGGGCGTCGGCGTGCAGATCCCGACGCTGGCCGCGCCGTTCGAAGTCGGCAAGGGTCGTATCGTGCGCGAGGGGACGGCGGTGGCCATCCTGTCGTTCGGGACCCGGCTGGCCGAGTCGCTGAAGGCCGCCGACATGCTGGCCGCGCGCGGGCTCTCGGCCACGGTCGCCGACGCCCGCTTCGCCAAGCCGCTCGACATCGACCTGATCCTGCGGCTGGCGCGCGAACACGAGGCGCTGGTCACGGTGGAGGAGGGCGCGGTGGGTGGCTTCGGCGCCTTCGTCCTGCACGCCCTGGCCGAGCACGGGGCGCTGGACCGCGGCCTGCGGGTCCGGACCCTGACCCTGCCCGACATCTTCCAGGACCACGACAAGCCCGACGTCATGTACGCCCAGGCGGGCCTGGACGCCGAGGGGATCGTGCGTGGGGCGCTGTCGGCCCTGGGGGTCGATAACCTCTCGGCCAAGGGGCGGCGGGCCTGATCCCGGCCGAGCCGGACCATTCCCGGATCTGCGCGGTCTCTGGACAGCCGAGCCCGTGTTCCGCGCACGGCGCCGGTATTCTCACGCCGTAGCGCGGCGGGACCTTCTCTCGGGAAACGGCCGGCGTACCGATCGAGCGAACACGAGTCGCTCGAGGTTTCCCATGGATCCGGGCCGTCAGGCTCCCACGCGCCGCCAGTTGCTGAACGCCATCGGACTGATGGGCGGTACGGCCGCCGTCTACCAGCTCATGACCACCTTCGGCCACGCGGCCGAGACCCGCTTTCCGGGGCCGCCCGATCTGTCGGGCTCGCGCAAGGGACAGTCGGTGATCGTTCTGGGCGCCGGTCTCGCCGGCATGCTGGCGGCCTATGAACTCGACAAGGCCGGCTACAGGGTCCGCATCCTGGAGTTCCAGGATCGCGCAGGCGGACGCAACTGGTCGCTGCGTGGCGGAGACCGCTACACCGAACTGGGCGGGCCGACCCAGAACGTGGCCTTCGCCAAGGGCAACTATTTCAATCCGGGCCCCTGGCGCATCCCGCACCATCACCGGACGCTCCTGTACTACTGCAAGAAATTCGGCGTGGCGCTGGAGCCGTTCATCCAGTTCAACCACAACGCCTACGTCCATTCGACCGACGCCTTCGGCGGCGCCCCCCAGCGGTTCCGTGCGCTGGCGGCGGACTTCGAGGGCAATGTCGCCGAACTCCTGGGCAAGGCCATCGACCAGAAGGCGCTGGACACCCGGCTGACGCCCGAGGACCTGGATCTGCTCAGGGAGGCGCTGCGCGGCTGGGGGATGCTCGACCGGGACATGCGCTACGTGAAGGGCGACCGGTCCTCCAGCCATCGCGGCTTTCTTCTGCCTCCCGGCGGCGGGGTGAACGGGACGCCGAAACCCTCGGACCTGTTCGCTTTCGACGAGGTCCTGAAGTCGCGGGTCTGGGCCAACATGGCGTTCTTCATGAACGACGAGTTCCAGACCACCATGTTCCAGCCGGTGGGCGGCATGGACATGATCGGCAAGGGGTTCGCCCGGCAGGTTGGACGCCTGATCACCTATAACGCCAAGGTCACCCGCCTGATGCAGGGCGCGGGCGGCGTGACGGTGACCTACGCCGACGCAAAGAGCGGCAAGGTCGGTACGGCCGAGGCGGACTTCTGCGTCTGCACCATTCCCCTGACCGTGCTCAGTCAGATCGAGACGAACCTGTCGGAGAAGAAGCAGGCGGCGATCCAGGCGGTCCCCTACAGCCCGGGGGTTAAGGTCGCGCTGGAGATGCGGCGGCGCTTCTGGGAGGAGGACTACGCCATCTACGGCGGCCACTCGTTCACCAACCAGGAGATCGGACTGGTCTCATATCCCAACGACCGTCTGCTGAGCGACGGCCCGGCGGTGCTGCTGGGCGCCTTTGCGAACGGCCCGGGCGGATTGCACCTGGGCGGGATGACCCCGGATGAGCGGATCGAGGCGGCGCTGGAGCAGGGCTCGGTCTTCCATCCCGACAGCTATCGCAAGGAGTTCCTGAGCGGAGCGTCCGTCTCCTGGAGCCGCGTGCCGTGGGCGATGGGATGCTGCGCCCGCTGGAACGAGGACACCCGACGCGAGCACTATCAGAGCCTCGTCTCCCTGGAGGACCGCGTCGTGCTGGCGGGCGAGCACGCGTCGTACGTCGGGTGCTGGATGGAGGGTTCGCTCCTCTCGGCCATCGACGCCATCACCCGTCTCCACAAGCGTGCGCAGGAGGCCTGACCATGAAGACGCTACATCTCGCGGCGTACGCCGCCGTGCTCTCGATGCTGGCCGCCGCGCCGGTGGGCGCCGACGAGCCCGGACCGGGGGGCTCCCGCCCGCCCGTGGCCAAGACCGGGGCCGACGTCTACCGGATGTACTGTCAGGCCTGCCACATGGCCGACGCCAAGGGCGCGGTCGGCGCCGCAGCCTTTCCGCCGCTGGCGGACAATCCCCGTATGGGGACCACGGCCTACGCCATCTATGTGATCCAGGAAGGGAAGGGAGGGATGCCGCCCTTCAAGGCCATGCTGTCGCGGGATCAGACGGCGGCGGTGGTGGCCTATCTGCGAACCCATTTCGGCAACAGCTACGCCGAGCCGGTGACGGCGACCGACGTGCCGCCCTGATCCTGCTTCTACCTGCCGCGAGGCGGTCCGCGCGACGGGCTAGATCTCGATGACGGTCAAGCCCAGCTTCCGCGCCTCCCGCGCCATGACCTGATCGAACGTGAGCAGCGGCGCGCCGATCCGCTGCGCGATCACGACATGCAGCGCATCGGGCGTCCTCAGGGTTGTGTCGAGAGATCGCAGCATGCGTTCTGCGGCGCGGATGTCGGCCGAGGCGACCTCGATCCGCTCGGCGGCGCTTGCGGCCCAGCCATCGATGCCCGCCAGCGCCGTCCTTGCGTCCTCCCTGGACAGCACCCGCATGCGAACGCCCCGCGAAATCGCCGAAACCGCCTCGGCGATCGTCCAGTCGCTGAGAACGGAGGCCTCCGACCCCGTGCCGACGAACATTCGGGCGCGATCGGAGAATTCGTCACGAACGAACAGCGAAACGAGCGCGCTGGCGTCGAAATAGGCAGTCAATAGCTCTCGTCGCGCATCTGCCGGACCAGCTCGACCGCGCCCGGATAGTCCTTTCCGGGCTCAACCCGATGCGCATCCAGCCAGTCGAGGTCGGCCTGGGTGACCTTCCCGCGCGTCGGCCGAACGGGCCTTATCTCGGCCACCGGCACGCCGTGGCGCGTGATCACCACGTCTTCGCCCTTCGCCGCACGGGCGATCAGGTCCGACAGCTTGTTCTTGGCTTCCGCGACGCTGTGATGACTCATGGGCGAAATATAGCTATCAGATGGCCATTCTGTCCATGTTGTCGGACTTGCCGGGTCGGCGCAGCCGGGAACTCAACCGCCGCAGAGCGCCAGGAAGCGGGCGCTGAGGCGGTGGGGCGCGGCTGGGAAGCGCTCGGGGCGGTCCAGCCCGATCGAGACGGCTCCGGTGCGCCCGAAGCGGGCCAAGACGTCGGAGGCTGCGGGCGTCTCGGCGCGGTGGACCTCGCCGAACAGGTCATCGGCCTCGGTCCGCACGGGGAGGTCCACCCGCGCCGGGCCGGACGCCAGGACCAGCCGCCGGGGCGGGCGTTCGGCGGCCCCGAAGACGAGGAGGTCCACCTGCCCCGAGCCCCGTCGGCATTCCAGAGCGACGGCGAGATGGTCGCTCTCGCGCACCCCGTAGACAAGGGCGGGACGGTCGGCCTCGTTCAGGATCCAGGTCATGCCGTCGACTTCCGGACTCCCGAGGGCCGCCGGGTGCGCGCAGGCGGCCAGGGCCAGGGGGACGATCAGGCAAAGGGCGGCCGGGCGGCGCATGAGGTCTCTCCCGAAGGGGCCGGAAGCAGAGAACGCCATGGTCGCCCGTGCGATCCCGGCTCAGAACGGCGAGAAGCGTTCCAGCAGCGACTGGCCGGCGGGGGTCTTCTGGACGCGGCTGATGTCGCCACGGCCGCCGTAGCTGATGCGGGCCTCGGCGATCTGGGTGTGGCGGATGGTGTTGGCCGAGGAGATGTCCGTAGGCCGCACGATGCCGGCGACGGTGAGCTGGCGCAGATCGGTGTTGGTGCGCACCTCCTGGGTGCCCTGGATCACCATGTTGCCGTTGGGGAGGATGCCCGTGACCACCGCGGCGATCGTGAGGCTGATCTTTTCCGAGCGACTGACGGCACCCGCGCCGGCGTTCGAGGTGTTCGAGCGGGTCTCGATGGCGTTGGCCGGGTCGAACTCGCCGGGCAGCAGGCGGCCCAGGCTGGATTCCAGGCCCAGCAGGTGCGGCACGCCGGCGTTCATGCCCGAGGAGCGGGAACTGGAGGTGGCGTTGGTGGTCTTGGCGCTGTCGTCGATGTCGATCTGGACGGTCAGGATGTCGCCCACCCGGCTGGCGCGCTGGTCGTTGAAGAAGGCGCGGGCGCCGACGCGCCACAGCGAATTGGCGCCGGCGGCCTGGGGCAGGGGCTCGCGGGCCGAGGCCAGCGGCAGCACGTTCTGGTCGCGCGGGACCAGGGCGGCGGGATAGCCGACGGGCGCGAGTTCCGGCCCCTTCACGGCTTCCGAGACCGTCGAGCAGGCGGCGAGCGGGGCGAGGGCGACGAGGGTGAGAAGACGCAGACGCATGGCGAGGGCTTCCTTCAACGGAGCGCGTAACGGGAAGAGCGGGCGAGCTTCAGCTCATCCGCCTGGGGGCCGACCGCGGCCTGACCGGGTCCGGTGACCACGGCCTGGACAGTCTTCTTCGACGTGACGTTCTGCACGTTGATGGTCTCGCCGACGCCGCCGCCGGCCAGGGCCTTGGCCTGGAGAGCGAGGGAGACGCCGCCGTTGTCGTAGGTCAGGGTTACGATCTCGTTGGCCTTGACCACCTGGGGCGCCGAGACGTCGCGGGCGGTCACGACGGCTCCGGCCCGCAGGGGACGCCGGGCGGCCAGACCGATCACCGCCTCCGGCTCGCCGGGGCTGTCGGCGGGGGCGATGGCGGACTTGCCCCAGACGAGGTCGGCGGGCTGAACGACCTCGCCGGCCGAGAGACTCCGCGCCCAGGTGAGGACGTCCACGTTCCCGCGGGCGGCCACGGCGCCGGCCGTCGGTCCGGAGGCGGCGCCGGCCGCGGGGCCGCGCACGACGATCTGGCGCAGGCCCTGGGCGTTCGCCCAGTCCAGTCCCGCGCGCGCGGCGGCCAGACGGACCGCCTGGGCGCTGAGCATCACCGTGGCCATCGGGCGCGAGGCGATGGGGATCGAGCCCGCGGCGCCGGCGCCGTCGAAGATCTCGCCCAGGGTGACGACGCCGTCGGCGTCCACGATGTCGGCCTTGAGGGTGACCGGCGTCGCGGCGAGCGCGGGGGCGCCCAGCGTGGTGGTGAGGAGGGCGGCGAGGAAAGCGGCGAACTTCATGGCTCAGCTCTTCACCTGGTTGGCGGTGGCCAGCATGTCGTCGGCTGTGGAGATGACCTTGGAGTTCATCTCGTAGGCGCGCTGGGCGACGATCAGGGCGGTGATCTCGGCCACGGCGTCGACGTTGGAAGCCTCGGTGTAGCCCTGGGTCAGGGTGCCGATGCCGACCGAACCGGGCGTGCCGTTGGTGGGCGCGCCCGACGCGGCGGTCTCGCGGAAGAGATTGCCGCCCATGGCGGCGAGCCCCCCCTCGTTGACGAAGGTGGCCAGTTCGATCACCCCGACCACGTTCGGCGCGGTCTGCCCGGCCTGGATCACCTCGACCTGACCGTTCTTGGAGACCGAGACCTGGATCGCGTCGGCTGGGATCGTGATCGCCGGCTCGATCTGGTAGCCGTCCTGGGTGACAAGCTGGCCCTGGTCGTTGACCGAGAAGTTGCCGGCGCGCGTGAAGGCGATCTCGCCCGAGGGCGTCAGCACCTGGAAGAAGCCGCGGCCGTCGATGGCCAGGTCGTAGGGGTTGTCGGTGCGGGTCAGAGAGCCCTGCATGCCGACGCGGTACACGGCTCCGGCCTTGACGCCCGCGCCCACCTGGACGCCGGTGGGCACGATGGTGCCCTGGTCGGATGACTGCGTCCCGGCGGCGGCGAGCGTCTGATAGAGGAGATCCTGGAACTCGGCGCGCTGGCGCTTGAACGCCACCGTGTTCATGTTGGCGATGTTGTTCGAGATGACCTCGACGTTCAACTGCTGGGCCGCCATGCCGGTGGCGGCGGTGCGGAGCGCTTGCATCGGTCGTTACCTTCCTATTGCACTTTGCCCAGGCGCTCGACGGCGCGGCGCGAGAGCTCGGATTCGGAGTCCATCATCCTGGCGGTCCGTTCGTAGGCGCGGGACACCTCGACCATCCGGGTGATTTCGAGCACCGGGCGGACGTTGGAGCCTTCGATGTGGCCCTGACGGACCCGGGCCTCTAGCGAGGGATTGGCGGCCAGGTTGGAGGTGTTGCGGAAGAGGTTGTCGCCGGCTTTCTCAAGGGCTCCGGGGTTGGCGAACTCGAACACGCCCACCTTGCCGACGCGCTCGTTCCCCTGGCTCATGGTCCCGTCGGGACCGATCGCGACCTCGCCGCGCTCCATGTCGATCTGGATTTCGCCGCCGCCCTCGTCGAGGACGGGCAGGCCGGCCTGGGTCGTCAGGCGGCCGGTCGGATCGACCGTGAAACGGCCGTCGCGAGTGAAGCGGGGGCCGTCCGGGCTCTGGATCTGGAAGAAGCCCTTGCCCTCGATGGCCATGTCGAACGTGGCGCCGGTCTTGGTCAGCACGCCCTGACCGAAGTCGCGGGCCACGCCGTCGGGGGCCACGAACTTGACCGGCCGTGGGCCGCCCAGCGTCATGGCGGGAGCCCCGGGCTCGGTGCGCTGCATCATGGACTCCACCTTGAAGCCGGTGGTGTCCATGTTCGCGATGTTGTTCGCGATGATGTCCATCTCGCGACGGAGGATCATCTGGTGCGAAAGGCCTACGAAGACGGCGTTGTCCATTAACGGGGACCCAGGTGGTGGTGCGACGTTCCGCCCATCCTGGTTGCAAGCTTCGGGCCAACCGAAGAATTCAATAAAATCAGTAAATAAGAAGGTTAACGCCTGCCCGGCGGCGAAAATTGCCGGGCAGGAATCGAGCCCGTTAAGAACCGTTAAAAACCGCTTCTTAACCAAAGACCCGCATTCGTTGAGGCAGCAAGTTTCCCAGGCCGCTGTTTCTCGAAGGACCCACGCGCGTGGCGAAGAAGGAAAAGAAGCCCAAGGAGGCGCCCGCGGGCGAGGCTCCTGAAGGCGCCGAGGGCGCGGAGGGCGAAGCGTCCGGGAAGAAGAAGCTTCCGCTCAAGATGCTGATCATCGCGGGCGCGGCGGCGCTGGTCGTGCTGGGCGGAGGCGGGACGGCGGCCTTCATGTTCCTGGCGCCCAAGCCGGACGCCGCCGCCGAGAAAGGCGGAGAGAAGAAAGAGAAGAAGAAGGAAAAGAAGGCCGAGAAGGGCAAGGAAGGCGAGAAGGGGGCCGCCGTGGTCCGCGAGGGACCCGACGGGGTGGTCTTCTACACCATGCCCGACGTGGTGGTGAACATGCAGACGGCCGACGGCCGCGCCACGTTCCTGAAGCTGAAGCTCACCCTGGAACTGCCCGACGAGGGCGCGGTGGACGAACTGGACCCCAACATGCCGAGGCTCCAGGACATGTTCCAGAGCTTCCTGCGCGAACTCCGGCCCGAGGACCTCGCGGGTAGCCAGGGCAGCTACCAGCTCCGGATGGAGATCCTTCGCCGGGTCAACCTCGTCATCCAGCCGAGCAAGGCCAACGCCGTCCTGATCGAGGAGATGCTGATCAACTAGCGCTCGCGCAGTTGGCTTCCACGCCATGTCCGAAGATCCCGACAACACACCCGAGATCGAAGCGCCCGTCGGCGAAGACGGCGGCGGCGAGACCGACTGGGCCGCGACCGCCGCAGCCGAGGCGAACTCGGCCGAGCGGATCCTGAACCAGGACGAGATCGACAGCCTGCTGGGCTTCGATCTGTCTGAGGACGAGATCGCCGAACGCACCGGCATCCGTGCGATCATCAACTCTGCGCTCGTCAGCTACGAGCGCCTGCCGATGCTGGAGATCGTCTTCGACCGCCTCGTGCGGCTGATGACCACCTCTCTGCGCAACTTCACGTCGGACAACGTCGAGGTCAGCCTCGACAACATCAGCTCGATCCGCTTCGGCGACTATCTGAACTCGATCCCGCTACCGGCCATCCTGGGGGTGTTCCGGGCCGAGGAGCTGAACAACTACGGTCTGCTGACGGTCGATTCCAACCTGATCTATTCGATCGTGGACGTCCTCCTGGGCGGTCGGCGGGGGACGGCCGCCATGCGGATCGAGGGACGGCCCTACACCACCATCGAGCGCGTGCTGGTGCAGCGGATGGTCGAGGTGGTCCTGGCCGACGCCAAGGAGGCGTTCGAGCCGCTGACGCCGGTCCACTTCACCCTGGATCGCCTGGAGACCAATCCGCGCTTCGCGGCCATCGCGCGCCCGGCCAACGCGGCCATCCTGGTGAAGCTGCGGATCGACATGGAAGATCGCGGCGGCCGCATCGAGTTGCTGCTGCCCTACGCCACGCTCGAACCCATCCGGAAGATGCTGTTGCAGCAGTTCATGGGCGAGAAGTTCGGGCGCGACAACATCTGGGAAAGCCACCTCGCCACCGAGCTGTGGACGACCAACATGGACGTCCGCGCCGTGCTGGACGAACAGCAGATCAGCCTGCGCAGGGTCCTCGACCTCAAGGTCGGCGACACCCTGATGCTGAACGCTACGCCCGACAGCCTGATCGAGTTGCGGGCGGGGGCGATCCCCCTGACGCGCGGCCGCATGGGCCGCCGCAACGCCCACATCGCCGTCCGCGTGGAGGCTCCGCTCTCCGCGCAGGCCCGCAAAGCCGTGCAGAGGATGACATGAGCCTGATCGCCATCGGCCTGAACGTGCTGCTCGCCGCGCTGCTGATCGCCGCGATGGCGGTCGGCGTCCGCCTCAACCGTCGCCTGAAGGCGCTGCGCGACAGCCACGAGGGCTTCGAGGCGGCCGTGCGCGAGCTGAACCATGCCGCCGCCCGGGCGGAACAGGGCCTCGCCGACCTGCGCGCCGCCACGGACGAAGCCGTGGACATGCTGTCCGACCGCATCGAAAAGGGCCGGGCCTTGGCTACGCGGCTGGAGAAGCTGGTCTCGTCCGCCCCGGAAGCCCCGCGGCCCTTCTCGGCCGAGCGCGCCGTCGCGCGCGGCCTGCCGCCCGTCACGCCTGCGCCACGCGTCGAAGACACGGCGGAACAGCGGTTGGGCGCATTGCTGGCGATGGCCCGCAGCCGCCTCCAGGTGGAAGGCGCGGCCGAAGCCGAGCGTGCGCGCCCGGCCGCGGCCGCCACGCCGGCGCGCGTCACACCCATGCCCCGCCGTGCGGCCCACGCCGCCGACGAGGATCTGTTCGAGGACGCTCCGGCGTTCGACCGTTTCGCCGGAGTCGTCCGTTGAAGTCCGTCCCGCGGATCCTGCCGCTGCTGGGCGTCGCCGTCGGCGGCGTCCTGGTGGTGAACGCCGTCTCGGGCGCCCGGGACCTTCCCGGCCTGCTCTCGGGCGCCCAGGCGTTCGCCCAGGAAGCGACGAAGGGCGCCGCGCCGGCCGCCAAGGCGCCCACGGTGAAGGCGGGCGAGACCGCGCCGACCGGCGATGCTCAGGACGCGGTCGCCGGTCTGCCGACGCCGACGATCGCGCCGAAGGCGGTATGCGCGCCGACGGCCGCCGAACTGGCCAAGCAGGCGGGCCTGTCGCCGGCCGAGCTCCAGGTCCTGCAAAGCCTGGGCGCGCGCCGTGGCGTGTTGGACGCCCGCGAGAACGACCTGAGCACCCAACTCGCCCTGATGGCCGCGGCCGAGGCGAAACTGGACGCCAAGATCAAGGCCCTGAACGGACTGAAGGCCGAAGTGAACGGCCTTCTGGCCCAGACCGACACCAAGCAGGAGGCCGAAATCGACCGTCTGGTGAAGGTGTTCGAGAACATGAAGGCCAAGGACGCCGCGCCGCGCATGACGGCCCTGGACGACAGCGTGCGGATCCCGATCGCCGCCAAGATGAAGGAGCGGTCGCTGGCGGCGATCGTCGCCCAGATGCCGCCCAGCGAGGCGAAGAAGCTGACCGAAGCGCTGGCGCGCCGCTTCTCCGACGCCCAGGCCGCCGCCGAGCGGGCGCGGGCCGTGGCCGAGGGTGCTCAGCCGGCCGCGCAGCAGGCGGCGGCGCCGCGGGCTGCGACGCCTCCGGCCAAGCGTCCGAACACGCCGCCCCGCAAGGCGGCGCCCGCCGAACAGCAGGCGACGAGCCCCGCGCCGGCCGAACCCGCTCCGGCGGCTGCGCCGCCAGCCAAGGCCGGGTAAGCCATGGTCCTGAGGAGGGCCCTCCGCTCCGGGGTCGCCGCGGCCTGCATCGCCAGCGTCGCAGCGCCTGCCGGGATCGTCGTGCATGCGACTCCGGCGGCCGCGCAGGCGCGGGGCGGGCCGAACCTCCGTGTGGCCGCGACGGAGTCCTTCTCGCGCATTGAAGTCCGTGGCGAGGCGTCCGCCCGACGGGAGGGGCAGACGGTCGTCCTGACTTTCGCCCCGGGCGCCGACCCCGACGTGGCGCGCCTGCGCACCGCTCCGCCCCGTTGGGTGAAGGCCGCCGACCGCCGCGTCGCAGGCGGACGGCCGGAACTGGTGCTGACCCTGGCGGATGACGCGGATGCGCGGATCGGAAGAGCGGACGGTGCGCTCTATGTGAACGTCTTCGAGAAGGTCGAGACGTCGCCGGAAGCGGACGCCGAGCCCGTCGCGGTCGCCGAGGCCGAGCCGCCCCGTCCCGACCCCTTGCCCCCTGGCGGCGTGGTGAAGATGGACGCCAAGGTCGCCGGCGGCCAGACCCAACTCTCGTTCGCCTTCGCCAATCCTGCGGGCGCCGCGGTGTTTCGCCGGGGCGATGCGGTCTGGGTGGTCTTCGACGCGCCCGCGAACCTCGACGTTTCGGGGGCGCCGCCTACAAAGTTCCTGCGCGGCCTGCAGTCGTTCCGCGGCGCCGATCACGCCGCGCTCCGGATCGAGGCCGACTCGGACACGCCGGTGTTCGCCAGCGTTCAAGGCGATGTGTGGACGGTGGCGCTGGGACCCGGCCCCCAGGCCGCGCCGGCGATCGTGCGGGTCAGCCGCGATTCCGCGGGCGGTCCGGCGACCCTGCGTGCGCCGGTGGCGGGGGCGACCCGGATCGTCAACCTGCCCGACCCTGTGGTGGGCGACACCCTGACGGTGGTCACCGCGCTCGGCCCGCCCAAGGGCGTGCCCAGCCGCCGGGATTTCGTGGGCGCGGCGCTGCTTCCGTCGATCCAGGGGCTGGCCGTCGAGGCGACGGTCGACGACCTGAGCGTCCGGCGCGACGGCGAGATCGTCCGCATCGGCCGTGCGCGTGGGCTGAACCTTTCACCCGCCTGGGCCGGCCGCGACCGTGAGCGGGCCCAACTCGGCGCGCCGCAGGCCGCCGCCATGCCGGCGCTCGTGTCGGCCGACTGGTCGAAGACCGGCGAGGACGGCTTCGTCCCGCGCTATGAGAGCCTCCTTGCGGCTGCGGCGGCGGAAGGCGCCAGCAACGAGCGCGGGGGGCCGGTGGCGGCGCGCATGGCGCTGGCGCGCTTCCTGGTGGGTTCGGAGTTGAGCTTCGAGGCGATCGGGGTGTTGAACGCCCTGGCGCGCGCCCACCCGGAGATGCTGGACGACCCCGAGTTCCGGGGGTTGCGGGGCATCGCCCGCACCATGTCGCGGCGCTACGCCGAGGCCGACACGGACTTCTCGGCCCCCGCGCTGGCCGACGACCCGTCGACCTCCCTGTGGCGCGCCTATTTGGACACCCAGCTCGCCCAGTACGCCGAGGCGCGGACCCAGTTCACAAAGGGCGCCGAGGCCTTCGGTCTCTTCAGCCCGATCTGGAAGAGCCGCTTCGCCCGCGCCGACGCGCAGGCCGCCCTCGCCCAGGGCGATCTGGCCGGGGCCGAATCGCGAATCCGGCTGGCCCTCGAGGAGAGGGTCGATCCCGAGGAGCGGCTGCGAACCCGCCTCGTCCACGCCCGCATCATCGAGATGAACGGCTACAAGGACCGCGCGCTCAGGGTCTACAACGCCATCGCCACCGCTCCCCTGGAGTCGATCGCCGCGCCGGCCCTGCTGCGGGCGACCCAGATCCGGCTGGAACTCGGCCAGGTCACGCCGGTTCAGGCCGTGGGGGTGTTCGACAGCCTGCGCTACCGCTGGCGTGGCGACGCCACCGAACTGGAGACGATCCGCGCGCTGGGACAGCTCTACCTCGCCCAGGGCCGTTATCGCGAAGCCCTCGAGGCCCTGCGCTCGGCGGGCGTCCGGTTGCCGGACCTGCCCGAGGCGATCCAGCTTCAGGCCGATCTCAACACCGCCTTCCGGGCGTTGTTCCTGGACGGTCTCGCCGACGGGCTGGAGCCGACCCAGGCGCTGGCGCTGTTCTTCGACTTCCGCGAACTGGCGCCCCTGGGCGCGGACGGCGACATGATGGTGCGCCGGATCGTGCGCCGGCTGGTGGACGTGGATCTGCTGCCCCAGGCCGCCGACCTGCTGAAGTACCAGGCCGAGAACCGCCTCGACGGCGTGCCGCGCGCCCAGGTGGCCACCGATCTGGCGGTTATCTACCTCATGGATCGAAAGCCCGAGCAGGCGCTGGCGGCCATCAACGGCTCGCGCACCACGATCCTGCCCACGGCGCTCAACACCGAGCGGCGACTGGTGGAGGCCCGTGCCTGGACGTCGCTGGGCCGGTACGAGAACGCGCTGGAGATCATCGAACGCGACACGGGCAAGGAGGCAGCCGACCTCCGCGCCGAGATCCTGTGGAAGCAGAAGGACTGGGCCGCCGCCGGCCCGCTCTACGAGAAGAGCCTGGGCGAGCGCTGGAAGATCGACACCCAGCTCAGCAGTGACGAGGAAGGTCGTCTTCTGAGGGCCGGCGTCGCCTATAGCCTCGCCGGCGACGACGCCGCGCTGGCCCGCCTGCAGCAGCGCTACCAGGGCTTCTACGAGAAGGCCAACAATCCCGAAGCCCTGCGCATCGCCCTGTCCGGCCTGCCCACCGGCCGTCTCAGTGTGGCCGACTTCGGTCGCGTCTCGGCCGATGGCGAGATGTTCGCGGGCTGGGTCGAGAAGATGAAGGGTCGCTTCAAGACCCGCGCGGCTCCGACGGGCGACGCCAAGGCCCCGGCGACGCCGGCGCGACAGGCCGCCGCCGAGCCGGCGCCGAGACCTGCCGCGGTGGGGTAGGGACGGCGTCGGCGTCCTCTGACCACCAGGGCCGGCTGACCAGAAGAGACGATGGAGCGGGACGGGAGGCCGCCTATCCTCCGCCCGCGCCCCGCTGGAAGCTCTCGACCAGACTGCCGGCCACCAGCCGCCACCCGTCCACCAGAACGAAGAAGATCAGCTTGAACGGCAGGCTGATGATGACAGGCGGCAGCATCATCATGCCCATGCTCATCAGCACGCTGGCGACCACCAGGTCGATCACCAGGAAGGGCACGAAGAGCAGGAAGCCGATCTCGAAGGCGCGCTTCAGCTCCGAGATCATGAAGGCGGGCGTGACCACCCGGATCGGCGTGTCCTGGATCGTGGCGGGGCGTTCGATGCGCGAGAGGCGGATGAAGAGGGCCAGGTCCTCCTCGTCCACCTGCGACAGCATGAACTGCTTCACGGGCCCGCCAGCGGCGTCGAAGGCCTGGGGCAGCTCCATCTGCTGTTCGAGCAGGGGACGGACGCCCTCGTTGTAGGACCGCTCGAAGGTTGGCCCCATGACGATGGCCGTAAGGAACATGGCCAGCGAGATCAGCACCGCGTTGGGCGGGCTCTGCTGAAGCCCGAGCGCGGTGCGCAGCAGCGACAGCACCACCACGATCCGAACGAAGGACGTGGTCATGATCACGATGGAGGGCGCGAGCGACAGGACCGTCAGCAGGCCGACGAGCTGTACGACGCGCTCGGTCAGGCCGGCCCCGGTGCCGAGATCGACGTTCAGGGTCTGGGCCACCGCGGCGGCCGGCACGATCAGCGCGGCGCAGGTGGTGATCCCCGCGATGAGGGCGGCGCGGCGCCAGTCTTCGGCCGGAAGCGTGCGGAGGGCGGCGAGGATGGCGCGCATCAGCCGGCGTCCGGCGTCTTGAGGTCGTCGAGCACGCGCCCTTCGCCCAGGAGCACGAGACGTTCGCGGCCGTCGCACTCCACGATGATCAGCCGGCGCGACGGGTCGAGAACCAGGCTCTCGACCACCCGCAGGCGGCGATCCTTCTTCTGGGCCGCCAGCCGGGCCATGGCGTCGGGGCCGTAGCGTCGCAGCGCTACGGCGGCCAGCCCTACGAGTCCCAGCGTCAGGGCCAGGGCGAAGATCGCGCGGAGGAAGTCGGAAAGTTCCATGTCGGCCGTGGGCGCGGTGTCGTGGGCCCATTCGCGACTGAATCCCTTAAGCGCGGATTAACCCTGTTTCGCCAGGATCGTGGACATGAACCTGGCCGACATACCGCTCTTCTCGATGCTCAAGGGCCGGCTGGGCTATCTCAGCGAGCGCCAGAAGATCATCGCGCAGAACGTCGCCAACTCGGACACGCCCCGCTACGTGTCCGAGGATCTGAAGCCGTTCAGCTTCAACGCCCGGCTCCAGGCGCAGCAACAGGCGTCGGCGGCGGGGACGATGACGGCGACCCAGGCGGGCCACATGTCGCCCCGTTCCGACCGGCGGGCCGGAGGCGGGACCTTCAAGTCGGTGAAGACCGGCAGTTCCGAGACCACGCTGAACGGCAACGCCGTGGTGCTGGAGGAGGAGATGCTCAAGCTGAGCGACGCGCGGATGAGCTACGACGCCGCCATCAGCTTCTACCAGAAGTCCATGGGCCTGCTCCGCATGGCCGCCCGGCCGCCCGGCCGTGGATAAGGGGAGAGCCTAGATGGCCGAGATCAAGTCTCCCGCCAATGCGGCCCAGGCCGTGGCCGCCTCGGCGCTGCGCGCCCAGCAGGCGCGGATGCGGATCATCGCCGAGAACATCGCCAACGCCGACTCCACGTCCCGGACGCCAGGCGGGGACCCGTATCGCCGCCAGGCGCCGGTGTTCGAGCCCACACGCGTCGGCGGCGCGCAGGGCGTGCGCATGAGCAGGGTCGACCCCGATCGGACCCAGTTCCGCCAGGAGTACGCGCCGGGGCATCCCTCGGCCGACCCGCAGGGCTACGTGAAGCTGCCGAACGTCAATTCGCTGGTCGAGTCGCTGGACATGCGCCAGGCCCAGCGGGCCTACGAGGCCAACCTCAACGTCATCGAGACCGCCCGCACCATCGAGATGCGGACGTTGGATCTCCTCAAGAAGTAGGGTCCTGAGCGATGATCACGCCCTTCGCCGCCGCCAAGGCGTACGCCGCGACCCAGAAGGGCGTCGGCATCGGCGACACGCCCGGCCTGACGCCCAACAACGCCGCTTCGGGCCAGCTCGGCTTCGGCGACATCCTGAAGTCCGCGATGACCGACGCCGTGACGGCGTCCAAGACGGCCGAAACCCGGATGGCGGCCCAGGTCGCCGGCAAGGCCGAACTGGTCGACGTGGTCACCGCCATCTCGGCCGCCGAGGCCAGCCTGGAGACCGTGATGGCGGTCCGCGACCAGGTGATCAGCGCCTATCAGGAAATCCTGCGGATGCCGATCTGACCGTCCCTCTCCCCTGGGAGATGAGGGTCACTTCACTTCCGCGCAGGCCACACGGGCGCCGGCGCCGCCGATGGGCTGGCTCTTGTGGTCGTCGGCGGCGGCGTGGATCAGAACCGACGAGCCGTCGGAGTCCTTGAGCGTCTTCAGCGTGACCAGGGTGGTGAACACCTCGGCCTTGGCCGTCCCGTCGGCGCCGGCCCACAGGTTGGGGAGGTCGCCCGTCTCGTTGGCGTCGGGATTCAGGAGGCCATGGATGCGGTCGCCGCCTCCGTGGGTGTGGCCGCCGGCCGAGGTGAAGTCGGACTTCGAGCAGTCGGCCTTCTCATGCAGGTGCAGCCCGTGCCAGCCCGGGGTCAGGCCCGTGGCCTCGACCTTGATCAGGACACCCTTCGGCGCTTCGGTGAGGGTGACCGTTCCGGCCGCGGCTCCGGCGTTGTTCTTGAGGTCGTAGGTTCCGGCGGTGGCCTGACAGGCGGCGAGGGCGACGGCGGCGGAGAGGGCGAAGGCGCGGCGGATCATTCGGGAACTCCATGGAAGCTGACGCTTCAACGTTTAGCCGGGCGCGGCGGCTCCCCCAAGCCGCCGCGAAATGTTAGGCGGAGGTATGGCCGAAACGCTGATCGAGCTGGCGGGGGTGACGCGGCGCTACGGCGCCCGCCCGGCGCTCGACGACGTCGATCTCTCGGTGCGCCGCGGGGAATTCGTGGCGCTCGTGGGAGGGTCGGGTTCGGGCAAGACCACGCTCCTGAAGACGATCAACGGTCTGATCCGGCCTGACGCCGGGATCGTCAGGGTGGCCGGTCGGCCGGTCGCCGAGGTCGACGGGCCCGATCTGCGACGCGGGATCGGCTATGTCTTCCAGGATGTCGGCCTGTTTCCGCATCTGACGGTGGCAGGCAATATCGCGGTGACGCCGCGTCTGCTGGGGTGGGACGCCGGTCGCATCGCCGCCCGGGTTTCCGAACTGCTGGAGCTGGTCGCCCTGCCGGCCGAGATGGCGGGGCGCGCGCCGGCCGAGCTGTCGGGCGGCCAGCGTCAGCGGGTGGGCGTGGCGCGCGCCCTGGCGGCCGAGCCGGCCCTCATGCTGATGGACGAGCCGTTCGGCGCGCTCGATCCTCTGACGCGCGATGCGCTGGGCGACGACTACCGCGCCCTGCACGACCGGCTGGGCCTGACCACCGTGATGGTCACCCATGACATGGGCGAGGCCGTGCTGCTGGCCGACCGCCTCGTCGTCCTGGCGTCGGGGCGGGTCGTGGCCTCGGGCGCGCCGGCCGCGCTTCTGGCCGAAGCGCCGACCGAAGAGGTGCGCGAGCTTCTCGACGCGCCGCGCCGCCAGGCCGAGCGCCTCCGCGGGAGGTTCGGCGTATGAGCCCGCAACTGGCGGAGGCCTTCCGGCTGCTGCCCGACTACCTGGGTTGGCACGTGTTGCTCAGCGCCTCCGCCCTGGTGCTGGGCGTGGCGATCAGCGTGCCCCTGGCCGTGGCGGCGGCGCGCAGCCCGCGCGTGCGCTGGCCCGCCCTGGCGGGCGCCAGCCTGATCCAGACGGTCCCCGCCCTGGCGCTGCTGGCCCTGTTCTATCCGGTGCTGCTGGCGATTTCGGCGCTGTCCGAGGCCACCCTGGGCCGGGGCTTCTCGGCGTTGGGCTTCCTGCCTTCGCTGCTGGCGCTCACGCTCTATTCGATGCTGCCGATCCTGCGGAACGGCGTGGCGGGCCTGACGGGTATCGACCCGGCGATCATCGAGGCGGCCGACGGGGTGGGGATGACCCGGGCCCAGCGGCTCTGGCGGGTGGAGCTGCCCCTGGCCGCGCCGGTGATCATGGCGGGCGTCCGCACCGCGGCCGTCTGGACGGTGGGCGCGGCGACGCTCTCCACTCCGGTCGGCCAGACCAGCCTGGGCAACTACATCTTCGCGGGTCTCCAGACCGAGAATTGGGTCTTCGTCCTGTTCGGCTGCGCGGCCTCGGCCACCGTGGCGCTGGCGGCGGACCAGCTCCTGGGTCTGGCCGAGACGGGCGCGCGGCGGCGGCGGCCGATCCTCGTCGCGGCGGGCCTGGGCGGGCTGGCCCTGGGCGTCGCGCTTTCGCTGTCGCCCTTCGCGGTGCGGGGGCAGGGGGCGGTCTACGTGGTCGGCGCCAAGAACTTCTCGGAACAGTACATCCTGGCCGAGCTGATGGCCGAGCGGCTGGAAGCGACCGGCGCACGCGTCACCCGTCGGGAGGACCTGGGCTCGGCGGTGGCCTACCGCGCGCTCGCGGCGGGCGAGATCGACGTCTACGTCGACTACTCGGGCACGCTGTGGACCAACGTCCTCGGCCGTTCGGACAATCCCGGCCGAGAGGCCGTGCTGTCGGCGCTGACGACCGAACTCCGGCGGCGCGACGGCGTGACGGTTCTGGGGTCGCTGGGGTTCGAGAACGCCTACGCCTTCGCCATGCGCGGCGAGCGGGCCCGCGCGCTGGGGATCACGGACCTGGACGGCCTGGCGCGCGCCTCGCCGCGACTGGCCCTGGGCTCGGATCTGGAGTTCCTGTCGCGACCCGAGTGGCGGGCGGTGGACGGCGCCTACCGCTTCGCCTTCCGCAGCCGTCGTTCGTATCAGCCCACCTTCATGTACCGGGCCCTGGCGTCGGGCGACGCCGATGTGATCAGCGCGTTCTCGTCGGACGGGCGCATCGCGGCGGGCGGTCTCGTGGTGCTGGACGATCCCAGGGGCGCCATCCCGCCCTACGACGCCGTCGTCCTGATCTCGCCGCGCCGGGCCGACGACGCGCGCCTGACCGGCGCCCTGCGGCCGCTGATCGGCGCCATCACCGTCGAGGCGATGCGCGAGGCCAACCTCAGCGTCGACCGCGACCGCGACAAGGCGACCCCGGCCCAGGCGGCGCGGGCGCTGAAGCTCGTTCTAACGAACTGAGACTGGGAGTGTTCGGGAGGAGCCGCAATGGCTCCAATCGACCGAGGCTGTGTAAAAACGCGAAACCACGCTGGCTTCGCGTTTTTACGCAGCGTCGGACGCTTAGCAGCCTTCCGGAAGCCAACCAGCTTGCCTTGCTTCATCCATAAGACGAGCCACTTCCGCGTCGATGTTGCGGTGCGCAGCTTGCTCGCAGTTCCTCATCGCCTCGGTTTGAAAAACGGGCCGTGACTTGAACGCGCTCATGAAGGCCGCACGACCAAGGACGAACTGCTGGCGTGTGGCGATGGCCTCATACTCTCGCCAGACATTCGCGGCGTAGACCTCGTAGACATCTGGCGGCGTGGCGAACACGGCGAGGTCAACGTCATTCATGATCGGCCAGAGCGGATCGTCGGACACAGCACCCTGATGGTCCTTCGTCATCAGGATCAGACGTTCGCCCCGGTCGACCAATTCTGTCTTGAGGTTCTGGCGGCGAGCGTATGCCGTGAACCAGTCAGCGCTGAGTTGCTCATTGTCGCCACGCCCGATCACGTAGATCGCATCGTGGAAGAACCACGCCAGCCGAACTAAGCCGACGCCTTCACCGTACCGGTCGAGAGCCACGAGGCCGTACTTGAGATGCGCCAACGAGTGGTAATGACGTCCATCGCCGCCCCACAGAGCGAGCAAGTCGCTAAGGACCTTCGCGTCTGACGGTATGCCAAGCTCGGCATGTGCGCGGGTCCATTGGTCGGCGAAAAAGACGTCTGGCATCCGTCAACGCTAATCCAACTGGGCTTGATGTCCCAGATCGCGCGGCTCGGTCAGCCGCCACGGGAAGACCGGAACGACTCTAGCCTTTCGTTAACCATGACGCGCCAGATTGAGCCGTCGGCCGATGGGCCGGCGGTTCCTGATTTCCGACGAGGTTTTCGATGAGCGGCGCCGAGGTTCTGGACGTCGGTCGCGACGCCATCTGGCTGACCATCCAGCTCTGCGCGCCGGTGCTGCTGGTGGGCCTGGTGGTGGGCGTGGGCATCGGTTTGCTCCAGGCGCTGACGCAGATCCAGGAACAGACCCTCGTCTATGCGCCGAAGATCGTGGCCATCTTCGTCTCGCTGCTCATCTTCATGCCGCTCATGGGCGCGCTGATGAGCGGGTTCATGCGCAACATCGCGGCCCGCATCGCGGGCATGTAGGCGGGCGGCCGGGACATGGAGTCCTACGCCACAGCCCAGCAGGTCTTCGCCGCCGGCCTGGTCTTCGCGCGACTGGGCGCTGTCGTCATGCTGCTGCCGGGCCTGGGCGAGACCTTCATCCCGCCGCGTATCCGGCTGTCGTTCGCGCTGGCTCTCAGCCTGATGCTGTTTCCCGTCGTGGCCGTGGGGGCGCCTCCGCTGCCGGGCAATGCGGGCGACCTGGCGTTCGCCGTCATCCGCGAGGTGATGATCGGCCTGATGATCGGCGCGATCCTGCGGCTGTTCATGACTTCGCTGGCGACGGCCGGCGAGATCGTGTCGCTGCAGACGACGCTGTCCTTTTCCCAGACGGCCAACCCGATGCAGGCTCAGCCGTCCACCACGGTGGGCACATTCCTGGGCCTCATCGGCATCGTGCTGATCTTCACCACGAACCTGGACCACCTGTTCGTGGCCGCCATCGTGCGCAGCTTCGACCTGTTTCCCTTCGGGGGCGCCGTTCCGGTGGCGGACGCCGGCGCCCTGGCGATCCAGACGCTGGGCCGGTCGTTCGCGCTCGGCGTTCAGCTCGCGGCGCCGGTGATCGTCTTCTCGCTCATCTTCAACATCGCGGTGGGGCTGGTGGGGCGGGTCATGCCGCAGTTCCAGGTCTTCTTCGCCGCGACCCCCCTGATCGTGCTGTTGGGCCTGTCGATCTTCGCCCTCAGCCTGGGGGTGATCGGCATGATCTGGGTCGAGCGCTACCGTGACCTCGTCGGGAGTTTCGCCCCGCCATGAGCGAAGCGCCCGAAAAGGAATCAAAAACAGAAGAGGCCACCCCCCAGAAACTGGAGAAGGCCAAGGAAAAGGGCGACGTCCCCAAGACCATGGACCTGGCCCAGGCCGCCACGCTGGCGGCGGCTTCGGCCGTGGTTCTGATGGCGGGCGGCTGGCTGTCCCGGAACCTCGCCGTCCAGCTCAAGCCGTTCGTGGCCGCGCCGGAGACCATGACGCTGGAGGGGGGCGGAAGCCTGGACGTCATGCGCTACGCCGTGATCGCGGCCGCGCCGATCCTCGCCGCGGTCCTGGGCGCCTGCATGATCGCGGGCGCGGCGGCCAACATCTTCCAGTCGGGCGTCCGCTTCGTCCCCGACAAGGTCAAGCCCGACTTCAAGAAGGTCTCGCCTCGCAAGGGCTTCGAGCGCCTGTTCGGCCCGGAAGGCCTGATGCAGTTCGTGAAGTCGACGGTGAAGGTCGTCGTCATCGGCTGGCTGGTTTGGTGGATCCTGAAGCCGTTCCTTCCCGTCTTCCCAACGCTCTCGGCCCTCGATCCGGCGGCGATGCTGCCCTTCATGCTGGACGTGCTGAAGCGGCTGGTCTTCGCCGTGGCGGGCCTGACCCTGGCCGTGGCGGGCGCCGACTATCTCTGGCAGCGACAGCGTTTCTTCGTCCGCCAGCGGATGACCAAGGAAGAGGTCAAGCAGGACTACAAGAACTCGGAAGGCGATCCGCACGTCAAAGCCCGTCAGAAGCAGCTTCGCAACGAGCGCTCGCGCCGGCGGATGATGCAGGCGGTCCCTGAGGCCACCCTGGTGATCATGAACCCGACCCACTACGCGGTGGCGCTGCGCTACGAGCAGGGCGAGGACGCGGCGCCGGTGTGCGTGGCCAAGGGCCTGGATTCGCTCGCGCTCAAGATCCGCGCAGTGGCCGAAGAGGCTGGCGTGCCGGTGATCGAGGATCCGCCTCTGGCCCGCGCCCTGTACGCCGCCGTGGAGATCGACGACATGATCCCCCCGGCGCACTACGAGGCCATCGCCAAGATCATCGGGTTCATCCTGAACGCCGCCCAGAACCGGCGTCGCCGCCCGGTTGCGCGGCCTCTCTAAGCCGTTGGGCTTGTGACACAATGCTGACCATCGATTCGCCGGAGTCCGCCCCCGTCATGGCCGACCCCTCCGCCAGGACCCGTAAGAGCGATCCCCTGATCGCGCTGGCGGTCGTGTTCTTTCTTGTCGCCGTCGCCCTGGCCCTGGCGCCGGCCCTGGGCGCGGGCGCCGAGCGGTTGGCCGGCGTGCTGCTGCTTGTCGGCCTGGCCGGCGTCTGCTGCATCGGCCTCCTCGTGCTGCGCGGCGCGCCCGAGGAGCCCGTCGAGGAAGAGGCGGGGGCCGAGGCGTTCCTTTCAGCGCTCGACGAACCATCGGCGGTGGCCGCGCCCGACGGGCGCGTCGTCGCGAGCAACCCGGCGTGGCGTGAGGCGATGGGCCCGCATCCGCGGCTGCCGAAGAGCGGCGCCGCCGCTTCGGGGCTGTTCGGCGCCCTGGCTGCAGCGCGCCGCGGGGACCTTGGTCGGGCGCCGGTCAAGGTGGGCGGCGTCGAACGCGAGGCCTTGGTGTCGCGCCTGGGACCGCGTCGGTTTCTGATCCGGTTGGCGGGCCGGAGCGGCCCTCTGGCCCTGCCGTCGTCGGCGATGGAGGTGCTGAACGCGGTGGCCTCGGCCAAGGCCCCGCCGCCCAAGGTGCTCGACGCCTTCGCCGCCGCCTCGCCGTTCGGCGCGGCGCTGCTGGAGGGCGAGGATCCCTTCGCCGCGCGCATCATCGAGGCCAACCCGGCGTTGGGGGCCCTGGCCACGGGCGGCGAGGCCGGACAGATCTTCGGCGCTCTGATCGAACCGGCCAGCCGCGTGGACGCCGCCATGCGTCTCTCGTCCGCGGATCGCGACAGCCACGCTCCGATGGAGGTGCGCCTCGCCCACGACCCTGCCCGCATCGCCCACCTCTACCTTTCGCAGAGCGGCGGGCGCTGGGTCGCGTATCTGGTGGACGTCTCGGAGCAGAAGCAGGTGGAGCTTCAGCTTTCGCAGAGCCAGAAGATGCAGGCCATCGGGCAACTCGCCGGCGGCGTGGCCCACGACTTCAACAACCTGCTGACCGCGATTCTGATGCAGCTCGACGTGCTGTCGACGCGTCACCCCGTCGGAGACCCTTCGTACGAGGGGCTCAACGAGATCAAGCAGACGTCGATGCGCGCCGCCGACCTGGTGCGCAAGTTGCTCGCCTTCTCGCGCAAGCAGACGGTTCAGCGCGAGATCCTGGACGTCGGCGAGATGATCTCGGAGTCCGAGGTGCTGCTGCGGCGCCTGCTGCACGAGGACATCCGGCTGGTCACCGACTACGGTCGCAACCTTCCCCACGTGCGCGCCGACCGCAGCCAGCTCGATACGGCGGTGATGAACCTCGTCGTCAACGCCCGCGACGCGATCCGCAGCCATGCCGGTGGGCCGAACGGGGGCGGCGTGATCCGCATCCGGACCGCGCGGGTCAGCCAGGACGAGGCCCGCGGGCTCGGGTATCCGGGCGCGCTGGGCGACCACGCGATGATCGAGGTGAGCGACGACGGTCCCGGTATTCCGTCCGACGTGAAGGAGAAGATCTTCGAGCCCTTCTTCACCACCAAGGCGGTGGGCGAGGGGACCGGGCTTGGGCTGGCCACGGTCTATGGCATCGTGAAGCAGTCGGACGGGTGGATCGCGGTCGACTCCCGGCCCGGGGAGGGAGCGGCGTTCCGGATCTTCCTGCCGGTGCACGTGGCGGCGGAGGCGCCGGTGCTCGAGGCCGAGGTCGCTGCGCCCGCGGCGCCGAAACGCCCCGCGGCGCGGGATCTTTCGGGCGCCGGCCGCATCCTGTTCGTCGAGGACGAGGACGCCGTCCGCGGCGTGGCCGCCAAGCTGCTTCGCGCCCGCGGCTACGAGGTGATCGAGGCGGCCAGCGGAGAGGAGGCCCTGGAGATCGCCGAGGCTCACGCCGGTGAGATCGACCTGATGATCTCGGACGTGGTGATGCCCGGAATGCAGGGGCCGGAACTGCTCAAGCAGGCCCGCGGCTACCTGGGTTCGGCGCCGGTGATGTTCATCTCGGGCTACGCCGAGAGCGAGTTCTCGGATCTGCTGGAGGGTGAACGCAACGTCTCGTTCCTACCGAAGCCCATCGACATCAAGACCCTTGCCGAGCGGGTGAAGCAGGAGCTTCAGAAGGCGGCTTGACGCCGGGTTTGCCAGGCCAGGCGTCTCGCGCGTGTGGTCCGCATAAGAAGGGCGTTCTTGTCACGACGGCCGGACAGGCACATGGATCACGGCGCATGTCCCATCCGACTCCGCCCGAGCCCCAATCCCCTGCGCCGCAGCGCGTCACCTTCGCCCAGGCCTACCAGCTGGCGTTCGACGCCGCCGCCCAGGGACGGTTCGCGCAGGCCGAGACCATCTACCGCGCCCTGATGGCCGGCGCGCCGCCGCCGCAGGCGCCCGTGGTCCTGAACCTTGGGCTCGCGCTGGAGGAGCAGGGCAAGTACGCCGAGGCCGAGGCGCTCTATCGCGACGTCCTGGCCACGCGGCCGGACGATCCGGATTTCGGCCGCCGGCTGGCCTATCTCCTTCTCCGCAACGGCGATTTTGCCGAGGGCTGGCCCCTGTACGAGCACCGCATCCCGACCGGCGCCCGCAAGCCGCAGCTCAGCTTTCCCGAATGGGCGGGCGAGGAGGTGGGCTCGCTCCTGGTTCTGCCGGAGCAGGGGTTGGGCGACCACATCATGTTTGCGCGCTTCGTGGCCGACCTGCGGAAGCGCGGTGTCCGGGTCACCCTGGGCAGCCGCCCGCCGCTGGCGCGCCTGTTGCAACCGCTCGCCGACGAAACGCTGCTGGCGGACGGGGCTGTGTCGATCCCGCGGCACGACGCCTGGGTGCTGGCCGCTTCGCTCCCCTGGCGCCTGGGCGTGACGGCCCACACGCTGTCGGGCGAGTCCTATCTGCCGGGCGGGGGCGGGGGCGGGGGCGGGGGCATCGGTCTCGTCGCCGCGGGCAATCCGGGTCACGTCAACGACGCGCGGCGCTCTCTGCCGGCGGACGTCGCTGCCGAGATGCTGGCCTGGCCCGGTGTCCGCAGCCTGGCGCCCTCGGCGACAGGCGCCGCCGATTTCGAGGACACCCGCCGGATCGTCGCGAACCTCGACGTGGTGATCTCGGTCGACACGGCGGTCGCTCACCTGGCCGGGGCGATGGGCAAGCCCTGCTTCCTGCTGCTGCCGTTCCATCCCGACTGGCGCTGGATGCGCGACCGCGACGACAGTCCCTGGTATGCTTCGATGCGCCTGTTCCGCCAGCCCGCGCCGGGCGACTGGTCGAGCGTCGTGGGCGAAGTGCGTCGGGCGCTCGACGCCCGCCGCTGAAGGAGAACGCCATGATCGCGCCTGCTCCGCCGCGGAAGACCAGGGCTCAGGCGATCGGGGCCACCGCCGTTGGTGCGACCGCGACGGGCGGCGTGATCCTGACGGCCTTGGCCGCCGGCGCGCTCGCCGTCGGGGCGCTGGCCATCGGCGCCCTGGTGATCGGCCGCCTGGACGTGAAGCGCGTGCGGATCGGCAGGCTCGAGGTGGACGACCTGACCGTGGGCCGCCTGACGCTCCGCGAGGGCGATCCCCGCTAGGGACGTTGCGCTGCGGAGCATCCCGCGCGACGGTGTCGGTCAATCAGAAACGGCGTCATGGCCGACAGCCTGTCAGGGAGGACAACGATGGCGACGGTGAGTCCGAATGGCCCACTGAAGGGGCGCACGGCCCTGGTGACGGGCGCGAGCCGCGGGATCGGCGAAGCCATCGCCGTACGTCTCGCCATGGAGGGGGCCCGTGTCGTGGTCTCGGCCCGGACCGCCGAGGATGGCGAGAGCAAGCTTCCGGGAACGCTCGCGGGCACGGTCGCCCGCATCCGCGACGCCGGCGGCGAGGCGACGGCGATCAAGGCCGACCTTTCCAGCGAGGCCGAGCGCGAGCGTCTGGTGGCCGAAGCCGTGGCCGCCTACGGCCCGGTCGACATTCTCGTGAACGATGCCGCGGTGACGTTCTTCATCCCGGTGGAGCAGTTCCCGAAGAAGCGCTTCGACCTGATGATGGAGGTCCAGGTCTGGGCGCCGTTCCATCTCTCGCAACTGGTCCTGCCCTCGATGCGCGAGCGCAAGCAGGGCTGGATCGTCAACATCTCGTCCGGCGCGGGCATCCATCCGCAGCAACCCTACAACCGCCGCGGCGGCGGCGCCGTCTACGGCATGTGCAAGGCTGCGCTGGAGCGCTTCACCACCGGCCTGGCGTCCGAGGTCTACGACGACAACGTGGCGGTCAACGTCGTCTCGCCGGGTCTTGTGGACACCCCCGGGGTGGCCGTCCACGGCCTCATCAACGAGCAGACCAAGGATCGCGTGCAGCCGATCGAGTACATCGCCGAGGCGGTCTATCGCCTGGCCAGCGGCGATCCGAAGACCATGACCGGCCGCATCGACTACGCCGAGCCGTTCTTGAAGGAGCTGGGGATCGCGCCGGGCGCCCTGGTGTAGATCCATGATCGAACAGACCGTCGACATCCCCACGAAGGACGGGAAGACCACCACCTTCATCGTCCACCCCGAGCGCGATGGGCCGCACCCGATCGTGCTGTTCTTCATGGACGCCCCGGCGATCCGCGAGGAACTGCGCGACATGGCCCGCCGGATCGCCGCCGCCGGCCACTATGTGATGCTGCCCAACCTCTATTACCGCCGCGGCGTGATGGAGCTGGCCGATCTGCCGCCACTGCCCGAGGCCGAGGCGCGGGCGCGGATGTTCGACCTGATGGGCTCGATCAGCATCCCGATGGTGATGGACGACGCCGACGCCCTGCTGGACTTCGCCGACCGCGACCCGGCCGCCAGTCCGGGGCCGGCCGGCGCCATCGGGTACTGCATGAGCGGCCAGTACGCCATCAACGCCGCCGCCCGGCATCCCGAGCGGATCGCGTGCGGCGCCTCGCTGTACGGCGTGCAACTGGTCACGGACCGGCCCGACAGTCCGCACCTCGCCGCGCAGAAGACCCCGGCCGAGCTGTACTTCGCCTGCGCCGAGCACGACGCCTACGCGCCGCTCGAGATGGTGGAGGCGTTGGACGTCTCCTTGAAGTCGGCGGGCGCCAACGCCGAGGTCGAGATCTATCCCGGTGTCCACCACGGCTTCGCCTTCCCCCAGCGCGCGGTCTACGACAAGCCGGCCGCTGAACGGCACTGGGAACGTCTGTTCGCGCTGTTCCGCAGGAACCTGGGATAGGCTCCGGCGCGGATCGAGTGGGCGTCGGCGTCCAAGCGGGCCGTGGAATTGTCCATCTGGCGGCGTCTCCCTATTGTCTTGAGACCACCACGCCGCCCGCCGAGGAGCCGTCCGATGTCGCAGAGCCTTTCGATCCGCCGCGTGGCCGGCGCGCTGGGCGCGGAGATCTCAGGGGTCGATCTCTCCCGGGACCTGCCCGACGAGACCATCGCGGCGATCCGGGGCGCGCTGGTCGAGCACCAGGTGGTCTTCTTCCGCGACCAGGATCTGACGCCGGCCCGGCAGACGGCGTTCGGCCGCCGGTTCGGCCCGCTGAACATCCATCCCTACGTCCAGGGGATGGAGGGCCATCCCGAGGTCATGGAGATCATCAAGGAGCCCTCCGACCGCATCAACTTCGGTGGCGGCTGGCACTCGGACATGAGCTTCCTGAAGACCCCGGCCATCGGCTCGATCCTCCACGCGGTCGATCTGCCCGAGTGGGGCGGCGACACCCTGTTCGCCAGCCAGGCGGCCGCCTACGACGCCCTGTCGCCGGGCCTGAAGGCCACGCTGGAGGGCCTGAGCGCCGTCCACTCCGCGAGCCGCGAATACTCGGCCCAGGGCCATTCGGCGCAGAAGCGCGGCGCGATGCAGGTGGCCGAGGCCGACGGCTATGTGGGCGAGTACGTCCACCCGATGGTGCTGGTCCATCCCGAGACGGGCCGCAAGGCGCTGTACGTGAACCCGGCCTTCACCCTGCGGATCGACGGCTGGAAGACCAGCGAATCCAAGGCGCTGCTGGACTATCTCTTCAACCACTGCCGCTACGAGGCCTTCACCTGCCGGTTCTCGTGGACGAAGGGGGCGGTGGCCTTCTGGGACAACCGCTCGGTCTGGCACTTCGCCCTCAACGACTATCCCGGCCAGCGCCGCCACATGCGCCGCGTCACGGTCGATCCGTGGCCGGCGGCGCAGGCGGTGGCGGCGGAGTAGCCAGACGGGCCAGCGCGCCCTTCGCCGCCGCCAGCCCGGTCGCGAAGGTCGTCTGGAGCAGGTAGCCGCCGGTCGGGGCCTCCCAGTCCAGCATCTCCCCGGCGGCGAAGACGTCCGGCCGGTCCTTCAGCATCAGGGTCTCGTCCAGCGCCTCCAGCCGCAGGCCTCCGGCGCTGGAGATGGCGCGCGCCAAGCCCTGGACGCCGGTCAGGCGCAGCGGCGCGGCCTTGATCGTCGCCGCCAGCGCCGCGGGTTCTGCTGGCAGATCCTTGCCGTGGGCTTCGCGCAGCAGGTTGGTCTCCAACGGCGAGAGCTTCAGCGTCTTGCGGAGGTGGTTCGACAGCGACTGGCCGCTGCGCGGCCGGTCAAGCCGCCGGGCCACGTCGTCGGCTCCCATGTCGGGGCGCAGGTCGAAGCTCACCGTGGCCGAAGCGCGCGCCACGATGGCGTCTCGGAGCGGCGCCGAGAGCGCGTAGAGCACGCCGCCCTCCAGGCCGTAGCGCGTGACCATCGCCTCGCCCCGGACGGCGCGGCCTTCGAACGTCAGCGCGATCCCCTTGAGCGGCTGGCCGGCGAAGCCCTGCATGACGGGGCTCCAGGCCACGTCGAACCCCATGTTGGCCGGCCGGAACGGCGCCACATGCGACGTCCAGCCCGCCCAGGCGCCGTCCGAGCCCAGGCGGGGCCAGCTTGCGCCGCCCAGCGCCAGGATCACCGCGTCGGCTCGGACCGTGACGCCCCCCTCCGGAGTCTCGAAACGCAGCGCCTCGCCGTCCCAGCCCGTCCACCGCCAGCGGGTGCGGATCGTCACGCCCAGGTCGGCGAGCCGTGCGAGCCACGCCCGCAGGAGCGGCGACGCCTTCAGCGCCGTGGGGAACACCCGGCCCGACGATCCGGTGAAGGTCGGCTGTCCCAGCCCTTCGGCCCAGGCCCTGAGCGCCTCGGGCGGAAACGCCTCCAGGTGCGGCCGGAGCCAACGCGCCGCTTCTCCGTAACGCGCTGCGAAGGCCTCGAAATCCTCCGAATGGGTCAGGTTCAGCCCGCCGCGCCCGGCCATCAGCAGCTTGCGCCCGACCGAGGGCATCCGCTCGTAGACCGTGACGTTCAGTCCGGCCCTGGCCAGGTGTTCCGCCGCGAACAGCCCCGCCGGGCCGCCGCCGATCACGGCGATCTCGGGCATGATCCTAGCGTTCCGCCATCGCCAGCAGAGCGGCGAGCCCCACCGCCATGCCCTTCAGGCTCTCGGGCTTCGCCACGTCGATCCATTCGTCCAGGGCGTGCGCCCGGCCGCCGGTCCCGCCCGAGCCGATGGTCACGGCGGGGATCCCGAGGCTGATCGGCATGTTGGAGTCCGTCGAGCCGGAGCCGAGGATCGGGGCGTACCCGGCCGCGCGGACGGCGGCGGCGGTGATCTGGACGATGGGCGCATCGTCGCGGGTGGCGCCGGTGGGCCGGTCGCCGATCAGCTTGACCTCGGCGCTCACCGCGCCGGCGGCGGTGGAACGGGCGGCGTTCTCCTGCACGACAGCCGCGTTCACGATCTCCAGAAACCGGGCGTCCAGCCGGGCCAGCTCGTCGCGGCTCTCCGAGCGCATATCCACCTCGAGCCAGATGGCGTCGGGGATCGAGTTCACGCTCACGCCGCCGCCGACCACGCTGGTGGCGTAGGTGGTGCGGGGCTGGAGCGGCGTCTTGATGCGGTTCATCTCGACCACCGTCGTCCCCATGGCGGCCATGGGATTGACCAGGCCGTAGGCCCCGTAGCTGTGGCCCCCCGGTCCCTTGAAGGTCACGCGGTAGCGCCGCGACCCCACCGCGCCCGAGGTGATGCGCGCCGCCGAGGTCCCGTCCATCGAGAAGAAGGCGGCGATGCGGTCCTTGTAGCGGCCCTGGGTGAAGAGGTGGCGGACGCCGCGCAGGTCGCCCGGACCTTCCTCGCCGACGTTGCCGACGAACAGGATATCGCGCCGGGTGCGCACGCCCGCGGCGTCCAGCGCTCGGACATAGCCCAGCAGGACGGCCAGAGACCGGGTGTCGTCGCCGACTCCCGGGGCATGGAGCTTCGTTCCCTCGCGCCGGACCTTCACGTTAGTGTCCTCGGGAAAGACCGTGTCGAGATGTGCGGCGATCACCACCACCGGGCCGCCGGCGGGATCGGTCCCCCGGCGTAGGCCCATGACGTTACCCTCGGCGTCCATCTCCACGTCCGCGAGGCCGGCTTCGCTCAGCATGGCCATGTAGGCTCGGGCGCGCGCCTCCTCCTTGAACGGCGGCGCCGGGATCTCTGTCAGGGTGACGATCTCGGCGACGATCCGGTCGTGGTCGCGGTCGAGGTGCGCCACCGCCGCCTCGAACCCCGCGGTCGACCGCACGGCCTTCACGGCGCGGTCGGCTTCGCCCGGGCTCAGGCCCTCGGCCAGGACCGGCGTGCAGGTCAGGGTGGCGATCGAGACGACGACGGCGGCGATCGGCCGTGTGGCGGCGAGCATCGGACGGGAATCCTTGCGGAGAGGAGGGCCATAAGAGCCGATCCGTCGCCGCGGCTCCAGGGTCGGGCGGCATGACGCCGATTTCATGGGCCAACCCGCTGCGTGCGCTTGCGGCGCCCGGCCCAGGGCTTCAAACCTGCGCATGTGATCGCCACAGGAGACGCCGGGTGCACAACCGTCGCCAGCTCATGCTCGCCGCCGCCGCCGCCGCGGCTCTCGCCGGCAGTCGCGCCGCGGCGGTTACGCCGGCGGAGGCCCAACTCGCAGGCTTTCTCGACCAGATGTTCAAGGAGACCCTGGAGGACAGTCCCGAACTGGTCACCTCCCTTGGGCTCGACAAGGGCGAGTACGCCGCCGCCAAGTCCCGGCTGCACGACGCATCCCTTGCGGGTGTCGCCAAGGCCGCGGCCCGCACGGCCGACCAGCTCCGCCGCCTGAAGGCCATCGACCGTTCGGGCCTGACGGGCATGGCGGCGGTCAATTACGACACCCTGGCCTTCGAGTTGGAGACCTCGGACGCCGCCAACCGGCGCTTCCAGTACGGCGCGCCCGGCGCCGGCGGTCCCTATGTGCTGAGCCAGATCGGAGGGGCCTGGCAGGAGGTCCCGGACTTCCTCGACACCCAGCACACCATCGACACCCGCGCCGACTGCGAAGCCTACCTCGCCCGTATGCAGGCGTTCGCCGCGATGATGGACGCCGAGGCCGAACGCGTCCGCCGCGACGCGGGCCTGGGCGTGGTTCCGCCCGACTTCGCCCTGGCGGGCGCTCTCCGCGGCATGCAGGTGCTGAGGACGCCCGCCGATCGGGCCACCCTGGTCACGTCGATCGCCACCCGCGCGAAGGCCAAGGGAATCGACGGCGACTGGGCCGCCGCCGCGACGAAGATCTACGACGGCGAGATCGTCCCCGCCCTGGATCGCCAGATGGCGCTGATGGAGGACCTGAAGCCGAAGTCTTCACACGATGCGGGCTGCTGGCGGTTGCCCGACGGGGCCGCCTACTACGACCATGCCCTTCGTCGCCAGACCACCACCGACATCTCCCCCGACGCGGTCCACAAGCTGGGCTGGGAGGTGACGCGCGAACTCTCGGCGCGGGCCGAGGTGCTGTTCAGGGAGCTGGGCTTCACCAAGGGCAAGGTGGGCGAGCGCTACATCGCACTCTACGACAGCCAGAGAGGCGTCTATCCCAACACCGACGACGGCAAGGCCCGCATCCTGGCCGACCTGACGAAGCTGGTGGAGGCGATGCAGGCGCGCCTGCCCGAACAGTTCGGGACCCTGCCCAAGGCCGGCGTCGAGATCCGTCGCATCCCGCCGGCCACCGAGGGCGGCTCGTCCACCCACTACGAGGCGCCCAGTCTGGATGGGAGCCGGCCGGGGATCTATTGGCTGAACCTGCGCGACACGGCCGAAAGCCCATGGTGGTTCCTGCCCACCACCACCTACCACGAGGCCAACCCCGGCCATCACATGCAGATCGCGCTCCAGCTCGAGGCCGACCTGCCGATGATCCGCCGGGTGATGGGCTTCGGCGCCTACGCCGAGGGCTGGGCGCTCTACGCCGAACAAGTCGTCCAGGAGATGGGGCTCTACAAGGGCGATCCGCTGGCCGAGGTGGGCTACATCCACGACGCTCTGCTTCGCTCCGCGCGCCTGGTCACGGACTCGGGCCTCCACCATCTGCGCTGGAGCCGCGAGAAGGCCATCGCCGAGATGCGCGCGATCGAGGGCGATCCCGAGCCGCTGGCCGCCCAGGAGATCGAGCGCTACTCGGTCTGGCCGGGCCAGGCGTGCAGCTACATGGTGGGCAAGGTCGTCATCCTGCGCCTGCGCGAGAAGGCGAAGGCGGCGCTGGGGCCGCGATACGATCCGCGCAGGTTCCACGACGCGATCCTGCTCTCGGGCTCGATGCCGCTGACGGCGCTGGAGGCGGTGGTCGATCTCTACATCCAGGCCAGCAGGGCCTGAGCCGCCTCGACAGCTCTGGCCAAACGGCGTCCCATGCCGAAAAGGATCGACGGGAGGACGGCATGGCGACGCTCAAGCGGGACGACGGGGTGGAACTCTACTTCGAGGTCCACGGCCCCGAGAGCGAGGCTGCGCCGACCCTTCTCCTCACCCACGGCTATTCGGCCACGTCGCACATGTGGCGAGGCCAGGTCGAACCGCTGTCGAAGGCCCATCGCCTGGTGATCTGGGACATGCGCGGGCACGGCCGGTCCGACAGCCCGGACGATCCGGCGCTCTATTCCGAGCCGGCGACCGTGGCCGACATGGCGGCGCTCCTGGATCACGTCGGCGCGGAAACGGCGATCGTCGGCGGACTGTCGCTGGGCGGCTACATGTCGCTGGCCTTCCACCGCGTCCATCCAGCGCGTGTGAAGGCCTTGCTCATCATCGACACCGGCCCCGGCTACAAGAACGACGAGGCGCGTGCGGGGTGGAACCGCACTTCGCTGAAGACCGCCGAACGCTACGAGACCGAGGGCCTCGGCGTCCTGGCGAGCGGCAGCCCTGAACGCCGGCAGGCTCGGCACCGCAGCGCCCAGGGCCTCGCCCTGGCCGCCCGGGGGATGCTGACCCAGCGCGACGCGGGCGTGATCACCTCCCTGCCGCACATCCGGGCGCCGTCGCTGGTCGTGGTCGGAGCCGAGGACGCCCCGTTCCTGGCGGCGAGCGACTACATGGCCTCGAAGATCCCCGGCGCGAAGATGGCGGTCATCGACGGGGCCGGCCATGCGGTCAACATCGACCGGCCCGAAGCCTTCAACGCTGCGATCCTGGATTTCCTGGGCGGTCTCGGCCGCTGAACGACCGCAGTGCGCCACACTGCTGACATGCCCCTGTCAGCAGGCTGCGCGTCTACTGGGGGCAGGAGAAGGAGCCACCCATGTCCGACGAGATCGTCTTCTACACCAACCCCATGTCGCGGGGCCGCATCATCCGCTGGATGCTGGAGGAGGTGGGGCGGCCCTACCGCACGGTGGTGCTGGACTGGGCCACGAATGCGAACAAGTCGCCCGAGTATCTGGCGGTCAATCCCATGGGCAAGGTGCCGGCGATCGTCCACGGCGACACCGTCGTCACCGAGTGCGCCGCCATCTGCGCCTATCTGGCCGATGTCTTCCCCGAGACGAAGCTGGCGCCGCCTCATGGCAGCAGGCTGCGTGGCCCCTACTATCGCTGGCTGTTCTTCGGCGCAGGCCCGATCGAACAGGCGGTCGCGTTCGGGGCGCTGCAGATCGATGTCCCGGAAGAGCGACGGGCGATGGTCGGTTTCGGCAGCATGGCCGACGTGCTGAACACCCTGGAAGGCGCGCTGGAGGGCCGGGAGTACCTGGTCGGCGACAGCTTCACCGCGGCCGACCTCTACATCGGCGCTCACCTGTCGTGGGGCATGGACTTCGGCACGATCGAGAAGCGCCCCGTCTACGAGGCCTATGTCGCCCGCCTGATGGCCCGCCCGGCCGAGAAGCGCGCGAGCGAGATCGACGACGGACTCATCGCGGCGGCCCAGGCGCAGCCGGCTTAGGCCGGCTCAATCAGATCCCACTTGTTCCCATAGAGGTCCTCGAACACCGCCACGGTCCCATAGGCCTCGTGGCGCGGAGCCTCCAGGAACCTGACGCCGGCCGCGACCATCCTCCCCTGGTCGCGGTCGAAGTCGTCCGTCTGAAGGAACAGGAACACCCGCCCACCGCCCTGGCGGCCCACCATGTCCGCCTGCTCGCCCATGGCGCGGGCCAGCAGAAGGCCGGCGTCGGAGCCGGGTGGTCGAACCACGACCCAGCGCTTGCCGCCACCCAGGTCGGCGTCTTCCGCGAGGTCGAACCCGGCTTTGCCGACATAGAATCCGATAGCCTCGTCGTAGTCGCGGACCAGAAGGGCGGTGAGGGAGAGGCGCTGCATCCGCACGAGTTAGCGCCTCTCGCCTGTGGGTGGGAGGCCTCAGGCGCCGGGTCTGGCGCCTTCCGCCGCTTCGTCCGCCAGCCGGCCGTGCAATTCGCTCATGTGGTCGAAGTCGGCTTCGAAGGCGCCCAGTCCCTGGGTGAGGCCGCGGAGTTCTGCGATCAGGCCCTGTCGCTCACTTTGGGGCAGGTAGGCTTCGATGCGCTCCCAGCCGCGCCAGTCCTCGCGCGGCCCCAGGCCCAGGATCTGGCCGCGTCGGGCGGTCAGCGCCGACGTGACGTTCGAGGCGCTGGGCGAGGGCGAATAGACCGTCAGCTTCTCGATCGGTTCCAGCAGGACCGAACCGGTCGACGCCAACGCCTCTTCGATGGCGAGGCGCCCCACAGTCCGGAAGGCCATTTCGGACGAGTCCACGCTGTGCGTCTGACCGTCCAGAAGGGTGACTTCGAGATCGGTCACCGGGAAGCCCTTGGGGCCTTTCGCCAGGCCGTCGCGCACACCGGTCTCGACCGCCGGAATCCATTGCTTCGGCACCGCCCCGCCGACGACCTTCGAGTTGAAGACGAAGCCAGAACCGCGGGGCAGGGGCCGGACCTCGATGGTGATGTCGGCGAACTGTCCATGGCCGCCCGACTGCTTCTTGTGGCGCGAGCGCTGCTGGACGCCTCGGGCGATGGTCTCGCGGTAGGGTGTCCGGGGCTGGAGGGTGTCGATATCGACGCCGAAACGCCGCTTCAGCCGCTCCAGCGACAGCCGCACGTGACCCTCGCCCTGGCCCGACAGCAGCACCTGCCGCTGCTCGGCGTCGTGGGTGAGGCATAGCCCGGGGTCTTCCTCGACCAGCTTGCCGAGCGCGCCCGAGAGGCGGACGTCGTCGTTTCGGTTCTTCGCCGCAAGGGCCACGGCGAACAGCGGCCGCCGCGCACGCACGGCGGCGCGCACGGCCTGCGGCCGGCCCGAGGTCGAAAGGATCTGTCCCGCGCCGGCCTGTTCCACCTTGCCGATGGCGCAGATCTCTCCGATCGCGGCCTCGCCGATCTTGCGCAGGGCCGAGCCCTGGATCTGCGATACGCCACCCGCGCGGCTGTGCGCGCCGTCGGGCAGGACCAGGTCGGCGCCGTCGGTGAGGCTCTGTCCGAAGATTCGCGCGTACGCCAGCTTGCCGGACTGGCCGGCGTAGGCCGTCTTCATGACATAGGCGCCGGTCGTGATCCCGATGCGGTCCGCGGCCCGGGCGGGCGGCGGCGTTTCGTGGCGCAGCGCCTTCAACAGCCGGCGGACGCCGAAGCCGTTCTGGGCCGAGCCGAAGAAGACCGGAACGATCAGGCCCTCGTTCATCTCCCGGACCAGGTCGCCGAAGACGGTGTCGCGGCTGGGCGTGACGTCGGACAGGAGCTGTTCCATCAGCTCGTCGTCGAAGTCGGCCATCTGCTCCAGCATGTGGAAGCGGGCGTCGGCTTCCTCCTGTCGGAGGTCGCCCGGGATGTCGATCTGCTCGGACGGCTTGCCGGGGCGATAGACGAAGCATCGTTCGAGGGCGAGGTCGATGTAGCCCGAGACCTTGTCGCCGCTCCAGGTCGGGATCTGGCGCGCCACCAGCGGCGCGGACGATACGGGCGCCAACGCCTCCAGAAGCTCGCTGAGCGCGCCGCGGGCCTGGTCCATCTTGTTGATGAAGAGGGCGTGAGGGACGCCCAGATGCTCCAGTTCGCGGAGGGTGGGCTGGAGGAGGGGGACCTTGCCCGGGTCGGGATCGGCGACGACGATGGCCAGGTCCACGGCGGGCAGCGCGGGATCGATCTCGGCGCAGAACTCCAGCGAGCCGGGGCAGTCGACGACCACGTAGCGGTCGCCCATGAAGTCGAAGCCGGCGAGGTTCAACTCCACGGAATGCCCCCGGGCCTTGGCTTCGGGGCTGGAGTCGCCGACTTCGCCGGGCCGGATCGCCTGGCCGGTGGCCGCCTGAAGCAGGGCCTCCATGAGGGCGGTCTTGCCCGAACTGGTGGGGCCGACGAGCGCAAGCGCCCGAACCGACCCCGTGTCTCGGATTGCCATGGTCGCGTTCTCCCATCACCGATGGCGCCGAGGGCGCCCGTCATGCGGGATGTCGAAGCGCCCTGCGCTCAGGTTCAGGCGGTCGGCGACCGGCGAGGGGCCAGACGACGCCGCCCACTACGCAAAACCCTACGCCCGGAACCGCGGGCGGACGGCGTCACGAAGGCGTGAGGCTCAACCGGCCGCCGGCCGCCGGCCGAGCGTCCGGCGGCGGCGGGTCAGTACGGTATGAAGCCGCTCGCGTTGATGGTCGCCCACTGGCAGGGCGATCCGCGTATGGCCGATCTCCACGTCGTGGGCCGCGTCGGCGGCGAGCTTCTCCATTCCCGCGGGGTCGAGCCGCCACAGGATGTGGACCAGGTCCGAGACGAGGAGCTCCAGTGTTGCGACACGCGCGATCAGATCGCGCTTGCTGGTCGAGACTTCGTCGGTCATTCGAGGGCTCTCCCCCGTACGCGGGACACTGCGCCGGATGATCGGCCGGCAGCCCTTAAGCCTTCGCTAGCGGCGCGTCACATGTCGGATCAGACCTCGGAGCCTATGGTTGTGCGCCCCACCGCACGGGTGCTGCTGGATCGCCGCGACCGGATTCTGCTGATGAACGGCCGACTGCCGGGCGCGGCCGGAGGAGCCTGGTTCACGATCGGCGGCGGGGTCGAGCCGGGAGAGACCTATGCGGAAGCCGCGGCGCGCGAAATCCGCGAGGAGACGGGGATCACCGACTTCGAACTGGGGCCCGTGGTCTGGCTCCGGCAGGGCGTCCTGCGATTGCCCCAGGTGACGCTGTTGAAGGAGCAATACATCGTCGCCCGCTGCGGCGGCGGCGAGCCGGATCGCGGCGGATGGACGGCGCTGGAGCGCGACCTGGTCGACGACATCCGGTGGTGGAGCCATGGAGACTTGGCGCGGACGGGCGAGCGCGTCTTTCCGCCGGGTCTCGCCGACCGCCTTCCGGGTGTGCTCTCGGGGCGACTTCCAACTGAACCGGAGTCGATTCCCTGGTGAGATTCATCGTTCCGCGTCGTGAACCACATCGACGGCGGCTCGTCCCGCATCGGTTGCGGCTGGCGGTTGCGGCACGGCGGTGACCTGCGGGGCGTCATCCTTGCCGAACAAGCCCTTGAACAGGCGGCGGCCGAGATAGCCGCCAGCGAACTTGCCGACAGGGCCGGCGACCGCGGCCCCAGCGGCCCCGCCCGCAAGACCGCCTGCGGCGCCGCCAAGGGCGTCCACCAATCCGCCGCCCTCGTTCTCCTTCTCGATCAGAACCGGCGGGCGGTCGGCGGGCGTATCGGGCATGAGAGGCGCAATCCCGGCTTCGACCGGGGCGGGCGGCGGCATGGCCACGGCGGCGGGATGGACGGGCGAGACCGGCTCGACCGCGGGGGCCGGTGTCAGGGCGAGGACCGGCGGGCCGACAGCTTCCGCCACAGAGCCCGGAATGGTTACCGGCGGCGTCGTGGGCGTGGCGGCGACCTCCGGGACGTCAGACGTGCCCTCCGCCGGTGGATCGCCCTGCGCCAGGAACCCGCCGGAGGCAGCGGCGACGCAGGCGGTCATACATAGAAGAGCGTGCATGAAGGCTCCACGAGATCCATTCCCGATCGAGCGAATGCAACGCATGTAACAGGGCGCAGTTCAGCGTTCGGTCGGGAAACCCGTCCGTCGCGTCGCGGCCGCAGCCTGTGAAAAAGGGCCCGCGCGAGGCGGGCCCTGAAATATTAGCCGGTGACCTTGAGGTTGGTCGCCGAGGTCTTCCCGCTGCGGCGATCCTGCTCGAGGTCGAAGTTGACCCGCTGGCCCTCGTTGAGGCCGGACAGGCCCGCCTGCTCGACCGCCGAGATGTGGACGAAGATGTCCTGGCCGCCGCCTTCGGGCTTGATGAAGCCGAAACCCTTGGTGGGGTTGAACCACTTCACTTCGCCGGAGCCGGAGCCCATCACCGCGCCGCGAGGACGATCGCCGCCGCCGCCGCCGCCGAAGCGACCGCCGCCACCGCCACCGTAGCCGCCACCGCCGCCATAGCCGCCGCCACCACCGTAGCCACCGCCGCCGCCATAGCCGCCGCGATCGCCGCGGTCGAAGCCGCCGCTGCGGCGAGGCGCGGGAGCGCCCTGCTCGGTCACCACGATGCTCGTGGCCGCCAGCTTGCCGGACCGACGGTCCTGTTCGAGTTCATAGTCGACCTTGTCGCCTTCATTGAGGCTGTCGAGGCCCGCCTGGTTCAGGGCAGAGATGTGAACGAAGACGTCCGCGCCGCCATCGTCGGGCTGAACGAAACCGAAACCCTTAGCCGTATTGAACCACTTAACCGTACCGCTCGCCATTCGTCGCAACCTACCGAGATAGAAGTCCCACGCCGCGCATATGCGCGCGCCCGGCCAATCGCGTTGACGAGCCGTGTTCGATTTGTAGCTGTGGATTTGGCCTTAGGCCAGCGGTCGTGACAAGCCACCTCAATCGGAATAAGGGAGCGCCCCTCTCAGCCGGCGGCCCTCCGGGGACAGACCTTTGAAAAGCATCTGCATATTCTGCGGCTCGGCGCCCGGAGCCGACCCGAGATTTCTCGATGAAGCCGTGCGTTGCGGGACCGTGTTGGCGCAGGCGGGGCTCACCCTGGTGTACGGCGGCGGCAAGGTGGGTCTCATGGGCGCGGTGGCCGACGCGGCCCTGGCGGCCGGGGGCGAAGTCCTGGGCGTGATGCCGGAAGACCTCGTGAACCAGGAGATCGCGCACCGCGGCCTCACCGAACTCCACGTCGTGCGCTCGATGCACGAACGCAAGCTGAAGATGGCCGAACTGTCGGACGGCTTCCTCTGCCTGCCGGGCGGCCCGGGAACGTTTGAGGAGATTTTCGAGCAGTGGACCTGGGCCCTGCTGGGCATCCACGCCAAGCCCTGCGGCTTCGTGAATGTGGCGGGCTACTACGATCCGATGCGGAAGACGATCCAGCACATGGCCGACAACGGCTTCATCGGACAGCCCTATGTCGACATGCTGGTCTATGCGGACAGCACCGAGGCCGCGTTGGAGGCCTTCGGCGGATACGCGCCGCCGCCGCCGAAGTGGAGCACGACCAAGCCCTGAGGCCTGGCGTCTGTCCTCTCCGTGACCATGCGGCCGCCTGAAGGCGGCCGGCGCCTTTTCTCCTCTGTGGATGGCCGGCGTGCTGCGCCGTTTGGCGCGGCTCCGCGAACTGGCGCCGGTCTTGCGCCGCTGCACGCGGACTTGAACAGGTCCATGGAAGGGTCATGCTGAAATTATTGAGGAATTTTCGGTCTGACGCGCGCGCGTTCACCAATGTCCCGGCAGAATTCGCCGGGTCATGCGTCAGCCTTTGCCGGGCGGAGCCTTAATCCATGTCGCTGACCGCCACCCTCCGCACGGCCACGTCCGGCCTGAACGCCGCTCAGGCGGCGCTGCGCACCGTGTCGGACAATATCGCCAACGTGAACACGCCCGGGTACGTCCGGAAGGCGGTTGTCCAGGAATCCCTGGTGGTCAACGGCGCCGGCATGGGCGTGAAGATCAACGGCGTCGAGCGGATCACCGACCAGTACCTCCAACTCGCCTCGCTGACCGCCGCGTCGGACGCCAGCCGCTGGTCGGCGGTGTCGCAATACATCGACAACGCCCAGAGCCTGTTCGGCAATCCCGCCAGCGACGGCTTCTTCTTCAATCGCCTGGACAAGATCTTCGCCGCCTTCGCCACGGCCGCGGACGATCCGTCGTCGACCCTGTTGCGCAGCCAGGCGCTGGCCAACGTGGAGGACTTCCTCACCGAGGCCGACCGGATCAACAGCCAGATCGTGGCTCTCACCGACACGGTCGAGACCCGCGCCGCTGCGGCGGTCGAAAGGGCCAACCAGCTTCTCGACCAGATCAGCGTGCTCAACGCCGACATCAAGCGCGCCAGCCTGCTGGGCGCCGACGCCTCGGGCTCGGAGAACATTCAGAGCCAGCTCCTCGACGAGCTGTCGGGGCTGATGAACATCCGGATCGCCCAGCGCAACGGCGGCGGCGTGGACGTGCGGTCGGCCGAGGGCGTGCTGCTGGCGGGGGATCAGCCGGCGAAGCTGACCTATGTGACCAGCGACTCCACGCCCAGCTACATCACTGCTCGTGCAGGCGGCAGCACCAACGACCAGCCGATCGAGATCGTCAGCGGCGAACTGCGCGGCCTGATGGAGTTGCGCGACGTCGAACTGCCGAAGATGTACGACCAGCTCGGCGAGTTCGTGAGCAAGGCGGTGGACCGGCTGAACGCCGCCCACAACGCCGCCGCCGCCTATCCACCGCTCAGCACGTTCTCCGGTCGCAACACCGGCCTCGACCTGCCCACGGCGGTGAGCGGCTTCACCGGGACCACCACGCTCGCTGTAGTGAGCGCCACCGGCGTGCTGCAACGTTCGATCGCCATCGACTTCACCGCCGGGACCATATCGGTGGACGGCGGCGCGGGCGCCGCGTTCACGCCGGCGACCTTCCTGGCCGGCCTCAACACCGCCCTGGGCGGCGCAGGCTCGGCCAACTTCACAAACGGCGCCCTCACACTCAACGCCACGGCTCCGAATGGTCTCGCGATCGACGAGGGCACGTCGCAGAAGGCCGGGCGGGCCTTCTCGCACTTCTTCGGCCTGAACGACCTCATCAAGGCCGATGGCTTCAGCAACTACGCGACGGGACTGACCGGCGCGAGCCCGCACGGCTTCACTACCGGCGACCCGATCTCCTTCCGTCTGTCCTACCCTGACGGGCGGCCGATCCGGGACGTGACGATCAGCGTGCCCGCGGGCGGGACGATGAACGACCTGCTGAACGCCCTGAACAATTCGTCCACGGGGGTCGGGCTCTACGGCGCGTTCAGCCTGGATGCGAACGGGGTGCTTTCGTTCTCGGGCTCGTCTCCCCTGAACGCCACCCTGTCGGTCAACAGCGACAACACCTCGCGTGGGGCCGGCGGCCCCTCGATCAGCCAGCTCTTCGGCCTGGGCGTCATCGAGCGATCGGCGCGGGCCGGACGGTTCGACGTCAATTCCGCTCTACAGTCCGACCCCACCAAGATGTCGATGGGCAAGCTCGACCTCACGGCCGCGGTAGGACAGATCGCCGTGCGCCCGGGCGATGGCCAGGGCGCCCGCGACATCGCGGTGACGGGCGAGGTCGGCACCCTGTTCCAGGCCGCCGGCAGCCTGGGCCAGGTGACGATGACGCTCAGTCGCTACGCCTCGGAGTTCAGCGGCGGGATCGGCCGGGCGGCCGCCGCCGCCGAGACCCGCAAGGCCAGCGCGGAATCGGTCGCGCGCGAGGCCACCAACCGGCGCCAATCGGTCGAGGGCGTGAATCTCGACGAGGAGCTGGTGAATCTCACCACCTATCAGCAGGCCTTCGCGGCCTCCGCCCGCATGATCCAGGCCACGAGCGAGCTGTTCGACGTGCTCGTCAACATGGTCTGAGGAGCCCAGCATGTTCACGCGCGTCACCACCCCCGGGAACTACTCCGCCGTCCTCACCAACCTGCTGGCCGCCCAGCAGCGCCAGATGGAGGCCGGCAATCGCGTCGCCACGCAGCGCAACGGCAGCAATCTGAAGGAATACGCCCCGGACGCCGAACTGCTGGCGGCCATGCGGACGGTCCAGACCCGGCTGGGCGCCTTCCAGGAGCAGAGCAAGCTGCTGACCGACAAGCTCGCCACCCAGGATACGGCGCTGGTGCGGGTGGCCGATGCGGCGCAGTCGATCCGGCAGGCGTTCACCGACGCCCTGGCCTCAGGCCGCGTCGACACCCTGGTGGAGGACGTGGAGGCCCAGCTCCGCAACGCGGTCGAGGCGATGAACGCCCGCTACGGCGGCAAGTACCTGTTCGCAGGTGGACAGGTCGATACGCGCCCGGTGGAGCTGACGAGCTTGAGCGGCCTCAACCCGCCCGCGGTGGTCGCGGACTTCTTCCGCAACGACCAGTTCCGTGTGAAGGCAAAGGTCGACGAGGCGACGACGATCACGACGGGCTTCCTCTCGAACGAGATCGGAACCGACATGCTGAACGCCCTCCAGGCGTTCCAGACGTTCAATACCGGCCCAGACGGCCCCTTCGAGGGTGCGATGACCGACGCGCAGAAAGCCTTTCTGGAAGGCCAGCTCGCGGCGTGGGACAGTGTCCGCTCGGACGTCACCCTCAAGGCGGCGCAGAACGGCACCAACCAGAAGCGCCTCGAGACCGTGGGCGAGGATCTCGTCAGCCGCCAGAACGCCCTGGCGGGCATGATCGGCAACATCACCGACGCCGACATGGCCCAGGCGGCGGCCGACCTCCAGACCGCGCAGCTCTCCGTGCAGTCGGCGGCCTATGTGTTCCAGGCCCTGCGGGAGTCGTCGTTGCTGAACATCCTCAAGTAGGCCCGCTCTCCCCATGAGCGGGGGAGAGGACTATATGGCCGCCATGAGCGCACCCGTGACCGCCCCGGGCCTGGCGACCCCGGGCCTGGCGACCGACCGCCTGAGCGACGGCCTGATCCGGGCCGCGCGGGAGGCCGTGCGGCTGCCGATGGGCGCCAGGATCGTGGCGGCCATGTCGGGCGGGGTGGACTCCACCGTGACCGCCGCCCTGCTCGCGCGGGCGGGCTACGACGTGGTGGGCGTGACGCTCCAGCTCTACGACCACGGCGCGGCGATCCAGAAGAAGGGCGCCTGCTGCGCGGGCCAGGACATCCACGACGCGCGCACCGCCGCCGACGCCATCGGGATTCCCCACTACGTCCTGGACTACGAGAGCCGGTTCCGCGAACAGGTGATCGAGGACTTCGCCGACGCCTACCTGCGGGGCGAAACGCCGATCCCCTGCATCCGCTGCAATCAGACCGTGAAGTTCCGCGACCTGCTGGACGTGGCTCGCGATCTGGGGGCCGAGGCGATGGCCACTGGTCACTACGTACGTCGCGAGATCGGGCCGGCGGGACCTGAACTGCACCGCGCCGTCGATCCTGCGCGCGACCAGTCGTACTTCCTGTTCGCCACCACGCGCGAGCAGCTCGAGTACCTGCGCTTCCCCCTGGGCGGGCTGCCCAAGCCCGCGGTGCGCGCGGCGGCGACCGAACTGGGGCTGGCGGTGGCCGACAAGCCCGACAGCCAGGACATCTGCTTCGTACCCGAGGGCCGCTACACCACGGTCATCGATCGCCTGCGCCCGCATGGCGCCGAGCCGGGCGACATCGTGCATATGGACGGCCGGGTGCTGGGCCGGCACGAAGGCGTGACGCGCTACACCATCGGACAGCGCCGCGGGCTGAACGTGGCGGTGGGGGACCCGCTGTTCGTCGTCCGCATCGACGCCGATGCGCGGCAGGTGGTCGTGGGTCCGCGCGAGGCGCTGCTGACCCGGGCGCTGGGCCTCAAGGAAACCAACTGGATCGGCGACGGCGCCTCCATCGAAGCCGCCTGCGAGGCGGGACGGCCCGTGCTGGCGCGCGTGCGCTCCACCCGCGAGCCGGTTCCGGGGCGGCTGGCGGCGGTGGGCGGGGCTCCGGGCCTGGTGTTCGACATGCCCGAGGAAGGCGTTGCGCCCGGCCAGGCCTGCGTCTTCTACGCGCCCGAGGCTCCCACCCGCGTGCTGGGCGGCGGTTTCATCGCGGCCACTGTGCGCAACGCCTGATCCGCCCTCTTCTGCGTGCGGGAAACGTCGTAGACTGAGGTCATGGACATCCGCCAACTCGTGGACATCGCCATCGACGAGGATCCGCGCGCGCCTTGTCTGTGGGTTCCCTCCGAACTGTTCCCCGAACTGTGTGCGGCGATCGGCCAACAGCCGAACCTGGTCGGGGCGGTGATCTATCGCAACAAGACCATCCGCGACGGCGGCCCGTACTGCGACATCACCACGAGGGCGCCGTAGCGGCGGCTGGCTTTCGTCGGCCGGGAACCTATCTTCCGGGCATGAGCAGCACCTCCGATCCCGTGGTCATCGCCGCCTACGCCCGCACGCCTATGGGCGGCTTCCAGGGTGCGCTCTCCAGCGTCAAGGCCACGGAACTCGGCGCAGCGGCAGTGAAGGCCGCCGTGGAGCGGTCCGGCGCGGCGCCCGAGGCGGTGGAGCAGATTCTGATGGGCTGCGTATTGCCCGCGGGTCTGGGTCAGGCGCCGGCGCGGCAGGCGGCGCTGGGCGCGGGCCTGCCCAAGTCGGTCCAGGCGACCACGGTGAACAAGATGTGCGGCTCGGGCATGCAGGCTGCGATCCTGGCGCACGACGCCCTTGCGGCCGGTTCGGTCGACGTCGTGGTCGCCGGCGGCATGGAGAGCATGACGGGCGCGCCCTACCTGTCGGCCCGCCATCGCGGCGGCGCCCGGATCGGCCACGACACCCTGTACGACCACATGTACCTGGACGGCCTGGAGGACGCCTACGAGCCGGGCCGGCTGATGGGGTCGTTCGCCGAGGAGACGGCCCGAACCTACCAGTTCACCCGCGAGGCCCAGGACGACTACGCCATCGCCAGCCTGAGCAAGGCGAGGGCGGCCACGGAAAGTGGCGCGTTCGCCCGCGAGATCGTCCCCGTGACCGTCAGCGACCGCAAGGGCCAGACGGTGGTCGAACACGACGAGCAGCCGCTGAAGGCCGACCCGGCCAAGATCCCCACGCTCAGGCCCGCCTTCGCCCGTGACGGCACCATCACGGCGGCCAACGCCAGTTCGATCAGCGACGGGGCGGCGGCCCTGGTGATGACCCGCGAGAGCGTGGCCCGCAGGCTGGGGATCAAGGTCTTGGCGCGCGTCGCCGGCCACGCGGCCCACGCCCACGAGCCGGGCCTCTTCACGACCGCGCCGGTCCCGGCCATGCGGAAGGCCCTGGCGCGCGCCGGCTGGAGCGTGGACGACGTCGACCTGTTCGAGGTGAACGAGGCCTTCGCCGTCGTGGCCATGATCGCCGAGCGCGAACTGGGGATCGATCGGGCGAAGCTGAACGTCAACGGCGGCGCCTGCGCGCTCGGCCACCCTATCGGGGCCAGCGGCGCCCGCATCCTGGCCACCCTGCTCAGCGCCCTGGAAGCCCGGGGCGGCAGGCGAGGCGTGGCCAGCCTGTGCATCGGCGGCGGCGAGGCCACGGCCATGGCGGTGGAACTGGCGTAGGCCCGCTCGTACGGAACCGTCAGAGGGTTCTGGCGATCGCCTCGCACTGTTCGGCGACGATACCCCACCCTTCGTGGAATCCCATCTGCTCGTGCTGCTTCAGCTTCTCGACCGTGGGATGGCCGCAGCGCGCGACATAGAGCGTCCTGCCGTCGGGCCGGGGTTCGAAGGTGAGGACGCACGTCATCATTCCGCCGTCCTCGGCCGGCACCCAGCCTTCGGTGAAGGCGTCGGTGAAGACGATCTTCTCGTTGGGCGCGATCTCGAGATAGACGCCCTTGTTCTCGAACACCTCGCCGTCCGGTCCGTACATGGTGTTGTTGCTGGCGCCGCCGGGCTTCAGCTCCATCTTCGTCACTTCGGCGCGCCAGGGCTGCGGACAGAACCATTCGGGAAACCGCTCGGGCGTCGTCCAGACCTTGAAGAGTTGTTCGGGCGTGGCGTCCATGATCCGCGCCAGGACCAGTTCGCGATCGTTGTTCGGGGCGATGTCGATCTTCTGGGCCATCTGTTGTCTCCTTGCCTGTGACCCGAGGACGCGCGGGGCTGTCGGGCTCCGACAGCCCCGCGTGGAGAATCGTCACTTCCCGGTCGGGATCGAGTTGAGATTCATGGTGATGCCGCCGGGCAGGGTCATGTCGCCGGGCTTCATCCCGGCGGGACAATCCCCTTCGCGGACGGCGGTGATCTCCATCTTCGACGTGCCGTTGGCCTGCGGCATCGACGAGCCGGTGGTCACCACCGTGGCCTTGATCGTATAGCGGCTGTTCAGGTCGCCGGTGGCCTCGCCCTTGGTGACCGACGTGCCCATACCGCCCATGCTGCACTCGCTCTCGAACGTCCAGCCGCCCGGCTTCGGCGTGATGATGTTCCGCGGGCACATCTCCTCGCTCATCTGCTGGCCGACCAGGGAGAACTTCGCCTCGGTGGCTTCGTCGGTGCAGAGCTTGATGGTCTGCGTGGCGCCGTCCGACGTCATGGTCTGGTTCCAGAGGCCGGGCTTGCGTTTGAACTGCGCGGGGTCGGCCGGCAGCGACGCCGACGCGGCGGGCGCTCCCGCTGCGGCGTCGCCCTTCGCGGTCGCCTCGTCCTTCTTCTGACAGGCGGCCAGCGCCAGGGCGGCCACGGCGCCGACCGCGGCGACCCGGCCGGTGGTCCGCCAGCTGCGGATGGTGAACTTGCGATGCATCCTACTCTCTCCGATATCGTTCCTCAGGCTCAGCGTAGAGCCAGTGAAGAGGGCCGATCAATGACAGACACCGCTCAGGGGGAGCTTCGCGATACGGGCGCCCGCTTCGAGATGGACGAACAGGGCCTGACCTCCTACGCGGACTATCGCCTGGCCGACGAAGGGGCCAGCGAAGGGACGGTCGGCGGACGCCTCTACATCGACTACGTGTTCAGCCCGCCGCCGCTGCGGGGCAGCGGGGCTTCGGGCCGCCTGATGAAGGCCGTCGCCGACGAGGCTCGCCGCCGCGGCCTCAGCATCACGCCCATCTGCGGCTATGCCGCCGCCTGGCTCCGGCGCAGTCCCGAACACCGCGACCTCGTCGCGTAGACCCCAACACCGCGACCTCGTCGCGTAGACCCCAACACCGCGACCTCGTCGCGTAGACCCGCGTCTAGGGTCTGGCCCAAAGCCGTCGGACGAGAGATCCGGCAGGCGGTCTGTCGAGCGCTACATCGGCGACGGCCAGGACGAAGTCGCACATCGACCGATGCTCGGCCTCCGACGCCGGCTCCCGGCCTTCGCTGAGCATCGCCGCCACTGCGCCGCGATCCGCCTCGGGCAGGCGAAGCGCCGCATCCCGCGAGAGTTGCAGCAGTTCGACCTCGGTGAGAGGGGCGGCCGGAGGCGCGGGACTCGTGGCGGCCTGCGCCAACAGTCTTCCGCTCGCCTCGAGGTCCCGGGCCACCATCTGCGCCGTCCACACCTTCGCCAGGCTCGCCGGCGCGCCCCGCCCTTCCATGAACGCCACGCAGCCTGCGGGATCGACGTCGCGCAGCGCGCGGGCCTGTTCCCGCGAAACGCCGAGCAGGGCCGCGCTGCTCTCTTCGTCGGCCTTGGGCCGTTCCCGGCGTATGACGTCGGTCACCACCGCGGATACGGCGGCGTTGAGGTCCTCGCGCGCGCCCGACGGCGCCAGCCTGCGGACGCTGGCCGCCAGCCGCGCGTAGTCTTCGGGATGGTGCGTCTTGATCGCGGCCACGGTGGCGGTCTTATCCAGCTCCCTCAGGGCGTCGTACCCCGCCGCCGGCTGGAAGATCCGCACGATTGAGATGGCGATCGCAATACAGACCCAGGGAACGATCGACAGCCACTGTGGGCGCCGCCCGAGGATGCGCGCCGCCAGCCACGCGACGCCCACCCCGACTGCGCCGCCGCAGGCGCCGGCGGCGGCCGCAAAAAGAAGTCCGTTCATCCACCCCTCCGAGAGATCGCGAGACGAAGCATATGTTCACTATTTGTTCTTGACAAGCGAACGTATTTAATCTACCGTTGTTCGTTCTAGTCAGCCTGTAGGCCAAGCAATTTTCCTTGCAGCGCAGGGTCTTCGGCTTTTGCCCGCTGGCACATTCTCGGATTTCGAAGGGGGTAGGTATGGCGGCCAGCCAACGTGGGCGTTCGGGTATGGACCTGTGGATGCAGGAGCGAAACGCGCAACTCCGCCAAGGCGCTAGCAAGTTATACGGCCTTGGCGTGCAGGCCTACGCCGAGGCGATCCGCAAAGGTGAGCAGGTCAAGGCGCGTACGACCGCGGAAGTCATCGACCTCGGTCGGGACGTCGCGCGCAGGATCGATATGACGAAGGCGGCGCTTCAGTCCAAGCCGCGTCCCGTCACTTCCGCTGCGCCTGTGAAGCCAAGTCCCAAGGCGGTGTCACCGTCATCGGGGCCGGGACCCGTCGCCGCCGCCAAGCCCTCCACGTCATCGGGGAGTGCGAAGGAGCAGCTTCGCGCTGCGGTGAGTGGTGCGGCGGATGAGTTCACTTTCGGTCTCGCCGACCGGGTTCTCGCTGCCGGGGATGCGTTGGCCGAAGAGGGTTTACGCAATTTTGCACAGAACTATCAGGCGAATATGGAGCAAAAACGAGCAGACGACGAGTATGACGCGAGACACTATGGGTTAGCGCGAAACAGCGGCCGCGCGGTCGGTATGGTGGGAAGTCTGGCGGCTATGGGAGCTCCCGCGGTCGCACGAAGCGCCGTCGTGCTGGCTCCGAGGGTTTTTCGGGCCGCGAGGTCGGGCGCCTCGGTGGCGCCGGCGCTTACGCCAGCGCTATCGAGGGGGGCGGCGCAGGCGCAGAAGCTTGGCATCAAGTACGGGCCTGATCCTCTCGGACTTACGAAGTTGGCGGTGGTAGGGGGCGCTGGAGCGGGTGCGACGGACCAGTATGTCGGCGACATGCTCACTGGCCGACAAACAGACTTGAGAGAGATGGCCGCCGCGGCTGTCGGCGGCGCGCTGGGAGGCCTCGCCACGCGATATGCCGGCGCGACAGCGGGCGGCGCTTCAGGCGGAGCCACCACCTCCGTGCTTCAGGATTTTGTCCGGGGTGATGACGTATCCTTCGACAATGCGCTTCGTTCTGCGCAGCTCAGTGGCTTGTTGGGAGGTGTGGCTTCTCGATACCTCACGAATAAGGTCAGTAATTTTCCTAGTAAAATTAAAGGAAACTTCGGTGAAGTCATGTCGGGATTGAAGGCCGTGGCGCGCGACGACGATATTCTGCAGCAGCAGGCACGGGTTTATCTCAAGCCGGTCTCAAAGCCGAAGGAGTATACGGTCGCTGACCACGTCCTGCGATCACCGGATGGCCAGGTTCGCTACAATGAATCCAAACTGGGCCCGAGTGCGACCCTGACGGATCGTCAGGTCCAGGCCATGAACCAGTTCGGTGATCGTTACATTGTCGATCACTGGCGCTTCGCCGACGTTGGGAAGGCGGGAGGAATGGCTGTCGCGCCTTTTGGCTTCACGCTCTCCGACGACGAGCCGTCGAGGTGGCGATGATCGCAGAACGGCGTCGAGCGGGCCTTGCGATGGCCTTCGCTTCCGAAGTCGGTCGCCGTCGCGAGACTGTGGATTTTCCAGCCACGATAGTCGTTTCTTAGGGCTCGCTGTCCGATCTTGCTGAATTGACAGTGAGACGCCCGTGAAGATCGCTTCCGCCTACAGCCTCCAGCCCGATCCCCGGCGCGCCGCCGACGAGGCGGCAGGTCGGCTCCGCGCCGCCCTGGGCGACGAACCGGCTCTCGTGCTCGTGTATGCGACCGAGGAGTTGGCGGTTCCGGCGCTGGTCGAGGCCCTGACGGCCGTCTTCCCCGGCGCTCCGCTCGCGGGGGGAACCTCGTGTGGCGGGGTGATGACCGAGGCCGGATTCCACGCCGGGCCGGGCGGCGCCGTCGGTTTGCTGGGCGTAATCGATCCCGAGGGGGACTATGGCGTGGGATCCGCGTCCATCGGCGACGATCCCTTAGCCGCCGGTGCGGCGGCGATGGAACGGGCGCTGTGCGCCGCCGGCCGCGATTTCGAGACGCCGCTGCTGGTCTGGTGCTGCCAGCCGCCGGGCGACGAGGAAGCGGTGATCGCGGGCATAGAGTCGGTAGTCGGCCGGGGGTGCCCCATCATCGGCGGCAGCGCCGCAGACCACGAGATCGCCGGCCGCTGGCGTGAATTCGCCGGGGCCGAGGTGCTGGAAGATCACGTCGTCGTGGCGGCCCTGTTCCCCTCCGCGCGCCACGGCGTCGCCTTCCAGAGCGGCTATGCGCCTACAGGCGATGCGGGTGTCGTCACCCAGGCCTCGGGCCGCCAGATCCTGGAGATCGACGGCCGGCCCGCCGCCGCCGTCTACAGCGAGTGGACCGGCGGCGCGGTCGGTTCGACCGACCACGGCATGATCCTGGCCAAGAGCACGCCCACGCCGCTGGGCCGCGTGGCGGGCGATTCCAACGGCGTCCCTCTGTATGTGCTGTCGCATCCAGCCATGCTGGGCCTGAGCGGCGACCTCTCCCTGTTCACCGGCATCGAGGGCGGAGATCGGGTGCATCTGATGCGGGGCTCTCCCGAGTCGCTGGTCAAGCGCGCCGGTCTCGTAGTGAACGACGCCTGCGCCATGGGAGGCTGGGCCGGAGCGGCCAGCCTGGGCGGCCTCGTGATCTACTGTGGCGGCTGCATGCTCCACGTGCGCGACGCGATGGATCAGGTGGTGGATGAGGTGCGCCGGGCCATGCCCGGGGCGCCGTTCCTGGGGGCCTTCACCTTCGGGGAGCAGGGCGCCATCGTCGATCACTGCAACCGTCACGGAAACCTGATGGTCTCGGCCCTCGCGTTCGGATGACCGAGGACGTCGAACAGCTGCGCGAAGCCCTGGCGTCGGCCCGGCAGCAACTCGCCGCGCAGGAGCAGCGCCTGCGCCAGCAGGACCTCGCCCTGAACGGGATCGCCGCGTTGCAGGCTCACGAGGAGCCGGAGACCCTGATCGCCAAGGCGTTCGAGCTGATCGCCGAAGCGCTGGCGTTCGATCGCGCCATGTTCCTGGAGCTCCGGGAGGATCGCTTCGTCTGCATCGCGTCGACCGAGGCGGCGGCCGTGGGCTGCGAATGGCCGGCCGGCGTCTTCTTCCGCCGCGTCGCGGACGGGCGGCCCGCCGTGGTTCCCGACGAGGCGCGGGCGCCGGAGTGGTCCGGCATGGGGACGCGCGCAGACGGGGGCGGCTTGCGGCCCCTGAAGGGCGCGATCTACGCCCCCATCTCTGCCGGCGCCGGGCCGGGGCTGCTGGTGCTGTCCTCCGCTGGGCACGGCGCCTATTCCCCGGCCGACCTGCGCCTCGTATCGCGGCTCGGGATCTTCGTTTCGCAGACCCTGGCCGCCGCCCAGCGCCGGCGGTTGGCCCAGGCCGCCCATGTGGCCGAGACAGAGCGAAGCCAGGCGGTCGAAGCCAGCGAGGCCAAGTCGCGCTTCCTGGCCAACATGAGCCACGAGATCCGCACACCCCTGAACGGAGTCACCACCGTGGCGGTGCTGCTGGCCGAAAGTGGGTTGCAGGGCCGCCAGAAGGAGATGGCCCAGCTCATCGTGGATTCGAGTCGGGCGCTGGAGCGGCTGCTCAACGACATTCTCGATCTGGCCAAGGTCGAGTCGGGCCGCCTGACCCTCGAAGAAGCGCCCTTCGAGCTTCCGTCCGCCCTGGCTTCGACCTTCGACCTCTTCGCCATCCGGGCCGAGGCGCAGGGTCTCGCCTTCGACCTCCGGGTGGCGCCCGCCGCTCACGGCTGGTTCACGGGCGACGTCGCGCGGGTGCGCCAGGTGGCGGCCAACCTCCTCTCCAACGCCGTCAAGTTCACGCAACACGGCGAGGTCGGCGTCAGCCTGTCGGTGGACGAGGGCTTCGTGACGCTCGAGGTCCGCGACACCGGCGTGGGCTTCGACGCCGAGACGGCCGCCCGTCTCTTCGAGCGCTTCGAACAGGCTGACGGCTCGGTGACGCGGCGGTTCGGCGGGAGCGGGCTGGGACTGGCCCTGTCGCGCACCCTCGCCGGGATGATGGGCGGCGACATCGCCTGCCGGTCGGCGCCGGGCGAGGGCTCGACCTTCACCTTCCGCTTTCCGGCCCGCGCCGCTCAGGCGCCGATGCTCCAGGAGTCTTCGACCGTACTCGGGTCGCCGGGCGCCGCGGCGTTGAACGTCCTCGTCGCCGAGGACAATCCCAACAACCGCGCCATCGTCTGCATGGTGCTGGAGGCCATCCAGGCGCGGACTGTGGTGGTCGAGAACGGGGCGCAGGCCGTCGAGGCCTTCGCCGCCGCACCCTTCGACATCGTGCTCATGGACCTCCAGATGCCGGTGATGGACGGCCTGAGCGCGACCCGCCGCATTCGTGAGATGGAGCGGGCCGTCGGCGCGGGCGCAACCCCGATCATCGCACTGTCGGCCAACGCCATGACGCACCACGTAGAGGAGGCGCTGGCTGCGGGATCGACCGCTCACGTGGCCAAGCCCATCGATCCTCACCGCCTGATCGACACCATGCTGACGCTGACATCGGTGGCGGCGCACGCCTGGCCCGCGACGGCGTCGGCCTCCTGAGTGCGTCCGCAGGAGTGGGATCCGTGAGCGGACCCGCCAAGCATTCACAATGACGCGAGCCCAGGGAGGACCGCACGCCGCCGGGCTCGAGATGATCGCGGAAGCGCGTCAACACCGACATGGCCGTGGCGAAGTCGTCGATCAGGGTGAAGGAGCCGACGGGAATGACGATGGCGCCGAACCGGCGTGGATAGGCGAAGTCCCCGTATCGGCGGCGAGACAGGTCGGGTCCATATCCCGCCTCCGCGCAACGGACCCGGCAGCGTTCCAGCATCTCCGGGCTGGGGTCGAAGCCGCTGACGTCCAGCCCGGCCTGGAGGAATGGGAGGAGCGTCCGGCCCGACCCGCAGGCGGGCTCCAGGATCGGACGACAGAACCCCCGGAACCGTTCGAGGTGGAAACGGGTGTCGGGCAGGGCCAGGAGGGGTTTGTCGATGTCGTAGATCTCGGCCGCTATGGAGCCGTAGCGGTTCGTCGTCGTGTCTGACGGCATGTGTGTCTCTTTGGAGCATGTGTGTCTCTTTGGAGTCAGAAGACATGGCGCGCAAGGGAAAGCCCTACGCGTGGCTTTGGCCTGCGGTGTCCGCGGCGCCTATGGGGTGCTCAAGCCTTCATGACCTGTTCAGCGTGGGCGGCCGAGGGTGATCAAGTCAAGGTCTGCTTCCGCCCGTCGCGTTGACTTGGCGGGGGGCAGTCCTTAAGTCACCCACGCCCCAGAAGAGCGCCTTCCGACCGGCGGGGCGTGGGCCTCTTGTCGCCTAACGGACACTTCCCTTGAGCATTTTCCAACGGTTCTTCGGCAACTCCAACGACCGCAAGGTCAAGTCGATGCAGGCGCGCACCGCCCGGATCGCGTCGCTGGAGCCCCAGATACAGGCGCTGTCCGACGAGGCCTTGCGCGGCAAGACCGTCGAGTTCCGGGAACGACTGAACAAGGGCGAGACCCTCGATCAGATCCTGGAGGAGGCGTTCGCGGTGGTCCGCGAGGCGTCCCGCCGGGTCCTGGGCCAGCGTCACTACGACGTCCAGCTCGTGGGCGGCATGATCCTGCACAAGGGCGGCATCGCTGAGATGCGCACCGGCGAAGGCAAGACGCTCGTGGCCACGTCGCCCGTCTACCTGAACGCGCTCGCGGGCAAGGGCGTCCATGTCATCACGGTCAACGACTACCTGGCCCAGCGCGACTCCGAGTGGATGGGGCAGGTCTACCGCTTCCTCGGCCTGACCGTCGGCGTGATCGTCCACGGCCTTTCCCAGGGCCAGCGCCAGGCCGCCTACGCCGCCGATATCACCTACGGCACCAACAACGAATTCGGCTTCGACTATCTCCGCGACAATCTCGTCTACGAGAAGGCCGACATGGTCCAGCGGGGCCACAACTTCGCGATCGTCGACGAAGTGGACTCGATCCTGATCGACGAGGCGCGCACCCCGCTCATCATCTCGGGCCCCACCGACGACAAGTCGGACTTCTACCGGACCGTCGACGGCATCGTGAAGGAGCTGGTCAAGGACCCGTCCACCTACGAGCACGACGAAAAGCAGCGTCAGGTGATGCTGACCGAGGAAGGTTCGGAGAAGGTCGAGGAGATGATGGCCGCCGCGGGCCACCTCGCCGAGGATTCCGCCGGCCTCTACGATGCGGCCAACATCTCGGTCGTCCACCACGTGAACCAGGCGCTCCGCGCCAACGTCATGTACGTGCGCGACAAGGACTACATCGTCCGCGCGGGCGAAGTGATCCTCATCGACGAGTTCACGGGCCGCATGATGCACGGCCGCCGGCTTTCGGAAGGGCTGCACCAGGCCATCGAGGCCAAGGAAGACGCCGTCATCCAGCCCGAGAACCAGACGCTGGCCTCGGTCACCATCCAGAACTATTTCCGCCTCTACGCCAAGCTGTCGGGCATGACCGGCACGGCCTCGACCGAGGCCCAGGAGTTCATGGACATCTACAAGATGGACGTGGCGGAAATCCCCACCAACCGGCCGATCCAGCGGATCGACAACGACGACGAGGTCTACCGGACCAACCTCGAGAAGAACCAGGCGATCGTGAAGCAGGTCGAGGAGTGCTATCTCCGAGGTCAGCCGATCCTGGTGGGCACGGTCACGATCGAGAAGTCCGAGCAGCTCTCGGAACTGCTCAAGGCCCATTCCTTCGAGAAGGACGGCAAGACCATCCGCGGCATTCCGCACAGCGTGCTGAACGCCCGCTTCCATGAGCAGGAAGCCGGGATCGTGGCCGACGCGGGTGTGCCCGGCGCCGTGACGATCGCCACCAACATGGCCGGCCGCGGCACCGACATTCAGCTCGGCGGCAACATCGACATGCGCCTGGCCGCCTGGCGCGAGGCGCAGATCGACGCGGGCGCCGAACCCACGCCCGAACAGGCGCTGTCCCAGAAGGCGAAGATCGAAGCCGACATCGCCGACCTGAAGAAGCAGGCCCTGGACGCCGGCGGCCTGTTCGTTCTCGGCACCGAGCGCCACGAGAGCCGGCGGATCGACAACCAGCTCCGCGGACGCACGGGTCGCCAGGGCGACCCGGGCCAGTCGAAGTTCTTCCTTTCGTGCGAGGACGACCTGCTGCGGATCTTCGCCGGCGACCGGCTGGACGCGATCATGCGGACGTTCGGCGTGCAGGAAGGCGAGGCGATCACTCACAAGTGGCTGAACAGCGCCATCGCCACCGCCCAGAAGCGGGTCGAGCAGCGCAACTACGAGATCCGCAAGAACCTGCTCAAGTACGACGACGTCATCAACGACCAGCGCAAGGCCGTCTTCGAGCAGCGCCAGGAGTTCATGGACGCTCAGGATCTCTCGGAAATCATCGCGGAGTTCCGCACCGAGACCATCGCCGACCTCGTGAACCGGCACCTGCCGCCCAAGGCCTACGCCGAGCAATGGGACGTCGAGGGCCTGAAGGCCCAGGTCCAGCACTACCTCGGTCTCGACCTGCCGATCGCCGAATGGGCGGCCGAGGAGGGGATCGCCAACGAGGAGATCGAGGAGCGCATCACCCAGGCGTCCGACGCCCGCGTCGCCGAGCGCGAGGCGCTGCTCAGCTCGGACCGGATGCGCATGGTCGAGAAGAGCTTCCTGTTGCAGACCATCGACCTGCAATGGCGCGAGCATCTGATGCACATCGATCACCTGCGGACGGTGATCGGCCTGCGCGGCTACGGCCAGCGCGACCCGTTGAACGAGTTCAAGACCGAGGCCTTTTCGCTGTTCGAGAAGCTGCTGGTCGATCTCCGGCAGACCACGACCCGCTGGCTGATGAACGTCGAGATCGCGTTCGAGGAGCCGGCTCAGCCGCCGCCTCAGCCGACCTTCGAGGTCCACCTCGACCCCTTCACCGGCGAAAACGAAGTCGAGGGCGGCGTCCCGGACGGTGTCGCGGCCGCCCAACGCCAGGCGCTGCCGATCTCGGCCCTGCCCGACGGCTGGGAGGACACCGGCCGCAACCAGCCCTGTCCCTGCGGTTCGGGCAAGAAGTTCAAGCACTGCCACGGCGCGCTGGTCTGAGGGCGGAGCGCCGTTCCCTTCCCATCAAGTGGGAAGGGGTGGGAGGGGAAAGCGGCCGGCAGGGCGGATCAGTCGGCCAAGGGCTCAACAGGTCGGATCGCAATTCCGTGGATGAGGCTTGCCCTCTCCACCACCCGCTCTTCGGCCTGCGGCCTCGGCGGGCGGTCCCCCTCTCCCACTGCGGGGGAAAGGAAGGTCACCTTCGCCCGTCCTCCAGCACGAAGCCGGCGCCGCGGTCGGCGATCATGATGGTCGGGGTGTTGGTGTTGCCGGAGGTGATGGTGGGCATCACCGAGGCGTCGATGACGCGGAGCCCCTGAAGGCCCATCACCCGGAGGCGCGCGTCCACGACCGCCAGCGGGTCGGACTCCAACCCCATCTTGGCCGTGCCCACGGGGTGGAAGATCGTGGTTCCGATCTCGCCCGCCGCCTTCGCCAGGGATGCGTCGTCGTCGCCCACGGCCGGTCCGGGCAGGTGCTCCCGTGGAGCGAACGGGGCCATCGCCGGCTGGGCCATCAGCCGGCGGGTCACCCGGATGGCGTCCGCCGCCACCCTCCGGTCCTCGTCGGTGTCCAGGTAGTTCGGCGCGATCCGGGGCGCGTCGGCCGCATCGCCCGAGCGCAGCCGGATCGTCCCGCGTGAGGTGGGCCGCAGATTGCACGCCGCCACCGTCACCGCCGGGAAGCGGTGGAGGGGCTCGCCGAACCGGTCCAGCGACAGCGGCTGGACGTGGAACTGGATGTTGGGTCGCTCGTGGTCTGGCGACGAGACGGTGAAGATGCCGAGCTGCGAGGGAGCCATGGTCAGCGGGCCCGTGCGGAACAGGGCGTACTCCGCGCCCATCAGCCCGCGCGTGATCAGGTTGTGGTAGCGCTCGTTCAGCGTCGGCACGCCGCTGACCCGATAGATGGCCCGCTGCTGGAGATGGTCCTGCAGGTTGCGTCCCACGCCGGGGCGGTCCAGCATGACCTGGACGCCGCTTTCCGCCAACCAGTCGCGCGGCCCGACGCCCGAGAGTTGAAGGATCTGGGTCGAGCCGATCGAGCCGGCCGACAGGATCACCTCGCGCCCCGCCCGGGCGGTGGCCCGCCCGCCCGGCCCTCGCCAGGCGACCCCCGTCGCGCGTCGTCCGTCGAACAGCACGCGCTCCACCTGGACGCCGGTCACGAGGCGAAGGTTCGACCGCTTGAGCGCCGGCGCCAGGAACCCCTTCGCCGCAGACCATCGCAGGCCGCGTCGCTGGTTCACGTGGAACAGGCCGACGCCCGTATTGTCGCCCGTGTTGAAGTCCGGCGTGGATGGCACGCCCATTTCGTTGGCCGCGCGTGCGATGGCGTCCAGCACCGCCCACCGCACGCGGGGAGGCTCGACCCGCCATTCGCCGCCCACGGCATGATGCTCGCTCTCGCCCAGGAAATGGTCGTCGAGCCGCCGGAACGCCGGCCGCACGTCGTCCCAGCCCCAGCCGGGCAACCCCAACTGCCGCCAGTGGTCGTAGTCGGCGGCCTGGCCGCGCATGGAGATCATGGCGTTGATGGCCGAGGAGCCGCCCACCACCTTGCCCCGCGGGTACTTCAGCGCGCGCCCGTTCAGCCCCGGTTCGGGCTCGGTCTCGAACAGCCAGTCCGAGCGTGGGTCGCCGATGGCGAACAGATAGCCGACCGGGATGTGAAACCAGATCCAGTCGTCCCGCCCGCCCGCTTCCAGAAGCAGCACCCGGTTGCGCGGGTCGGCGGACAGGCGGTTGGCGACGACACATCCGGCCGATCCGGCGCCCACCACGATGTAGTCGTACTCGCCGTCGAGGGAATCCGCCTGAGCCATCGGTCGTTCATGCGCGAAACGGGTCGCCGTCGCCAGTCCTGTCCCGCCCGTCCCGTCGTGCGGAGGTCAGCCGGCTGCGCGCAGGCGAGGGGCTACACGGGCGGCGATGGCCCGGCCCAGGCGGCGCACGCCTTCGTCGATCACCTCGGGTGAAGGCAGCGAGAAGCTGAGCCGCAGCGAGGCCGCGCGCGGCGCCGTGGCGAAGAACGGCGCGCCGGGCACGAAGGCGACCCGTTCCTCGGTCAGCGCGGCCTCCAGCAGCATCGCCCCGTCGAGGCCGTCGGGAAGCTCGACCCAGGTGAACATGCCGCCCCGGGGCGAGGTCCACGTCACCCCCATCGGCATATGCCGCGACAGCGCCTGTTGCATCGCTTCCGAGCGTGCGGCGTAGGCGACCCGCAGACGCCGCAGGTGCGCCTCGTAGTCGCCCTCCAGCAGGCGGGCCGTCACGATCTGGTTGATGGTCGAAGCGTGAAGGTCGGCGCCCTGCTTCAGCAGGATCAGCCGTTCGATCACCGCCCGCGGCGCGCACACCCAGCCCAGGCGCAGGCCGGGCGAGAGGGTCTTGGAGAAGGTGCCGCAGTAGAGCGTGCGTCCCGCCTCGACCGAGCCGCTACGCGCGGCGTCCAGCGCCAGGATCGAGGGAAGCTCGCCGTCCCCGAACCGGAGGTCGCGATAGGCCGCATCCTCGACGATCGTCAGGCCGTGGTCATGGGCCAGGTCCAGCAGTCGCTCGCGCCCGGCGAGGTCGAGACTCCGGCCGGTGGGGTTGGCGAAGTCGGGGACCACATAGGCCAGCCGCGCCCCCGGCCGCGTGTCGCCGTCGAGATCGGCGTAGGCGGGTTCGCAGGCGTTGAAGGCTCCCAGGGCGCCCATGTAGGTGGGGCGCTCCACCAGGACCGTGTCGCCGGGGTTCAGGAACAGCCGGCCGATCAGGTCCAGGGCCTGCTGCGAGCCGGTGGTGATCAGGACGTTGTCCGCACCGCATGGCGCGCCCGACGCGGCCATCCGCGCCGCGATCCATTCGCGCAGCTCGGGCAGGCCTTCGGTCACCGAATACTGCAACGCCCGCCCCCCGATCTCGGCCGCCGCCTCGGCGAACAGCGCGCTCATCCGTTCGGCGGGGAAGAGTTGGGGATCGGGGATGCCGCCGGCGAACGAGATGACGTCGGGTTGATCCAGGAGCTTGAGCAACTCGCGGATCTCGGAGGCGCGCACGCGCGTCATCCGGTGGCTGAAACGGTCGGTCCAGATGTTCATCGAAAGTCTCCATCGGCGTGTTGCGGATGGAGAGGTCGCCCGGCCGATCCATCCGCGTGTGGCGGGGATCGTCGGGCGGTGGCGGCGGATCAGCCGCGCATGGCCTCGCAGACCCCCGTAAGGGGGGCGGCTACCTGCGAAGACTGCGGGGTCCGGCGGCTCATGACGCAGGCCTTGTAGCAGGGCGGTCGCGGCCTGTCAGGCGCCGCTTCGGTGGGATTGGCCTTCCATCCCTGGCGGGCCGCCCTATGACGGCGCGCGGTCGGCCCGCAACAGCGCCAGGGCCTCGGCCTGCTGGCGGATGATGTCGAGCAACTCTTGCTCGCGCAGGGCGTCCACCTTGTCGTGCAGGTGCATGATCTCGAGTTCCGCCCGCAGGTTGACCAGGTAGTCGTGCTCGGCCGCCTTGCGGTCGCGCTGGGCGGCGCGGTTCTGGCTCATCATGATGATCGGCGCCTGGATCGCCGCCAGGGTGGACAGCATCAGATTCAGGAAGATGAAGGGATAGGGATCGAACGACAGGCCGAAACCCTTCGTGAGGACGTTCCAGGCCATCCAGCCCAGCAGCGCCACCGCGAAGCCTATGATGAAGCCCCAGGAGCCGCCGATGTCGGCCACCCGGTCGGCCAGCCGTTCGCCGCGGGAACGTTCGTCCACCTTGAGTCGTCCATCGACCTCGGTAGGGGCTTCGGTGGCGATGAGGTCGATCACGCTGCGCTGGACGTCGGTGAGGTCCTTGTAGGCGCAGGAGAGCAGGTCGTGGGAGAGCTGTTCGCGGGCGTCCGGCTTCATTCGCGTCTTCCCTGGGCGTATTCGGAGACTCAGGAGCGTTACGGGAGATCGCGATGACGGCAAGCGGCAAGGCTCAGGCCGACGGGCGCAAGACCGTCTTCATCACCGGCGCGGCCAGCGGTATCGGCCTGGCGGCCGCGAGGCGGTTCGCCGCCGCCGGCTGGTTCGTGGGTCTTGCCGACATCGACGTGAAGGGCCTGGCCGGGGCGCTGGCCGCCATCGGCCCGGACAACGGCGTCGTCTGCAACCTCGACGTCCGCCATCGCAGCGGCTGGAAGCGCGAACTGGCGGCGTTCGCCCGGGCCACGGGCGGGCGTCTGGACGTGCTGGTCAACAACGCCGGGGTCGCCCGCGGCGGCTATCTCGAGGCGCAGAGCGCCGATGACGTGGACCTCCAGCTCGATGTGAACATCAAGGGCGTTATCAACGGTTGCCAGGCCGCCTTCGACCTGCTGGCCGGCACGCCGGGCGCGCTGGTGGTCAACGTGGCTTCGGTGGCGGGGGTGGTGGCGCCGCCTCGAATGGCCGTCTACGCCGCCACCAAGTTCGCCGTGCGCGGTCTGTCCGAGGCGTTGGAGGCCGAGTTCGCCAGGATCGGCGTGGGCGTGCGCTGCATCATGCCCTGGTTCGTCGACACGCCGCTGCTCGACAAGGCGCGTTTCTCAGGGAACGAGGACCTGCGCGTATCGCTCCGCCATCAGAAGGTGCCGATCTACCCGGTCGAGGACGTGACCGAGGCGATCTGGGCGGCCGTGACGGGACCGCGGCGCACGCTGCATCATCTGGTCGGCGCCCAGGCTCGGCGGGTCGGCTTCCTGAGCCGATTTGCGCCCCGCTTCGTCAGGTCGCGCCTGAGCCGGCAGGTTGAGGCGATGTGAGGCGCGCTTCCTCGGTGGCGGCCGGCGCGGGCGGGCTGGGCGCCGGCGTTCGAACCGGAGGCGAGGCCGCGGCCGGAGCCGGTGGCGCGATCGTCTTCGCCTTCGCCTCTCGAGCGACCTCCGGCGGTTTGGGCTCGGTCGGCTTCGCGGGGTCTTTCGGCGCAGGCCGGGCTTCCAGGGACGCCTCGATGGCGGACTCCAGCGTGCTGGCGAGGACCAGGTCCGGCGCGCGGACGCTCGTAGCCGCTGTCATCACAGCCCGGTCGATCGTCGATGGCGACGGCCCGTTCCGCGCCACACGATAAGGCGCGAACCGGTAGAAGACATGGGCGCCCACGTTGGCCACCCGCAACATCTGCGGGGCCCAGACCGGCGAGACGGCGGTCGTATGGAAGTGTGTGGCGGCCCCGATGTCGGCCTGGATCACGCCGGCCAGGGCCCGGGTGGCCACGGCGCGCGCGCGATCCCAGGCCAGGGGCTCGCGGGGCCTGCGGGCGGAGCCGTCGCAGGCGAAGCTGAACTGGCAGCCTTTGCGCCCGGCTCCCTGGTAGACGACGGCGCAGACCGAGCCTGGAAACGCCGGGTGTTTCACGCGGTTCAGAACCACCTGGGCCACGGCCGCCTGGCCGCGATCGCTCTCGCCGCGGGCCTCATAGTAGACGGCGCTGGTCAGGCACTCCAGTTCGCTGCGGCGGGTCGGGCCCGGCCGCGCCTCGCCGGCGGGCCCGGACTCGACCGCGTCCGCGCCGAACGTAAGGCCGTATATCGCAAGGCCGGCGCCGAGGCCGGGCGCCTCCGGTGGTTCGCCCGCGTATCCGCTGGCCGCCGCATGGGTCAGCTCGCGGGCGTAGGCGTAGTCGGCCGTGCGATCCACGAGGCCGAAGAGAAGGAATGCGGCGCCCAGGCCCAGGCCCATGCCTGCGCCCGCCAAAGCGGCGCCCAGCGGCGCACGCCGGTCGGCGCGCGCCAGGAATCCAAAATGCAAAACTGACGGTCCTCAGCGGCGAGGGCGTCTGCGCCCCCCAACCTCACCTGTCGCCCCGGAAGCCCCTGCTCATGCTGGCAGCGTCCGCCGGCAGGCCTGGTCCCCGAGATCCGTTGTGGGGGCAGGCGACGGCAAATGGTGAAGGCCGTATGAATGACCGAAGGGTGCTTGGCAACACTTTTTTGCGTCGCAGCATTAACGCCGCCGGATCCTCTGGTTCCGGGTGAGATCGTGTGGCGACGTCAGGCTCCTGTAAACCCGAAAGAATTCGCCCCGGTTCCCGGTATGGGGGTATTCTTCTGTGTTAACGTCCGTCTATTCCTCAGTCTGTTCGCATTAACCTTGGCTACCAACCGGGTGAGCTTGCAAGGAACCGTTCTCGCTGTCGCATGTTCTGTACGGCGGAGGTTCCCACATGATCACCCCGAAGCTTCTGATCCCGCTCGCCGCCGCCTTTGCTCTCGCCGCCTGCGGCCATAACGTCGAACAGCGCGCCGCTACGGGGGCCGTGGCCGGGGCCGTGGTGGGAGGCCCTGTCGGCGCCGCCGCCGGCGCAGCGGCCGGAACCGCGGTCAGCAAGACCGTCGATCGTTGAGCTGATTGCGGCGTGTCGCCGCATCTGGCGTGCGACTTGCTGCGTATCCCGGGAGAACTTCAGGAGAGCGCAGGATGCGCCACATCATGATCGCCCTCGCCACTCTGATCGGAGTGCTGCTGGTGGCCGCCAACGCGGCGAACGGCGCCTTCCACTAAGGGACCCGCTGGGCCGTCGGGATCGTTACGCGGCTCGGACCGCGCGCGGATCGTTCGCCACGGCGCCCGGAGGTCGCCGAGGGGCTCAGGCTCCGATCGGGTTGCGCGGATCGAGGGGCAGGCCCTGGGCCTGGCGGCGCTTCAGCAGGCGAAGCCAACCGTGGAAGGCCTCGCAGTCCAGGCCGTGCATCATCAGCCGGTAGCCGGCCTGCCAGGTCGACAGCGGCACCAGGGGATGGCCGTTCTTGACGAAGGCCATGTGGTAGTCCGCGCCCAGGATCTTGCCGATGTAGATGGCGACCGTTTCGTCCAGTTGCAGGCTGTTGGACGCCCGGATGAAGTCGGCGCGCGGCAGCATGAGCGCATAGAGCGGGGTGTAGACCTCGATGGCGGTCTGCGCGTCGGCGAAGTTCAGCGGACCGTCCGGAAGCGGCGCCAGATCGAACGGCTCGTCCGAGATCATGGAGAAGTCCACACGCTCGACCGGAACCAGGTCCCGTCCCTGCGCCCGCAGCGAGGCGTTGAGCTGGATGATGAAGTTGAAGACGTTCAGGTCGTGCTGGAGGAAGACGTTGGCCTCTAGGTCCTTCAGCGTCCGTGGCCGCAACGGAACGGTCTCCACCTCGACAGGTCCTGCGTTGGCCTTGATGAACGCCAGCAGTTCGGTGCCGATGTGGAAGTGGCGCAGGATCAGCATGTTGGCGTCCGGGGTGCAGAACACCTTGAGACCCCAGTGGATCAATCGGTGCAGCGTCCCGTTCAGGTTGGGATGATGCGGCGAGATCCCGCGGAGCAGCTTCACCAGCAGGAAGAAGGCGAACACCGCCGGCCGGACGACCGGGAACATCCAGCGGCGCGACCAACTCCGGTTGCCGCGCAGCAGGGCCGTCTTCGCCACCGGATCAATGGGCAGGGAATTGTCGAGGTAGAGAGCCAGCCAGGGGTCCGGATCGCGGGGATCGTAGGACGCGATGTCGAAGTCGCGGTCGCTCACGCCACGATCTCCTCGATCTGCAGGGCGTAGAGCCGCGCCGTGACCTCGGCGGTCCGGACGATGCGGGCCGCCACCGCCGGATCGGGCAGCACCAGACCCAGCATCGCCTCGAATTCCTGGATGTGATCGGCGTCGTTCTCGCCGTGATACAGCAGGAACCGCACCGCCTCCTCGGGCAGGCCCAGCCGGTCGCGGACCAGGGCGCCCCATTCGGCCGCCTTGATCGAGCCCAGTCCCTCGACGATCCACATGGCGCCCAGCAGGCCGAAGGGATCGGGCTTCGACGCCTCGTGGAACATCCAGGCGGACAGCGCCTCGGAGCCGATGTTCTTGGGGGCCGTCTCGATCGTCTCGCGTGCGCCGCCGGTCGCCACGTAGTCGGCGTCCAGCAGCCGGAAGTCGCGGTGTTCGGTCACGGCGTGACGCATCAGTGTCGAGCGCAGTTCCAGGTGATCCTCGCCGATATTGGACGCCGCGCGCGACATCCAGAGTGCGCCGTCCTTCACCTGCTGGCGCAGGCCGATCAGGAAGGCCCGGTAGTCGTCCAGGGTGAACCGGCCCCGCGTCAGGCGGCGGATCAGCGGTGTCGCCTCCAGCCGCCCCTCGAAGTCGGCGAACACCACCGCCAGACGGCGCAGGACGTCGGCCACGTCGTCGCTCATACGGCCTCCAGCAGCATGAAGCCCACGAACGCCCGGCCGCTCTCGGGCACCACGCACAGCACGGTCTCGCCACGCTTCAGCCGCCCGGACTTCAGGAACGCATCCAGCATCACCCAGATCGAGGCCGAGCCGACATTGCCTACGGTGGCCAGGTTGGAGAACCACTTCTCCTCGGGGATCATGCCGGCCGTCTTCTCCAGCAGGCCCACGATCTCCTCGCGCAGCGAACGCGCCGAGTAGTGGCAGAGCAGATGGTCAACCTCCGCCGGCCGTATGCGGCCCCGGTCCACCTTTTCCAGATAGACGCCCACCCAGGCCCGGATCACCCGCTTCAGCAGCTCGAAATCCTGGAGCAGCGCCACCGCGCCGGCTGCGTGCGCCGCGGCGGGGCCGGCGTGGCTCCAGGTCGCCAGGGGATCGGCGCGATCCTCCACGGCGGCGCCCGCCCACATGCAGGGGTCGAACCGCCCCGCCAGCGACACCAGGTCGATGAACCGGACCTTGAGCGACAGGCCCTCGGGCCGCGGCCGAGGCTCCATCACCACAGCGCCGGCGCCGTCCGAAAGCGTGAAGCGCAGGTAGTCGGCCTCGGCCCTCAGGCGCCCCTTGGCGTCGACCAGCGCCGTGCCTTCGTAGAATTCGGGCCGGAACCACCGCGACGAGAATTCCCCGGCGCATGCCGCCACCACCTCGTGCTCGCCGGCCCGCACCTGGAGCCAGGCCGACTTGGCCGCCATCAGCGACGATCCGCAGACGGACTGGAAGCTGGCGATCTCCAGCGGGCCGCCGCCCAGTTCGCCATGGACCGCCGCGGCGTGGCCCGGCACGAGATAGTCGCCCTGGGTCGTAGCCGTGGCCAGGAAGCGGAGGTCGCCCCGCCCCAGCCCCGCCGCCTCAAGCGCGCCGCGCACGGCCTCGGCGCACATGCCGGCGTTGGAGGCCATCGGCCTGCCGTCGGTGTCCAGGGCGTAGTGCCGCGTCTCCACGCCGTTCCAGCGCAGGGCGCGGCGGCCCAGCAGGCTGTCGCGCCCGCCGATCCGGCCCAGATGGTCCTCCATCCGGTCCACGCCCACGGGCGGACCCGGCAGGAACGCGCCTGCGCCTGTGATGAACGCGTCCCGAAGCACCGACATGGTCCAGAAGTAGCACCGCCGCCGCTCGACGCACGCGGTTTGACGCCTGTTCGCGGGCGCCCGGGCCGGCTAGCGTGCCGTCAAACAAGGGGGACGCTCATGATCCGCACCGCGCTGACGGCCCTGGCCGCACTCTGCCTCGCGACATTCGTCGCGGCGCCGCTCCAGGCCGCGGACAAATACGCTGCCAACGATGGCGTGAAGATCCACTACGTCGCCGAGGGCCAGGGGCCGCTGATCGTCCTCATCCACGGCTTCCCCGACTACTGGGCCACCTGGAAGCCGCTGATGGCCGAGCTGAACAAGGCCGGCTACCGCACCGCCGCCCTCGACCTGCGCGGCTACAACCTCTCGGACAAGCCGGCCGGCGAGGCCGCCTACGCCATGCCGAACCTGATCGGCGACGTGGCCGCCGTCATCGCCGCCGAGGGCCAGCACAAGGCCATCGTGATCGGTCACGACTGGGGCGCCGCCATCGCCTGGCAGACCGCCTTCAACCGCCCGGACCTCGTGGACAAGCTGGTCATCATGAGCGTGCCGCACCCGGCCGGCATGGCCCGCGAGCTGGCCACGAACGCCGACCAGCAGAAGAACAGCCAGTACGCCCGCAACTTCCAGCAGCCGGGATTCGAGAAGAACCTGACCGCCGAGGGCCTGGCAGGCTGGGTGAAGGACCCCGCCGCCAAGCCGGGCTACGTCGAGGCGTTCCGGCGCTCGGACTTCACCGCCATGCTGAACTACTACCGCGTGAACTATCCGCGCGGCACGGGCGCCGAGGCGCAGACGCCTCTGTCCATGGCCAGCGCGAACCAGAGGGTGAAGGTCCCGACCCTCGTGATCCACGGCATGAAGGACACCGCCCTGAACGCCGCCGGCCACGCCGGGACCTGGAATTACGTCGACGCCGACAGCACGATCGTCATGCTTCCCGACGCCGCCCATTTCCTCCAGCACGACGCCCCGGACCTCGTGAACCGCACCGTCCGCGACTGGCTGAACCAGCGACGGTAGGGGCTATCCTTCCGAACGGGCGCCCATGCTGCCAGGCCGCTGTCAGCAGGCCTGCGCGAGGATGTGGCGGCCAGCCCGTGGAGCGCCTACTTTGGACGCCATGCCCAGCCCGTCCGCCCCGTCCGGGGTCGCCGACATGTCGGCCGCCTTCGACTACGATGAAACGACCCTGCCGATGCTCTGGAAGCCGCACCGCCCGGTGCGGCCGGAAAAGAGCGAGGGCGGCCGGCGGTTCAAGCTGGTCAGCGCCTACCAGCCGGCCGGCGACCAGCCGACCGCGATCGCCGACCTGGCGTCGGGCGTCGAAGCCGGCGAGCGGGATCAGGTGCTGCTGGGCGTCACCGGCTCGGGCAAGACCTTCACCATGGCCAAGATCATCGAGGAGACCCAGAGACCCGCCCTGATCCTGGCCCCCAACAAGACACTGGCGGCCCAGCTCTACAGCGAATTCAAGAGCTTCTTCCCCGAGAACGCCGTCGAGTTCTTCGTCAGCTACTACGACTACTACCAGCCCGAAGCCTACGTCCCGCGGACCGACACCTACATCGAGAAGGACTCCAACCGGAACGAGCAGATCGACCGGATGCGCCACGCGGCCACCCGCGCGATCCTGGAACGGGACGACGTCATCGTCGTGGCCTCGGTCTCGTGCATCTACGGCATCGGCTCGGTCGAGACCTACTCGGCCATGACGTTCTCGCTGAAGCCGGGCGACCGGATCGACGAGAAGAAGCTGATGGCCGACCTGGTGGCGCTCCAGTACCGGCGCAACGAACAGGCGTTCGAGCGCGGCACCTTCCGCCGCCGGGGCGACACCATCGAGATCTTCCCGGCCCACTACGAGGACCTGGCCTGGCGCATCAGCCTGTTCGGCGACGAGGTGGAGTCGATCGTCGAGTTCGACCCGCTGACGGGCCGGAAGACGACCGACCTCGACGGCGTGAAGATCTACGCGAACAGCCACTACGTCACGCCACGGCCGACGCTCCGGCAGGCCATCGATCGCATCAAGGTGGAGTTGAAGGAACGGCTCGACTGGCTGGTGGCCAACGGCAAGCTCCTGGAGGCCCAGCGGCTGGAGCAGCGGACCACCTTCGACATCGAGATGATGGAGGCCACCGGCTCCTGCGCGGGGATCGAAAACTACAGCCGCTACCTCACCGGCCGCCGGCCCGGCGAACCGCCCCCGACCTTCTTCGAATACATTCCCGACAACGCCCTGCTCTTCGTGGACGAGAGTCACCAGACGGTGCCCCAGATCGGCGGCATGTACCGCGGCGACTACCGGCGGAAGTTCACGCTCGCCGAGTACGGATTCCGCCTGCCGTCCTGCATCGACAACCGGCCGCTCAAGTTCGAGGAGTGGGACGCCATGCGGCCGGACAGCGTCTTCGTCTCGGCGACGCCCGGCCCGTGGGAGATGGAGCGGACCGGCGGCGTCTTCGCCGAGCAGGTGATCCGCCCGACCGGCCTCATCGATCCGCCGGTCGAGGTGAAGCCGGTGGCGAAGGACGGCTTCAGCCAGGTGGACGACGTCATCGACCAGGTGCGGCAGGTCACCCGCCAGGGCTATCGCGCCCTCATCACCGTCCTCACCAAGAAGATGGCCGAGGACCTGACGGAGTACATGCACGAGCAGGGCCTGCGCGTGCGCTACATGCACTCCGACGTCGACACGCTGGAGCGCATCGAGATCATCCGCGACCTGCGGCTGGGCGCTTTCGACGTGCTGGTGGGCATCAACCTGCTGCGCGAAGGTCTCGACATCCCCGAGTGCGGACTCGTCGCCATCCTGGACGCCGACAAGGAAGGCTTCCTGCGCTCGGAGACCTCCCTGATCCAGACCATCGGCCGGGCGGCGCGGAACGTGGACGGCCGGGTCATCCTCTATGCCGACAGCGTCACCGGCTCCATGGAGCGGGCGATGGCCGAGACCGCGCGTCGCCGTGAGAAGCAGCAGGCCTACAACCTGGAACACGGCATCACGCCCGAGAGCGTGAAGAGCCAGATCAAGGACATCCTCGCCAGTCCTTACGAGAAGGACCACGTCACGGTGCCGGCCGGCGTCGCCGAGGGTGACAAGCCGTTCTTCGGCGACAACTTCAAGTCCACGCTCAAGGACCTGGAGGCCCGCATGCGCGAGGCCGCCGCCAACCTGGAGTTCGAGGAGGCCGCCCGCCTCCGCGACGAGGTCAAGCGCCTGAAGATGCTCGACCTGGAGTTCGCCAACGAGATGCTCACCGGCGAAGGAGAGGCCGTGGACAGGGGCGCCGTGAAGCGCGTGAAGGCCGAGGTGCGCGCGGAGAAGGCGGAGGCGTTCCGAAAGGGGCGGGGGCGGCGGTAGGGGGCTTGAAGCGCTGCCCCATCACGAACTCGCCGTCAGTTCTCCGCGATTGATCCGCCAGTAGCGGACGAAGTCCGCCCGTTCGGCGGCGAAGCGTTCGGCCCACTCGGCCGGCACCTCGGAGCGCGGTTTGCGCACGGCGGGCGCTGTGGATGCGGCGGGGTTCGTGGCGGATGGCGGGGGGATGTCGAACGCGCGGGCGATGGCCGCCACGCCGGCGTCCACGTCCCGCGCCAGGTCCTCGTAGAACAGGTCGATCCGCGGGGCGGGGCTCTCCTCCAGGAAACGGGTCCAGTAGTATTCCTGGTTGAGGATGTTGCGGGCGTGGAGTTCGATCTTGTCGGCGTCGAACGGGATCTGGCGCTGGCGCGCCTCCAGGTCGCCGACCACCACGTCCCGCTCGTGCCAGAGTTCGGTCTCCACCGCGAGGGTCAGCGAGACGGCCTGGGCCACGAAGTCCTCGCGCCGAAGGAAGACGATCAGGTCCAGCGGTTCGTAGAACGAACGGAAGAGGTCGAGCCGCCGCGCCGCCTGGAAGCGCCACCAGTCGGTCTTCAGGCCGAACACCCCGTCCTCGGAGGCGAAACTCGCCGCGATATAGGCTTCGAAATCGTCCAGGTTCGGCGTCGGAAACAGGCGGTCGAACTGCGAGATGTAGGCTTCGTTCAGGAACTCGTCCGGAAAGCCGAGGTGGCCGTACTCGCCGATCCGGGAGCAGAGGAGGGTGCTGCCCGTCCGCCCCGACGTGGCGATCAGGTAGCGCCGGATGGTCTCGCCCGGCGGCAACCGATCGTAGAACGGATTGTGCGCCCGCTCGCTCAGCCTGTCGCGAATCTCGCCCAGCAACCCACAATACTCCCACCCGCCGGACGCCGGAGAAGGGCACGGAAATGTGGCGACAATGTCCCTGCCAGGTTGCGCAATGTTTCGACTGCACGGCCAGCCTGCGAGAATGTGTGGGCCCGGCGCCGCCTCGCGTGGCCGGAAGTCCTCACCCCAACCTGTACGGCGATCGACTGGCGCCATTCATGCGGGCGACAGGGAACCTGTGCTGTTTTCGGCCGTAGGTTGTAGCAGCAAGGTTGGCCGGTTGGGCGATCCATCGGGGGTCGTGGGCCGTATGTGACCTTGGGTGCGTCAGTCTTGAGGACCTTAAGAATGTCACCGTCTCTCAGCGTGGTCGCCGACAACGACCTGAAAGTCGTCCCCTCGAAGAACGAGACCGTCGCCGAGCGCGTGCGCCGGCTGCAGTCCGAGGCGAAGCAGCTCGCCAAGGATCATGTGAAGTCGCTGTCGGCCGCGATGGTCGAACTGGAGCAACTCGCCGCGGAGATCGCCGAGGGCGGCGACGCCTATTCTCCCGGGGTCCGCGAGGTGGCCCGCCAGCTCGCCGAGGAACTCGACAGTCGCGCCCACACGCTCGACGCCATCGCCGCGCGCACCTGATCCGGCCTGTCGCGCGCCATCGGGAGGCCCTGCCGCGGCCTGTCGGCGCGATGACGAAGACGATACTCGCCAACGTGCGACGCCGGCGCCAATGTTCCGTAACGTCATAGCGAAGACGTCATGCCGGCCTGTGGCGACGAGATGGGCCGGGGTGACGGGACCTTGAACGACTGGGCCCCGAACGACTGGGCCCCGAACGACTGGGCCTTGAGAGACTGGGCCTGGAGGAAGGCCGATGAGGAACGATGATGTCCGGTTTGCGGTCAACCTGGCGATTCTGACGGCGCATCGGCTGGGCGAGCCCCGCGTGCTGGAACTCTCGCCCGATCAGCTTCGCGACCTGCGGGACTCCGCCGACCCCGTCGACTGGGCGCCCGGCGTCCCGGATTGGGCGAGCGGGCCCATGGCCCGATACCGCGACCTTCGCGTCGCCGAGACGGCCGGCTCGGTCGGGCGGGTTCTGGCCTGGGACCGCGCCCGCGAGACCGAGATGGTGCAGCTCATCCCCTGGTGACGGACGAGCGACCGAGACGTGCAGGGTAGGGATCGGCGGGCATGAAAAAGGGCGACGCCTTCGCGCCGCCCTTTCCCGATTCATGGATCGATCGACGTCAGAAGACCTCGAAGAGCCCCGCGCCGCCCATGCCGCCGCCGATGCACATGGAGACGACCACGTGCTTGGCGCCGCGGCGCTTGCCCTCTTGCAGGACGTGGCCCGCGAGGCGCGCGCCGGTCATGCCGAAGGGGTGGCCGATGGCGATGGAGCCGCCGTTCACGTTGTACTTGGCCGGGTCGATGCCCAGCTTGTCGCGGCTGTAGAGGCACTGCGAGGCGAAGGCCTCGTTCAGCTCCCACAGGTCGATGTCGTCGACCTTCAGGCCGTGGCGCTCCAGCAGGCGCGGGATCGCGAAGACGGGGCCGATGCCCATCTCGTCGGGTTCGCAGCCGGCGACGGCCCAACCCTTGAACACGCCCAGGGGCGAGAGGCCACGACGCTCGGCTTCCTTGCCTTCCATGATCACCACGGCGGCGGCGCCGTCGGAGAGCTGGCTGGCGTTGCCGGCGGTGATGAAGTTGCCCGCGCCCTTCACCGGTTCGAGCTTGGCGAGGCCTTCGGCGGTGGTGTCGGGCCGATTGCACTCGTCGCGATCGACGACGGCGTCGACGATGGACTCGGCCTTGGTCGCCTTGTCCACGACCTTCATCTTGGTCTTCATCGGGACGATTTCGTCGGCGAACTTGTTCGCCTGCTGGGCGGCCGCCATGCGGCGCTGGCTCTCCAGGGAATACTCGTCCTGGTACTCGCGGCTGAGGTTGTAGCGCTTGGCGACGATGTCGGCGGTGTCGATCATCGCCATGAAGATGTCGGGGGCGACCTTCAGCAGTTCGGGGTCGAAGTTGTCCTTGCCCGCGCCCATGTTCGGCATCGAGATCGACTCGACGCCGCCGGCGACCACGGCGTTCGCGCCGTCGTTGCGCACGTAGTTCGCCGCCATGGCGATCGTCTGGAGACCCGACGAGCAGAAGCGGTTCACCGTCACGCCCGAGGCGGTGATCGGCAGGCCGCCCAGGAGGCCCGCCTGGCGGGCGATGTTGCCGCCGCCGTGGGCCACGTTGCCCATGACGACGTCTTCGATATCGGCCGGATCGACGCCCGACTTGGCCACGGCGTGCTTCACGGCGTGGGCCGCCATCGACACGGTGGGGGTCATGTTGAACCCGCCCCGGCCCGACTTGGCCAGGCCCGTACGGGCATAGGAGACGACGACGGCTTCACGCATTGAATATCCTCCCAACGATGGGTTTTGAGGCCCCGGTCGGGGCTGATGTTGGTCGGGCGCACCATATGCGCGGAGAGGCGCGGTTGGCCAGAGCGCGTGAACAGGAATCCGGATTCCGATTAAACGCCCGCTTGCGACGAGGATCTCCTGCGCGTCGCCATCGGCGAAACCCGCTTCCCCTTTCGTGCGCCGCGCACTAGGGGAGCAAAACGATCCGCACCCTTGCGCATGGGGAGTCCGCATGGCGGCCGCTGGGCCCTTCCGTTCCGCCGCCGTAGCGCTGGGGCTGGCCCTGGCCGTGGCCGGTTGCGGCCGCGACGCCGGCGGGGATGGGCCGCCCGAACGCGGCGACCAGGCGGTGGCCCGGGTCGATGGCCAGACGGTCTGGGCCTCGGACGTGAAGCGCGAGGCGGTCGCGCAGGGGCTCATCGGCGAGGGTGAGCCGCTGGATGCGTCGTCCGACCTCTTCCGGCGCATGATGGACGAGGTGGTCGATCAGAAGCTGCTGGCCGCCGAGGCGCGTCGGCGCAAGCTGGACGAGGATCCGGTGGCCCGCCGCCGGCTGCTCGCGGCCGAGGATCGGGTGCTGGGCGACATGCTGGTGCAGGCGACGGTCGCCGACGCCGTCACCGAGGACAACATCCGCCGCCTCTACGAAGAGCAGGAGAAACTGGCGCGGCGCTCGGAAGAGATCCACGCCCGCCAGATCGTGCTCGCCACCGCGGCCGAGGCCGAGCAGGTGCGCAAGCTGATCGCCGCCGGCGCTTCGTTCGAGGCGCTGGCGATGGAGCGGTCGCGCGACGCGGCCACCCGCTTCAACGGCGGTGACCTGGGTTACTTCACCCTGGACGTCATGCCCGAGCCTTACGAGGCGGTGCTCAAGGGGGCCCAGAAGGGGCAGATCGTGGGGCCGGCCCCCGTCGAGGGCGGCTTTGCGCTGATCAAGGTCGAGGACGTGCGCCCCGAGCAGCCGATCGCCCTGGAGGCCGCCCGCCCCCAGATCGTCCGTTTTCTCACCTACGACCGCATCCGCGACCTGCTTGAGACGTTGAGATCCAAGGCCAAGGTGGAAAGCCTGACCAAGCCCAACCCCGAGGCGCCCCGACCCGTACCCCCGGCCGACGCCCCGAAGGCGCCGGCCGCCAAGACCACGCCCGCGCCCCAGCCTGCGCACCAGCCCGCGCCCCCGCCCGCCGCCAAGGAGGCCGCCCGATGAGCCGAAAGCCCGCCAAGCCCCCGGTCGCGCTCAAGGCCAGAACCGGAGCCGCCAAGACCGTATCGGCGTCGAAGGCCGCGCTGGTCGCGGCGAAGCCGGTCGAGGTGGTCGGCCAGACGATCGAACGCGCGCTCGACCCCCTGGCCAGCGCCCTGAAGCGCGCGGCGCTCAAGCGCGCCGACAAATTCTCGCGGGCTTTCGACAATCCCGACAAGGCCGCGAAGGCCGACCCGGCGAAGGTCGACAAGGCGGCCATGCCCGTCTCGCCCCTCGCGGTCCCGTTCCCCAGGATGACGCCGGTGCGCGGCGTGACCATGGCGACCGCCAGGGCCGGCTTCTACAAGCACGATCGCGAAGACCTGCTGGTGATGGCCTTTCCCGAGGGTGCGAGCTGCGCAGGCGTCTTCACCCGCCACGGGGTGGGTTCGGCGCCCGTCGACTGGTGCAAGCGCCACCTGGAAGCCAGCAAGGGCGAGGGCGTGAAGGCGCTGGTGGTCAATGCGGGCTGCGCCAATTCCTTCACCGGCCGGCCGGGCGCGGACGCCGTGCGCCGGGTCGCCTCGGCCGTCGGCAAGCGCTTCGACTGCCGTCAGCGCGACGTCATGGTCGCCTCGACCGGCGTCATCGGGGTGCTGCTGGACGACGCCCGCATCACCGCGCGCCTGCCCGAGGCCGAGCAGCGTCTGACCGAAGACGGCTGGGGCGCGGCGGCCCGCGCGATCATGACCACCGACACCTTCCCGAAGGGCGCCTATGCCGAGGCGGATATCGACGGGACGACCGTGCGGATCGCCGGCATCTGCAAGGGCTCGGGGATGATCGCGCCCGACATGGCGACGATGCTCGCCTTCGTGGCCACGGACGCGGCGATCTCGCCCGGCGCGTTGCAGGCGCTTTGCAACCTCTACACCCGCAACACCTTCAATGCGGTCACTGTGGACGGCGACCGCTCTACCAACGACACCTTGCTGCTGTTCGCCACCGGCCAGTCCGGCGCGCCGAAGATCAGCCGGGCGGGCGACCGCCGGCTGGCCGACTTCCGGGACAAGCTGGAGGGCGTGTTGATGGACCTGGCCCATCAGCTCGTCCGCGACGGCGAGGGGGCGACCAAGTTCATCAAGATCACCGTCACCGGAGCCGAGACCGCAGCCTCGGCGCGAAAGATCGCCCGGTCGGTCGCCGACAGCCCGCTGGTGAAGACCGCCTTCGCCGGCGAGGACGCCAACTGGGGCCGGATCGTCATGGCGGTGGGCAAGGCCGACGAGCCGGTGGACCGCGACTCCATGAGCGTGAAGTTCGGACCGCACTGGGCGGCCCAGGACGGGCTCATCGCCGCCAGCTACGACGAGGCGAAGATGAGCGCCTACATGAAGAACGCCGAGCTGGAGGTGACCGTCGACGTCGGTGTGGGCCGCGCCAGCTCGACCGTGTGGACCTGCGATCTCACCAAGCGGTACGTCGAGATCAACGGCGACTACCGCAGCTGACGGCCGCGCAGCATCCCGATCACGTGCCGGAGGGGCGCGGTGGCGCGCCAGATGGTGGAGTTCTCGATCGCTGCGGCGCGAGCCAGAGCCACCTGAGCCGCGGCGACCGCTTCAGGCGCGCCCGCGGTGGATTGCTCCTCGGGGAGATCCAGCGCTGCGGCGCTGGCCTGGAACCGGGCGCGGCGCGTGGCGGCGTCCAGCCCGTCGGGCAGGCGACGGAGCGCCAGCAGGAACTCGGCGTCGCCCGGCGGCGTGGGCGTCAGGTTGGCCACCTCGAACGGCGCGAGGTCCAGGCGGCTGAGCAGGTCCAGCGCCTCCAGCATGGAGCGCGGCGTAAACACCCAGCAGTGCGCGTCGATATAGGTCTTCTCGGCGTCGGCCTGACGGCAAAGCGCGACGCAGCCGCGCGCGTACTCGCTCCAGGCGTCGTCGTCCCGCTCGGGCGCGCCCTCGGGCCGCGTCTCGTAGGTATGGTTGAAGATCTGGCGGATGTCGGGCCGGCGCAGGCCGCGCAGGTGGGCGTCCACGAACTCGCCGCGCGTGCTGACGGGCCGCGGCCAGTCGAAGGTGAAGCGCTTGTCCGGCACGACGAACAGGCCCAGGCCGCCGTCGCGCAGCACCGCCGCGATCTCCATCAGCCAGCCGAACATGTCCGGCACGTGCTCGATCACGTGGCTCGCGATGACATAATCGAAGGCCCGCTGGCCGCCGACCGCCTCCAGCAGCGTTTCCGCTCCCCAGAGGTGGTCCACCTCCACCAGGGCCGCGCGGTCGATGGGGTGGGCGGGGTCGGCGTACCACACGAGCAGTTCGGCGCGGGACGCTCGGTCCACATAGCCGATGTCGCCCATGGCGCGGCTCACGACGGGGCGATCGAGCGCGCCGATCTCGAGCCCGCGCTGACGGGCCGGATCGATCAGATCGAGGATCAGGCGGCGGTCCATGCCCGCTCGTACCGGGCCGTCCCGCGGGTGGCAATCGCCGCTGGGCTCAGGGCGCCGACCACGGCGGCGGCCGGCGCGGCGGGCTGGCGAGCTGATGATCGCTGTGGTCCAGGCTGAACAGCGGGCTGAAGAACGGGTCCTGCTTCAGCGTCTCGCCCCAGCGGCGGCGCATGTGCAGCACCTCGTTGCGGAAGCGGGCCTGGGCCTCGCCGGCCAGGTCGGCGCCGCGCGTGGCCGACTCGTGGTGGATCAGCTCGGCGTGCGGCGTCCAGACGATGTCGTAGCCGGCGGCCCGCACCTTGAGGCACAGGTCGATGTCGTTGAACGCGACGGCGAGGTTCTCGGCGTCCAGCCCGCCGACCTCGTCGAACACGGACTTCCGCATCGCCAAGCAGGCGGCGGTGACCGCGGTCACATTGCGGGGCGACTTCATGTGGCCGAAGTAGCCGGCGTCGTCGCCCGGCTGGCCCGCCGCCACGTGGCCGGCCACCCCGCCCAGGCCCACGGCCACGCCGGCGTGCTGGATCGTCCCGTCGGGAAAGAGCAGGCGCGCGCCCACGGCCCCGACGTTCGGTCGCACCGCCTGGGCCACGAGAGCGTCCAGCCAGTCGGGGTGGACCATCGAGATGTCGTTGTTGAGCAGCAGCAGGATCTCGCCCCGGGCCTCGGCGGCGGCCCGGTTGTTGAGCGCCGAGAAGTTGAAGGGCCCGGGCGCGTCCAGAATTCGCACGCGCGGGTCCTGGCGAAGACGCTCGAATAGGGCGGCGGTTGCGGGCTCGACGCTGCCATTGTCCACAATCAGCAGTTCCAGCGGCGCGTAGTCGGTCCGCGACAGCACCCCCTCGGCGCACTGGGCCAGGAGGTCGGCGCGGTCGCGGGTGGGCACGACGATCGAGACCCGCGGCCGGGGCGTCGGCGGCGCCCGGCGAACCGTGACCCAGCCCGGCGTGTCGGCCATGCGGCTGACGTCCAGAACGGGCTGGCCGGTGCGGGCTAGGTGCTCGGCCACCGCCCGCTGGGCGGCGTCGGCGCAACGGTCCATCTGGGCCTGTGAGAAGGTGGCCGGCCCGCCGAGCTGGCGCCAGTGGTAGAGGATCCAGGGGATGTGGCGGATGCGCTCCGGGGTCGTCAGCTCCGAGACCCGAAGGGCCAGGTCGTAGTCCTGGCTGCCCTCGAATCCTTCCCGCAGGCCGCCGACGGCCTCGATCAGCGACCGGCGGTAGACGCCCAGGTGGCTGACCATGTTCTGGCCCAGCATCAGCTCGGGGTTCCAGTCGGTCTTGATGTGCGGCTCGTAGCGGTGGCCGCGGTCGTCGATCTTGTCCTCGTCGGAATAGATCAGGTCGGTGTCGGGATGATCCTGGAGCAGGGCCGCCACTTCGTAGAGGGCGCGGGCCGGCAGGAGGTCGTCGTGGTCCATCAGCGCCACGAACTCGCCGGTGGCCAGGGCCAGGGCCGAATTCGTGGCGGCGCAGATGTTGCCGTTGACCTCGCGCCGCACGATGCGGATGCGCGGGTCGGCCTGTGCGTAGCGGGTGAGCGCGGCCCAGGTCTCCTCCCCCGGAGACGCGTCGTCGGCGATGCACAACTCCCAATGCGGGTAGAGCTGGGCGCGCACCGAGTCGATCGCTTCGGCCAGCAGGTCCGTCTTGGCGGCGTACACGGGCACGACGACCGAGATCGTCGGCGTCGTGCGGAAGCGGCGGATGTGGGCGGCGATGGCGCGACGGTCCTTGGATCGCAGCGTGTCGTAGCGCCGGACCCAGCCGGAATAGCCGATGGTCTCGCCCGGTCCCTCGTCCAGGACACCCCGGATGAAACGTGCGCCCACCGGGTGCGTCTCCAGGCGTAGCGCGGCCTTGTGGATCAGGGCGTGCGCGACCGGGACCCGGCGCACGAGGCCGAGCGCGCCGGCGGCGATGGCGTGGACGATCGAGGTCATGAACGCGGACGAGGATGGACGGCCCAGGATTCGGCCCAGGATTCAGCCCGAGATTTGGCCCGGGCCGTCCTGTGGAGTCTAGCGGTTGCTCCAGACGCCCGACGCGCCCGAGCTGCGGTCGCCGCCGCTGCGGTTGCGGTTCCGGCCGGCGCCCTTGAAGGCGGGCTTGCCGCCCGCCGGGCGGGGCGGGGCGCCCTCGGCGCGCTGACCGCCGCCGCCGCCCGCATGGCTGCGGTTGCGCTTCGGCGCGTGACCGCCGCGATGCGGCTGGGACTTGCCCTCGGCCTTGCCTTGAGGACGGCCCTGGGGTCGTCCTTGGCCGCGCTCGGGCCGTTCGGCCTTGCCGGCGGGTTCGGGCAGGGCCGCCGTCGCGGCGCCGAGCTGGCGGTCGTTGCGGCGGTCGAAGCTGGGGATGCGCTGGCGGGTCACCTTCTCGATGTCCTTCAGCAGGCCCCGCTCGTCGTCGGCGCAGAACGCGACCGCCGAGCCGTCGGCGCCGGCGCGGGCCGTGCGGCCGATCCGGTGGACGTAGGCCTCGGGCACGTTGGGCAGCTCGAACTGGACCACGTGGCTCACGGCGTCGATGTCGATGCCGCGGGCGGCGATGTCGGTGGCCACCAGCGCGCGCACCTCACCGGCCTTGAACGCCGCCAGCGCCCGCTCGCGCTGGCCCTGGCTCTTGTCGCCGTGGATGGCGGCGGCGTCGACGCCCACCTGCTCCAGGCCCCGGGCCACGCGGTCGGCGCCGCGCTTGGTGCGGGTGAAGACGATCACGCGCTTGAAGCTGGCGTCGTCGAACAGTTCGGCCAGCAGGGCGCGCTTGCGCTGCTGCTCGACGAACAGGACGCGCTGGTTGATCCGCTCCACCGTGGTGGCCTGCGGCGTCACCGAGACCTTCAGCGGGTTCGGGTTGAGGATCTCGCCGGCCAGCGTCTCGATCTCCTTCGGCATGGTGGCCGAGAAGAACAGGTTCTGCCGCGCCTTGGGCACGTAGCGTACGATCCGCCGGATCGGGACGATGAAGCCCATGTCCAGCATCTGGTCGGCTTCGTCGAGGACGAAGATCTCGACGCCTTCCAGCGTCATGGACTTCTCGGACAGATGGTCGAGCAGGCGGCCGGGGGTGGCCACCAGCACGTCGACGCCGCCGGCCAGGGCGCGCATCTGCGGGCCGTGCTTCACGCCGCCGAAGATGACGGCGACCGAGACGCCCATGTGCTTGCCATAGGCCTTGAAGCTTTCGCCGATCTGGGTGGCGAGTTCGCGGGTGGGCGCCAGGACCAGCACGCGGGCGCTGCGGCGCGGCGCAGGCCGGCGGTCGTCGGCCAGGCGGTGGAGGATCGGCAGGGCGAAGGCGGCGGTCTTGCCGGTCCCCGTCTGGGCGATGCCCAGCAGATCCTTGCCCGCCATGACGCCGGGGATGGCCTGCGCCTGGATCGGCGTCGGCTGGGTGTAACCCTCGTCGGCCAGCGCCTTGAGGAGCGGCTTGGCCAGGCCGAGGTCGGTGAATTGGGTCAAACGTTCAGTCTTTCGCGTATGCGACATGCGCGCCGGCTCGGAACGCTCCGAGGGCGCGGTGTCGCCGGTCTTTGGGGAGCGCCCCGCGTGATGGGCGATCTATGAGAAGTTTCTCACTGCGCTCGACAGGCTGAGCCTCGACGAAGAGGCTCCACGCGGCTGGAGCGTCGCTAGCGCTCATGAGGAGCGCAGGCGGCACATCGGGGTTTGCGACGGCGAAGTCAACCTCGCGGGACGGAATTGCGCTGGCCGTTGCCATTTGGCCGCAGGTCGTGGAAAGGCGCTTCCATGACGGAAGCCACCTCCAACAAATCCATCGTGCTGGTCGCCGCGGCGGCCCTGGTCGACGTCGACGGGCGGGTGCTGATCTGCCAGCGGCCCGAGGGCAAGCAGCTCGCCGGCCTGTGGGAGTTTCCGGGCGGGAAGGTCGAGCCCGGCGAGACCCCCGAGGCCTGCCTGATCCGCGAGCTGGACGAGGAACTGGGCGTCCGGGTGACGAAGGCCTGCCTGGCGCCCTTCGTGTTCGCGAGCCACGAGTACGAGAGTTTCCACCTGCTCATGCCGCTCTACCTCGTCCGGCGCTGGGAGGGCGTGGTGACGGCGAAGGAGCACAAGGCGATGGCCTGGGCGCGCCCGCGGGAGATGGACCGCTATCCCATGCCGCCGGCCGATGCGCCGCTGGTGGCGTGGCTGCGCGATCTGATCTGACACCATCGCTCCGCCCCGAACCGAACAGTTCGGGGCGGAGGACCGCGGAACGCGGTGGAGGGGGCGTCAGGCCCCTTCCACAGAGCTTGGGGCCTTGCGCCCCCTCCGTCTCGTCGCGTGCCGCGTCGATCCACCTCCCCCGTCGTCTTCGCGACAGGGGAGGACGTGGGAGGAGGGGGAGGCGCGTCTACAGTCCCGCCCGCCGGACGCTGCGGGGCGCCTTGGCGGCGTCGACGACGCACTGGCCGGGATCGGTCATGGCGTGGACGCCCAGGCAGTAGACGTCCTCGTAGTGCGTTCCCGCCGCGGCCAGACACTGGTGATAGTTGAGCTTGGCCATCCGCAGGCACTGGCCGGCGTTGCGGTCGGTCATCAGCCGCTTCGCCTCGGCGTCGCGGCCCAGGACGGTGAGTGCGGCGACGGCCACCCCGCGCGAGACGACGGGCGAGGCGCCGTTCCGCCGGCCGCCCTCGGCCAGGGCCTGGGTGAGCTGGGCGCGGTCGGCGGGCTCGGCGCGGTATCCGGCCGCCTGCTTTACGGCCGCCAGGCGCTGCGGGCCGTTCGAGATCCTGGCCCGCGACCAGGATTGGCGCTGGATCGAATACGAGGTCTTCTTCACCTGGGCGCCGGCGTTGGCCAGCGCCTCGCCGCGCCGGGCCACGGCGGCGTTGGCGCGGGCGGCCGCCGCCGATCCGCCGGGGAGGGCCAGCGCCGCGTCGGGGTCCTGGGCCAGCCGGCGGGCCAGGTCCCGCCCGCCGCCCTTGCTCGCCTGGGTCCGGATGGCCTGGACGAAACGCGGCTCCTGCAGGGCGGCCAGGGCGGCGTAGGCGATCATCGCCGACTCGAGCTGCTTGGGCTCATAGCCCGCCGCTGTGCGCAGGCGCTCGCCCAGTTGCGACGGGTTGGCGAAACCGGGGTCGATGGCCGCCGCGCGGCGCGTATAGGCCTCGAACGGACTGGCCTGGCCGGCGAGGCCGACGTCCACATAGGCCTGGGCCGCGCCCCCCCGAGGCGCGGAAGCGGTCGGCGGGGAGGCGGGCGGCGCCGAGGCGGCGCAGCCGGTGAGAATGACGGCGATGACGGCGGCGGCCAGGCCGCGGACGGATCTCGGGCGCATGTCGCTCCCCTCACGAAATGGCCCCCGCCTTCGCGGCGGACTGTCGCGCCCGTAAGGTTATCAAAGGCTTATGGTGACGCTTGCGTCGTGCGCCGGCCGGCTCAGGCGACGGGCGCCCAGCCCGTCAGGGTGACGATCTCGAACGTCGCGGGCATGCGGCCGTCCGGCGTGGCGAAGCGCTCGGCGTAGAGCTGGAAGGTGCGCTCGAGCAGCGCGCGGGTGAGCTTCCGGGGATGGCGGTCGGCCAGCACCCCGGTCTCGCCCATGCGGCGCAGGTCCAAGAGCAGCTTCAGCGGATGGTCGTAGGTGACGGTCACGGTGTCCACGTCGGCCACCGGCTGCACGAACCCGGCGCGCTGGAGAAGCCCCGCGGCGTCGCGGACGTCGGCGAAGGGCGACACGCGGCTGCCCGCGCCGCCCAGGATTTCGCTCTCGGCGGCCACCAGGGACTGGCGCAGCTCGGTCAGGGTCACGCCGCCCAGGAAGGCGCCGACGAACAGGCCGTCGGGCCGGAGAGCCCGGCGGGCCTGGATCAGCGCGCCCACCACGTCGTTGGTCCAATGCAGGCCCAGCACCGAGACGATCAGATCCAGGCTGCCCGGCGCGAAGGGCAGGCGCTCCTCGTCGGCCACGACGCGCGGGCCGGGCCGGTCGGCCAGCATCCGGGGCGACAGGTCGGCCTCGATCAGCGTCCCGACCTTGCCCGGCGCCTCTCGCGCCAGCGCCTCGGCGAAGGCGCCGCGCCGCGCCGAGAGGTCGACGGCCACGCTGAAGCTGCGCATGATGGGCGCCAGGCGCTCGGCGACGTCTTCCGCGGCCCGGCGGTGCAGGAAGTCGGCGTGGGCGAAGCCGGCCGCCGCCCGGTCCAGCCGCAGCCGGTGCAGGGCGCGGTCGAACAGCCGGGGCGGCGCGGACGTCGGGGCGTGGGGGGCGGGCATTGGACGGCGAAGAACCGGATTTCGTCGCGCGTTGGAAGCCGAAAGCGCAGGCGGCCTTCCGCACGGGCCTCGACATGCTGTTTCCGCCCCAGGCGCTGGACGGCGGGCCGCGGCCGATGGCGGGCGGCTATTCGGCGGCGGCCTGGACGCGCATCCGCTTCCTGGACGGTCCGGTCTGCGACGGTTGCGGCATCCCCTTCGAGTACGATCCCGGAGCCCGCTGCGCCGCTTGCCTGGCGAAGCCCCGCGCGTTCGATGCGGCGCGGGCCGCGTGCCTCTATGACGAGACCTCGCGCGATCCGATCCTGAAGCTGAAGCACGCCGACCGGGTGGACCTGGCGCCCATGCTGGCCCGCTGGATCAGCCGCGCGGCGGCCGAACTGATCGAGGAGGCCGACGCCATCATGCCGGTGCCGCTGCACCCGTTGCGTCTGCTGGGCCGGCGCTACAACCAGGCCGCAGAGATCGCCCGGCCGCTGGCGGCCATGACCGGGACGCCCTACCTGCCCGACGCCCTGGTGCGCCGCCGGGCCACCGCCAGCCAGGGCGGCAAGTCGGGCTCGGGCCGCCGCCGGAATGTGGCCGGCGCCTTCGATGTGCCGGCGCGACGGCGGCGGCAGGTGGAGGGCCTGCGCATCCTGCTGATCGACGACGTGTTGACCACCGGCGCCACGGCGGAGGGCTGCGCGCGGGCGCTGAAGGCCGCCGGGGCGGCGCGCGTCGATCTGGCCGTGGTGGCGAGGGTGCAGGCGCCGCCCGGACTCGCCATATGACGGGGCCGAGATATCCCGCTAGGATCGAGCCTACATGAGCCAGGTCACCATCTACACCAAGCCGTACTGCCCCTACTGCATCCGGGCGCTGGACCTTCTGGACCGCAAGGGTGTCGCCTACACCGAGGTCGAGGCCGCCTTCGATCCCGAGAAGCGCCAGGAGATGATGCAGCGATCGGGCCGCACCACCTTCCCGCAGATCTTCGTGGGCGACCACCACATCGGCGGTTGCGACGACATGTTCGCCCTCGAGCGCGAGGGCAAGCTGGACCCCCTGCTGGCGGCCTGACGTCGTGAAGATCGCGCTGATCCAGACCCGCACGCCGGCCAGCCACGCCGCGGCCGTCGATCATACCCTGCCGCTGGTGGAGGAGGCGGTCACGCAGGGCGCGCGCTTCGTCCTGACGCCCGAGGGGACCAACATCCTGCAGAAGGACCGCGAGACGCTGCTGCCCCAGCTCACGCGGCTGGAGGACGATCCGGTCGTGGCGGCGCTGCGCGAGACGGCGCGGGCCAGGGGCGTCTGGATCGACGTGGGCTCGGCCCTGGTGCTGCGCGAGGATGGGGCCGCCGCCAACCGCCAGGTCCTGATCGACCCCCAGGGCGCGGTCGCCGCGACATACGACAAGCTGCACATGTTCGACGTGAATCTGCCGAACGGCGAGACGGCGCGCGAATCCGCCACCTATGCGCCGGGCGACCGGGCGGTGACGGCCGACGTGGACGGCGTCCGGTTCGGCCTCTCGATCTGCTACGACCTGCGCTTCCCGGCCCTCTATCGGGCGCTGGCGCTGGCGGGGGCCGAGGTGATGACCATCCCCGCGGCCTTCACCCGGCCGACGGGCGAGGCGCACTGGGAGGTGCTGATGCGCGCCCGCGCCATCGAGACGGGCAGCTATGTCCTGGCCGCGGCCCAGGGCGGGTTCCACGAGGACCGCCGCGGCACCTGGGGGCGTTCGCTGGTGGTGGGGCCGTGGGGCGAGGTGGTCGCCAGCCTTGACCATGACGAGCCGGGCGTGCTCCTGGCCGACCTCGACCTGGCCGCGCCCCGCAAGGCGCGCGCCGCCATCCCCGCCCTGGCCAATGCGCGGCCGTTCACGGGCCCCTAGATCCGTCCCTCAGCTACGCTCCGATGATCAAGTACGCGCTCACCTGCGACCACGACCACGCCTTCGAAGGCTGGTTCGGCTCGTCCGCCGACTATGACGACCAGCAGGCGCGGGGCCTGCTGGACTGCCCGGTCTGCGGCTCGAAGGCGGTGCGCAAGCAGATCATGGCGCCGGCCGTGCGCGGTACGAAGAAGACCGGGGGCGAACCGCCGGCGGCGAAGATGCAGGCGATGATGATGGAGGCCGCCGGCCGCATCCGCCGGCATGTCGAGGAGAATTTCGACGACGTCGGCGACGCCTTCGCCCGCGAGGCCCGCGCCATCCACGAAGGTAAGGCCGAAGACCGCGGCATCTATGGCCAGGCCTCGCCCCAGGAGGTCCGCGAGCTGCTGGAGGAGGGCGTGTCGGTGGCGCCCCTGCCGCCCGAGCCGCCGAAGAAGAACGACGTGCACTGAGCGGGTTGCGAGCGGCCACGCTTACCGGCAATCTGGAATTGAACCAGGTTGGGGGGCCTGTTCCGCATGCGATTCCTGCGACATTTCATCGGCCTGATCCTGGCCATGACGCTCTGGGCGCCGGCGACCGGCGCGCCGCTGGACGCCTATGGCGGCCTGCCGTCGATCCAGCAGATCGAGATCTCCCCCGACGGGACCAGGCTCGCGGTCGTCATGTCGGAGGGCGAGACCCGCGTCATCGGGATCAAGACCCTCCCGGACGGACCGATGCAGGCCTTCGGCGTTGGCGATGTCAAGATTCGCGACCTCGACTGGGTCGGCTCGGACGACCTGATCATCACCACGTCGCGGACGGGCACCATTCCCGGCGTGATCTCGGCCCGCGACGAGCACCACATGGCCTATCGGCTCAACCTCGTCACCCGCGATGTGAAGCCGCTGCTGTCGGGTTCGCTCAGCCGCTCGACCACGGGCAGTCGCATGCGGGACGCCAACACCAACATGGGCGCGTCGCTGAACACGCTGGCGGGCTCGCCCGAGGTCCGGATGCTGAACGGCAAGCCGACGCTGTTCCTTCGCGGGATCACCTTTCCCGACCGGTACGGCGTTCTGACCATCTTCGAGATGGATATGAAGACCAACCGGCCTCAACTCGTGGAGGCGGGCACGGTGGACACCCGGGGGATCGTGCTCGGGCCGGACGGCAAGGCGTTCGCGCGTTCGGAGTACGACGACAAGACCGGACGGTGGACCCTTCGGCTCCGCAAGGGGGCGGCCTGGATCGTGAGCCGCTCGGTGGAAGCCCGGAACGACCGGCCCTACACCCTGGGTCTGGGCCGCACCGGCGACTCGGTGATCGTCGCCGAACCCCATGAGACAGGTACGCGCTTCTACGAGGTGACGCACGAGGGCTGGGGCGCGCCGCTCGAGATCGTCGACGCCGACAACATGGTCCGCGATCCCGCGACCCGGCTGCTCATCGGACATTACGCGCTGGTGGGCGACGAGAGCCGCTACACCTTCTTCGACCCCGCGGACCAGGCCGCCTGGAACGCGGTCCGGGCGGCGTTCAAGGGCGATCGGGTGCGGCGGGCGTCGTGGTCCTACGACCGTCGCAAGATCGTCGTACTGGTGGATTCGGTCACCGAGGGGCCCGCCTATGCGCTGGTCGACGTGAGCACCCGGCAGGCCATGTGGCTGGGCGGTCGCTATCAGCGGCTGGCCCCCGAGGACATCGCCCCCGTGAAGCCTGTCCGGTTCAAGGCGGCGGACGGCCTGAGCCTGACCGGCTATCTGCATACGCCTTACGGCCGCGAGGCTAGGAACCTGCCGCTCGTGGTCTTCCCGCACGGGGGGCCGGCCTCCCGCGACACGCCGGGGTTCGACTGGTGGGCCCAGGCGATGGCCTCGCGCGGCTACGCCGTGCTCCAGGTGAACTTCCGCGGTTCGGACGGCTTCGGCTGGGACCACCTCAGGGCCGGCTTCGGGGAATGGGGCCGCAAGATGCAGACCGACCTGTCGGACGGCGTTCGCCACCTCGCCGCCGAGGGGGTGATCGATCCCAAACGCGTGTGCATCGTGGGCGCCAGCTACGGGGGTTACGCAGCCCTGGCGGGCGCTGCGTTGGATACCGGCGTCTACCGCTGCGCGGCGTCGGTGGCCGGGCTCAGCGACCTGCGTCGCTTCGTGAACTGGTCCAAGGATCGCAACGGCCTCAGCGCCTTCCGGTACTGGACGCGGTTCATGGGCGCCGAAGAGAACCGCGACCGTGTCCTCGCCGAGATTTCGCCCGCGAGCCACATCGAGAAGATCTCGATCCCGGTCCTGCTCGTCCACGGCCGCGACGACACCGTCGTACCCCTGGAGCAGAGCCAGCTCATGGCCGATGCGCTGAAGAAGGCGGGCAAGCCGCACGAACTCGTCGTCCAGAAGGGCGAGGATCACTGGCTGTCGCGCGGCGACACCCGCATCCAGACGTTGAACGCCGTTGTGACGTTCCTCGAAACCCACAACCCGCCGCGATGAGGGCCCCGATGCGTTCGATCCTGGCGTGGGTGGCGTGCGCCGCCGCCGGCCTGCTGGCCGTGACGCCGGCCGCCGCCGCGCCGCTCGAAGCCTACGGACGGCTGCCCACGATCGAGTCGGTCGCGATCTCGCCCAGCGGCCACGCCGTGGCCATGGTGGCGACCAACGGCGAGCAGCGGATCATCGCGGTGCAGGACCTCGCCACGAAAGCCTCGCTGCTGAACGGCTACACCGGAGACGAGAAGGTCCGGGGCGTGCAGTGGGCGGACGACCGGCGGCTGATTCTCGTGAGTTCCAGGACGTCCACGAGCTTCGAGATCCTCAACGGGAACCGCGAATGGTTCTTCGGCAGTCTGGTCGATGTTCCGGCGAAGAAGATGTCGCCGATGATGCGGAACTCCAAATCCGACTTCCAGATGATCTTCGGCCTACCCGCCGCCCGAACGCGGGCGGGAAAGACGATGGTGTTTCCCGAGGCCATTCTGATCAAGGGCGACCGGGCGCGCATCTCGCTGTTCGGGATCGACCTGGACAACGGTACGAACCGGCTCGTGTCCGAAGGGGCGCCGGACACCCGAAACTGGCTGGTGGATACCGATGGCGAAGTGCTGGCCCGCGAGCAATACAACAGCGGGTCCGGACTCTGGGTGCTACAGCTTCGCCGAGGCGGCCTGTGGACCGATGCCGTTCGCGTATCGGCGCCGCTCGATCCGCCCCGCATGCTCGGCATGGGCCGCGACAAGGACAGCGTGATCTACGGGATCCGGACGGACGATGGTCGCTCCGAGTGGCGGGAAGTCCGCCGGGACGACAATGCCCCGGTGGCGCCGATACCGGTCGGGCCGGCGCAGTCCTCGATCCGTGCGCGGGACGGTCTTCTGCTGGGCTACTACAATCTGGTCGGCGACGAGGACGTCTACACCTTCTTCGATCCCGAGGATCAGAGGGTGTGGCGAGCGGTGACGGCCGCCTATCCGGGTCAGCGGGTGGTTCTTCACGACTGGACGGCCGACCGCCGGAAAATCGTCGTCCTTGTGGAATCGCCCAGCGAAGCGCCGGCCTTCGCCCTGGTCGATCTGGAGACGCGAAGCGCCCGATGGCTGGGCGAGCAGTTCGCCAGCTTGAAGGCGAACGACATCTCCGATCGAAAGCCGTTCCGGTTCAAGGCTGCGGATGGTCTGGACCTTCCGGGCTACCTCACCCTGCCGCGAGGTCGCGAGCCGAAGGGGCTGCCGCTGATTGTCTTCCCTCACGGCGGTCCTGCGGTGCGCGACACCCCGGACTTCGACTGGTGGGCCCAGGGCATGGCCTCGCGCGGCTACGCCGTTCTGCAGGTGAACTACCGAGGGTCGGACGGCCTGGGCTCGAGACACCTCGAGGCGGGCTATGGCGAGTGGGGTCGCAAGATGCAGACCGACCTCTCCGACGGCGTTCGGCGTCTGGCCGCCCTGGGCGTCATCGATCCGGCGCGCGTCTGCATCGTGGGCGCCAGCTACGGGGGTTATGCCGCGCTGGCGGGCGCGACGCTCGATCGAGGCGTCTATCGGTGCGCCGTTTCGGTGGCGGGCGTGTCGGATCTCTCCGGACTGATCGGGTTCGGTGTCGGGCGAAGCGGGCCGGCCGCCACGCGCTATTGGACGCGGTTCATCGGGGCGGAAAGCCGGGACGATCCGGTCATCGCGCGGTACTCCCCTCTTCATCTCGCCTCGGCTGCCGACGCGCCGATCCTGCTGATCCACGGCAAGGACGACACGGTGGTTCCTGCGGATCAGAGCCAGCGTATGGCGGAGGCCTTGAGCAAGGCCGGCAAGCCTCACGAACTGATCCTCCAGAAGGGCGCCGACCACTGGCTCTCGCGCGGTGACACGCGGCTGGAGACCCTCACGGCGACGATGGCGTTCGTCGAGAAGCACAATCCGCCCCACTGACCGCGATTGATCGGCCTCAAGGTCCCTTGTGTGGCTCATCTGCCACACTACATCGGGTGAGCCGGGCGCCGTGCTTCCAGGGAGGCGGCGCCCGAGTTCCGCCTTTGAGGGGATCCGATGAACATCGACATCTATTCCGACCGCGCCAAGCAGGCGATCCAGTCGGCCCAGAGCCTCGCGCTCGCCCGGCGCCACCAGCACCTGGCGCCCGAACATCTTCTGAAGGTGCTTCTGGAGGAGCGCGACGGCCTGTCGCGCGCGCTGATCCAGAGCGCCGGCGGCCGTCCCGACGAGGTGGACAAGGCCGTCGAGGGGCAGCTCCTGCGCATGCCCAAGGTCGAGGGCGGCTCGGGCCAGCTCTACATGAAGCCCGAGACCGCCAGGGTCTTCGCCGAGGCCGAACAGGGCGCGAAGTCGGCCGGCGACGCCTTCGTCACCACCGAGCGGCTGCTGATCGCGCTGGCCAAGGAGGGCGGCGAAGCCGGCAAGCTTCTGAAGGACGCCGGCGTCACGCCCAAGGGCCTGGAAGACGCCGCCACCGCCGTCCGCAAGGGTCGCACCGCCGACAGCGCCTCGGCCGAGGAAGGCTACGACGCCCTCAAGCGCTACGCCCGCGACCTGACCCAGGCCGCGAAGGACGGCAAGCTCGACCCCGTGATCGGCCGTGACGAGGAGATCCGCCGCACGATCCAGGTGCTGAGCCGTCGGACCAAGAACAATCCCGTGCTGATCGGCGAGCCCGGCGTCGGCAAGACCGCCGTGGTCGAGGGCCTGGCCCAGCGGATCGTCAACGGCGACGTGCCCGAGAGCCTCAAGGACCGCAAGCTGCTGTCGCTCGACATGGGCGCCCTCATCGCCGGGGCGAAGTACCGCGGCGAGTTCGAGGAGCGGCTGAAGGCGGTGCTGAACGAGGTCACCGCGGCCGAGGGTTCGATCATCCTGTTCATCGACGAGATGCACACCCTGGTCGGGGCCGGCAAGTCGGACGGCGCGATGGACGCCTCAAACCTGCTCAAGCCCGCGCTGGCCCGGGGCGAGCTGCACTGCGTGGGCGCCACCACGCTGGACGAGTACCGCAAGCACGTCGAGAAGGACGCCGCCCTGGCGCGCCGCTTCCAGCCGGTGTTCGTGGACGAGCCGTCGGTGGAGGACACCGTCTCGATCCTGCGCGGCCTGAAGGAGAAGTACGAGGTCCACCACGGCGTGCGCATCTCGGACAGCGCCATCGTCGCCGCCGCGACGCTCTCGAACCGCTACATCACCGATCGCTTCCTGCCCGACAAGGCCATCGACCTGGTCGACGAGGCCGCGAGCCGCGTCCGCATGGCCGTGGACAGCAAGCCCGAGGAACTGGACGAGATCGACCGGCGCGTCGTGCAGCTCAAGATCGAGCGCGAGGCCCTGTCGAAGGAGACCGACGCGGCCTCGAAGGCGCGGCTGGAGAAGCTGGAAGAGGAATTGGACGACCTGGAGGGCCAGTCGGCCGAGATGACGGCGCGCTGGAAGGCCGAGAAGGAGAAGGTCAGCTCGGCCGCCCAGGTCCGCGAGGCCCTGGACCGTCTGCGCGCCGAACTCTCGGTCGCCCAGCGGGCCGGTGACCTCCAACGCGCGTCCGAGATCGCCTACGGCGAGATCCCCGGGCTCGAGAAGCGTCTGGCCGAGGCCGAGGCCGCCGAGGGCCAGGGCGACGCCATGACCCCCGAGGTGGTCGACGCCGAGCAGATCGCCGCCGTCGTCAGCCGCTGGACCGGCGTGCCGGTCGAGAAGATGCTGGAGGGCGAGCGCGAGAAGCTGCTGCGGATGGAGGACGGCCTGCGCGGCCGCGTGGTGGGCCAGGAGGAGGCGCTGGTCGCCGTCTCCGACGCCGTGCGCCGCGCCCGCGCCGGGTTGCAGGACCCCAACCGGCCCATCGGCTCGTTCCTGTTCCTGGGGCCCACGGGCGTGGGCAAGACCGAGCTGACCAAGGCGCTGGCCGAGTTCATGTTCTCGGACGAGCAGGCGATCACGCGTCTCGACATGAGCGAGTACATGGAGAAGCATTCGGTGAGCCGCATGATCGGCGCGCCCCCCGGCTACGTCGGGTACGACGAGGGCGGCGCCCTGACCGAGGCGGTCCGTCGCCGGCCCTATCAGGTCGTGCTGTTCGACGAGGTGGAGAAGGCCCACCCCGACGTGTTCAACGTGCTGCTCCAGGTGCTGGACGATGGCCGCCTGACCGACGGCCAGGGCCGCACGGTCGACTTCCGCAACACGCTGATCATCATGACCTCGAACCTGGGTTCGCAGTTCCTGGCGGAGCTGGGCGACGGCGAGGATGTCGAGGCGGCGCGGCCGGCGGTCATGGAGGTGGTCCGCCACCACTTCCGGCCCGAGTTCCTGAACCGGATCGACGAGATCATCCTGTTCAAGCGGCTGGGCCGGGCCGAGATGGACGGCATCGTCCGCATCCAGCTCCAGCGGGTCGAGAAGCTGCTGGCCGACCGGCGCATGACGCTGGCGCTGGACGACGGCGCCCTGCACTGGCTGGGCGACCGCGGCTACGATCCCGTCTACGGGGCGCGGCCGCTGAAGCGGGTGATCCAGAAGGATCTGATCGACCCCATCGCCCGCAAGCTGCTGGCGGGCGATCTGGAGGACGGCGCGGTCATCGACGTCCACGCCGGCGATGGCGGCCTGGAGATCGGCCGCGCGCAGGTGCACTGAGACGAGCCCCTCCCTCGCCGATGCGGGGGAGGGGTTTCAATTCAGGCCGGCTGTTTCTGCTGGGCGTTGTTCGAGCCGGGCAGCGGTCCGCGGTTCAGGTCGAAGAACTTGGGCGCCATCTTCGGCACCGCCTCCTCCAGGATCGACTGTACGGTCCAGCCCTCTTCCTTGGTCACGGTCTCGACCGGACGCGGCTGGCTGTAGAGGATAATGTTCTCGCCCGACGAGCCGAAGATCTGGCCCGAGACATGGGCCGCGGCCGGGGTGACCATCGCCACCGAGAAGCGGGCCGGCTGGTCGGCGCGGATCTTCTCGGCCATCACCGCGCGACGCGCGGCGGCGGCTTCGTCCTTGATCGGCACCGACTGGGTCATGCGGGTCCAGGCCACCGGCGCCAGGCAGTTGGAGCGCACGTTGTTGCGGGCGCCCTCCATGGCGATGATCCGCGAGAGCCCGGCGATGCCCATCTTGGCCGCGCCGTAGTTGGCCTGGCCGATGTTGCCGAACAGGCCCGAGGTCGAGGTGAAGAACATGTAGGCGCCGTCGTTCTGCTCGCGGAACAGTTCGATGGTGGCGCGGGCCACGTTGAACGAGCCGCGCATGTGGACCGCGATGACGGCGTCCCATTCGGCCTCGGTCATCTTGTGGAACATCACGTCGCGCAGGATGCCCGCCGGATTGATGACCGCGTGCAGGCCGCCGAATTCCTTCTTGGCCTGCTCGACCATGCCGTAGACGGCGTCGAGGTCGGTGACGCTGTCGGAGTTGGAGACCGCCTCGCCGCCGTTGGCGCGGATGAGGGCTGCGACCTCCTCGGCCGGGCCGGCCGAACCTTCGTCCTCGCCCTTCAGCCCGCCGCCGAGGTCGTTCACGACCACCTTGGCGCCTTCCTGCGCCGCGATGAGCGCGCAATCGCGCCCGATGCCGTTGCCGCCGCCCGTGACGAGGACGACCTTTCCTTCCAAAGCGCCCATGTTCGAAAATCTCCCTAAATCGGCGATCGCCATAATGCGTCGGTCTTCAATACCCAGACCTCTATTCGAGGCGGTCCGCGCGACGCAAGTCGGGGAAGAGCTTGGCCCAGATGGCGGTTACCGCAACGGCGCCCACCCCGCCGAACACCGCCGCGCCCACGGGGCCGAGGATGCGGGCCACCACGCCGCTCTCGAACTCGCCCAGTTCGTTGGAGGCGCCGACGAACACCGAGGAGACGGCCGCCACGCGGCCCCGCATGTGGTCGGGCGTGACGAGCTGGACCAGGGTCTGGCGGACGTAGACGCTCAGCATGTCGGCCCCGCCCAGGACGGCCAGGGCGCCCACCGAAAGCCACAGCGACTTCGACAGCCCGAAGACGATGGTGGCGACGCCGAATACGGCGACGCCCGAGAACATGTAGAGGCCCGCCTTGCGTCGGATCGGATTGGCGGCCAGCCAGAAGGCGACGATCGTGGCGCCGATGGCCGGCCCGGCGCGCAGGATTCCGAACCCTTCGGCGCCGACGTGCAGGACATCGCGGGCGAAGACCGGCAGCAGCGCCGTGGCCCCGCCCAGCAGCACGGCGAACAGGTCGAGCGATATGGCGCCGAAGACGATCTTCTGGCGCCAGACGTAGGCGAGGCCCTCCTTGATGAGCTGCCACCGCGAACCGGGGCTGACCTCGGGCTTGGTGTTCTGGCGGATGCAGGACACCAGCAGCATGGACGTCAGATAGAGGCCGAAGGTGGTGAAGTAGGCGGTCTCGGCCGACCGCGCGACGAGAAATCCCGCCGCCGTCGGGCCGGCGATGGAGGCGGTCTGCCACGCCAGGGAGTTCCAGGCGATGGCGCGCGGCAGGAGGCGGCGGGGCACCAGCATGGGCCCGAGCGCCGTGTTCGCCGGGGCGAAGAAGGCGCGGCTCGAGCCGAAGAGCACGGCGACGCACAGCAGCAGCGCGGGTGAGGCGTGTCCCATGACGGTCGCCAAGCCGAGCGTCAGGACGCTGGCGATCTCGCCCGTCAGGCACAGTATGAGGAGCTTGCGCCGATCGTAGCGGTCGGCCGCCTCGCCGGCGGGAAGCGTCAAGAGGAACACCGGGATGAAGGTGGCCAGGCCGATCATGCCCACGAGGAAGGCGCTCTCGGCCACCGTCCGGGTCTCGCGGGCCAGGGCGTACATCTGCCAGCCCATGGCCACGCTCTGGATCTGGGCCGCGAAACTGCCGGTCCAGCGGGTGCCCCAGAAGAACAGATAGTCCCGCTCCTTCAACAGGGCGCGGGCTGAGGGGACGGGCTCGTCGGGGAGGTGAGCGTCGGTCATCTGAGCGGAGGGAACCTGCCCTGCGCCGCATATCGCCGCAATGGCGTTGACGGCCGCGATGCGAGGCCCTAATTGCGCGCTCCCGATCCACGGCCCGGAGGGCCCTTCAGATGCGACGACGTCCGCTGGCGTAAGCCCGACGCACCCGTACTGGCCCGGACTGAGGTCCGCTTCGCCGTCGCCCGTCTGTCCCCAGAGACTCTGTTCCCAGAGACCCAGAGATCGGTCCCATGTCGCTGCAACCCTGCCGGCCCCCGCCGGAACTCGCCTTCGTCCATGAAGACCCCGCCCACGCCGCCGAGATCGAGGCGTTGCTGAATCGCGCCTTCGGCCCGGGCCGCTTCGCCAAGGTGTCCGAGCGCGTGCGCGAGTTCGCCGACTTCGCCCCCGACCTCAGTTTCTGCGCCGTCGAGGAGGGCCGCGTCGTGGGCGTCTGCCGCATGTGGCGCGTCGCGGCCGGCGATCGTCCGGCGGTGTTCCTGGGGCCGCTGGCGGTCGAGGAAAGCGAGCGCAGTCACGGCCTGGGCGCGCGGCTGGTGGAGCAGGCGTGTTCGGCGTCCGAGGCCGCGGGCGAGCCTGTGGTCGTGCTCGTGGGCGACCTGCCGTATTTCCAGCGCGTGGGCTTCGCCGTGGCGTCCGACGTCGGCCTGCCGGGACCGGTCGATCCCAGGCGGGTGCTCTATCGCGGTTCGACGCCGGCGGGGATGATCCGGGCGCGGTGAGCGCTGCCGTCGCGGCAGGTTGAGACGACTCTCCCCGCACCTTACCTTCGCGCCATGTCCAGACCGACCACAGGCAGCGGGCTCGACGCCCTGGCCGCGGGAGCGAGGCAGGCGCCCGGGCGCGGCCTTCCGCCCGTGCACCTGTGGAATCCCGAGCGTAGCGGCGAGATCGACATCGTGATCAGACCCGATGGGCGCTGGGTCCACGAGGGATCGGTCATCGGGCGGGAGGCGCTGGTCCGCCTTTTTTCGACGATCCTGCGCAAGGATCCCGACGGCTACTGGCTGGTGACGCCGGTGGAGAAGCTCAGGGTGACGGTCGAGGATGCGCCGTTCGTCGCCGTGCGCGTGGATCGGGTCGGCGAGGCGCTGCGCTTCGAGACCAACGTCGGCGACGTGATCGAGGCCGGCCCCGAGAACGCCATCCGGGTGGAGACGGCGCCCGACGGCGAACCCAGACCCTATGTGCATATCCGCCGTGGGCTGGAGGCCCTGATCGCGCGACCCGTCTTCTACGAACTGGCTGAGCTGGCCGAGGACCGTGGCGGCCAACTCGGCGTCGCCTCCAACGGCGTCTGGTTTCCCATCGGCCCGGCCGAGGCGGCGGTCGCATGAGCCCCCGCGCCGGCGCTCCCGACCTCGAGGACTGGATCGCGAGCCATCTCGATCCGTTGAGCGACCACGCGGTGGAGGGTCGTCCGCCCAGGTCCGACTTCGACCTGACGCCGGGCGGCTGGACGGGCGTTTCCGCCGAGCCGCCCCGCCCGGCGGCCGTGCTGATCGGGCTGGTTCAGCGCGAAAGCGGTGTCAATGTGCTGCTCACCCGTCGCGCCGACACGCTCCGCAGCCACACCGGCCAGGTGGCCCTGCCGGGTGGGCGACAGGATCCGGGCGAACGATCGTGGGAGACGGCGCTGCGCGAGGCGCAGGAGGAAGTGGGCCTGGAGTCCCGCTTCGTGAACCTGGTCGGGCTGTCGACGCCCTACCAGACCGGCACGGGCTATCTGGTCACGCCGGTGGTGGGGTTCATCCGGCAGGGCTTCAGCCTCACCCCAAACCCCGCCGAAGTGGCCGACATCTTCGAGACGCCCTTCGGCTTCCTGATGGATCCCGCGAACTATGAGGAGCACGAGCGCGAGTTGCCCAACGGGGAGCGCCGTCGCTTCTACGCCGCGACCCACCAGCAGCAGTACATCTGGGGCGCCACCGCGGGCATCCTGCGGGCGCTCCGCGACCGGCTCTACGGCGCGGCGCTTGCCTGACGGCGGCGTTCGGGCGAAGTCCAGCACATGACCGACAACCTGGGCCAACCCCGCTGGATGACCGCGCCCAAGACGGCGGCCGTGTTCGACGCCCTGGAAGCCGAGGGCGGGCCGGATTGCGCCCGCTTCGTCGGCGGCTGCGTGCGCAACGCCCTGGTGGGCCGCCCCGTGGACGACCTCGACATCGCCACGACCCTGACGCCCGACCGGGTGCAGGCGGCGCTGAAGGCGGCGGGCCTGCGCAGCGTCCCCACCGGCCTGGAGCACGGCACGATCACCGCGATCTCCGATCACACGCCGCACGAGATCACCACCCTGCGCCGCGACGTCAGCACCGACGGGCGGCGCGCCACCGTGGCCTTCACCGACGACTGGACCCTGGACGCCCAGCGGCGCGATTTCACGCTCAACGCGCTGTACGCCCGCCGTGACGGCGCGATCCTGGATCCCACCGGCCGTGGTGTGGAGGACGCACGCGCCGGCCGCATCGTGTTCGTCGGCGATCCCGAGGCGCGGCTGCGCGAGGACCACCTGCGCAACCTGCGTTTCTTTCGCTTCTACGCCTGGTTCGGCAAGGCGCCTCCAGATCCCGCCGCCGTGGCGGCGTGCGCGGCGCAGCGGGAGGGCGTGAAGACCTTGGCCGCCGAGCGCCTTTCGAAGGAGATGCTGAAGCTGCTGGCGGCCGACGATCCACGTCCCGCGGTGCGCCTCATGGCCGAGACCGGCGTGGCCGAAGCCGTGCTGGGTTTCGAGCCGCGGCTGGGCCGCTTCGAGGCGCTGGTCGAGATCGAGACCGAGCTTCTGTTCGAGGCCGACCCGGTCCTGCGGCTCGCGGCGCTGTCGTCCGACGACCAGCTCGCGGCCGGCCGACTGGCCGAACGCCTGCGGCTGTCGAACGCCGACAGGGACCGGGTCGTCGCAGCCCTCTCGCCCACGCCCGTCCTGAAGAGCTGGATGAGCCCCCGCGAGATCCGCCGCGAGGTCTATCGCTCCGGCCAGGCCGTGTTCCGCGATCGCGCCCGGCTGGCCTGGGCCGCCTCGCCGCGGACGGCGACCACCATGCAGTGGCGCGGGCTGATCGCCCTGGCCGAAGGCTGGACGGCGCCCGCCCTGCCGCTGTCGGGTCAGGACGTCATGAACGCCGGCGTGCCGAAAGGACCGATGGTGGGCGAGGTGATGCGGGAGGTCGAGGAGTGGTGGGTCGACAACGACTTCATCGACGACAAGCTGTCGGTGATCGAGAAGCTGAAGGCCGTGGCCCAGGGGATGGTCTATTGAGGCGTCCTTGCTGAAACTGGGCGTCCTCCGGACCGGTCGCCCGCCCGCGCCGGCGATCCCGCAGTTCGGGACCTATCCCGACATGTTCATGGAGCTGCTGGGCCGCGACGCCTACGACTGGCGGGTCTATGCGGCCGACGAGGGCGAGTATCCCACCGCGCCCGAGGCCTGCGACGCCTACATCGTCACCGGCTCGGCGGCGGGCGTCTATGAGGACGATCCCTGGATCGGCCAGCTCCTGGACTTCCTTCGCGCGGCGAAGGGGCGGGCGAGGCTGGTGGGGGTCTGCTTCGGCCATCAGGCCATGGCCCAGGCGTTCGGCGGCCAGGTCGTCAAGTCGCCCAAGGGCTGGGGCGTCGGCGCCCATGACTATTCGGTAGTTTCGCGCGAGCCGTGGATGGACGACAGCCTGTCCGTCCGCCTGCCGGCCTCGCACCAGGACCAGGTGGTCGAAAAGCCGCCCGGCGCCGAGGTTTGGGCGGCCTCCGACTTCACCCCCTTCGCGGCCCTGGCGTATCGCGATCAGCCGGCCATCTCGATGCAGCCGCATCCCGAATTCCGGCCCGACTACGCCAAGGCCCTCATCGAGGCCCGGCGCGGCAAGGTCTACGCCGAGGACGAGGCGAACCGCGCCGTCGCCAGCCTGGGCGGCCCCGACGACCGGGCGCGGGTGGGGCGGTGGATCGCGAACTTCCTGGCAGGTCCGTAGGGGACCGCATCGCCTACGCGCCGATCGCCATCCAGACCACGCTCGGGGGTCCCACGTCCGCGATCCGGCGGAAGCCGTAGACCTCGTAGAAGCGCTGCGCCCGGGTGTTGGCGGCCTGGCAGCCCAGGTGGGCCCGGCCGCCGATCCGCGCGAGCCACCGGTCCATGAGCGCCTTGCCGACCCCGCGGCCCTGGAGCCGGGGCAGCAGGTCGATATGCAGGTGGGCGGGGGCGAGATCGACCACCGCCTGCGGATTGGTCGGCGGGCGATGGATGTGGAAGGCGTCCCAGTCGTCGCGCGTCCGCTTCGGGGCGGGAATGTCCGCCGTATCGGGATGGCGCGCCCGGAGCGCCGGCCACCACTGGGCCTCGCAGCGCGCCTCGAAGGCGCGGGTGTCGGGCGCGCCCAGGATGTAGGCGGCGACCCCTGTCTCGTCCTCGGCCACGAAGGCGTATTCCGGGTGAAGGGCGGCGTAGGGTGCGGCGTAGATATCGCCGATGATCCGCGGATCCCGGTACAGATGCGTGGCGTCCCGGCCCTCGTCGCCGGTCTTGAGGCAGATGTCGTAGAGGGCCGGCAGGTCGTCGGGCCGGTAGGGGCGAATCTCGACCATCAGCCTCTTCTCATGAGGTCCCGGAGGGGGGCGAAGCTGATGAGCGTCGCCCCTGCCGCCGCGATCCTGGCCGCAAAGCCGGGATGGGTCATCTCGGCGTAGTCCCCCGCCCGGATGTCGGCCTCGGCCGGGTCGTAGGCCCGGAGTTCCGCGCCATCCTCGACAGGGTGAAGGAACAGCTCGGTCACGCCGGGCCGCAGCGCATCCAGCCGTTCGGCCAGGGCGCCGCGCGGGCGGCCCCACAGGTCGACCATGTGGTCGGGATGGACCAGGCCCGCCTCGGACGCCTGGGCGCGAGCCGGAACGCCCAGGACCGCCTCGGCCCTCGCGCCGAACATGCGGATCGGGAGGCGGTAGTCGTGGCCCAGGCGCACGAACAGCGCATGGTAGCGGGGATCGAGCTGCATCGTCCCCATGTGCGTGTCCAGGTGCGTGACGTCGACGCCCCAGGCCAACGCTTGGTCGATCTGTGCGCGGCACTCGGCCTCGACGTCGGCGAGGTCGGCGCGGTCCCACACCTCGGCGGCCGTGCGCGGCATGAAGCCTTCCCTGTCATGCAGGGAGGCGGCTCCCGTGAGCGCGCGCCAGCGGTAGCCGGGATACTCGCAGGTGAGCGTCAGGTGAACGCCGATCCCGCCGGCGGTCGGCCGCCGCACGGCGTCCAGCGCCCAGGGGCAGGGGACCATGAGCGTGGCGCTGGTGGCGACGCCTCGGTCCATGACGTCATGGATCGCCCGGTTGGCTGCGGCGCTGGACCCCAGGTCGTCGCAGTTGACGATCAGCAGCTTCGCGTCGGGCGCGTGCCCCAGGCGTTCGGCGAGGCTCGCCATCGTCCCAATCTCCCCAGCCCCAGCGCCCGGGCGTGATCCCCGCGGGTATGCGGGTATAGAGCGCCCGTCCTCGCGCCTAAGTCCAGGCGACCGTGGGCGGCATCGACGAGAGGATCGTTTCGATGTTGCCGCCGGCCTTCAGGCCGAACATCGTCCCGCGGTCGTAGAGCAGGTTGAACTCCACGTAGCGGCCGCGGCGCACGAGCTGCTCGGCCCGTTCCGCCTCGGTCCAGGGCTCGTTCATCCGGCTCCTGACGATCCTCGGATAGACCTCCAGGAACGCCTCGCCGACGGCGCGTGTGAAGGCGAAGTCCTTCTCGAAGTTCCCGGTGTCGTGCCGGTCGTAGAAGATGCCCCCGATCCCGCGCGGTTCGTTACGGTGAGGCAGGAAGAAATACTCGTCGCACCAGGCCTTGTAGCGGGCGTGCCATTCCGGATCGAAGGCGTCGCAGGCGGCCTTCATGGCGGCGTGGAACACCTTGGCGTCGTCCGCGTCCTGACTGCGGTGGGCGTCGAGCATCGGCGTCAGATCGGCCCCGCCGCCGAACCAGCTCTCGGCGGTCGATAGGAAGCGGGTGTTCATGTGCACGGTCGGCACGCGCGGACTCAGGGGGTGCACGATCAGGCTGATGCTGGCCGACACATAGGAGGGGTCCTTGTCGGCGCCGGGCATCTGGGACGCCATCTCGGGCGAGAACCGCGCGGTGGCCGCCGACGTGTGGACGCCGGCCTTTTCGAACAGCCGACCGCGCAGATGGCCGCCCGTCCCGCCGCCCACGCCCGTCTCGCGCGTCCAGGGACGGAATTCGAACCGGCCCGCAGGTCCCCCGTAGAGGTCGGGCGCAGCCTCGTCTTCCAGGCGTTGCAGTTCCGCGCAGATGCGCTGCTGCAGACTCTCGAACCACGCCTTTGCGCGGTCGCGGCGGTCCAGGATCTCGGGGGGGAGCGACGACATGGCCGTCTGCTAGCGCGCATCCCGGCAAAGGGAAATCCGTTTGGCGGCGCCCGCACGTTTCGCATCGGGCGGCATGTGGCGGTTTTATCCCGATCCGTCCGATCCCGGCGCAGGGGCCCGCTGTCGGGGCGCTTTTCCGGATTGTCCGGTTGAAAAAGGGCTGAACGCATTCTAAGGCCTCTCGCCATCGGGAGCAGCCGGGGCGCAGGGGTGCGAATCACGGGCCGGCGGGCAGGATGTCCGCAAGTGGTTCGTGGCGTAGACCAGGGCCTTCGACCACTTCCGGGAACGGTCCTGCGGCGGTCATCCGTCGTGGGCCGCTAGCATTTGGGCTGCGGGGCGATTGCAACGCGGCCCCTATCGAAGGGTAGCTTCAAGGTGGCCGACACCGTCGTGGGCGGAACTCCCGACCAACACGCCTCAGGCTCAGGCGACGACCCGAGCCGTCGCGACTTCATCCACATCGCCGCCGGCGCGGCGGCTGTGGGCGCCGTGGGCGGCCTCGTCTGGCCGCTCATCGACCAGCTCAATCCGTCGGCCGACACGCTGGCGCTGGCGTCGATCGAGTTCGACCTGACCAAGGTGTCTCCGGGCCAGCAGGTGGTCGTGAAGTGGCGCGGCAAGCCGCTGTTCGTCCGCAACCGCGAGCCTGTGCAGATCGCCGCGGCGGTGAAGGACGACAATGCGCCCATGCCCGATCCGCAGAAGGACTCGGATCGGCACAAGCCCGGCAAGGCCGAGTGGCTGGTCCTGATCGGCACCTGCACGCACCTGGGCTGCGTGCCCACGGTCGGCGGCGGCGACTACGGCGGCTGGTTCTGTCCCTGCCACGGTTCGCACTACGACCTGTCCGGCCGCATCCGTAAGGGTCCGGCGCCCCGGAACCTCGAAGTGCCGACCTACGCCTTCCTCTCCGACACCAAGATCAAGGTGGGCTGAACCCGATGAGCGGACATTCCACCTACGAACCCAAGACGGGCGTCGAGCGCTGGCTCGATACGCGTCTGCCGATCGTACGCTTCATGTACGACACGGCGCTCGACTTCCCGACGCCCAAGAACCTGAACTACTGGTGGACCTTCGGCGGCATCCTGGCGCTGATGCTGGGCATCCAGCTGGTCACCGGCATCGTGCTGGCCATGCACTACGTGCCGCACGTGGATCACGCCTTCGCCTCGGTCGAGCGCATCATGCGCGACGTCAACTACGGCTGGCTGATCCGCTACATGCACGCCAACGGCGCCTCGATGTTCTTCCTGGCGGTCTACCTGCACATGTTCCGCGGCCTCTACTACGGCTCGTACAAGGCCCCGCGCGAGGTGCTCTGGATCCTGGGCTGCGTGATCTACCTCGCCATGATGGCCACGGCCTTCATCGGCTACGTGCTGCCCTGGGGCCAGATGAGCTTCCACGGCGCGGTCGTGATCACCAACCTGATCGGCGCGCTGCCCATCGTGGGCGAGCCGATCACCACGCTCCTGTGGGGCGGCCCGGCCGTGGACAATCCCACGCTGAACCGCTTCTTCTCGCTGCACTACCTGCTGCCGTTCGTGATCGCCGGCGTGGTGATCCTGCACATCTGGGCGCTGCACGTGCCGGGCAACAACAACCCGACCGGCGTGAACGTGAAATCCAAGGCCGACACGGTGCCGTTCCACCCGTACTATACGGTGAAGGACGGGTTCGCGATCGCGGTGTTCCTGCTGCTGTACGCCGCCTTCGTGTTCTACAACCCGAACGTCCTGGGCCACGCCGACAACTACATTCCGGCCAACCCGCTGGTGACGCCCGCGCACATCGTGCCCGAATGGTACTTCCTGCCGTTCTACGCGATCCTGCGGGCGGTTCCGGACAAGCTGGGCGGCGTGCTGCTCATGTTCGGCGCCATTGGCGTGATGTTCGTCCTGCCCTGGCTCGACACCTCCAAGGTGCGGTCCATGCGCTATCGCCCGACGGCGCGCCTGTACTTCTTCATCTTCGCCTTCTTCTGCCTGGTGCTGGGCTACTGCGGCGGCCAGCTTCCGGACGACCCGGTCCTGGGCTCGCCCAGCGGGCTGAAGCTCCTGGACGCGGACATCAACAGCTTCGTCTGGCTGAGCCGCGTGGCGACGGTCTACTACTTCGCCTACTTCCTGGTGATCCTGCCGATCCTCGGCCTGACCGAGAAACCGCTGCCGGTTCCGGAATCGATCTCCGAACCTGTCCTGTCGCATCCCGCCACGACGCCGGCCGGCGCCGTCGCGTCGCCTGAAAAGAGGGGCTGAGCCTGAAGATGCTGCGCAAAGGTATCGCGCTCGCGGCGCTGGGGCTGGCTCTCGTGGGCGGCCCGGCGTTGGCCGCCGGCGGTCATCAGGAGATCCACCCCCAATCCTGGTCGTTCGACGGCCCGTTCGGGAAGTTCGACACGGCCCAGCTCCAGCGGGGCTACAAGGTCTATCGGGAGGTCTGCGCGGCCTGCCACTCGATGAACCTGGTGTACTTCCGCAACCTGGGTCAGCCGGGGGGGCCGTTCTACGACCCGAAGTACAAGAACCCGAACGACAACCCGTACGTGAAGGCGCTGGCCGCCGACATCCAGGTCAACGACATCGATTCCGAGACCGGCGACGTCATCCAGCGTCCCGCCATCCCGGCCGACAAGTTCCCCTCGCCGTTCCCGAACGACGCGGCGGCGGCGGCGTCGAACGGCGGCGCGGTCCCGCCGGACCTGTCGGTCATCACCAAGGCCCGGACCGGTGGGCCGGACTACATCTACTCGCTGCTGGTCGGCTACAAGACGCCGCCGGCCGGCCTGAAGATCGGGCCGGGCCAGAACTACAACGCGGCCATGCCGGGCGACCTGTCGGCCTTCTGGAGCGGCGACCACAAGAAGGTGCCGCCCGGCGGTTTCCTGGCGATGCCGCCGCAGCTTGCGCCCGACAAGGTGACGTTCGACGACGGAACCAAGTCGACGGTCGAGCAGCAGGCCAAGGACGTCACCGCCTTCCTCGCCTGGGCCGCCGAGCCCAAGCAGATCGAGCGCAAGTCGTTCGGCTTCGGCGCGATGATCTACCTGCTGATCTTCACGGTGCTGCTGTACTTCAGCTATCGCCGCGTGTGGCGGAACGTCGCCCACTGAGGGCGGCCGCAGCAGGTCGAGCTTCAGCCCCCGTCGGATCTCCGGCGGGGGCTTTTCGTTGGCCATCCCGCAGGCGCGGATCGCTTCAGCGCGCAGGCCGGACGATCAGGCGCCCGGCGGGGAAGTCGAACCGCAGCCGGAAATGGGCCAGCACGGCGCCGCCCAGGACGCCCGCCACATCGCCGTCGGGCTTCATCAGCCCTGCGGCCACGTCCCGGCCCACGGCGCCAGCGAACCGCACCTGCGGCAGGCGGGCCAGCCAGACGCCCTGGGGGTAGAGTTCGTCGGGCCGCGACGCGCCGGGGGTCCGCGCCAGATCGTCGGCGAGGCGCACCGGCGCGTTGGCGCCCGTGGCGACGACGAAGCGGCCACGGACGGCGACGACGTCGTCCGAAACCTCGGCCTCGGCGGTCGGGCGGCCGGCGTCCCATGACAGGGGCATGACCGAGCCCTGGAACTTCGGCGCCTCCCCCGGTCGCCACAGGCGTACGCGGCACGGCGCGTACGAGACGTCCACCACGAAAGCCCGCAGCACGTCGGCGCCGATCACGCCACCGCTGGGCGTGGGAAGGTTCCAGTTCCGGACATCCAGGTCGGCGACGTTCAGCGTCGCGCCGCGCACCGTCATCCCGGCCAGCCGGACATCCCCGGTCAGGCGATCCTCGGCGATCCCTTCCATCCGGGCCTTGGTCTCGTGGAGCTGGGTGGTCGGCGAGCCGGTGTCCAGGATGTAGTCCGCGGCGACGCCGCCCACCACGGCGGGCACGGTGATGACCCCCGCCTCGAACCGGCACGCGACTTCGCCCGCGCCGGCGCGGCCGGCGGACATGGCGAAGAGGCCGGCCCAGCAGAGGGCCGCCGAGGCGCGGACAGGGAGGCGGATTCGGGCCACGCACGATCATAGCGCCACTTTCCGCCTTATCGCGGCCCCGGCTTGCCGTCACACTGGCGGCATGGCTCACAAGCCCGCCTGGCGGAACTTCAAGCGCACCCAGGACCTCACGGTCGCCACCGCCTTGCTCATCTACGCCGGCGCGGTGGTGAATGCGTTCGGCCGCCTGCCCGGCGAGCCGCTGCTGATCGCCCAGCGCACGCTGGTCTGGCCGGCGGTGTTCCTGTCGCTCTCCCTGGCCTTGCCGCTCGTCGTCGGCGCGATCCGCCGCAGCCTGGCCCGCTATGTCTGGATGAGCTTCCACGCCGGCTTCGGGCAGACCGCCAGCTCGATCCTGTGGGGCGTGGCCCTCTTGGGCGGCGCCGCCGCGCTCATCTACTGGCAGATCGGCGCCGCCGCGGCGGGGGGACGCTACCCCGCCGGCGTGTTCTCGGGCTACGCCGCCGGCATCGGCATCCTGGCCGCCCAGGCGATCCTGGTGCGTGTGCTGGAGCGCCACCCCGAGGTGAGGCGTCAGATCGAGGAGTAGCTAAGCCTCGGCCCGCCCGCCGCCGTTGCGGGCGAAGAGCTGGACCGTGCGCAGGCGCGACAGCCGCGCGCTGTCGGCGTGGAAGCCGTTGGGGGCCACGAAGGCGTGCCCGGCCTCGTACATGTAGACCGGCAGGTCGGGGTGCGCCGCGCGGATCGCCTCGACGTCGGCGGGCGGAATCAGCTCGTCGGTCTTGCCCAGATGCAGGAGGGTCGGGACCCGCGGCGTTTCGGAGAGATAGTCGACGATCTGGCCACCATAGTACGAGGCGACGGCCGAGAGCCCCGTGCAGCGCGCCGAGGCCAGCCAGGCGGTCGTGCCGCCGAAGCAGAAGCCCAGCAGGAAGACTGGCGGCGCGAGGGTGTCGATGGCCGCCTGCACCGCGTCCAGCACCTCCGCGCCCCATTGCGTCGCGCGGGCGAAGCCATCCTGCTGCGCATATAGCGCCGGATCGGTGTCGGCCGTCGCGAACCCTTGCTGGAAGCGGTCGAACAGGCTGGGGACCAGGGTCTCGTAGCCGTCCTCGGCGAAGCTGTCGGCCAGGCCGCGGAGGTGGGGCGTCACGCCCCAGATCGCATGGCAGACCACCAGCCCGCCCCGCCGCGCGTCCCCCGGCGCAGCCCGATAGGCGTCGAAGGCGAAGCCGTCGGCGGCGCTGAGAACCTGGACCGTCTCGCCCATCAGCCGGGGGCCTGAGCCTTGTCGAACAGTTCGAGGGTCCGATGGCGGGCGAGGTCCGCCGCCTCGGCGCTGTAGCGTTCGGGGCTCTGGTTGTTGAACCCGTGGCCCGCGCCTTCGTAGATGTAGACCGGAACCGTCTCCCCGTGATGCTCGGCGATCGCGGCGGCGACGTCGTCGGCGGGGATCCCGGCGTCGGTGCGGCCCAGGTGCACGATGGTGGGGCACATCGGCGTCAGGGCCGCGTTCGCCTGGACCATCGAGCCGTAGTAGCTGGACGCCGCCGCCAGGCCTTCCACCTTCGCCGCCGACAGCCAGGTGAGCGAGCCGCCGTAGCAGTAGCCCACCACGCACACCTTGCCGCCATGCTTGGCCAGGAAATCGCGGCATGCGGCGATGTCGGCCAGCGCCTGTTCCATCGGCGTGGCGCGGGCCTTCTCGATCCCGGCCTTGATCCCGGCGTCGTCGTGCTCGGCGTGGAAGTCGCGCTGCAGGCGGTCGAACATGGCCGGCGCGATGGCCTCGTACCCCATCTTGGCCCACCGCTCGACGTCGGCGCGCACGTGGCGGTCGATGCCGAAGATCTCCTGGATCACGATCACGCCGCCCTTGCGGGGCGTGAACGCGGCCTCGTGATAGGCGGTGAACTCGAAGCCGTCGGCTCCGGCCAGCCTGATCGTATCGCCCATCCTCGGCTCCTCCTGGGTTTCGGCCGTGTATCTCAGACGTTGAAGCGGAAGTTCATCACATCGCCGTCCTGGACGACATACTCCTTGCCTTCCTGGCGGAACTTCCCGGCCTCGCGCGCGCCGGCCTCGCCCTTCAGGTTCACGTAGTCCTCGTAGGCGATGGTCTCGGCCCGGATGAAGCCCTTCTCGAAGTCGGTGTGGATCACGCCGGCGGCCTGGGGGGCGGTGTCGCCCTTGTGGATCGTCCAGGCGCGGGCCTCCTTGGGGCCGACCGTGAAATAGGTCTGGAGGCCGAGCAGGTGGTAGGCCTCGCGGATCAGCCGGTTCAGCCCGGGCTCTTCGAGGCCCAGGGTCTCCAGGAACTCGGCGCGCTCCTCGGGATCGAGCATGGCGATCTCGCTCTCGATCTGGGCCGAGATCACCACATGGTCGGCGCCGTCGCGCTTCGCCCGCTCGGCCACGGCGTTCGACAGGTCGTTGCCGGTGGCGGCGGACGCCTCGTCGACGTTGGAGACATAGAGCGCGGGCTTCGAGGTCAGGAGCTGGAGCATCCGCCAGCCCTTCTCGTCCTCGGCGCCCACCTCCGCCTTGCGGGCGGGACGGCCGGCGTTCAGCTCCTTGAGGGCGAGCTGGACGAGGCGAAGGGTCTGGGCGCTTTCCTTGTCGCCGGTCTTGGCGCGCTTCTCGAGATTGACGACCCGCTTCTCCAGGCTCTCCAGATCGGCCAGCATCAGCTCCGTCTCGATGGTCTCCAGGTCGGCCAGCGGGTCGACCTTACCCTCGACGTGGGTGATGTCGTCGTCGATGAAGCAGCGGGCGACGAAGGCCACGGCGTCGCAGTCGCGGATGTTGGCCAGGAACTGGTTGCCCAGGCCCTCGCCCTTCGACGCGCCGCGCACCAGGCCGGCGATGTCCACGAAGTTCATCCGCGCCGGGATGATCTCCTTCGACGGGATGATCGCCGCCAGCTTGTCCAGGCGCGGCTCGGGCACGGCCACGTCGCCGGTGTTCGGCTCGATGGTGCAGAACGGATAGTTCGCGGCCTGGGCCGAGGCGGTCTGCGTCAGCGCGTTGAACAGGGTCGACTTGCCCACGTTGGGCAGCCCGACGATGGCGACTTTCAGGGCCATGGAGAGATCGGAGTCCTTCGAAAACGGCGGGCTGCCTAGCACGAGCGGCGCGGAGCGCGAAGCGGACGGGCGGGCAAGCCGTGCTGGAACCCCGAAAAACACGAACGGGCGCGAGAAATGGCGTCCCGTCCCCTCGATGCCGCGAAGCGGCGCCTGCCGGCTCCAAGGAACCACGGAAAACGCGGAAAACCACAGAAGGCGAAGCTGCGATTCCGTGTCCTTCTGTGTTTTCCGTGGTTTGCAAAAAAGGCCGAGCTTCCGCTTGCACGGAGGCTCGGGGACGGCCACCTTTCGTGTCCGTTCGTGCTTTTCGCGGTTCGCTCGAGGCGCGGCGCGTCAAACGGCCTCGCGGCCCCAGGCGCGGACCTCGTCCACGTACAGGTCCGGTTCCTCCATCGCGGCGAAGTGGCCGCCGCGGGGCATGTCGGCCCAGCGGACGATGTTGTAGGCCCGCTCGGCGAAGCTGCGGGGCGGGGCGGAATAGAGCGGCTCGCCGGGGAAGTTGGCGAAGGCGGTGGGCGTCTCCACCCGCTCGCCGGGCGCGAAGGCCACCCGGCCCTCCTCGATCAGGCCCCGATAGTACCAGGCACCGGTCGCGAAGCTGTCGGTCATCACATAGATCATGATGTTGGTGAGCAGGCGGTCCTTGCCGTAGGCCTCGTCCAGCGTCTTCGCCGACAGGTCGGACCAGTCGTGGAAGCGCTCCAGGATCCAGGCGGCCTGGCCCACGGGATTTCCAGCCGCCATCCAGGCGATCGACTGCGGCTTGGAGGTCTGGAGCCGGAAGTAGGCGCCCATCATGTCCATGGCGCCGGCCTGGCGCTGGGCCCAGGCGATCTCGGCCTCGCTCCGGGGGCCGTCGGCGGGCCGGAATCCCAGCATGTTGAGGTGGATCGCGCGGGCCGTTTTGCCGTGCTCGCGGCCCAGCCACGAGGTGACCATCGCGCCCCAGTCGCCGCCCTGGGCCAGGTAGGTGGAATAGCCCAGGACGTCGGTCATCAAAGCGTTGAACAGCCGCGCCGTCGTCCGCTGGCCGACGGGCCGCGCCGGCTTCGACGAGAAGCCGAAGCCGGGCAGGGACGGGATGACGAGGTCGAAGGCGTCCGACGCCTGGCCGCCGAAGCGTGAGGGGAACGCCAGCTTCTCGATCGCCCCCCAGAACTCGTAGTGCGAACCCGGCCAGCCGTGGGTGATCAGGAGCGGTCGCCGCCCGCCGGCCTCGCCGACCACGTGCAGGAAGTGCAGGTCGTAGTCCTCGACCCTGGCCGTGAACTGGGGGAAGCGGTTGAGGTCGGCCACGGCCGCCCGCCAGTCGTACCCGCCCGTCCAATGCTCGCAGACCTCGCGCAGCCAGGCGCCGTCGCAGCCATAGGCCCACCCGTCGGGGACGGCGGGCGCCGGCGGCCAGGGATAGTCGCGCACGCGGGCCAGCACCGCCTCGACCTGGGCGTCGCTCCAGGCGACCTCGAAGGATTTGGGTTGGGTCATGGCGCGTCCTCCCGCTGTTTGCGGCAGGGTGCGCGCGGCGACGTGGGGGCCGTCAAGCGGCGGCGTATCGGCTCACCCCTTGGTCGCCAGCCCCTTCGCCAGGGCCTGCGACATGCGGTGGTGCATGGCGAGGGCGCTGCCGGGCGGAAGCTTGCCGGCCATCTCCAGCACCACGACGCCGTGGGTCGCCGCCCAGAACATGGTGCCGATCTCCTTGGAGTCGCCGCGCATGTCGCCGGTCTCGATCTGGTCCTTGACCCAGGCGGTCATGGTCTCGCGCGCGCGTCGTCCGGCTTCCGCGAGGTCGTCGTGCGTGTCGTCGATCGGCTGGTTGAGGTCGAACATCAGCTTGTAGGTGTGCGGGTTCTCGAACGCGAACCGGACATAGGCGTCGCCCACCGCCGCGCCCTTGGCCCGCGCGCCCTGGACCGAGTCCCGCGCCGCCTCCAGGGCCTTGGCGAAGCGGGTGAATCCGTTGGTCCGCACGGCGGCCAGGATATCGTCCTTGTCCTGGAAATAGCGGTAGGGGGTCATCGGCGAGACGCCCAGCTCGGCGGCGAGCTGGCGCATGGTCACCGCGTCGGGACCCTTCTCGGCGAACAGCCGCTCGGCCGCGGCGCACATGCGTTCGCGGAAGTCGGCGACATCGCTCTCGGTCAGGACACGCGGCATTCGACTCGCTCGCACAGAAATCGCTTGCCAAGGGGTACGGCCTGCATAATGAATTTACAACGTAAGTTACAACGGGTCCTGTGGGAGGGACGGTCATGGACGGCGACGCGCGCATCAATCCCTATCTGGCCGGCAATTTCGCGCCGGTCCGGTCGGAGGACGATTTCGATCTGACCGTGAAGGGCGAGATCCCCGCGGGCCTTCGCGGAGCCCTGTTCCGTATCGGGCCCAACCCGCAGTTCGAGCCGCGCGATCCGAACCACCACTGGTTCGGCGGCGACGGCATGGTCCACGGCTTCTACGTGGCCGACGGCAAGGTCAGCTATCGCAACCGCTACGCGCGGACTCCCAAGTGGGAGTTGGAGCACCAGCACGGCCGCTCGCTGTTCGGAAGCTTCGGCAATCCCATGACGACCGATCCCCTGGCCATGGGCAACGAGGGCGGCGTCGCCAACACCAATATCGTCTGGCACGCCGGGAAACTGATGGCCCTGGAAGAGGGGCACCAGCCCTTCGAGATGGATCCCAGGACGCTGGAGTCGAAGGGTTATGTGCGGCCCTACGCCGGGCGGGTCACGGCGCACCCCAAGATCGATCCGGTCACCGGCGAGATGATCTGGTTCGCCTATGGCGTGGGTCCCATGCCGCTCTCGGCCGGCATGAGCTACGGGATCACGGATGCGGCCGGCGACGTCGTGCGGCGCAGCGACTTCCAGGCCCCCTACGGCTGCATGGTCCATGACTTCATGGTCACGGCGAACCACGTGCTGTTCCCCGTCCTGCCCCTGACCGCCAGTCTGGAGCGCGCGATGGGCGGCAAGCCGGCCTTCGCCTGGGAGCCGGAGAAGGGGTCGTACGTGGGCGTCATGCGCCGCGACGGCGACGTGGCCGACATCCGCTGGTTCAACACCGAGGCCTGCTACGTCTTCCACCCGCTGAATTCGTGGGAGGAGGACGGCAAGATCGTCTGCGACGTCATGCGCTACGACGTGGCGCCCCTGTTCCCCAACGCCGACGGCTCTCCGGGCCAGAAGGCGGCGGCGCGCATGGTGCGCTGGACGTTCGATCTGAACGGCGCATCCGACGCGATCCAGGAGACCCCGCTGGACGACCTGGACGGCGAGTTCCCCCGCGTCGATCCGCGGGTCGAAACCCGCCGGCACCGCCACGGCTGGTACGCCGGCGAGACGATGGGCTCGGGCACCGTCCGGATGAACGCCATCGCCCACCTCGATCTCCAGACCGGGCGCCGTCAGGTCTATGAACTCACCGGCGGCGACGCCACCTCCGAGCCCGTGTTCGTGCCGCGGACCGCCGACGCGCCCGAGGGCGACGGCTGGCTGACGGCGGTGGTCTGGCGGGCGGCGGAAAACCGCTCGGACCTGCTGATCTTCGAGGCTCAGGACCTGGAGAAGGGGCCGATCGCCACGGCGGAGCTGCCGCGCCGGGTGCCGTTCGGCTTCCACGGCAACTGGGCGGCGATCGACTGAAGAGAGGGACTTCGATGCGTGGCTGGGACCTGCTCGTCGATCGGGGCGACCTCACGAAGACGACCCTCGTCGAGGTCGATCCCGACGCCGCGCTGGCGCCGGGCGAAGCCCTGCTGGCGGTCGAGAGTTTCGCGCTCACGGCCAACAACGTGACCTACGGCGCGGTGGGCGACCAGATCGGCTATTGGCGGTTCTTCCCCGCGCCGGCCGGGCAGGGCCGCATCCCGGTCTGGGGTTTCGCCCGCGTGGTCCGCACCCACGCGCCCGACGCGCCCGTGGGCCTCAGGCTGTTCGGCTACTGGCCCATGTCCAGCCACACGATCGCGCGCCTGGAGCGGCGGGGCGACGGCTATGTGGAGATCTCGGCGCACCGGGCGGAACTACCGCCCACCTACAACGCCTACCAGGCCGCGCCAGGGGCCCCGGACGATGACTGGCGCTCGCTGCTCCGGCCGCTGTTCATGACCTCGTTCCTGCTGGACGATCAGCTCTCGGACGCGCCGCTCAAGACGCTGGTGCTGTCCAGCGCCTCGTCCAAGACGGCGCTGGGCCTGGCGTGGCTGGCGCGCCGGCGGGGTGTCCGGGTCGTCGGCCTGACCTCGCCCGCGCACATCGCCGTCCTGGAGCGTACGGGCCTCTACGATGATGTGGTCGCCTATGCAGATGTCCCGGCCCTGAAGGCGGACGGGCCCGCGGCCTACGTGGATTTCGCCGGCCGCGCTGCGGTCACCCGCGATGTCCATACGGCCCTGGGCGCCGCCCTGACCGTCAGCCTGGGCGTCGGCCTGACCCATTGGGACGCGAGAACCGCACCCCGGCCGGACATCCCCGGGGTGACGCCTGTCTTCTTCTTCGCGCCCGACCGCATCCGCCAGCGCGCCAAGGACTGGGGCATGGCGGGCTTGGACAGCCGCTTGCAGGCGGTACTGGGCGACTTCATCCGCGAGAACGCCTGGCTGAAGCTGCGCCACCATGCCGGTCCGGACGCGCTGAGGTCCCTCTACGCCGAGGTCGTGGCGGGCCGGGTCCGGCCTGACGAAGGCCATATCGTCAGGCCCGCTTGAAGTCCCGAATGTAACCTGCGGTACAGTGGCCGGCGTCCGGGCGGCGCAGGTTCGCCCGAACCTCGGGAGGGAACCATGAGACTGTTCGCGGGCGCGGTGCTGGCCGCCGTACTGGCCCCCGTATCGGCCGCCGCCCCGGCCCTGGCCGCGGGGCCGGACTTCGCCGACCACCGGGACTTCGATTTCGCCGATCGCGGCTTTGTCGGCACGCGCACGGATCCGAAGATCACGGCGGCCGACGGCCGCGTGGTCTGGGACCTGTCGGCCTTCGATTTCCTGAAGGGGCCGGCGCCGGCCAGCGTGAATCCCAGCCTGTGGCGCCAGTCCCAGCTCCTGGCCCGCCACGGCCTCTTCGAAGTGACGCCCGGGGTCTGGCAGGTGCGGGGCTTCGACCTGGCCAACGCCACCTTCATCGCCGGCAAGACCGGCTGGATCGTCATCGACCCCCTGACCAGCGCCGAGGCGGCGCGCGCGGCGCTCGATCTGGCCAACGCGAAGCTGGGCGCCCGGCCGGTCGTGGCGCTGATCTACACCCACAGCCACGCCGACCACTTCGCCGGCGCGCGGGGGATGGTGGCGCAGGCGGACGTCGACTCCCGCAAGGTGCAGGTGATCGCCCCCGAGGGCTTCCTCGAGCACGCCGTCAGCGAGAACGTCATCGCCGGGCCGGCCATGGGTCGGCGGGCGACCTATCAGTTCGGAAGCTTCCTGCCCAAGGGACCCCAGGGCCTTGTGAACGCTGGCATCGGGCCGGGCCTGAGCGCCGGGACCCAGACGCTGATCCCCCCGACCGTCGACATCACCCGGACCGGACAGGCCCTCACCATCGACGGCGTGCGGCTGGAGTTCCAGCTCACCCCGGGGACCGAGGCTCCGGCCGAGATGAACATCTGGCTGCCCGACCTGAAGGCGCTGTGCCTGGCCGAGAACGCCAACGCCACCCTGCACAACGTGCTCACGCCGCGCGGGGCGCTGGTCCGCGACGCCAGCCAGTGGGCGGCCTATCTGGGCGAATCCCTGCGGCTGTACGGCGACAGCGCCGAGGTGCTGTTCACCAGCCACGCCTGGCCCCGCTTCGGACGGGAGGTGATCGCCGACTACATCGAGAAGCACCGCGACGCCTACAAGTACCTCCACGATCAGACGGTCCGGCTGATGAACGACGGCCTGACCGGCCCCGAGATCGCCAATCGCATCCGTCTGCCCGAGGTGCTGGACCGGGAATGGTACAACCGCGGCTACTACGGGACGATGAGCTTCAATTCCCGGGCGGTCTATCAGCGCTACATGGGCTGGTACGACGCCAACCCGGTGAACCTGGCGCCGCTGGATCCGGCCGACGCCGGCGCCCGCTATGTGGCCATGATGGGCGGGCGCGACGCCGTGCTGGCGGCGGCGCGGACGGCGCACCAGGCCGGCGACGACCGTTGGGCCGGAGAGCTGGCCAACCGGCTGGTGATGGCCGACGCCGGCGACACGGCGGCGAAGGCGCTGCTGGCCAGCGTCTACGAGCGCCAGGCCATCGGCGCCGAAAGCGCCATCTGGCGCAACATGTACCTCTCGGGCGCGCAGGAACTGAGGGACGGGGTGCGGGCGGCCGCACCTCAGAGCGCGTCGCTGGACTACATCCGCAACACGCCGACGCCCATGCTGCTGGACCTGTTCGCCGTCCGGCTCGATCCCGACAAGGCCGGCGCCTCCTCGGTGGCGGTGGACCTCGTCTTCCCCGACCGCAAGGAGCGGTTCCGCGTGCGGGTGAAGCATTCCGTCCTGACCTACGAGGCCGATCCCGCGGCGGGGACCGCCGACGCCGTCTACACCCTGCCGCGAGCGCAGTTCCTGGCGGGGGCGTTGGGCGGCGCCGATCTGTCGAAGGCCGCGACCTCCGGCGACCCGGCCGCCCTGGGGCGGCTGCTCTCCTGGCTGACGCCGCCGCGAGCGGGCTTTCCCATCGTCACGCGCTGACGGCTCACCGTCGGGCGGCCCGGCGCAGCGCCTGAGGCGGCTGGCCGAACGCGCGGAGAAAGGCGCGGCGCATGCGCTCGGGGTCGCCGAAGCCGGTCAGGCCGGCCACCCGGTCGATCGGTTCGACGCCTGCCTCCACTGCCGTGCGCGCGGCCTCCAGGCGCAGGCGTTCGACCGCCTTGGCGGGCGTGGTTCCGGTCTCGGTGGTGAAGGCGCGGGCGAAGTTGCGCGGGCTCATGGCCGCCTGCGCCGCCAGCCGTTCGACCGGCAGGGCTTCGTCCAGATGCGCGCGCATCCAGTCCATGAGGTCGCCGAACCGCCCCGTGCGCCCCCCCAGCTCCACCAGGGCCGAGAACTGCGACTGCCCGCCCGGCCGCCGCTGATGGACGACGAGTTGCTGCGCCGTGCGCCGCGCGACCTCGGCGCCCAGGTCGTCCTCGATCAGGGCGAGCGACAGATCGATTCCGGCGGTGATGCCGCCCGAGGTCCAGACGTCGCCGTCGCGGATGTAGATCCGGTCCGCATCCAGCCGGACGTCGGGATACCGGCGCCCGAAGTCGTCGGTGCGGCTCCAGTGGGTGGTGGCGCGCCGGCCGTTCAGCAACCCGGCCTCGGCCAGCAGGTAGGCGCCCGAACACACGCTGGCGTGGCGGCGGGTCGTCACGGTCTTCAGCCACGCCACGATGGCGACCAGATCCTCCAGCGCCCGCGTTCCGTCGCCGCCCGAGACGATGACGGTGTCGAACCGCGCATCGTCCAGCGGCCGCGCCCCCATCCGCACGCCCGACGAACTCTCGACCTCGCCGCCGTCGGGCGCGAGTACGGTGAAGGCGTAGCTTCCGGGCCGGAACCGCTCGGCGATCTCGAAGGCGGCGACGGGGCCGGCGGCGTCCAGGATCTGGAAGCCGGGGAACAGGACGAGGCCCACCTTGCGCGTCATGGCAGAAATCGTTGGATCATTGTCATTTCAGACAGACTCTGCGCTGCCTAGGGTCGCGGCGTCAACTGGAAGACCCGTCCACCCGAGGACGGTCAGCCCGCAGGACGGAGACGCCTCATGGCCAAGACCCGCATCGTGTTCGCGCTCTACCCTGGCGTGACCCACCTGGACTTCACCGGTCCGCACCAGGTGCTGGTCCGCACGCCCGAGTCCGAGGTGGTCGCGGCCTCGCTGGGCGGAATCGACATCGAGGCCGAGGGGCTGACGTTCTCGAACCTCGCCGATCTGGCGGCGATCGATCGTTGCGACGTGCTCTGCATCCCGGGGGGCTTCGGTACGACGGCGGCGATCCACGACGAGGCTTTCATGGCGCAGATCCGGCGCCTGGGGGCAGGGGCGACCTACCTGACCAGCGTCTGTACGGGTTCGCTGATCCTGGGCGCCGCCGGGTTCCTGAGGGGGCGGCGGGCGGCCACCCACTGGGCCTGGCGCGGCGAGCTGCCGGCGTTCGGCGCCACGGTGGGCGAAGAGCGCGTGGTGCGGGACGGCAATGTCATCACGGGCGGCGGGGTGACGGCGGGCATCGACTTCGCCCTGGTCCTGCTGGAGGAGCTGGCCGGCCGCGACTACGCCGAGGCGATCCAGCTCGGGCTGGAGTACGCGCCCGCTCCGCCCTTCGAGTCGGGCCGCCCCGAGCTGGCGCGGCCCGAAGTGCTTCAGGTGGTGCAGTCGCGCATGGCCGCCGGCGGCGCCGCGCGGGCCGCCGCCACCGCCGAGGCCGCGGCGAAGCTGGCGCGGGCCTGAGCGGGCTTAGAAGGAAACCTGGCTGCGGAGGGCGACGACGTTGGCCTCGTCGCCCACCTGGACCCCCGTCGGGCTCAGGCGATCCACGTCGATGTGGAGATACTGCAGCTGGAAGCGATACAGGGCGTTCGGGTGCCAGTTGAGGGCCACCGTCGCGACCGACTGTTCCCCGCCGCGGATCCCGAGGATCGGGGTCGCGGTTCCGCGAGCCCCTTCGCCTGAGTTGAGGTCCAGAACGCTGTAGCGCGCCGCGATCTCCAGGGCGCCCCACTGGCCGTCGGCCGGACTGAACGCCGCCTTGGGCTTGACGCCTCGGAAGCTGCCGGTCTGGCCGGACCACTCGTGGTGTTCGCCGGTGAGCGTCCAGGCGCCCTGGACGTACCATCCGCCGAAGCGCGGATTGAAGCCGCCGATGCGATCGACGTCGATCCGGAACACTTCGCCCGACACGTGCAGGTTCCGATAGGATACGCCCAGTTCGCCGCCGTACACGGTCATGTCCTTGGCCCGGATCGCGCCGGTGTCCACGAGCCGCGTCCCATCGACGCGAAGTTCGGGCCGCTCGCGGAAGCGCAGTTCGGTGACCGTGACCGCCCCGGGGCCGGTGTCGGCGACCTTGAAGATACCCTGCAGGCTGGCGCCCGCGTGCACCGCCCAGTCCTCGCCGGCCAGCGGGGTGAAGGCCACGCGGGCGATATAGCCGCCCTGTTCGTCGAACTCCGGAGTCGACGTCCCGACCGTGCCGCCGGTCAGCACGAGCGAGCCGAACCAGCGGTCCCCGTTCGCCAGGACCCCGACTCCCGAGCGTGCGTCGCCGCCGGCCAGGTTCCGCACCATCTCGGCCACGGCCGGCCGTTCCATGAACGAGGCCTCGGCGTTGCTGATGGCGTCCTCCAGTCCGGCCGACGGCGCCCAGCCGCCGATACGGAGGCGGATCGGGTTCTTCAGGCTCGCGGGCCGCCAGCCGGCGTATTCGAGGAACGCCTGGTTCAGGACCGGCGACTCCGTTCCGCTGCCGCCGAATTCGGTGATCAGGCTGTAGTTCCAGTGCTTCTGGAACGTGCCCTCCAGACCGATCCGCGCGCGCCGGAAGTTCGTGCCCGAGTTGAGATCGGTCGTCCCGGCCCTCTCGTCGTAGGCCGCGGCGTCGAACTGGATCATCGAGCGGATCGCGAACTTCGAGCCGTCCGGCGTGGTCAGGGTCGGGCGGCCATTGGGCAGGCTGACCATCGCCTCCGGAGCCCTGCGGGTCTCGCCGCCCCCATTCTGGCCCCCATTCTGGCCCCCGTTCTGGCCCCCGTTCTGACCGGTCTTCTGGGCCGCGGCCCTGGTGGTTTCGGCCTTCAACTCGGCCAGTTCGCCGGTCAGGGCGGTGATCCTGGCTTCGAGGGCGGCGATCCGCTCCTCGGTGGTCTGGGCCAAGGCCGGGGTCGAAGCCCCCGTCAGAAGGGCGGCGAGGATCGCCGTCCGGGTGGTGGCGTTCATTCCGGGCAGCCTTCCATTCCCAGTCAGCCTTCCGCCCGCGGAAGGGGAGGACGCCGCGCGCGCAGATGATCGGGCGGTCAGCGGCATCCGGGTTCTCGCCAACGCAGATGTGCGCCACCTTCCGGCTCGCACGGCTGGCGATCTCTCTGCGCGGATTCCTGATTTCGGGCGACAGGTAATGCGCCGCCCGCGGAGCCGGCCTCGCGGTCCGCGGCCGTTCGGCTATGCTCCGGGCATGAGCCGCATCGTCATTGTTTCGGGGCCGCCCGGCGCAGGGAAATCCACCGTGGCGCGTCGGCTCGCCCAGCGGATCGCCGCCCCGCTGGCGATGCACCTGCGGGCCGACGACATCTACACCTATGTGCAGAAGGGTTTCACGCCCCCGTGGATGCCCGAGGCGCATCAGCAGAACCTTGTCCTGGCGGCGGCCACCGCGGTCCAGGCGGCGACCTGCGCGGCGGGGGGCTATCAGGTCTTCGTGGACGGCGTCGTCGGGCCCTGGTTCCTCGATCCCTGGCGGCGCGAGGCGGCGGCCCGCGACCTCGACCTCGACTATGTGGTCCTGATGCCGGACGAGGACGAGGCGGCCGCCCGCGCCGCCGGCCGGCAGGGGCTCGGCGACATGACCGACGCCGAGGTGGCGCGGCGCGTCTGGCGCACCTTCCGGAACCAGCCGCTGGTCGAGCGGCACAGGATCGACAGCACGGGGCTCGATGTCGGGCAAACGCTGGACGCGGCGCTGGTCGGTCTTGCGGACGGCCGGTTCCGCCTGGGCTGAGGGCTCAGCCCTCCACGGCGTCCAGGCCGATGTCGAGGACGCGGACGGAATGGGTCAGGGCGCCCACGCTGATCACGTCCACGCCCGTCTCGGCGATTTCGCGCACTGTCTCCAGGGTCACGCCGCCCGACGCCTCCAGGGGGAGGCGGCCGTCGACGATCCGGACCGCCTCGCGCATGTCGGCCAGCTCGAAATTGTCCAGCATGATGACGTCGGGGTCGCCGGCCAGCGCTTCCTGGAGCTGATTCAGGCTGTCGACCTCGACCTCCACCTTCACCAGGTGGCCCGCGAAGGCCTTGGCGCGCCGAACGGCTTCGCCCACGGAACCGCAGGCGGCCACGTGGTTGTCCTTGATGAGGATGGCGTCATCCAGGCCGAAGCGGTGGTTGACCCCGCCGCCGCAGCGCACGGCGTACTTCTCCAGGGCGCGCAGGCCGGGCGTCGTCTTCCGGGTGTCGGTGATGCGCGCCTTCGTGCCGGCGACCGCGTCGACGTAGTCCTGGGTCAGGGTGGCGATGCCGCAGAGGCGGCCCAGCAGGTTCAGCGCCGTGCGTTCGGCGGTCAGGATCGCCCGCGCGTTGCCGCTGACCCGCGCCAGGGCGCTGCCGGCCGGCGCCACGAGGCCGTCGGCGCTCAGCGCCTCCACCGTCGCGGTGGGATCGATCTCGGCCAGGGTCAGTCGGATGCAGGCCAGCCCGGCCACCACGCCGCCCCTGCGGGCCACGAAGTCGGCCGTCAGTCGCGCATCGGCCGGTACGCAGGCCTGGCCGGTGATGTCGCCCGCGCGGCCCAGGTCCTCGGCCAGGGCGGTGCGGATGATGGGCTGGACGAGCAGGTCGGGTAGGGGATCGAGGGTCATGGTTGTCTGTCTTGCGCTTCCTGGGTGACGCCCGCGAGAAACCCGCGGATCAGGGTGAGAGTGGCGGCGCGGACTTCGAGGCTCGCCGCCTGGGGATCGGCCGCCACCGCGATGCGCAGCGCGCCCTGGACGAAGGCGCCGAAGACGAGATGCGAGAGCGTCGGCACGATGGCCTCGTCCAGCAGGCCCGCCTCGCCGAGATGGCCCATCGCGTGGGCGATGAGCCCGATGCACACGGGCTCCTGCAGGGCGATCCACTGCTCGAAACCCAGCACCGACGGACCGTCGATCAGCAGCAGCCGCCGGGCGTCGGCGGCTTCGTAGGCGTCGAACATCTTGCCCCCGCCCACGACGATCTCCTGCAACGGGTGCGTACCCTCGGCCATGGTGGAGACGTCCACGTAGCGGGCCACGTCGAGCATCACCGCGTCGCAGGCGGCGCGGAACAGGTCGGTCTTGTCCTTGAACTGGTAGTAGACCGCGCCCTTGGTCAGGCCCGCGGCGGCGGCGACCTCGTCGACGGACACCGCCGCGTAGCCGTTCTCGGCGAACAGCCGGCGGGCCTGGGCGACCAGGCGATCGCGATTGGTCAGCGGCGCCGTTGACATCATACCGTTGGTATGTCGATCATACTGCCGGTATGACAAGGGGCCGGGCCATGCGCGCGCCGACTTGGACGATCGTGCTGTCGGCGGCCGTCGCCGCGCTCGTGCTGGGGGCTGTGTTCATGGCTCGCGGCGGCGGCTGGACCGTGGACGGCGCCCTGGAAGGCGTTCGGATCACGGCGCGCTGGGCCTTCCCGTGGTTCATCCTGGCCTGGAGCGCCTCGTCCCTGGCGCGGCTGTGGCCCGGCGGCTGGCGCAGTGCGCTGCTGCGGCGTCGGCGGGCGATCGGCCTGGCGTTCGCGGCCAATCACTTCGTCCATCTGGGCTTCATTGTCCTGGCGGCCGGCGTCTTCGCCATGCCCTTGAGCCCGGTGTCGGTCATAGGCGGCGGGATCACCTATGCGATGATCGCGGCGATGGCGGCGACGTCCAGCGACGCGGCGGTGCGCTGGATGGGCCGCGCGCGCTGGAAGATCCTGCACGCCGTGGGGGGCTGGATGGTGCTGCTGGTCTTCACCAACAGCTATGTGGGCCGGCTGGGCGAAAAGCCCTGGCTGGCGATCCCCGCGGTGGGCCTCATCGCGCTGGCGCTGCTGGTGCGCGTCGCGGCGACGCTGAAGGGCAGGCTCAGCGGGCCGGCGGCCCCCGCGACCCTCTGACCTCAGGCCGCCTGGCATGGCGCGCGTTCGGCCAGGGTGACGAAGGTCCGCTCGGCCTCGAGGACGCCCGGGAAGTCCGAGCGGAAATGTCCGCCGCGGCTCTCGCGCCGCTCCAGAGCGGCGCGGGCGATCAGCCGCGCGGCGACAAGGGCCGCGGCGCAGCCGTGCCGGCCCTGCAGGAGGTCGATCTCGTGCAGGAGGCGCGTCAGCCCGGCCGCGTCGCGGATCACGCCGGCGTCGCGGCTCATGGCGCCGCGCAGCGCCTGGAGAGCCTCGTCGGGCAGGTCGGGCGCAGGCGTCGCGCGGAGCGGGGGCAGGTCCGAGCCCGTGTCCTCGCGCGCGGCGCGACCGGCCCGTTCGCCGAAGACGGCGGCCTCCAGCAACGAGTTCGACGCCAGTCGATTGGCGCCGTGCACGCCGGTCGAGGCGCATTCGCCCGCGGCGTAGAGGCCGGCCAGGCTCGTACGGCCGTCCTTGTCCGTGGCGATCCCGCCCATGTGGTAGTGGCAGGCCGGCGCAACCGGGATCGGCTGGATCCGCGGGTCGATCCCACCGCCCATGCAGGCGGCGAACACCGCGGGGAACGCGTCCGGGAAATGGGCGCCGACGGCCTGGCGGGCGTCCAGGAACACGCCGCGCCCGGCCGCCCGCTCGGCGTGGATGGCGCGGGCCACCACGTCGCGCGGCGCCAGTTCGGCGTCGGGGTGGTAGCGCGTCATGAACGCCTCGCCCGCGCCGTCGATCAGGGTGGCGCCCTCGCCGCGCAGGGCTTCGGTGGCCAGAGGCGCGGGATCTCGGCCGATGTCGATGGCGGTGGGATGGAACTGGACGAACTCGGGATCGGCGATCGTCGCGCCGGCCAGGGCCGCCAGCCCCAGGCCCTCGCCGCGCAACTCGGGCGGGGTGGTGGTGACGGCGTAGAGGCCGCCGATCCCCCCGGTCGCCAGGATGACGGCGCGCGCGGTGATCTCCACCACCTCGCGGCCGATGCGGGCCTGCACGCCGCGCACGCGGCCGCTCGCGTCCTGCAACAGGCCCACGAGGCGTGCGCCGGCGCGCACCTGGATGTGCGGCGCGGCCAGCGCGGCGACCACCACCGCCTGCATGATCGCCCTGCCGGCCTGGTCGCCCTTCACGCGGGCCACACGGGCGCGGCTGTGCGCGGCCTCCAGGCTCTGGGAGAATCCGCCGTCCTCGGTCCTGTCGAACGGCGCGCCCAGGGCGGCCAGCCGGCGCACGGCCGCCGGGCCTTCCTCGGCCAGCAGGCGGGCGACCTCGGGAACCACCAGCCCCGCGCCGGCGGCGACGGTGTCGGCGGCGTGTAGGGCGGGCGCGTCGTCCTCGCCCAGCGCGGCGGCCACCCCGCCTTGCGCCCAGGCCGAGGAGCACCCGCTGTTCAGCGGCGCGTCGGTGAGGACCAGCACCCTGGCGGGCGCCGCGGCCAGGGCGGCGGTCAGGCCTGCGAGGCCCGCGCCCACCACGATGACGCCGTCATGATTCAGGCGCTCAGGCATCGCTCGCCTCGTAGAACACGTCGGTCCGCCGGGCCCGGGCCTCGGGCATGAAGAGGCCGTGCACCTCCCAATGGACGCCGGTCAGCCGGCGGCCCAGGCGCGCCGCGCCGTCCCTGGCCGCGGCATGGGCCAGGCCGCGCTCGGACCAGGGTCCCAGGTGTGTCACCTGCACGGCCTCGCCGGCCGGGGTGCGCCAGGGCGAGACCGCGCCCAGGCCCGGAAAGTCGCGGGCCACGCCCACGCCGATGCGCAGGTCCAGGACGCCGTCGTCCTCGCCCTCGCACATCACCACGTCGCCCCAATAGGGACCCCAGGTCCCGGTGCGAAGCGCCGCATGGACCGAGTCCAGGGCCTTGAAGACGACCTCGCCCATCTGTTCGGGACGGACGCGGGCGGCGACGGCCGCGATCGGTTTGGCCGCCACGGGCGTGACGACCGGCTGATAGGTCGTCTCGGGCGCCATCGTCAGATCAGCTCCACGTCGACGTGGTGGCGGGCCTTCACCAGGTCGTAGCGGGCGGGCGTCACCGGGGGCGGCAGGTCGACCATGCGCTGGACGGCCAGCCGTGCGCGCTCGGCGATCGCCGGATCGACGGTCACCTCGTAGCGGTCGTGGACCAGCGCCTCGTAGATGTTCTCCAGCGTGATCCGCTTCATGTGCGGGCACAGGTTGCAGGGGCGCACGAACTCGGTGTCCACCGCGTCGGCGGCGACGTTGTCGGCCATCGAACACTCGGTGATGAGCACCACGCGCTTGGGCTTCCGCTGAATGACGTAGTCGTTCATCGCCGCCGTCGAGCCGGCGAAGTCCGACACCTCCAGCACTTCGGCCGGGCACTCGGGGTGGGCCAGCACCTCGGCGTCGGGATAGGCGGCCTTGATCTCCAGGATGTCGGCGGCGGTGAAGCGCTCGTGCACCTCGCAGCGGCCCTTCCAGGAGATGATGCCGATGTGGGTCTGGCGGGCCACGTTGCGGGCCAGGAACTCGTCGGGGATCAGGATCACCCGGTCGACGCCCCATTGGCGCGCGGCTTCCTCCACCACCTGCACGGCGTTGGCGCTGGTGCAGCAGATGTCGGTCTCGGCCTTCACGTCGGCCGTGGTGTTCACATAGGTCACCACCGGCAGGCCCGGATAGCGCTGCTTGATCAGGCGCACGTCGGCGCCCGTGATCGAGGAGGCCAGCGAGCAGCCGGCCCGCAGGTCGGGGATCAGCACGCGCTTCTCCGGCGACAGGATCTTGGAGGTCTCGGCCATGAAGTGGACGCCGGCCTGGACGATCACCTTCGCGTCCGACCGCGCGGCTTCCTTGGCCAGGCCCAGGCTGTCGCCCACATAGTCCCCGACGCCATGGAAGATCTCGGGCGTCATGTAGTTGTGGGCCAGGATGACGGCGTCCTTCTCCCGCTTCAGCCGGTTGATCTCGGCGATCAGCGGGGCCTGCACGCGCCATTCCATGGGCGTGACATGCCGTTTGACCTTCTCCCAAGCGGGTGCGGTCGCGGCTTGGACTTCCGGCGTAAAGTCGAACTGGAACCCGTCGGCGGCCATGGAACCCTCCTTATGCTCAAAGTGAGCATTTCTCAGGCCTATAAAAAGGCGTCACGTTGCGAGTCGGACGCTTATGCTCACTTCGAGCATAACGACTATATGGGCCTGACGTAGGGGTGCGCAAGGAGATTCGAACGGTGTGCGCTAACGGATCGTCTCGGCGATCTGCCGGGCCAGGGCGTCGCGCCCGTAGGGCTTGTGCAGCAGCGGCCAGGGTGCGGCGCGGGCGGTCGAGAGCACGTCGCCGGTGTAGCCGGACGACAGGATGACGCGCAGGCCGGGGCGCAGTGTCGTGGCCTCGTGGGCCAGATCCACGCCGGTCTTGTCGCCGGGCATGATGAGGTCCGTGAGAAGGAGGTCGATGGCGGCCCCGCTGCGCACGACGCCGAGGGCGGCTTCGGCGTCCCCCACGCGCCGCACCCGGTGCCCCAGGTCGATCAGCATCTCCTCGACCATTTCGGCCACCTGGAGGTCGTCTTCCGCCAGCAGGATGTCCAGGCGCGGCCCCGCTGCGGCCGGCGGCGGATCGAGGGCGGCCGCCGCCGCCTCGCCGGCCATGCGAGGCAGGTACAGGCGCACGCTGGAGCCCTTGCCCGGCGTGCTGTCGACCGTCACCGCGCCGCCGCTCTGACGGGTGAATCCGTAGACCTGGCTGAGGCCCAGCCCCGTGCCCCGGCCCTGCGGCTTGGTGGTGAAGAACGGCTCGAAGGCGCGCGCGATGGTCGCGGCGTCCATCCCCTCGCCGGTGTCGTGGACCGAGACACAGATGTAGTCGCCCGCCGGCAGTTCCTCCACCTGCCGGTCGGCGAGGCGCGCAGGCAAGGTCTCGATGCGGATCATCCCCCCGGGCGGCGTGGCGTCCCGGGCGTTGACCACGAGGTTCATGATCGCCGCCTCGAACTGGCTGGGGTCCAGATTCGCGACACCGTCCGGCGCCCCCGGCGCCAGGGTCAGGCCCACCGCCTCGCCCACCGCGCGGCGCAACAGGGGCTCGCTCTCGGCCAGCACGCCGTCGATGCGCATGAACTCGGGCTTCAGAGTCTGCCGCCGCGCGAAGGCCAGGAGCTGCTGGGTCAGGCGCTCCCCCCGCCGGGCGGCGCCCAGCGCGGCCTCGATCATCCGTTCGCGGCGTGGGGCGTCTTCGGGCCGCCGCTGCACCATGTCCAGCGCCCCGATCACCACGGTGAGCAGGTTGTTGAAGTCGTGCGCCACGCCGCCGGTGAGCTGGCCGACGGCCTCCAGCTTCTGGGCCCGCTGCAAGGCGGCCTCGGCCTCGTCGCGCTCGGCCAGGGCCGCCTGGACCCGTTCGGCCAGCAGCTCGTTGATCCGCGTGAGGTCGGCTTCGGCCTGTTTGGCGTGGGTGACGTCATAGCCGACGCCGACATAGCCTTCGAAGGTCCCGTCGGCGCGCCACCTGGGCTGCGACAGCGAACGGACCCAGCGGAATGCGCCGTCCCGGTGGCGATAGCGGGCCTCGAGGATCACCGGCTCGTGCGCGGATTCCCGCGCGACCTGCTCCGTCAGCACCCGGTCCAGGTCGTCGGGATGCAGGACCTTGCGCCAGTCGAAGGCGATGGCCTCCTCGTACCCCACGCCCAGGAAGTCGATATAGGCCTCGTTCGCGAACTCCCGCCGTCCGTCCGTCCGGGTCACCCACATCAGCACCGGCGCGGAGTCCGCGAGGGTGCGAAAGCGCGCTTCGGTCGCCTCCAGCGTCTTCTGGGCCGCGGCCTGGGCGTCCCGGGCGGCGTCGAGCTTCAGGAGGGCGTTGCGCAGGCCCGCGGACACCACCACGGTCAGGGCGGCCGAAAGCGCGAACATCACCGTCACCGCCAGGCTGTCCGCGCCGGGACCAGTGGTCAGCGGGTCGACGCGGCCCAGGATCAGGGCCGCCGCCAGGGTCGCCCAGCCCCAGCGCGGGCCGGCGTAGAGCGTGGCCAGCATCAGGGCGGGGAAGGTGGTCGCCGAGACGGTCGTGATGCTGCCGGGGCCAAGGGTGGCCATCCGCGCCAGCACGGCCGCGCCAAGCGCCGCCGCGCAGACGGCGAAGGCCGCGGCGACGTTCGGCGGCCGCCGGGGGATGAGCCTTATCGGCCAGGCGATCGAGGTCATGTCGGTGCGGTGTGCCTCGCGCGCGCTGTGGGCCACGCCAGCATGGGGTGCGGTCCAAGACGACGCAACCGTAAGGGCGATCCCCTGGGACGAGATGTCCAGCGTGTCGCAGTTGCACGAAAATTGCCGGAGTCGGGTCCAAATGACGCCGGTATGCGCCTATATGCGACGCCCGATGCTGCAAGGCCGCCTGTCATGGGTGACGCCGAAAGGGAGGGGTGAGCCCCTGACTTCGAACCCAGATACGAGGCCTCGCGCCATGGTCGCCGTCGCCGGGGCCGCGACAAGAGGCGCCAGGCTAGGAGCCGTCGTCCTCGCCGCCGGCGCGGCGCTGGCGGGCTGCGCGCCCGAGACCGCCCGTCCCGTCGCCGAGACGGCGCGCTTCGTGTCCCGTGACATGTCGGATTCGGGCTTGTTCCACCTGGCGGCCGGGATGGATCCCGCCATGCGCGCGCTGGTCGTCCGGCACGACCCCGGGGTCCGTCGCGCCGACCTGTGGGCGCGGCCCGAGGGTTGGACCCGGCTCGATCTGGAGAACGTTCCCACCCTGGGCCTGGACCTGGGCGAGACCGATCCCACGACCGCCGAGGAGCTGAACGCGCTCCGGCCCTTCTCCAAGCTGCCGATCCGGCCGATGCGACCCTTCGTGCTCAAGGACACCGGGCCGGACTACGCCCGTGCGTTCCAGTGCCTGAGCCAGGCCGTCTATTACGAGGCGGCGCGCGAGCCGCGCCTGGGCCAGGAGGCGGTGGCCCAGGTGGTGCTGAACCGCATGCGCCACCCCGCCTATCCGAAATCGGTTTGCGGCGTCGTCTACCAGGGCTCGGCGCGGGTCACCGGCTGCCAGTTCACCTTCACGTGCGACGGCTCGTTGCGCTGGGCCCCCCAGGGCGACCTGTGGCGGCGCGCCCAGGACGTGGCCCGGCGCGCGCTGGCTGGCCATGTGGACAGGACGGTGGGCTCGGCGACGCACTATCACGCCCAGTACGTCGCCCCTTACTGGGCGCCCACGCTGGTGAAGATGACCCAGGTCGGCCAGCACATCTTCTACCGGTGGACCGGGCCGTGGGGCGAGCCGCCGGCCTTCACGGGGCGCTATGCGGGGGGCGAGGCCTATCTGTCGCCGGCCGTCCTGGGCGGCGTGGACGCCCGGACGCAGGGCGGCCTCCTGGCGCCCGAACTCCAGGGCGTACCGGCCGAACGCCGGATCACCCTGGCGGTGGCCGGAGAGGTCAGGACCTACGACGTGGTCGATCCCACCATGCCCGGCGGCGAGCGGACGCGTGTGCGGGGCGTCCTGATGTCCACCCGCCGTCAGCCGACCGCCGAGGAGATCCAGCGCATCAACAAGAGCCTGGAGGAAGTGGAGCGGACCCTCGACAGGCCCGGCGCTGCGCCGCCTTCGATCTCGTCGTCGGTCCCGCCGGTGAGCGCCGCGCCGCCGGGGACGTCGCCCGCCGACTGATTCTGGCCGCCGGCTTTTCTTCCGGTCGTAGCCGGCGCGTTCAGGCCGGGAAGGCGTCGGGATAGGCGACGCTGAGCGGTGCGTCGAAGGCGCCGGCCTGGAGCGCGAGCGCCATGAACGCCGGGCTGCCGGAATAGGCCGACGTCACCTGAGCCGCTGTTTCGGGGGCGAAGCCGAAGCGCGGGTAGTAGCCGGGGTGCCCCAGCACCAGCACGCCGTGCGCGCCGAACTCGCGGGCGCTTTCCAAGCCCGCCCGCACCAGGGCGGTTCCGATCCCGCCGCGCTGCAGCCCGGGCCTCACGGCCATCGGCGCCAGGGCCGCGAACAGATCGGCGCGGTCGGCGAACAGCCGGCTGAACAGGATATGGCCGTCCACCCGACCGTCCTCGGCCGCCACCAGCTCGAACAGCACGTCGCCGCCCGCCCGCAGCCGTTCGATCAGGGCCGCCTCGTCGGGCTGGCCGAACGCGAGCGTATTGACCTCGGCGATGGCCGGGCGATCCTCCGCGCGGGCGTACCGGACCGCCACCGACCTACCAGGCCCCGATCTTCTGGGCTTCCTGATGGCTGATCGGGTGCTGGGCCTTCCTGTGGTCCTCTTCCGCGAGGAACCGAACGGCCTCCAGCGCCGCCATGCAGCCCATGCCCGCCGCGGTCACCGCCTGGCGGTAGACGTCGTCGGTGACATCGCCTGCGGCGTAGACGCCCGGGATCGCGGTGGCGGCCGTGCCCGGCTTCACCTTCAGATAGCCCGACGCGTCCATCTCGAGCTGACCCTGGAAGAGCTGGCTGGCGGGCGCGTGGCCGATGGCGATGAACACCCCGTCCGCCGCGACCGTCCGGGTTTCGCCCGTGTTGACGTCCTTCAGCCGGACGCCGGTGACGCCCATCGGGTCGGTCTCGCCCAGCACCTCGTCGATGGCGTGGTTCCAGACCACCTCGATCTTCGGGTGGTTGAACAGGCGCTCCTGCAGGATGCGCTCGGCCCGGAGTTCGTCGCGCCGGTGGACCAGCGTCACCTTGGACGCGAAGTTGGTGAGGAACAGCGCCTCCTCGACGGCCGTGTTGCCGCCGCCCACCACGATCACCTCCTTGCCGCGGTAGAAGAAGCCGTCGCACGTGGCGCAGGCCGAGACGCCGAAGCCCTGGAACGTCTGCTCGGTGGGCAGGCCCAGCCACTTGGCCTGGGCGCCGGTGGCGATGATCAGGGTCTCGGCCAGCCAGACCTGGCCGCTGTCGGTCTCCAGGCGGAACGGGCGCTTCGACAGGTCGGCCGTGGTGACGATGTCGCTGACGATCTCGGTGCCCACGTGTGCGGCCTGGGCCTGCATCTGCTCCATCAGCCAGGGGCCCTGGATGACGTCGGCGAAGCCGGGATAGTTCTCCACGTCGGTGGTGATGGTGAGCTGGCCGCCGGGCTGTATGCCCTGGATCAGCACTGGCTTCAGCAGGGCGCGCGCGGCGTAGACGGCGGCGGTGTAGCCGGCGGGGCCGGAGCCCACGATCAGGCAGCGGACGGAACGAGGTTCGGACATGCCGCCTATGTAGGTCGGATTCTGGCCGCTTGCGATGGGATCAAGCCGTGAACCTCGGCCTCTGATCGTCACGGGCGCCGCGGCTGGAACCATCTCTGTGGTCAAGCTTTATCGTTGGCGATGGACAGCAAGCTCAAGATCGCCGGCATCGTCTTCCTCGCCGCCCTCGCGTTCGGCGCGCTTTGGGCGCTCTGGATCGGTCTGAAGGTTCTGGCCTCGATCGCGGGGGCGGGTCTAGTGGTCGGTCTGGCGGTGGGCGTCGTCATGGGCGTGCGCTCGCGCCGGAAGCTTCCGCCGCCCGAGGATCGCGCGCAGATTGGTTAACGCGGCTTTCAGCCGTGCGGGCGTATTCTGCTCCCATGGCCCAGGCCCCGCACATCGAGCCCGAGATCGAGATCGCCGGACGGAAGATCGGAGCCGCGCATCCGCCCTTCGTGATCTGCGAGCTGTCGGGCAACCACAACGGCAGCCTGGAGCGCGCGCTGCGCATGGTGGACGCCGCCGCCGACACCGGCTGCGACGCCATCAAGATCCAGACCTACACCGCCGACACCATCACCATGGACGTCGACCGGCCCGAGTTCCGCATCCACGGCGGCCTGTGGGACGGTCGCAGCCTCTACGAACTGTACCAGGAGGCCCAGACGCCGTTCGAATGGCACGCCGCCATCTTCGAGCGGGCGCGCAAACGGGGCGTCATCGTCTTCTCCAGCCCCTTCGACGAGACGGCCGTGGACCTGCTCGCCGATCTCGACGCGCCAGCCTACAAGATCGCCTCGTTCGAGGCGGTGGACCTGCCGCTGATCCGCTACGCGGCGGCCCGCGGCAAGCCGCTGATCATCTCCACCGGCATGGCCAACCTGGCCGAGATCGAGGCCGCGCGGGCGGCGGCGCTGGAGGCGAGCGCGCCGGGCGTCGTGCTGCTGCACTGCGTGTCCAGCTATCCGGCCGTGCCCGAGGACGCCAACCTCCGCACCATCGGCGACATGGCCAGGCGGTTCGACTGCCCGGTCGGCCTCTCGGACCACACCATGGGCACGGCCGCCTCGGTGGCGGCGGTGGCGCTGGGCGCCTCGGTGATCGAGAAGCACTTCACCCTGGCCCGCGCCGACGGCGGCCCTGACGCCGCCTTCAGCCTGGAGCCGGCCGAGTTCAAGACGCTGTGCGACGACACCCGGTCCGCCTGGACCGCCCTGGGCCGCGCCCATTACGACCTGCTGGGATCGGAGCGGGGCAACGTCATGTTCCGGCGCTCGCTCTACGTCGCCGCCGACGTGAAGGCGGGCCAGCCGCTCACGCGCGCCAACGTCCGCTCCATCCGCCCGGGAAACGGCCTGCCGCCGGCCCACCTGGACGAGGTTCTGGGCAGGACGGCCGCGCGCGATCTGGCGCGGGGCGAACCCCTGGGCTGGGACATGCTGGCTTAGGCCGAACGCGGTCCCCCTTTTCAGCCCCGTTTCCAACCCCGTGTGCGGCGCGAGGTAAGCCGCAGGCAGGCCACCGGCCGGCAGACTCCGCGCTCGACACGCGCCTGGCTTCGCGCTTTATATTATCGACGATAAGTTATTGACCTCGATCAAGGCCCGCACGCCGGGCTGCAGCAGGTTGGGGCGAAGAACCAGAAGCGGGAGGGTGCGATGACCGTCGCGACAGAGGCGCCGACCAGGGCCGGCCATTTCGACGTCCTGATCGTGGGCGCGGGCATTTCCGGGATCGGCGCCGCCTATCACCTGAAGACCCGGTCGCCCGACCGCAGCTTCGTTGTCCTGGAGACGCTGGAGAGCTTCGGCGGCACCTGGCTCACCCACAAATACCCCGGCATCCGCTCGGACAGCGACCTCTACACCTTCGGCTACCGCTTCAAGCCCTGGGTCGGGCCGCCGATCGCCACCGCCCAGGAGATCCTCAACTACATGGGCGAGGTCATCGACGAGAACGATCTCGGCGGCCACATCCGCTATGGTCACCGCATCCTTCGCGCGGCCTGGTCCAGCGCCGAGAACCTCTGGACGATCGAGGCGGTGAAGCTCGACACCGGCGAGCGGCTCACCTTCACGGCCGGCTTCCTCTGGATGTGCCAGGGCTACTACCGCCACGACCAGGGCTACACGCCCGAATGGGAGGGTATGGCCGACTTCAAGGGCCGGATCGTCCACCCGCAGACCTGGCCCCAGGATCTGGACCTCGCGGGCAAGAAGGTCGTCATCATCGGCTCGGGGGCCACGGCCGCGACGCTGCTGCCCAACATCGCCGACGATTGCGCGCACGTGACCCTGCTCCAGCGGTCGCCGACCTATTTCATCCCCGGCCGCAACGCCATCGACATCGCCGACCAGCTCCGCCTGCTGAAGGTGGACGAGAGCTGGATTCACGAGATCGTCCGGCGGCAGCAGCTCTACAACGGCGATCTCTTCACCCGCCGGGCCGTCGAGGAGCCCGAGACCGTGAAGCAGGAGCTGCTGGCCGGCGTCAGCGCCTTCGTGGGCCCCGAGATCACGGAGAAGCACTTCACGCCCAGCTACCGTCCCTGGCGCCAGCGCATCGCCTTCGTGCCGGACGGCGACCTGTTCCGCGCGGTGAAGAGCGGCAAGGCCTCGGTCGTCACCGACCATATCGAACGCTTCACCGAGACCGGCATCCGTCTCAAGTCGGGCGAGACCCTGGACGCGGACGTCGTCATCACCGCCACCGGTTTCGATCTCAGCGTCCTGGGCGACATCGACTTCGCCATCGACGGCGAACCGCTGAACTTCGGCGACACGGTCACTTACCGCGGGATGATGTTCACGGGCGTCCCCAACCTGGTCTGGGTGTTCGGCTATTTCCGGGCCAGTTGGACCTTGCGGGCCGATCTGGTCGCCGACTTCGTCCTCCGCCTTCTCGACCAGATGAAGGCCAAGGGCGCGAAGAAGGTCTCGGTCGCCCTGCGACCCGAGGATCGGGACATGCCGAGGCTCTCGTGGATCGACCCCGAGAACTTCAATCCCGGCTACCTGATGCGCTCGATGCACCTGCTGCCCAAGCGCGGGGACAAGCCGGAATGGCAGCACAGCCAGGACTACTGGGCCGAGAAGGACGAACTGCCGCAGATCGACCTGGACGATGCGGCCTTCGTCTACGAAGGCGCCGACCCCGGCGCCTCGCGCGCCGCCTGAGGCCAAGGCTGACGCTCAGCGGCCGGCGATCAGCCGCAGGAAGGTCTCGGCCGTCCGGCCCGCGCCCAGCCCGTCGCACGTCTCGGCGCTGCGCCGGGCGAGGTCGCGCCGCAGATCGGCGTCGCGGAGCAGCCGCCACAGCGCCTTGTCCATCGTCGCGTCGAAGTCGGGGTCGGCCAGGTCCAGCACGATGGCCGCTTCCCGCTCGGCGAGCGCCTGCGCATTGGGTCGCTGGTTGTCGGCCAGGATCACCAGGATGGACGGCAGGCCCAGCACGCAGCGTTCCCATGTGCTCGAGCCGGCCGCGCCGATCCCGATGTCGGCCTCTGCCGTCAGGCGCGCCATGTGCGGGGTGTCCACATGGAGCAGCAGCCGGGTGTCGCGCCGGGCGATCTTCGCCAGGCCGGGAAGGCTGGGCGCGCCCGCGCCCAGGACGATGTCGAGTCCCGCGTCCTGAAGCCGAGGCCGCACCCGCTCGACGATCCGGGCGGTGACGCCGCCCACGTCGGTCAGGCCCATGGAGATCAGAATCCGCTGCACCGGCTCGCCGCGCCAGGCCAGGGCGGGCTCGCGCAACGCCGCGAACTCGGGTCGGACAGCGGCGAACTCGGGTCCGAGCAGCAGGCGGGTCGTCTCGGGAACCAGGCCGAGATAGTCTTCGGCCCGGCGGGCCGGGCCCGCGTCAACCACCACGTCGGCGCCGAGAGGCCGGTCGGCCAGGTCGTCGACGACCAGAACGGGCCGACCCTGGGCCATCGCCCGGTGGTCGGGTTCCGAGAGGCCGTAGTGGTCGAACGCGACGGCGTCGAAGGCTTCGCGCACGGCCGCCGCGGCCAGGTCCTCGGCGGCGATCCGCTCGGCGTCGGGGGCGAAGGCGTCCAGCACCTCGGCCAGGGCGGGCGGTCCGACGAAGGCGAAGGTCGCGCCCTGGGCGGACATCGCCCGGGCCAGGGTGAGGCTGCGCATCACATGGCCCCCGCCCACGGTGGGGCCGGCGTCGACGACGAACAGGATCCGCGGGCCGGTCATAACCGCCGATGGCCTCCGAAATGGGCGAGATCGGGGCAAGTCATGCCGACGACTTCATCCGATGCGGCCCCAAAAAGCAAAGGGCCGCCCCGAAGGGCGGCCCCGCGACGCGCAGATGCCGCGCGTCAGAGGATGTTGGTCTCGCCGATGTCGGCGAGCGTCTTGCCGACCAGCAGCACCGACTCGTCGGCGGTGCCGTTGCCGCCGTCGTCGTAGAAGACGACCACGTCGGACCCGATCGCCACGGCCACATAGATGACCGTGCCGTCCATGAGCGCTTCGGCCGCCGTCACGGCGGCGGCGAAGTCGGCCGCAGTGGCTTCGGCGTAGTTCGTGCCCGAGCCGGCCGCGTCGCCGAACTCGATCCGATCCGCGCTGGTCCAGTCGTTGATCGCGTCGATGGTCGCCAAGCCGCCCACGCCGCTGTCGCCCGCGCCGATCACGAAGACGTCCGTTCCCGACCCGCCGCTCATCACGTCGCGCCCGGTTCCGCCTTCGATCGTGTCGTTGCCCGAGCCGCCCACGATGGTGTCGGTCCCCGCGCCGCCCGAGAGGCTGTTCGCCCCGCCGCCGCCGCTGATGCTGTCGGCGCCGTTTCCACCGTCGATGGTGTCGGCGCCCGATCCGGCCACGATGGTGTCGGCGCCGTCGCCGCCGGCGATGGTGTTCAGGCCCTCGCCGCCGTCGATCGAGTCGGCGCCGTCGCCGCCGTCGATGGTGTCGTCGCCGGCCGCGCCGGTGATGCTGTCGCCGCCGGTTCCGCCCACCAGGGTGTCTGCGCCCGAACCGCCGTCGATGATGTTGTCGTCGGCGCTGCCGCTGCCGTCGATGCTGTCGGCGCCGTCGCCGCCGCTGGCCGCGGCCCGCCCGGTGAAGCTGATGACGTCGTCGCCGGCGCCGCCGTTGATGATGTCGACGCCGCCCGCGGTGGTGCCGCCGGTGTTGATCGTGTCGTTCCCGCCGCCGGCCGACACCGAGTCGTTGCCGTTGCCGGTGGTGATGCTGTCGGTTCCGCTTCCGGTCACGACCGTGTTGGCGCCGGCGCCGGCGTTGATGATGTTCGCGCCTTCGCCGCCGTCGATCGAGTCCGCGCCGGCGCCGGTCGTGATGTTGTCGGCGCCCGCGCCGCCCGAGACGGTGTTCGAACCGCCCGTATCGACCAGGGTGTCGTCGCCGTCGCCCAGGTTGATGCTGTCGTTGCCCGCCGCGCTGGCGACCGTATCCGAGCCGGCGCCTGCCGAGATGGTCAGGTTTCCGCCCGCGGCCGATCCGTCGATGCTGTCGGCGCCCGCGCCCGTCGTCACGCTCCCGCTGCCGGTCAGGGTGATGCGGTTCGCGCCCGCGCCGCCATCGATCGTGTCGGCGCCCGAACCGCTGTTGATGGTGTCGTCGCCGTCGCCGCCCGAGATGCTGTCCGAACCCGCCCCGGTCGAGATGGTGTCGGCTCCGGCGCCGCCCGAGATCGTGTTGTCGCCGGCGCCCGCGGCGATGGTGTCGTCGCCGCCGCCGCCCGAGATGTTGTCCGAGCCGGCGCCGGCCGTGATGCTGTCGTTGCCGACCCCGCCGGTGACCGTGTTCGCGCCGCCGCCCGCGTCGACGACGTTCGTCCCCGAACCCGTGTCGATGAGGTCGGCGCCCGAGCCGGCGACCAGCGAGTCGTTGCCGGCCCCGAGGTTGACGGTGTTGGCGCCGTCGCCCGCGTTGACCGTGTCGTTGCCGTCGCCCGCGTCGATGATGTCGGCGCCGGAGCCGGCCACGATGGTGTCGGCGCCTGCGCCGCCGTCGAGCGAATCCGCGCCGCCGCCGCCCGTCAGGTTGTCGTTTCCTTCCTGGCCGCCGATGGTGTCGTTGCCCGCGCCCCCGACGATGGTGTCGTCGCCCAGGTTGCCCAGCATGTAGTCGTTGCCGCCGGAGCCCACGATGGTGTCGTTGCCCTGGCCGCCCAGCAGCAGGTCGGAGCCCGAGCCGCCGGTGATGCTGTCGTCGCCGAGGTTGCCCTGCGCGAACTGCAGCACGCCGGGATTGCTTCCGGCGCCGACGTTGATGGTGTCGTTGTCGCGGCCGCCGTAGATGACGTCGTCGCCGTCCCCGCCGTTCAGGACGTCGTCGCCCTGGTTGCCCTGGAGCAGGTCGTCGCCCGCGCCGCCGTTGAGCGTGTCGTTGCCCAGCCCGCCGTAGAGGCCGTCCGCGCCGGCGGTGCCGGTGACGTTGTCGTCGCCGGTGGTGCCCGCGTACAGCAGGGAACTGTCCGGGAAGATCGCGGCCGAGCCGCCGGTGGTCGAAATCGCCCGGAAGCCGCCGGGATCGCTGAAGGTGATCGAACGCCCGTCGCCGTTCAGGATGATCAGGTCGGGCGAGTTCACCGTGAACGGCACGAAGCTCACCGAGATCTGAGCGGCCGTCAGCGTCGGCTTGGTGAAGACCAGCACGTCGTTCGTGGCGTTGAAGGCGAGCGCCTGCGCCGGCGTGATGTCATCGAAGAAGAACGTCGCCACTGTGCGGCCCCCAAATGCGAATCGGTTTGCGTCCCTGAGCGGGAGGCTATCGGCAATTCCTTAGCTAAAGTTACTGCGCGAGGCGAACGCAACAACAATGCGCCGCGCGGCGGCTCCGGTTCCTCATCCGCCTCAGGGCTCGCCGTCGTAGCGAAGCAGGATTTCCTGCGCGGCCCGGTCCGTCTCGGCCAGGGGCGCATAGGCCGGCGCTTCGAAGGCGCCCGCGAACGGGGCCGCGATCCCCTGGGCGGCCAGGTCGGCGTGGAACCGGGCCAGCTTGGCGCTGTGGCCCTTCATCGGCAGGACGAAGACGGGCTTTCCCGTCGCCGCGGCGTCGGTGGCCAGGTTCGTGGAGTCCTCGGTGACCAGGATCGCGTCCGCGGCGGCCAGGAAGGCGAAATAGGGGTTCTCGCCCGCGCCGTCCCATATCCATCCCGCAAGGCCGGCGAGCGCGGCGGTCATGGCCTCGCGCGCGGCCGTGGGCGTGCGCCGCGTGAACGACACCATCAGGGCGCCGCCTGTGCGTTCCACTGCGGTCCTCACGTCCCGCGCTATCCGCCGGGCGTGATCGGCCGGCAGGTCGTGGGCCTTGGACCGGCCGCCGACGATCAGCGCGATGCGCGGCCTGGGCAGGGCGTCCAGCCGCTCGGCGAACCGCGCCTGCGCCAGGGCCAGCGTCTCGGGGGTGATCCGGTTGGGCGCGCCCAGGATCGGAACCACGTTCGGCCCGCTCAGCCCGTCGTGCGTCGGCGGGACGACCACGTCGAAGCGCGCCAGCGGCGCCTTGGGGTCCTGGGCCTGGACCACGAAGGTCTTGCCGCCGCTCCAGGCCAGGATGCGCGTCGACAGGGGAAGCGTCGCGCGGCCGGCGCCGATCCAGATGTCGGGCCAGGGCGCGGCGATCGGGTCGCCGGCGCGGGCGGCGGGCGGGATCAAGCGCCAGGGCAGGCGTCCCAGGCCCCATCGCCATGCGATCCGCTTCGGTGCGACCAGGGCCGGGCGCCGGCGGGCGATCGCCTCGCCCAGGCCCAGGACCTGGGCCTCGATGCCGGCCCGGCCGTCCGAGACGGCCCAGATACGCAAGGGACGGGGCGCGCCGCTCATCGGCGCGTCGCGCGCAGGGCGGGGTGGGTCAGACCCACTCCACCTTGACGATCTCGTAGGCCTTCACGCCGCCCGGGGTGTTCACCTCGACCACGTCGCCGGTCTCCTTGCCGATGATCGCACGCGCGATCGGCGAGGTGACCGACACGCGGCCGCGCTTCACGTCGGCCTCGTGCTCGCCCACGATCTGGTAGCGGGCCTCTTCCTCGGTGTCCTCGTCCACGACCGAGACCGTGGCGCCGAACTTCACCTGCGAGCCGCTCAGCTTGGAGACGTCGATGACCTGGGCGCGGGCCATCTTGTCCTCGATCTCGGCGATCTGGCCTTCGATCCAGCCCTGGCGTTCCTTGGCGGCATGGTACTCCGCGTTCTCCGACAGGTCGCCGTGCGCACGCGCTTCGGCGATGGCGGTGATCACCGCGGGACGCTCAACCGTCTTCAGACGCTTCAGATCTTCGTCGAGGGCCTTGTAGCCCTCGGCGGTCATCGGAACTTTTTCCATCGTGACTCGAGATTCGCCTTGCTCAATCCCCAGCCCGCAGGGGCATGGCGCATGCGCCCCCGGGGGCAGAAAAGCTAGGATTGTGCGGCGCAAAAATCAAGACCGAGCCTCAAATGGTCTGGTCTGCGAGCGCCTTCGTCATGCGCTTTCGCTGATGATCGCCCCGTCCAGCTCCTCGGGAAGCGGTGGTTCATAGACCCCTTCGATGAAGTCGAACAGTTCGGGCGTCACCTCGATGGCGAAGTTTTCCCCGCGCACCACGTTGCGCTCGGCCACCCGCCCGCGGCGTACGTCGGCCGGCGCGGTGACGAAATGCCACTGGATCGGCAATTCGGCGCCGTCCGCGATCTCGCGCACCCGCGCCCGGTCGGCGCGGCTCATCAGGCCGATGTCCAGGATCACCGAGGTTCCGGCCGCCAGCACGCCGGCGGCGGCCGACCAGATCTGGGCCTCGCAGCGCTGCACCCGCTCCACCATCCAGGCGTATTCGATGGGGTCGGGCATGTCTGGCGCGAAGAGGCGCGCCATCCATTCGTCCAGGATGAACGCCACCGCGCCCTCGCGCCGGGCGAAGGTGTGGGCGTAGGTGGTCTTGCCGGCGCCCGAAGGGCCGAAGATGACGTGCAAAGTGGCGCTCATGGCCCGCCGAGCTAGCGCAGGGTGAGGCCGCCGTCGATCACCATCTCCATTCCGGTCACGTAGCGGGCCTCGTCCGAGCATAGCCACAGCACGCCGTTGGCGATGTCCTCGGGCACGCCCTTGACCCCCATGGGCACCGCCATCGCCGACATGGCGTCCAGGTCGGGCATGGCGTTCGCGCCCGGCGTGATCGCCGCCTGCACGGTGATCCAGATGGGGGTTTCGATCAGGCCCGGATGCACCGAGTTCACGCGGATGCCGTCGCGGGCGTTGGCGCACTCCAGCGCCACCGACTTGGTGAAGAGGCGTACGCCGCCCTTGGTGGCGCAGTAGCCGGCCAGGTTGGCCGAGCCCTTCAGGCCCGCCACCGACGACATGTTCACGATGCTCCCGCCGCCGCCGCTCTCGCGCATCAGCGGAATGGAATGCTTCACGCCCAGGAACACGCCGTCCAGGTTGATGGCCGTCTGGCGGCGCCAGTCGGCGAGGCTCATGTCCAGGATCGAGCCCCCGATCCCGATCCCGGCGTTGTTGACCAGGATGTCCAGTCGGCCGTGGCGCGCCTTGATCCCGGCGACCACCGAGGCCCAGGCGTCCTCGTCGGTGACGTCGTGGCGCGCATACTCGGCCCGGCCCCCGGCCGCCGCGATCCCGGAGGCCGCCTCGCGGCCCAACTCGTCCTGGATGTCGGTGAGGACGACGGTCGCCCCCTCGGCGGCCAGCTTTTCGGCGCACCCCCGCCCGATTCCGCTCGCTCCGCCGGTGACCAGGGCGACCTTGCCCGCCACGCGCCCTGCCGTTTCCCCTGCCACGACGTCTCTCCCTTATCGTTGTTCAGTTGACGTCGTAGCGCAGCCCCGGCCCGGGGCCTAGCCGTCTCGGCGGGACACAGGTCTCGGGGGAGGGAGAGGAAGATCTCAGGCGCAGCAGATCCCGTCGCGCCTCGCGATGCGCGGTGGCGACCTCATGTCGCCCTGCCTCGAACGTCGGGGCCGGGGTGGCCCCTCGGCTACTGCATCCACTTCGGCGTGGTGTCGCCCGTGGTGACGATGCCGAAGATCAGGCCGATGGCGAGCAGCACGATGGCGCCGACCATCACCATCCCGATCATGCCTTCGAACCTCTCGAAGAGATGCCGGGGCTTGTGAGGCTTGGCGTGGGTCGTATGCGTCTCGGTTTGCATGACGTCTTCCTCGCAATCCGTTGTGGAGTGTCTTGGTCTCCACGCCAGGCTGCGGCAGACGCCAGAGGCGTCCCCCGGAAGTTCGCAGGACCCGATCGGACCCTTGATGCGGGCCGCCGGGGCGCGCCCTTGCCGCCTGTCTCAGTCAGGCGATGCGGCGAGTCTGCGCCTTCGCCGAACGGCGGTCAACGTGCAATCGGAGGCGCCCCATCTTCGCCGGACTGCAATTTCTGCGCGCGGGTCGCGGCCAGCGCGTAGATGTCCGTCGGCGTCAGCCAGTCGTTCACGGCGCCCACGATCGGGCGGCCGCCGAAGTCGCCCCGTACGAAGCTGCCCTGCCAGGCCCGGCCGTAGATGGGGATCTCGTAGCGGGTCAGGGCTTCCAGGCGCCCTGAGGTCGCCTTGGCGTCGCGGAAGCGCCAGGCGACCCCCCGCGACGCGCCCGGCGGGTCCAGGGTCATGTCGGCCAGGGGCGCTTCGGCGCCGTCGACCTGCCAGCCGCCGGTGGCGCCCTGGGCCAGCAGCAGGGTGGTGGCGTTCAGTCCGTCGCCCGCCAGGAAGGCGTAGTTGAACGGCGCGTCGAAGCGCGGCGCCGCCTGGCGCTGCTCGTGGAACTTGGCCAGGCCCTCGTGCTCGAAGGTGCGGCCGCCGATCTCGACCCGCGCCCGGCAAAGGCCGTAGACCTCCTCGCGCCCCTCGAGAACCCGGGCCGAGAGCGGGCTGACCGCCTGGAACCTTCCATCGATCCGACCCTGGACCGGCCCCTCGCCGTGGGGGGCGCTGCGGCTGTCGTGGAAGCCGAGCTTGGCCGCCAGCCGCACGGCGGGCAGCGCGCCGTGCCGCCGCGTACGCAACAGTTCCGCGTCGGCGCCGGGCGCGCGCCAGCGGGCCACGGGCTCGTCCGCCAGCCGCATGGCCCCCGCGGGCAGGTCGTGGCGGGTGAACGCGTACAGTCGCCCCTCGTGCAGCAGATGGCACCACAGCCAGGTGAAGCCTTGCACCGGGAACCGGCAGAACCGCAGGGTCAGCGCCGACGAGCCGTCCCGCGCCACCGACATCACCATCGCGGATTCGGAATAGGCGTCGCTGCCGCGCACCCTCAGGTCGTCGGCGTGAGCCGCGCGGGCGACAGCCAGGGCCGGCGCCGCGGCGATCAGGTCGCGCCGGCGCATCAGCGGGCCTCCGTCGGCGCTGAAGTCGGGGGAAGCGGCGGTCGCGGTTCGTCGTCCGGCACGCCCGCCGCCCGGCGCATCCGGGTGATCATGGCCGTCTGCCGGGCGAAGCTGTCGTCGGGCGGTGGCGGGCGCAGCACCTGCCGGTCCAGGAAGCGCAGGCCGTCGCGCACGCGCGGCGGGATCGTGCGGCCCAGATGGTCGGCGCCGCGCACCAGCCGGTATTCGTGCGGCACGTCGTGGTCCCACATCACGCGGTGGAGGAATTCGACGCCCTCGTGCAGGTTGAACATGTCCCGGTCGCCGGCCTCCACATAGATCTGCAGCCCCGTGTCCAGGATCGCCTGGCGATTGGCGATCACCATGTTGGCGGGGTTGGAGCGCCGCCAGAGCGCCGTGTCCACGGGATCGCCGAAGACCTTCCGGAAGAACGCGTCGTCGCGCTGGAAGCGGTTGCGCATCTTCACGGCGTCGAAATCCAGCGCAGGCTCGATCCCGGCCTCCAGCGCCGCCAGTCCGCCGAACACCTGCGGATGGTTCAGGCCCAGGCGCAACGCGCCCAGCCCGCCCATCGAAATCCCCGACACGACGGTCGCCTCGCGCCGGGCGTCCAGGCCATAGCGCCGGCGAAGCTCGGGGACCAGTTCGGTCACGATGAAGGTCTCCCATTTCTGGGAGCCGTCCTTGAAGTCCATGTAGAGCGAACGGCCGACATCCGGCGTGGCCACCGCGGCGGGCGGGAAATCGCCGGCGGCCCAGGCGGCCTCGATCGTCGGGCGCATCTGGGTCAGGAAGCCGTTGTCTCCGCCGCCGCCGTGCAGCATCAGCAGCAGCGGAAGCTCCTGCGCCGGTGTGCGCCCGGCCGGCAGCAGCACCGACACCTTGACCGGCGAGGGGACCAGCTTCGACGTCAGCTCGATCGTCTCGATCCGCGACTGCGCGTGAGCCGGGCCCGCCGGCGTGAAGCCCGCAGCGACCAGAGCCGTCGCAAACAGGGCCGTCGCAAGCAGCGGCGTCGCGAACAGGGCGCCCAGCGCGCCCAGGATGGCTTTCGGCACGTTCCACTCCGGTGTTTCCCGGCAGGCTAGCCAGCTTTCGCCCGACGGGGGAGACGCGACGCCGATAGCTCGGGTCTATGAGACCGCCAGCGATGGACATACGCCCCGCACGACGGCAAACCCGCGGGGATTTCGCGGGAGCAGGGTCTATGGTCGATCTCGACGACTACATCGACGGCGGCGACGAGGCGGGCGACGTGGCCGCCGATTTCGCCGCCCTGAAGGATTGTCTCAAGGCGCTCGCCGACGCCGTGGCCAGCACCAACCTGGCGGTCATCAACGCCGCCCAGGGCGATCCGCCGGCGGCCACCCAGCGCGTCCAGGCCTCGGTCGCGGCGCTGAAGCGCTTCCACGAGGCCTACAAGGTGCTGGAGCAGGCCGACGAGGCCGAGGCGGACGACGAGGCGTAGGTTCGCCGCTCGCGGCCTCAGCGGTCGGTGGGGTCCGAGCCGTCCTTGGGCGCGCCCGTGCCCGACGAGCCCATGAACAGCTTCTTCCCGTCCGGCAGGGTCACGTCGCGGCCGTTGGCCTTGCAGGCCGGCCGGCACAGCTTGTCCTTGGACTGATAGCCGCGGACGATGATCTCGGTGCCCGGCCGCAGCGAGTTGCGGTCGATCCCCGCGCGCAGGAGCGTGTTGGGCGTGCCGCCCTCGACCATCCAGGCGGTGGTGGTGCCGTCGGGGTTGTTGGCCGCGATGTGGACCCAGGCGTGGGGGTTGATCCATTCCACGCGGGTCACCTTGCCCCGGAGCAGCACGGGCGCCTTGCCGTCGAACTCGGCGGCGAAGGCGTGGTGGGCCCAGGCGGCCCCGCCCGCGGCCACGGCGCTCAGCGCGGCGGCGACGGCGGTGGCGACGATCGCGGTCTTCTTGTTCATCCTCTAGCCTCCAAAGGCCAAAACACATTCGGTCGCGGACGGGACGGGCCTACTTCAGCGGCTCCTTGCGCAGGTCGCCGTACATCAGTTCCTCCACGAACTCGACGCACTTGAACTGGCCGAGCCGCGCGTCCTCGCCCTGACGCCTGTAGAGGTTGAAGCTCATCTTCCAGGGTCGCGTGAAGGTGACCGGGTCGGTGATCGTCGCTTCGTAGCGCAGGGTGGTGGGGCCGGTGAGGGTCCAGCGTTCCTCGACCGTCATCTGGTCGGAGTGGTGGTTGCCGGCCCGGTCGAACCAGGTGCGGTCGTTCATCCCGGAGACCTTCACCACCAGGGTGTCGCCTTCCCAGCGGGCCACCGATTGGCCCATCCAGCTGTCCACCGGCGGCGGGCCGGGGTCGTTGAACAGGATGTTCCGCACCGCCCCTGCATATTCGTAGGCGACCAGCATCGAGGTGTCGGACTGGAAGATCTGGAGCGGGAGGTGCATGTAGTTCGCCCGCGGCACGCCGGGCAGGTAGCATTTCACCTCGGGGTCGCGTTCCAGGTAGTGGGCGCGGTTCTCGTCGCGGAGCTTCCTGGCGTCGTCCGTGTAGGGGATCTCGCCGCCCTCCACGATCCCCGGTCCCGCCGGCACGGCGCCCACCGCCCCCAGGGCGATCACGTCCTTGGCCGGAAGCGGCGTGTAGGGGCCGGGCCGAAGTTGCAGCGCCGCGCGCGCGCCGTGGGGCTCGATGTCCCAGCCGGCGGTGTTCATCGCCTGCCAGACGCCGTTCAGGTCCGGGTGCTTGGTTCCGGGAAGGCGCGGCGCCTTGTAGCTCGCGGCCGCTCGGGCCTTGGGCTGCGCTTCGGCGACGATGGGCGCGGCCAGGAGGCTCGCCGCCGCCAGCGCCGCCAGAATCCTGATCATGACCCGTTTCCCCCGTCTTCCCGCCTTGCCTGTTCCCGCCTTGTCCGACGGATTTCCTTGATATCCGGCCGAACCTAGACGACCCGACCGCGCCCGGCCAGACGCAGCAGGCGTTCCGAAAGCCGCCGGGCTGAGGTATGCCGCACGCATGACGCTGCGCCCGCTCTTCGCCACGCCGATTTACGAAGCGACCCTTACAACAGACCGCAGCTTCGAAAATTTCAACAGCGAGATTTTGGAGGCCTGCGAGGCCCTGGCCGATGAGGACGTGGCGGGTCGCGCCTGGAGCCGGGCGCACGGCTACGGCGGCTACACGTCCTATGCGTCGCTCGACGACCTGCCGCAACGGATGAGCGTGTTCGCCGACCTGAAGCGCCGGCTGGACCGGCACGCCCGCGCGTTCGCCGAGGCGCTTCACCTGGACCTGGGCGGCCGCCGGCTGGCGCTCGATAGCCTGTGGGTCAACGTCCTGAAGCCGGGGGCGGGCCATTCGGGCCATATCCACCCCCACAGCACCCTGTCCGGCACCGTCTACGTGGCCACGCCGCCAGGGGCCAGCGCGCTCAGGATCGAAGACCCGCGCCTGCCGCTTATGATGGCCGCCCCGCCGCGCCGCGCCGATGCGCCCGAGGAGGCGCGGGCCTTCGTCTACCTGCAACCGCAGCCGGGCACGATCTACATGTGGGAAAGCTGGCTGCGCCACGAAGTGCCCCCCAACCGAGCCCGGACGCCGCGGGTGAGCGTGAGCTTCAACTACGGCTGGCGATAGGCGGGCCCATCTCGCCGATGGTCCTCCGTCGAGGCGCCGCCGGCGAGCCCGAGCGCTCAGTCCGCCACCGATCCCCTTGGGCCGAACTTCACGCCGAAGAAGTCGCCCCTGTTCCAGAGCGGGCGGGCGTCGGCGTCGGCCAGTTCCCGGGTGATCTCGTAGTTGATCCGGGCGAACTTGGCGCCGGCGGCGTAGTCGATCGGTTGGGCCAGGTCGTCGCAGGGCTTGTGGTAGCACTGGGCCAGGAAGCCGCGGAACTTCGCCTCGCCGCCGTTCTGGAAGCCGGTCATCAGGAAGGTGGACGGCACGCCGATCTCCACGAACCGGAAGTGGTCCGAGCGGGTGAACAGGCCCTCCTCGGGCATCGGGTCGGGCGACAGCGCGACGCCTGTGCGGGTCGCCGCGCGCTGGACGGCCTGGGCGATCCCCGACCGCTCGGACCCGAACGCCACGACGTCCACGAAGTCGTAGGTCAGGACCGGCATGTCGAGGTTGACGTTGGCCACCATCGTCCCGGCCACCGTCGGGTTGCGGGCGAAATATTCGGCGCCCAGCAGGCCTTTCTCCTCGGCGGTGACGGCCAGGAACAGGATCGAACGCCGGGGCGCCCGGCCCGAGTCCCGGAACGCGCGGGCGACTTCCAGGGTGGTGGCGATCCCGCCGGCGTTGTCCAGCGCGCCGTTGTTGATGGAATCCCCGTCGACCGGCGCGGTGATCCCCACGTGGTCCAGGTGGGCCGACAGGACGACGATCTCGTCCTTCAGCTTGGGGTCCGACCCGGGCAGCAGGCCGGCGACGTTGGCGCTGCGGGTGGTCCGGGTCTCGGTGCGGATCGCGGCGTCCAGCCGGTAGGGCAGGGCGAAGCGCGGCGCCTCGCCCCTGGGCTTTTCGGCCGCCGCCACGGCGTCGGCATAGGATCGGCGGGCGCCGGCGAACAGCTTGTTCGCGCCGGCCACGCTCAGCGTCGCCAGCATCGGCGTGCGCGCCGCAGTATCGAAGGCCGTGCCGTCGGGGCGCGTCCAGGTCATCGACCAGGACTCGGCGGCGCGTCGCATCTGGGCGAACGGACGCCGGGTCTCGTCGCTGGGGCGATAGGCCAGCACCAGGCCTACGGCGCCGTTCGCCTCGGCGGCGAGGCGCTTGGTGCGCACGCTGGCGTAATAGGCCCGCTCCTCGGTCTGGAAGCCGGACGGCGCGCCCTGGAAGACCACGACGATCTTCCCCTTCACGTCCAGACCCCGATAGTCGTCGCGGCCGCGCTCGGGCGCCACGACGCCGTAGCCGGCGAAGACCAGCGGCGCGTTCAGCTTCAGCTCGGGCGCGCCCAGCGGGCGGCCGGTGATCACGTCCTCGCCAGGGACCAGAACCGTTTCCGCGCCTCCTCGGTCCAAGAGGGCGAAGCGCCCGTCGTCCGCCTGGCGCACGGCCAGCAGCGGAGTGTCCTGGAACCAGGTGGTCTTGCCCTCACGGACGTCGCCCGCAGGCGTGAGGCCGAGCTGGGCGAACTGGCTCGCCACATAGGCCGCGGCGATGTCGTAGCCGCGCGTGCCGGCCTCGCGCCCCTCCAGCAGGTCCGAGGCCAGGAACTCGACGTGGGCGCGCACCGCGGCGGCGGATCGGTCGAGGTCCGACGGGACTTGGCCGGCTGCGCTTGACGATAGCGCGAAGGAGGGGAGGGCGAAGAGTGCGGCGGCGGCCAGGAAAACAGGTGTCTTCAATGCGGACTCCGGGAGTTTGCGCGCGTTTCTAGAGGTCTGGCGAGCCCCGCGCCAGACACGTGTCACCGCGTCTCCCGCACGTGGAAGATCTGGGCTACGAAGACCGAATCTTTATCCACACGATATTGGATCGCATATCCATAGCGTCCGAATTTCACCTTCAACTCTCGAAGGCCCAAGCCTGGATCGACGAGGAAGCCACGTTCAGAAAGCTCGGTTAGGGAAATCAGGGCGCCTTCCAGTGTCGCATGGGCTCTGCGGGCCGTCGCGGGATCGCGCTGGGCGAGGAATGCGACGAGGCGGGACAGGTCGTCTCGCGCCATAGGCGAGAGCCGGAGGGTCCGCTTCAATCGCGGCCCGCCAACCTGGCTTCCAACTCCGAATTGAAATGCGCCATCGCCTCTTCGACTGAGATGTACGCGCCAGTCCGATCGTACGTCGCCAATCGCCGCCGGGATTCCGCCAGGATGTCGCTCGCCGCGTCGTGGCCGAGGTCCTCCCTGATGATTCCGCGGACATAGTCCTCGACAGACATTCGAGCCGCGTCGGCGGCCTCTGTGAGGCGCCTCTGCATGTCATCATCCAGTTTCAGCGTGATCTCGCCGTCGGCCATGACCGGAAGCGTCCCTCCGCCGCCGCCGCCCGTCAACTGTCGAGGAAGCTCCGCAGCTTCCGCGACCGCGAGGGGTGCTTCAGCTTGCGCAGGGCCTTGGCCTCGATCTGCCGGATACGTTCGCGGGTCACCGAGAACTGCTGGCCCACCTCTTCCAGGGTGTGGTCGGTGTTCATGCCGATGCCGAAGCGCATGCGCAGCACGCGCTCTTCGCGCGGGGTCAGGCTCGCCAGCACGCGGGTGGTGGTCTCGCGCAGGTTCGACTGGATCGCGGCGTCGATCGGCAGGACGGCGTTCTTGTCCTCGATGAAGTCGCCCAGATGCGAATCCTCCTCGTCGCCGATCGGCGTTTCGAGCGAGATCGGCTCCTTGGCGATCTTCAGGACCTTGCGCACCTTCTCCAGCGGCATGGCCAGCTTCTCGGCCAGCTCTTCCGGGGTCGGCTCGCGGCCGATCTCGTGCAGCATCTGGCGGCTGGTGCGGACGATCTTGTTGATCGTCTCGATCATGTGGACGGGGATGCGGATGGTCCGCGCCTGGTCGGCGATCGAGCGGGTGATCGCCTGCCGGATCCACCAGGTGGCGTAGGTCGAGAACTTGTAGCCGCGACGGTACTCGAACTTGTCCACCGCCTTCATCAGGCCGATGTTGCCCTCCTGGATCAGGTCCAGGAACTGCAGGCCGCGGTTCGTGTACTTCTTGGCGATCGAGATCACGAGGCGCAGGTTGGCCTCGACCATCTCCTTCTTCGCCTGACGCGCTTCCCGCTCGCCCTTCTGGACGGTCTGGACGATGCGGCGATAGTCGTCGATGGGAACGCCCGTCTCCTGGGCGAGGGCGGCGATCTCGCTCCGGATGTCGCCGATCTGGCCGGCGTCGTTCTCGGCGAACTTGGTCCAGCGCACGCCCAGGGCCTTCACCTGGCCCGACCAGTCGGGGCGCATCTCCGAGCCCAGGTAGGCCTTCAGGAACTCGGCGCGGCTGATGCCGTAGCTGTCGGCCAGGCGCAGCAGGCGGCCTTCCAGCACCATCAGGCGCTTGTTGATGGCGTAGAGCTGCTCGACCAGCGCTTCGATGCGGTTGTTGTTGAGCTTGAGCGTCTTGAGGTGCTGGACGATCGCGCTCGTGGCGCCGGCGTAGGCCGTGCGGTCGGCCTCGGCCAGATCCTGGCCCTGGAGCCGGGCGGTCACCAGCTTTTCCTGCAGCAGGCGGAAGCCCTCGAACTCGCCGGCGATGGCGTCCAGGGTGGCCATCACGCCCTCGCGCAGCTCGGCCTCCATGGCGCTGATCGTCGGGCCGGCGCCGTCGTCGAAATCGTCGTCGCTGTCGCCGTCGCCTTCGCTCTCGCCCTCGGCCTTTTCCTCGGTCTCCTCGGACTCTTCCGAGGCCATGTCGCCCGCCGCAGCGGCGACCTGGCCGCCGTAGGTCTGTTCGAGGTCGATCACCTCGCGCAGGAGGATGCGGCCGCCTTCCAGCTCCTCGCGCCACACCATGATGGCCTCGAAGGTCAGGGCGCTCTCGCACAGGCCGCGGATCATGGTGTCGCGGCCGGCTTCGATGCGCTTGGCGATGGCGATCTCGCCTTCGCGCGACAGCAGCTCCACCGAGCCCATTTCCCGCAGGTACATCCGCACGGGGTCGTCGGTGCGGTCGTAGGCCGGCTCCTTGGTGGTCTCGACCACCGCGGTCTCTTCGCGGACCGCCACCTCGCCGCCCTCGGCGTCGTCCTCGGATTCCACGACGTTGACGCCCATCTCGCTCAGCATGGCGAGGGTGTCTTCGATCTGTTCCGAGGTCACTTCCTCGGAGGGCAGCACCTTGTTCAGCTCGTCCATGGTGACGTAGCCGCGGGTCTTGGCCTGCTTGATGAACTTCTTGACCGCGGCGTCGGTGAGGTCGAGCAGCGGGCCGTCGGTCGCCGTGGTTTCGGGGGCTTCGGCTTCGGCGGTGTTGGCGCTCATCTAAATCTCCAGACTCGGCGTCGTTCCTGGCCGCCGCGAGAGACGCGGCAGGAAGGCGGGCCGGTAAATGGTGGCCCGTGCGCCGGTAGCGAAGGGGTCGCGACATGACGACCCAGGCGCACGATGAAATGTTCCCTTGGGATACGGTCGTCCGAAGCGTTCCAACGCCTGTAGACGCGCAAAGGATTCAAGCGCCGCGATGGGCCGAGCCCCTCGCAACGTCCTTTGGCCGTCCGCAGATGCGGTCGCCACGGGGACTTCCGCGCCTCGAGGGAGACATCATCATCACGAAGGGGCGCGTCCGAAGTCGCAACGGCCCGGCGATGTCTGTCGCAAGCACGCTAAATCCGTAGCCCGCAGATGGCGCGCGGGACGCCCGGTGTCAAGGCGGGCAGGGTGCATTCCCGGGCGCCCGCGACCGCCGGTCGCGCCGCGTTCAGTGCGGCAACACCGCCACCGGGCCGTCCTCGCCGTTGGCCCAGTCGCTGTTGATGAGGCGGCGCAGGTGGTCGCGCTCGGCCTTGAGCGGGGCCAGGGTCGCAAGGGCCGTGGGGTCGCGGGCCACGTCCTGCACCGCCGCCTCGACGGCCCGCTCAAGGGCTTCGAGTTGCATGAGCAGGTCGAAGGCCTGACGCCAGAGCAGGCGCGCCCGGTCGCGCGCGGCGGTCGGGTCCAGGAACGGCGCGGCGACGCCGGCCCGGCTGGCGTCGCGGTCCATCCGCGCGATCATCGCCGCGTCGACGCCGCGGGCCTGGAGGCGCCGCATCACCACTTCGAATTCGGCCTCTTCGGCCTCGTAGCGCAACTGGACCAGTTCGTGGGCGATCCGGTCCAGCTTCTGGTCGCCGAAGCCGTGCGACCCCACCAGTTCGATGGAATCGTCGATGATCGCCGGGTCGAGGAGGGCGGCCTTGGCCAGGGCCGCCGCCAGCGGCCGCGCCGACTGTTGCAGCGCCTGCGCGGCGCTCCGCGCCTCGGGCGTCGCCCCCGCCGCCGCGGCGCGGCGCTTCGCCCAGCCGTGGTTGGACAGCGCCCGGCCCGCGGCGCCGGGTTCGTAGACGCTGGCCGCCCTGGGCGAGAGCTGGTCGAAGCGCCCCAGCAGGTCCTCCTTGTAGGCGGCGGCGAGATCGGCGTCGGGGATGCTCGCCGCCAGCTTGCGCAGCCGCACCTTCAGCGCCGTCTTGCGCTCGGGCGTGTCCAGCGGCTGGGCCTCGTCGTGCTCGCGGCGGAACAGGGCTTCGGCGAACGGCGTGGTCTTCGCGAGCTGGGCCTTCAGCGCCGCAGGCCCCTGTTCGCGCAGGACGTCGTCGGGGTCCTTGCCGCCCTCCACGATGGCGAACCGGAAGCTCCGCCCGGCCTTCAGCAGCGGCAGGGCCCGGTCGATGGCGCGCGCCGCGGCCTGCCGGCCCGCCCGGTCGCCGTCGAAGCAGAGGGTCGGCTCGGGGTGATGGCGCCACAGCAGCTCCATCTGGTCCTCGCCCAGCGCCGTGCCCATGGCCGCCACCGCCGGCACGCCCGCCCGCTGACAGGCGATGACGTCCATGTAGCCCTCCACCACCACCAGCGGCGGGTCCTCGTCGCCCTTCGCCGTGGCCAGGATCTTCCGCGCTTCGGACAGGCCGTAGAGGTGATGCCCCTTGTGGAAGACCACGGTCTCGGGGCCGTTCAGGTATTTGGCGCGGGCCTGGGGATCCATCGCCCGGCCGCCGAACGAGACCACCCGGCCGCGCGCGTCCAGGATCGGGAAGACGATCCGGTCGCGGAACCGGTCGAACGGCGCGCCGCCGTCCTCGGGCGCGACCAGCAGGCCCGTCTCGACCAGCGCCCCCGGCTGGGCGCCCTTGGCGACCAGATAGTCCTTCAGCGCGGTGCGGCCGCCCCTCGCGTCCTTGGCCGGCGCGAAGCCCAGGCGGAAGCGGCCCCACTCGGCCTCGGGCAGGCCCCGGCGCTCCAGGTAGGCGCGCGCCTCGCGGCCGGCCGGCCGGCGCAGCTCGGCCTCGAACCATTGCGCCGCCAGTTCCAGCCAGTCGGCCAGGCCCTGGCGCTTCTTCTCCTGCTCGACGCCGCGCGGATCGACGGCCGGCAGCGGCACGCCCGCCTCGCCGGCCAGCCGCTCGACGGCCTCGGCGAAGGTCAGCCGCTCGGTCTCCTGGAGGAAGGTGATGAGGTCGCCCGTCTTGCCCGACGAGAAGTCGAAGAACATTCCCTTGGCGTCGTTCACGTAGAACGAGGGCGTCTTCTCCTTGTTGAACGGCGAGAGGCCGACGTACTCCTGCCCCTGTTTGCGCAGCTTGACCGTGCGGCCGATGACGTCGCTGGGCCGCAGCCGCGACTTCACCTCCTCCACGAACCGCTCGTCGAACCGACCGACCATGCCCTGCTCACTCGCCGCCTGCGCGCGGCCAAGGGGTCTTGTTAGGTGACACCCATGATTATCGAGGTGCGTGACGGGTAGACAGAAGCCCGCCGGACGTGGACGACATGACCCGCCCTGTGCGTCGTTCGCGCCGTGGGGAGGACCGATAGTGTATGTTCCTTGTATGTTCTAGTGAAAAATCTTTCTATTCTAGAGAGTTGAGCAGATCAGACGATCTGGGTCCGCCTGATGGGCGCCTTAGCCGGCCGTAGTCCAGAGAGTGTCCACGTCCTAGCCGCCATCCCGCAACTGATGAGTCAGATGCCGCAGCTTATCGGGGTTGCGCATGACGTAGATGGCGGCGATCCGGCCGTCCTCGCCCGGCTCGAACGCCAGGGTCTCCGGCCCGTCGTGCAGGCGCAGCAGCAGGCCGGGGCCGCCGTTGATGCGCACCATCTCCAGGCCCTGCACGCCCATCTCGCCGTGGCGCCAGAGCAGACCCTGGAAGAGGCCGATGATGTCGTCCCGACCCACCAGGACCCGCAGCGCCGCGGTGCGCTTGCCGCCGCCGTCGCTGACCATGATCGCGTCCTCGGCCAGCAGCTCGGACAGCGCCTTGGCGTCGGCCGTCGCCGAGGCGGCGGCGAACGCGGCGGCCAGTTTCATCGCCTTGTCCCGATCCACGGTGAAGCGCGGCCGGGCGTCCTGCACGTGGCTGCGGGCGCGGCTGGCGAGCTGGCGCACGGCGGCCTCCGAGCGCTCCAATGTCTCGGCCACCTGCGCGTAGTCCTGGTCGAACACGTCGTGCAGCAGGAAGACCGCCCGCTCCAGCGGCGACAGCCGCTCCAGCGCCAGCAGGAAGGCGATCGAGACCTCCTCGGCCCGCTCGACCGCGTCTGTGGCAGGCTCAACCAGGGGTTCGATCAACGGCTCGGGAAGCCAGGGGCCCCTGTAGGCCGCCCGCTCGGCCTTGGCGGCGCGCAGGCGGTCGATGCAGAGCCGCGTCGTGGCCCGCACCAGCCAGGCGGCGGGATCGTCCACGCCCGCCCCGGCCCGGCTCCAGCGCAGCCAGGCGTCCTGCACCGCGTCCTCGGCCTCGGAGACCGAGCCCAGCATGCGATAGGCCAGCCGCGTCAGCCGCGGGCGGCTCGCCTCGAAGGCGTCGGTGAGCGCCGCGTCCATCGCCGCCACCCTACGCCGCCAGCTCCAGGCGGGCGATCCCGGGCGTCACGGCCTCGCCCGCCACGGTCACCCGTGAACAGGCCTTGCCGTAGCCCAGGGCGTACTTGAGCGTCGGATACATGCGCGCGGCGGTCAGGGCGAGGCCGATGGCCACCAGCGCCGGCTCGCCCCAGCGGCGCACGATCTCGTCGCGCAGGGGGTCGCAGGTCTCCATGTCCCGGGCGAAGCTGGCGCGGGCGAAGCGGTAGGCCAGAGCCGCGGTCTCGCCCATCCCCGCCTCGTCCCCGGCGACGATGGCGCGCAGGATGGCGGGGTCCACGCCCTCGGCCGTCGCGATGTCCACGCCCACCTGCACGCAGGGGCCGCAGTCCTCCTGCAACGTCCCCACGAGGCCCGCGGCGGCCAGCGCCTCGGGCGGCGCGGCGCGGCGGTCGGCCGCCTGGGTCCCCAGGCTGAACTTGAGCAGGCTCCGGGGATTCTGGCGCAGCACGTGGCGCATGTAGCCGGCGTCGTAGCCGAAGGCGGCCTCGAACCGGTCGAGCTGGCGGGAGAGGAAGAACTTGAGCATGGGTCAGACCTCGATCTCGGAGGGAGGGGGCTTGCGGAGAAGGGCCAGCGCCAGCGGGATCGCCGCCAGCAGGAAGACCCCCACGGCGTCGCGGCGCAGGTCGGCCAGCGGGGTCGCCCCGCAGGTGGCGTCGTAGACGTGGATGGCGGCGTGCGTCGTGAGCCAGGCGGCGGCGGCGGCCAGCGCCGGCCATCCCTGCCGCGGCCGCCACGCGAACCAGGCCAGCGCCAGCGCGCTGGTCGCATAGATCGCGCCGATGTCGCGCACGAAGTGCGGGTTGAACGGCCCCGTCTGCGGTACGCCCGGCACGGCGTCGTACCAGGCCAGCGGCGCGAACAGCATCGCCAGCCCGTTGGCGCCCAGGACCAGCCCCGTCAGGCCGGCCAGATATCGATCCCAATCCCGCATCGCCACCCTCCGTCGGTTCCACGCCCAGGACGGAGCGGCGGGGCGGGTTGTGACATCGCTAGGATGGAAATCACGAAAAACACGAAAGGACACGAAAGGGGCCGCACGCGAGGCCGCGAAGCGGCGCCACCGCAAGGGTTTGAACCGCAAACGAACGCGAAAGAACGCGAATGCGTCGGGGCCGGTCCGAGATCGTTCGCGTTCTTTCGCGTTCGTTCGCGGTTCACAACTCAAGCGCTTCCGCTCGCGCGGAGGCCGACGGCGAAGCGCCGCTTTTCGTGTTCTTTCGTGTCCTTCGTGGTTCCCCCTACTTCAACGTCCCCAGCCAGCCGGGAAGCTCGGAGATGCTCGCCAGCTCCGTGAAGCGGGGATGGTCGGCCGGCGGGTCGGCGACCTCGTGCGCCCAGGTGATGGGGTAGGGGATATAGGCCCCCCACGCGCCGGCCTCGATCGCGGGCAGGATATCGGAGCGCAGGGAGTTGCCGACCATCACCGCCTCACCCGCGCCCGTGCCGTAGCGGTCGAAGACGCGGGCATAGGTCGAGGCGTCCTTCTCGCTCACGATCTCGACCGCGGCGAACAGGTCGCCCAGGCCCGAGGCGGCCAGCTTCTGCTCCTGGTGCAGCAGGTCGCCCTTGGTGATCAGCACGAGGCGGAAGCCGGCTTCCGCCAGTTCGGCCAGGGCGTTGTCGACGCCGGGCAGCGGCTCCACCGGCTCGGACAGCATCTCGCGGCCGGCGGCCAGGATGTCGGCGATCAGCCGGCCGGGCGGCTGGCCCTCGGTCAGCTCCATCGCCGTCTCGATCATCGAGAGCGTGAAGCCCTTCACGCCGTACCCGTAGAGCCGGAGGTTGCGTTTCTCCACCTCGGCCAGGCGGGCGGTGGTCAGCTCATGGCTGGCGTAGTCCGACAGCATCGCGCGCAGGCGATCCTGGGTGAGGCGGAAGATCGTCTCGTTGTGCCAGAGGGTGTCGTCGGCGTCGAGGCCGACCGTGGTGATGCGCATGGCGGCGATCCATACGGCCGGGCGGGTATCCTGCGCAATCGCCGGGCAGGGGGCGCCCAAGACGCGTGCAGCGGGCGCCAATCCCTTATGCAACAAAGGATTGCGAGGTTTTGGTAACCCGGGCCGGCGATGCTTGTCTGGGGTTGATTCGGAGGCCGGCGATGGCCACGGGGGGAATCTGGCGCTGGATCGGCGCGCGGCTGGGGGGCCGTGCGGTCGCGGACGCACAGGCGCAGGCCGACCTGGCCGAGGCGCGGCTGCGCGACGCGATCGATGCGATCCCCGAGGGCGTGGTCTTCCTGGACGCCGAGGGCCGCTACATCCTCTGGAACCGGCGCTACGCCGAGATCTACCATCGCTCGGCCGATCTGTTCCGGCCGGGCGCCCGGCTGATCGACACCCTTCGCGAGGGGGTGGCGCGCGGCGACTATCCGGACGCCATCGGCTGCGAGGCGGCCTGGCTGGCCGAGCGCGAGGCCAAGCTGGCCCGGGCCACGGGCGAGCGGCACGAGCAGCAGGTCTCGGACGGCCGCTGGCTCATGATCGAGGAACGCCGGACGTCGGACGGGGGCGTCATAGGCCTGCGGGTCGACATCACCGAGATGAAGCAGCAGGCCGCCGCCCTGGAGGAGGCGCTGGTCCACGCCGAGGCGGCGCATCGGGCCAAGGCCGAATTCCTGGCCGACATGAGCCACGAGCTCCGCACCCCGCTGAACGGCGTCCTGGGCCTGGCCCAGGCGCTGGACGCCACCGACCTGTGTCCCGAACAGCGCGCCCTGGTGTCCGACATCCGCGCGGCGGCGCGCCAGCTCAACCGCATCGTCAACGGCCTGCTGGACTATGGCGACGCCGATCTGGCCGTCGACGAGCGGGCGGGCGTCGCGGGTTCCGACCGGCCGCTCCGCGTGCTGGCCGCCGACGACAATCCCACCAACCGCAAGGTCATCGAGCTGATGCTCGAGGCGGCGGGCGTCCAGGTCACGACCGTGGAGAACGGGTACGAGGCGGTGGAGGCCTGGCGGGCGGGCGGGTACGACGCGGTTCTGATGGACCTGCGCATGCCGGTCACCGATGGCCTGGCGGCCATCCGCACCATCCGCAAGGACGAGGCCTCGTTGGGCCGGGCGCGCACACCCACCATCGTCCTGTCCGCCAACACCTCGCCCGAGGACCGGGCCGCCTCGGCGGCCGCGGGCGCGGACGGCCATATCGCCAAGCCCATCCGGGTCGAGACCCTGTTCGCCGCGCTCGATGCGGCGCTGTCGTCTCAGGTGGCGCAGGCCGTGTGAGGTTTGGTCGTCCGCTCGGCCGAGGGCGGGAATTTTTCCAGGAGGGCCGCGGGCCGGATCGGTCGCGCCACCAGCCCGCCGCCGCAGTTGGGGCAACGTCCGCCGAAGCGTGCGTCGGCGCACCGGGCGCAGAAGGTGCATTCGAAGCTGCAGATGCGCGCCTCGCCGTTGTCGGGCGCAAGGTCGCGGTCGCAGCATTCGCAGTTGGGGCGCAGGGCCAGCATGCCTAAGGCTACATCGGCTCCGGAGTGGCTGAAAGGACAGGTTTCCCTCGTTTTCCGCCAATCTATTCGCCGAAGCCCTCGCCCGGTTCGCGCACGGGCTCCAGGCGCAGGAGGCGCGAGTCGGCCACGCCGGCGGTCCGATGCTGCACGAGGTCCCGGTACTCGGGATCGCGCACCATCGCGATGAAGGCGTCGGCGTTCGGGTATTCGGCGATGAAGGCGATGTCCCAGGCCTCGGCCTGGGGACCCGTCACCATCACCTGCGGTCGGCCGGCCCACACCTGGCGTCCGCCCAGCCGCTTGAGGATATGGGCGGTGGTGCGGCCATAGGCGCGGTAGGCGTCCCGTCCGCTCAGGCCCTTTCCGTGGTCGGGATGTCCCTCGGGATACGTCGCCTCGGGCTTCAGCCGGACCAGGTTCAGCATCTGGATGGGTTGGTCGCGGGGCAGGCCCTTGAAGATCTCCCAGGCCTCGCGATCCGGATCGATATACGTCATGACATTCTCCGTCGCATTGACCCGCCGTGCGGGACTCACTACCTAGCGCGCCGTTTGCCTACAAGGAGAGCCGCCGATGAGCCGTGACCTGTTGCCTGGCGTCACCGGCGTGCTGGCGCTGGCGGACGGAACCGTCCTTCAGGGCGTGGGGGTGGGCGGCGTCGGCGAGGCCGTGGGCGAGGTGTGCTTCAACACCGCCATGACCGGTTACCAGGAAATCCTGACCGACCCGTCCTACATGGCCCAGATCGTGACCTTCACGTTCCCGCACGTGGGCAACGTGGGGACCAACGTCGAGGACATCGAGCAGATGTCGGGCTCGGCCGAGACCGCGGCGCGCGGGGCGATCTTCCGCGATGCGCCCACCCGCCCGGCCAACTGGCGCGCGGACAGCGATCTCGAGGCCTGGATGGCGCGCCGCGGCGTCATCGGCCTGGCCGGGGTCGACACCCGCGCCCTGACCCGCGCGATCCGCGAGCGCGGCATGCCCCACGGCGTCATCGCCCACGATCCCGAGGGCCGGTTCGACCTGGACGCCCTGGTCGCCCGGGCGAAGGCGTGGTCGGGCCTGGTCGGCCTGGACCTGGCCAAGGACGCCACCTGTCTGCAACCGTTCACCTACGACGAAGGCCTGTGGGACTGGAACGGGGGCTACGCCAGGGCGGGGTCGCCGAGCTACGAGGTGGTCGTCGTCGACTACGGCGTGAAGCGCAACATCCTGCGGGCGCTGACCTCGGTCGGCGCGCGGGTGACGGTGGTGCCGGCCACGACGACCGCCGAAGAGATCCTGGCGCGCAATCCCGACGGCGTGCTGCTGTCGAACGGTCCCGGCGACCCGGCGGCGACGGGCGAATACGCCGTGCCCGAGATCCGCAAGCTGGTCGACAGCGGCAAGCCCGTCTTCGGCATCTGCCTGGGCCACCAGATGCTGTCGCTCGCGCTCGGCGCGAAGACGGTGAAGATGGACCAGGGCCATCATGGCGCGAACCATCCGGTCAAGGACCTGACGACCGGCAAGGTCGAGATCGTCTCGATGAACCACGGCTTCACCGTGGACCGCGACAGCCTGCCCGAGCCCGTGGTCGAGACCCACGTCTCGCTGTTCGACGGCACCAACGCCGGCATCGCGCTCAAGGACCGCCCCGTCTTCTCGGTCCAGCACCACCCCGAGGCCTCCCCCGGCCCCACAGACAGCCTCTACATCTTCGAACGCTTCACCGCCCTCATGGACCAGGCGAAGTAGACGCGGCGAAGCCGCAAGAATTGAACCGCGAACGAACGCGAAGGAACGCGAACAGGACCTCAGGAACGGTCTGGGCCACTGGGACTTTCTCCGAGAGCAGAGGCTTCACGGACGCGTTCGCGTTCCTTCGCGTTCGTTCGCGGTTCCTCGTCTTGCAAAACGAGCCGCTCCACCGTCGCGCGCGGGACGGCTCCGAAGTTGACGAGCAACCCCAGGTCAAGGCCCGTCGCGCGCAGGTAGTTCAAGAGTTGCGCCCGATGCTCGGGCGCGATCGCCCGGGCGACCTTGAGCTCTACGATGATCGCCTCGAAGCATACGAAGTCCGGCGCGTAGGCCTGCCTCAGAGGCGTCCCCTTGTATGCGAGCCGCAGCGTCGGCTGGGCCCGAAATGGAATCCGGCGGGCGGAAAACTCCATTGCCAGGCATTCTTGATAGACCGCCTCCAGAAATCCGCGACCCATGGCTCGGTTGACCTCGAAGATCGCGCCTTGAATGCGAAACGCCTCCTCGCGATGAAGCAAGAGGTCGGTCGTCGGCTGGATCATGCCGTCAACTTACCACCCTCCGTCGATTGGAACAATAAGAGAACATTCCCCGAGGGGATTCCCTCACCACCCGATGTGTTGGAGGATCTCCGGGAGGAACTGGAGGAAGACGTCCAGGTCGTCGCGGAGGGCTTCGAACGTGCCGCCGGGGGCCACGTTGGCGTCGTAGGCGAAGATCGGGTCGCCCGCCGGGTCCAGGTAGACGCGGACGTACCGCTTCGTGCGGTTCCAGTCGTTGGCCTTCTCGAGCCCCAGCGGCTGCTCCAGGTCGAAGCTGGAGAGGAACTGCACCGCCCGGCAGCGCCCATCCGTGCAGTCGTAGAGGTCGACTTCGAACTTCACGCCGTTGGCGGCCTGGGCCTGGACATAGCGCGTCCCGTCGTCGGTCTTCTCGACCTTCGGATCGAAGCCCTCGGCCTTGAGGAACGCGATGACGTCCTCGATGGCGAGGCCGGCCTCGGGGATCGGGCGCGCCTCGGCGGCGCCGGCGGACGCCAACGCGGCGATCGCCAGGCTCGCGGCCGCAGCCGCCAGGACACGTTTCATGCAGGCACCCCCAATCAGACGCGAGACGCCCCGGCATATCGCGCGCCGGGGCGCTCGGCCACGGGTTAGAGCCGCGACAGCTTGCCGACGCCGATGACCGGGCCGCTCGGGCCGTCCGGGTTCTGCGACCCGCCGGGCGGTTCGACCGAGACGGCCAGCGCCGCGCCCTCGGCCATCTTGGCCATCAGTTCGGTCGGCAGCGCGATCACCTTCGCCTTGCCGGATTCCACCAGGCCCAGGGACTTGGGGTTGTCCTGGCCGGCGATCAGCCACAGCTCGTGCACCTTGTCGCGCTCCGAGCCCTCGGGCAGCAGCGAGGTGACGATCAGGGCCTTGCGGTCGGGATCGTAGGCGGCCGTGAACAGGGGCTGGACCCGGCTGTCCTGGCTGACGACGCTGGCGCTCAGCAGTTGGCCCTGCGGGGCCACCGGCACGTCGCGGGTGACGGTCACCGGCGGCTGGTTCACCTGCACCACCACGGCGGCCAGGCTGGCGGCGGCCAGGGCGAAGCCGCCCATCGCCGCGTTCCGCCAGAACCTGAGCCGGCCCAGGAGCGCGCCGTTGTCGTTGGCGGCCCCGCTGGTCCTGGAGTCGTTGGCCGGCAGCAGGCGCTCGATCCGCGCCCAGAGCCCCGCGGGCGCCGGGACGGAGGGGATCTGCTCCAGCAGCGGCGCCAGCCGCGCCTGCCAGGCCGCGACGTCGGCGGCGAACGCCGGTTCCCGCGCCATGCGCAGTTCGGCCTCGGCCCGCTCGCGGGCGTCCAGCACCCCCAGCGCGTGTTCGGCGGCCAGGGCTTCGGCTTCGGAGAGGTCGGGAGCTTCGCTCATGACTGGAGGCACCCCTTCAGCTTCGCCAGTCCCCGACGAATCCAGCTCTTCACCGTGCCCAGCGGCGCATCCATCCGGCGGGCCAGCGCGTCATAGGTCACGCCCTCGAAGAAGGCGGTGCGGATGACCGACTGGGTGCGGTCGTCCAGCTCGCTCAGGCAGCCGTGCAGCCGGGCGCGGTCGTCGGCGGCCGAGAGCAGGGTCTCGGCGCTGTCGGCCCCATCGGGAATCTCCAGCTCCTCGACCGGTTCGGCGTAGGCGATCGGACCTCGGGCGCGCAGGCGATCAATCGCCCGGTTGCGGGCGATGGTCGATGCCCATGTCATCACGCTCGCCCGGGCGGAATCGAACCGATCCGCACGTCGCCAGATGGTGACGTAAACGTCCTGCAACACGTCCTCACTTTCCTCGCGGTCGGAGAGGATACGGAGGCAGACGCCAAAGAGTTTCGCCGAGGTGGCTTCGTAAAGTTGTCGCAGGGCCTCGCGTTCGCCGGCGGCGATGCGCGACATGAGCTGGACGAGTATGTCCGGGGACGTGACGGCGGCGGCCAAGTGAACACCTGCGGTTTCGTCGCCGTGCGGCGAACTGACACAGGCCAAGCTGCCCGCACCTGGGCCTTTGCGCAAGTCGTCACGGTTGAGTCGCACATCGCCGAAGAGGCGAGGGTTTCGACCCCCGCCCCGGCGTTGCGGGTGCGGCCTCGCCCGTCAGGTCGCCCCTCAGGCCCGCCCCTCAGGCCGCCTGGCTGCGCAGGGTGGCCCGGCGGGTGGCGGCGCGCTTCGCCTTGGCCCGCTCCTGGCGCGCGTCGTGCCGCGCCTCGGCTTCGGCCTCCAGGGCCGGAACCAGCTCGGCCGCCGCCGCCCGCTGCTTGTCGTCGCCCGACTCGGCCAGCCGGCGCGCGTTGGCGAGGAAGGTCGCCACCTCGTCGTCGGCGAGCGTCGGAATGCGGTCGATCAGGCTCATGGCGGCCTCCTGGTGCTGTCGCGGCGCTTTGCGGCGCCTTGCAGGAACAGCGCCCCAGCCCCGCCGCCAGTTGCATGATTCGAAACAGAAATTTCCGGGAACCAAATCGCGTTCCGCGACTTGCCCGTGCCCGGGGGGGCAAAGGGGCGCCGGCTCGCTTGCGCACGGGCGGCCGGGTCTCTAAAGGGGCGCCTTAACCTGAAGTTCTGACCAGGCGCCGGCGCGCGTGTCTCGCGCGGCCGCCTTTTCGCGCGAGAGCCATGCCCAAACGCACCGACATCTCCTCGATCCTGATCATCGGCGCGGGGCCCATCGTCATCGGCCAGGCGTGCGAGTTCGACTATTCCGGCGTCCAGGCCTGCAAGGCCCTGCGCGCCGAGGGCTATCGGATCGTGCTGGTCAATTCGAACCCGGCGACGATCATGACCGATCCCGACGTCGCCGACGCCACCTACATCGAGCCGATCACGCCCGAGATGGTGGCCAAGATCATCGAGAAGGAGCGGCCCGACGCCCTGCTGCCCACCATGGGCGGCCAGACGGCGCTGAACACCGCCCTCGCGCTCGAGGAGCTCGGGGTGCTCGAGAAGTTCGGCGTCGAGATGATCGGCGCCCGCGCCGACGTCATCGACAAGGCCGAGGACCGCCTCAAGTTCCGCAACGCCATGGACAAGATCGGGCTGGAGAGCCCCAGGTCCAAGGCCGCCCACTCGATGGATGAGGCGCTGGAGGGCCTGGAGTTCGTGGGCCTGCCCGCGATCATCCGCCCGTCCTTCACCCTCGCCGGCAGCGGCGGGGGCATCGCCTACAACATCGAGGAGTTCCGCGAGATCGTCGAGCGGGGCCTGGACCTCTCGCCCACCACCGAGGTGCTGATCGAGGAGAGCGTGCTCGGCTGGAAGGAGTACGAGATGGAGGTCGTCCGCGACAAGGCGGACAACTGCATCATCATCTGCTCCATCGAGAACATCGACCCGATGGGCGTCCACACGGGCGACTCCATCACCGTCGCCCCCGCACTCACGCTGACCGACAAGGAATATCAGCGGATGCGCCGCGCCTCCATCGACGTGCTGCGCGAGATCGGCGTCGAGACCGGCGGCTCCAACGTGCAGTTCGCCATCAACCCGGCCGACGGCCGCATGGTGGTGATCGAGATGAACCCGCGGGTCAGCCGCAGCTCGGCCCTGGCGTCCAAGGCCACCGGCTTCCCGATCGCCAAGGTCGCCGCCCGCCTGGCCGTGGGCTACACGCTGGACGAGCTGATGAACGACATCACGGGCGCCACGCCCGCCTCGTTCGAACCCAGCATCGACTACGTCGTCACCAAGATCCCGCGCTTCGCCTTCGAGAAGTTCCCCGGCTCCGAGCCCTATCTCACCACCCAGATGAAGTCGGTGGGCGAGGTCATGGCCATCGGCCGCACCTTCGCCGAGAGCCTCCAGAAGGCCCTGCGCGGCCTGGAGACCGGTCTCTCCGGCCTGGACGAGATCGCCATCGAGGGCGGCGACGATCCCGAGACCGGCCGCGCCGCGGTGCTGCGCGCCCTGGCCGTCCCCACCCCGGACCGGCTGCGCGTGATCGCCCAGGCGTTCCGCGCCGGCCTGACGGTGGACGAGGTCAACGCCGCCTGTTCCTACGAGCCCTGGTTCCTGCGCCAGCTCGAAGCCCTGGTGGCCACCGAGGCCGCCGTCCGCGAGGGCGGGCTGCCCACCGCCGCCGCCGACTTCCGCCGCCTCAAGGCGCTGGGCTTCTCCGACGCCCGGCTGGCGAAGCTGACCCAGACCACCGAGAAGGAGGTGCGCGAGCAGCGCCGCGCCCTGGGCGTCCGCCCCGTCTTCAAGCGCATCGACACCTGCGCCGGCGAGTTCCGCGCCGAGACGCCCTACATGTACTCCACCTACGAGACCGGCGCCCTGGGCCAGATTCCCGACTGCGAGAGCGAGCCGTCGGGGGCGAAGAAGGCCATCATCCTGGGCGGCGGCCCCAACCGGATCGGGCAGGGGATCGAGTTCGACTACTGCTGCTGCCACGCCGCCTTCGCGCTGGCCGAGATCGGCGTCGAGTCGATCATGGTCAACTGCAACCCCGAGACCGTCTCCACCGACTACGACACCTCCGACCGCCTCTACTTCGAGCCGCTGACCGCCGAGGACGTCCTCGAACTGATCGAGACCGAGCGCGCCGCCGGCGAGCTGCTGGGCGTCATCGTCCAGTTCGGCGGCCAGACGCCCCTCAAGCTGGCCAAGCCGCTGGAGGACGCGGGCATCCCGATCCTGGGCACTAGCCCCGACGCCATCGACCTGGCCGAGGACCGCGAGCGTTTCCAGCAACTGCTGCACAAGCTGAAGATCGCCCAGCCGGTCAACGCCCTGGCCCGCAGCCGCGACGAGGCCTTCGCCGCCGCGCACAAGGTGGGCTACCCCGTCGTGATCCGCCCCTCCTACGTCCTGGGCGGCCGCGCGATGGAGATCGTCCGCGACGACGAACAGCTCGAACGCTACATCGCCACCGCCGTCCAGGTGTCGGGTGACAGCCCGGTCCTCCTCGACCAGTACCTCAGCCGCGCCACCGAGGTGGACGTGGACGCCCTGTGCGACGCCCATGGCCAGGTCTTCGTGGCCGGCGTCATGGAGCATATCGAGGAGGCTGGCGTGCACTCGGGCGACAGCGCCTGCTCGCTCCCGCCCTTCTCGCTCACGCCGGCGACCATCGCCGAGCTGAAGCGCCAGACCGAGGCCATGGCCCGGGCGCTGGAGGTCCGCGGCCTGATGAACGTCCAGTTCGCCATCGAGGAGCCGCACGGCGAGGCCCCGCGCATCTATGTGCTCGAGGTCAACCCGCGCGCCAGCCGCACGGTGCCCTTCGTGGCCAAGACCATCGGCCAGCCCGTGGCCGCCATCGCCGCCAAGCTGATGGCCGGCAAGCCGCTCGCCGACTTCGGTCTCGCCGACAGGCCCTACGACCACATCGCGGTGAAGGAAGCCGTCTTCCCCTTCGCCAAGTTCCCCAAGGTCGACACCGTCCTGGGCCCCGAGATGCGCTCGACGGGCGAGGTCATGGGCCTCGACTGGATACGCCCCGGCGAGGGGCCGGGCCCCGCCTTCGCCCGCGCCTTCGCCAAGGCCCAGCTCGGCGGCGGGACCACCCTGCCCACCCAGGGCTGCGCCTTCATCTCGGTGCGCGACGCCGACAAGCTCTGGATCCTGGAGGCGGCCCGCATCATCCAGGCCCAGGGCTTCCGCATCCTGGCCACGGCCGGAACCGCCGCCTTCCTGGCGGGCGAGGGCGTCAAGGTCGAGGTGGTGAAGAAGGTCCTCGAAGGCCGCCCCCACATCGTCGACGCCATGAAGAACGGCGAGGTCCAGCTCGTCTTCAACACCACCGAGGGCAAGCAGTCGCTGCTCGACAGCTTCGAGATCCGCCGCACCGCCCTCATGGGCAAGATCCCCTACTTCACCACCGCCCCCGCCGCCCTGGCCGCCGCCCGAGCCATCGCGGCGACCGCCGAGGCCCCCCTGGAAGTGCGCCCCCTCCAGAGCTACGCCTAGGAGCCCCCGCCCCAATCCTCCCCCGTTCACGGGGGAGGGGGACCACGCCCCGAAGAGGGCGTGGT
>NZ_MEEX01000007.1 GCF_001724605.1 Phenylobacterium sp. SCN 70-31
TGATCTGCTCTTCCGTGAACCTTGATCGCTTCATTCGTCCGTCCTTTGGTCGGGCGGACTCTAGCTATTCCTGGCTGAGTTTCAGGGGGTCACGTCAGTCGATGCGCGCCCTCTATGTCATCATGGGCGAGGCGCTTGGTGCGGTGCCCGAGATCCAGAAGGACATCGCGCAGCTCAACGCAAGTATCCGGGGAACCGTCGAAGGCATGATCGAGCGCGGCGTGCGGTCTGGTGCGTTCCGCAAGGACGTTGACCCGAAGGCAGCGTCGGTGCTGATCGTGGCCTCGCTGCGGGGAGTGGCGATGCAAGTGCTCACCGACAGCAAGGCTGTCGACCTAAATCAGATCGTACCTCTCCTTAAGAGGCAGGTGCTGCTCAGCTTGCGCTAGAACAGGGCGCCCGGCGATCGAGCTTGCGACGTCCATTGCTCCGTCGCGATTTCGCCGGCGGTTCCACTCAGGTCCGCGAGTAGACGATCCAGGTGCGCCAGCTGCTCCGCAAGCTCGGCCCTGCGCGGGATCAGCTTGTCTACTGCGTGGGCTGCCAACTGGTTGTCGCCTTCGACCGCGAGCGCTTCGCGGATGGCGCAGAGCGGTAGACCAGCGCCGCGAAGTCTCACGATCCAGAAGATCCGGCGCCGGGTCGCCGCATCGTAGTACCTGACATTGAATCGATCACGGCACGCCACGATCAGGCCCTCAGCCTCGTATTGGCGCAGAGCTCGCGCGGTTACGCCGAAGAGGCGCATTGCGTCACCGATCTTCAGTCGCGGGAAGTGCTGCACGTTGGGTGATATCATTGCTGTCAATCCCTGGGCCCTGGTCCGTCAGTGCGCCGCCATCGCAGGCGCCTCGCGGGGTAACGGCTCGCCGTAGGTGGTGGTGCGCTGCCGAAGGATCCGCCCGGCGGAGACCGCGGCACGTTCCAGATTCCCTTGACTAGTCTCCTGGCCATGCGCCGCGCCGGCCGCCCTGCTGATGGACTCGTTCATGAGCACCCCGCCCAGGTCGTTCACGCCGGCGGCCAGGCACGCGGCCGCGCCGTCCACCCCCAGCTTGACCCAGGAAGCCTGGATCGAGCCGATAGCTCCGTGCAGCACGATGCGTGAGACCGCGTGCATGAGCACCGTCTCGCGCCAGGTCGGTCCCCGGCGGGCTTGGCCGCGAACGTAGACCGGCGACTGCATGTGTACGAAGGGCAGGGGGACGAACTCTGTGAATCCGCCGGTGCGCAGCTGCAGTGACCGTATCGCCAGCAGGTGCCGGGCCCAGTGCTTGGGCTGTTCGAGATGGCCGAACATGATGGTCGAGGTGGTAGGCAGGCCAACTTCGTGAGCCGCGGCCACCACCGAAAGCCATTCGTCGGTAGTCACCTTGTCGGGGCAAATCTGCGCCCGCACCTCGTCGTCGAGGATCTCCGCAGCGGTGCCGGGGAGTGAGCCCAGGCCGTCGTCCCGGAGTCGGCGGAGGAAGTCGGATACGGAGACCCCGAGCGTCGCCGCGCCCTGGCTCACCTCCAGCGGAGAGAAGGCGTGCACGTGCATGTCCGGCTGCGCCCGCTTCACGGCCCGGAGGATGTCGACGTAGGTTTGTCCGGTGTAGCGCGGGTGGATGCCGCCCTGCAGGCAGACCTCCGTCGCGCCCTTGGCCCAAGCCTCGCTCGTTCGGGATGCGATCTCCTCTAGGTCGAGATCGTAGGGACGGTCCCGGGCGCCAGACTTCGAGGACGTCTTGGAGAAGGCGCAGAAGCTGCAGCTGTAGCTGCAGATGTTGGTGTAGTTGATGTTGCGGTTGATGACGTAGGTGACGACGTCACCCCGGACGCTGCGGCGCAGCTCGTCGGCAGCCGCGACGACCGCGTTGGCCGCGGCCCCGCGGGCGGCGAACAACCGGACAATCGCTTCGCTGCTCAGGGTCTTGCCCGCGGCGGCGCTCCCAAGATCCCTGTCGAGCTCCAGGTGCGCGACAACTGCCGGCGCCTGGCCAAGCGGCCGGCCCGGCGTTCCGGGCGCGGGCCCGGCTACGCCCGGGCTCCAGGCGCAGTCGCGCGCCAGGCCTTCGCTGTCGGCGACGCGCACTATGGCTCGCGCCAACGTCGGATGCAGCCACCGCCTGGGGTCCTGGACGAACCGCGGGTAGACCGTCAGGCGCTCGACCAGGGCGCGGCCGGCCGCGGTGCAGGCCGTAGCCAGCGCCTCGATCTCGGGCCACGGCGCTTCCGGGTTCACGTGGTCGATGGTGACGGGCGAGATTCCCCCCCAGTCGTCCAGACCGGCGGCGATCAGCTCAGCCGCATGGCCTGGCGAGAGGTTCGGCGGCGCCTGCACGCTGACATCCGCGGGGAGAATTTGACGCGCGACGGCGATGGTCCAGAGTAGTTCCTCCAGGTCCGGCTCCGGATGCGCCGCCATGCGGGTGCCCGGCTTGGCGCGGAAATTCTGCACGATCACCTCCTGCAGGTGCCCGTGACGGGCGTGCAGCTCGCGCAGGGCGACGAGGGACTCGATGCGTTCGTCGCGGTTCTCGCCGATGCCGATCAGGAGGCCGCTCGTGAACGGTATCGCGGCTCGGCCGGCTGCGTCGATCGACGCGAGCCGGACGGCCGGATGCTTGTCGGGAGAGCCGAAGTGTGGACCGCCCCGCGCGGACAGTCGCTCCGACACACTCTCCAGCATCAGACCCATGGAGCCGGAGACTGCGCGCAGGCGCTTGTAGTCATCCTGCGTAAGCACGCCGGCGTTGATGTGCGGGATGAGCCCGGTCTCCACCAGCACGCGGCCGGCGACGTGCTCGAGATAGTCGACAGTCGTCGCGAACCCCAGCCTGTCCAAGGCCCGCCGCGCGGCGGCATAGCGCAGCTCGGGCTTGTCCCCGAGAGTGAACAGGGCCTCCTTGCAGCCGGCTGCAGAGCCTTGCCGTGCTATCTCGATAATCTCGTCGGGAGCAAGGAACGCGGCGCCGACGCCCCGGGGCGCCTTGGCGAAGGTGCAGTAGCCACAGACGTCACGGCAGAGCTGGGTAAGCGGAATGAAGACTTTGCGCGAGTAGGTCATGCGCTCAGGACCGCGCGCATCGCGGATCCTGCGGCCCTCCGCCAGCAGTTCGGACAGGGGCGCGGACAATAGCCGGTCGCGCAGGGCAGGGTCAGTCATGGGAAGGCTTTCGTGGAGCAAGGAGAGACCGTGCGACCGTTGCAGTACACCCGTGCGGGGCCGAGGCAACGACGAGGTCGAGATCCCCAGGGTGGTCGACATCGAAGCCCAGGCTGCCCGCGTGGGTGACGTGCAGATTGAAGCCGCCGGCATGGGCGGCAGCCTGGTGCCGCTGGAAGCTGTTCGGCCCGAACGCCAAGGGGAAGGGCAGATCGGCGGGGTGCACGACCGCTGCGGTCCCGCCGTCGAGGTCGGCGGGGGCTAGAACGATCTTGGGCTCGCCCGAGGCGAGCGCCAGCAATCGTTCGACGTCGTGCGCTGCGGCCAGCGGTAGGTCTCCGGGAAGGAATGCGATCAGCTCGTTTCCATGTCGCGCCGTCAGTCGAGCGCGAGCCATCTCGAAGGCGCCGTTGAGATCGGAGGGAGCCGGTTCGAGGATGGCGGACGCGCCGGCGCGTTCCGCGGTACACGCGATGTCAGGGCTCTGCGTGACCACATGGAGGGTCCGCACCGAGCTGCAGCGGGAAAGGGCTTGCAGCATGTCGACGAGCATTGCCTGGACGAGGCCCTCGCGATCGCGCCCGTTGAGTCTGTCGGCGCACCGCGACTTGGCTGCGGTGCCGCCCCGCACGGCGATGACCACGTGAGCGTTCATCGTTCCGCTCTGCGCTTCTGCGCCAACGCCTCGGCGAACGCCAAGCTCGCCTGGGCGACCCGGAGCCGGTCCTCGTCTGAGTTGAGCAAGTTCGGGATAGCGAGGGTCGCGACGTGGAGGGCCTCCGCAGCCTCAGAGTCTTCGGGGTCGACGACGAGACCGTCGAGCAGGCCGCGATAGTGTTCGGCTATCGCCGTGACGCCCGGTTCGAGGCCCATCTCGACCATGAGCTTCGCTGTCGGGCCCTTCACGGCGCGGCCGCCGATGATGGGCGAGATCGCGACGATCGGCGCGTCCAGGTCCTCCAATGCGCCTCGCACCCCTGGGATGGCCAAGATGGGATCGATGCTCAGGTAGGGGTTCGATGGGCAGAGGATCACCGTCGCAAGGTCGTCGCGGGCCAGGGCGGCCTCGAAGCCGGGCGAGGGCTTGGCCGCCGCGGCGCCTTCGAACCGAATTCCGTTCGCCACGGGGCGGCACTGGTCTCGAACGAAATAGTGCTGGAAGGAAAGTTCGCCGTCGTCGGTCTGCACGATCGTCGCCACTGGGTCGTCAGACATCGGGATGATCGCGTGATCAATTCCAAGCGCCCGTGTCAGGGCGGCGGTGACTGTCGACAGGGCCTGGCCTTCCGAGAGGCGTCGGGTGCGCTCGACGTGCATCGCGAGGTCCTGATCACCGAGCTGGAACCAGTCCTCACCTCCCAGCCGCCGCAAGGAGGCCATGAACGCCCAGGTCTCGCCAGCGATTCCCCAGCCACGCTCCCGGTCCGAAAGCCCAGCGAGCGTATAGGCGACCGTGTCTATGTCGGGCGAGACGTGCAGCCCGAGGTGGACGAAGTCGTCCCCGGTGTTGACGACGATCGAAAGGTCGCCCGGAGCGATCGCCCGCGCGAGGCCGGCGGCGAGCTTGGCGCCGCCGACTCCGCCACAGAGGGCGAGCACATGGCGGCTCATCGGAACAGATCCTGTTCCAGGGGCCTCAGCAGTTCGGAAACGCCCGTCTCGTCATCCGCCTCATAGGTGGCCCCGCGAACAATCGAAACCGGCGTCCCCTCCGCCGCCTCTCCAATGACAAGGGACGCCGCCGCTGCGATCTCGTCGGCCACGGCCACCACGGTGGCCTTCAGTTCGCGACCGAAGAGGTCGACCTCGCCGCGGCGATCCCGAAGGGGCTTCATCCCCGCAACGCCGATGGCGGTTCCCGTGGTGCCCATGCGCCAGGCGCGGCCAACGCTGTCGCTGACGATCACCGCGATCCGCGCCCCGGAAGACCTTTGCAGCGCTTCCCGGAGCCGGCGCGCGCTGGCGTCGGGGTCCTCGGGCCACAGCAACACCGAGCCCTCGCCGACATTCGAGGCGTCTATCCCGGCATTCGCCAGCACGTGACCCGTGCGATGCCGGGAAATCACCAGCCCAGGCGCGATCCTCATGATCTCCTGCGACTCGGAGACGATCAGCTCGACAAGGGGAGGCTCCTTGAGCGATCTGGCGGCAATGTCGTTCGCCTCGGCCCCGGGAGAGACGTCGATCAGCCTGACAGCGCGGCCTTCCACCTTTGAGACCACCTTCTGCGCAACGACGACGACGTCGCCATCCTGCAGCCGCTCCCCCGCCGCTCCCAGGGCAATTTCGATAGCGCTCGCCAGATCATCGTCCTTGGCAAACAGGGGCAGCCCGGCCAGCGCCGTCACCTGTAGGCTTGCGGCCGACCGCGACTTGCCGGTGATGCGAACGCCGGCTTGGCCCAGCTTGTAGCGGCGGTTCAGCTGGATCAGGACGGACGTCAGCGCTTCTGTCGCCGCGGAATTCGCCAGCGGCCCGATGTGCCAACTGGTCAGGCCCAGGTCGCTGAGGATCGTGCGGACCGTCTCGACCGCTTCGCTCTCGTCGCCGGCCACCAGGACGTCGCCGTCCACGGCTCCTCCCGAGCCGAGCTTCTCCGCCCCGATATTCTGGAGCGCCGAAACCACCTTCACGCCAGGTCCGAGCAACTGGGCCGCTTCGACAGCCGCGCAGCCGGCCGGGGGCAACTGGACCAGACCGACCTTGGGCGGGCGCAGGGGCACGGTGGCGTCGACCACCACCTTACCCTGAACCTCTTCGAGGACTTGCTTCAGTGTGTCGGCATGAGCTGCATAAGGCACGGTGAGGAAGACAATATCGGCGCGTGCTGCGGCCTCCCGCAGTCCGCTACCGGTGACTTGGGCGTCCGGATGGTCACGCCGCAGTTCGGCCGCAAAGGCTTGGGCCTTGGCAGGATCGCGCGAGCCGATGTGGACTTCACGCCCGATCGCGGTGAGTCGCTTCGCCAGCGCTCCCCCCAGTGCGCCGGTGCCGCCCAGAATGGCCAGACTTTGCAAGGCGCGGGAACTCCTGGATACCGATGCGGCGCGTCGAACAGCAGCCTTATCATCGCGCCAACATAATAACTAATCAACCAATATGTTGTCGCGGCCGCTAGGCGCGGGCCATATCCTCGCGACCCCACTGTTCCGGCAACATATTGTCTTTTCCACCAACAAATGGTCATGTCGCACGGCGTCATCTGCAGGAGGCGGAGTGGACGGTCAGGCAACGATCGAGAACGCACCACAGCTGTTGCGCCACCTGTGCGCCCGCTTTGGCGATCGAGCCGTGGCGATCGGCGGCGGCCGAGAGCTGACCTACCAGCAGGTGGAGGCCGAGTCCGGCAGGCTGGCCCGGGGCCTTTTGCTGGCGGGCGTGGGCAAGGGAACACGCATCGGGCTGCTGATGCCCAACTCGCCGGATTGGCTTGTCTGCTGGATGGCGGCGCTCCGCATCGGGGCGGTGCTGATCGGCGTGAGCACCTTCCTCCGCCCGAGGGAACTGGCCTGGCTTCTCAAGTTCGCCGACATCGACACGCTGCTGATGAAGGACGCCTACCTGCGGCACAACTACGTGGAGGAACTGGAACTGGCCTTACCCTCTCTCGCGACCGGTGAGGCGTCGCGGCCGCTCACCGTGCCGGAAGCGCCCTTCCTGCGCTCGGTATGGATCTGGGGCGGGGGACGCCCCGCATGGGCGCGGGGGACCGGGCCGGAGCTTCTGGCGCGGGGCGACGAGCTCGACCGCGAGTTCCTGGCCGAAGCGGAGTCGCAGGTGGCGCCGGCAGACCTTGGCGTCCTGATTTTCACCTCTGGAACCACCGCACATCCCAAGGGCGTGGCCCACACCCAGGGCGCGATCGTACGACGGCTGTTTGAGCTTGAACCCTTCAGCAGCCGGGCTGACGGGGAGCGGGTCGGCATTCTGACGCCCCTGTTCTGGATTGGGGGGCTCTACAGCGCCCTGAGCACCATGCTTGCGGGCGGCACGCTGGTGTTTCCCGATCGGCCAGATCCGGCCTACATGATCGACTTCATAACCCGCCAGAAACTGGACTACCTGACCGGCTGGGCGGGGCAGCTGAATGCCATCCGGCAACATCAGGACTTCACGCCCGCGGTCTTCGCAGGCTTGAAGTCGAGCGGCGTTCAGGCACGCTCCGGCCTGCTTCCGTCTGGGTCCGCCGCACCTCCGGAACGAACCCCCAGCATGCTCGGCATGACCGAGACCTTTGGCCCGCACAGCGGTGAGCACAGGGGGACCTTGTTGTCCGAAGATCGGCAGGGCTCCTTCGGACGCGGCATAGGCGCGTTCGAGCGCAAGGTCGTCGATCCGCAGACGGGCATCGCCCTGGCTCCGGGCACGTCCGGCGAGCTGCTGATCCGCGGTCCCCTGATGATGGAGGGCTACTACAAGCGCGAGCGTCACGAGGTGTTCGAGCCGGACGGATTCTTCCGCACCGGGGACCGCTGCCGCATCCTCCAGGATGGTCACCTCTTCTTCGAGGGCCGGCTCGGCGAAATGATCAAGACCAGCGGGGCAAACGTGGCGCCCGAAGAGGTGGAGCAAGTGCTCCTCGCCCAGCCGGAGGTGCGGGAGGCCTATGTCATTGGCAGGCCAGACCCCGCCATGGGCCAGGTGGTGGTCGCCCTTGTGGTTCCCGAAGGGGAGGTTGCGCCCGACGAGGCCGTGCTGCGCGCGCGGCTTGGTCGGGAGCTGTCCGCCTACAAGGTGCCCAAGCAGATCACCTTCATCCGAGCCGAGGATGTGCCGCGCAGCACCGCCAGCGGCAAGGTCCAGAAAGTCAGGCTGTTGGAGCGGTTCGATCTTTCGGGGCGCACGCCAGCAGGCGCCCCCGTGGCGTCAACCTCAGAAATGGAAGCGGACGCACAATGAAGATCGGCATGCAGCTTCGGGTCGGACCTCGCAACTGGGTTTCCTACGCCCAGGCCGCTGAACAGGCCGGCTTCGAGTCGATCTGGATGCCTGAGCACCTGATCATGCCCGTCAAAATGTCGGGCAAGCCCGGTTCGGCGCACGAAGGCGAGCCCCCCATCTCTGGCGAAACACCCGCCTGGGACCCCTGGCTGCAAATCGCCTACCTAGCCGGTCAGACAAGCACCATCCGGTTCGGCACCAACGTGTTCAACATCGGACTGCGACACCCGTTCATAACGGCCCGCGCCCTGATGACGGCGGATCTGATCTCGAATGGTCGGGTCGAATTCGGGATCGGCGCGAGCTGGCTCGCGGAGGAGTGGCAGGCCATGGAGCTCCCGTTCGAGACCCGCGGGCGGCGCGTGAACGAGTCGATCCGCATTATCCAGCAGCTCTTTACGCAGGATGTCGTCGAGCATCAGGGCGAGTTCTTCAATTTCCAACCGGTCAGCTTCATGCCCAAGCCGGTGCAGGCGCCTTGGCCACCGTTCCACATCGGAGGGGATTCCATTCCGGCCATGCGCCGGGCGGTTCAGCTGGGCGATGGCTGGATGCCCATGGCGCAGACGCCGGACACCCTCGCCGGCAGCCTCGCCAAGCTCGCGCAGCTGCGAGAGGAGGCCGGTCGCGAGCGGCCCCTGCAGGTGACGATCTACAACATCGAGCCTGTGAGCGCTGAAGACCTCCAGCGGTATCGCGACATGGGCGTTGACCGGGTGCTCGTCGTGCCGCAGGGCCACCCCCGCGACGGAGTCGACTGGATCCGCCGGTTCGGGGACCAGGTACTCCCGGCCTTCGCCTAGCGGCTAAATCGCGCCTTCGCTCCGCAGCCGCGCGATCTCCAGGGCCGAGCGTCCCAGGAGCGCGCTCAGCACCAGGTCAGTGTGCTGACCGAGGCGGGGCGGGGCGACGAGGGGAGGGTCCGGAGCGTTTGACATCCGGATGGGGTTGGCAATCAGTTTCACCTCTCCGGCGGTCAGGTGCGCGGTGGAGACAGCCACCTTCCGATGTCTTACCTGTTCGTCGGCGAACGCCTCACCGATTGAGTTGACGGGGGCGCACATGATTCCGTTGGCATGGAAGAGCTCCAGCCAGTAGCTCCGAGGGTGTTTCCCAAGGACCTGCTCCAAGACCCGCGTAAGTTCGTCGCGATGGTTGGAGCGGGCGGGGCGGGATCCGAAACGGGGGTCCTCGGCGAGTTCTGGCATCCCGAGAAGGCCGGCGAGGCTCGCGAACATCGCGTCTGCCCCCGCGGTCAGCAGGATCTGCCCGTCCCCGCAGTGATAGAGTCCCCCGGGTTGATAGTTGGGGGTGCTCGAGCCATGGCGTTGCGCCACCACGCCCGACACCAGATAGGTCTGAGCGGGGACCAGCAGCGCGGCGATCTGGGCGTCGAGCAGCGCCAGATCGATCTGCTGGCCCAGACCGCCGTTCAGGTCTCGGTGACGGAGCGCAGCAAGGATGCCCACGGCTGCGTACATTCCGCCGATGAAGTCGGACATCACCGTGCCCACCTTTTGGGGCGGGCCGTCGGGCTCCCCGGTGATGCTCATCAGACCGCTCATCGCCTGGAAGAGGCTGTCCAGACCTGGCCGCTGGGCGTAGGGCCCGGTCTGCCCGAACCCGGTAACCGAGCAATAGATCAGGCTCGGATTGACCTTACGGATGCTCGCATAGTCGAGGCCGTGTCGCGCGAGGTCCCCGGCCTTGAAGTTTTCCACGAGCACGTCCGAGACCGCGGCCAGCTCGCGCACGATCTGCTTGCCGGCGGTGGACGTGATGTCGACCGTCACCGACTGCTTGTTCCGGTTCACGGCGAGGAAGTAGGGGGAGTCGTCGTCAGCCCCGTCGCGGTCCTTCAGGAAGACCGGCCCGTTGGCGCGGATGTCGTCACCGGAGCCGGGCCGTTCCACCTTGATGACCTCGGCGCCCAGGTCGCCGAGCAGTTGTGTCGCCACTGGCGCGGCGACCATCCGGCCTAGGTCCAGCACCCTGACGCCGGTCAGAGGAAGAGGGCTCGCGCCAGCCATGGCAGCCTCCGTTGTTGCGTCCGCTGGCCTGGAGCCAGGCTCGCTATTCAGTCAGATAGAGGGTCCAGTCGTCACTGCTGTTACGCTTCCAGCCTCCGGCGGCGATGGTGCCGCCATCCACCGGCAGGGTGACGCCTGTAATGTAGGCGCCAAGATCCGAGGCGAGGAACACGGCCGCCCCCGCGCAATCGTCCACCGTGCCGCTACGACCCAGCGGCACATATCGCAGCCGCGCAGGATGGCCATGCGGCAGCCACCCCGGCAGCCTGCCGATCGGTGTGAGCGAGCCTGGCGTCGCGCACTGGTCCGGCGCGATGGCGTTGACCCGAATCCCGTCGGGTCCGAGCTCCAAGGCCATGCTCTGGGTGAAATTGATCATAGCCGCCTTGCAGGCCGAATAGACAGCGAGGTTGGGGCCCGCCCGAAGGCCCTCGGCGCTCGTAATGTTGATGATCGACCCCCCGCTCTTGCCCCTCCGCATCAACGGGATTGCCGCGGCGGTCGCGGTGAACATGCTGACCAGATTTAGATCTAGGTGACGCTGGAGGCTGCGGTCGTCCATCTCCTCAAATCGCATACGGCGCACGCCCCCGGCATTGTTGACGAGAACGTCGAGCCTGCCGAAACGCCGCTCGGCGTCGGCCACCGCGGCGCGAAGCCGCGCCTTGTCCATGACGTCAGTTTCTACGAACAGCGCCTGGCGACCTAGATCCTGGATCTCTTCGGCGGTCTCCCGCCCAGCCGTGGCGTCCTTGTCGACCAGCACGACATCGGCGCCGAATCGGGCGAAGCCGAGGGCAATACCCTTGCCGATGCCGCCGCCCCCGCCAGTGACGAAGGCGACCTTGTCGGTAAGCATCAGCTGGGAAGGATCGATCATCGACACGCGCCCAAGGGGTTCACGCGCGGCTCTGCGCTCTGGTGGCGAGGGTATGGCCTTGGTCAGAAACCCAGTCGATGCGGACCTCGCGCTCGGCGATCAGCCAGCGGCCGTCGCGCTTCTCGAAGCTATCCACATACACGCCCATGTGGTCGGGCCCGATGTTGGTGAAGACGATGAAGTAGGTGCGCCCCCTGGCGGCGGTCTCGTTCTCGAAGGTCACGAGCGAGGTGGTCAGGTTGTGGCGCACGAACTCCATCTGCCGGTCAGGGCCCTCCGCGGCCCCTGTGCGCCGCCGCCCCAACCCTTCCTCGATCGCTGCGCGGCCCAGGAGGCGTTCGCGCCCCATGAGGGCTCCGTCCGGCGCAAACGTCGCGGCGAGATCGGCGAGCCGCCCGCGATCTCCGGCCATGTTGTAGGAGGCCAGCAGCACGCGGATCTCCTCGCGGGCGAGCAGTTCGTCGACGCTCATAGGTCTTCTCCGCGAAAGCCGAAGCCGTGCCTCAGACGGGGGCGGCAGCCGCCCCACGCACCCGCCCGAGACTTCTGGCGGCGAGGTAATAGTGGAGCGAGGACCACAGCTTGGGCAGCACGACGATGAACAGGGCGATCCGCAAGGAGTTCTCCGACCCGCGGGCGATCAGCCAGTCGCTCATCATGCCGACGGCCAGTGGGCCCAGCGCCAGTCCCAGTCCGCTGTGCGCGAAAAGGTAGACGGCGGAGGCCACCGCATGCATGCGGGGCCCGACAAGCGACTGGATCGTCGCAAAGCTGGGCCCGGCATAGGTCATCACCCCGACCTGCGCGATGAACAGCATCGTCAGGAAGACCCAATAGGTCTGCGTCACGAAGGCGTAGGCGAGGCATGGCGCGCCGATGGCGGTCGCCAGGGCGACGAATTGCAAGGCCCGACGGGGGTGGGACTTCCGCAATCGATCCCCGAGAAAGCCGCCGAGCACGGCGCCCACGGCGCCCGCGCCGCCGGTCACGAAGCCATAGCTGAAACCCACTTCCGCTGACGTGAGGCCGAAGGTGCGGATGATGTACGAGGGCGTGAAGGCATTCACCGCGCCGGACGTGAAGGACGAGAGCAGGGCGGCGATCATGAGGTGGATGAACGTCGGGTGCTTGAAGAGCGCGCGCAGCGTCTCCATCAAGCGCGCCGGTCTGACGCCGTCGTCCCCTTCAACTGGAGCCGATCGAGTCCGCGCCGGCTCCCTGACAGTGAAGAAAATCAGCAGAGCCAGGATGACGCCGGGCACGCCGCACAGGAACATCGCCACGCGCCAGTTCGCAATCTCGTTGATCCATCCTCCCAGGGCCAGGCCGCCAACGATGCCGATCTGTGCGCCGACGAAGTAGAATCCTAGCGCGCGCGCCCTGAACCGCGGCTTGAAGTAGTCGGCCAGCATGGAGTGGGCCGCCGGGCTCAGCGCCGCCTCACCGGCCGCTACGCCCACGCGCGACGCCGCGAGGTGCCAGAAGTTCTGAGCGAACCCACCCAGCGCCGTCACGCTGCTCCAAATGAATACTGCGCCAGCGATGAGTTTCTTGCGGGAGCCGCGATCCGCCAGCGTGGCGATGGGGATCGCCACAGTGGAATAGACAAGGGCGAACATGACGCCCGTCAGGAGGCCGATCTGGGTATCGCTCAGCGACAGGTCATGCTTGATCGACTCGACGAGGATGAACGGCAGCTTCCGGTCCAGAAAGCTCAGCGCGTAGGCGAGCACGAGGACTACCGCCACGTACCAGGCGTAGACGCCGGGGGGCTTTTCGGCTGCCGCAGCGTCGGCCGCCGCCGTGTCGTCGGCGCTGATTGTTGTCACTTGGTGACCCTTTCTCCGGAGCTTGCCGATCTTTGCGCCAACATACCTATTGGCTTTATGACCAACAAGTTGTCTCTGGTCCAGAAGATCTGAGGGAGGGGGCCGACGCGATGTCTATCGACTTCGAAATCACAGCCGCGGGCCTGGCGGTCGTCACCATCAACCGTCCCGAGCAGCGGAACGCCCTTGACGGCGCCCATTACCAAGCGCTGGCCGCAGCCTGGGCGCGTGTGCGTGACGATCGGGACATCCGGGTGGCCATCGTCACCGGCGCCGGCGACAAAGCTTTCTGCGCCGGCGGTGACATCAAGACGCATGCCGGACGGGACGTGGACGGCTCTGCCGGCTGGGGGAGTTCGGCGCACCCCATGCTCAACAGGGGCATCGATCTGTGGAAGCCGGTGATCGCGGCGGTGAACGGCTATTGCCTAGGGGCGGGGCTGAACCTGATGCTGGCCACCGACATAAGGGTGGCTTGCGAGGCTGCCACCTTCGGCGCCTCTGAGGTGAAGCGTGGGCTGTTGCCGGGCGGCGGCGGCACCCAGCGGCTTGCGCAGCAACTGCCCCATGCGATCGCCATGGAGATACTGCTCACCGGCCAGCCCGTCACGGCGGCGCAGGCCCTCGCTTTCGGGTTGATCAATAGGCTCGTGCCCACGTGGTCGGACGTGCTTCCCGCGGCGATGCGCTACGCGGAGCTCATCGCGGCAAACGCCCCGTTGGCCGTTCAGGCCAGCAAGGAGTTGGCGCTGCGGAGCCGCGACCTTCCGCTTGAGGCGGGTCTGAGGCTCGAGCAACTGGCTCTCAGGGCCGTGGCGGCCACCCAGGACGCGGCGGAGGGCAGGTCTGCGTTCATGGAGAAGCGACCGCCAACCTTTACCGGCCGCTAGCTCAGCCGCCATGATATTAGATTGACAGCCAACAAATAATCTCAGACTTTCAGGCAGATTTGTTGCGCGCGGGCCGATTGGGCGGGTGGCTGAATGAACCTGGACTACAGCGCGGAGTACCTGTCCTTCCAGGAGGAGGTGCGTGGCTTCCTCGCGCGCGAGTGGCCGCTCAAGGCCGAAGAGGCCCAACTTCCTCGTGAGGACCAGGCAAGCCTGTTCCGACTTCGGGCCACGAAGCAGGGATACCTCTATCGCGGGATCCCGGTCCGCTACGGGGGCTCGGAACAAGCGGCCGACCCCCTCAAAGCGCGCATCATTTCCCAGGAGTTCAGCCGCGTCGGGGCTCCGCGCGAGCTCGAGCGCAATGGCGCCGGGCGCCTGGTGCCGACGCTGCTGCAATGGGGCAGCGACTGGCAGAAGGAGCACTTCGTTCCGCCGGCCATTCGTGGCGAGCATATTTGGTGCCAGGGGTATTCCGAGCCTGGCGCGGGATCCGACCTGGCCAGCCTGAGGACCCGGGCCGAGCTGGTGGGCGACCAGTGGGTGATCAACGGTCAGAAGATCTGGACCACCCGCGCGCATCTGGCCGACCACATGTTCATGCTGGTGCGGACGGAGCCAGACAAGCCCGGACGGGAGGGGCTCTCGTACCTGCTCGTGCCGATGAAGCAGCCCGGCATCGAGGTCCGCCGTCTGCGCCAGGTCACCGGCGACGCCTCCTTCAACGAGGTGTTCTTCACCGACGCGAAGGCGCCCGCGGACTGGATCGTCGGCGAGCGGGGGCAGGGGTGGGAGGTGTCACGCACCACGCTGAAGTTCGAGCGTGACCAGATGGGCGGCCCGGAACAGGGGCTGGACCTGTTCCGCAAGATCGTCGGCCTCGCCAAGCGGACGACGCGCAACGGCGTGCGCGCCATCGAGGATCCCGAGGTGCGGCAGTGGCTGGTGGCCCTCGAAGGCCACGTCATGTCCTCCTACTGGTCGGGTCAGTACCAGTTCTCCCTGGGCGCGAAGGGCGAGTCCGCCGGGGTGCTCGACTACACCGGCAAGTTCCTGACGATGCATGTGATTGGCCTGGAGGCCGCCCGCATCGCGCAGGAGCTGATCGGCGACGACGCGCTGCTGCTGGCGCAGGTCACGGGCGCCAAGGCCCCGCTCGGGAACGAACGGTGGGTGAACCACAACCTAGGGTCCCTGGCCGCAAACATGGGCGGCGGCACCTCGAACATCCAGCGCAACATAATCGCCGAGCGGGGCCTCGGTCTGCCGCGCGATGCGTGACCGTCAATCCATTGCAGATGTCACAGCAGGACTGAGAGAAGAATGTGGATTTCGATCTGAGTGACACGCAGAAGGCGCTGTACTCATCGGTGCGGCGGTTTTTCGAAACAGAGGCTCCGCCGTCCCGGCTGCTGAAGATCTACGATCGGGACGAGGGATTGGACCGCGACCTCTGGCGCAAGTCGGCGGACCTGGGGCTTGCCGGCCTGATCGTGCCGGAGGAACACGGCGGGGCGGGCCTGGAGCTTCTCGACCTGGCCGTGGTCACGGACGCCATGGGCTATTGCGCGGCGCCTGGACCGTTGCTGGGTCATGCCCTGGTCGGGATGGCGTTGTCCCTGGGCGGCTCCGAAGAGCAGAAGGCGCGCTGGCTGCCCCGGTTGGCGAGCGGCGAGGTGGTGGCCAGCCTGGCGATCTCGGAACACGGCGAGCGCTGGCAGCCCGACCAATGGACGGCCGTGGCGACGGCCGGTCGGCTGACCGCCAGCAAGAAGAACGTGCTGTTCGCCGCGGACGCCGACCTCTTCCTGGTGGGCCTGGCGGGCGGCGGGCTGGCGCTGGTCGAGCAGGGCGCGCCTGGGCTGACGGTGCGGGAGGTCGACGGCATAGACCGGACCCGCCGTCTCGGCGCGCTCGGGTTCGTCGACACCCCTTGCGAACTGCTGCCCGAGGGGCTGGCAGTTGCCGAGCGGATCCGCGACGCCGCCCTGGTCCTGCTGGCCGCAGACGCCTACGGCGGCGCCCACCGTTCCGTCGAACTGATGACCAACTACGCCAATGAGCGGGTGCAGTTCGGCCGGACGATCGGCCACTTCCAGGGCGTGAAGCACCAGATCGCCGACGCCGCCGCGGAGGTGGAGCCAGCCCGGCAACTGGTCTGGTATGCGGCCTACACCTTCGATCATCGGCCGGACGAGGCGCCCCGCCTTGCGGCCCTGGCCAAGGCGCATCTCACCGACCGATACGTGAACACCACCCGTACGATGGTCCTGTTGCACGGCGGCATTGGCTACACCTGGGAATTCCACTGCCAGTTCTGGCTGAAGCGCGCGATGTTCGACCGGACGTTCCTCGGCTCGCCGTCGGTGCATCGCGAGCGCGCGGCGGCCATGGCCGACTGGCAAATCAATTAAGTTGCTTGACGACCAACCAATTTGTTCACAGTCTTAACGCGTCGGTCCGCGCGCGTCCCGAGCCAAGCCTGGTTCGCCGCTGGGCCGCGGGTCCGCCCGCAAACTGACGAGCTCGACAAGGGGAAACGCCATGAGTGACGCCGCAGCGCGCGACGAGGGAAAGCTCACCGACGCGTCGTTCGAGCGCGCTCGGCAGCGGCTGGGGATTCCCATTCGGCTTCCAAACCCACCCCACAACATGGAGATGACCTGGGACAACGCCCGGCGCTACGTCTTCGGTTATGGCGACGACAACCCGCTCTATTCCGATCCCGGATACGGCGAGCGCACCCGATGGAGCGGGCTGATCGGCGCGCCGAACATGGTCACCACCATGGGTGTCGACGCCGGCCCCAAGCCCACGCCGGAGCAGAAGGCGCTGATGAAGGGAGACCCCTGGGCGGGGCTGGGCTCGTACCAAGCGGTTATGGAATTCGAATGGTGGCGGCCCGTACGGCTGGGCGAGCGCCTCAAGAAGATGCGGGTGCCCGTCGGCGTGGTCGACAAACGCAGCTCCTTCGGGGGCCGCGCGGCCCACGTGACCAACGACATCCTCTACGCCACCGAGGACGACGAACTCGTCGCGGTGCAGCGCGGCACATGGATCAACGCCGAGCGGCATGCCTCGAGTGAACGCAAGAAGGAGCGCGAGACGGCCGAACCCTACACCGCCGAGCAATTGGCCGAGATCGACGCCTGCTACGAAGCGGAGACGCGGCGCGGCGCGGAGCCCCGCTACTTCGAAGACGTGCAGGTGGGCGACGTCCTGCCCACCAAGGTCAAAGGGCCGCTGCTGACAACCGACATCCTCCTGTGGCACCTGGGCTACGGGATGGGCATCACCCCGGTGGGCGCGTTCGGCATCTCCTACCGCGTCCGAAAGAAGGCCCCAGGGCTCTTTCCCGTGAACGATCTCAACATTCCCGACACGGTGCAGCGATTGCACTGGGAGCCGGAGCGCGCCCGCCAGCTGGGCCTGCCGACCTCCTACGACTACGGCGCGATGCGGGAGGCTTGGCTGACCCATATCGTCACCGATTGGATGGGCGATGAAGGCTGGCTGTGGAAGATCCGGTGCGAGCACCGCCGGTTCAACTTCATCGGTGACACCACCTGGATCACTGGCGAGGTCGTGGACAAGCGTCAGGAGGACGGCCGCAATGTCGTGCACGTCCAGCTGCAGTGCCGCAACCAGCGCGGCGTGACGACCTCGCCCGGTCACGCCGTCGTGCTACTCCCCTCCCGCGGGGCCCCTGTCGAGCTGCCCCCTCCGCCGGTGCGCACGATGGAAGAGATGGTCCGCTGGGACATCGAGCGGCTCGGGCGACAGGCCGACGACTGAGCAGGGCGAAGCGGAGGCTGACAAGATGGAGATATGGGAGGGCATCGCCCAGCTGCTGGAAACCGAGCCCCACGGCCCCGCCGTCCAGTACGAGGGCAGTTGGTGGACCTGGGACGACATGCGCAGGATCGGCGACCGCATGCGCGCCATCCTCGATGCCGCCGATGTGGGTGCAAGCGAAGGCGTTGGCCTGGTGCTGCGTCAGCGGCCGCATTCATTCGGCGCCTACCTCGGCGTGTTGGGCGGGCGCCGCTGCGCGGTGATGATCACTCCAATCCAGCCCGACCTGGCGATCTGCGCCGATGTGCGGGCTCTGCGCCTGCGCGCCGTCGTGGCGGACCGTCAGGACTGGCGACGCGACGGCTTTCGCGAGGCGGTCGCCGCGGCGGGCTCCATCGGAATCGAACTCACCGGCGATCGGACGGACCCAGTCCGGGTCGTCGAAGGCTTGGAGACCGTGGGCCCCGAGGCCCACTATCCACCGGCGCCCAATGTCGGCGCCGCCGTCCTGACCAGCGGGACGACCGGTCCGCCGAAACGGATTGCGGTGAGCTTCGACGAGTTCCGCGGGGAGTTCCCTGAGAACCTCTGGCAACGAACGCGGCGCGGAGTTGCGATCACCGCTGTCCCCCTGGTGAGCATCGGTGGCGCCACCAGCATGGTGCAGAGCGTCTGGCGCGGCCGGGCTATCGCCCTGATGGAACGCTTCGACATCTGGAAGTGGGCCGAGCTCGTCCTCGAGCACAAGCCGCGCCACCTCGGCGCGCCGCCCGCCGCGTTGCGCATGCTGCTCGACGCAAAGGTGCCCCCGGAATACCTCGCCAGCGGTGAGTTGTTCATCGCCGGCTCCGCGCCTGTCGACCTTGCCACCTCCGACGAGTTCGAGCGGGTCTATGGCGTCCTGGTCGTGCGCCGCTACGGCGCAACCGAATTCCTCGGCAACGCCATGGGCTTCGACCTCGACGCGTTGCACCTGGTGAAGGAGAAGCGCGGCAGCGTCGGCACGCCCAGACCGGGGATCAAGGCGCGCATCATCGACCCTGCCTCAGGGGATGAGCTGCCAGCCGGCGAAATCGGCGTCCTGCAGATCGACACGCCGCGCCGATCGGCGGACGCCCCGCCGGGCTGGATCACGACCAACGATCTCGCGAGGCGTGATGAGGACGGCTTCTACTGGATAGAGGGGCGCGCCGACGACGTGCTGATCCGAGGCGGCTTCAAGGTTTCCGCCGACGACGTCGGAGCTGTGCTGCGCGACCATCCGGCGGTCGCGGACGCCGCGGTCGTGGGGATCCCCGACCCGAGGCTCACGCAGGTCCCGATCGCCGCGGTGGTCCTAAAGCCTGCGCAGGCGACCTCTGCACAGGAACTGATGGATTGGGTCCGTGCGCGCAAGCCCGCCTACTATGTGCCAACCAAGGTGGTGTTCGTCGACGAGATCCCGCGCAACGCCATGCTGAAGGTCGTTCCAGGCCGCGTACGCGACCTGGTGAACGCTCTGGAAGCCGCGGAGATCCCCGTCGGCGCGCCGACGTCCTAGGCCGATTGGAGGCACGCGGGCTGACCGTCCTGCTTGAACAACATGCGATACACCTGGAGTGAAGAGCAGCGACTGCTGCGGGACACCGTCGAACGTTACGTCATCGAGAACCTCGGCTTCGCCGCGCGGCGGGACAAACCGCAGACGCCGCGCGCCGCCTGGCGGGACATGGCCAGCCTTGGCCTCCTGGGCGTAGCCTTCGACGAACGTTACGGCGGCGGAGGCGGCTCCCCCCTGGACACCGTGTTGGTCATGGAGGCCTTCGGGCGCGGACCCGTGGTGGAACCCTATGTCTCGACCGTCGTCCTGGGGGGCGGGGTGCTCCGGCATGCGGGGGACGAGGCGCTCAAGGCGGAGCTGATCCCGAAGCTGATCGCCGGCGACACCCTGTTCTCATTCGCCTACGCCGAGCCCAGATCGCGCTTCAACCTCGCCAATGTCGAGCTGCGGGCGCAGACCGTCGGCAACGGGTACGAGCTGAGCGGGCAGAAGATCGTCGTCTATGGCGGGCCCGAGGCGGACGTCTTGTTCGTGTCGGCGCGGACCGCCGGAGACACGCGCGATCGCGACGGGATTTCGCTGTTCATGGTTCCTGCCGACGCCGCTGGAGTGTCGCGTCAGGACTATCAGACCATGGACGGGCTCACCGCGTCGGAGATCGCCTTCGACAGGGTGCGCGTGCCGGCCGAAGCGATCGTCGGGGAGCCGGGCGGCGCGCTTCCGACAATCGAGCGGGTGATCGACGACGCCATCGTGGCGGTCTGCGCGGAGGCGGTGGGCGCGATGTCGGCCCTGAACGAACGCTGCGTCGAATACTGCAAAACCCGGGTGGCCTTCGGCCAGCCGATATCGAAGTTCCAGGTCGTGCAGCACCGCCTCGTGGACATGCACGTCGCCTACGAGCAGGTCGCCGCACTGACCCTGCGGGCCGCCCTTGCCCTGGATCAGGACCCGGTCTCGCGCGGACGTGCGGTGGCGGCGGCCAAGGTCCAGCTCGGCCAGGACGCCGTGTTCGTAGGAAAGAACGGCGTCCAGCTGCATGGGGCGATCGGCATGACCGAGGACCTCGACGTGGGCCATTTCTTCAAACGGATCACCATGATCAATTCGCTGTTCGGCCCCGTCGAACATCAGCTGCGCCGCTATCGCGAGCTGCGCGGCCACAACGAGGGCGCTGCACGTGGACATTGAACAGCTCGATCCGACGCCCGAGGACTACGCCTTCCGCGACGAGGTGCGGCGGTTCTACGACCAGAACCTGACGGATGAACACCGCCGCGCCGCACTGCTGACGACGTGGGCCCTGGCCGAGTTCGAGTATGGCCGCTCGTGGCAGAAAATCCTGTACGCACGCGGCTGGGGGGCTCCGAACTGGCCCGTTGAGTATGGCGGGGCCGGGTGGTCGCCAAAGCAGCGGCTGATCTGGGAGATGGAGTCGCAGCGCGCGCGGCCGCCTGAGATCATGCGGATGGGCAAGAACCTCGTCGCCCCTTGCATCATGACCTTCGGGACGGACGAGCAGAAGGCCTACTTCCTGCCGCGCATCATCTCGGGCGAGGACTGGTGGGCGCAGGGCTACTCCGAACCGGGAGCTGGGTCGGACCTGGCCAGCCTGCAACTCCAGGCGACGTCGGACGGCGACGACTACATCCTCAACGGGTCGAAAATTTGGACAACCTTCGCCCAGTTCGCGAACCGCATCTTCTGCCTGGTGCGGACCGCCAAGATGCAAAAGAAGCAGGAGGGCATCACCTTCCTGCTGATCGACATGGATTCGCCGGGGATCGAGCTGCGGCCGATCTACACGATCGCCGGCGAGCATGAGTTCAACCAGGTGTTCTTCACCGACGTCCGCGTGCCTAAGAGCCGCCGGCTCGGCGAGGAGAACGCCGGCTGGAGCGTGGCCCGCCATCTACTGCTCTACGAACACTCGGCAGGCCTGCTCCGGATGGTCACGGAACTGCGCTGGCGGGTGCGGTGGCTCAACGAGCTGGTCGGCCTGGAGGCGGACGGTTACGGCGGGTCGCTCCGGGACGATCCAGATTTCTCCCGGCGACTGTCGCTGCTGGAGATCGCGGTGGAGGCTGCCGACTTCGCGGCCGCGCAGCTGATCGCCGACGCCAAGCCCGGCGCGCCGCCCGATGCGACGGGAGAGCTGCTCAACATCCGCAACCGCGAGACGGCGCAAGCGCTCACCGAACTGGGCGCGGAAGCCGTCGGCTACTATGGGGCCCCCGACCAGCGCGGGGCCCGTAAGGTGGTCACCGACGTCCCCGTGGTGGGGCCGCCCCATGTCCTCCTGCCGATGCCGTTCTACCTGGCGCAGCGGGCCAACACGATCGCCGGCGGGACGCCGGAGATCCACCGCAACAACGTCGCCAAGCACCTATTGGGTCTCTGAGGGTCGCTTGGGAGGCGCGGCGCGCGCCTTCCCAGACTCATTGTAACCTGAAAGGATATGAATGCATCGGAAGGCGAGCATCCCGGCGGGGAAGCGTGCTCGCTGGGTCTCGTCAGCAAAGTTCGGCGGCGCAATGTCAGAAACCAGGATCCGGCGCCAGCGCACGCAGGAAGAGCGGAAGGCCGAGTCGGAACGCAAGATCATCCGGGCTGCGATCGACCTCTTCGCACGCCAAGGCTACATGCGCACGACAATCAACCAGGTGGGCAAGGCCGCCGGGTACACCGGCGGGCTGGTGAGCCACCGGTTCGGGTCGAAGGAGGCCCTGCTGAAGGCGGTCGTGCAGCGCATGTCGTCGCGCTACCTGCACGACCAGCTTCGCCCGACGATCGACCTGGACAGCGCCGAACGCTCCGTCGAGAAGCACATCGAGACGTTCTTCAAGGAACTCGCCACCCGAGAAAAGTCCATGCGGGCGCTCTACGTGATCATGGGGGAGGCCCTGGGCGCCGTGCCCGAGGTTCAGAAGGACATCGCCGAGCTCAACAAGGGGATCCGCGGCGAGCTCGAGGCGCTGATCGAGCGCGGCGTGAAGGCCGGCGCGTTCCGCAAGGACCTCGACGTCAAGTCCGCCGCGGTGCTCCTGCTGGCGGTGCTGAGAGGCGTGGCGATCCAGGTCCTTACCGACAAACAGGCCGTGGACATCGACGCCCTGCTGCCGCTGGTGCAGCGCCAGGTCCTGGCAAGCCTGAAATAGCCGTCGACCGATCCCGGCTTATCCGCCTTCGAGATAGATCGCGCCTACTGGCGACCTAGACCACCGTGTCGATCCGCGACACCGTCGCCGCTCACTTCAGCCTCCGCGGGCGGCTGCGGTCGACGAACGGGCGAGAGGGACGCAGTGGTCAGCGAATTCACACAGGTCATACTGCAGATCGACGGGCCGCGGGCGACGCTGCTGTTCAATCGCCCTGAACGGGTGAACGCCCTCACGCAGACGCTCATCAACGAGGCGCTGCGCGCCAGCGAGCACGTGGCCGGACTGAAGGATGTCCGGGTGCTGGTGGTGCAGGGCGTGGGCCGGGCATTCTCTTCGGGCGTGGACTACAAGGCCGCCGCGGATCCAGGCTACAGCAAAGAGGCGCTGTCGGGGGAGGCAAGGCGGCTACTCCACACCTGGCAGACGATGCCGCAGGTGACGATCGCCGCTGTCCGCGGCGCCTGCTACGCGGGCGGCCTGTCGCTGGCGGTGGGCCTCGACCTCCTGCTTTGCAGTGAGGACGCTCAGTTCTGCGACAACCACGCCACCCTGGGCCTGCACTCGACGTGGGGCATGACGCAACGGCTGCCGCGGCTGATCGGCGTGCAACGCGCCCGTGAGATGTCCTTCACGGCCCGCCGCGTGAGCGGCCGCGAGGCCCTGGACCTGGGTCTAGTGCTGGACGCCGTGCCGGTCGAAGAGCTGGACGCTCGGGTGGACGCGCTGGCCAACGCGATCATCGCCGTCAGCCCGGGCTCGGTCGCCGCCTACAAGGACCTGTACCGCCTGTCGCAGAATCTCAGCCTCGATGAGGGCGTGCTCCACGAGGCCACCGCCAGGTACCGCATCGAGGACCGCAAGGCCCGGCAGGCGACTACCTTCCGCGGGGCTGGCGGCCACGCGCCGAAGCCCACCTGAGCCTATTCGGCGCGGCGGGGAAGCCTCACTACGCCGGTCGCGGCCGCCGTCGCCTCGTCGAGCTGGTTTGTGGCCGTGAGCTCGATGGTCGCCGTGTCCGCGTCCACGGCTGTCACCGCGCCCCGGATCCAAGTCACGTCGCCCAGGATGTTCGGCTTCAGCAGCTTAACGTCCATGGACTGCAGAAAGCCGTCGTCGCCCGCCCAGTCCGTAAAGGCGTGTGAGAGCCAGCAGACCCGCGTGCCGCCCCAGTCGTAGCCGTCCGGCATGCCGCTGGCCCGCGCCAGGGCGCGGTCCCAGTGCGGGGCCTCGATAGTGTCCGGGACCCCGGTTTCGGGATGGACCATCCCCGAACCCGGCCGCTCGGCGAGATAGCGGGCTCCGATCCGATTGGAGAGGATCAACGGACAGCCCGCGCCCATGAGGAAGCCGATCAGGCCGGTGACGGTCAGGGGTCCCTTGAGTAGCGGGCCAACGGTATCACCGACCTTGACGTCCTCGACGAACCGCGGTTCGGCGCCCCTGCGCGCCGTTGTCTCCCACTCGTACTGCTCCAGGAAGCGCGCCCGGTCCGCGGCGGTGTAACGGGTCTCCGGCCGCTCCAGATAGGAGCCGCGGCTGCGGATCTGGTCGCGCTCGAAGCGGCGAATGAAGTGGTCGCAACTCGCGACGACCTCGCCCCCGTCGGCGATCATGTTGATGCGCTCGACCTGCGTGACCGACTGACCCCCGAAGCGGCTGGGCACCAGTATGACGTCCGCGAGTCCGCTTTCCCCGTAGATGGTCTCGCCTTCGAGCACCCGGCGGTTCCAGCGCCAGTTCTCCGCGGACCACACGCCCATGACGCCCGGCAGATACCGCTCGATGGCGATGGTCCCGCCGTGCAGACGGGGACCGCGCAAGTGGCTGTAGAGGTAGCATGGCGGCGTGACAAAGCGGCCGTCGACGCGCCTGGCCTCGTCCCACCACAGGGGATTGTCGTCGCCGATCCCGAGCGCGAAATGCTCGATGCTGTCGCGGGTCACCGTGCGGTTCCAGCCCGGCACCCGGTGCATTATCCCGATTTCGGCACGCATCTGGGCGATCCCCGCCGCAGTGATCTTGCCGTGCTCCCAATCGACCTCGGTCGTGCTCACTGGCGTTGCGCCTCAATCAGGGGTGAACGGGCTTCGAAGCGGCCGAAATGGTGTGCGAGATCGCCGTAGGTCTTCTCGATCACCAGTAGCCGCCGATAGTAGTGGCCGACGGGATATTCCTCGGTCATGCCGATGCCGCCGTGCAGCTGGATGCCCTGGGCGCCGACCTCGAGGCCGGCCTGGCAGACGCGGATCTTCGCCGCCGACACCCCCTTTTGCCGCTCGTCGGCGGGCAGCGTGAGGCTCTGCAGGCCCTTGTAGATCATCGCCCGGGCGTACTCGCATTCCACGTGCATCTCGGCCATGCGGTGCTGCAGCGCCTGGAAGGACCCGAGCGTCTTGCCGAATTGCTTGCGGGTCCGCAGATGAACCGCGGTGAGCTCGATGACCGCCTCCATGCATCCCACTGCCTCGGCGCACAGCGCGACGGTGGCGCGGTCGAGGGCTTCATCCAGGATCGCCGCGGCCGACATCGGCCCGCCCGCCAGGTCCACCGCCGCGGTCCGGTCGAAGCTGAGGTCGGCGACCTCACAGCCATCGACTGTCGAGTAGGTCCGGCGGGCGCAGCTGTCGCCGTGCATGGTGACAAGGTAGAGGCCGAGATCGCCCGGGTTGCCCTCTGGCGGCACGGCCGCCACGATGACCATGTCGGCCTCGCCGCCCCCGCGGACCAGGATCTTCCGGCCCGTCAGCTCCGTGCAGCCTTCCGACGTCAGGCCGGCCACCACGCCTCCGGCCGCGCCCGCGTAACGCGCTCCGGGCTCGAGCACGGCGACGGCGATGACGATCTCGCCAGCGCCGAGGCCGCGGAGAAGGTCGTCCCGCAGCTGCGTCGAGGGCATGGCTTGCAGAAGGCTTCCGGCGAGCACGATGCTGTCGACGAAAGGCTCCAAGGCGAGCACGCGGCCGAGCTCCTCGCACAGGAGCGCGATCTCCACCGGACCCGCGCCGCTGCCGCCCAACTCCTCGTCCAGCGACATGGCCAGCCAGCCCATATTGGCGAACTGGGTCCAGAGCTCGCCGCCCATCCCGCGGTCGCCGAGGCGCTGGCGTCGGACGTCGAAGCTGTACTGCTCGCGCAGGAAGCGCCGCGCGCTGTCCCGCAGCAGCAACTGTTCTTCGGTCAGGCTCAGGTTCATGCGGCGGGGCTCCTGGACCGTCACAGGCCGAACATCTGCTTGGCGACGATGCCGCGCTGCACTTCGTAGGCGCCGCCTGCGATGGTCAGCGCCCGGCGGTAGAGGTGGGTGGTCATGGCGCCTGGCGCGTCCGGGTCGGCGAAGCCGTAGTTGTGGTCGGCGTTGTGCGGATAGCCCTCGTCGGAGAACTGCGGCAGGGCCTCAGGGCCGAGGAGGTCGACGACGAGCTCGGCCACCCGCTGGGCCAGGGCCGAGCCGCGCAGCTTCAGCGCCGAGGCTCCGGCCATCTCCCGGGCGTCGGCCGTGAGCACCCTGAGGACCGCCCACTCCAGGGCGATGGTGTCCACCTCGAGCTGGGCGAGGCGTCGCCGGAACTGCGTGACGGCCGTCGGATCGAGACCTGGCGCGAGCCTGACCAGCAGCCGGCGGGCCCGCCGTAGACCGGCCTTCATGCGGTCGAGCCCGGCGGCGGACGTCCGCTCGTTGGTCAGCACGAACTTGGCGTAGCTCCAGGCCTGGCCTTCCTCTCCGACCCGCCGGTCGGCGGGGACCACCACGTCGTCGAAGAACACCTCGTTGAGGTGATGCTCTCCGTCGATCGACCAGATCGGGCGCACCGTGATCCCCGGCGACTTCATGTCGACGAGCAGGAACGAGAGGCCGTTCTGCCGCTTCTCCTCGGCCGACGTCCGCGCCAGGCAGAACATGAAGTCGGCGTGGTGCGCCTCGGTCGTCCAGATCTTTCCGCCGTTGAGCACATAGGCGTCGCCATGCGGCTCGGCCCGGGTCTGCAAGGACGCCAGGTCGGAGCCGGCGTTCGGCTCGGAGAAGCCCTGGCACCAGAACTCCGCCCCGGCGAGGATCGGCGGCAGGAAGCGCGCCCGCTGCTCGGGCGTTCCAAAGGTGTAGATCAGCGGGCCGGCAAGGTTGCGGCCAAAGCTCAGGATCGTGGGCGCGTCGGCGGCGCCGAACTCCTCATCGAACAGGTAGCGTTGGATCGGCGTCAGGCCCAGGCCGCCGTGCTCCCGGGGCCACTCGGGCGCCACCCAACCCTTGCGTCCCAGGATCTGCGTCCACCGGCGATGGTCGTCGTCGCGGATGTGGAACCCCTGGCGGTGCCGTTCCCGCAGCTCGGCCGGCAACTCGGCGCGCAGGAATTCACGCACCTCGTCGCGAAACCTGCAATCATCCTGAGAAAGGGAGAAATCCATTCCGTCCGCCTGCGGGGAAGCATGATCGAGGCTGCCGCGCCGGGCGCAGGCCACGGCATTACGCTGGCGGGGCAGGGGGCAAGCATCAAGCCCGCTCTCGGCGCCATTCTGATCACTCGCGCATAAGTCGACCGAAATCCGGCCATTAGCCGGGCGGCAATCGGCTTTTGCCGGATTCTTTCGTCCGTTAGCATCCAGGCACGCCGCCGCGCGATCGTCGGGCGGCAGCCTCGGAGCAGAAGTAGTCGAATGTCGGACCCAGGCAACGAACGGGAGTACTGGTCGCGGCCTCCGCCCTTCACGGCCACGCTGCCCAACATGTTCCGCCGGACGCTCGAGCAGCACGCGGGCAAGGTCGCCTTCGTCCAGGGGGAACGCAGGCTGACTTATGCGGAGATCGACACCCGCGCGACCGGCCTTGCGAAGTCGCTCCTGGCTGCAGGCGTAGGCAAGGGCGCGAGGGTCGGGATCCTGCTCCCCAATTCACCGGAGTGGCTGATCGCGTTCATGGCGGTGACCCGGATCGGCGCCCTGGCGGTGCTGATCTCCACCATGTACCAGCGCCGGGAGCTGGAATGGCTGCTGCGCAACGCCGACGTGGCGGTGTTGCTGATGGCCGACCGCTATCTCAATCACGACTACGTCGCGCGACTCGAGGAGATCGCGCCGGAACTGAAGGGCCAACTTGCAAGCGAGCGGCTCGCCACGCCGGCGTTGCCCCACCTGCGCAGGGTCTATGTCTACGGGGATACGGCGCCACGCTGGGCGGCGCCGGCCGAAGCGGACGCGGAGGCGTCGAGAATCAGCGATGAGTTGCTTCGCAACGTCGAGGACAGCGTCACGCCCGCCGACCTCTCGCTCGTGATGTACACCTCAGGCAGCACATCCGATCCGAAGGGGGTGCTGCACACCCACGGCTCGACCGTGAACCGGCTCTACAGCGTTCGCGGCTGGCTCAGGCCCACTTCCGACGACCGCAACCTGATCGTCGGGCCGTTCTTCTGGGCGGGCCGCTTCAACGCCCTGCTGCAAACTGTCGGCACGGGCGCGACGGCCATCTGTCCCGCGACGCCGAAGCTCGACGACACAGTGGCCACCTTCCTCAGGGAGCGGCCGACGCGCGTCGCGGCGCAGGACGTCCTCATGCGCGAGATCCGCCAGCATCCGAGCATCGCCGAAGGCGGGCTGGATCCGGAGTTGGCCCGGGTGCTCGAGCGGTTCGACGAAAATGGCGAGATTTGTCCGCCGGAACGCAAGAACAGTGGCCTGGGGATGACCGAGACGGCCGGTCAGCACAGCTTCGAGGTGGGCGGGGTGCTGCCCGCCGCGAAGGCCGGGGCTTGCGGTCGGGCGGCCGCGGATTTCGAACGGCGGATCATCGATCCGGCTACCGGCGCGGTGCTGGGCCCCAACGAGGTCGGAGAGCTGTGCGTGCGCAGCCCCAACATGATGGTCGGCATGTACAACAAGGAGCGCTGGGAGGTCTTCGAGCCGGACGGCTTCTACCGCACCGGCGACCTGTGCCGGATCGACGACGACGGCTTTCTCTATTTCGTCGGCCGCAACAACGAGATGATCAAGACCTCGGGGGCCAACGTCTCGCCCACCGAAGTCGAGAAGGTCATCGAGGCGCTGCCTGAAGTGCAGGAGGTCGGCGTCTTCTCGCTGCCCGGCGAAGGCCACGACCAGAAGGTCGCCGCGGTGGTCGTCCTGAACTCTGGTCAGACACTGGACGCAGACGCTATCCGCGGGCGCATCCGCACGGAACTGGCCGCCTTCAAGATCCCCAAGGTGATCCATTTCCGGCGTTTCGAGGACCTTCCGCGAACCGGCAGCGGCAAGCTTCACAAGCAGCGTTTTCGTGCTGAGTTGCTGGCCGCGGCCGCGGCTGAGACCACGGCCGACGCCTAGGAAATATTGACTTTGCTGGGGCCCAGTCGTGATAGTCCCATCAAATGTCATGGTGTGAGCGAGCGATCCGTCTCGTTAGAATGAGATGATCCTGGACAACCGAGCCGTGCTCGCGTTCCTCTCGTTGTCCCGTACGCTGTCGTTCACCAAGACGGCGGTCGAGCTCAGCCTGACCCAGCCGCGGCTCTCCTACATCATACGCCGGTTCGAATCCGAACTCGGCTTCGACCTGTTCATCCGCACCACCCGCAGAGTGGAGCTGACAGCGGCCGGCGAGCAGTTCCGCGAGGTGGCCTTGAAGGTCGAAGCCTCGCTGCAGGAGGCCGACGCGCTGGTGCGGCAAATGCGGGGCGAGAGCCGGGTCCGGCTGCGGGTGGCGGCTCCGATCTATACGAACCGCGTCGCGGTGCGGCTGCAGATCCTAGGGGAGTTCACGGCCAAGCATCCCCGCGTCGTGCTGGAGGTCTCCTACGGGAGCACACGGGAAAAGCTGAACGAACTGCGGCGAGGCGACGTCGACGTGGTGTTCGCCACCGACCCGCCGCCGTTGGCCGGCCTGGAGTCCATGGTGGTGGCTCGTTCCACCACCTGCGTCGTGATGCCCCCGAACCATCGCCTTGCGATGATGGAGACCGTGCCGATCGAGGCCCTCAAGGGCGAGGTGCTGGTCTGCATGCAGCGAGCCAATCTCGGAAAGGCGTACTTCGAACGGCAATACGGGCCGGCGTTGCGGGCTGGAGCCGAGCTGCTCGAGGCGCCGGAATCCGATCCGTACGCGCAGATGCATTTCACCAACGCGCGCGGCGCCGTGCTGATGTCGTACCGCTGGCAGAAAGGCATGGACCGCGCGGTGGGCGACATGGTCACCCGGCCGTTGGTCGGCGGGCCGCCGGGATGCGAACTGCACCTGGTGCGGCGCAGCACGCTGCACAGCCTCGCGCTGGAATGGTTCTGGGCGGTCGGGCGCGCCTACGAGCTTCAACCGCTCCCAGAAGCTGCGACGGGCGAGGCAGCCTCGGCGGACGGCCAATTGCGCGCCGGATCTGGGCGGCGCCGCGAAGCTCTACAGTTAGGTGGCACGCCCGGCCGACCCATAGTGAAACGCGGATAAATCCCCGGAAACCCGGATTGGATCGCAGGCGCCTTACCATCTAGCTTCGGGTTACGGTTCCCGGGTCAGGATCACGATGGTCACGCTGCAAGACCGCTTCAAGGGCATGCTCGCCGTCGATCCGCAGGCGCCGGCGATCGAATTCCGCGGCTCGTGGCTCAGCTGGGGCGACCTCGCCGACGTCGCCAAGGGAATCAACGAGGCGCTGCAGGATATCGGCGTTCCCACCAGCCAGGCGGTCGGCTGCGCCATCCGAAATTCGGGCGAGCACGCGGCGGCGATCATCGCTTTCCTGGCCGGCGACCACAGCCTGCTCACCATCAACCCGCTGTTCCCGGACGAGACCCTGGCCGCCGATCTCGCGAAGCTGCGGCCGGCGGTCGTGATCGCCGACGGCCAGGACTGGGACCGCGCGGGCTTCAAGGCGGCGGTGGGGGCCATCGGCGCCGCCGGTCTGGAGCTCACGCACGACCGCGCGCAACCAATTCGCTCTGTACCCGGCCTGGAGAGGCCTACCTCAGGCGACCGGTTTGAGGGCGACCCGGACGTCGCCATCTACATGCTCACCTCGGGAACTACCGGTGCCCCGAAGCGGGTCGCCATCGGGCGGGCCCGCATCCTCGCCAACATCAAGGGCGCGTTGCGCTACCAGAAGAACCCCGCCGCGATCACCGATCCGCCGGCGCTGCGCTCCGCGGCGGTGATCGTCGACAACCCCCTGGTCCACATGTCGGGCATATGGGGCCTGCTGAACGCGATCGCCGGCGGATTCCGCGTCTGCCTGCTTGAGAAGTTCAACGTGGACGAGTGGCGCTCGGCCGTCGCGCGGCACAGGCCGAAGATCGCCAACCTGACGCCCAGCAGCCTGCGCATGGTGCTTGACGCAGGGGTAACCCGAGAGGAGCTGTCGAGCCTGACAGCGCTGAAATCCGGGACGGCGGCGCTCAGCCCCGACCTTATCGACGAGGCCCTCGATCGCTGGGGCGTGCCCGTCCTGCAGACCTACGGGGCCACGGAATTCACCAATGTCGCCGGCTGGTCCGTCGGCGAGTTCCGCGAGCACTATGCGACGCACAAGGGCGCGGTCGGGATCGTGAACCCCGACTATGAAGCCCGCATCGTAGATGCCCAGTCCGGCGAGCCTGTTCCCTTCGGAACCGAGGGTGTGCTGGAGCTGCGTGGCGCCCATGTCGCCGGCGACCAGTGGCTGCGGACCACCGACCGTGCCGTTCTCGACGCGGATCGGTTCCTGTGGATCAAGGGCCGCGTCGACAACGTCATCATCCGCGGCGGCTTCAAAGTGCATGGCGAGGATGTGCAGCGCACGCTGGAGCAACATCCGTCCGTGCGGGAAGCCTGCGTCGTGGGGGTGCCCGACGAGCGGCTGGGCAACGTTCCTGTGGCGGCCGTCGTGTTGCAGGCGGGCGCTGACCTCACGGAAGAGGGGCTGAAGGCCTGGGCCCGCGAGCAACTCCTTCCCTATCAGGTGCCCACGGCGTTCCGGTTCGTCGCCGACCTGCCCCGAACCCAGAGCATGAAACCGATGCTGCCGGCGGTGCGCGAGCTGTTCGCCGCCCCCCGCGCCACACAATCCGAGGACAGCTCAAGATGAGCACTGAAGTCACCGACCGCGTCGAAGAGGCCACCAGCGCGACCTTCCGGGACGAAGACGTCGAGCTGACACGCTCCCTTATCGGCAAGGAGTTCGCAAGCCCTGCGCGGGAGCAGTGGACGGAAGCGTCCCATGACACCATGCGCGCGTATTCCCGCGCGGCAGGGGACGACAATCCGCTCTTCTGCGACCGTGAGTACGGCAAACGCACGAGATGGAGCGGGCAGATCGCTGCTCCGTTCATGGTGCGCGCGATAAACAATCCCCTGCGCGGAGAAAAGCCGCCCCGGCAGGCCTCCTTCCGCGGCATTCACCAGTTCGTGTCGGGCCAGACGATCGACTGGTACCTGCCGATCCGCGAGGGTGACAAACTCTTCAAGTTCGGCGGCATCGAGGGCCTGACCCCGAAGGAGTCGAGCTTCGCGGGCCGGTCGCTGATCAAGGTCGACCGGTGGACGCACATCAACCAGAGAGGCGAGGTCGTGGCGGTTTCGCGCCCGTTGATGGTGATGACCGAGCGCAAGGCTGCGCGGGAACGCAAGAAGCTGGCCGACCTAGAGCTGGCCAACTACTCGCCGGAGGACATCGCCCGCCACGACGCCATCTACGCCGCAGAGCAGCCGCGCTATGGCGAGCCGCGCTACTGGGAGGACGTCGAGGTCGGGGACCGCATCGGCCCGGCCGGCGGCGGGCCGCTCACCATGACCGACATCATCTTCTGGCACGCCGGCGGCGTCGGCTTCCGGTTCAATCCGGGGTCCGGTCGCATGGCCTACAAGAACCGCCAACGCATGCCGGCCTTCTATGTGCCCAACGACCAGGGCGTTCCCGACATCGCCCAGCGCGTGCACTGGGACAGCAGCTGGGCCCGGGCCATCGGCGCCCCGAGCGCCTACGACTACTCGGTCATGCGCGAGGCCTGGCTGGCCCACGTGCTGACCGACTGGATGGGCGACGACGGCTGGATGTGCCACATGCATGCTGAGGTTCGAAAGTTCAACTATATCGGCGACCTGCACGTCTTCACCGGGCAGGTGATGAAGAAGCGCCACGAGGACGGTCGCGCGATCGTCGACGTCCGCGTGGCGGGCGTGAACCAGCGCGGCGAGGAGTCCTGTCACGCCGTGGCGGCAATTGCTCTGCCCAGTCGCGACCATGGGCCGGTGCAGCTGCCGCAGCCGCCCGCGGACCTGGCCCGCCGGGCTCTCGAGTTCATGATCGAGCACAATCGTCGCACGCATGGGGAGTGACCCGCGCGTCGAGACCTGGGCGGACCCGGCGGCTACGGATGATCTGCGAGACATCGTTCGCGTCCTTGAAAAGCTGACGCCAGATCGCAGCGCCGCGCGGCGAGCCGCGGAGGGCGGAGCTGCTGTCGACCGGGCGCTTTGGGACAAGTTGGCCAAGCTGGGCCTGCTCTGCGGCGTCCTGCCGGAAGGGCTCGGCGGCGCCGACGCAGGGCTGGCGACGGAGGCCGCGGTGGCCGAGGCGCTGGCGGGGAAAGTGGCGCCCATTCCGCTCATCTCCGTGTTCCTCGCCACGCACATCTTCGCGGCGGGCGAGGGGGAGGCGGCTCAGGCTCTGGCGCGGACCCTAGCGTCCGGCGCGTGCATCGTCGGGGCGGCGCTTTCAGCCGAACGCGGCGTCGACGTCGGCCTGTCGCTCGTCGAGGCGGGGAGCAACCATCGCATCAGCGGCGTCATCCCCGATGTGATGGACGGCGCGGCGCTCGACATCGTGCTCGTGCCGGTGGCTGGGAGATGGTGGGCGATCGATACCGGGGCGGACGGCGTTGAGCGGCTGGAGTTGAGCGGACTTGATCCCACCCGTCGGATGGCCAGCCTGTCGCTGCGCGACGCCGCATGTGTCGCCGTCTCGAGCGCGGATCCGGAGGCAATCCTCAGCGTGGCCTGGACGCTGCTCGCCGCGGAGGCGGTCGGCGTCGCGAGGGCCGCGCTCGACCTTACGTCGCGATACTGCCTGGATCGTCGCCAGTTCGGTGAGCAAATCGGGCGGTTCCAGGCCATCAAGCATAAGCTCGCCGATGCGCTGGTGGACGTGGAGAACGCCCGCTCCGCCCTGGAGGGCGCCCTGCGTTCGGTGCGCGACGACTTCCCCGACCCGCGCGCCTCCCGCGTGGCCAAGATCGTCGCGACGAGCGCCGCCGCCCGGGTCGTGTCGGAAGCCGTGCAGATCCACGGCGCCATCGGCAACACCTGGGACCACGACCTTCACCTGCTGCTTCGGCGGGCCAAGTCCGTGCAGCTGATGCTGGGCTCCGGGGACAGGCACCTGGACGTCCTCGGCGCCGAGCTCACCCAGCCTTCCGAAGCCGGGCTGCGACGGGCCCCGGAGGGCCCCGGCAGCGAGCTCTCGCTGGACGAGCGCGACCGGGACTTCATCGAAGAGCTGCGCGACTGGCTGGACGCGCATGCGACGGGCGAGCGACTGGGCGAGCTGAGAAGCCGCGCCATACCGGCGCTGAGGGAGTGGCAGGCCACGATGGCGGATGCCGGCTGGGCAGGCATCCACTGGCCGCTGGAATACGGGGGACGCTCGGCGAGCTTCCTGCAGCAGGTGCTCTATCACTCCGAGCTGGCCCGGCGCGGGTTGCCGCCGCTGGTCGGCAACCGCGGTCTCAGCCTGGTCGGGCCGACCCTGATCGCGCATGGCGCTCCGGAGCAGAGGGACCGCTTCCTGGCCGCGTCGCGGCGGGCGGACATCCTCTGGGCCAGCGGGCTTTCAGAGCCGGGAGCCGGCTCCGACCTGGCTTCGCTGCAGACCCGCGCCGTCGTCGACGGCGACACCCTGGTCGTGACCGGGCAGAAGACGTGGACGTCCGGGGCGCATTACTCGGAGTGGATGTACACGCTCGTGCGTACGGGGGCTTCGATCCCGAAGCACGCTGGCATCAGTTGCGTCCTTATCCCGCTCGCTGCGCCTGGCGTCACCGTCTGCCCGATCCGCCGCATGAACGGGGAGGCCGGCTTCAACGAGGTGTTCCTCGACGAGGTGCGCATACCCACCGGCAACATGGTGGGTGAGCTGGATCAGGGCTGGAAGGTCGCGAAGACGTCGCTGGCGCACGAACACTCCACCGTATTCCTGGGCGCCCAGTTCCGTCAGAGCTTGCTCGTCGAGCGCACCATCGCGCAGCTGGGCCGACGCGAAGCTGCGTACGGCGTCGACCACGGTCTGCGGCGAAGGGCGGCCCAGGCCTGGATCAACACCCAGCTGCTGCGCCTGCATGGCCTGCGAAACATGGTCAGGATCCTGGATAGCGGCCAGCCGGGCGCCGAGGGATCGGTGCTGAAACTGTTCGGCCAGGAGGAGGAGAAGCGCCTCTATGAACTCGCCCTGGACGTCCACGGAGTCGAGGGCCTCACCGCCGGGCGGCCCGGCAAAGCCTACCTGGGGTCGCGCGCCGCCACCGTCGGGGGCGGGACGAGCGAGATCCACCGCAACAAGATCGCGGAACGTGTCCTAGGCATGCCGCGCGATCCATGGGCCGACGATTGGGCGTGAAGGAGACAGAGTGATGTACGAGGACCTGCGCGTGGAACGTCGCGGCACGGTGGGCTGGGTGCTCATCGACCGCAAGGATGGGCGCAACAGCCTCAGGCCCCAGACGCTGCGAGAGCTTTGCGGGGCGATCGACGAGCTGACCCTCGCCCCCGAGGTCCGCGCCATCGTGCTGGCCGCCGAAGGCAAGCACTTCAGCGCCGGGGCCGACTTCAGCTTCCTCGAGGAGCTGACGCGCACGCCCAGCATGACCATCAAGGAGCAGATCTACGGCCTCTTCCAAGGCGCGGCACGACGCCTGTTCCACTGCCCGAAGCCGGTGGTGGCGGCGGTGCACGGCGCGGCCGTCACGGTGGCTTGTGAGTTGTCGCTCGCCTGCGACTTCCGGATCGTCGCGCCCTCGGCAAGCTTCCAGGAAAGCTGGATCAAGCTCGGGATCCTGCCGCCGCTGGGGGGCCTCTATCTGCTGCCGCGCCTCGTCGGACTGGGCCGGGCGTCGGAGATGGCGCTGGGCGGACGTCCCGTGGGCGGGGAGGAGGCCGTGCGCATCGGCCTTGCGTCGGAACTGGTCGATACCGAGGAGACGCTCCACGAGCGGGCGCAGGTCTTCGCGCAGTCGCTGGCCGACCTGCCGCCGCTGGCCTACCGGGCCGCCAAGGAAGCGATGCACCGCGGGCTGGATTCCAGCATGGAGAGTGAGTGGTCGGCCAATGTGCTGGGCCAGGCGCTGTTGCTCGGGACCCAAGACTTCCGGGAGGGGCTTGCGGCCGCGAAGGAACGCCGTGCGGGCCTGTTCACGGGGATCTGATGGCGTTGGCGCCCAATGCCGATCGAGGCCAGGATTTAGTCGTGGCCGGACATAATCCTGGCGACGGCGGGCTTGATGCCGCGCCGCGCCGACGTCCACTTAAGGACGCGCATCTGGCCGACACCGCGCGGTGACTGAGCCACTGACCCAAGGAGACTCCCGGTGGGCGAGGACATCTACTTCTACGATCCAGCGCAAGGCCATGGCCTCAAGCACAACCCGCTGACCGCTATCGTCGCGCCGCGACCGATCGGATGGATATCCACTGCGGACGACGACGGAACGCCCAACCTGGCGCCCTACAGCTTCTTCAACGTCCTAAGCGTCACTCCGCCGATCCTGGCGTTCGCCAACGCCAAGCTCAGCGACAGCCTTATCAACGTCCAAAAGAACGGCGAATTCGTCTTCAACCTCAGCACCGAGTCTATGGCGGCGGAGATGAACGACAGCTCCGTGGAGGAGCCCTACGGCGTGGACGAGATGGCGCGCGTTGGCTTGACGGCGGCTCCGTCCCGGATGGTGAAGCCGCCGCGGGTCGGCGGCGTGCCGGCCGCTATGGAATGCAAGCTGCTGCAGATCATTCACCTCCACGATCTCGATGGCAAAGCGACAAGCACGCACGTCGTCATTGGCCAGGTCGTGGGGGTCCATATCGACCGCGCATTCCTGAATGACGGCGTCTTCGATACTGTGGCGGCCCGTCCCCTTGCCCGATGCGGCTATCGTTCCCACTACGCCGTCGTGCGCGAGTTGCTGCATCTGCCACGTCCGGGGCAGCGAGCCTACCGTTCCGGAATGGCTGCTAGCGAGACGCCACCAGCAGGGTGAGCGGTCTACGGCGCCGAAGCATCCACAACGTGCGGGAGACCTCCGACAACCGCCAGACGAGACGACGCCGCCAGTTATCGTCGCTGAATATAAGCCACTTAAAACGAATATGAATCAGCATGCGGCCCCAAGAGCTTTTGGGTTGCCATTTATTGATTAGCCAGCCAACATCGTGAAAGTCGTGATGCTCGGTTAGACCCTGATCTGGGTCGGTATCAGGATGGGCTCGTCGGTGGACGGAAGTGGCCGCGACAGTCGCGATTGAACGGGTTCCGGGGCCCGGACACTCAAGAAAACAGAATTGGGGAGGTTTAGATGCGCCATTTGTCTCAGGGGCTTCTGGTGGTGACGGCGGCGCTTGGCGCGCCGGCCTTGGGCTACGCCCAGCCGGCGGCTGTGGCGTCCAGTGAACTCCAGGAAGTGATTGTCACGGCGCAAAAGCGTGTGCAGCGCCTTCAGGACGTGCCGATCCCCGTAAGCGTCCTCGGGCAGCAGCAAATGGAAGAGCAGGGCGTGGAGGGCACAGCCGACCTCACCCGGGTTGTTCCTGGCCTGCTGTTTGTTCAGAATACTGCATACGCCCAGCCGTCGATCCGTGGCATCGGTAGCCGCTCCACCGCATCCGGAGACTCTGCGAGCGTCGCCCTCTACCTTGACGGGGTGCCCCTCGTGGGCCCGCAAGCGGGCATTTTCAACTTCGGATACCTGGAACGCATTGAGGTCTTGAAGGGACCCCAGGGCACGCTCTTTGGCAGAAACGCCACGGGAGGGGCCATCAATATCATCACAAGAACGCCGGCGCCTGAGCTGTTCGCTGAAGCAGAGCTCGGCTACGGAAGCTTTGAAATGGTGACGGCAAAAGCTTACGTCACCGGGCCGCTGACGAGTACAGTGCGCGCCGACTTCCAGGCCTTTTACGAGGCCGATAGCGGATATATGAAAAATATCGTCACCGGAAGTAACCTCGACTCCGCTGATGACTACGGGTTCCGGACAAAGCTCCTGTGGGAGGCCTCGGAAAAGCTTAGCTTTACAGCCACCGCCGACTATGTCTGGGACTCGAACCACACCGCCTACGCCTATGTAGCCGTGAACGGCAACATTGCGCAGCGGCGCCTCACCCCCGGAGTGCTATTTGGTCGTGAGGGTGACTACGAAATCGCTCCCAGCTTCGATCCCTCTGTAAAAACGCTGCAGAAGGGGGGCTCGCTCATTGCCGATCTGGACCTCGGGTTCGCGACCCTGAAGTCGATCTCCGGGTTCCGCCATATGCGCTCTCAGAGCGTCATCGACTCGGACGTAACACCAATTCCCAGGCAGACGACCCTCGTCCGAGCCAGGGGGCAGACCTGGAGCCAGGAGTTCATCGCCGCCTCGACCTCGGAGGGTCCGCTCCAATGGGTCACCGGACTGTTCCTCTTCAAGGACAAGAATGAGCGTCTGCCGCAGACCTCTTATGCAAACGGAGTGGCCACGTCGGTCCTCAACGCGGCCGTTACAACCGAAGCTTACGCGCCGTATGGCGAGCTTACCTTCAAGGCGAATGATCGCCTGACTTTAATCGGCGGCCTGAGGTACAGCTACGAGAAGAAGCACTTGGTGAATGCGAGTTTTGGAGCGCTGAGGAGGAATGTGTCGGAAAGTTGGGATGATATCGACTACCGTCTAACCGCGCAGTATTTCTTCAACCCGGACCTGAATGTGTATCTCACGCGGAGCACCGGATTTAAGAGCGGTTCCTACAACGCCACCTCGTTCACGGATCCAGCAGTTTTCCCCGAAACGGTGGATGCCTGGACGGCCGGTGCGAAATTCGCGCGGCGGGGACTAACGCTCAGCATGGACGCCTTCCACTATGACTGGAAGGACATTCAAATCCAGCGGACGACCGACCCCACCACGGGGGCGAACTTTCTCCAGAATGCTGCCAGGGCGAAGATCAAAGGTGTTGAGTTCGAGGGGCACGCCGCTCTGACGGACCACCTGGACGCGAACGTTGGCTTGACCCTCATGAAGGGCACCTACACCGATTTCCCGGATGCCAGCGTCCTCATTCCAATCCCCGGCGGCGGTAACAGAAACGCAACGATGGATGCTTCGGGGAACCCGGTTTACAGAACGCCGGAACAAACCCTCAACGCTGGCCTCAGCTACACGAACAACGTTTTTGGTGGCGTAATAAAAGCTACGGGGTCGGTTTACTACAATAGTGGATTCTCGTGGGAGCCATCCAACAGGATGCGGCAGCCTGCTTTTACACTGATCAACGGGCGCGTGTCGTGGTCCCCGGAGAGCGAGCGATTCACTGTAACTGTCTGGGGGGAGAACCTGACAGACGAATATTACTATAACAACGTCAACGTATCGACGGGTGGTGATACCGGGAACGTCGCGCCGCCTCGCCGCGTCGGAATAACGTTCTCGATGAAGACCAATTGACCCAGGCTCGCGGCGTCCAACCGGGCGCCGCGAGCTCCGGCTCGGCCGCCCGGCGGCGACGCTTGGTGCAGATGAACCAGACCGTGTCATCGATCAGGGGCCGGACGGCTCGAGTGCTGGGATTGTCTCCGGACTCTGGAGCGGTCGAGTACGAAAGCGAATGGACAAGCTGGGCTGCGCTCGCGTCAGCGGCGACGTCCATCGAGGCGCATCTGAGCCAGGCGGGCGTCGGGCCGCACTCCCCGGTCGGATGGGTCGCGCGCAACCGGCCCGCGGCGGTCGCGGTTTTCGTCGCGCTCCTGCTGGCAGGTCGTCCGATCGCCCCCTTGCGGCCGAACCAATCCCCGAGCGGATTCTGCGACGAGATCCGCATCCAGAGGCTCCAGGCCGTGATCGGCGACGATCAGGATTGGGGGATCGATGGTGTCGTCGGCGCTGCTCGGGAAGCAGGTAGCGCAGGTATCCGCATCAGCGGCGCGGCGAGCTTCACCGTTGATCTAGTCGACGGCCTGACGGCGATCGGTCCGGGTCCTCATAGGCCGGACGCGCCGGGCATGGTAATCGAGAGACTGTCGAGCGGCACCACCGGCCCGCCCAAACGAATTCCGGTTAGCGCAGACGTGTTGCTCCCCGCCCTCCGATCCGCCGAGGCTGCGGCGTCCGGAATGGAGCGACCGCTGACCCTGAAGGGGTCGCCGGGCATCATCCTGTCCCCGTTCACCCATGCCGGAGGTATTTTCCGGCTGCTACTGTCGATATACCAAGCCCGGCCGATGGTCCTGTTCGACCGTTTCACCGTCGACGCCTGGGCCGACGCAGTGCGGCGCCACAAGCCGAAGTCGGCGAACCTGGTCCCCGCGATGATCCGGATGATCCTGGCTTCCGACCTGCCGCGAGGGGCGCTGGCGAGCCTGAAGGCCGTGCACAGCAGCACCGCGCCCCTGGACGTGCAGACCCAGGTGGAGTTCGAGGCGCGGTTCGGGGTGCCGGTTCTGATCGACTATGGCGCCGCCGAGTTCATCGGCGGTGTCGCCGGCTGGTCCTTGAGCGACCACACGCGCTTTGCCCATCTGAAGCGCGGGAGCGTCGGCCGGCCGCGGCCAGACGTGCAGATGCGGGTGGTCGACGCTCAGAACGGAAACTCGATGGATGTCGGCCAAACCGGCCAGCTGGAGCTCAAGTGCCCGCGGTTTGCACGCGAGTTGGTCCGCACGACGGATCTAGCGTCGCTGGACGCCGACGGGTTCCTCTATATCCATGGACGGGTGGACGACGCGATAAACCGCGGCGGGTTCAAGGTTCTTCCCGATGATGTCGTCGCGGTCCTGCGCCAGTTTCCCGGCGTGGGCGACGCCGCGGTCGTGGGCGTGCCGGACGAACGGCTTGGCCAAGTCCCTCTCGCTGTCATCGAGGCGCAAGGCGAGAGACCCGACGTCGAGGCTCTCAAGGCGTTCGCCCGCGAGCGCCTGGCCGCCTACCAGGTGCCTGTGGAGTTCCGCTTCGTCAACGCCTTGCCGCGGACGACCACCATGAAGGTGAGCCGTCCAGAGCTGAAGGCGATGCTCGGCCTGTGAAGGAGATCACGCCCGTGCCGTACGAAACGATCCTCGTGGAAGTGGCCGACGGTGTGGCCACCGTCACCCTGAACCGGCCGCGACAGATGAACAGCTTCAATCGCGTCATGGCGCAGGAGTTTCGACAGCTGTGGGAGAGCGTCCGGGAGGATCCGGAGATTCGGGCGATCGTCCTGCGCAGCGCGGGCGGGCGCGCCTTCTCGACGGGTGTCGATGTGAAGGAAGGCTGGCGTGCGCCGGGTGCGCGCGAGATGCCGTTCGAGATGGACGATCCCGGCGAGTGGCTAGGGCCGAAGAGCAACAAGGTGTGGAAGCCGATGATCGTCGCCGTCTCGGGAATGGCGGCCGGCGGCGCCTTCTACTGGCTGAACGAGGCCGACATAATCATCTGCTCGGAGGACGCCACGTTCTTCGACCCCCATGTGACCTTCGGCATGGTCTCCGCAGTGGAGCCGGTCGGGGCCATGGCGCGCATCCCCCTCTCGGAAATCCAGCGCATGGTGCTGCTGGGCAATCACGAACGCATCAGCGCTCAGACGGCGCTGCGCATCAGCCTGGTCACCGAGATTACCTCATCCGACGACCTCTGGGCGCGGGCCGCCGAGCTGGCCGGCCTGATCGCGGACAAGCATCCGGTGGCGATCCAGGGAACCGTCCGGGCGATCTGGGAGTCCCAGGGCGTGCCGCGAACAATCGCGGTCGCCAACGCCCTGAAGTACACCCAGATTGGCAATCCGATCTCGACCGCCGCCATCGATCGCTCGAGTATGACCACTCCAGACTGGTCTCTGCGATGAGGCTGTCGCTAGCACAGGGCGGGGCCGTGGGCCGTGCGGCGTAGGTGCTCGGGAATGCAGGTGCGAAAATGCGGCGGCCTTCGCCACGCCCGCCGCCTGAGGCGCTCTATCGACCGCCGATGCGCGCGTCACACGGGACAGCCGTGACTTCTCAGGACCTGGCGCAGTCTCGGCTGCGCTCCTCGGATGAATCCTGCAGGTCCGCCGCCCGCTAAGCGTTGGTATTTCTGTTGGTATCGTCCAGATAGGGGGAGTTGTTCTCTAGCGAAGTTCGAGTCCTGCCGGGCCCACCAGCAGCGCTTTTTCAGGGGCGTTCACAAGGGTTCCGAGTGTTCGCATAAACCATTAGAAACACTTAGAAAAATATCACGAAATCGTGTGGTTCCGGTTCGCCGGGCGGGGATCATTTCCAGAAACCGACAGGATCGATGCTGTGGCGCTTTGCCTATCGCTTCGACGAGCGGCAGAAGGTTCTGGCACTGGGCGCATATCCCGATGTGTCGCTCCGTCAGGCTCGCAGAGCGGCGGATGATGCACGCGATCTTCTCGAAGACGGCCGCGACCCTTGCGCCGAACGCAAGAGCGCCAAGGCCAAGATGCTGGCGGCCGACAGCAAGTTTCGTGTCGTTGCCGATGAGTGGTTCGCGGCCCGCAAAATCAAGTGGGTCGAAACCTACTCAGATCGCCTGAGGTCTCGCCTGGACAACGACCTGATGCCGGACTTGGGGGGCAGGTTGCTCGCTGCGATCGCGCCGGTCGACATCCTCGCTTGCATTCGCAAGGTTGAAGGACGCGGCGCCCCCGAAATGGCCCGGCGCTTCTTTCAGTTGGCAGCAGCATGTTCCGATACGGGGGCGCAACCGGTCGATGCCCGCGCAATCCGGCTGCCGGTATCACCGGGGCGTTAGAGGCCCCAAAGCCGGTGAAGCATCGACCGTCGCTCAAGCCGGGTGAGCTTCCGGAGTTCATGCGGCGTCTTGCGGCCTATGACGGCAACGAACGCATGCGGCTCGGTCTTGAGTTGGTCGCCGACGTCATCGACGCGCTGGGCGCGATCGGGATTGGCGAGGCTCATCGGCGTCATGGCCCGAGACCGGACCTCCCGGCCAAGACCGGGTCCGGCGCAAAGGCCTCCCCCCGCTCGTCGATCGCGCCGCCGGCGAGACAGATTTGTGAAGGGTGGGTAGAGGCCCGGCGGGTTCCATCGGTCTCAGCCTTGTGCGGATGTTGCTTAGCAAGGGGATCGAGCTTGCATTCACCGGTATCGCGCCTTGCAGCCGGCCTGGGCCGGTTGCTCGGCCTGACCCTACTGCTGGCTGTCGCCGGTTGTTCGACGGAGCGGCCTCTCGTGGTCTACACCGCCGCCGAGGCGGATCAGCTCACCAAGTATGAGCGCGCGTTCAAGCGGGCGCACCCAGAGATCGACTTGGTGTGGGTGCGAGACTCGACTGGCGTCCTTACCGCGAAGCTCCTGGCCGAACGCAAGGCGCCCCGCGCCGACGCCATCTTCGCGCTCGCGGCCACATCCATGGCCCAGGTCGATTCCGCGGGCGGGCTGGCGCCCTACAGTCCAAAGAACATAGGCCGGATCGATCCCATGTTCCGGGATTCGCGGGCCATACCCCATTGGACGGGCACGGCGGTTCTGACGGCGGCGATTTGCGTCAACACGATCGAGGCGAAGAGGCGTGGCCTGCCGATCCCGAACACATGGGAAGACCTCGCCAACCCGATCTACAAGGACGCCATTTCGATGCCGAACCCCGCATCATCGGGCGTTGGGCTGCTGACGGTGGCGGGTTGGCTGCAGGGCCTTGGCGAGGCGGAGGCCTGGGCTTTCATGGACCGGCTGGACCGCAACGTGGTCAGCTATGCCCATTCCGGCTCGAAGCCATGCAAAGACGCGGCCCGCGGGGAGGTTCCGATCGGGATCTCCTTCGACTTCCGCGCCGTGAAGACTCAATCCGAGGGCGCTCCGATCGTGATCGTGGTGCCGACGAGGATGGTGGGCTGGGACATGGAGGCATCGGGCGTCGTCGCAGGGGCCCGGCATCCCGAAGCGGCTCGCGCCTTCGTCGACTGGGCGATGTCGGACGAGGCGATGAGCCTCTACGCTGAAAGCTTCGCGATCGTCGGTGTCGCCAATGCCTCCAAGCCTGCGCCGTCCCTGCCACCGGACCTGGCCAACCGCCTTGCCCCGATGGACGTGGCCTGGACAGCGAACAACCGCATGCGGGTGCTCTCGGAATGGGTCCGCCGCTACGAGGGACGGGCGGCACGCCAATGAATCCGCCGCCTACGACCCTCTCTATCCGGGGACTCTCAAAGCGCTTCGGCTCGTCGGTCGCGCTCGATGACGTGGACCTGGATATTCCCGGCGGCGCCTTCGCTTGCCTGATCGGGCCATCAGGATGCGGCAAGACCACCTGCCTGCGCCTCTTGGCGGGACTCGAAGCACCGTCCAGCGGCGTCATTCTGAATGGCGGGCGCGATGTTACGCACCTACCGCCTGCGCACCGCAGCGTGGGGATGATCTTCCAGTCCTATGCCCTATTTCCGAACATGACCGTCTCCGACAACGTGCTGTTCGGCATGAAACGTCGCGAGGCTGGACGCTTGCGGCGGGCCGGCGAGTTGTTGGACCTGGTAGGTCTCGCGCATCTGGCGGGGCGCTATCCGACACAGCTCTCCGGCGGACAGCAGCAGCGAGTCGCGATCGCCCGCGCCCTGGGCGCGGAACCCCGTGTCCTGCTTCTGGACGAACCACTCTCGGCGCTGGATCCGCAGGTCCGTGAGCACCTGCGCGGCGAGTTACGCGCGCTGCAGCGACGAATGGGGATCACCACGGTCATGGTCACCCACGACCAGACGGAAGCCCTCGCGATCGCCGATCAGATCACAGTGCTGCGCGACGGGCGGGTCGAGCAGACAGGGGCGCCCATCGAACTTTACGACCGGCCGTCGAGCGCTTTCGTAGGCGGGTTCCTGGGCGCGATGAACCACTGGCCGGGGCGGGTTGTCGCGGACGGCTGTATCGGGTTCGCAGGGGGAGGGGTCCTGGCCGCGTCGACGCAAGGCTGGACCGTTGGTGACAGGGTCAGCGTCGGCGTCAGGCCCGAGGGACTTCGAATCGCAACTGGCGCGTCCCGTTCCGGCCTGCCGGGGCGGGTGGTCTCGCGCGAATTCCTGGGGCCCGTCATGCGGTTGAAGATCATGTTGGAAGGCGCGGCCGGGCATGCGTTGGCGGACGTCGCAACGCACACCTGCATTCCGCCCGAAGGCGACATGATCGTGCTGCAGGCCCAGCCCGCGGAGGTGAAGCTGTTTCCGGATGTCATCCGTGACGCTTAGATCTGGATTGCGGGCGCCCAGCCCGATCGCCGCCGCCGTCCCGGCCGGCATCGCGTGCGCTGTCGCGGCGCTGGTCCTGCTGGCGCCCCTCGCGACCCTCGCGCTACGCTCGCTGAGCGGGCCTGATGGCGCGCTGACCCTCGCGAACTACGGTCGCTACCTGGCGACACCCACGCTGCGCGAGTCCGTGATGAACACAGGCCTCCTTGGCGGGGCCACTACGCTGATCGTGCTGCCGCTGGCCTTCCTGTTCGCGTTCGGGATCGAGCGGACGAACATGCGGTTCAAGGGCGTCATGAGCGCCCTGTGCCTGTTCCCCGTGCTCACGCCATCGCTGTTGCCCGCCATGGGGCTGGTCTATCTGTTCGGCCATCAGGGCCTGCTCACGCCCCTGCTCGGCGGCAACGTGATCTACGGTGCGCATGGTGTCCTGATCTCCGAGATCGTCGCAGCGTTCCCCCACGCGGTGATCATGCTGCGCGCCGCCCTTTCGATGGCGGACGCTCGCCTCTACGAGCAGGCGGAGATTCTGGGCGCCGGACCCTGGCGCCGGTTCCGTGCTGTCACGCTGCCCTCGGTTCGCTACGGGTTGGTCGGCGCCGGCATCGTGGTGTTCACGCGGGCCATAACCGACATCGGCGCGCCGGCCGTCCTGGGCGGTGACTTCGGCGTCCTGGCCCTGGACATCTATAAGCAGGTACTGGGCCAACAGAACTTCGAGATGGGCTCGGTCGTGGCCATGCTGCTCCTCGCGCCCAGCCTCGTCCTCGTCGGTGTGGAGCGGCTGGCCTCGAGCCGCCAGGCGGCGATGGTCTCTGGAAAGTCGACGGCCCGCCATCCGCCCCGACACGTCTTGCGCGACGTTGCATTCACCACCTACGGCGCCGCCGTGACCCTCGCCTTGGCCAGTCTGCTTCTGACCTGCCAGATGGCCGCGCTCGCGCGCATGTGGCCCTATGATCTGTCGTTCAGTTTCGCAAGCTACGACCTGGAGCGGTACGACGGTGGCTGGCGCGCGCTGCGGAATTCGATAGGACTGGCCACCGCCGTGGCCGTGTCCGGCGCCCTTGCCGCCTTCACGGGAGCCTACGTCGCGCAACGCACCCGCCCCGCCCCGGCGCTGCGCGGCCTGTTTGTGCTGCTGGCGCTGCTGCCGGCCGCCACGCCCGGCCTCGCGTTGGGTCTCGCCTACGCCCTGTTCTTCGGCGATCCGGCCAATCCCTTCCACCTGATTTACGGCACCTTCGCGATCTTGCTGGTCGCCACGGTGATCCACTTCTACTCCGTGGCTCACCTGACGTCGGTCTCGGCGCTGAACGCGCTGGATGTCGAGTTCGAGCCGGCTGCGGCGGTGCTGGGGCGCGGGGCGCTGCATACCGTCGTGCGCGTCATCGCCCCGTTGAGTGCGGTTCCGCTCCTGGAAATCGCCCTCTATCTGTTCGTCAATGCCATGACGACGGTCTCGGCCGCCGTGTTCCTCTACCCGACGGACTTCAAGCTCGCCTCTGTGTCGATCCTCAACATGGATGACGCTGGCGACATGGCGCCCGCCGCCGCGATGGGCATGATGATCCTCTACGTAAACCTTGGAGTGCGCCTCCTGGCCCAGGGGGCGGGCTCGCGGCTACGACACGCCGGAAACGTCCTGGCGGCGCCAACCGCGCGGGCTCTGGCCGGGCCCGCCAGCGACCCTGTTCAGGCATCAGGCGCCGCAACATGAGTTACCGGCACGCCGTCTCCGGCGTCACCTATGCCTTCGATGGTCTGGCGGATGTCATGGCCAAAGCCTCGCCCCTGCGGTCGGGCGATGTGCTGGCGGGCGTGGCCGCTTCGAGCGCCCAGCAGCATGTCGCGGCGAAGATGGTGCTGGCTGATACGCCGCTGAAGGCCTTCCTCGCCGAACCCTTGGTTCCCTACGAGACGGACGACGTCACGCGGCTGATCCTGGACGGGCACGACATGGCGGCGTTCGCGCCGGTCTCGGCATTGACCGTCGGGGAGTTTCGGGACTGGCTTCTCTCGCCGATCGCGACATCGGAGACCCTGGCCGACGTCGCCGCGGGCCTGACGCCCGAGATGGCGGCGGCCGTCAGCAAGATAATGCGCAACCAGGACCTGATCCTCGCGGCGTCCAAGATCCGCGTGACGACGCGGTTCCGCAACACGATTGGCCTGCCGGGCACGATGGCGGTGCGGTTGCAGCCCAATCACCCGACCGATGACCCCGTGGGGATCGCCGCCTCGATCGTGGACGGCCTGCTCTATGGTTGCGGTGATGCGGTCATCGGCCTCAACCCGGCGAGTGACAACCTGACGCTTCTCGGGGATCTCGTGCGCCGCATGGACGACCTGATCCAGGGCTTCGACATCCCGACCCAGTCGTGCGTACTCACCCACCTTACCACGACCATCCAACTCATCGAACGCGGCGCTCCGGTGGACCTCGTATTCCAGTCCATCGCTGGGACGCAGGCGGCCAACGCCAGCTTCGGGGTGACGCTGTCGCTGCTCCGTGAGGGTCTGGACGCCGGCCGCTCGCTAGGTCGCGGCGTGCTCGGCGACAACCTGATGTACTTCGAGACCGGACAGGGCTCCGCGTTGTCGGCGGGCGCTCACCACGGCGTCGATCAGCAGACCCTCGAAGCGCGGGCCTATGGCGTCGCTCGCGCCTTTGCGCCTCTGCTCGTGAACACGGTCGTGGGCTTCATTGGGCCGGAGTATCTGTACGACGGGAAGCAGATAATCCGTGCCGGCCTCGAGGACCATTTCTGCGGCAAGCTCCTTGGCGCGCCGCTCGGGGTCGACGTCTGTTACACCAATCACGCCGAGGCGGACCAGGACGACATGGACACGCTCCTGACCCTGCTGGCTGCGGCAGGAGTGACGTTCGTCATGGGTGTTCCTGGCGCAGACGATGTCATGCTCAACTATCAGTCGACCTCCTTCCATGACGCGCTCTATGTCCGTGAACTGCTCGGGCTGAAGCGGTCACCGGAGTTCGAGGCCTGGCTTCAGGCGATGGCGATCACCGGCCGTGACGGGCGCCTCGCCGAGCTGCAGGCGGGCCACCCACTGCTGGCGTTGGCCGGATGAGCCCGCCGACCCGGCCAGATCCGTGGCGCGGCCTGCGCAGCCTCACGCCGGCGCGAATCGCGCTGGGGCGGGTCGGGGCGAGCCTACCGACTGCGGAGGCCCTGGATTTCGCTCTCGCCCATGCCCGGGCGCGCGATGCGGTGCACGCGCCTTACGACGCGGCGCGGCTGGCCGACGACATCAGGATGATGGGCCTCTCTCCGATCGAGGTGGAAAGCGCGGCCGGAGATCGCGCCACCTACCTGCGTCGGCCGGACCTCGGGCGGCGCCTCTCCGCCGATAGCATCAGCCGTCTTTCCGCCCGAGCCGCTCATGACGTGGCGGTCGTAGTAGCCGACGGGTTGTCGTGCACCGCGGTCCACGCCCACGGCCCGCCCATGGTCGCCGCGATCCAAGCCGGCCTTGCCGCTGCAGGCCTGAGCCTGGCTCCCGTCGTGCTCGCGCATCAGGCGCGGGTCGCGCTCGGCGATGAGGTCGGGGAGCGCCTGGGCGTGCGCCTGGTGCTGGTGCTCATCGGCGAGCGCCCCGGCTTGTCCTCGCCTGACAGTCTTGGCGCTTACATCACGTTCGGCCCAAAGGTGGGTCGTTTCGACGGCGAACGGAACTGTGTCTCCAATATCCGGTCCGAGGGACTGAGCCATGAGGCTGCCGCCTTCAAGATCTTGTGGATCGTGCGTGAAGCCCTGCGGCTCGGGCTGACGGGGGTCGCCCTGAAGGATGAGAGCGACCTGGAGGCCTTGGCGGCGCCGGCCTACGAACGCCCCGTCCGGGGACCAGCGCCCGCGAACAGGGCTGACCCGGCAGAAAATATCCGCGGCACTGGAGGATCGGAGCCGCTGGCCGGTCCTTAGCTCAGTGAGCGCCGCGCCGGCGTGACAGGAGTCGCCTATGCCCACCTTCCTCCTGAACGGCTAGGGTCCGGCATGTTCCCATCCTCCGGTCTCGGCCCGCTGGAAGAGTTCGAAAGCTTCCTCGTCGAGCTCAACGCATTGTCCGCCGCGGCGATCCTGCCGCTGTTCCGCACTGAGAACGGCCTGTACGATAAGGGGTCCATGAGATTTGACCCGGTGACCGAGGCGGATCGGGGGGGCGAGCGGGTTATCCGCGAGGCGATCGCTCGGCGCTTTCCTGGCCACGGTGTCATAGGGGAGGAGTTCGGTGAGGACCGGCCAGACGCCGAGTTCGTGTGGGTGTTGGATCCGATCGACGGCACCCGGGCCTTCATTGCCGGCTTGCCGGTATGGACCACCCTGATCGGTCTGCGATGGCAGGGCGCGCCGCTGTTCGGTTCGATTGGGCAGCCCAACCTGGGTGAGGTGTTCCTGGGCTCGGCGACGGGCGCAAAGCTGGTGCGCGGCGGCGAAACTCAACAGCTTCGCGTGCGGCGCTGCGCCGACCTGAGCGCGGCGACCGTCGCCACGACCGACACCGGGGTGTTCGCCCCGCAGGAGCGCGCCGCCTGGGCTCGACTGCGCGCCGCCGCCCGGCTGGTGCGCATGGGATGTGACGCCTACGCCTATGCGATGGTCGCCGCGGGAACGATCGATCTCGTCGTCGAGGCCAGCCTGAAGTGTTGGGACATCGAGCCCGCCATGCCGATCCTGATGGGCGCCGGCGGCATCGTCACGGATTGGGGTGGGCGCCCCGTGGGAGCCTCGGGGGGGCAGGTGGCGATCGCGGGTGACCCGCGATGCCTGGCAGAGGCGTTGACGCTGTTGGAGCCCGCGGCGTCGTCAGGAGGAGGCGCGGCAGTCCCGTCGCATCTGCGCCATAGCGGGCAGGGGGCTGTCGGCGCATGATCTTCCGGTCGCGCGGGCGCTCGGCGCCTTCTCCACGGAGGGACGTCGCCGGACCGGTGACTGCGGGGCGGGCTGAGGCTATAGCGGGCGCTCATGTTTGACGGCGGAAGATGTCGCCTCTCCTGAAAGCATTCATGGCCCATGAGCGCGGCATAAAGCGATATCTTCGCAAGTTCTCGCTCGGGGCTGGCGCCGAGGAAGACCTGGCGCAGGAGACGTTCCTGCGTGCGTTTGCCGCCGAGGGCGAGAATGAGATCACGTCGCACAAGGCGTTTTTCTACCGGATCGCGAGAAATCTAGCCCTCAACGAGCGCGCCAAGCACGCGTCGCAACTCACGGACCGGATCGAGGACATGGGCGGGGAAGGGGGATTCGCGGAGGAACACGGGGTGACGGCGGAGGCGGGGCTCTATGGGCGTCAAAAGATGACGGCGTTCGCCGAGGCCGTCTCCAGCCTGCCCCCTCAGTGTCGGCGCGTGTTTCTGCTGCGCAAGGTGCGCGGCCTATCCCAGAAGGAGGTCGCCGCGGAGTTGGGCATTTCCGCCAGCACTGTGGAGAAGCATGTCGCCCTCGGCCTCGTCAAGTGTGCGGAATACATGCGTCAGCGGGGCCATCTGGTGGGGCGAGATGACGGCGTGGGGGCCCCCGCGCACGGGGCGGACGCCCCGCTGCAGAAACTCGCGGGACGAACCTCCCGCCGCGGGGGCGCGCGCGATGCCTGAACGCCACAATGTCCTTCCGTTCGTCGATCTCGCCGAGATCGAGGCCCAGGCTGCGGCTTGGCTCGCGCGGCTCGACTGCGACGACGCCAGCGAGGCCGATGCAGCAGCCTACGCCGCTTGGCGGGCGCAAAGCGCCAGCCATCGAGAAGCCGCCGACCGGCTCGCTGGACTCTGGGCGGAGATGGACGTTCTTGGCCAGATCGCCAGTATGGCGGGCGCCACGCCGCAGCGCGCTCGCAGGTCCTTGGGAGGTCGATGGCCCAGCGCGGTTCATCCGGCGCTTGCCGCTGCCGCCGGGCTCCTGCTGGCCGTGATTGTCGCGGGTTCTTGGTATGTCGCGCCACGGTCTTACTCGACCGGGGTCGGTCAGCAGCGGGTAATCAACCTGAGCGACGGATCGACGATCCAACTCAACACCGATAGCCGCGCCGAAGTCCGCTACACTTTCGATGCTCGCACCATCCGCCTCATTCGGGGGGAGGCTTTCTTTGACGTCGCGCCGAGCAAGCGCCGCCCCTTCCTCGTCTACGCTGGCCGGGGTGTGGTTCGGGCGGTCGGTACGGCCTTCGCGGTGCGGCTTCACGGCCCGGCTGTCGAAGTGACCGTGACCAAGGGTGTCGTGGAGCTCACATCCGCTTCGCCCGGCCGGCCCGGAGCCGGTCCGCCGCCGTCGCGAGCCATGCTGTCGGCGACTGCGACCGAGGCCAAGGCCGGGACGCTCGCGGGCTCACAGGTCACGGAAACTCAGCTCGCCTCGGAAGCGGCGGGCGAACGGTTGGCGTGGCGCGGCGGAATGCTGGCCTTCACCGGCCAGGCCCTGCCTGAAGTCGTCGCCGAGATGAGCCGTTACACCGATGTGAGCATCGACGCGTCCGACCCGGGGCTGCGGGACGTGCGTGTCGCGGCATACTTCAAGATCGGTGAGATCGAACCGATGCTGGAGGCGTTCAGGGCCGGGCTGGGCGTGCGCGTGGAGCGGATCGACGCCAAGCGCGTGCGCCTGCACGCGGCCTCCTAGCGTAGAGCGTCGCCCGCTTTGTCTGCGCCCGACAAGATCGGTCGCCGGCCCTGCCGGGAAGGCCATCCTCATGTCGGTTGCTTGGGCTCGAGACGCGCAAAAAAAAATCCTATTCTAAATGGAGGATCGATTTCGCTCACCGGTCATCTACCAGTAGTGGGTGGGCGATCTCAATATGAGAGCTGTCTTACTGAAGATAGAAGGGGAAATCGGAGGCGAGCATTTGTCTTGGCATTGGGCGTATTTCTATATGTGGTGATCGTGCCTTCTATCGCCTGTGCAAAAGATATTGAGTGCGATCTCGATACTGTCGGAGGTCGACTGGGCGGGGCGCTCATCGAACTGGCCACGCAATGCAAGACGCCGTTTCTCTATCCAATTGAGCTGGCGGATACAGGCGGCGTGCGTCCCTTGCGGGGGCGCTACACCGTGCCTGAAGCGCTTTCGCTCATGCTTCAGGGCACGTCCCTCACTGGCGAACTGACGAGTAGCGGGGTCATCACGATCACGCGCTCGAAGTCCATTCAGGAGGGCAAGGTGGATTCGGGACGGAAAGCATCGCTGTTGAGCGGCGCCTCGGCGCTTCTGGTGGCTTGGTTCGGCGCGAGCGGCGCCTACGCAGACGAAGCTGAGCCCACCTCTGTCGACGAGGTCATCGTGACCGCGACCCGCAGCAACGTGTCGTTGTCCAAGGTGCCTCTCAGCGTGGCGGCCTACACACAGGAACGGATCGACCGGCAGGGCGTGAAGTCGGTTGCGGACATCGCGCGCCTCACGCCGGGACTCGTCTTCACGCAGGGCTCCACCGTCTCGACGCACGGCCGCTCGCGGATATCCATTCGCGGCATCAGCTCCACAACGGGAGCCGCGACGACGGGCGTCTATCTCGATGAGTCGCCCATCCAGGTCCGCAACGCGGGCTTCACGAGCACCAACGTCTACCCCGAGACCTTCGACCTCGAACGGATCGAGGTCCTGCGAGGGCCCCAGGGGACGCTGTTCGGCGCGGGCTCACAGGGCGGTACGGTTCGCTTCATCACGCCACAGCCCAGTCTGACGCGCTTTCAGGTCTACGCGCGGAGCGAAGCTTCGGTCATTCAGGGCGGCGATCCAGGCGCCGAGTTGGGCGTGGCGGTCGGCGGGCCGATCGTGACCGATCAACTTGGTTTCCGCGCGAGCGTGTTCTACCGGCACACGGGCGGCTACATGGATCGTGTCGATCCGTTCACCGGCAATATCGTCGATCGGAACTCGAACCGCGACAGCGCGCTGGTCGTTCGCGTGGGTGTGATCTGGGCGCCAACTGAAAATCTCAAGATCACATCGTCGGTCTATGCTCAGGATCTCGAGGCGAACAACGGCGCGCCCTTCTGGGTCTCGCTGTCCGAGCCGAGCGAGCAGAAGTTCAAGAGCGCCAACCTGCTCAGCTCGCCCAGTCGTGACCGGTTGATACTTCCGGCAGTCAATATCGAATACGACCTCGGCGGCGCAACCCTGATCTCGAACACGTCCTTCTTCCAGCGGGACGTGGACAATTTTCCCGACTACTCGCAGTGGCAGCACAACATCTCGATCGGAAATCCTTACGTGAAGAGTCCGCAGGACTATTCGCGCGGGATCTACGAGAGCAAGCAGACGTCCTACGCCCAGGAGTTCCGGATCCAGTCCGCTGAAGGCGAAGGCCGGCTGAAGTGGGTGGCGGGCGTGTTCTGGGGCTGGTCGCGGCAGAGCGACTGGGAGCAGGTCTCGTCGCCGAACTTCGCGAACTACTACCTGGCCGAGACCGGCGTCAGTTACCTCAGACGCTATGGTATCCCGCTAGCGAAATACGACTCCACCTACACTGATCTGATGACGACCCACGACAAGCAGATCGCGGCGTTCGGACAGCTCGACTTCAAGGTCACGCCGCAACTCACGGCGACTCTGGGCGCGCGAGCGTCCAAGGTGAAGTACGACTTCTCCAACATCAACGCCGGGCCGCTCGGCGGTACGGGCCTGAGCAGCGGCCGGCAATCCGAGACGCCGATCGCCCCGAAAGTCGGCCTCTCCTACCAGATCAACGAAGGGAACATGGCCTACTTCAGCGCCGCCAAGGGCTTCCGGCCCGGCGGCGCGCAGAAGCCAGCGCCGACAGCCTGTCTGCCGAGCCTCCAGGAGCTTGGCCTTACCGAGGCGCCATCGACGTTTGATGCCGATACGGTCTGGAGCTACGAGGTGGGTAGCAAGAACCGACTCTTCGCGAACCGACTGCAGGTGGAAGCCAGCGCGTTTCGGGTCGACTGGACGAACCGGCAGAGCGTCATCCCCCTGGCGTCCTGCGGCCAGACCTTCACGGCGAACATCGGCAAGGTGCGAAGCGAAGGCTTCGATCTGAGCTTCCAAGTCCAGGCGACCTCGAACCTCTCGCTGAGCGGCGCGGTCGGATATGTGAACGCGCGGTATGTGGAGGACATCGTCTCCGGCGGCCGCTTCATCGCCAAGAAAGGGACGCCGATCGGTGACCGCCGTTGGTCGGCGAGCGTCTCGGGCGAATATACGTTCAGCGTGCTCGACCACGACGCCTATGTGCGTGCGGACTACCAGTATCAGAGCCACCAGCCCGAGCGCGATCCGACCATCTACGGCTACGATGGTACGCTGCCTGACCTGAAGTCCACCGATATCGCGAACCTCCGGACCGGGGTGAAGGTCAAGGGCGCTGAGGTCGCTGTGTTCATCCGCAACGTGCTGAACGCCCACGACTATCTGAGCTACGGCCACGATAGCGCTAGGTCGCCCGTGTTCTACGCGAAGACCTACACGCCCAGGACGTTCGGGATCTCCGCCCTCTACTCCTATTGACCGGCACGGCGTTCGGCTCTCTCCGGCGCCGTCCCACGGCATCCGCCCCGGCGGCGCGCCTTCAGCGGCCGCCGGGGCGACACTTGTCCGTCGCAGCGGCGGGCTCGTTCCAGACCAGCAAGGACAGAAGCATGCAGGATGTTCCCAATCCCCGGCGGCGCACGACGCTCAAGGCCATGGCCGCCAGCGCCGCGGCGCTGGCGATGGCTCCCCGCCCGTCGCTTGCCGGAGCCGTGACGGCGGCGGACATCGACGCCTCCAGGCTCCTCTTCCTGCGAGGCGAGGAACAGGTCTTCACGTTCCGCAACATGGACAAGGTGTTCGCCACGCGGCCCATCCGCGCCGGGACGTCGGTCTACGGGATGCCCCGCGCATCGAGCGAACTCGACGTGTCGTATCGGTATCTGGACGATACCTGGAACACCTCCCGTTTCATGGAATCTAACCGCGTCGCGGGCCTGATCGTGGTCCAAAAGGGGCGCATCCTCTTGGAGCGGTATGGGCTCGGGAACGACGAGACCTCGAAGTGGACGTCGTTCTCGGTCGCCAAATCGATCACCTCCACGCTGGTCGGAGCCGCGCTTCACGACGGCCACATCAAGAGTGTGAATGAGGAGATCTCGCGTTACCTGCCGTCTCTGAAGTCGTCGCCCCTTGCGAAGGTGACGATCCGCGACCTCCTGCGGATGTCGTCGGGCATGAAGTGGAATGAGAACTACCTCGACCCCACGTCCGACATCAACAAACACATCGCCACGTTCGCGGCCCGCAACCGGCCCGGCGAGCTGCTGCGTCACATGGCGTCGCTGCCTCAGGTCGATCCGCCTGGCTCGGTCTTCCAGTACAAGACCGGTGACTCGCACCTCATCGCCGAGGTTCTCGCCGCCGCCATAGGTGGTCCCCTTTCGCCCTACTTCTCCGACCGTATCTGGGCGCCTTTTGGCATGGAGAAGGACGGCTATTGGCTCCTCACGGCGACAGACGGCCTCGAATGGGGGGGCGCCAACATCAGCGCAACGCTCCGAGACTACGCGCGCTTCGGCCAGTTCTTCCTGGGTGGCGGTGTCGCCAAGGGGCGCCAGGTCTTGCCGGACAACTGGCTTTCCGAAGCGACGAATCGGTCGGCGCCGCGTGTCACTGACGGCCGCAACCCGTTCTATGGCTACCAGTGGTGGGGCGGACCGGGCGACAAGGCGTTTCACGCCCGTGGCGTGTTCGGCCAGCAGATCTTCATCGACCCCGAGAAGAGTCTGGTCGTGGCGATCCACAGCGCCTGGAACGCGCCGAGCGACCCGGACAGGAAGGCGGCCGCGATCGCCTATCTTGAAGCGGTTCAGGACATGCTCGCCTAGCTGTGCAAACCTTCCCGGCGCAGGGTCGCCGGGGCTTGAAAGAGACGTCCCATGAACGCACCCGATCGTCGCCACGTGCTCCTCGCGGGACTGGCCGCCGGCGTCGCTCAGCATCCGTCGATCGCGCGCGCGCTGTCGATCGAGGCGCGCGTGCGAACCGGGACGATCCGCGACGTCGAGCACGTCGTGATCTTCATGCAGGAGAACCGCGCCTTCGATCACTACTTCGGGACTCTCGCCGGGGTTCGCGGCTTCGGGGACCGCTTCCCGATACCCGCGCCAGACATCGCCGGGCGTTCCCCAGCCAACATCTGGGTGCAGGCCTCTAGCGCGGAGGGCGACGAACCGCGTCTGGTGTCGCCCTTTGCTTTGAACACGACCCGATCCTTCGAGCACATGCGTGTGGAAGGAACACCGCACCTCTGGCCCGACGCCCAAGGCGCCTGGAACGAAGGCCGTATGGACCGCTGGCCGGTGTTCAAGACTGAGAGGTCAATGGGCTACTACGAGCGCCAGGATATCCCCTTCCAGTTTGCGCTCGCCGAAGCCTTCACCCTTTGCGACGCCTATCACTGCTCGCTCCAGATGGGGACGAACCCGAACCGGCTGCTCCTCTGGACGGGGACGAATGACCCGCTGGGCCGCGAGGGCGGACCGGTGCTCGCCAACACCAATGACCGCTTCGCAGAAGATGGCGGCGGCGCGCGGCCCTACACGTGGAAGACCTACGTCGAGCGGCTACACGAGGCCGGCGTTACCTGGCGCATCTACCAGGACATGGCCGACAACTTCACCGACAACCCGCTCGTCGGCTTCAAGGTGTTCCGCGACGCGCATGCGGGGATGGCGGGTTCCGACCGACGCCTGCTTGAGGCGGGGCTGAGCACCTACAAGCTGGATCGGCTTCGAGAGGATGTGTTGGGGGGGCGGTTGCCGCAGGTCAGCTATATCATCGCCCCTGCTGCGGCCTCCGAGCATCCGCTGCCCTCGAGCCCAGCTCAGGGCGCCGATTTCACCGCCAAGGTGCTGGAAGCCCTGACCGCCGATCCGGAGGTGTGGAGCAAGACGGTCCTGTTCCTGATGTTCGACGAGAACGACGGGTTCTTCGATCACGTCCCGCCGCCTAGCCCGCCGTCGCGCGATACTGCGGGCCGCGAGATCGGAAGCTCGACCGTCGATACCCTTGGTGAACACCATCTTGTCTCGAGCCCCTCTGACGGAAAGGCCGACCGGCCAGAGTTGATGGGACGCCCGTACGGCCTGGGACCTAGAGTTCCGATGTATGTGATCTCGCCATGGTCGCGGGGCGGATGGGTGAACTCGCAGGTCTTCGACCACACCTCGGTCATCCGGTTCCTTGAGGCGCGCTTCGGCGTCCATGAGCCCAACATCTCGGCATGGCGACGCGCGGTCTGCGGAGACCTGACCTCGACGCTCGATTTTCGAACGCCGAACGTCGCGGCCTTCCCGACGCTGCCCGACACGACCTACCTGGCGGCCCGAGCGGCGGCGCTGCCGAAGAGGGCCACACCGCCGACGCCGGCCACGCTGGGGGCGCCGGTTCAAGCCCGCGGCGTGCGCCCTTCGAGGTCCCTGCCTTATGCTCCCGAAGTCAGCATGGTCTCGAACCCGACGCAGGCGACACTGCATATGAAGAACCTCGGCGCTGCGGCCGTCGTTCTTCATGTCTACGACCGCCTGCACCTGAATCAGATCCCTCGGCGTTACACCATCGGGGGTGGCGCGAGCCTGGAAGATTCGTGGGATTTGTCGGCTGATGCGGGAGCGTATGACCTTTGGATCCTAGGCCCCAACGGCTTCCACCGGCATTTCGTGGGACGCGGCGCTGACGCGCTTTCCGTCGAGGCGGAGGGTGACCCGTCGATGGCAAGAATTGTGCTCATGGTCCGAAACCTGGGCGACGGCCCGACGCGCCTTGATGTGACGCCGAGCGCCTACGGACCCGCGCTGCCGCCCTGGCGGCCGACCATTGCGCCGGGTGAGTCGGTGCGGCGGGCCTGGCGCCTGGAGAGAACTGGGGGGTGGTACGATTTCGCCGTCGTGGTGGCCGGACAAGCCGGTTGGGCGCGCCGTCTTGCGGGGCGGATCGAGACAGGCCGTGACACCATCAGCGATCCGGCCCTAGGCGGCCCGGCACTTTTGTGGCGATAAAGCCGAGGCCCTCCGAGGGGCGGACTACGTCCCACTCTCGAGTTCTACCCAGGTCCCTGGCATGTGGGCAAAGTGGATTTCGAAGTGGAATGACTGCTGGCGCGTCGGTCAACCCACGTCACCATCAGAAGAAATGTTCGGCCCAGGTCTATGAACGAGGCCATATCATAAACATTCATCGATGCGACCCCATACGTGCGAGCCTACGACCGCTTCTGACGTCCCTCAAAGGCTCACCTCAAAGGCTCCCCTAAAGCTTCTCCTGGGGACCGCGCCCGAGGCGCGCCCCGGTCGACCGCGGCGCGACGCGTCAGGACGATCCCAAGGTCGCGGTCGTCCGACGCCGCCCCACCTGCGCCCCGGCAAGGACGAAATTCATCTTTTTCGTCAATCCTGCCGGACGCGCGCCGGCTTGGCGGCTATGCGGACGAAGCTCGAGCCCGGCGCCGCCCGATCAGCCGGGTCGCATCCAGCAGAGCTGCGGCGACGCTGGCCGGCGGCGCGGCGATGTAGCGTGGCGTCCAGACCGGATCGAACTTGGCCTTGAAGGCGCGCAGACCCTCGAAGCCGTAGTAGCGCCCGCCGCGCCGGGCGATCTCGGCTCCGATCTTGTGCCAGAGCGGCGCCAGCTGGTGATGCGCCAGCCCACTGAGCGGCGCCATGCCCAGGTTGAACCAGGCGTAGCCTTCCGCCCTGGCCCACAGCATCAGCTCGATGAACAGGAAATCCATCACCCCGTGCGGGGCGTCGGGCGGATGGCGCATGAGATCTATGGAGGCCTCCACCTTGCCCCCGGTCCAGATGTTCGCGAACGCGATCACCCGATCTTCGAACCGGACCAGCGCCAGCGGTTCTTCCGCCAAGGTCGCAGCGTCGAATCGCCCCAGCGAGAAACCCTTCTCCGCGCCCCCATGCGTCGCCAGCCAGGCGTCCGAGATCGCCCGCAATTCGGCGATGCGATCGGCGCTGTGAGGTGGATACGCCACCTCGAACGTCAGGCCCTCGCGAACCGCGCGGCGATGGGCCTGGCGCAGCTTCGCCCGGGCCGCCCCCTCGAGGCTGAAATCCGCCAGCGGCGTCCGCGCCTCTTCGCCGAGCTTCACAAGCGACAGGCCGAGGTCCAGGTAGGCGATCATCCAGCGGGGGCTCGCGTGATAGAAGACCGGCCGCGCCGCGGCGCGGTCCGCCATCTCCTTGAAGCGCCAGAGCAGCTGGCCCGCTGCTTCCGGATTTCCGACCGGATCGCCCATGGCGATGAAGCTTCGGCCCTCCGCGCCATACTGGATGAAGGCCGCCCCGTCGTCCGAGCGCAGAATCGCCTTGTCTCCCGTCAGCGCCAGTCGCGCCGTAGTGTCCGGCTCGGCCTCCACCAGCGGGCGGATGGCGGCGAGCACGTCCGGACCCGCGGGCGCCGCATGGGGCGCGGCCGAGCGCGCCAGGGTCGCGACGCCGATCACCAGCAGCAGGCCACCAAGGAGAGCCGTTCCCCGCAGGAAGCGACCTATGTTGGCGTGATAACCCGTATGCGCCCAGAACGCCGCCTCATACGGCGTGTTGTCATAGATCCACAGGCCGAGCGCGACAGCGCCCACCACCACGAGGGAGACGGCGGCGAGCCACCAGGGCAGCAGGCGGTCGAGATCCCACGCGCCACGGCGCACGAACGCTCGTCGTGACGCCAAGGTGAGCACCCCGAACAACAGGGCGAAGATGGCCGGCCCGACATCGAGTCCGCGGAACAGGGCTGTCGACGCGCCCAGGAAGGCCGCCGACGCGGCGATCGGCGCCGCGTTCGCATGACGCCGGAACAGCAGCAGGAAGGACCCCATCAACGCCAGGCCAGACGCGATCGACAGCAGGTGGCAGGTTTCGAGGACCGCGGACGGGACGCTGGCCTGAAGCACGTGAAGCCGCGCCGGATCGATACGCCCTACGCCGGTCAGGATCAGGATCGCGCCGAGGACGAAGGCGGCGGAAGCCAGGACAAGCGGGGCCGCGCCGCGCCACCAGATGGCGAAGGTCCGCCGCAAGGGGGTGACGGCGATGATCACCATCGCCCCGATCAGCAATGGCAGCAGGTAGTAGATCAGCCGATAGCCCAGCAGCGCTGCGATCAGAGGCGCTCGCGCTAGTTCCGGCATCAGAGCCAGGACGGCCCCCTCGAAAACCCCCGCGCCGCCGGGAACGCTGGAGATGAGCCCCGCAACGGTCGCGACGGCATAGGCGCCTGCGAACATCGGAAACCCGACATCCGTCAGCAGGATCCAAACGACAAACGCCGTGGCGATGTTGTCGACAAAGCCAAGGGCGACCTGACCCGCCGCCATGAGCGGCGGTGGCAGCGTGAGCTCGTGAGCGCCGAGCCGGATCGCGCCACGCAGGAACCCGCAGGCCACGACGTAGGCGAGGGGCGATGCGATCAGCAGGCCTCCGAGGATCTGCGCGCCGGCGGGGTGAAGATGGGGAAGCCCCGGAAGGATGGGGTGCGCCACAAGGGCGAGTCCGGCGAACAGCGCCATCCCGAAGGCGAAGGAAAGGCTGCAGAAGACGCTGGTCTGGGCCGCCGCCGCGACCGAGCTGTGGTCCTTGTAGAGGCGCGCACGAACGATCCCGCCGACCACCACGGCGAATCCAATGACGTGACCCAGGGCGTTGGCGCAGAAGGAGCCGACCAGCACGCGCCCGAACGGGACCCTGGCGCCCGACCAGCGCAGGCCCAGCCATTCCGTGGCGGCGAGCAGTCCGAAACTGACTGCGGTCGCCCCCAACGCTGCGGCCAGGCGCAGCGGCCCCCAGCCGATGGCCTCAGCCGCCACTTCCCGGGGACGCACCGCGGCCAGTTCGCGCCAGAGAATCCAGACTGCAGCGATCAGGAGCGCGGCGGGCAGCAGACGCGCGGCCCACCGCGCATAGGGTTCAAGGGCGCGTAGGCTCATCGCGGACGGCGCTCCGTCTCATGGGCGCAGCGGGACGGCTACGCCACGGGATCGCAAGCTCGGCGCGCCCGAGGTCGCTGTCAAACGAGGCAAGCCGGGGGTGGCCCGCCAGGCCCGCCCAGAGAGGACCTGAGACGGGACGGTACGCCCTCAAGGCGCCTAGGGCCGCGTCTTCTGCGCGGCGACTTCAGCCGGCGACAACTTGCGGATCTGCGTCACGGGGTAGCGTTGCGGTCCGAGGCTGCTGGGCACGATCACCGTGGCGTCGAGGCCCGAACAGATCCACGAGCCGCCGGTCGATTGCAGCGCGATGCGCTGCGACCAGTCGATGTCGGGCGAGCGGGCGAACAGGGTCAGGCGATAGACGTCCCGCGGGCCGACGGTGACGTCCACGTTCTGGTCATCCACGCGCGAGAAGCCGCTGACGCTTTGGGTCGGGAAGCACTGGTCGGCGGGATGCGCCTTGGCGGCGGAGACCGCCGGTTGGGCCGCAAGGGCCGAGGAACCCAGACCGAGCGCGGCCAAACAGACCGCCGAGACGATGAGGCGACGCATGGTGATCTCCTTGGTCTTCAATCCGCCGCACGTGTTTGTGCGGCGTACGCCAGACGACACGCGACCGCTCACAGGAGCCCATGCGCCCATCTTACAAGGCCGACAATCATGATTCCGGAAGGTCGACCCGGCGGTTGGCGATCTCGCAGAAATGTAAGGATGGGGGCGGGACGGCTGTAGGCCTCGCGCCGTCTCCTGGTTCTCACCGGCACAGAGAACCCCGGTGAAAAGAGGAGACTTCAGATGCGTAACCTGCTCGTTCCGGTGGCCGTCGCTGCGTCCCTGATGCTCGGGTCGAGCGCCTTCGCGGCGACCACCACCGCCCCCGCCGCGCCCGCGCCCGCCAAGTCCGCTCCCGCCGCGCACGCCAACAAGCGCGAGGCCTGCGAAGCGAGTTGGAAGACCCAGAAGACCCATACGGGTTCGCGCGCCGCGTACATGAAGGCCTGCGTCGCGAAGGGCTGACCTGCCCGAAACACCGGTCAGTCCGTTCCCTCAGCCACAGGCAGGCGGCCGTCTCTCCCGTTCGCGGGCAGGCTCGGCCCTGAAGGAGTCTCCGCCATGAGCCGGCGCATTCTCATCGTCGAGGACGACGCCGAAACGGCGGACTATCTGGCCAAGAGCCTTCGACAGGACGGCTTCACGGTCGAGCATGTGGCCGACGGCCGCGATGGCCTGATCATGGGGTCGGGATCGGACTTCGACCTCATCGTCACGGATCGGATGCTGCCCACGATGGACGGGCTGAGCGTGGTCAAGGCGTTGCGCGCCGCCGGGGTGGAGACCCCGGTCCTGATCCTGAGCGCCCTGGCTCAGATCGATGAGCGGGTCAAAGGCCTGCGCGCCGGTGGCGACGACTACATCACCAAGCCCTTCGCCTATTCGGAGGTGGTCGCGCGGATCGAGAATCTCCTGCGCCGTCGTCCAGGCAAGGCGGTGGAGACCGAACTCCGGTGCGGAGACCTGAGCGTCGATCTCCTGTCTCGCCGGGTGACCCGCGGCGGCAGGTCCGTCGACTTGCTGCCGCGCGAGTTCAAGCTCTTGGAGTACCTGCTCCGCCACAAGGACAAGGTGGTCACGCGCACCATGTTGCTGGAGCAGGTCTGGGACTACCGTTTCGACCCCCACCCAGCGTCGTGGACACCCACATCAGCCGCCTCCGCAAGAAGATCGACGAAGGCTTCGACCCGCCGCTTCTCCATACGCTGCGAGGGACGGGCTATCGGCTGTCCGAGCGCCCGTGACCCCCCGGGCAAGCGCGACGCGACTGCGTCCGCGCTGGATCGCGCTGGCCCTCGTCGTCACCGCCGTGGCGGCGCTCGCGGCGGGAGTCGGACTGATCGACACCGTCGGTGAGAGGATGATCGCCAGTCGCCAGCGCGAAGTCGCCGAGTCGGCGCGCGACTACTTCGTGGCCTTCGCGCATGTGGAAGGTCTGGCGCCCCTGGCGCGCGCCCTGGACCGGCGGGAGCACGCCTATCGCACGGAAGGCTTCCGCTATGCCGTCTTCGCCCACGACGGCCAACTGCTGGGCGGCGCGGACCTCCTGCCCTGGTCGCAGCTTCCCGAGTCGGGCCTCAGCCAGACCAAGGTCGAGATCGCGGGCCGATCATCGCGCTGGGGCGTGCTCGTCCAGCCGATCGCGACCGGCGGAACCCTGGTCGTCTACGAGGATCTCGGCGAACGGGCGCGCTTTCGCCAGGCGCTCGCCCTCGGCGCCACACTGTCCCTCGCCATCGTCGTCGGTGGGCTACTTGTCGTCAGCCTCTGGATCACCCGCCTGATCTACAATCGCGCGGAGGCCATCGCCCGCACGGCCGGAGAGATCGCCGCGGGGCGGACCTCGGCGCGGGCCCCCGTGCAGGCCGACGGCGACGTGTTCGACAGGCTGGGGAGCGCCCTCAATGTGATGCTCGATCGCAATGAAGAGCTGATGACCGGGTTGCAGATGGTGACCGACAGCCTGGCGCACGATCTCCGCTCGCCCCTCACCCGCATGAAAGGCGCTCTGTCGCGGGCGCTCGAGGCGGAGACCGGCGAGGCCGAACGGATCGAACTCATCGGCCAGGCATGGGACCAGGCGGATCAGGTCCTCTCCACCGCCGGCGCGTTGCTCGATATCGCGCGCGCCGAAAGCGGGGCCTCACGCGAGATGTTCCGGGCGATCGACCTCGGCGCCCTGCTGGACGAGGTCACAGAACTCTTCGCCCCTGTGGTGGAAGATGCGGGCCAGACCCTGATCGTCCATCCGCCTGCGACTGGCGAAACCATGGTCGGCCATGAGATCCTGCTGCGCCAGGCGATCGGCAACCTGATCCACAACGCCGCTCGCTACGCCGGCGATGGCGCGCGGGTGGAAGTGACCCTGGAGTCCGGCGTCGATCGGGTCCGTTGCATCGTCGCCGACAGCGGCCCCGGCATCGCCGAAGCCGATCGCAGCCGCGTGGTCGAACGCTTCATCCGCCTCGACGCCGCACGGACCACCGCAGGCTCGGGTCTGGGCCTCGCCATCGCAGCGGCCTGCGCCAAGCTTCATCGGGGGCGGCTGTTGCTGGAAGACAATGCGCCCGGCCTGCGCGTCGTTCTGGAACTGAGCCGGGCCTGAGCCGGCCAAACTCACAAATCCGTAAAATTGCTGACGCGGCGCTACAGGCTCGGGGGCGGACGAAGGTCTGGCGCGAACCGTCCGCGCCATGCTTTTGGGGTCCGACATGTTCCTGCGACGCATCCTGCTGGTCGGCGGCGCCGCTGCGGTGCTGGTGACGTCGGCCGCCGCCGGCTTTCGCGCCGCGCCGGTCGCCGCCGCACCGGTCGCCGCCGCGCCGGCCTCCGCCCATGCCGCCGCCGCGCCCGCCATCCCCCCGTCGGCCGGGCCGGTGACGGAAAAGAGCTATCGGTTCGGCGCCGCCGGACCTGTGACCGTCTACCGGACCAGCATGGAGCCGGACCGTTTCGTGGTCTTCGTCTCGGGCGATGGCGGCTGGAACCAGGGCGTGGTGGACATGGCCCGGCAGCTGGCCCGCATGGACGCCACCGTCGTCGGCGTCGACATCCGCAAGTATCTCGGCGACACGCGGTCGGGTGGCCAAGCCTTGTATCCCGCGGGCGACTTCGCCACGCTGGCGCAGGCGGTCCAGAAGGATCTCGGCTTCACCCGGTTCCACCGCCCTGTCGTGGTCGGCTACTCGTCGGGCGCAACGCTGGCCTACGGCGCGCTGGCTCAGGCGCCGGCGGCCACCTTCCAGGGCGCCATAGGGCTCGGCTTCTGTCCCGACCTCAAGACGGCCAAGCCGATGGCGGCCGGCGTCGGCAAGCTGGCCTTTCGCGTCGACGCCAAGCTGGGTTTCGTCTACGCGCCGTCGAAGACCCTGAGCGAGCCGTTCATCGCGATGCAGGGCGGGCAGGACCTGACCTGTCCGGCGCCCCAGACCCGCGCCTTCATGAGTCAAACGCGCAACGGTCGCGTCGTCGATCTGCCGAAAGTCGGCCACGGCTATTCGGCGCCCGCAAACTGGGCGCCGCAGTTCGCCGAGGCCTTCGCGAGCCTCTACCCCCGGCCCGGCGCGCCATCCGCCCCGCTCGCGGCGGGCGTGGGCGCGGCGCGGCTCGCAGGCCTGCCCCTTGTCGAGGCCCCGGCCGCCGGCCCGGGCGACACCATGGCCGTGCTCTATTCCGGCGACGGCGGCTGGGCCGGCATCGACCAGGGCCTCGCTTCGGGTCTGGTGAAGGGCGGGGTGCCGGTCGTCGGCTACGATTCGCTTCGCTATTTCTGGACGGCGCGCACGCCGACCGAGGCGGCGGGAGACCTCGCGACCGTGCTGGAGCGCTACATGTCGGCATGGGGCAAGTCGAAGGTGATCCTGGCTGGCTACTCCTTCGGCGCCGACGCCTTGCCGGCGATCGTCGCCCACCTGCCGTCAGACATGCGCAGCCACGTCCGCCTCGTCGCCCTGGTAGGGGTTGGCAGGGACGGCGAGCTCGAGTTCCGGCCCGGCGACTGGCTGAACCTCACGGCCGCCAGCGCCTACCCGATCGCTCCCTTGCTACAGACCCTGAAGGATCTGCCGCGGGTCTGCATCTATGGCGATCAGGAACGCGACGTCGCCTGCCCGACCTTCGCGCCGGGCCTGATCCATCCGGTCAGGGTGGCCGGCGGCCACCACTTCGGCGGCGACTATGCCCCGGTGGCCGACGCCATTCTCAAGGCGGCTGGCATCGATCCGCTCCCTTGACGCCCCGGCGCTGAGGCGGGGTGTCACCCCCAGGCGCCCGCAGGGCGCGGTCCGGTCGAGGTCGAGGCGGCGCCGCTCCGGGAGACGTCGTCCATGCGGCCCACGCGTCTCCGATGACGGACTGGCCGAGGGTGGCGGGCCACCCTCGGCTGTCGTTCACGGTTCCCGCCCAAACAGGCGTCAGAAAAGGAAGTCCGAGGCGCTGAGCGTCGTGACGTTCTTCACGATTGCGATCACCTCGTCGTCCCAGGTGTTGGAAGAGCCCGAGGTGTTGTTGTTCACGTCGAGCAGGATCCAGGTGTCCGAGCCGACCACCTTGAGATCGATGTGGGCGCCGAGGGTCGTCGTGGATTGCCCGATGGAGGCGAGGAGTGCGTCGACATCGATTTTGTCGACGCCCACCGTGAAGTCGGTGATGATGTCGCCACTGCCGCCGCCGTCGCCGCGAGCGGTGAAGCGGAAGACATCGGCCCCCGCGCCGCCCGTGAGCACATCGGAGTCGAACCCGCCCTCGAGCGTGTCGGCGCCCAGGCCGCCGACCAGCGTGTCCTGTCCGCTGCCGCCCACGAGGCTGTCGGCCCCCGAGCCGCCATCGAGGCTGTCGTCGCCCATCCCCCCCGACAGGGTGTCTCCCCCGCCGGCGCCGCTCAGCGTGTCGTTGTCGCCCGTGCCGGTCATGTTGTTCGCGGCGATGGTTCCGGTGGCGGAGATCCCGGCGGTCGTCCCTGAATGCAGGGCCTGCCAAAGCTCGCTGAAGGTGGTGTTGTCCGCCATCTGGGCGTCGACGTCCTTGAGATAGGCCAAGTCGGTGGCGTCGCCCTTTGTGTATGCGTTGAGGAATTTTGTGGTGAGGATCGCCAGTTCGTCGAAGACGTCGGGGTTGTTCGAGGCCTGGACGCCGAAGTCCCCGTGATTGGCGTCATTGAAGACGAAGGCGTATTTGTCGCCGGCTGGCGCATAGTCGTACGGGTCCAGCTTGTACTGGTAGTTGGCGCCGCCCTTCTGGGTGTCCTTCTCGCCAGCGGCCACGAACAGCGGCTTGTTCAGGCCTTGCCAGGAATTGCCGGAGCCGTCGGCATAGAAGCCGTAGATCGGCACGCCGCCCGCCGACAGGTCGATCACCGCGTCGAAGCGCGCGTCGCCCCAGTTCACCGCCGTGCCCGTCAGGTCCTTGATGCTCGCCCCGGCTGCGACCTGGGCCGCGCCGCCGCCGGCCGAGTAGCCCGCCGCGACGAAGTCGCCGGTGACGCCGTAGCCCGGACCCAGGGCGGCGGCCAGGTCGGTCGCGTGATCCAGCGCCATCTTCATGTCCGCGACGCGGTTGAACAGGAAGCCGTCGGTCACGCCCACGCTGTCGTCGAACCGGGGCAGCCCCGACTGGCTGGCGGTGGCGTCCTGTCCATCGGCATGGCCGGGCACGATGACGATATAGCCCTGAGAGGCCCAATAGAGCGGCAGGGACGTGGTGAAGTTGGGGTTGCTCTGGTCGGCGAACCCGAAGGTGCCGTGGCTGTAGACGATCACCGGGTAATCCCCCGGCGTTGAGGGCCCGTAGACGTAGGCGTCCACCGAGACGGTCTTCACGGTGTCGTTGGCGAGCTGCCGGCTCTGGCCGGTGATGGTGAGCATCGCGGACGTCATAGGTCGTTTCCTCCATTTGGAATGGGACGCACGAGGGCGCGCGCCGGAACGGCGTGGTCGAGGTTCTTGCGGAGGTCGGCGCCCACAGGGCGTGTGGCCGGGCTCAGCCCGGACGAGGCGTGTGGGACAAGGCGGTCCTCCAACTGGCCGGTACGCCCATGTGGCCCGGGCGCTGTCGGCCGATGCACGCTATCTGTGGTTTTATTTTTGTCCAACAAAATTTGGAAGTGATGTATGATATAAATAATATTGTTGAACAAAAATCTCCCGTGTAGGAGTCGCGCCAACGAAACACGCCGGTCTGGCCGGCGAGACGCGACATCCGAGGGGGAAATCGATGCGGCGATATCTGTTGAGCGGCGTGGCGCTGGCCGGCGTGATGGCCTGTCCGGCCTGGGCGCAGCCCATGGGCGACGGCGCGGTGAGCGAGGTGATCGTCACCGCGCGGAAGCGCGACGAGCGACTGCAGGAGATTCCGGCCGCCGGCAGCGTTCTTACCGCCGACCGGTTGCGCGAACTGGGCGGGGTCACCGACCTCAGGAACTTCACCACCCTGTTGCCGGGCGTCGCGCTGGTCGACAACGACAGCGTCAACAGCGAGTTCGCCATCCGTGGGGCCGGTCAGGCGGGCCGCAACGTCAACGCCGACTCCGCGATCGCCCTTCTGAGAAACGGCGCCCAGGTCACCGGCGGGAACATCGGCGGCCGTGGCTTCGCGCGCATGGACATGTTCGACGTCGGCCAGATCGAGGTGCTGCGCGGTGCGCAGGGGTCGCTCTATGGCGCGAATGCCGTGGGCGGCGTGATCTCGGTGGTGAGCCAGGAACCCAGGCCGACCTTCGAAGCGGGGCTGGAGGCGGGCTACAACTTCAACAAGGAAGGCGTCGACCTCATCGGCGTCGTCAACGTTCCCATCAACGAGGTGCTGGCGCTGCGCGTCGGCGTCGACGTGACGGAGCAGTACGGGGGGCGCGTCTACAACACGTTCCGAAAGGAATACATCGACGGGGGCGACTATCGCGGTGTGCGCGCGGCCCTGGCGTTCACTCCGGACGAGCGCTTCAAGGTCGTCGCCATGATCGACCTGTCGCGACTGGACGATCCCACTGGCGGACAGGTGGACGTTCAGCGCCGGCTCTATCCGGCGATCCCGGAGACCTTCGACTACCAGTCGCAGGCCGAAGGCAACACCAAGGCGCGGCTGCGCCAGAACATCGCCAACGGCAGCCTGTCGATAAAGGCGGATCTCGGCTTCGCCGACCTGTCGAGCACGACCAACGTCCGGTGGCGCGATTCAAACGCGGTGGCGGACGACGACGGCCGCTTCCCGGGCGCGCCGCTGCTTTCGAATGGGCAACCCAACATCGCGGGCGGCGCGACCTGCCGCACCAACAACTGCTACTCGACGGTGGCGGATCAGGTGAACGTCTTCTACCAGGAGGTGCGGCTGAACGGCGAAGGCGGCGCGCTGACCTGGGCGGCCGGCGTCGATTTCCGGGCGTTGAGCGACACCTACACCGTTGTGAACTATGGCCGTGTCCAGGGCGCCACCCCGATCCCGCCGGCCTACGCGATCCTCGACAGCGACAACCGGACCTTCGGGGCCTTCGGGACCAGCTCCTACAGGATCGCGCCGACCCTCACCGCGGAGGCCAGCCTGCGCTGGACCCAGGACGAGAAGAAGCTGTTCGGGGGCCTGTCGAGCGGCGCGCCGGTGAAGGGCTCGATCCCGCCCCGCGAGCGCACGTTCGTCAACTGGACCTACGGCGGGTCGTTGAGCTGGCAACCGAACTCGCGCCTCAACCTCTACGCCCGGTTTGCGACGGGCTTCCGGGCGGGCGGCTACAATCGTGACTTCGGCACGTCGAACGCCCTGCCGGGTAATCCCGCGACGCCGCTGGCGTACGACGAGGAGAGCACCACGGCTTACGAGGCGGGGGTCAAGTACGACGCCTCGCGGGCGATTCAGGTGACGGCGGCCGTCTTCCGCACCGACTACCGCGACGTGCTGGTGAGCGACACCGGAACACGGTTCGCGGCCCAGGGCGGCGGCGCCTTCATCTATCTCGACAACCTCGGTGACGCGAAGGCCACCGGCGTCGAGGTGGAATTGAACGGCAGGCTCGCCGTGCCCGGTGTCGGGGGACGCCTCGTCTACACCCTGGCCGGTACGTGGATCGACTCCACACTGGACTCTCAGATCGCCACGATCGACGGCAACAAGCTGAACGGCACGCCGGACTTCGCCCTGACCGCCAGCGGAACCTACAGCCGGACGATCGTGGGCGAGATCGAAGGGTTCCTGAACGCCGCCTACAAGGGCGAGTGGGACGGGTACTACAACATCTCCAACCTTCAGCGCCGCGACACCAACCGCAGCCTGCAACTGCGGGCGGGCGTCCGTCACGGGACGAAATGGGAGGTGGCGCTGAAGGCGAGCAACGTGCTGAACCAGCGCTACGAATTCCTCTATGGCGCGGGCTTCCTGGTCGCGACGCCGGGTCCGGAGTACGTGCTTCAGTTCCGGAGCCGGTTTTGAGCAGCGCGCGCCGCTCATCGACTGTGGATCGCCGGCGGCTGTTGGCCGGCGTCGCCGGTCTCGCCACCCTGGCCTGCGCGCCCGGGGCCTCGGTCGCCGGGGCCTCGGTCGCCGGGGCTTCGGGCGCCGGGGCTTCGGGCGCCGGGGCTTCGGGCGCCGAGGCTTCGGGCGCCGAGGCCGCGGCCAAGGGCGGCTCCGGCGAATGGCGGGCCTATGGGGCGACCAACGCGGCGACCAAGTATTCGCCGCTCAGCCAGATCGACGCCACGAACGTCGCGAACCTGCGCATCGCCTGGGAATGGGAGAGTCCCGACGCCGCGATCATCGAGGCCAATCCGGGCCTCGCGCCGGGCGAGTTCCAGGCCACGCCGATCATGGCGGATGGGGTGCTCTACACCTCGACGGCGTTCTGCCAGGTCGTGGCGATCGACCCGGCCACGGGACGTAACATCTGGGTTCACGATCCGGGGACCTGGAAGCGCGGCAAGTACACCAGCAAGGGCATGCAGCATCGCGGCGTGGCCTACTGGCGGGACGGTGACGACGCGCGCGTGATCATCGGAACCGGCGACAATCGGCTGATCGCGCTGGACGCCCGCACGGGCGAGCCGATCGAGAGCTTCGGCAAGGGGGGAGAGGTCGATCTGGGCGTCGTCGGCCTTCAGCGGCCGCTGGCGCGCGACCCCGTCGATCTGTTCGCGTCGACGTCGCCGCCGACGATCTGCCGCGATGTCATCGTGATGGGCCAGTACATCCACGATCGGGTGGTCGCTTCGGAGATGCCGCCCGGCGATGTTCGCGGCTTCGATGTGCGCACCGGCGAACTGAAATGGACCTTCCACACCGTGCCGATGGAGGGCGAATTCGGCTGGGACACGTGGGAGAACGGTTCCGCCGCGCGCAACGGCAACGCCAACGTCTGGGCGCCGATGGCGGCCGACGATGAACTGGGGCTGGTCTATCTGCCGGGAAGCTGCCCGACCAACAACTTCTATGGCGGGGATCGACCGGGCGACAATCTGTTCGGGAACGCCCTGATCTGTCTGGACGTGAAGACCGGCGAACGGCGCTGGCACTACCAGTTCGTGCGCCACGACGTCTGGGACCTGGACCTGCCCTGCGCGCCGAACCTCGTGGACATCCGGATCGGCCGGCGGCGGATCAAGGCGGTCGCCCAGGTGACCAAGCACGGGTTCACCTTCGTCTTCGACCGGGTGACCGGCCGTCCCATATGGCCCATCGAGGACAGGCCAGTCCCGGCCAGCACCATCAAGGGCGAGAAGCTGTCGCCGACCCAGCCCTTTCCGACGAAGCCGCCTCCATTCGAGCCTCAGGGCATGACCCAGGAGATGCTCATCGACTGGACGCCCGAGCTTCGAGAGGAGGCGCAGGCGATCATGGCCGAGTACAAGACGGGACCGCTGTTCACCCCGTTTAGCGTTCAGTTGACCATCCAGCGCCCGGCTTGGGGCGGCGGCGCGAACTGGGGCGGAGCCGCGGTCGATCCCGAGACGGGCGTCCTCTATGTGCCGTCGATATCCTCCGTCGCCGCCCTGGCCCTGGACGACGAGGGCAAGCGGGTCGGGACGGGGGAGACGGAGGAGATCGCCGGCTCGGTGCGTCTCGTCACCGGGCCCCGAGGCCTGCCGCTGGTCAAGCCGCCTTACGGCCGGATCACGGCCATCGACCTCAACCGCGGCGAGATCCTCTGGATGAAGCCCAACGGACCCGGCGCCAGCGAAACGCCGGCCTTCAAGGGCCTCGACACCGGATGGGTCGGCTCGACAGGGCGCACGGGTCCGCTGCTCACGAAGACCCTGCTCTTCCTGGGCGAGGGGCCGCACGACCTGAATTCGCGCCGCGTCCTGCGCGCCTGGGACAAGGCGACCGGCGCGGTGGTCGCCGAAACGCCGCTCCCGGGACTCACCCACGGCCCGCCCATGACCTACATGGCGAATGGCAGGCAGTATGTGGTCTGCGGCATGGGCTTCCGCCGCTCGCCGCATAAGCTGGTCGCCCTGGCCCTTCCGGACGGAGCCTGATGATGACCCAGAAGTTCAATCGGCGCGTGGCGATGATGCTCGGCGCCGGCGCGGCTGCGGCCGCTTCGGGACTTCCGGCCTGGGCGGCGACCGCCATCAAGCACTACATCCTGGTCGACCTGAAGCCGGGGACTGACCAGCTGGTGCTCGACCGCTGGTACATGACCTTCCACGCCCCGGAAGTCCGCCGGGCGTTCAAGGCCTGGCAGCGGAACTACGTGTCCTTCCGCAGCTACCTTCCGCCGGAAGAGGCCCGGAAGGCCTATCCCCTTCAGTACGGTCGCATGACCGAGATCCATTTCGACAGCCTGGCCGACTTCCAGGACAGCCGCCCGAACAACATCTACGCCCGGGGCCTGGGGTCCTTCACGCCGCCGCCGGGCGGCTGGGCCAACGCCGGCTTCGAAAGCACCACCGCGAGCGTGCCCGTGAATCCGCAGCAGGTGTTCCTGGCCAAGGATACGCCGCCCAAGGAGACGCCCTACCTGAGATGGATCGTGTTCTTCCGTTACCCGGAGGGTGTCACGCTCGAGCAGGGGGACGCCTGGTACGGGGACGTGCATGCCAAGGAGGTCGCCCGTCTCCCCGGCCTCAGGAAGTACGCCCTCTATTCCACGGTAAGCGCCGCGGCCGCCTATCCCCGCGTCGCCGAGATGTGGTTCGACGACTACGCCGCGTGGAAGGACGCCTTCATTCCCGTTCCTCGCTTCACCGCGCCAACCTGGGGCGGGCAGGGGCTGTTCGTGGAGTCGATCTCCATGTTCGTCGGCGAGAATCCGGACGTGGACTTCATCAACGACAAGCGCGTCATCCCCTGACGTTTGAGCCCGGCTTGCCGCCCTTGGCCACCACCATTCGGGTCACCTCCTGCTGGGTGAAATAGATGATCCGCCGGGCGGCTCCAGCGGCCCTTTCGGCGTCGCGCGCCGCGAGGCCGTCGGCGAGCTCGCGCCAGTCGTCGACCGGCCCGACGGCGCCGCTGTCCTCCAGGCCGAGGTAGGAGAAGTGCCAGCGCGCCTTACGGTGCGAGGCCGACATGATCTCGCGGGCGTCGCGGTTGCCGTGACGTGAGATCAGGGCGCCGATCTCGACACCCTGATTGACCCGCCATCGGGGAGTCTGGTCCGCCGCGGACTCGAGCATGGTCCGGATGCGGCGGACGATCTCTTCCAGATCCGCGTCGGAGGCCCGGAAGCAGGCGAACCGCGCCATCAGGCCGAACAGGGCGGCGCGAATCTCGAACAGGTCGAACATCTGGTAGAGCGTCGGGGTGGTCACCCGGGCGCCGCGGAACTTCTCCAGTTCGACGAATCCGTCTTCCTCGAGCAGGCGCAGGGCTTCGCGAACCGCCGACCTTGCGGCGCCGATCTCCTGCGCCAGCCGGATTTCGCGCAGCCAGGTGTCGGGCTTGATCTCACCCGCCTGGATCTGCTGGCGGAGATGGCGAGCCACCTCCCGCGCGGTCCGGCCGCCGCGGGGGTCTTCCGTCGCGGCGGCGTCCGGAGCAGGTTTCGGCTTGCGCGGCGGCATGGGGAATTCAGTCTCGATTGTCCATCAAACGATTCTGATTGTTCGAAGTTGAAGGCGCAAGCTCAACGCCGACCTGCGGGTTGTGCGATTTGCAGCCTCGTCCCCGGGGGCAGGGTGGTCCGTCTCTGATCGCGCCGGCGCGCCGACGACGGGGCGGGCTCGCGCGGTCAGGTCCTGTAGAGATCCGCGTCAGCGTCGCCTTCACCGCGCACTTCGGCGGCGACGATCTGTGCGGCGATGACCGAATAGGTGATGCCGTTGCCGCCGAAGCCCATCACGGCCCAGGTATGTTCCATCCCCGGGACAGGCCCGATGCGGGGCAGGCCCGTTGTGCTTTGGCCGAAAGCGCCGGCCCAGGCGTAGTCGATTTCGAACGCCACGTGGGGCAACAGCCGGCGCAACTCGGCAGCCAATGTCCTGCACTTGCGCTTGAGCTTCGCCTTGTCGCTGTGCGCGACCGGAGACGCCTCGTCCTCTCCGCCCACGATCAGGCGGCCATCACCGCTCATCCGCATGTAGAGGTACGGATCGGACGCTTCCCAGACCAGCATGTTCCGCAACCAGGCCGGACAGCGTTGGCGCGGCGTCGAGGCCATCGCCCAGGTGGATATGACGTCGAGGCCCGGGGTGGGGACGCCCCTGGGGAACTCGTATCCGCTGCAGAACACCACCGACTTCGCCCGAACCGCATGGTCCGCGTCGGTCAGCAGTGTGACACCGTCCGGGTCGCTGACCGCCTGCAGCACCTCGACGGGCGACCAGATTCGCGCGCCGTTTGCGCGCGCGCGTCGCAGCAGCCCCGCCGCCAGTCGGGCCGGGTCGCCACTGGCGGAACCGCTCGACACGACGGCGCCGGTTCGTTCCACGCCGAACCGTTCACGCAGGGCCCCGGGGCCGAGATACCGGCTGTCCAACCCGATCTCGGCGCGGGCCGCCGCCTCTGCTTCCAGGGCGCGATGGCCATGTTGGTCGCCCGCCAGATAGAGGGACGACTTGTCCTTCAGCCCGCAGGCGATGCGCTCTTCGGCCACGACCTGCTTCAGAGCGTCCACGGCTCGACGCGATCGCAGATAGGCCCGCTTGGCCTTCTGGGGACCGATCTTCTTGGCGAGCTCCGTGAGCGGAAGATCGATCTCCCATTGCAGCAACGCCGTGGACGCCACGGTCGAGCCCATCAGCGGTGGCCGGCGGTCGAGCACCGCCACCGAATGCGTCTTCGACAGCTCATGAGCCATGAAGGCGCCGCTGACGCCCGCGCCGACAATGGCGACATCGACACTGATGGGGGCGGCCAGACGATCGACCGACACTCCCAGGCCGGAACTGTCCGCCCAGAGCGACCGACCTGTCCGGAGGTCGCGTTTTGTCGTGCTGCCGATCAATTCAGGGCGCCCCACGTGTCACGGGGATTAGGTCTCGAACGCGGCTACGATTCCCTGCACGGGGACCGCTCGGGCATGGCTCCGACGTCCCCTCCGTCGAAATTTTCGCGTCGCCCCCGGCGCATGGCCGTCTGCGAAGCGTTGGTCGGCTGCGGTGTCAGGCCGAGGCGGATCGCCCAAGGATGACGACAGGAAAGCCCCGCGAGAGCGCAACACCGGGCGACCGTCGAGGGCTTATTCTATTCAGGCGCGTCGCCTGATCGCATCAGCAGCGGCCCCAGGACTGGTCAAATCCGGCCCTGCTGTCCGAACCTGCCACCCGAGGTGGGTGCTGCGATCCGGAGCGCGACGGCCGACAGCACTGCGTCAAGGCGCGACCCGTGTCGCGCCCCGAGCCGAGGCCTCGAGCGCCGCGAACATCCGGTTGAGGTTCGCGATGTTGTCGTGGCGCGCCTGCGGCCATGGCGCGGCGCGCAGCATCTCCCGGGTGAGGTAGTAGCCGCCCTTGGGTCCCCGTGCGATCCACCCGCGGGCGAGCAGCAGCGCCACGTGACGCCGGACGGTCTCACCGGGAATGCCGGCCCGCGAGGCGAGGGTGGCCACCGAGGCCGGACGCCGCAGGTCGTCCTGTACGAGATCCTCGGTCTCGGTGAACTCGGTATAGGTGTCGTCCAGGTGTTCGGTCGTCACGCGGATGATGTGGATGAGCAGAACCCCCACGGTGGGGTCCGGGATGTGCGCGGACATCGCCTCCAACTGCCGTAGGCAATAGTCCGCCGCCAGGCGGGTCAGGACCCAAGGCCGTCCGAGGGTCGTGACGTTCATGGAGGTCCGGAGGACGCCCAGCGCCTGCAGGCCGATGGCGAGGGCCTGGATCTGCTGCCCGATCGCGAAGGCCATCGCCTTGCGCCGGTCCGACATCCATCGCTCCGGGGGAATCACGAGGCCTCGGTCGGTCGCGGCGCACGCGCCCGTCTCGCGCAGGGCGGCCGTCCGCCGGCGCACGGTCTCGAACGGCTGTCCCAGGCTGGCGGCCAGGGCGTTCACGCTGATGGGGCGCAGGAGCGCCGGGTCGAGGACGTCGTCGTAGCCTGCGAAGCTGGCCGGCGGACCGTGGGGGCGGTCCAAGTGGCCGAGGTTCGCCTGGCCGACGGCGAGCAGGATCAGACCGTCCAGAAGGTCGCCCCCGTCGCAGACGATACGCAGGTTGTTCAGGAAGAACGTCATCCCGAGCCGTCCGGCGATCCGCACGGCCACGGTCTCGGGGAAGGGCAGGGCGGGCGATGCCGATGCGAGGAGACTCATGACCGGACGAGGTTATCATCCGTCCGTCCGGTGCGCCCCCCGAGGGCCGCGCCCGGAACTCCAACGCCTGGATCCGTCGCTCTGGAAACCTGAGCGTCGCCTGGATGTCGAGCGCCGACGGGCGGCCCGCGGTCAGTCGACCGCTGCGGCCTGCCGGAGGCCGGTGATCATCGAGGCGCGCAGCAGATAGGTCCGGGCGGCCTCGCGGTCGGCCAGCATGGTCTGCAGGTCGTTGAAGATCTCGCGCCGCTTCGCCGGGTCGCGTTCCTGCATGCGACTGCGATTGCGATCGGCCTGGGCCAGCACCTCGTTCAGGGCGACGGGCCGGCGGCGGCGCGTATAGCGGTCGAGGAGGGTGAGGTCGCCGCCCGCGAAGACCTGCTTGATCTCGTCGGTCAGACTGAACGCGTCGTGGACGCCGCCGTTCATGCCCATGCCCCCGCTGGGGCTGTTGATGTGGGCCGCGTCGCCTGCCAGCACGACGCGGCCGCGCCGGTAGTCGTCGACGATCCGCATATGCACGCGGTACGGACGCCACTGCAGTTTCTGGTAGGGCGTGTCCGAAGGAACGATCTTCTGGAGCTTGCGCTCGATACTCGCCGGCTCGAGCGCCTGCTCGAGGGTTTCGCTCTCTTCCTGGTAGAGGCTGCAGCGCCAGAGGCTCTTCAGCCGCAGCAGGCTGAACGTACCGCCCTCTGTCCAGACGTAGTTGACGTTCGACAGGCCTTCCATGTGGTCTTCGAAGGGGAAGGTGGTCGTGGCGAGGATGGTGGTCTCGGGGTAGGTCTTACCCTCGAAGCCGAACTCGCAGAGCTTGCGGACGGTGCTGCGGGCGCCGTCGGCGCCGATCAGCAGCTTGGCGTCGATCCGGCCCTCGCCCGAGGCGCTCTTCCAGATCGCATGGACTCCGTCGTCATCCTGCTCCAGCCCGGTCAGGGTGACGCCCAGGCGCACCTCGACGCTGGGCAGAGATTTGATGCGTTCGTGCAGCAGCCGGCTCAGCCGGAACTGTTCGCATTGCAGGCGGAAGGGGTGGGTCGTGTCGTTCTCGATCACGGAAAGGTCGAACACCGCGCGTTCGCCCGTGTCATGCATGCGGATCTGCCATGACGGGCAGATCAGGCCTTCTTCGATCAGGGGCTGGGACAGGCCGTATTCGGACAACATGTCGAGCGTCGGCGGATGAAACGTCGAGGCCCGGAGGTCCTCGGGCAACGCCGCTTCCTGCTCCAGGACGACGCAGGAAATATTGGCGAGTCCCAGCCGAAGCGCGACCGTGAGCCCCACCGGCCCGGCGCCCACAACGACAACCTGCGCACTCTCGCGAACCATAAGCCCAGACCCCATTCACTTGTATTCTGATTAAGACATTCAAAAACGTGCCGCAAGAGCGCGGACGGTTTGCCGATAGTCTCATTTTCGTTTGGTTATTAATGCCTTCGAGGCCCGAGGTTCGGCTCCTCGCGCAAGCGTTTCGCGTGGCCTTGGAGCCGTGGTAGTCTATATTGAGAGACAAAAGCTGCGAGCCGGGCCTTTCAGGCGCCGCTTCGAGCCACCGTCCTGCTTCTCAACCCGCCTCAGGGTGTGGCCTGGGAGTCACGATGTTCTCTAAAAAGTACCTCATGACGACGCGACCGAAGATGGGTTTGATGGATGTCAACGCCCGCCCCGATAGGGCTCTGGGTGTTGTTTGTGCGGCCTTTTGTCCGGTTTTGCGCGTTCATTGGGCATTTAAATAGCCAAGGCGGGCAGAATCCTCCCTCCTGCCCCGGACTTGGTTCTCGGTCGCCACTGCGGTTGACACCTCCGGATAAACGCGGCCACTTAGCGACATGTTGTATCTGTTTAGATACCGATAAGGGGGTTCTCTCATGAAGGCGGGCGCGCTTTTCCTGTCCACGGCCGTTGTGGCCTGTCTCTCCGGCCTCAACGCCGCCAACGCGCAAGACGGCGGCAACCAGATTGAAGAGATCGTGGTCACCGCGCGTAAGGTGGCGGAGCCCTTGCAGGAGGTGCCGCTCAGCATCTCGGCGCTGTCGTCGCGCGACATCGAGCGCCAGGGCATCCGCGAGCCCAGCGACCTGTCCAGCATCGTTCCCGGCCTGACCTACGAGAAGGATTTCGGTCGCCGCAACGAGCGCCCCGTCATCCGCGGCCAGTCCAATGTGCTGGGCGTTCCGAACGTGTCGTTCTTCATCGACGGCGTGTTCATCCCCAACAGCCTGATGAGCACCGATCTGGCGTTCGTCGACCGGGTCGAGGTGATCAAGGGGCCGCAGTCGGCGCTGTACGGCCGCCAGTCGTTCGCCGGCGCCATCAGCTACGTCAGCAAGGATCCGTCGCCCACCTGGCAGCGCCGCGTACGCCTGACGGGCGGTTCATACGACTACTTCGACGCGACGGTGTCGGCCAGCGGCCCGATCCGCGACGACCTGGGCATCCAGCTGACCGCCAACTACTATACCTTCGGCGGTGAGTACCGGAACAACGCGCCCGGCCGTCCCAGCCATCGTCTCAAGCTGGGCACCGAGGAAACCGTCGCCGGTTCGATCGCGCTGAAGTACACGGGGGTCCAGAACCTCACGACCACCTTCCGCGCCGCGGTTGCGGTCAACGACGACGGCGCCGAGACGGTCGGTATGCAGCGCGGCGCGTTGAACAACTGCTTCATGAACACCCGGACGCGGTACTATTGCGGCCCGATCGTGGTGACGCCGGACGACATCACGCTCAGCCTCGATCTGATGCCCGAGCACGGCATCGAGCGGCGGCAGATGCGCTCGAGCCTGACCAACGAGTATGCGATCGGCGACTACACCGCGACTTCGATCACGGGTTTCACCCGTGCCTACGAATCGCGGAAGTCCGATCTGGACTATCTGCCGGTCGCGGCCAGCAATCTGCATGTCGACGACGCTTGGCAAACGCAGAGCTTCTCGCAAGAGTTGCGTCTTGCCTCGCCGGGAGACGACCGTCTCCACTGGCTGATCGGCGCCTACTACTATAATGCCTATACGAAGTATTCCCGGTACTTCTACAATACGAACGCGCTTCAGCTTAACGGCACGACAAAGACGATCAACTACGCCGCCTTCGGCCTCATGCGCTACAAGATCACCGACCAGATCTCGGCCAGCGCCGAAATCCGTTACGGTGTGGATGACCTGAGCTTGGTCGGCGGCGCCAACAGGTATGATCTCGGCGCGAAGTATAAGAGCTGGAACCCGCGCTTCACCCTGGACTACCAGATCACCTCGGACGTTCTGCTCTACGCTTCGGCGGCGAAGGGCAACAAGCCGGGCGGCTTCAACAGCGACGTTCGCCTAGCGGCCAATCAACGGACCTACGGCGAAGAAAAGTCCTGGCAGTACGAGGCCGGCATGAAGAGCGACTTCTTCGACAAGCGTCTGCGCTTGAACGCGTCGATGTACTACATCGACTGGAGCGGCCAGCAACTCACGCAGAGCACCCTCCTGCAGGGCGGCGCCACCACGGTAAGCTTGATCCGCAACGTGGGTGACCTAGACGTGAAGGGCGCCGAATTCGAGGCTCAGGCGGCCGTGCATCCCAACATCACCCTGCGCGGTTCGGCCAGTGTTGCGGATTCGGAATACACCTCGGGCACCGATCCGGAGATCCAGGGCCTGACCGGCAGCGCCGACATCACGGGCAAGACCTCGCCGAACGCGCCGAAGTACACTGCCGCCTTCGGCGTGTACGCCTTCACAGACACGTCGATGGGCCGGCTCTATATCGACGCCGACTACAGCTACCGCTCCAAGAAGTACGATCAGGTGGCCAACTTCGCCTGGGTGAAGGGGCGTGGCGTCACCAACGTCCGCCTGGGCGCCGAACTCGACGCCGTGACGGCGGTCTTCGCGGTGACCAACGTCTTCAACAACAAGGATCCGATCACGGCCACCCGCTACTCGGACTTCCTGACGGTGGGCCCGCTGAGGTCGTTCCTGGGCGCGATCCCGCCCGGCCGGCGCTTCAGCCTGTCGCTCGAGAAGACCTGGTAAGTTTGGCCGGAGCTATCCTCCCCCGGCTGATCGCCGCCGCCACGCTGCTTATCTGCGTGGCGGCGGCACATGCTTCGTCGGCTGGCGTACGGGACTGTGCGGACTGTCCCGAGATGGTGGAGATTCCGGCGGGAACCTTCGTCATGGGAGCCGACGCCGGCGAGACGGGTCGTCCCGAAGGACCGCCCCGGCGAGTCACCATCGAAAAGCCGTTTGCGCTCGGACGCTACGAAGTCACCCACGCCCAGTACGCCGCCTTCGTTTCTGCGACGGGCTACTCGGCGCCCGGACCGTGCCGCACCCTGGTCGGCGGAGTCTTCGCCAATTCTCCGGCGCACGACTGGAGGGACCCTGGCCTCGGCGCGGCGCCGAAGCCCGATGAGCCCGTGGTCTGCGTGTCTTGGCGCGACGCCAAAGCCTATGTGGCCTGGCTGGCCGCGACGACCGGCCAGCCGTACCGCCTGCCGACCGAGGCGGAGTGGGAATATGCGGCCCGCGCCGGCTCGACCACGGAATACGCGTGGGAGACCGATATGGAAGGCGGCTGCGCCTACGCCAATCTCTATGATGCGGACGCCGCCGGGCTCGCCTTCGGTTGGGCGCCCTCGGCCTGTGGAGACGGGGCGAAGTTCCTGTCCAGGGTCGGCGCCTACAAGCCCAACGCCTTCGGGCTCCACGACATGATCGGCAACGTCTGGGAATGGACCCAGGACTGCTACGTCATCCCCTATCCTTCGATTCCCACGGACGGCCGCGCGATCGAAGCGGCGGGCGCCTGCGAGCGGCGCACGGTGCGCGGCGCGGCGTGGATGACCCGCACCGACCGAGCGCGCAGCAGCTTCCGCGGTCGGGACCCCGAGGCGGCGCGCTTCAGCTACTTCGGATTTCGGGTCGCACGGGACAATCGCTGATGTTGAGCCGGCGGGCCTTTGGCGCGGGCGTGCTGGCGACGGCCGGGCTCTGCGCCGCCGGCGCTCGGGCCGAGGACGCGGCCGATGTGCTGGTGCTGGGCGCAGGCCTTTCGGGACTCTATTCGGCCCTTTTGTTGGAGGAGGCGGGTTTCCGGCCGCTCGTCCTCGAGGCGCGCGATCGGGTCGGCGGACGCCTGCATACACTCGACCATCTGCCCGGGGCGCCGGAGGCTGGCGGTCGCACGCTGTCCAACGGTTATGGCCGGACCATCTATCTGATGGAACGGTTCGGTGTCGGCCGCGCCGAGAGTCCGAGGCCTGACGCGGGCTGCATCGCCTGGCAGGGCCGGGTCGTGCCGGCCGCCGCGTGGGCCGCCAGCGACGCCAACCCACTGCCGGAGGGGTGGCGCGACATCCATCCGGGACAGCTCTATTCCCGCGCCCTCCGCGCCCACAACCCGCTGACCGAGGCCGGCAGCTGGCGCGATCCGTCCATGCTGCCCTTCGACCGCCGTTCGGTGGAGGCCGAACTGCGGGGGCAGGGGACGCCGGCCGACGCGCTGGCGGCGATGAACGTCGCCTTCGACGGCCCGTCGATGTCGCAGATGTCGGCCCTGTTCGCCTATCGCAAGCAGAGCATCGCCGATCTCGAGAACGCCGTCGGCGCCTTCCGCATCGCCGGCGGATCCAGCCGCCTGCCGGAGGCGATGGCGGCGGGTCTGAAGACTCCCGTGCGGACGGGCAAGGCCGTCGCGGCGATCGAGATCGACAGGTCGGGCGTGGAAGCGGTGTGCGCGGACGGTTCCCGCTATCGCGGCCGATACGCGATCGTGACATTGCCCTATGCGGTGCTGCGGACCTTGAGGCTGCCCCGATTGCCGAAGGCGCAGAGCCAGGCGATCGGCGAACTGCCCTATGGCGCCATCACACAGGTGGAGATGACCATCGCCAAGCCGTTCTGGGAGGCTGACGGCCTGTCGCCGAACATGTGGACGGACACGCCCATCGAACGGACGTCGCTGAATCTCGACGCGGCGGGCCGGCCGACGACGCTGAACGCCTGGATCAACGGCGAAGCGGCGCTGGCGATGGACGCGCTGGGGCCCGAACGGGCCGCCGCCCTGGTGCTGGAGACGCTGGAGCGGTTGCGGCCGGCCGCCAGGGGACAGGTCGAGGTGGTTTCGATGGTCTCTTGGAGCGCCGATCCGTTCGCACGGGGCTCATACCACGCCTGGGGACCGGGCCAGCTTCAAGCCTTCGGGCGTGGCGCCATGGCGCCGGTCGGTCGGCTGCGGTTCGCGGGAGAACACGCCGCCGATGTGATGCAGGGCATGGAAGGCGCACTGGAATCCGCCGAACGCGAGACCACCGCCCTGATGGGCGTGCTGTGAATGGAGGACCTCCGCGCATGAAGCCCTCCGTGTTTCTCCTGACGGCCACGCTGGTTCTGGCTTCGGTCGCCCAGGCTCACGCCCAGACTCCGGCCCAGGCGCCCGACGCGGTGCTGGGTAAGCGTATGTGGATCCAGTGCCGGGCCTGTCACGCCGCAAAGCCGGGGGAGCCGCCCAAGGCCGGTCCCAGCCTGCACGGAATCTTCGGAGCCAAGGCGGGGACGAAGACCAGCTTCGCCTATTCGCCGGCGCTCAAGGCTTCCGGTATCGTCTGGACCGACAGGACCATGGACGACTTCATCGCCAGCCCCGCCAAGGCCGTGAAGGGCAACCGCATGGGCTATGCCGGGATGCCGAACGCCAGGAACCGCGCGGCGCTGATCGCCTTCATGAAGGCGGAAACCCAATGACCCGGATCGCCGCCAAGACCGCGCCGGCCGTGCGGCCCATGTCCCGCCGCGAGTTGATGGGCTGGGGCGGGGCGGTCCTGGCGGGTCTTTGGGCGCCGACGGCGGCGTTGGCAGCCGGAGGGGAGACACAGGCCGGCAGCGACCTCGTGGGCCTCTACCTCTCGGTCGGGCCGGACGACCTCGTGACGATCCAGATCCCCGCCACCGAGATCGGGCAGGGCGTGACCACATCGCTGGCCCAGATCGTCGCCGAGGAGATGGACGCGGACTGGAGCAAGGTTCGCTTCGCCCTGTCCGGAGCCGGAGAGCCCTATGCCAATCCCGCGAAAGGGTTCCAGGGCGTCGGCCGCTCCATGAGCATCCGGGGCTATTGGCCGCTGCTGCGGCGGATCGGGGCGACCGCGCGCCAGCGGCTGGTGGCCGCCGCCGCTCAAAGGTGGTCCGTGCCGGCCGATCAGATCGAGGTCGCCGACAGCGTCCTCCGGCACAGGGCCAGCGGGCGTACGCTGACCTTCGCGGCGGTGGCCCAGGACGCCGCTGCAGGGCCGATGCCGCAGAACGTGATCCTGAAGGACCCCTCGACCTTCAGGATCGTGGGCGCCAGCCCCGAGCGCCTGGATCTTCCCGAAAAGGTCGACGGGACGGCGATCTACGGCATCGACGTGACGCTTCCGGACATGCTGAACGTCGCCGTCGCCACCGCGCCGGTCGTGGGTGGCAGGCTGGAAAGCTACGACGAGGCGGCGGTGAAGGCCTCGCCGGGCGTGCGAGCGGTGGTGAAGACCGAACTGGGTCTGTCGCCGGGCCTGGCGGTTTGCGCCGACAGCTGGTGGCAGGCGTCGAAGGCGCTGCAGCTGGCCGAGCCGAAGTGGGGCGACAGCCCGTACGCCGCGATGAACACCGAAGGCCTCACGAAGGACCGCCTCGCGGCCCTGGAAGGACCGGGCCTCACGGTCCGGGAGACGGAGGGCGGCGTCGCCGAGGCGCTCGCCGGCGACGGGGTTCTGGCGGGCGACTATCAGGCGCCGTATCTCGCGCACGGCTGCATGGAGCCGATGACCGCGGTCGTGCACGTCCAGGCGGACCGCTGCGAGCTGTGGGTCGGCGCTCAGGGCCAGATGCGCGTCCGCGACGCGGTGGCGGCGCAACTGAACCTGCCCAAGGACAAGGTGACCGTGAACACGCTGCTGGCCGGCGGCGGCTTCGGACGGCGCTGGCAGATCGACTACGTTCAGCAGGCGGTGGAGATCGGCAAGGCCGTGGGCCGTCCGATCAAGCTGATCTGGAGCCGGGACGAGGATCTGATGCACGACTGGTTCCGGCCGGCCGTGTCGATGCGCTACCGGGCCAGGCTCGCCGCGACGGGCGAGCCCGCAGCGCTCGAAATCAAGGTGGCCGGCGACTCCCTGCTGGAATGGGGCAAGCCGCGTCCGGCGACGCCGAAGGCCGACGCCACCTCGGCGTCCGGCATTTCGGACCAGCCCTATGCGATCCCGGCTTTCCGCGCCGCCAGCACGACGGTCGCGACGCCGATCCCGGTGGGCATGTGGCGATCGGTCGGCCACTCGCAGAACGTCTTCTTCATGGAAGGCGTGATGGACGAACTGGCCGTGGCGGCGAAAGCCGACCCGCTGGCCTATCGCCGCAAGCTGCTGGCCGACCATCCGCGGTTTCTGACCGTGCTGGACCGGGTCGCCAGGCTCTCAGGGTGGGACACACCCAAGGCCAAGGGTGTCGGCCGGGGCGTGGCGATCAGCGAGGGCTACGGCTCCATCGTCGCCGAGGTGGTGGAACTCGAGGTCCGGTCGGACGCGGAGATCAAGATCCGCAGGATCTCCTGCGTCATCGACTGCGGGCGGGCCGTCTCGCCGGACGGCGTGAAGGCGCAGATGGAGGGGGGGATCATCTATGGTCTTTCCGCCGCGCTGACCGGGGATGTCACGTTCGAGAACGGAGAGCCCCAGACCCGCAGCTTCGCCGACAACATGCCCCTGATGCTGAGCCAGACGCCGGAGATCCTGGTCGAGGTGCTCCACTCCGACGCGCCGATCGGCGGAGCGGGCGAGCCGGGCACGCCGTGCGTCGCGCCGGCGCTGCTGAACGCCTACCACGACGCCACGGGCAGACGTCTGCGCAGCCTGCCCCTGGCCCGCGCCGGCGTCATGGCCGTCTGACGGAGTTCGTGATGAAGACCTTCAAGCTCACCGTGAACGGCGTGGCGCACAACATCACGGCCGATCCCGACACGCCGCTGCTCTGGGCGTTGCGCGAGCAGTTGGGGCTGACGGGGACCAAGTACGGCTGCGGCGTCGGCGTCTGCGGCGCCTGTTCGGTGATCCTCGAGGGCGATCTGGTGCGCGCCTGCGTGGTGCGTCTGGAGGACGTGGCCGGCATGTCGGTGCGCACGATCGAGGGGCTGTCGAAGGACCGCTCGCATCCCGTCCAGAAGGCCTGGATCCAGGAGCAGGCGCCTCAGTGCGGCTACTGCCAGTCCGGCATGGTGATGGCGGCCGTGCACCTGCTGGAAGCCAATCCCAGGCCGACAGACGCCGACATCGACGGCATCACCAACATCTGCCGCTGCGGGACCTATCCCCGGATTCGCAGGGCGATCCACCGGGCCGCGGGCGCCAAGCCGTGATCGCCCGGCGCGTGCGCCGTCTCAGCCGAGGCCCAGGCGTTGCAGCGGCGCGCGGCTCTTGCGGATCGTGACCGTCTTCTCCCGGGTGTAGAACTGCTCGCAGGCCCGACCGCCCTCGGCGCCGACCCCCGATTCCTTGAAGCCGCCGAACGGCGCCCGCAGTTCGCGCATCATGGGCGTGTTCACCCAGACGACGCCCGATTCCAGTCGCTCCTGAGCCTCCATGGCCAGCATGAGGTCCTGGGTCCAGACATAGCTCACCAGGCCGAACTTGGTGGCGTTGGCGAGGGCGTAGGCCTCTTCGGGCGTCTCGAACGTCAGGATCGAGGCGAACGGGCCGAAGATCTCGTCCTGGCAGGCCGAGATGTCGTTGGACGGCGCGGCGATGATGATGGGGTCGATGTAATAGCCACGGTCGAACTTCGTCGAACGCTCTCCGCCCAGCAACACCCTGGCCCCCTCGGTCCTGGCCTGGGCGGCGAACGACAGCACGCGGTCGCGGTGCGGGGCCGAGGCCAGCGGACCCAGTTCGACCGTGGCCGAACGCGGGTGGTCGATACGCAGCTTGCGAGCGCGCTCGACGAACGCTTCGATGAACCGGTCGGCGATGGAACGCTGAACCAGGATGCGCGAACCGGCCAGGCACTGCTGGCCGTTGTTGGTGAAGATACCCAGGAGCGCTCCGTCGAGGGCGGTCTCGAAATCGGCGCTCTCGAAGATGATGTTCGCCGACTTGCCGCCCAGCTCCATGGTGCAGGGCTTCAGATGGGCGCCGGCGGCCGACATGATCGCCTTGCCCGTGGTGGTGCCGCCCGTGAACGAGACGCGGTCGACCTGGGGGTGAACCACCAGGGCCTGGCCGGTGATCGCGCCGCGGCCGTTGACCAGATTGATCACGCCCCGCGGCGTGTCGGCCTGCTGCAGGACCTCGACCAGCCGGGTGACGCCGAGAGACGCCTGTTCGGAGGGCTTGATCACGCAGCTGTTCCCGAAGGCGATGGAGGCGGCGATCTTCATGCCGCCCAGCGCGATCGGCGCGTTCCACGGGGCGATCAGCCCGGCGACGCCCACGGATTCACGGCGGACCAGCGTGAGGAAGGCGGGGTCCTGCTCGTAGATCTGGCCTTCGGCCTGGCCGATGTAGTCGGCGAAAAAGCGGAAGTTGTGCGCCGCGCGCTTCACGTGCCGGCCGTGGGCCTGGGCGAGCGGGATGCCGGTGTTGGACGTCTCGAGGTCGGCCAGCTCGTCGGCGTTGGTGTCGATCAGATCGGCCATCTGGCGCAGCACCTTCTGGCGTCCTTCGACGCTGACGGTGCGCCATTCGGCGTAGCCGGCGACGGCGGCCCGGACCGCCTGGTCCACCACGGCGGCGTCGGCTTCCTGAAGCTGGGCGACCGCGTCCTCGTTGGCCGGATCGTAGACCGACTGGACGACGTCTCCGGCGACGCGGGTGTCGCCGATGATCGCGGCGGGGATGGCTTGGACGCTCATGGGCAGGACTTCCTAGAGAACGGCCGGCGTCGCGGCGCCGCCCGGTTTGGCCATGTCTTCGAAGGCCACGGTGACGACCCGGGGGTCGGTCTTGCGGGTCGCGCCGGCCATGGGATCGGTGATCACGTTGAGAACATATGGCCCTTCGGCCGCCAGCATGCGATCGATCGCGGCCGGGACCTCCGCGCTGGCTTCGACACGCTCGCCGCCGCACCCGAAGGCGTGGGCGATCAGGTGATAGTCGGCCTGGCCCAGTTCGCAGTTGAAGGATTCGCCCAGCGCCTTGAGGTGGCCGTGCTTCTCGGTGCCCCAGGCGCCGTCGTTCGAGATGATCACGGCCAGCTGCAGCCCGGCGAGCTGGGCGCTGTTCAGTTCGCTGCAATAAAAGCCGAACGAGCCGTCGCCGGTCACCAGGATCACCGGGCGAAGGGGCGAGCCATCCGCATCGGCGGCCTCGCGGGCGGCGGCGGCTGCGCCCAGCGCCAGCGGCGTGCCGACCCCCATCGAGCCGAACGGATAGTGGTCGAGGAAGGCCCCGGCGCGAGGCAGGCGCAGGGTCCCCAGCATCCAGTTCTGGATGTCTGCGCCGTCGCCCACATAGATCGCGTCGGGCGGCCAGCGGTCCATGAGCCGACGACAGAGGCTCAGCGGATGGATCGCGCCGTTGCCCTCCACCTCCAGCTCGGCGATCCGTGCGAGCCGCACGGCCATCGCCGCGTTGACCCAGCCGGTGTCTCGAGGGGCCGGCGCGCCCACGGCGGCGCACAGGGCCTCCAGCCCCAGGCGGGCGTCGGCGACGATGGGCGCGTCTATGGGGCGGTGACGGCCGATCTCCTCGGCCACCGTGTCGATCTGAATGAACTTCACGTCGGGCGAGAAGCGTGGCGCGCGGCCATAGCCGAACCGCTGGCCCAACCGGACGCCGACGCACAGGACCACGTCCGCATCCCGTGCGGCCACCTGCGCCAGGGGCCAGCCGAAGCCCAGGATGTGGTCCTCGGGCGCCAGGCCGCGTCCCTGCGCGTGGCCCATCACCGGCGCGCCGAGGGCCTCCGCAAGCTGTCGCAGCGCGGGCCCGGCGCCTGAGCGATAGGCCCCGCCGCCGACCAGGATCATCGGCCGGCGGGCGGCGAGGAGCAGGGTCGCCGCGGCGTCGATGGCGGAGGTCTCAGGCGCCGCGGGCGGGATCGGGAGCACGGTCTTGGCGAGCGGCGCCGCGGCGCTCACCTGGGCGCGACCGAACTCCTGGCGGACACCCAGCACCGCGACGCCGGTTCGGCCTGTGGCGGCCTGGTGAAAGGCTTCGGCCAGATATTCCGCCACCCTGTCCGGGCTCGGGACGTTGCGCACCCACTTGGCGATCCCGCGCGCAAGCGCCAGGGGATCGTCCTCGGCCTCGTGATGCGCCTCGATCCAGCTCCCGGGCCGGGTGGACACCAGCACCACGACAGGCGTGCCCGCCTTCTGCGCCGTGACGATGCCGGTGACGGCGTTGGCCAGGCCCTGTTCGTCCTTGATCAGCGCCACGCCGACCTTGCCGGACACTCGGGCGAACCCGTCCGCCGCACAGACCGTCGCGGTCTCGTGCCGGGTGGAGACCACCCGCACCCCGTCCGCCGACAGGCTTCGCAGCAACTGGGTGTGGGCCGCGCCGGACAGGGCGAAGACCGTGCGAACATCTTGCCGGGCGCATTCTCGCGCCATGGCCTCTCCGCCGGATATGGTGGGCGTCGCGCTCATGCCGGTCGGTCTCCATCGCCCTCGGGCTCCTCGCCGTCGATCCGCGAGGAAATCAGTGACAAGCCCATCAGTCCGATCACGAGGAACGCCACGATGGGGACGATCCCCGCCTGCTGCGACTGGAAGATCCCGGTCGCGAGACCCACGACCATCGGCGCCAGCCAAGACGTGGCGCTGCCGGCCAGCGCGTAGAGGCCGAAGTAGGCGCCCGTCTCGCCCGGCGGCGAGATCCGCGACAGGAAGCTGCGGCTGGAAGACGACAGGGCAAGCGAGAGGAAGGCGATGGCGATGGCGATGCCCAGGAACAGCCATTCGGGCGGACTGGAGAACAGGGCGTCGTCGCCGACTGCAGGTCCGTCGTAGGTCCAGAAGAACAGCATGCGCGTCGGGCTGGTGCCGATCATCGCCAGAACCAGGACGACCATGCCCACGAGCTGGAGCTGGACGGCGCGCTTGCAGCCCAGCTTCTCGTCCAGCCAGCCTGCGAACATGGCGCCCCACGCGCCGGCGAACATTCGCAGGATGCCCAGGATCAGCAGCTGGATGCCGCCCCAGCCCATGACGCCCGCGGCGTAGACGCCGCCGAACATGACCAGCGCGGTGGCGCCGTCGGCGTAGATCATGCGGAAGAACAGAAAGATCGCGCCTTCGCGGTTGCCCTTCAGCCGGGTCGGCAGGCTCACGAGGTAGCGGGCGCTATCGGCGACCGCCGCCGAGAACTTCGCGTGGACCTTCGGGGCGTCGTTGGCCAGCCACAGCAGGGGCAGCACCGCCAGGAAGATCATCGCGCCCGCCAGCGGCCCGGCGATGCGCGCATTCTCGAACTTGCTCACGTCCAGGCCGAAAAGGGGCTCGTTCGGGACCCAGGCCCAGTCCAGGCCCGGACGGGCCGGAAGGGAGAAGGCCCAGAGCGCGAAGGTCATGACGAGCACGCCCGACAGGCTGCCCACCGCCGAGCCGAAGGACGAAACCCGATGCACGGTCTTGCGGTCGGTCTGCAGCGGCATCAGCGAATTGTGCAGCACCTCGGTGTAGGAGTAGAGCACCTTCACGACCGCGATGATGACGACGAGGGCGGCCACCGACAGGCCCAGGCCTCCCGGGATCGCCCACCACAGGCTGAACAGCAGGATCGCCATGAGGCCGGTGCCGAGCGCCAGCCAGGGCTTGCGGGGTCCAAGGGCGTCCAGGGTCGCGCCCAGCAACGGCGCGGTGAAGCCGGCGAGCAGCCCCGAGATCGTGCCGATCAGCGCGACGTAGGCCTGACCCTGAACCGGGTCGCCCACGACCTGGGTGGCGAAATAAGGGATGAAGACGCTGATCGAGATCAGCGCGACATATGGAATGCGTCCGGCCTCCGCCAGCGCCCAGCCCAGCGCCGGAACGCCGATCCCGAAGAGCTTCGGGGCGGGCTTTTCGTCTTCGGCCGCCACCTGTTCCGCCATGATGTCCCCGCCGTTACGCACCATTGATGTCTTAAATTAGATACAAGTCGCGAGGTCGTGTCCACCGCCCTAGGCGGGTTGGCGCGCGCGTTCGGCCAGGCGCCTTCCGAGCAGGCGCCCGAAGGTCAGGGCCGGAGTCACCATCATGCCGCCGCAGGTGGCGCGGCCCATCAGTTGGCCGGAGCCCAGGATCTCGCCTGCAGCATAGAGGCCTGAGATGGGGGCGCCGTCCCTGCGGATCACCTGGAGGTCCCCGTTGACCGCGACCCCAGCCGCACTGCTGACCGGGGCGCCTTGCTGGCGGATGGCGTAGAACGGACCCGTCCCCAGGGGGCGCGGCAGATGCCGGCGGCCCAGGAAGTCGGCGCCCGTCGTCACGCCGTAGTTGTAACCGTCGACCGACGCCTTGAGCCGTACGGGGTCGATGCCGATGGTCGCCGCCAGCGCCACCAGCGTGTCGCCTTTGTAGAAGTTGGGGCGACCGTCGAACGCGGCGGCCATCTGCTCGCGGGTCCAGCCCGCCATGAGCGGCGGGGCGTTGTCGAGGACGCCCTGGTCGAAGACGATCCAGTAGCGCTCGCCGGGCTGGCCGAGCAGGGCGTTCTCGCGAGCGTCGATGCTGGGCAGGTCCTCGCGGACGAAACGCTGGCCCAGGGCGTTGACGTAGATTTCCCAGGGCGCGCGGCGGTCGGGATAGGTCACGGCGCGGCCGGCCAGGGGCGAGGGCAGCGAGGCCGTCTCCAGCACGTAGCCGAAGTTGATGAAGAAGTTCTCGACCCCGCGCAGGTGTCCGCCCGCCGACAGCGCCAGCCGATGGCCGGCGCCGCGCGCATAGGGGTAGGGCAGGGTGGTGTAGAGATCCCGCCCGCAGATCTCGCGGTACATTTGCGGGTTGGCGTTGTAGCCGCCGCTGGCCAGCAGGACGGACGGTGCGGTGAAGGCGTGGGTCACGCCATCGGCGCTGCGGGCGGTGACGCCGGTGACCGCCCCCGTCGTCCCGATCGAGAGGGCCTGGACCTCGTGTTCGAGGCGTATGTCCACCCGGCCGGCGTCGACGTGGCGTTGCAGTTCGGTTTCCAGGACGCGGCGGATGGAGTGTCCCTTGTCCATGCCCCAGAGGTAGCGGGCCTTGCCGTAGGGCTCGTGGCCGATGCCCTTCGTCGGCGCGACCGGGTCCGGCTCGAAGCCGAGGTCGGTCAGCCAGTCGACCGTCCCGGCCGCATTCCAGATCGCCAGGCGCACCAGCGCCGCATCGGCCGTCCCGCGGCTCAGTCGCATCACGTCGGCGAAGTGGTCCTCGGGCGAGTCCTCTATGCCCTTTTCCTTCTGAAGGCGTGTGCCCGCCGCGCTCATCTGGCCGTTGGCCACGTGCAGCGATCCGCCCAGCTTCGGGCTGTGCTCGAGCAGCAGCACCCTGGCGCCGGCCGCCGCGGCGGTGATCGCGGCCGGAAGGCCCGTGCTGCCGCCGCCCATCACGATGAGGTCGAACGCATCGGACGAGGAGGAGGACAAAGAGCGTTTGGCGGGCGACGAGGACTTCATGGCGGCCTGAGCGACCGTGGGCGCGGTCGCCGCGCCGACGACGAGGCCTCTACGAGTCAGGTCAGTGCTCATGTTGTATTTATAAAGAGGCGTGTGGAGGTGGATGGCAAGTCATACTTGCCAAGCCGCTCGCTCAATATGTACGCATTTGGAAACAACAATCGGGGCTTGCACATGCCGGCAACAAGGATCGTCGCGGGGCGGATCGACATCGTCGAGCCGGGCGAGGCGCCCAGGCCCTATGAGCGGTTCGTGATCACGCTGAACCCCGACGGCGGTCGCACGCTCCGCACGGTCACGCGGTCGCCCGCCGGCGATCTGCTGCGCGACGTCAACATGATGGTCGACCGGGACTGGCGCCCGGTCGAGGGCGTGGGTCGGCTCTTTCTGAAGGGCGAACTGGCGGGCACGGTGCTGCGGCGCGTGTTCCCGGGCCGGCTGGATTCCTACTACTGGCGACCGGGCGAGCCCATGGACCACGCCGTGCTGGAGGCGCCCGCCAACATGACCCTGGGCTTCCACCCAATCACCGGCGACGCCTGGAAGACCAACCTGATGTCCACCGACCATGCCGAGCCGCAGGAGGTCGTCGTCTACACGGTGTCCAACACCTGGTTCGGAGGGACGCTCGGGCATGGGCATCTGCTGCGCAGCAGCGCGGTGTACGAAGGCCGGGAGGATCTCGAGCTGCCGGTGGGCGTGGTCCCCACCGAGCGCTTCCTCTGGACGCCACGGCCCGGAAAGGAACTGCGCATCTGGCGGACGGGCGAGGCGCGCCTTCTGGCTCGGATGGAAGTGGTGTCGGGCGAGCGGCCGGGATCCTGCTATCAACTGGCGGCCGTCGAGGAGGAACTCGTCGCGGAATGATGGCCGCAGGACCTTCGGGCGGCGGGCCGCGACCGACGCTTGACGCCGGCATGCGCCGGGTCGGGAGCTTTCGATGACCGCGAATCCGCGAGACATCGCCCCGGCCGTGGTCCGGCGGGCCTATCTCGACAGCCGTTGGGGCCAGACACACGTCCGGATCTCGGGGGCTCGGGGACTTGGCCCGCCACTGCTGCTGCTGCACCCGACGCCGAAGTCGGGGTGGATCTACGAGACCCTCATGGGCCGTCTCGGACACAGGTGCTTCGCCATCGCGCCGGATACGCCGGGCTATGGGGCGAGCGATCCGCCTGCGCGACCGGCCTCGATCGAAGATCTCGCCCTCGCGATCATGGAGGCCGTGACGCCGTTGGCGCCGGAGGGATCGGTCGATGTGATGGGGTATCACACCGGCTCGGTCCTGGCGGTGGCCCTGTCCCGGCTGTATCCGGAACGCGTCCGCCGCCTCGTCCTGACCTCGTTGCCCGCCTACGACGCCCCCACCCGCGCCGCCAAGCTGGAAGGTCTCTCGTCCTGGCCGGCTCCGGAGATCGAGGGCGGCCATCTCGGACGTCTGTGGTCGATCATGCGCGCGCGCACCCATCCGGCGCTCGGAGCGGACTGGCTGCACGCGTCCTTCGCCGAAAACCTGCGTCCCGGTCGGCGCGGCCCCTGGGGCTACGCTGCGGTCTATGGATACGACCTGATCGCCGCGCTTCCGCTGATCGGCCGTCCGACCCTCGTCCTCAACCCGGAGGACGACCTCCATGCGGTGACGGCAGCCCACGCCGCCCTCATCCCCGGGGCGGCGTACATGGAACTTCCCGGCGCACGCCACGGCGTGTTCGAACACCATGCGGCGGAGGTGGCCGAGATCGTGACGGGCTTCCTGGCGTCCGCGGATCGCCCCGAGACTCAGTCCCACCCAAGGTGAGCGCGGAGGTGGTGGGGCGCGTGGGCGACATCGTCCCGCGGCCGGACTGTCGGCGCGGGACTGACGACGGCCTCGCTGCTCAGTCGAGCCGTCGCAACGTGGCCGGGATGTTGCGGCGCGAGACCCAGTCCCCCGACGGGTTCGAGGTACAGGTGATGCCGTAGCCGGCGCAGCGATCCTTGGAGGGGTCGGCGAGGGCCGCGCTCATGCGGCGTCTCCGTGAATGGCGGAGTCCGCGGGACCGGCCAGGCCCAGCTCGCGCCGCACCTCCTCGGTGTGCTGTCCGAGCACAGGGGGCGTGGCCTGGTCGTCGGGAGCCGGGCGGCTGAAGCGGACCGGCGGCCGCATCTCGAAATAGGGGCCGACGGCCTCGTGCTCGCGACGGCGGAAGAAGTCGGTCGCCACCAGGTGCGGGTCCTGCTGGATGTCGGCCAGGTCGCGGACCGGGGTCGCGGGGATCGAGGCGGCGTTGAGCGCCTGGAACCACTCGGCGCTGGTGCGCTGGGGGGTCAGGGTCGCGAGGATCTGGTAGAGCGCGCCCAGGTTGGCGGCCCGGTCCTCCGGTGTCGCGAGCCCCGGCTCCTGGAGCACGTCCGGCCGGCCGGTCATCTCGAACAGCTTGATCCAGGCGTCGTCGTTGTAGGGCACGATGGCGATGTGGCCGTCGGCGGTGGGGAAGGGCTGGCGGTCCGGGTCCACCTGCCGGAAGTAGCCCACGGGGCCGGTCGGGGGATCGAAGGTCAGGCCGAACAGGTGCTCCTGGAGCAGGAAGTGCACGAAGGTCTCGAACATGGCGACCTCGACGAACTGGCCCTCGCCGGTCCTGAGCCGGTGGATGTAGGCGGCCAGCAGGGCGTAGGCGGCGTGGAGGCCGGCCACCTTGTCGGCGATGGCCGAGGGCACATAGCGCGGCCGTGGGTCTCCATCGACCATGCTCTGCATGCTGGTCATGCCCGAGGCGGTCTGGATCACGTCGTCATAGGCCTGCAGGCCGCCATAGGGACCGTCCGAGCCGAAGCCGACGCAGTGCAGGTAGATGATCTGCGGGTTGATCGCCTTCACGGCGTCGTAGTCCAGGCCCAGGCGGCTGATCGCCGAGGCGCGGACGTTGTGGATGAAGACGTCGGCGTCCTTCAGCAGGGCGTGCATGACCGCGAGGTCGGCCTCGGCCTTGAGGTCCAGCGCGACCGACCGCTTGCCGCGGTTCAGCGACATGTACACCGGGCCCATCATGGGGTTGCGCTCCGTCACGCCGGCGAAGCGCGAGCTGTCGCCGGCGGGAACCTCGACCTTGGTCACCTGGGCGCCCAGGTCGGCGAGGGTCAGGGTGCAGTAGGGACCGAAGATCACCGAGGTGAGGTCGACGACCTTCAGGCCTTCCAGCATGCGGGTCTGGGTGTGGGTCATTGCGGCCTCCCGAGGATCGTCGAGCCATAGAGGCCGTCGGCGTAGATCAGCGGGTCGACCTCGCCATGCACCCGCACGCTCAGCACCCGACCGACGAAGACGCCGTGGGTGCCGTAGTGGAACTCGCCGTCATGGCGACAGCAGACCACCGCCTGGGCGTCGGAGAGCCAGGGGACGTCGTCGTCGATCCACGCGCCTTCTCCGAACCGGGCCTCGCCCTTCACCGGACCGTTGCAGCGGTCGGCCAGGTGCTTCTGGGCCCGGCCCAGGATATTGATGTTGAAGTCGGCGCGCGCGCTGAACGCGGGGGAGATCGAGGCCGTCCTGTTGATGCAGACCGAGGCGTGTGGGCTCCAGGGCGACCGATCTTTAGGGACAGCGACGAGCGTGGCTGCATGCGGCGCCGATCTCCGCACGGCGACGATCGAGGCGAATGGAGCGCCGCCCTGACGTCCCGTCCGGAGGGCGTGGCGGCGGCCGTTGACGACAAGGCTGCGAAAATATAAGCGATGATCATATGTCGCCGGCGTCGGAACTGGCGGGTCGGCGGCGGGATCCTGGCGTCCTGGAATCCTCGCGCCAGTGTGAAAGGGGAACTGCTCATGAACCAAAGTTCGCTCGCACCCTTCCACCTGGCGTTCCCCGTGCATGATCTGGCGGCGGCCCGCGAGTTCTACGGCGGGCTGCTCGGGCTGCCGGAAGGGCGCAGTTCCGATACCTGGGTCGATTATGATCTGTTCGGCCATCAGATCGTGGCGCACCTGAAGCCCGGGTGGAGCGGCGCCGAACGGAACCACCACAACCCCGTCGATGGCCACGACGTGCCGGTGCCGCATTTCGGGGTGGTCCTCGAATGGAATGCGTTCCACGAGTTCGCCGATCGCCTTGCCGCCGCCGATGTGGCGTTCGTGATCGCGCCCTATGTCAGGTTCGAGGGGCAGGTCGGAGAGCAGTCGACGATGTTCTTCCTCGATCCTTCGGGCAACGCACTGGAATTCAAGGCTTTCCGCAACCCGGAACAGTTGTTCATGACATGACGGGGCGTCGCGCCATCGCGCTGCGCCATGTCCACTTCCAAGACCTCGGTGTCTACGCCGGGGTTCTGGCGGCGGCCGGATACGAGGTGGACGTCCAGGACGTCGCCGCCGCTGGGGCGTTGCAGTTCCGAGCGCTCGATCCCGACCTGTTGCTGGTGCTGGGCGGCCCTGTAGGTGTCTATGATCAGGACGCCTATCCCTTCCTGGTGGAACAGCAAGCCCTGCTGTCGGAGCGCATCGCGGCGGATCGCCCGACCTTCGGTGTTTGTCTCGGCGCTCAACAGATGGCGGCGGCGATGGGCGCGCGCGTCGCGCCGATGGGACACAAGGAGATAGGCTTCGCGCCGCTGGACCTGTCGGTCGCCGGCGCGGCGGGGCCGCTTCGCCATCTCGCGGGGACCTCGGTGCTGCACTGGCATGGCGATATGTTCGAGATACCGCAGGGCGCCCAGCGACTCGCCGCCACGTCCCGGTGCGCCAATCAGGCCTTCGCGAGAGGCCCGCGCATTCTCGGCCTACAGTTCCATGCCGAGGTCGACGTCTCGCGCGACCTTGAGCGGTGGTTGGTGGGCCATGCTGTCGAACTCGCGACGAGCGGCATAGACGTCGTCGGCTTGCGCTCAGCGGCGGTGGGCCGCGCTGTGGCGATGGCGGCGGCCGCGCGCGAGATGTTCGGGGCGTGGCTGGACGGGCTCCGGGCCTGAACCCGCCTTGCTGCGGCGGCGGCCGATCAGTCGCCGAGGCTGCGGCGGACCACTTCCTCAAGGCCCGCGGATATGTCCGGTGTTTCGATCACCCGTCGCAGTGCGGCGCGCATCAGATCGCGCCGAGGCGCGGAATAGCGCCGCCATTGGTCGATCTGAGCCATGAGGTACCCCGGCCTTCCCGAGCCGCGCCGGTCGGCGGCGATCAGGCGATCGGCCAGGAACGCGTAGCCCTTTCCGCTCAGATCGTGGAACATGACCCGGTTCTGCCGGAAGAAGCTGCCGAAGAACGCCAGGTTGCGCGACGTGTTGTCGGGGGCGAGGTCGGGATGGTCCGCAAGCCCGACGATCTCGTCGACCGCGCCGGGGGCGCGCGACAGCGCCATCGCCTTGAACCACTTGTCCACGAGCTGCGGCTCGTCCCGGCGCCGTGCGTAGAACGCCTGGAAGGCGGCCGTCCGCAACGGCGTATCGAGATGTGACAGGATGCAGAGCGCCTCGAAGGACTCGGTCATCGACGGGCCCTCCGTCACCTGGGTGAAACAGGCGTGGGCGGCGTGGGGGTCGCCGTCCGCGACCAGCAGGTCCAGGGCGGCGTTGCGCAACATCCGGCCGCCGACGGCGGCGTTGGTCAGGTCCGACGGCGCCCAACGGCCTTGCGCCTGATAGACGGCCTGAATCGCGGGCCGGAAGCGTCGGCAGATTTCGCCGCGCAGGAAGGCCCGGGCCGCCATGTGCCCGTCGAGATCGACCTCGGGCAGGCCCTCGCTGAGGACGGGTTCATCCGGGACGCCCAGGAGCAGCGCACGCAGGCGCGGGCCTCGCGTCTCGTCCCGCAGCACTTGGCCGAACGCGGATTCGACGACGTCGGAGAGCTGGAGCGGAACGCCCTGACGCCAAGCGGCCGCCAGACGTCGGATCTCGTTGATGAGCAGGGTCTGAAGGCTGTCCCATGCCACGAACGGATCGTCGTCGAAGGCCGCGAGGCACGCCAGTTGGGCGGCGTCGTGCGCACATTCGAGGCTCACGGGGGCCGAGAAGCCGCGCAACAACGACGGAATTGGTTCGACCGGTACGTCCGCGAACTCGAACGTCTGCTCCCAGTCCTTCAACTCGCATAGCGTCTCGGCGCCGAGCCGGACGCCCTCCGGCGAGACCAGCGCCACGGAGACGGGCATATGCAGCGGCTGGGCTGCGGGTGAGGCCGGTGTCTGGCGCAGGGTCAAGCGATAGGCGCGCGCCTCCGGGTCGTAGGACCCATGCGCCGCCAGACGCGGCCGGCCGGGCTGGGTGGCCCACCGCCGGAACTGGCCGAGGTCGACGCCGCATGCGTCCTCGGCCGCCGCGAACAGCGCCTCGAGTGTGACCGCCTGCCCGTCGTGGCGCGTGAGATAGAGCCGGATCGCCGCCACGAAGCCTTCGGGGGTCAGGATCGTGCGCAGCATGCGCAGGACCTCGGCGCCCTTCTCGTAGACGGTGTTGGTGTAGAAATTCTCGATCTTCACGAAGGCCGGCGGCTGGATCGGATGTGCGGCCGGTCCGTCGTCCTCCGGGAACTGGTTGCGCCTCAGGGCCCTGACCTGATCGATCCGGTAGACGCCGGATTCGAGCGCATCTTCCATGAAAAGCTGGTCGCGCAGCCGCGTGAGGCCTTCCTTGAGGCTGAGCTGGAACCAGTCGCGGCAGGTCACACGATTCCCGGTCCAGTTGTGGAAAGCCTCGTGACCCACGATGCGGCGGACGAGTTCGTAGTCCTCGTCGGTGGCCACGCTCGGTTCGGCGACGATCAGATCGACGCCCAGGAAGTTGAGGCCCTTGTTCTCGTGGGCGCCGGCGTAGGCCGGGATCGCCACGACGCCATAGCTGTCGAGGTCGTACTCGAGTCCGAACACGGCTTCGTCCCACGCCAGGGCGGCCTTCAACGCCTCGAGGGCGTAGCCACACCGGTCGATGTCGCGCGCCGTCGCGTAGACCGTCAGCTCGACGGAACGGCCGGACGCCGTGCGGTGTCGGCCCGCCAGCGCCGCCATGTCGCCTGCGAAGGCGGCGAAGATGTAGGTCGGCTTCGGGATCGGGTCGCGGAAGGTTCTCCAGTGGCGACCGCCGACCGAGCCCTCGTTCACGCAGGCGCCGTTCGAGAGCAGCAGCGGGAACCTCGCAGCATCCGCCGACAGCGTCACCGTGTAGGGCGCGAGGATGTCCGGGCGATCCGGGAAATAGGTTATCCGCCGGAAGCCCTCCGGCTCGCAGTGGGTGAGCAGAAGCCCCTCGTGGAAGAAGAGGCCCTGTTTGCTGGTGTTGCCGGAAGGCTGGAGCGCGACGGTCGTCTCCAGTTCGAAGGTCTCGGAGGGGGGCTTGACGGTCAGGCGCTCCGGAGACGCCTGCAAGTCGCCGGGTGCGATGGCCTGTCCGTCTAGGCGGGCGGCCACCAGGCGCAGGCCGCGACCGTCGAGCACAAGATCCTGAAGAGGCTCGCCCGCGCGAAGGCGGTAGCGGATCCGGGCGGTCACGAGGGTTTCGTCGGGGTCGAGTTCGAACCGGAGATCGACCGACTCCACGTCGTAGGGATAGGGCCGGTAGTCGGCGAGTCGGACCATCGCCGTCATGCTCTCGCTCCGCCCCACAGGCGCGCCTTCATCCGGTGCAGGCGTCCCTCGCGGTACTCCATGGCGTCCGCTCGGTCGTCGAGCAACAGCGCGGGGCCATCGAGGTCCAGGTAGTCGGCGAGGGCGCCCACGACGTAGGCGGGCGCGGCGCCGAGCGACGTCGGACCGCTGCAGCCGACCATCAGCGAGAGCCCCCGAGCCTTCGCGGCCCGGGCAAGCTCGAGGGCGGGCGTCAGGCCTCCCACCTTGTCGAGCTTGATGTTGATGGCCTGATAGCGCTCCGCCAGGCGGTCCAGATCCGTCAGGTCGCGGCAGCTCTCGTCGGCGCACAGCGGGATGGAGCAGCGGTATCCGGCGAGCGCGTCGTCGGCCTGGTGATGCAGAGGCTGTTCTATCAGCGCCACTCCGAGTTCGGCGAGCGCGGGCGCGAGCCGTTCGAGCCCCGGCAGGTCCCAAGCCTCATTGGCGTCCACCAGCAGCCGCACGCCCGGCGCGGCGGCGGCGATCGCCGAGACGCGAGCCAGAACGTCCTCCTGGTCGGCCTTGATCTTGAGGACGCGATATCCGTGGGCGACGGCGCGGCGGGCGTCGGCGCACATCTTGTCCAAGTCGTTGATGCTCACCGTCATGTCGACCTCGAGCGACGCCGGCGCAGCGACGCCCGTCAGCGTCCAGATGTCCTTTCCCGAGGCCTGGCATTCCAGGTCCCAGAGTGCGCAATCCAGGGCGTTGCGGACGGCCGTGCCGGGGACGAGATGCGCCAGGTCCGCCCGGCTCGGTGAGTGGCGCAGCACCTCGCGCGCCGCTTCGAAGCCGGCGCGAACGTCGTCGGCCGTCTGACCGTATTGCGCGAGCACGCCGCACTCGCCGCGGCCGTAGCGCTCGCCGTCCTTCACGATGGCGACGAACAGGGGGGAGTGGACACTTGCCCCGCGTGCGATGCGGAACGTCTCCGCATAGGGCCATTCCTGGTAGACGTAGATCAGTTCCATCGCGCGGTTCAGTCCTTCCCGAACTCGGTGGGCACGGTCGAAATATAATCAGCGATCACATTTTCGGGTCAAGTGGCAAGGGCGGCTTGCGTATCGATGGCGGGGTGAATCATCCCTGGGCGATCGCTTCCTGCGCGCCGCGGGCCGCGCGTTGCTGCAGGCGTCGCTGGATGACGCCCTGCCGCCGACGGTCGATCGGGAAGCGCCAGGCCAACACCGCCATCGACAGATGGAAGACGGCGGGTATGCCCATGTAGGTGAGGAGCAGGCCGGTGGTGGCGGCCGGGGTGTTTTCACCTCCGACGTTGTAGTCGGCCAGGTCCAGCAGGTTGAAGGCGATCGCGCCGCCTGTGGCTATTGCGATCTTGATCAGCAGCATCTGGAACGCGAACAGGTTTCCGGCCTTGTTGCCACCACTCTTGAGCGTGTCGTAGTCGATCACATCGCTCAGGACGGCGCCGGGCAGGAAGTTGGCCGGCGAGCTCAGGAAGCCGCGCACGACGACCAGGCAGAGGATGGGGATAAGCGCCGCTTCGCCCCGAGGCAGCAGCAGCACGATCGGGGAGAGCAAGACGGGCAGGCCGATGCACAGGGCCCAGGCCCGATGGCGGTCCACGCGCTGAAGGATGCGCGACCAAACCGGCAAGGCGATGATCCCCGTGAGGAACAGGGCGCCCATGATCAGCGCATAGAATGAGCCGAGGCCCATGTACTGGGTGTAGAATATGAACGAGCAACTCAGCACCACGCCCTGGCCGAGCCCCCAGAGCATGGTGATGCCGAAGAAGATCTGCGCTGGCCTCGAGCGCGCTATGGTCCGCAGCACGTCGATGAAGCGCGTCCGCTTCTGCTCCACCCTGTCGCCGCGTGGGACGACCGCCATCGAGGTCAGCACGCCGATCGGCATGGCGATCACGTAGATCCAGGCGATCGCGCTGAGCGTGCCGCCATCGATTTCAGACCGCCCGATCAGAAGGCCCATGGCGATGGGCAGCAGATAGAAGCTCAGGGAGCCTGCGATGTTGAAGCCGCCGACGTAGACGCCGATCCTCGTGCGCTCCTGGTAGTCCCGGCTGATCTCCGCGCCCCACGCGGCCCGCGGAACCTCGAACATCGTGAAGCCTGTGTAGAGGACCTGGGACCAGACCAGGAAGTAGACCCAGGTGGCCGTGCTGGGGGGTGAGAACAGTTGGAACACGGCGAGGGCGCAGAAGACGATGGCGCCGATCATCCAGGGTTTACGGTGGCCAAAACGTGTCCCGTAGCGATCGGACACATAGCCCATCAGCGGGTCGTTCAAGGCGTCGATGATGCGGCTGGCCGCGGCGATGGTGCCGATTTCGGCCAGGGTGACGTTGGTGTTGGCGGCGTAGTAGGTGGGCAGGATGGCGTAGACCGGCGATGCGATCAGCGCGTGCGTCATCGCGGGGAATCCGAAAGCCACGAGCTGGGTCGTGGTGAGCCCTGCGCCGGGTTCCCGCCTGTCGCCACGCGTCATTGCCGCCCCCGTCTGCCTGAGCGATCGGATGTTAGCGGCGATCATATGTTTGGCAAGCGAGCCGTGATGGGCCGCGCCGCGGCGGCCAGAAAAATATAAGCGATGATTACTTTATTGACTCCGGCGCCTGGGCCGCGACATTTGCGTCGAGCAAGTGTGGAGAGCCGGGTATGCGAGACGCCGCCGAGACTGCCGAACTCGTCCGTCGGGGAGACCTCAGCGCCGTTGCGCGCGTGCAGGAAGCGCTGGACGCGATCGCCCGATCCAATGCGGCGTTGAACGCCTTCATCCGCGTGGATGCCGAGGGCGCTCTGCGTGAGGCGGAGATGATCGATCGACGTGTGGCGCGCGGCGAGGATCCCGGCCTTCTCGCGGGAGTGCCGGTGGGCGTGAAGGATATGGAAGCGTGCAAGGGGTTCCCCATCACGCAGGGTAGCTGGTTCCTGCGGGATGCTGCGCCGGAGGTGGCGGACTCGCGGCACGTGGCTCGTCTTCGAGCGGCCGGCGCCGTGATGATCGGTATGACCGCTTCCGCCGAATTCGGGATGGATTCGGCCACCAACACCCGTCTCTGGGGCGTCACCCGCAATCCGTGGAACCTGGCGGTGACCCCGGGCGGAAGCAGCGGCGGCTCTTCGGCGGCCGTAGCGGCGGGGCTGACCCCGCTGGCGACGGGCACGGATGCCGGCGGTTCGATCCGCGAGCCGGCGGCCTTCGTCGGCATCGTGGGTCTCAAGCCCAGCCACGGCCGCATTCCGAAAGGAAACGGCTTTTCGAACTGGTCGGTGCACGGCGCGCTCGCGCGGACGGTTCGTGACGCCGCGCGTCACCTGGATGTGGCGGGCGGCCCCGACGACGGCGACCGGCAGTCGCTGCCGGCCGTCGGCTACAGGTATGAGGACGTGATCGAGACCCTGGATGTGCGCGGTCTGAAGGCAGTGTGGTCGCCGGACTACGGCTATGCGCCGGTCGAGGCCGAGGTGGAGGCGATCGCCCGCGCGGCCTTCGAGCGACTTGTGGCCGCCGCCGAGCTGGTGGAGGTCACCACCGATTTCCGGCCGGTGAACATCTACCCGCACTGGGGGGCGATCTTCGGGGCGACGTTGGAGCAGGACTTCACCCGCGACGGCATTCTGCCGGACGGCTACGACATGCTCTCCGACTGCGTGAGGCGGGTGATCGATCGGATCCGCGCGCGGCGCCAACCCGTCGATGTCGGCGCGTCGTGGAAGGAGGTGCATCGGCTCGAGCAGCAGGTGGCGGCGTTCTTCAGCGAGCACGACCTTCTGATCTCGCCGTCGACCTCGTGCCGCCCCTATGCAGCGGACGGCGCGCCGCCGCGTGAGATCGAGGGGCGGGACGCCTCGCAGACCGGCGCGGAACCGTTCGGCATGCTTGCGAACGCCTGCTGGAATCCGTCGATCTCCATTCCGGCCGGTTTCACGTCCGATGGTCTTCCCGTCGGGTTGCAGATCGTGGCTCGGCGCCACCGTGACGATCTGGCGCTTCGACTGGCGCGGATCGCGGAGCTTGCCGCGCCCTGGCCATTCCCCGAGTTTCCCAAGGGCTGAAAGACGCGCCACGGTGCTTGTCCGGCGCGTCGAATTATCTGATAGATGCTTACATTCCGATCCCTGGACCCGCGTCTCTCAGTTTGTCGACTCCGCCCGAAACCGATGGCCGAAACGCGGTCGCCCAAGAGGCGAAGCCGTATCACAAGGGCAATGTGCCGGCCCTGTTGATGGCGGCCGCGGAACGTGTCCTGCAAACCGAGAATGTGGAGGATGTGAGCGCGCGGCGACTCTGCCGCGAAGTGGGCGTCACGTCGGCCAACTTCTACAACCACTATCCGAGCCTCGACTATCTGCTGCTGGAGATCGCGGCCAAGTACTTCGAGGGGCGTACCCGCGAGCGCCGACGCCTGCTGAAGCGACGCTTGCCGCGCGAGGAGGCCATGATCGTGGCTGCGCAGAGCATGGTCGAATTCGGCATCCGGCATCCGCAGATCCTCCGGCTCACCTTCGGTCAGATCCGCGACCCGAGCATCAATCCGAACTTCGTGAGGGCGTCGGACGAGGGGTTCCGTATCCTGGTGCAGATCGTCCAGGGGGAAGACGTCTACACACCTGACGATCTCGAGCTTGCTCACAGGCGTTGCCAGCCCACCTACGGCTTCATGGCCTTCATGTACGGCGTCGCCTACCTCCTGACGCGCGAGGTGATCGCCAATCCGGAAGGGACCCGGGCGGCGCGCCGACGCTTCGTGGAAGATCTGACGCGGAGCGTCATCCGCGGCGTTTAGGCTGCGCCTCCAATTCGCAATGTCGTTGGCCGACGTCGCACCGCCCCACCGCGGGCGAGAACGCTTGCCTGGCGTCCGGGTAAAATGTATACACCGATCATATTGAAATATGTGCATCGCCTATATTGGGCGGGAGGTTGCCTTGTTTCCCGACGAAAGTTCCGCCTCCTGGGCGTTGCATCAGCGCGCGCTCCGGACCTTGCCGGGCGGCAACTCACGCCACACGGTTCATGTCGAGCCTTACCCCCTCTACGCCGTGCGCGGCGAAGGGGCGCGGATCATCGATGCGGACGGGGTCTCGCGGCTGGACTGCATCAACAACTATTCGTCGTTGATCCACGGGCACAACCATCCCGAGATCGTCGCCGCGATCTCGCGGCAGGCCGAGCAGTTGATCGCGGTGTCCATGCCGACGGAGGCTGAGGTCGAGCTGGCGGAGATCGTCTGCGATCGCCTTCCGGGGGTCGAACAGATCCGGTTCGCCAACTCCGGCACCGAGGGTGTGATGATGGCGATCCGCGCCGCCCGCGCCTACACGGGTCGGCCGCTCATCGCCAAGATCGAGGGGTCGTACCACGGGAGCAGCGAGACGGCGGCGGTCAGCTCGACCCCCGGTGCGCCGGACTGGGGGCCCGACGACGCGCCGTGCGCTGTCGCCGAGTCCGGCATCGGCCCGGGCGCCGCCGCCGACGTCCTGGTGCTGCATATGAACGATGTCGAGGGCGGGCGGCGCAGGCTTCGCGCGAACGCCGGCCGGTTGGCCGGGGTGATCATCGACCCGCTCGTCAAGTATCTCCGCTACCAGGCGGCCTCGGCGGAATTCCTGGAGATGCTGCGGGAGGAGACGCGCGCGGCTGGCGCGCTTCTGATCTTCGACGAGGTCTACAGCCTCCGGCTGGGCTTCAACGGCGCGCAGGGTGCGGTGGGGGTCGTTCCGGACCTGACCGCCCTCGGCAAGATCATCGGCGGCGGCCTGCCGGTAGGCGCTCTCGGCGGCTCGGCGGAGATCATGACGACGCTGTTCGATCCCCGTGGCGGGCCCGCTCGGCTGGCTCACGGAGGCACCTACAACGCCAATCCTCTTACGATGGCGGCGGGGGCCGTGGCGATGCGCCTGTTCGACCGTGCCGCCTTCGACAGGCTGAGCGCCCTCGGGGATCGGCTCCGCGCCGGGTTGCGCGAGATCGTCAGCATCACAGGCGTCGAAGCCTATGTGCGGGGGCAGGCGTCTATCGTCGGGCTGTTCCAGGGGGCCGAGACCGGCCAGACCTACCGGGATGTCATGCGCGCTCGGCAGGCCAACGCCAACCTGGCGCCCCGGGTCGAACTCTTCTTCCGGCACATGCTGAACCATGGCGTCCTGATGGGGGCGCCGGGCTTCTTCGTGTTGTCGACGGCGTTGACGGAAGCCGACATCGACTTCGTGCTCGACCAGGCCCTTGCCGGGTTCCGGGCCATCCGTGGAGAAGCCGCATGACCCCCGAACATCTCAGAACGCCGAGCGGAAGGCTGCGCGCGCGGGGCGCCGGCGTGCCTTTCGTAGGAACCCCCGGGCCGTGGAACGCCATCACCGACGTACCTGGCGTCGAGGTGGGCTATTGCACGCTCATCCGCGGTCATGGGCCGCTGGTGGTCGGGCAGGGGCCGGTGCGCACCGGCGTCTCGGCCATCTTCCCCCGCGGCCGCGCCCGGCCCGAGGCTGGGGCCTACGCCGGCTATTTCAGTATGAGTGGCAACGGCGAGATGAGCGGCGCGGCGTTCGTCGACGAGCGAGGCCGGTTCGACGGCCCGATCACGATCACCAACACCCACTCCTGCGGCCTCGCCCGCGACGTCACCGCCAGATGGCTCTTCGCCAATCACGTCCCGGGGGAGAAGACGGACCAACCGTTCTACCTCCCTGTCTCGGCGGAGACGCACGACGGACCGCTCAACGACATCAACGGACATCATGTCCACCCCGAGCATGTGATCGCCGCGCTCGAGAGCGCCGCCAGCGGGCCGATCGAGGAGGGCAACGTCGGCGGCGGAGCCGGCATGCGCAGCTTCGAATTCAAGGCCGGCTCGGGCACGGCGTCCCGGGTCGTCGAATACGACGGGGTCGCCTACCGGGTCGGCGCGTTCGTGCAGTCGAATTTCGGCAAGCGACACCTGCTGCGGATCGCGGGCGTGCCCGTCGGGCTCGAACTGCCGATCGTCGACACCTCGCCGCCGGAATTCGGCTCCATCATCGGCATCGTGGCCACCGACGCGCCGATGGCTCCGCACCAGCTTCGCCGCATGGCCCGTCGCGCCGCCTACGGGATTTCCGCTACGGGAGGGATCGCCTCCAACGAATCCGGTGACCTCTTTCTCGCCTTTTCCACGGGCAACGACGCGGCGATGGCGCAGCACGACGGGCTCGTCACCGCAGCCTTCCTGGGCGAGGCGGGCATGAGCCGGTTCTACGAGGCGACGATCCAGGCCGTCGAGGAGGCGATCCTCAACAGCATGTTCGCCGCCGAGACGATGACCGGCATCAACGACTTCACTGTCCACGCCATCCCGGTCGACAAGGTGCGCGCGCTCCTGCAGCGCTACAATCGTCTCGCGGAGCCCGGCTGACGCCGACGGGCCGGGCTCGCGAGCGATGCCGACGTCTCAGGTCGCGGCGTCCTCGCGGACGGCGCGCAGGATCTCCACGTCGCCTTCGCCAAGGACCACGATGTCGCGCGCCCGGCCGTCCGGACCCATCGTGATGGCGGTTTCCGCTGGCGTCTGCTGGCCGAAGAACCTGCCGTTCTCCAGGTCGAGGAACATCTCGCGCGGGGGGAAGATCAGCCCTTCGATCCGGCTGTAGAGCTTGCCCTCCTCGGTCCAGATGTCGAGGTGGGGCGCCGACACGCCGGAGACCACACGATAGCGGCCGACGTAGAGGGCCTGTGTCTCGGGAGGCAGCTCGCGGATCCTGCGCGGAGGCGCGACGTCGGGCCAGCCGTAGGCGGCGGCCACCGCGTTGAGGAGCTCTGCGTGGAGAATGATCCCCAGGAGGGCGTTGGTGAGCACGACGACTCCATCACCACTCTCGAGGAAGCAGGTGGCGTTGCACTGGTAGCCGTCGTTCGATCCGCCGTGCCCGAAGCGCATCGCCGCGCCGCCCACCAGTTCCCAGCCCAGGCCGAACTGGCTGGAGCCCTGCCGGGTCATCATGGCGCGGGTGGCCTCGCGTCCGAGCAGGACGTTGTCCTCGCCGAGCCAGGCCCGGCGGCATTCGACCATGAAGCGGGCATAGTCTGGGGCCGACGTATAGACGCCGCCGGCGGCCAACTGCGGCGTATAGGTGAAACGGCGGGGGAGGGGGCGGCCCAGGGCGTCGTGACCGACGGCGGTGATGGCGTGAAACGCCTCGGGAAGCGGTTGGCCGAAGGTTGTCCGGCGCATGCCGAGCGGGTCGAAGATCCGCCGCCGCGCGAGGTCTGCGAAGCGCTCGCCGGTCAGTTCCTCCAGCATGAGCTCAACGGCGGTCGTGCCGCCGCCGGAGTATCGGACGCTGCCGCCGGGCGTCTTGTCGACCACCACCGGCGGGTTCGCAGCTGGCGGCCTCCCCGTAAGGGTCTCCAGGGGCGTCGGCCCGCGGGAGCCGGGGAAATCGCCGAAGCCGTGGACCGTCAGCCCCGCCGTATGAGACAGCAGGTGGCGCAGGGTCACGGGCACGGCGTCGGTGTAGGCGTTCTCGGGCACGCGCCATGCCTGCAGCACTTCGTTGACCGGCTGGTCGAGGCCGACGCGGCCCTCTTCCACGAGCTGCATCGCCAGCACCGCCGCTATGGGCTTGCTGATGGAGGCGCCTGCGAAGACGGTGTCGGCCTCCATCCGCCGGCCAGCCTCGGCTTCCCCGAAGCCGCCAGCGTCGGCCACCTCGCCGCCACGGATCACGCAGATCGCCGCGCCCGGACAGTTGTAACGCGCGAGGCGCTCCTCGATGGGGCGTGGGGTGTCCCGGCCGGCGATGGGATTGACGGGCAGGACATTGGCGGCGACGTGGGAGAGTTCGGATGCCATGGGGCCTCGGTGTGGCGGCAGGGCCGCGCTGGTGGAAAAGCTATTCGACGCCCTGGGCGGCGTAGAGGTCGATGACGGCGGCGCTGTCCCTCAGACGGCGCGCGGCCGGGTGGTCGTGCGGACGCCGACAGACGAGGGTGTGATCGAGGGAGTAGACTCCGATCGCGGTGTTACGGGGTCGCCCCGGACCTTCGAGTTCCGCCGGGCGCTCGCCGCGAGCCAGCACGCGTCCCCCGGCCGCGTCGATGGCGTCGGTCGCCGCCCAGGCACGGGCGGCGCAGGCCTCCGGATCGGTGACCGTCACGCGCGCGGTGATATGGCGTTCTGGCATCTGCTTGCTCCCGTGGCGCTAGCCGTGCGTTTCCAGCCAGCGCGCCAGCCGCCCGAGGCCGCTGCTCAGGCGCTCGGGCGCCGCCGCCAGGCACCATCGCAACCAACCCTCGCCTTCCGGACCGAAGGCGGCGCCGGGCGCGAGCCCCAGCCCCGCCTCCGCCGCGAGCCGCCTCGCGAGTTCTACGGAGTCGGGGTGCCCGGCCAGGCGGAAGAAGGCGTACATGGCGCCCTGCGGCGTCGGCGCCTCGACGCCGGGCAGGCGACGCAGTTCCGGCAGCAGCTCGTTCCGGCGCGCGGTGAGCGCGTGGCGCAACTCCTGAACGTCGGGCTCGCCCCGTTCGAGCGCGGCGATCCCGGCCGCCTGGACGAACCCCGGCGCACACGAGGTGCTGAGCTCGACGAGCTTCCCGAGATCCACCTCCAACTGCGGTGGCGCGACCAGCCACCCGAGCCGCCAGCCGGTCATGGACCAGGTCTTCGAGAAGCTGTTCGCGCCGAGCAGGCGGTCCTCCGGCTCCGCGAGCGCGAGGAACGAGGGGGCTGTGTCCAGGGCGGGATCGAACACAAGTCTCTCGTAGACATCGTCGACCAAGAGCCAGATCCCGTGGCGTCGGCAATGCTCGAGGATCGGCGCGCGGTCCTCCTCCGGCAGCATCCATCCGGTGGGGTTGTTGGGCGAGTTGATGACCAGAAGCCGGGTCTCGGGAGTCGCCGTCTCGAGCAGTCGGTCCAGATCGAGGCGCCAGCGCCCATCGGCCGGCGTGAGGGGCGCGCGCACCACCTGCGCGCCGAGCAAGGCCGGGATTCCCGTCAGGTTCGGCCAGACGGGGGTGACCACCACCGCGCGGTCGCCGGGATCGAGGACGGCCTGCATGGCGAGCGCCAGCGCCGATACGCCCGAGCTGCAAACCGTGACCCGGTCCGGTTCGAAGTGGCGAACGTGCCGCGCCTGCAGATAGGTCGCAATGGCGCGCCGCAGCGCGGCTCGACCATTGTTGTGCTCGTAGAACGTGTCGCCGGCTTCCAGGGCCGCGATCGCCGCAGCGCGAATGAAGGCCGGTGTCGGCAGATGTCCCTCGCCGAACCAGAAGCGTTCGACGTCGCCGCGGCCGAAGCCTGCGTTGGCCAGCTCTCGGACCTGGGAGGCCGGCAGGTCGGACACGGCGGTCCGCGCGCAGGGAGTCGGGAGGGGCGTCACCGGGTGTTTCGAGGGCGATCCATTATATGATCAATGTGTACATGAAGGGCGGCCTTTGTCGAGGGCTCGCGGTATGGATTCAGCGTCAATTGACGTGCGTCGCGACGTCCCTAATATGATCAACGATCATATCTTCGAGGGATGCCATGTCGAACACGCCCGACGCGAACGCGGCGTTCTGGATGCCGTTCACCAACACGCGCGCGTTTCGGGCGCAGCCGCGGATGCTGTCGGCCGCTCGTGACATGCACTACTTCACGCCGGAGGGGCGGGCCGTCCTGGATGGCGTCGCCGGATTGTGGTGCGTCAACGCGGGTCACTGCCGGTCTTCGATCGTCGATGCGATCCAGCGCCAGGCCGCTGAGGCCGATTTCCTGCCGTCCTTCCAAGTCGGCCACCCGCTGGCCTTCGAGTTGGCCGAGCGTCTGGCCGAGCTCATGCCCCGTCCCCTGGACCGCATCTTCTTCACCAACTCGGGCTCGGAATCGGTCGACACCGCCCTGAAGATCGCGCTGGCCTATCATCGGGCCCGCGGCGACGGCGGGCGCACCCGGCTGATCGGCCGTGAACGCGGCTATCACGGCGTCGGCTTCGGCGGCGTCTCGGTCGGCGGCATCGGCGCAAACCGCCGCCCCTATGGCCCGCTGTTGCCGGGCGTCGACCATCTTCGGTCGACCCACGACCCTGAACATCCGTTCGTCCGGGGCCAGCCCCGCTTCGGCCAGGATCGCGCCGAGGATCTCGAGCGGCTCATCGCCCTCCACGGAGCCGACACCGTCGCGGCGGTGATCGTCGAACCGTTGGCCGGTTCGACGGGCGTCCTCGTGCCGCCGCTGGGCTATCTTGAGCGGCTGCGGGAGATCTGCACGCGGCATGGCGTGCTGCTGATCTTCGACGAGGTGATCACGGCCTTCGGGCGGCTGGGCGCGCCGACCGCCGCCGCCCGCTTCGGGGTGACGCCAGACCTGATCTGCATGGCCAAGGGCCTCACCAATGCGGCTGCGCCCATGGGGGCCGTCGCGGTGCGCCGCGACATCCACGACACCATCGTGGAGGCCGCCGCGCCTGGCATCGAGCTGTTCCACGGCTACACCTACAGCGCGCATCCTCTGGCCTGCGCCGCTGGCCTCGCCACCCTCGATCTCTATGCGCGGGAGGACCTGTTTGGCCGCGCCAAGGCCCTTGAGCCGATCTGGGAGGAGGCCGTCCACGGGTTGCGGCGCGCCCGCCACGTGATCGACATCCGCAACCTCGGCCTGGTGGCGGGGATCGAGCTGGCGTCGAGGGACGGCGCCCCGGGAGCCCGCGCCATGGACGTCTTCCGGCGCGCCTTCGACGCAGGCGTCCTGATCCGTATCACGGGCGACATCGTCGCCCTGTCGCCGCCGCTCATCATCTCCGAGGACCAGATCGGCGAACTGTGCGGACAGTTGGCTGCGGCGCTGGAGGTCACGGACTGAGCTCTCGGCGATCCCAGAGGAAACGGACTGGCATGCCTCGCATCGTTCTGCTCTCGACGGGTGGCACCATAGCCATGGCCGGCGCCGGCGGGGGCGGGGGCGGGGGCGGGGGCGTGGAGATCGCTCTGGCCGGGCGGGACCTGCTGCCCTCCGGCGGCTTGGGGGAGGCGCGCGTGGAGGTGCGCGACCTGTTCGCCCTGCCGAGCTCCGGCATCGGTCTCGCCGCCCTCCGCCAACTCGATGCGGCTGTCTGCGAGGCGGCCGCCGACGGCGACCCCGTGGTGATCGCCCACGGCACCGACACGCTGGAGGAGACGGCCTTTGCGCTGCATCTGTTGGCCGCCGACGGTCCGCCGGTGGTGTTGACGGGCGCCATGCGGGCGGCGGACGCGGTGGGCGCCGATGGTCCGGGGAACCTCTCCGCGGCCATTCGGGTGGCGCTCGAGCCGCAGGCGCGAGGCCTGGGGGCCCTGGTCGTCTTCGGCGACGAGATCCACGCTGCGCCGTTCGTGCGCAAGACGCATGCGTTCAGGCCGGCGGCCTTTTCGTCGGCGCCGCTGGGTCCGATAGGCTGGGTCGTCGAGGACAGGGTGAGGCTCGTGATGCGGCCCGCCTTGCAATGGCCGGCCCTGGCCTTCGGTCCCGCCGATCCGCGGACCCATGTCCTGTCGGTGAACGCCGACACCGAGCCGGACTGGGTCTACGCCGCCGCCGCCGGGGCGGATGGCGTCGTCCTCGAACTCTCCGGCGGCGGCCACGCTCCCGGCCGCCTGGCGGGCGTCTTCGGCGAGATCGCCGGCCGGATCCCCCTCGTCTTCGCGTCGCGCACGGGGGGCGGCGAGACGCTCCGGAGCTCGTACGGCTATTCCGGTGCGGAAATGGACCTGCTCGCGCGTGGGCTGATCCCCGCCGGCCTGCTCGACGCGCGTAAGGCCAGGATCGCCTTGGCCCTGCTGCTCTCCCGGGAGGTCGGGATCGAGGATGTCCGCGCCTGGTTCGCGTCGGTGTGAGGCGGAGCGCTCACGAGGAGGTGTTCGGGACTTTGAAGGTGGTCTCGTCCGCGCCGGCGGCCTCGGCCAGCGCCGGCTAGGACGGGGACCAATGGCGGATCCCATTGCGGATCGCCGTTTCACCCTCCGGCATCCGTCTTCTCCCGTGGCAGCTCGAATGCGATCGCCGACCATGTGCGGAGGCGGCTCGCGGAAAGCCCTCCGCGAGATCGCGGAGGGCTCAGGAAGACCCGCTCAGCTGTGGGCGCTTCGTCAGAAGCGATGGGTGATGTCTACGCCGTAGGTTCGGCCTTCAGAGGTGTTGGTGCCGCGATTGTAGTACCAGAACAGCGAGATGTGCTCGTCGGCGAGGTTGTTGACGAACGCTGTGACGCGCGTCCGACCGTTCACCAGCACGCCCGCCGAAAGGTCGATCTTGTGCATCGTCTCATAGGGGTCGAGCACGTAGTAGTCGCCGAGCACGCCGCCCTTCTCGAAGCGCAGCGACGCGGTCGCGACGAAGTCGATCTGGTCGGAAACCGGCTGCTTGACCTCGGCGAACAGGTTGCCGGTCCAGCGGCGCGTATAGGGCATCAGCTTGCCGCTGAGGTCCTGTTCCGTGGGACGGCCAGGGTTCGACACGGCGTTGTCGAAGTGCGGGTCGAGCCAGCCGAGCCCTGCGGAAATCCGCAGCCAGTCGGTCGGGCGCGCGTCCACCTCCAGTTCGACGCCGTAGGTGTCTCCGGTGCCGATGTTGGAAAGATACGTGCGGTCGACGCCGCCCAGGGACGTGGTCTGGGCGAGCAGCAGATCCTGCTGGCGCATGTAGAAGGCGGCCACGCTCGCCTGCAGACGCCCGTCGAGGAACCGACCCTTCAGGCCGGCCTCGTAGTTCTTCGCCGTCTCCTGGCCATAGGGGATGGTGTCGACCGTGGTCGGCGACAGATTGAAGGCGCCAGGCCGGAAGCCCGTGGAATAGGTGACGTAGCCCGTCATATCCGGGCTGAACTTGTACCGTGCCGTGAAGCTCGGCGACCAGTTGTTGAAGCGACTGGAGGCGTTGAACTGATAGGTAGGGTAGGGCGCGCCCAGGATCGTGCCGAAGTAGGCGTCGAGCGCCGCGTTGCCGGTGCCGGAGGGGAGGACTCCCTGGGCGAAGTTCACCGCCTTCTTGTCGCGCGAGTAGCGGAGGCTGCCCTCCAGCGACAGGGCGTCGGAAACGTCGTACCCGAGCGTGACGAAGCCGGAGAGCGTCTTGGTAGTCACCGCGGTGCCGAGCTTTGGAAAGCCGACGAGGCCGGTCTGAATCCCGAAACTCGGTGTCGCCCGTCGCGAGGTGATGGTGCGGGCGAAGTTGAACTCCTCCTCGAAGTAGGAGACGCCGGCGAGCCAGGTGAACGGCTGGTCGCCTTTGGAGCCCCACAGCCCCTCGACGAAATAGTCCTCGGTGCCCTCGACGCGGACGAGGCCGGTCTGGCGGGCCACCGGGTTCGCCTCGGGCCCGATGGCCGTCTGGTCCGAGTCCGCGATCGCGCGGAACTTGTAGCGGCGATAGCTGGCGTTCAGGGTCAGCTCCGAGCCGCCGAAGTCATGCTTGATCACCTGTGCGAGGTACAGAAGATCCTTGTTGGCGTCCGATCGCGTGTCGCGCCGGATCCGCTGCGGTGTTTCGGGTGTGGAGATGGCTCCGAAGTTCGAGATCCCGAAAGGGGCGTAGGTCTTCAGCGACGGCCCTGTGCCGTGCTGTTTCTCGAACGTCCAGAGCACGTTCGTGCGGTCGGTGACATCCAGCGAATAGCCGATGCGCACCCCACGATCCGTATAGGCTCCGACGTGCTCGTCCAGTGTCTCGTTGTAGAGTTCGCTCTTGTCCTTGTTGAAGGCCCAGCCCGTCAGGCGGAGCGAGCTGCGCTCGCCGAGCGGCAGGTTCACCGCCCCCTCTATCCGGGTGTGGTCGTAGGAGCCGACCATGGCCTTGGCGTAGCCGCCGAAGAGGGGGCCCGGCGTCGCGTAGACGATATCCACCGTGCCGCCGACCGAGCTGCGGCCGTAGAAGCCGCCCTGCGGGCCGCGGAGCACCTCGACCCGCGCGATGTCCACCTGGGCGCCGAGGTTCGCCCGGTGACCACCGATGTAGAGTCCGTTGCGGTACAGGCCGACGTTGGGTTCGGCCTGCACGTCCACGACCTGCATGCCGCGGATGTTGACGAATGTGTTGAAGCTTTCCGGGCTGTCCTGGATCACGGCGTTGGGGATCAGCGCGACGATGTCGCGCAGTTCCGTGATCCCCGCATTCTGCAGACGCTCCCCTTGCACCGCCGTGACGGTGACCGGCGTATCGAGCAGCGCCTCTTCCCGGCGACGCGCGGTCACCACAAGGCCTTCAAGTTCCAAGCCTGTCGAACTCGCGACCGCATCGGCCGCAGCCGTTTCCGCCCACACCGGACCGGCCGCGCCGATCCCCGCAGTCAGGCCCAGCAAAGCGCCGCCTTGCAGGAGCGCCATCCTCAACCCCCGACACATCATCTCACTTCTCCCGTGCAGGTCAGCACAACACGACGGTGTAATATTATCGCCGCTTATTTTGGGAGGCTCCTCCGGGAACCGTGTCATGTCAACGGTGCATATATCGGAAAGGCGCCGGACATGGAGTTGTGCGTGGAAGGCCCGCGCTTTGGGCGGAACCTGCTCAGTATGTCATCAATGATTATATCAAGGCCGTTGATCCGAGCGTTCGCGCTCGTTCGCGCGCATCCACTGTCTCAACTGGTGGGATGCAATCGCCTTCGGGGCGCCGAGCGACAATTTCGAGCAACTCCGGGCGCAGACTGGTCGTTCGGCAGGGCGCGGCGCAGCCCCTGGCTNCAGGGCGCGGCGCAGCCCCTGGCTGCGCCGCGCTTCGCTCAATCCAGATCGGCCAGGAATTTCTTCAGGCCTGCGGTGAAGTTGTCCGGATCTTCGAGGAAGGGCGAGTGGCCGCCTTCGAAGAAGTCGAGCGTGTGCTTGGGAAGCCGCGTCGCCTGCGCCTTGCAGTAGTCCCAGGCCACGAGCCGGTCGTTGCGCGCCCAGGCCAGCCAGGTCGGCGTCGTGACGCTCGGGACGAGTTCGCCCAGATAGGACGCCGGCTCCAGGAAGCCCGTCCAGGCGTCGGCGAGCAACGGAGCGATGCCGCGGCCGGATGCGATGATACGTTCGCGCTGGGGCGCGGCGGCGGGGGCTGGCAGCACGACGTTGCGATAGTAATTGGCGAACGCGGGCTCGAATTCGGGCGAGCCCGCCACGCCGAGGTTGAACATGCCGATCATCGGCTTGACCGCCGCCTCTGTAGCTGGCGTCGGAGGGATCAGCCCGGATGGGTCGCACAACACCAGCCCCGAAGTCTTTTCCGGCGCCTGGGCGGCGACCGCGATCGCGGCGCCCCCGCCCAGCGAGTTTCCGAGTAGTACCGGGCGGTCGAGCTTCAGGGCGTCTATCACATCCGTCACGACCTGCGCGTAGCCCCCGACACGCACCGGCTTGCCATCCGCCGGCGAGCGTCCGTGGCCCGGGAAGTCGATGGCGATGATCTCGCACGCGTCGCCGACGCGTTCGGCGAGTGGCTCGAAGTCGCGCGCACCATGACCCGCGGCATGCAGACAGAGAACAGGGCGGCCTTTCCCGCGGCGGGTGACCGCAATCTCCCGACCGGCAGCTTGAACCCGGGTGAATGGGACTTGCGCGCCGACTTCGGCACGGGCGTCGCCGGCCTCCGCCGCCGCACTCCCGATACCAGCCGCCGTCGCAGCGGCCGCGCCTGCCGCCAGGCTCTCTCGACGAGTCATTATCCTCATTTCGCTCTCCTGAGTGATTAAAATATCACCTCCAATCCGCGAAGCGCTGGAGATCGGGCCTCTGCGCGAGCGTTCTGGGGTTGCAAGGGGAAATCTATTCGGTGATATGCTAATCACATGTCAAGCATTTCGGCACTGCTTCCGGACGAGGCTGGCGCGGCGGGAACCCACGATCGCCTGCTGGCGGCTGCGGCCCGTGAGTTCAATACGGTCGGCTTCTACGGGACCAACACCAACAAGATCGCCAGGGCGGCGGGCTTCGCGCCGCAGACCTTCTATAGGCACTTTGAGGACAAGACTGACGCCTTCATCGCCGTCTATGGCGCCTGGCAGGCGCAAGAGCGGGGCGCGGTCGGCAAGGCCGTGAGGTCTCAGGGCGGCGCGGCCGCTATCGCGCGCGGCGTACTACAGCATCATGTCGACTGGCGGATCTTCCGTCGCAGCCTGCGGCTGCTCGCGGTGGAGGACGCCCGCGTCCGCAGGGCGAGACGGGGCAGCCGGGAACAGCAGGTCGAGGCGCTTGAGCGTCTCCCCGCCAACACGGGCCGACCGCGCTGGTCACTCTATGCGGCCCTGCTGACCATCGAGCGTCTTTGCGACGCGGCGGCGGATGGCGAACTCGAGGATCTGGGTGTGGACGGATCGGAGGCTATCGCGGCGATCGCCGCGGCGATCGCAGATGTCCGTGGTGAAGGCGGGAAGGGAACGAGATGAGCGAATTGACGGCGTCCAGGATGGCGGATCGTACCTGGCGTGAGGATCGTCCCGGCGTACGCTATGCCGTCTTGCGGGCGCACGGCGAGAGCGAGGGCGCCACGCTGCTCACGCGCTTCGCGGCGGGGACAAGCGGCGGGCGGCACAGCCATCCTGGCGGAGAGGAGCTCTTCGTCCTGGAAGGCGATTGCGAAGTGGACGGGGTTCGGCTCGGGCCGGGCGACTACCTGCACACGCCGGAAGGCGAGGCGCACGAACTCATCGCGCTGAGCGATACGACCGTCCTGGTCGTGCTGCCGAAACTCCCTCTCTATGACACCAGGTCCTGAGCGATGAGCGAAGATGTCGCGCGCCGTCTGGCGCAGTTGGATTCGCCGGTCGCCCAGTTGCTGTGTCGTCGTATCGTCAGCGCCACGGCGGACGGGAATGTCACGCTGGAGTTTGAGGCGGCGCTGGCGTTCTGCAACGAGAACGGGGCAGTGCAGGGCGGACTGGTCGCCGCCATGCTCGACGCTACCCTAGGTAACGCCGTCAAGGCGACGCTATCGCCGGGCCAGTGGCCTGCGACGCTCGAACTCAGCACGCGGTTCCTCCGTCCGGCGCAGATGGGCCGCCTCATCGGGACGGGTCAGGTAACGCATCGGTCGCGGACCCTTGCAGTCGCGCAGGCCGATCTCCGAGATCAGGACGGCCAGCTGCTGGCCCAGGCGGCCTCCACCAAGCTGATCAAGGATCGCAGACCGGGCGCGCCTGCCGGGGAGGGGAACCTGGCGCGGCCTGACGCCACGCCTTAGATGGCGTTGGCGCCCCGTCGGCGCTCGTCCAGGCGCCGGACCTTTGTTTACGGATCAAGGCCACTTTCCGTGTGCAGATCGGGCGCAGGGATTTCGAAGCGGGTGGTAGAGCGTCGTAGAACGGAGGTCCCTGAGGTTCGCCCTTGATGTTGAAAGATCGCGAGAAATAATTGAAAAAACAACAACATCTGATTTGTGTGGCCCCCATGATGGACTGGACCGACAGGCATTGTCGGGTCCTGCATCGGATGCTGTCGGCGCGCGCGATGCTCTATACGGAGATGCTGACGACGGGTGCGGTGCTGCATGGGGAGCGGGAGCGGCTGCTGGCCTATTCGCCCGTTGAGCATCCTGTGGCGCTGCAACTCGGCGGGTCCGAGCCGGCCGATCTGGCCGCTGCGGCGCGGATCGGCGCCGACCTGGGCTACGACGAGATCAACCTCAACGTCGGCTGTCCGTCCGACCGGGTGCAGTCGGGCCGTTTCGGCGCCTGTCTGATGCGCGAGCCCGAACTGGTGGCCGACTGCATGAGCGCCATGGGCGCGGCCGTGTCGGTTCCTGTGACGGTGAAGTGTCGCATCGGCGTCGACGATCAGGACCCCGAGGCGAGCCTGTTCGGGCTCGTGGACCTCTGCGCCGAGGCGGGCGTGTCGCACTTCGTCGTCCATGCCCGCAAGGCCTGGCTGAAGGGGCTCTCGCCCAAGGAGAACCGGGATATTCCGCCGCTGGACTATCCGCTGGTGTGGCGGCTGAAGCGCGAACGGCCGGAGCTGACCATCGTCATCAACGGCGGAATCGGGTCGCTGGACGAGGCCGAGGCGCATCTGGCGCATGTGGACGGCGTGATGCTGGGGCGGGCCGCGTATCACACGCCGGGCCTGCTCGGGGATGTCGATCGGCGACTGTTCGGCGAGGGGACGTGCGTGGGCGCCGCGGCGGCCGTGGCGGCCTATCGGGAGTACGTGGCGTCGGAGCTCGCGCGCGGGACGCATCTGGCGGCGATGACGCGGCACATGCTGGGCCTGTTCCACGGCGCGCCCGGCGCGCGGGCGTGGCGGCGCATCCTGACCGTCGAGGGCGTGAAGCCCCGCGCGGGGCTGGAGGTGATCGACCGGGCGCTGGAGGCGGTGACGCAGGCGTCGCCCCGGACCGCGAGGTCAGGGCTCGAGGCGCAGCGTCTCGCGGGTGGCCTCGAAGCGGGTGAGGCGGCCTAGGTAGCTCATCCCCAGCAGCGAGACGTCGAGGCCGTCGGACACGACAAGGGCCTGCACGTTCTCCAGCCGGGCGCCGTCGATCGACACCGAGGCCAGGGTCACCGCGGCGGCGCGGGCCGAGCCGCCGGCCGTGGTGACGTTGTGGGCGTACTTCAGGTCCTGGGGGCGGAACCCCAGACGCGCGGCGTCCTGGGGCGTGAGGGCGACGGCGGTCGCGCCCGTGTCGACCAGGAAGCGGACCCGGGTGTCGGTGGATTGCGCCGCGCCTTGGGCGTTCCGAGCGGCCTGGGCGGCGACCTCGGCCTCGGCCCAGAAGTGGCCATCGGCGGCCTTGGCCACGGCCCCGCCGCCCGGCTTCAGCGGGCCGGCGGCGAAGCCCTGCGCGTCGAGCCGCGCGAGCCGCAGCGGTTCGGCCTGGAAGGCCTGGACCGCGCCGGCGCTGAGCGCCGCGGAGGCGGCCGCGACGACGGCCAGCTTGGCGAATGAAGACACCCGTATCACCCAGGACTGCGGCCTTCTGGCCCGTCTCGTTGGGCGGACCCTAGGCGAACAGCCTTTTGATCCGGTGAACGCCCAGGGTTTACGAGGCTTGAATACGGTGGGGGCGAGCCGGGCGCCGGTTCAGAACATCGCCAGCTTCTCGGGCCGGATCAGGGCGCGGCGGTCCGGCAGTTCGGCCAGGATCGCGTCGCGCTCGGAGTCGGTGAGGCGCGACCAGCCGGCCACCTCGTGCAGCCGGCGATAGCAGCCCATGCAAAGCCCGCTTTCGCCGTCGACGACGCAGACCTTGATGCAGGGTGTCTTGATAGGGGGAGGCGGGCCGCTCATGCCGGCAGAGCGTAGGTGACGTTGGCCTGCGCCGCCAGCCGGTCGGCCGATTCGGTCCAGATTCGCACGTCGCAGACGGCCAGGCGGCGGCCCAGGCGCAGCAACTCGGCCTCGGCCTGGAGGTCGCCCGGCCGGGCCCCGCGCAGGAAGCTCATGTTGAGCTGGGACGTGACCACCATGAGCTGGTCGCCGATATGGGCCAGGACCAGGGCGTAAGCCGCGGTGTCGGCCAGGGACATCAGCGTCGGCCCCGCGATCACGCCGCCGGGGCGCAGCATGTCCGGGCGGTAGGTCGAGGCCAGACGCACACGGCCAGGCTCCACGGCCAGCACGTGCGGGAGGCCGTGTTCGGACGCTTGCGGAAAGGCGCGGCGCAGAAGGGTGTCGACGCCCGCGGCGTCCAGCTTCGGTGTCGGCTTGACCATGCGCCGTTCTGGCCTGGATGCATGTAACATTACAAGCTGTTTATCCGGAGACGTAACATCAATGTATCATGACTTAATATTAATCCAGAAATACTCAACATTGCGGCTTGTTCATTTGAGTTGAAGCGTTCGTTTCTCCAGCATTTGCTCATGTTTAAGGGAGACGTCTCAATGAAGTCCGCCACCATCGCACTCGTCGCCGCCGGCTTCGTCGCCAGCCTGGGTGTCGGGGCCGCCAGCGCGGCCGACCGGGTCACCGACGTCGACTTCCTGAAGGCCAACCGCTGCAAGGGTCTGGCTGCGAGTATCCAGGGCGTGGTCGATCCCGCCGCGCTCGATGCGTTCGTGAAGTCGGAGCGCAAGACCCGCGCCGCGTACATCGTCGGCCGCGGCGAAGAGGAGTTCGCCAAGGCCCGCCGCGAAGCTCGCAGCGAGGATCGGCGAGGGCGCCTGACCGCCGAGCTCAATGGGGAATGCCAGGCGTTCCTGGCCAGCCCGGACACCGTCGCGCGGCAATAGATCCCAAGCCCAACTCCGGCCTCCCAGCCAGGTGCGACGGCGAAAGCCGCCGCACCTTCTTTTTGCGCGGGCTTTTTGCGCGGGACCTCGCTTTTTTGCCCGGAACCATGGCTTCGCCGTAGGATTTGACTCCCGTGGTGGCGGTGCAGCGAGGGCGTCGATGAGTTTGCTGGTCCCGGGAGACACCTGCTGGCGTATCGCGCCGGCCGACCGGGTGGCGTTCCTCATCGATACGGAGGCCTATTTCACCGCGCTGTATGAGGCGTTCCGCAAGGCGCGCCGCTCGATCCTGATCCTGGGCTGGGCCTTCGATCCCCGCACCCGCCTGTTTCCCGACGGGCACGACGGCCCCAACGACCCGGACGAGGTGGGCCACGTCCTGCTGGACCTGGCCCGCGAGCGGCCCGACCTCGACATCCGGCTGCTGATCTGGAAGTCGGCGCTGCCCATCGCCGCCACCCAGGAGTTCTTCCCCCACAAGGCCCGCGCCTGGTTCCGCGACAGCCGGGTGCGGTTCCATCTGGACGACAAGGTGCCGCTGGGCGCCTGCCATCACCAGAAGGCGGTGGTGATCGACGACCGCCTGGCGTTCTGCGGCGGCGGCGACATCGGGGTCGACCGGTGGGACACCCCCGGTCACCTGGAGCACGACCTGCGCCGGATCATGCCCGACCAGGACTGCCACGACCCGCGCCACGAAGTGATGGTGATGGCGGACGGCGCGGCGGCGCGGACCTTCGGCGACCACTTCCGCGAGCGCTGGCGCTGCGCCACCGGCGAGACCCTGTCGCCGCCGCCCGAAGCGGGGGGCGATCCGTGGCCCGACCATATCCCGCCGCATGTGACCGACACCCGGGTGGGCGTCGCCCGCACCGCGCCGCCCTGGCAGGACCAGCCCGACGTCCACGAGATCCGCGACCTGGCGCTGGCCAGCATCGCGGCGGCGCGCGAGACGATCTACCTGGAGAACCAGTACTTCACCTCGCCCCTGATCGCCGAGGCCCTGGCCAACCGGCTGGGCGAGCCCGAGGGCCCCGAGGTGGTGCTGATCTCGACCGGCCGCTCGCCGAGCTGGTTCGACAAGCTGACGATGGACAACGCCCGCGCCAACACCGTCTGGCGCCTGCGCGCCGCCGACGTCTTCGGACGGTTCCGGGCCTTCTATCCGGTCACGGCGGCCGGCTCGAAGATCATCGTCCACTCGAAGGTCAGCGTCTTCGACGACCGGCTGGCGCGGATCGGCTCGGCGAACCTCAACAACCGCTCGTTCGGGTTCGACACCGAGATCGAGGTGGCGCTTGAGGCCGAGGACGAGAGCGCGCGTCGCGTGGTGGCGGCCTTCCGCGACCGGCTGGTGGCGCACTTCCTGGGATACACCGGCGATGCGGTCTCGAAGGCGCGGGCCGAGCGCGGCGGCCTGATCCCGGCGATCGACGCGCTGAACCGCGAGGGCCGCCTGCGGCCCATCGAACTCACCCGGCGTTCGGCCTTCGGCGTGTTCACGGCCGCCTACCACCTGGGCGATCCGGCGTCGCCCGAGGACGCCTGGCGGCCGTGGCGGCGGCGGGACTGCCTGTACCGGGATGCGCTGCCGGCGCGGGTTCAGAGAAGGTCGAAGTCCATCACCAGCGGCAGATGATCCGAGGCCGCGCGGAAGATCGGGTCGTACGGCGCGAACACGTCGCGCACCACGACGCCCTCGCCCACGAACACATGGTCGATGCGCAGCACCGGCAGCGCCGAGGGAAAGGTCGAACTGGGCTGGCGCACCGGCGCCAGCCGGCGGGCGGGCTGTAGCTGGCGGGTCAGGGTTCGGTAGACGATCGAGCTGGCGGTGGCGTTGAAGTCGCCCAGCAGGATCGTCGGCGCGCGACAGTCGGGATGCTGGAGCCACGCCGGCCCCGCCAGTTCGGCCGCCTGGACCTGCTGCTCGCGCGGGACCAGGCCCAGGTGGGTGTTGATGACCTGAAGCGCGCGGCCCCCGATCGTCACCTCGACCCAGACGGCGCCCCGCGGCTCGAGACCCCGCACGCGGGGGAGGCCGGGAAGGGCCGCCGCCTTGACCAGCCGCTCGGGACAGGCGGTCAGGATGGCGTCGCCGTACAGCTCCTCCTCCACGCGGAAGGCGGGATGGAAGTGATGCGCCATCTCCAGCCGTTCGGCGATCTCGTGGGCCTGGTCCACGTGATTGGTGCGCCGGCGGCCGACGTCCAGCTCCTGAAGGGCCACGATATCGGGCGCGAGCCGGCCCAGCGCGTCGGCGATGCGGGCCACGTCGAGCCGGCGGTCGGTCCCGACGCAGCGGTGGACGTTGTAGGTGACGATGCGGGGCATGCGGGCCTGGGCTTACGGAGGCCGGAGGTTTGGCGGCTCGCCGCCGCGGTGGCAAGGCAGGCAACACCCGAGGGGCGCATCGGGTTGCCGCCGACCGCACCCGCAGCATCCCCATCCCGTGGTCGCGGGTCGCCGACGACGACTGACGCGAAGCGCTGTCCGCGGCCTTGGCGGACAGCGCGTGCGGCCCGCGCTCCCAGCAGGAGTCGGGGTCGGGGTTGGATCGGGGGCGGGGCGCTAGGGAACAGGGCGCGAAGACGTCGTCGCGGCCGCGGAAAGGTCGTCAGCCGCTGCGGGGCGGGCCCGTGGCCGGGCGCAGGGTGTCGCCGGGGCCGGCGAGGCTGGCGAGGCCTGCGCCCCGCAACCATCGCGCACGGGCGCCGGGCGCCGTGGCAGGAGGCCGGGCGAGTACGGCGACGCCTGCCATGGAGCCTGTCGCTGGCCGGGACGACGTCGCCACGGGTTCGGACGGCGGCCGGGAGGATCGGGCGCCCATCCGGGCCAGGAGTTCGCGCAGGGTCGGAAGCTCGGCCGGCTGGGGACCTGGGAGGGCCTCGGCCCCGGCGACCACGCCGTCCAGGGTCTTCAGCAGGAGCGGGAGGCTGGCGGTCTCGCGGTCGCGGTCGCAATCCATCCGCTCGCGCTCGGGATGTTCACGCTCGACGGGCTCGCGTTCGGTCGGGTCGGATTCGGCGGGGTCGGCCCGGTCGCGCAGGCCTTCACCAGCTGCGACCGACGCCTCGCGCCGGGCGGCCGCCGACAGCCGCAGCTTCAGCGCGATGGACACGCGGTAGCCGTGGAAGCAGCGCTGGAAGAGGTCGAAGTAGCGGAGCATCCGCTCCTGGTCCGTCGCCGCGTTGGCCTCGCGGCCGAACGCCATGCCCAGGGCGTAGGCGCATTCGCCGAGGTCGGACAGGCCCTGCATGTCGCTGATGGCGCTCATTGAGAACAAAGATAGAACATTTCGTGCAACTGTCAAGCCGCGCCGCTTGCGGTCGCACTGCTCGGACGGCGAGGGGCGGACGGCGAGGGATTGAGGCGAGCGACCCTCCAACCTTAAGCTCAGGCCGGGTTTGCGGGGATGGGGGCGGAAGCGGATGTGGCTGGCGGCTATGCTGGTGCAGGCGGCTGCGCCGTCCTGGGCGCCCGACGACCCCAACCGGATCACCGAACCCGACTGGGACAAGCGCCCGCCGCCGGCTGTGGCGTCCCGCTACTATCCGAAGGCGTTGGCCCAGGAGGGCGGCGGCGCGAGTCTGGAGGCCGTCTGTATCGCCGGCCCGGACGGGATGCTGAACGACTGCCGCATCGTGGAGGACAGCCGTCCCGGCCTCGGCGGCGGCGAGGCGCTGTTGCAGATCCTCGGCCTCTATCGCCTGAAGCCTGTGGATCGGTCCGGTCGCCCGGTGGCGGGGCGGCCCCTCCACTTCCGCATGCGCATGCACCCTCCGATCGTCTTCGCGCGGGCCGAGGGCGGCTGGGAGATCCTGCAGGACCCGTACGCCTGGGACGACGCGTATCCGAAGGCCGCCCTGGCTGCAGGCGTTTCGGGCGACGCCACGGTGGCGTGCCGCGGGAAGAAGGGCGCGCGCCGCATCTACTGCACGGTGGAGGCCGAGGCTCCCGAGGGGCAGGGCTTCGGCGCGGCCGCGCTCGAACTCCAGAAGCGGATACTGGTCAAGCCGCCGCGGGCGGGGGCCGGGACGGACCTGCGAATGACCCTGTCGTTCCGCGCGCCGCCGGCGCCGTGAGCCTGCGAACGGCGGAGGCCGGCTGGACGGCGCACCCGTCCGCCATCGGCGCCATTGGAGATTGAGGCCCCGGGTCGTTCAGCCCTAAGCTTCAGCTTGGGGAGAACCAACATGATCGCAGTTCTGGCCGCCGCGCTTCTTCAGGCGGGGTCGGCGCCGGCCGCCAGCGCCGCGTCTCAGCCCATCGCCACCGCCAACGTGGACTGGGTCCGGCGGCCCTCGGGCGAGGACATGGCCCGTTTGTACCCGGCGAAGGCCGCGCGGGAAGAGGTGGAGGGGCGGGCGACCATTTCCTGCAGTGTCTCCGGAGAGGGGACGCTGGTCGGTTGCACCGTCGTCGCCGAGGAGCCCGTCGGTCACGACTTCGGGGCTGCCGCCATGGGCCTGAGCACCTTGTTCCGGATGGGGCCTCAGACAAAGGATGGACAGCCGGTGGCCGGCGGGACCGTGCTTATCCCGATCCGGTTCATACTGCCGAAAGGTCCATCCGCGGAGGGGCCGCAGAGCGTCGAGGCCATAACGCGATGCTACCGTGTCGCCGCTGGAGATCTGGAGAAATCCCCGGCGGAACAGACCCTGCAACCGCCGTTCTTCGTGTGGCGCATGATGCTCGAACTGAGGCTCTTGTCCGAGAAGCTCTCGCCGTCGCAGATCGACGCCCGCCTCCGGTCGCTATCGTCCGACGCCAGGCCGCCGACGGCCAGCGACCGCGCGGCCTGCGAGGGTATGCTGCCGTCCAACATGGCGGCGGGCTTCGGGTCGATGCTCGACGTCATGGGCAGGATCCCCGTGCGCTGAGCAAGCTTCGTCGCGCCATCGACACGAACTGAGCGCCGGCGGCGCGTCGCCCAAGCTCCAGGAAGGAGGCTCGCATGATCGCAATCCTGGCCGCCGCAGCGCTTCAGGTCGGGGCGCCCCCGGCCGATGTGGGTTCGGCGGGCGCCGTCGGAGGGCGGGATCGTCACCGTGCCCATCTACTTCGATCCGCCGAAGCGAACAAAAATCGGAGTCATGATTCCGATTTTGTTGACGCTGACGTCAGCGTCATCTTTTCTTCCCCGCGCGTCCATGCGTATAGGGTCGGCGAAACCGATACGGCGTAAGCCGCCCAAGCTTCCGGAGGATCCGATGAACCTCGACTTCACCCCCGAAGAGAACGCCTTCCGCGACGAGGTCCGGACGTTCATCAAGGACAACTATCCCGCCGAACTGCGCAAGGCGCAGGACGAGGGCCGGGCGCTGACCAAGGAGGAATACCTCCTGTGGCACAAGGTGCTGGCCAAGAAGGGCTGGGTGGCGCCGAGCTGGCCGAAGGAACTGGGCGGCACCGACTGGACGCCCACGCAGAAGTACATCTGGTCGGAAGAGACCGCGCGCGCCGACTGCCTGGGCCTGATGCCCTTCGGCCTCTCGATGCTGGCGCCGGTGCTCTACACCTTCGGCACCGACGAGCAGAAGAAGCGGTTCCTGCCGGGCATCTACAACGGCGAGGTCTGGTGGTGCCAGGGCTACTCCGAGCCGGGCGCCGGGTCGGACCTGGCCTCGCTGAAGACCCGGGCCGAGCGGGTGAAGGGCGACGACGGCAAGGAATACTACATCGTCAACGGCCAGAAGACGTGGACGACCCTTGGCCAGCACGCCGACTGGGGCTTCTTCCTGGTCCGCACCGATCCCGACGCCAAGCCGCAGGCGGGCATCTCGTTCCTGCTGATCGACATGAAGACGCCGGGCATCACCGTACGCCCGATCATCACGCTGGAGGGCGGGCACGAGGTCAACGACGTGTTCCTCGACAATGTGAAGGTGCCGGTCGAGAACCGCATTTTCCACGAGAACCAGGGCTGGACCTGCGCCAAGGCGCTGCTGGCGCACGAGCGCAGCGGCATCGCCGGCGTGGCGCGCTCGAAGCGCAATCTCGAGAAGGTGCGCGAGATCGCCGGCACCGAGCGGTCGGACACCGGATCGGCGCTGCTGGCCGACGCCTTCTTCCGCCGCAAGGTGGCCGAGCTGGAGATCGACCTTTCGGCGCTGGAGTTCACCGAGCTTCGGACGCTGGCCGGCGAGTCGAGCGGCAAGGGGCCCGGCCCGGAAAGCTCGATCCTCAAGATCAAGGGAACCGAAATCCAGCAGCGGCTCCAGGAGCTGGCGCTGGAGGCGGTCAGCCACTACGGCGCGCCGTTCCTGCGCGACCTGCGCGGCTCGAACGTGAGCGTGGGCCCGGACTACGCCGACGGTCTCGCCGGAGAGATGTTCAACGGCCGCAAGACCTCGATCTACGGTGGGTCCAACGAGATCCAGCGCAACATCATCGCCAAGGCCGTCCTGGGGCTCTAAGGCGGGTGGTCGTGCGGGCGCGGAAGATGATGCCACCCTCCAAGCCCCTCCCCCTTGCGGGGAGGGGTTGGGGTGGGGGTGTCGACCCCAACCTCCGCGATTGCACCCCCACCCCCGGCCCCTCCCCGCAGGGGGGGAGGGGAGGCATGAGGTTGGAGCGCACGCCGGGAGCGATCCACAAGTCCGATCGCGCTGAAAAAGCCGCGCGTCGGATGCGCCGCGAGCCGACCTACTCGGAGCGGGCGCTGTGGAAGGTTCTGCGCAAGAGCGACCTCCATTTCCGCCGCCAGGCTCCCTTCGGCCCGTACACCGTGGACTTCGTCTGCCATCGCCACCGGCTCATTGTCGAACTGGATGGCGGCGTGCACGACCTGCCTTCGGTTGCGGCCCGCGACACGGCGCGCGAGGCTTGGCTGACAGGGCGCGGCTATCGGGTTATTCGCTTCCGGAACAGCCAGCAGCCCGATGAGATCCTTCAGGTGATCCATGCGCGGATCAGCGCGGACACCCCCACCCCTAACCCCTCCCCGCAAGGGGGAGGGGAACTCATGGAGTAAGCGCCCCGTGGATTTCAGCTTCACCGAAGAACAGTCGATGCTGCGCGACACGGTCGCCAGCTACCTGGCCGACCACTACGACTTCGACAAGCGTCGCGCCGTCGTGACCAAGGAGCCGGGCTGGCGGCCCGAAGTGTGGAAGGCCTTCGCCGAGGAGTTGGGCATCCTGGGCGCGCCGTTCTCGGAGGACCTGGGCGGCCTAGGCGGCGGCCCGATCGAGAACATGATCGTGATGGAGGAGTTCGGTAAGGCGCTGGTCGTCGAGCCCTACCTCGGCACGGTGGTGATCGGCGGCGGCTTCCTGAAGCATTCGGGCCATGCCGGCGCGGCCGACCTGATCGGCGGCATCATCGGGGGCCAGAACATCCTCGCCTTCGCCTACGCCGAGCCCAAGGGCCGCTACAATCTGGCGGCGCTGGAGACCACGGCCAAGAAGGACGGCGCGGGCTGGGTTCTGAACGGTCACAAGGCCGTGGTGATCGGCGCGCCGTTCGCCACGCACCTGATCGTGACCGCCCGGACGTCGGGCGGCCCGCGCGACGCGGGCGGGATTTCGGTGTTCCTGGTCGAGAAGGGCGCCAAGGGCGTGTCGACCCGCGACTATCCGACCGTGGACGGCAATCGCGCCTCGGAAGTGTATCTGGAGAACGTGTCGGTGGGCGCCGACGCCCTGATCGGCCCGGCCGACGGCGGCCTGCCGCTGATCGAGAAGGTGGTGGACGAGGCGATCGCCGCCACCTGCGCCGAGGCCTGCGGCGTGCTGCGCAAGCTGCACGAGGGCACGCTGGAATACACCAAGCAGCGCAAGCAGTTCGGCGTGCCGATCAGCTCGTTCCAGGTGCTCCAGCACCGGATGGTCGACATGTTCATCAACCTCGAGCAGTCGATCTCGATGACCTACATGGCCAATATCAAGGTCACGGACGACGCCGAGCGCGCCAAGGCCGTCTCCGCGGCCAAGGTGCAGATCGGCAAGGCCTGCAAGTTCGTGGGCCAGAACGCCATCCAGCTCCACGGCGGCATGGGCATGACCGACGAGATGGCCATCGGCCACTACTTCAAGCGCGCCACCATGATCGAGGGCGCGTTCGGGTCGGTCGACCACCATCTGGCCCGCTACGAGGGCCTGAGCCTGGGTCAGGCGGCGTAGGCTTCGCCACGATTTCGGACATGACGGCCGTCCCGCCCGCGCGGGGCGGCCGTCTTCGTTTCCGGGCCGGCGGGCTCGCCCGGGCTCCGCATGGGGCGTTCGCGACACACATGGACCGCCTCGACACCGGCCCGGGGCGGTTCTTCCGGGCCTGAGGTTGCGGACGAGGGGGGCGGCGCCCTAGCTGGACGTCATGGCCCCCCGCGACTTCGGCCTGCTCATGGCCATGTGCCTGGTCTGGGCGGTCAACAACATCGTCTCGAAGTATGTGGTCAGCATCCTGGACGTGCCGCCGCTGTTCTATGCGGCCGCGCGGTTCGCGATCCTGGCGGCGCTGCTGATCCCGTTCCTGCGCCCGGCGCCGCGACCGCTCTGGCGTCTGATGCTGGCGGCCTTCCTGATGGGCGGCGGCAATTTCGGCCTGATGTTCGTGGGCCTGAAGTACTCCACGCCGTCGGCCGCGGCGGTGGTGTTCCAGCTCGGCATGCCGATCACGCTCCTGCTGTCGGTGGCGTTCCTGGGCGAGCGGATCCGGTGGCGCCGCGCCCTGGGGGTCGCGCTCACCTTCGCGGGCGTGCTGACGGTGATGTGGAATCCCGACGGCGTGGCGCTCTCGACCGGCCTGCTGCTGGTCGCCGGCGCCACGCTGATGTCCAGCGTGGGTGTCATCCTGACCAAGCAGATCGAGGGCATGCGCCCGCTGACGTTCCAGGCCTGGGTGGGGATCACCTCGGTGGTCCCGATGGCGGCGCTCTCGCTGATCCTGGAGCCGGGGCAGGTGGAGGCCGCGCTGGGCGCGGGCTGGACGTTCTGGGCCGCGCTGCTCTTCTCGGCGCTGATCGTCTCGCTGGGCGCCCACACCGCCTATGTGATGCTGCTCCAGCGCTACGAGGCGAACCTGATCTCGGCGTTGATCCTGGTGACGCCGCTGGCCACTATCGCCCTGGGCGTGGCGCTGCTGGGCGACCCGTTCGGGCCGCGGATGGCGATCGGCGGGCTGCTGGCCCTGGCCGGCGTCCTGATCATCGTGCTCCGGGGCAACCGGATGATGGCCCTGCTGCTGGCGATGCGGAACCGCGACTCATGACGACCTTCATCGAAGCCCCTTCGCCGAACTTCGACGCGCGCACGGCGCCGCCGAGCATGATCGTGCTGCACTACACCGGCATGCAGAGCGGGGAGGCGGCGCTCGCCCGCCTCCGCGACCCCGAGGCCAAGGTCTCGGCGCACTACCTCGTGGAGGAGGACGGCCGCGTCTTCCGGCTGGCGCCCGAGGAACGGCGGGCGTGGCACGCCGGCGTCTCGTACTGGCGCGGGCGGCGCAACGTGAACGCCGACTCCATCGGGATCGAGATCGTCAATCCCGGCCACGAGTGGGGGTACCGGCCCTTCCCAGAGGTCCAGGTGGCGGCGGTGATCGCGCTGATGGCGGACATCCGGAGCCGGTGGACGATCGAGGATCGCGACATCGTGGGCCACTCCGACGTGGCGCCGGCGCGGAAGGATGACCCCGGCGAGCTGTTCCCCTGGAAGCGGCTGGCGGAAGCGGGGCACGGCCTCTGGGCCGAGGCCCCGCCCGCGCCGGGCGCGCCGATCGGCGAGGGCGAAGAGGGCGCGGCCGTCTTCGCGCTCCAGGCCGGCCTCACGCGGCTAGGCTACGACCTGCCGCCGTCGGGGGCCTTCGACGGCGACACCGCGACGGTGGTGCGCGCCTTCCAGCGGCACTGGCGGCCCGAGCGCGTGGACGGGGTCGCCGACGGCGAGACCCGGGCGCGGCTGATCGCGCTGCTGCGGCTGGCGTCGCTCCCTTAGTCGGACGGGAGGGTTGACTCCGTCATCCGGTTCTCCACTTTCCGCGACGGATCAGACGGCCGGGCGGTCGCGGGCGAAAGCTCGAGGAAAGTCCGGGCTCCACGACGACATGGCGGTGGGTAACGCCCACCGGGGGTGACCCCAGGGATAGCGCCACAGAGAGCAGACCTCCTCCGCTTCGGCGGAGGGAAGGGTGAAAGGGTGCGGTAAGAGCGCACCGGGCCGCTGGTGACAGGGGCCGCATGGCAAGCCCCGCCAGGAGCAAGACCGAATAGGGGTCCCGCGCCGGCCAGGTCCTTCGGGAAACTGGCGGGTAGGAGCGTCGCCGCTCCGAGGGACCCGGGTAGGTCGCGAGAACCGGCCGGTGACGGTCGGTCCAGAGGAATGGCCGCCGCGTCCTGCGCAAGCAGGGCGGCACAGAACCCGGCTTACAGGCCGTCTGATCTTCTTTCCTTTCCCACGCAGTGAGAGCGGGGGGGGGAGGGAAAGCCTCCTCCACGAAATTGCGATCTGATCTGCTGAGCGTGTAGGGCGATGATCTCTCCGCCCTGCCGGCCGCTTCCCCTCTCCACCACACCCTCTTCGGGGCGCGGTCCCCCTCTCCCGCTTCGCGGGAAAGGAAGGCGTTAACTATTCGTACCAAGTATGTTCTGTGGATAAATCTTGGACCTTCAAGATTTCCCGCTGGATCGCCTGCGAAATCCCATTCGAGGTCAGCAAGTGTCATTGAAACCCATTAGGTCCCATGTTAACCCAATAACCATTCGCTAACCAAAGCGGCGGGTCGGGGCGCTGGCTGGCAGGGTTGGCGAGGGGCAGGGGGTCTGGGCCGGGATGTTTCTCTCGACCTTCGAGAAGCAGCTGGACGCGAAGCGGCGCATCGTTGTGCCGCAGGACTACCGCGCCGCGCTCTCGGGGCCGGTGGATGGCGTCTTCCTCTTCCCCTCGATCCGCTCCGACTGCCTGGAAGGCGGCGGCCAGGCGCTGTTCGACCGCTACGGCGCGGTGGCCGACGAGCTGGAATTCGGCGACGAACTGCGCGACTCCATCGAGCGCAACGTGTTCGGTGAAATGCAGCGTCTGAGCTTCGACACCGCGGGCCGCATCACGCTGCCCGAAAGCCTGTGCGAGCAGTACGGCCTGACCGACTGGGTGGCGGTGGTGGGGCTGCGCGACCGCTTCGAGATCTGGGAGCGCGACGCCTATCGCGCCCAGCGCGCGGCCGACCGCGAGCGCGCCCGCGCCGGGCTGGCCGAGATGCGCGCCCAGCAGCGTCAGGCCCGGATCGGAGGCGCGGCATGAGCGCCGAGGTCCGCGCCCCCCATGTCTCCGTCCTGCTCGGCGAGGTGGTCGAGGCGCTCGCGCCCGCCCCAGGCGAGACCATCGTGGACGGCACCTTCGGCGCGGGCGGCTACGCCCGCGCGATCCTGGCGACGGGCGCGAAGGTCGTGGCTTTCGACCGCGACCCTACGGTCCGTCGCTTCGCCGCGGGATTTCCGGACGACCGCTTCCGCCTGGTGGAAGCGCGATTCTCGGAAATGGACGCGGTGCTGGGCGAGGGCCATGCCGACGGCGTGGCCCTCGACCTCGGCGTCAGTTCGATGCAGCTCGACGAGGCCGCGCGCGGCTTCTCGTTCATGCACGACGGTCCGCTGGACATGCGCATGGGCGGCGACGGTCCCACCGCCGCCGACCTCGTCAACACGGCCGACGAGGCCGAGCTGGCGCGGATCATCTTCGTCTACGGCGAGGAGCGCGAGAGCCGCCGGATCGCCCGCGCCATCGTGCGCCGGCGCGATGAGCAGGCCTTCACCCGAACGCTCGAGCTGGCCGAGTTCGTGGAACGCGCCCTGGGCGGGCGGCGCGGGGCCAAGATCCATCCGGCGACGCGCACGTTCCAGGGTCTCCGGATCGCGGTGAACGACGAACTGGGCGAGCTGGAGGCTGGCCTGGCGGCCGCCGAGCGCGTGCTCAAGGCGGGCGGGCGGCTGGCGGTGGTGACCTTCCACTCGCTGGAGGATCGCATCGTGAAGGCGTTCCTGGGCGAGCGGGCGGGGCGGACGGCCGGCGGTTCGCGTCACGCGCCGCCCGTGGCGGCGACCGCCGAACCCAGCTTCCGGCTGCTGTTCAACGGCGCGCGCGGGCCGGGCGACGACGAGGTGAAGGCCAATCCCCGCGCCCGCTCGGCCAAGCTGCGAGCCGCCGTGCGCACCGAGGCGCCGGTCTGGAGGGTGGCGGCATGAGCGTGTTCACGCGCAAGGTCCGCGGCTTCCGCCTGATCGACCTCGTGGGCGTGGGCCTGCTGGTGATGGTGGTCCTGGGCGTCTACCTCGCCAAGACCATGGCCGGTCGCGAGCGCGCCGAGATCGCGACGATCGAGCGCCAGATCAAGGCCGAGGCCGCCCGCATCCGCCTGTTGCAGGCGGAGGTGGCGCACCTGGAGCAGCCGGGCCGCCTGGAGCGCCTGTCGGTGGTCTATCTGAAGATGGAGCCGGTCGGCGCGAACCGCGAGGCCAGCGTGGACCAGATCGTGGACGTGGCCCGCGCCGGCCCGCCCAAGAAGGCCAAGGCGGTGTCGGCGGTGGCGGCGATGGTCAACGGGACGGGCGTGATCCCGGGCGTGCCTCCGCCCCCGCCGCCCCAGGCCTATCCCGTCCGCGTGGCCGAGGCGCCCGCCGAACCGGGCGTGGCGCCATGAGCCTGTCGCAGAGCAGTCTGGGTCGGGCGGGTCTGCCGCGCTGGCTGATCGAGCGCGTCTGGGGCCTGGAGCACGCCTTCGAGCGGGCGCGGGCGTCGGGCAAGGCCGAGGACGACACGCGGCTGCGCATCTTCTTCGTGCTGATCCTGTTCGGGGTGGGCTTCGTGGCCCTGGCGTTCGGGGCGACGCGGGCCGCGCTGTTCCCGGATGCGGCGCATGTGGGCGGCGCGGGCGCGCCGCTGGGCGCTTCGCGCACCGATCTGGTGGACCGCAACGGCATGCTGCTGGCGGCCGATCTGCTGCACTACGGCCTCTACATCGACCCCCGCGAGATCTGGGACCAGGCCGAGACCCGTCGCGGCCTCAAGGCGGCGCTGCCCAGCCTGGACATGAATCGCCTGGAGCGCGCGCTGCGCGGGAACCGCCGGATCTTCGTGGCCGGCGCGCTGACGCCCGAGGCGCGCAACCGCGTCCACCGCCTGGGGCTGCCCGGCGTGACGTTCGAGCCCGAGCAGCGGCGCGTCTATCCGCTCGGGACCACGGCCGCCCACTTCATCGGCTTCTCGGACGCCGGCGGCGAGGGCCTGTCGGGCGCGGAGGCCGCCCTGAACGAGGGGATCCGCGGCGCGGCCCGGAGCGGCGCGCCCGTGCCCCTGTCCATCGACCTGCGCGTCCAGGGCGCGCTGGAGGACGAACTCTACAAGGCCATCCACGAATTCCGTCCGGTGGGCGCGGTGGGCCTGGTCACCGATATCCAGACGGGCGAAATCCTGGCCCTGTCGAGCTGGCCCGTCTTCGATCCGAACGCGCCCGGCAAATCCAGCGTCTACGCCCAGACCAATCGCGCGGCGGCCTCGGTGTTCGAGATGGGGTCGACGTTCAAGGCGTTCACCGTCGCCATCGGCCTGGACGCCGGGGTGGCCACGCCGGAGACGACCTTCGACGCCCGCGAGCCGTACAAGCTGGGCTACCGGACCATCCACGACTACCACGCCGCCCGGAAGATCCTGACGCTGGTGGAGGTGTTCCAGCACTCGTCCAACATCGGCACCGCCCGGCTGGGCCAGGCCGTCGGCCCCGAGCGCATGGGCCACTATTTCGACGCCCTGGGCCTGACCAAGGCGGCGAAGGTCGAGCTGATCGAGAACGCCCGGCCGCTGACGCCCCGGGTGTGGAACGACGACGCCGTCGCCTCGACCTCGTTCGGCCACGGGATCAACGTCAGCCCCCTGGCGCTCGCCCGGGCGATGGGGGCGATCCACAACGGCGGCCGGATGATCCCGCTCACGATCCACAAGCTGGAGCCGGGAACGAAGGTGGATGGCCCGCGGGTGATGTCCGAGCGCACCTCGCTCCAGATGCTCTCGATCATGCGCGCCAACGTCACCGGCGGGAGCGGCAAGTCGGCCGACATTCCCGGCCTGTCGGTGGGGGGCAAGACGGGGACGGGCGAGAAGTACGACCCGGCGATCCGCCGGTACAACGGGGCCAAGCAGGTCTCGTCGTTCGCGGCCGTCTTCCCGACCTGGGGCGGCGTGGACACCAAGCGCTATTTCGTCCTGATCCTGCTGGACGAGCCCAAGGGCACCGCGCGGAGCGCGGGCTATTCCACCGGCGGCTGGGTGGCCGCGCCGGCCGTGGGCCGGGTGATCGAGCGGATCGCGCCGTTCGTGGACGTCCAGCGCCGCGCCGACGTGGGCCAGGCGGTTCCGGTCCTGCCGCCCACGGTCGAAGACCTGGGTGAGGCGCGATGAGCCTGCGCCTCTCGAAGATCGTGAAGCGCGACATCGGCGCGGACCCCGAGATCAAGGGGGTGACGGCCGACAGCCGCAAGGTGAAGCCGGGCTTCCTGTTCGCCGCCCTCCCGGGATCGAAGGCGGACGGCGCGGCCTTCGCGGCCAAGGCGGTCGAAGCCGGGGCGGCGGCGGTGATCGCCGACCAGGATCTGAACCTTTCGGTTCCCACCGTGATCTGTCGCGACCCGCGCCGTGGCTACGCCCTGGCCGCCGCGAACTTCTGGGGCCGCCAACCGCAGGTGTGCGTGGCGGTGACGGGCACCAACGGCAAGACCTCGGTCGCCAACTTCTGCCGGCAGATGTTCGCCCGCGCGGGTCACGCCTCGGCCAGCATGGGCACTCTGGGCCTGACCGTCTCCCGGCCGGACGGCACGCACGACCAGATCACGCCGCCGGGCCTGACCACGCCGGACGCCGGCGACGTGGCCGAGCTTCTCACTCGCGTCAGCCAGCTCGGCGTGACCCATTTCGCCCTGGAGGCCAGCTCGCACGGCATCGACCAGCGCCGTCTGGACGGGGTGCGGCTGGCGGCGGCGGGGTTCCTGAACCTGACCCAGGACCACCTCGACTACCATCACACCATGGACGCCTACATGAAGGCGAAGCTCCGGCTGTTCGAGCAGCTCATGCCGCGCGGCGCCACGGCGGTGCTGAACGCCGATTCCGAGGCGTTTCCGTTCTTCGCGGCGGCCTCGGTGGTCTCGGGGCAGCGGGTGATGAGCGTGGGCGAGGGCGGCCAGGCGCTGAAGCTGCTGGAGCGCACGCTGCTGCCCGACGGCCAGCGCCTGAAGGTGCGCGCCGACGGCCGGACCTACGACGTGCGCCTGCCCCTGGCGGGCGGCTTCCAGGCCTCGAACGCGCTGGTGGCGGCGGGCCTCTGCCGAGCGGCGGGCCTGTCCTGGGACGAGGTGTTCGCCGGGCTGGAGACCCTGACCGGCGCGCCCGGCCGGCTCCAGCGCGTGGGCGCTGGGCCGCGGGGCGGCGAGGCCTATGTGGACTACGCCCATACGCCGGACGGGCTGGAGACGGTGCTGGAGGCGCTGCGCCCCCACACGCGCGGCCGGCTGGTGGTGGTGTTCGGCGCCGGCGGCGACCGCGACCGCGGCAAGCGCCCCCTGATGGGCCGGGTGGCGGCCGAGCTGGCCGACGTGGCCATCGTGACCGACGACAATCCCCGTTCCGAGATCCCCGCGGCGATCCGGGCCGAGATCCTGGCCGGGGCGCCGAACGCCAGGGAGATCGGCGACCGGCGCGAGGCGATCCGGGCGGCCGCGGCGATGCTGGACGACGGCGACATCCTGGTGGTGGCCGGCAAGGGGCACGAGCAGGGCCAGATCGTGGGCGACGTGGTTCATCCCTTCGACGACGTGACGGAGACGGCTCAGGCGCTGGAGCTGGTGCATGGCTGAGCCGCTGTGGACGTCCGGCGCCATCGCGGCCGCCACGGGGGGCGTGGAGGCCGGCGGCTTCAGCGCGACCGGCGTCTCGATCGACACCCGCAGCCTGGAGCCCGGCGACCTGTTCGTCGCTCTGGCGGGCGCGCGCGACGGCCATGAGTTCGTGGCCCAGGCGATGGCGGCCGGCGCGGCGGGCGTGCTGGCCGCGCGCGAAGTGGAGGCGCCGTCCGTGCGGGCGGGCGACACGCTGAGGGCGCTGGAGGCCCTGGGCATCGCGGCCCGGGACCGGGCGACGAACGCGCGCCGTGGCGCGGTGACGGGCTCGGTGGGCAAGACGTCGGTGACGCAGGCCGTGATGGCGGGGCTGTCCCTGGCCGGCCCGGCGCATTCGTCGGTGAAGAGCTACAACAACCACATCGGCGTGCCGCTGACGCTCGCCCGGATGCCCGCCGACACCGAACGCGCGGTGTTCGAGATCGGCATGAACCACGCGGACGAGATCCGTCCGCTGAGCGAGATGGTGCGGCCCCACGCGGCGGTGGTGACGACCGTCGGCCCGGTGCACACCGAGAACTTCGCGGACGGCGAGGCCGGCGTGGCGATGGCCAAGGCCGAGATCTTCGACGGCCTGCAGTTCGGCGGCGTGGCGGTGCTGAACGCCGACAACGCGCATTTCGGCCTGCTGGAGGCGCGCGCGGTGGCGGCGGGGGCGAAGGTGCGCAGGTTCGGCCGCGCGGCCGGCTGCGACGCGCGGCTGCTGGACTTCCAGGCCGCCGACGGGATGGCCCAGGTGCGCGCCGAACTGGACGGCCGGGGGGTGGACTTCCCGTTGTTGCAGACCGGCCTGCACTGGGGGCTGAACAGCCTGGCGGTGATCCTGATGCTGGAGGCGCTGGACGTGCGCCTGGACCTGGCGCTGACGGCGCTGTCGGGCTTTGCGCCGTTGACCGGGCGGGGCGCCGAGCACCGCGTGGAGGGGCCCCGCGGCGCCTTCACGCTGATCGACGAGAGCTACAACGCCAATCCGGTGTCGATGGCGTCGGCGATCGCCACCCTGGGCCAGCGCAGCGCGGCCGGACGGCGGATCGTGGCGCTCACCGACATGCTGGAGCTGGGGCCGGACGCCCCGGCGTTTCACGCCGGCCTCGCCGAACCTATCGAGGCTGCGACGATCGACCTCGTCTTCTGCGCGGGTCCTCTGATGAAATCGCTCTGGGACGCCCTTCCGCCGACTCGCCGCGGCGGCTACGCCGAAACGGCCGCCGCCCTCGCGCCACAGCTCTCCGAGGCGGTGCGGGCCGGCGACGTGGTGATGGTGAAGGGGTCGAACGGGTCCAGGGCCGGGCAGGTCGTCCAGGCGCTGCTGGCGGGCGACTCCCCCCGACAGGGCCCAGGGGAGGCCGGCTGATGTTCTACTGGCTCTACGTCCAGTTCGCTTCGACCGACTATGTGCCGGTCCTGAACCTGCTGAAGTACCAGACCTTCCGCACGGGGCTGGCGATCTTCACGGCGCAGTTCGTGGTCGTGGCCATGGGCTCGCGCTTCATCCGCTGGATGCAGGCCAAGCAGGGCAAGGGCCAGCCGATCCGCGCCGAGGGCATCGAGCGCCACATCATCGAGAAGGCCGGCACGCCCACGATGGGCGGGGTGATGATCCTGGCCGGGCTGTTCGCCGGCACCCTGCTGTGGGCGGACCTGACGAACGTCTATGTCTGGGCGGTGCTGATCGTCACCGGCGGCTATGGCCTGCTGGGTTTCATGGACGACTACGCCAAGGTCACGCGGCAGACGACGGCGGGCGTCTCGGGCAAGGCGCGCCTGGCGGTCGAGGCCGGCATCGCGATGGCGGCCATCGCGCTGATCATCACGCTCGCGCCCAAACCACCCGAGAACGCCGAACTGCTCACCTCGGTGACGTTCCCGATCTTCAAGCAGTACTTCATCGACCTCTCGTGGGGCTATCTGCTGTTCGGGGCCTTCATCATCGTGGGGGCGGCCAACGCCGTGAACTTCACCGACGGCCTCGACGGGCTGGCCACGGTTCCGGTCATGATCGCGGCGGCGGCCTATGGCCTGATCGCCTACATCGTCGGCAACTACGTCTTCGCCAACTACCTCCAGCTCCACTTCGTCCCCGGCGTGGGCGAACTGGCGGTGTTCTGCGGGGCGCTGATCGGGGCGGGGCTGGGCTTCCTCTGGTATAACGCCCCGCCGGCCAAGATCTTCATGGGCGACACCGGCTCGCTGGCCCTGGGCGGCGCGGTGGGCGCCATCGCGGTGGCCACCCGCCACGAGATCGTGCTGGGAATCATCGGCGGCCTGTTCGTGGCCGAGACCCTGTCGGTGATGATCCAGGTGGCGTGGTTCAAGCGCACCGGCCGGCGAATCTTCCTGATGGCGCCGGTCCACCACCACTTCGAGAAGCTGGGCTGGTCGGAATCCACCGTCGTGATCCGGTTCTGGATCGTGGCGGTGATGCTGGCGCTGGTGGGCCTCGCCACCCTGAAGCTCAGGTAGGAGGCGCGTGCAGGCGGCATGATCCCGGTCCGTGGCTTCGAAGGCAGGACGGTGGCCGTGTTCGGCCTGGCCCGCACGGGGCTGGCGGCCGCGCGCGCCCTCGTCGCCGGAGGGGCCGAGGCAGCGCTCTGGGACGACAACCCCAAGGCCCGGGAAGCCGCCGCGGCCGAAGGCTTCGAACTGACCGACCTGGCCGCGGCCGACTGGTCGGGCTTCGCCGCAGTCATGCTTTCGCCGGGCGTGCCCCTGACGCATCCGAAGCCGCACTGGACGGTGGAGAAGGCCCGTGCGGCGGGCGTCGAGATCCTGGGCGACATCGAGCTGTTCGCGCGCACCGTGAACGCCGCGCCCGAGCACCGGCGGCCGAAGGTGGTCGCCATCACCGGCACCAACGGCAAGTCGACGACGACCGCCCTGATCGGTCACATCTGCGCCGAGGCCGGCCGGGACACCCGCATCGGCGGCAACATCGGGGCCGGCGTCCTGGGCCTCGACGACATGCACGGCGGCGCGGTCTATGTGCTGGAACTCTCGTCCTACCAGCTCGACCTGACGTCCAGCCTGAAGGCCGACGTGGCGATCATCCTCAACGTCTCGCCCGACCACCTGGAGCGGCACGGGACGATGGAGAACTACGTCGCCGCCAAGCGCCGGATTCTGCTCAACCAGGACAACGGCGACACCGCTGTCATCGGGGTGGACGACGCCTGGGGCCAGCAGATCTGCACCGAGATCACGGCCGCCAATCGGCGCACCATCGTTCCCATCTCGGCCAGCAAGGCGATCAGCCGCGGGGTCTACGCCCTGGACGGTCTGCTCTACGACGCCGCGGGCGAGCGCGCGGCCCAGGTGGCGGACCTGAAGCGCGCGCGGTCGCTGCCGGGCCGGCACAACTGGCAGAACGCGGCGGCGGCCTACGCCGCGGCGCGCGGGCTGGGGGTTTCGCCCGAGCTGGCCGCGCGCGCTCTGATGACCTTTCCCGGCCTCGCGCACCGGATGGAGACCGTGGCGCTGATCGGCAAGGTGCGCTTCGTCAACGACAGCAAGGCCACCAACGCCGACGCCGCGCGCCAGGCCCTGTCGAGCTATCCCGAGGTCTACTGGATCGCCGGCGGCCAGCCCAAGACGGGCGGCATCGACGAACTGGCCGACCTGTTCCCGCGCGTGATCAAGGCCTATCTCGTGGGCGAGGCCGAGACGGCGTTCGCCGCCACCCTGGAAGGCCGGACGCCGGCCCTGAAATGCGGGACCATCGAGGCGGCGGCGCGCGCGGCCTACGCCGACGCCGCGGCCAGCGGCAAGGACGCGATCGTCCTGCTTTCGCCGGCCTGCGCCTCGTTCGACCAGTTCGCCGACTTCGAGCAGCGCGGGGAGGCCTTCCGCGCGGCCGCCGGCGCGATCGCCGCCGGCCGGGTCCGGGAGGGCGCCCCATGAGCGCCGCCGTCAGCCACATTCTCCTCCCGTCGGGAGGAGCGTCGGCGAAGCCGGGAAGGGGGGCGACCCGCCCGCGCATCGCCAAAGCAGGCCCCCTCCACCGCTTCGCGGTCCCCCTCCCCCGAGGGGGGCGGAGATTCCCCGTATGACGACCGTCGGCAGCAACAACGCCCACGCCTTCGCCCGGTCCGACCGATCGCCGCTGGGCGTCTGGTGGTGGACCGTCGACCGCTGGATGCTGGGGGTGGTGGCCATCCTCATCGCCATCGGTGTCGTGGTGTCGTTCGCCGCCAGCCCGGCGGCGGCGGCGCGCATGAACATCGGCGACCCGTTCCACTTCGCCGTCCGCCAGTGCGTCTTCGCCGTGGCGTCCATGATCCTGATGATGGCCGTCTCGATGCTGGACGTGAAGGGCGTGAGGCGGGCGGCCTTCGTCATCTGGCTGGCCGCCATCGCGGTGATGATCGCCCTGCCGTTCATCGGCCACAGCGCCAAGGGCGCCACCCGGTGGATCGAGTTCGGCGGCTTCACCTTCCAGCCGTCCGAGTACATGAAGCCGGCCCTGGTGATCCTGGTCGCCTGGATGTTCGCCGAGGGGCAGAAGGGCAACGGCGTGCCCGGCGTCTCGATCGCCTTCGGACTGTTCGCGGTCTCGGTGGGGCTGCTGCTGATCCAGCCCGACGTCGGCCAGACGGTCCTCATCACGGTGGCGTTCGGCGCCGCCTTCTGGATGGCGGGCGTGCCGATGAGCTGGGTGATGCTGCTGGGCGCGACGGCGCTCGCGGGACTCTCGTCCACCTACTTCATGTTCCCGCACGTCCAGAGCCGCGTGGACCGCTTCTTCTCGCCCGAGAAGGCCGACACGCATCAGGTCGACGCCGCCGCCATCGCTCAGGCGGCCGGCGGGCTGTTCGGCCGCGGCCCGGGCGAGGGTGTGATGAAGCGCCGGGTGCCCGACCTGCACACCGACTTCGCCGCCTCGGTCGGCGCCGAGGAGTTCGGGCTGGTGTTCCTGCTGCTGGTGATCTCGCTTTTCGCCTTCGTGGTGGTGCGCGGCCTCATGAGGGCCATGAAGCTGTCGGATCCTTTCGAGCAGATCGCGGCCGCGGCGCTGTTCGTGCTGGTCGGCCAGCAGGCGATCATCAATCTGGCGGTCAACCTGAACATGATGCCGACCAAGGGCATGACCTTGCCCTTCATCAGCTACGGAGGGTCCTCGATGCTGGCGATGGGCCTGACGATGGGACTGGCCCTGGCGCTCACGCGCCGCCGGCCGGGCGCCTATGCGCAGAGCGAAGGCCTCGCCAAGGCCGGGACGTTCGGTTGACCGCGCACGCGAGGAGAGGTGCCCATGCGTAGGATCGCGGTCGTCGCCGCCGGGGGCACCGGCGGCCACCTGTTTCCGGCTCAGGCGCTGGCCGAGACGCTGATCGCGCGTGGCTGGGGCGTGGTTCTGGCCTCCGACGAGCGGGTGGCGGGGCTGGCCCAGGACTTCCCGGCCGAGCGTCGCATCGGGCTGTCGGCGGCCACCTTCCGGCGAGGCGACCCCATCGGCATGGTCCGCGCCGGCCTGGCCGTGATGCGCGGCGTGCTGCAGGCGCGGAGCGTCTTCCGCGAGATCAGGCCGCACGTCGTGGTCGGTTTCGGCGGCTATCCCTCGGCGCCGGCGCTGGTGGCGGCCCGGCTGGACCGGCTGCCGACCGTGATCCACGAGCAGAACGCCGTCATGGGCCGGACCAACCGGATGCTCGCGCCCCACGTGAAGACCATCGCCTGCGCCTTCCCGACGTTGCAGAAGGCGCCCAAGGGCGTGGCCGAGCGGGCCAGAGTGGTCGGCAACCCTGTGCGCCCGCCGATCCGCGCCCTGGCCGATATCCCCTACATCCCGCCCGAGCCGAACGGCCCCGTGCGACTTCTGGTAACCGGCGGCAGCCAGGGCGCGCGCCTCCTGTCCGAGCTTGTGCCCGAAGCGGTGAAGGCGCTGCCCGAGGACCTGCGCCGCCGTCTGGTGGTCCAGCAGCAGACCCGCGCCGAGAGCATGAACACCGCGCGCCGGGCCTATCGCGACGCCCTGGTCGACGCCGAGATCGCGCCGTTCTTCCGCGACATGGCCGGCCGCCTGCGCGACGCCCACCTGGTGATCGGGCGGTCGGGAGCCGGCAGCGTCTGCGAGTTCGCCGTCGCGGGAAAGCCGGCCATCCTCGTCCCGCTGGCCATCGCCATCGACGACGACCAGGGCCAGAACGCCCGGCTCCTGGCCGAGGCCGGGGGCGCCGAGATCGCGCGCGAGAGCCAGCTCACGGTGGAATCGCTGGCCTCTGCGCTCGAGGTCCTCCTGAACAATCCGGCCCGCCTCGCCCGCATGGCCGCGGCCTCCCGCGCCGTCGCCATCCCCGACGCCGCGGAACGCCTGGCCGACGTCGTCGAGGCGACGGCGGGCGCTGCGAGGTGAAGCTGAACCGGCTATAGTGCGCTGACCACGTCGGAACTCGCCATGCATGAGATCGTCGCTCAGCACGCAACCCGGATCGCTGAACTGTGCCGTCAGTTCGGCGTCGCCAGGCTGGAGGTGTTCGGTTCTGCGGGGGGCGGGGGCGCGTTCGACCCCGCGCGAAGCGACATCGACCTGCTTGTGGAATTCGCATCCCCGGGCCTCGAGTATCGCCATTTCTTCGACCTGAAGGCGGCGCTCGAACAGGTGATCGGCCGCGAGTCGACCTCGTGGAGCGCAAGGCCGTCGAACAAAGCCGCAATCCCATAAGGCGCCGCAGCATCCTGATGGGCGCCGAGCTTCTCTATGCCGCCTGAGCTTGGCGATCGCGACCGGGCGCTTGTCCTCGACATGATCCTGGCGGCTGAAGACGCCCTGGGCTTCGTGGCGGGGTTCGACGTGAAGACTTTCGCGGGTAGCAAGCTCCATCAGAACGCCGCCACCATCCGTTCCATTGAGGTCGTGGGAGAGGCTGCCGGGCGACTTTCACCGGAATGCCGGCAGGCGCATGACGATGTGCAGTGGTCCGAAATCATCGGGATGCGTCATCGTCTGATCCATGGCTACGACAAGGTCAGCCTGGATCTGGTCTGGCAGGTCCTCCAGGAAGACCTTCCAGACCTGCTGCAGGCGTTGCGCCGGATACACATTGCATAGCCGCGCGGAGCGGCTGTCCTGCCAATGACGAGGAGCACGGAGCGGCTGCAGGCGTTCTCTCTCGACCCAGCCCCTTTTCGCGTCCTCTCGTGTCTTGCGAGGTTCAAGGGCCGTCCCTTCGCGCCCCTTCCGCCGGGCCGGGAAGCGTCCTAGGACTCGGCCCATGACCCGACGTCCCGTCCCCTTCGAGATCGGCCCCGTGCATTTCATCGGCATCGGGGGCATCGGCATGAGCGGCATCGCCGAGATCATGATGCGCACCGGCTATACGGTGCAGGGATCGGACGCCCGGGCCAGCGCCAACACCGAGCGGCTGGCGAAGCTGGGCGCGAAGATCTTCGTGGGTCACGATCCGGCCAACGTGGAGGGCGCCTACGCCGTCGTCTATTCGACCGCGGTCAAGCCGGACAATCCCGAGATGGTCGCCGCGCGCGAGCGGCGGCTGCCGCTGGTCCGCCGGGCCGAGATGCTGGCCGAACTGATGCGGCTCCAGTTCTCGGTGGCCGTGGGCGGCACGCACGGGAAGACCACCACCACCTCGATGATCGCCTCGCTGCTGGACGCCGGCGGCCTCGACCCCACGGTCGTCAACGGCGGCATCATCAACACCTATGGCACCAACGCCAAGGTCGGCGCCGGCGAGTGGATCGTGGTCGAGGCCGACGAGAGCGACGGCACCTTCCTGAAGCTCAAGTCGACCTGCGCCGTGGTCACCAACATCGACCCCGAGCACCTGGACCACTACGGCGACTTCGAGGCGGTGAAGAAGGCCTTCCAGGACTTCGTGGAGAACATCCCGTTCTACGGCTTCGCCGCGGTCTGCACCGACCATCCCGAGGTCCAGGCGATGGCCGCGCGGGTGGAGAACCGCCGGCTGGTGACCTACGGCGTGAACCCCCAGGCCGAGGTGCGCGCGGAGAGTATCGCCATGGGGCCGGACGGCGCGCATTTCGATGTCCTGATCCGCCCGCTGGAGGGCGAACCCCTGCGCTATGCCGGCCTGCACCTGCCGATGGCCGGTCATCACAACGTGCTCAACGCCCTGGCCGCCGTGGCGGTGGCCCGCGAACTGGGGCTGGACGAGGCGGCCATACGCAAGGGCCTGAAGGAGTTCGGCGGGGTGAAGCGGCGCTTCACCACCACCGGCGTGGCGAACGGCGTGCGCGTGGTGGACGACTACGGCCACCACCCGGTCGAGATCGCCTCGGTGCTCAAGGCGGCGCGCGCCGTCACGGGGGGCAAGGTGATCGCGGTGGTGCAGCCGCACCGCTACACCCGCCTGCGGGACCTGTTCGACGATTTCTGCGCCTGCTTCGCCGACGCCGACGTGGTGCTGGTGGCCGACGTCTACGCCGCCGGCGAGGCGCCGATCGAGGGTGTGAGCCGCGACAGCCTGGTGGAAGGATTGCGACGCTACGGCCACCGACGCGCGCTGCCGCTGGCGGCTCCGGCGGATCTGGCGGTGATGGTTGGACAGGAGGCCGCGAGCGGCGACCTCGTGGTGCTGCTGGGCGCCGGCGACATCACGAACTGGGCCTATGCCCTGCCGGGCGAACTGGACGCGCTGGCATGATGAACGCCTGGATCCTGGAGTCTTCCCCTCCGTCCGGGGCCTGTTGCAAAACGCGCCGCCCATCCCGGTGCGCCCCTCCCCCTTGCGGGGAGGGGTTGGGGTGGGGGTGTCGGCCTGATGTCCGGCGTTCGGCAGGGCGTCCCGCGCGACGCGTTTCAGCACGTTATACTTCCTGGCGAATCTCGGACCACCGAATTGGGAGTTCGCCGATCTTCCCTCTCGCGCACCCTGTATGCACGCCGGGACCACACCCCCACCCCAGCCCCTCCCCGCAAGGGGGAGGGGCGGTTTGCAGTAGTCCGCCCTCGGGGAACGGGCGCAGTCTTATGGCTGTCCGTTGAGCTGGCGAGATGCGCCGCCCGCTGTGCGCGGCAAGCTCCTGCGCGACGAGCCCCTGGGGCCGTTCACCTGGTTCCGGGTGGGCGGCGCGGCCGAGCTGCTGTTCCTGCCCGCGGACGCCGACGATCTGGCGGCCTTCCTGAAGGCGCTGCCCGCCGAGGTCCCGGTGACGGTGCTGGGCGTGGGCTCGAACGTCATCGTCCGCGACGGCGGCGTGCCGGGCGCGGTCATCCGGCTGGCGGGGCGCGCCTTCGCCGGGGTCCACGCCGAGGGACGCCGGATCACCGCGGGCGCGGCGGCGCTGGACGCGGCGGTGGCGCGGGCGGCGGCCCGGGCCGGGATCGCGGGGCTGGAGTTCTACGCCGGAATCCCCGGCACGGTGGGCGGCGCGCTCACCATGAACGCCGGTTGCTATGGCTCCGAGACGAAGGATGTGCTGGTGTCCGCCTGGGGATACGATCGCTCGGGCGCGCGGCAGGAGCTTGAGGTGACGGACTTCGGCTACACATACCGCCATTCCGGCGCTCCGGCCGACATTGTCTGGGTCGAGGCGGTGTACGAGGGCCGTCCGGATGCGCCCGAGGCGGTCCAGGCTCGCATGGACGAGATCACCGCGCGGCGCGAGCAGACCCAGCCGATCCGCGAGAAGACCGGCGGCTCGACCTTCAAGAACCCGCCCGGCCATTCGTCGTGGAAGCTGGTGGACGACGCCGGCTGGCGGGGGAAGCCCTATGGCGGCGCGATGTTCTCGCCCCTGCATTCCAACTTCATGATCAACACCGGCGCGGCGACGGCCGCCGATCTCGAGGGGTTGGGCGAGGCCGTGCGGGCCGATGTGAAGGCGAAAACCGGCGTCGATCTCCATTGGGAGATCAAGCGGATCGGGAGGCCTTGAGCATGGCCGGCGCGTCGCTGATCCTGGTGCGTCACGGGCGGCCGCTGATCGATCCGGACAGGCCGTCCACGACCTGGCCCCTGTGCCCCGAGGGGCGCGAGGCGGTGGAGGCGCTGGCGGAGAAGATCGCCGCCTATCGTCCCGTCGCCGTGGCGACCAGCCCCGAGCCCAAGGCCCGCGAGACGGCCGAGATCATCGCGGGGCGCCTGGGCCTGCCGGTCGGCCTCGACCCGGGCCTGCACGAGCACAAGCGCCAGTCCCTGTCGTTCGGAACCGAGGAGGCGTTCCGCGAAAAGATCGCCCGCATCTTCGAGGCGCCCGGCCAGCCGGTGGGCGGCATCGAGACGGCGGACGCGGCCTGCGAGCGGCTGTCGGCGGCGCTGGCCCAGCACAGGAGTCGCCCGCTGGTCGCGGTCACCCACGGCACGGTGCTCAGTGTCTACGTGGCCCGGCTCCTGGGCCTCGACGCCCACGACCTCTGGCGCAGCCTGCACCTGCCCGACGCCTTCGTCCTGGACGCGGACGGGAGCCTGATCGAGCGGCTCTGACGCTTCCCTCCGGGAACGCCGCATCCCTCAGGCGGCGAGGGCCCGGCCGGCCGGGACCAGGCGGGCGCTGGCGTGGCCGCGGGCGAGCAGGGCGCCCGACAGATCCATGAGCCGGCCTTCCAGGAAGGCGATGCTCTTGCCGGCCTGGACCACCTGTCCCTCGGCGTACACCGGCCCGGGCCGCGCCGGCGCCAGGAAGCTCACGTGCAGGTCGATCGTGGGCGTGAACATCCGGCCTTCGGAGAAGACGAACATGGCGGGCCCCATGACGTCGTCCAGCATGGCGGCCAGGAAACCGCCCTGGATGAAGCCCGCGGGGTTGCAGAACGTGGGTCGCCCTTCGAAGCGCGCGCGCAGCCAGCCGTCGGCCGGCCGGGCGTCGATCAGTTCGAAGCCCAGCAGTTCGGCGCAAGGCGGGAGAGGCAGGCCATCCAGGGCGGTCGGAACAGGCATCGGGTCTCCTTCCGGCCTGCACATCCTGCCGATGGCCTGCTGCCAGCATGGTGGCGACAGGTCGCAGGTAGTTGACGCGAGGGACGGCTGAAGATTGAGAGGGATCAAGGCTAACTTAAGCGGGATCGGAGATCCTGACCGCCATGCCGGACGGCGCCGCCACATCGAACCTCTACCGGCCGAAGCTCGCGACGATCCTGTCCGAGGGCTACGGGCTGGGCGACCTGCGCCGGGATGCGGTGGCGGGGCTGACGGTGGCCGTGCTGGCGCTGCCGCTGTCGATGGCCATCGCGGTGGCTTCGGGCGTTTCCCCGGAGCGGGGGCTGTACACGGCCATCGTGGGCGGCTTTCTCGTCTCGGCGCTGGGCGGCAGCCGCCACCAGATCGGCGGTCCGGCCGGGGCGTTCATCGTGCTGGTCGCGGCGACGGTGGCCGACGTGGGCCTGCCCGGCCTGTTGCTGACGGTCTTCCTGTCGGGGCTGATGCTGGCGGCCCTGGGGCTGTTCCGCCTCGGCGGCCTCATCCGCTACATGCCGCACGCCGTCACGGTCGGGTTCACCGCGGGCATCGCCCTGACCATCCTGGCCAGCCAGATCAAGGACCTCGCGGGGCTCACCCTCAGCGGCGCCGAGCCGGGACCGGTGGGCCTCAAGCTGCTGGCGCTGGCCGAGGCCGCATCCACGTTCAACCCGGCGGCGCTCGGGTTGGGGATCGGCGTGGCGGGGCTCATCCTCTGGCTGCGGCGCGTGCGGCCCGCCTGGCCGGGCATGCTGCTGGCGCTGGTGGCGGCGACCATCCTCGCGCGGTTCGTCCACCTGCCGGTGGAGACGATCGGCAGCCGTTTCGGCGGCATTCCGCACAGCCTTCCGGCGCCGGCCCTGCCTGTGGTGTCGTGGGATCTGATCGTGCGCTGCCTGCCGGCGGCGCTGGGCTTCACCCTCCTGGGCGGCCTCGAGAGCCTGCTGTCGGCCAAGGTCGCGGACGGGATGACGGGACGGGTCCATCGCTCGAACATGGAGCTGGTGGCCCAGGGGCTGGCGAACGTGGGTTCGGCCGTCTTCGGCGGCATCGCGGTGACCGGTACCATCGCCCGCACGGCGACGAACATCCGCGCCGGCGCCCGGACCCCGGTGTCGGGGATGCTGCACGCCGTCTTCCTGCTGGCGTTCATGCTCGTGGCCGCGCCCCTGGCCAGCTACGTGCCGCTCTCGGCGCTGGCCGGCATCCTGGTGGTCGTGGCCTGGAACATGGCCGAGAAGCGGGAGTTCGCGAGCCTGCTGGGACAATGGCGGGCCGCCGCCGTGTTGCTGGCCACCTTCGGCGTGACCGTGCTGCACGACCTGATGTCCGGGATCATCGCGGGCTGCGCCGTCGCGGCGCTGCTCTGGCTGGGGTCGAGGATCGCGCGCCGCCTCGGCTCTTGACCCCGTCCGCGACGCACGCCACCGCGGTCTCCATTTCCCGAGCCTTCGCGAGGCGCCCATGAATCTCTCCCCGTCCGGGAATCTCCCCCTGTCCGGGCGCCATGTCGCCGTCCTCCTGGGCGGGCTGTCGTCCGAGCGCGAGGTCAGCCTCGTGTCGGGACGCGCCTGCGCCGACGCGCTGGAGCGGCTGGGCGCCAGGGTCAGCCGCGTGGACGCCGGCCGCGACCTGGCCCAGGTCCTGACGGCCCTGAAGCCGGACGTCTGCTTCAACGCCCTGCACGGGGCGTGGGGCGAGGACGGCTGCGTCCAGGGCGTGCTGGAGACATTGGGCGTGGCGTACACCCACAGCGGCGTGCTGGCCTCGGCGCTGGCGATGGACAAGGCCAAGTCCAAGGCCGTGCTGGCCGCGGCCGGCGTCGTCGTGCCCGGCGGCGGCCTCTTCGACCGCTTCGAGGTGGCCCGGGATCACGTGATCCCGCCGCCCTATGTGGTGAAGCCCAACGCCGAGGGGTCGTCGGTCGGCGTGTTTCTGGTCTTCGACGGCGCGAACCGTCCCCCCCAGGAGGTGGTTGCCCCCGACTGGACCTATGGCGAGCAGGTGATGGTCGAGCCCTATGTCCGCGGCCTGGAGCTGGCGGTCGGCGTCATGGACGGCAAGGCCATGACCGTGACGGAGATCGTGCCGAAGACGGGCTTCTACGACTACGAAGCCAAGTATGGCGACGGGGGGTCGGAGCATATCGTCCCGGCCAGAATTCCGTCCCATGTGGCGGAAAAGGCGAAGAAACTCTCAGAGCTTGCGCACGAGGCCCTGGGTTGCCGAGGCGTTACCCGGTCGGACCTTCGTTATGACGACATTAACGATGTTTTGGTCCTGTTGGAGGTGAACACCCAGCCGGGGATGACGCCCACCTCGCTCGTACCCGAGCAGGCGGCGGCGGGCGGGGTGGATTTCGACCGGCTGGTGCTTTGGATCACGGAGGACGGGTATGCCCGCGGCGCGGGGGGGATCGCCAGGCGCAGCGAAGGGTAGGGCGTCCGCCGGCGTGTCCCGGGACGGCGTATCCAAGGGCGGCGCAAGGGCCGGCGCGCCCAAGGGGGCTGCTTCAAAGGCGGCGTCGACCCGACGTGCGGCGGCCAAGGCCGAAGCCGGCGGTCCGCGCCTGGCGCCCCGGCATGTCCTGGGCCTCGCCGCAGCCGTCCTGACCCTGGCCGTGGCCGCCACCCTGGCGACCGGGGGACGCGGCGCCCACATCGCCCAGACCGTCGGCCTGGGCATCGACCGCAAGTTCGCCGCCGCCGGCTTCCGGCTGAAGGACGTCCACGTCGAGGGCGCGTCCGAAATGGCCCGTCCCGACATCCTGCGGGCCGCCGGCGTAGGCGAGGGGGCGCCGCTGCTGGGGCTCGACCTGGATCAGGTCCGCGCGCGTGTCGAGGCCGTGGGCTGGGTTCAGGAGGCGCGCGTCATCCGCCTCCTGCCCGACACCCTGGTCATCGCCGTCAAGGAACGCGGCCAGCTCGCCGTCTGGCAGCACGGCGGTCGCACGGTGGTGGTCGACGCCCAGGGGCGGGTGATTCCGGAAGCCGATCCGGCGCGTTTCGCCGACCTGCCGCTGGTGGTGGGCGCCGGCGGCGCCGAGCACGCCAGCGGCATCCTGCCCATCCTGGTTCAGCGCCCCAAGCTGATGGCGCGCCTGGAGGCGCTGGTCCGGGTCGACAACCGCCGCTGGGATCTCCGCATGAAGGACGGCGCCCTGGTCCAGCTCCCCGCCGCCGAGGAGGAGCAGGCGCTGATGAAGCTGGAGCAGCTCGACATGCGCTCGCGCATCCTGGAGCTGGGCTTCGAGCGCATCGACCTGCGCAACCCCGACACCATCGCGGTCCGTCCGCGGGCGCCCCAGGCCCCGGCCGGCCTCGCCGCCGCCGCGCCTTCGCCCTCCGACCCGTCCGCCGCCGCTTCGCCCGTCCCCCATTCGCCTGTTCAGGGCGTCTAGCCAGAGACCTCCGCCGCCGATGCTCAAGTTCGCCGAACGCGCACCCGAGACCCAGGAAGCAGCCCAGAAGGGCCGGCTCCCGACCGACGGCCCCTCGGGTCACGCGGATCAGGGCGGCTCGGGCCGAGACAACCGGGGCGAGGGGCGGCGCAAGGCCGAGCCGCGGCGTGACGGCCGCGACGGGCTGAAGGCGGCGCTGGCCCCGCCCAAAGTGGTGGCCGCCGTCGACCTGGGCGCCGCCAAGGTGACCTGTTTCATCATGAAGCCCGACGGCGTGCGCCGGGGCGACCGCACGCTCACCACCTGCGGTGTCGGGTACGTCCAGTCGCGCGGGGTGCGCGGCGGCGCGATCGTCAACCTCGACGAGGCGTCCGAGGCGATCGCCCAGGCGGTGGAGCGGGCCGAGAACGTGGCGGGCGTCAACGTCCAGGGCGTCACCATCGCCACCGCCGGCGGCCAGCTCAGTTCTTCGCGGGTGATCGGCCGCGTGTCCGTCGGCGCCAGGCCCATCGCCGACAACGACCTCGTGCGGGCGATCCAGAACGCCCTGGCCCAGATCAAGCTGCCCGGCCGCCGGGCCATCCATATCCTGCCCATCGCCTGGGCCGTCGACGGACAGGGCGGCGTGCGCGATCCGCGCGCCATGTACGGAAAGACTCTGGGCGTGGAGCTGCTGGTCGTCTCGGTGGCCGAGACGGTCTTCAACACCCTGGGCGCCTGCGTCGAGCGCGCCCACCTTCAGCTCGAGGGCGTGGTCGCCGCGCCTTTCGTCTCGGCCCTGGCCGCGCTGGAGGAGGACGAGATGGACCTGGGGTCGGTCTGCATCGACATGGGCGGGGGCTCCACATCGGCGTCGGTGTTCCGCGGAGGCAGCCTGGTGCATGTCGAGACGGTGCCGGTCGGCGGCCAGCACGTGACCCAGGACATCGCCCGGGGCCTCTCCACCTCCATCGCCGGCGCCGAGCGGATCAAGACGCTGCACGGCAGCGCCATCGCATCGGCCAACGAGGACCGCGAGATGATCGAGGCTCCGCCGCGCGGCGACGATCCGGGCGCCGGCCCGGTCGTAGCCCCGCGCAGCCTGCTGAAGGGCATCATCGCCCCGCGCGTGGAGGAGACGCTGGAGCTGCTCCGCGACCGTCTGAAGGCCGCCGGCGCGCCCATCGAGCCCGGCGCCGGCCTGGTTCTGACCGGCGGCGCCAGCCAACTCGCCGGCGTGCGCGAAGTGGCCGTCCGCGTCTTCGACCGGCCCGTGCGCCTGGGGCGCCCGCGCCGCGTGCCGCACCTGGCGGATGCGGCGTCCGGCCCGGCTTTCACCGCCGCCGCCGGCATCCTGCACCGCTCGGCGTTCGGGCCGCGCGAGGCCGTGTCGACCAAGCAACTCGCCTCATCGAAGCTCCGCCGGGAGCCGCTAGACCCCCGGGCCAATCCTCTGGCCAAGGCGGCGGTCTGGCTGCGTGACAATCTCTGAACGTCGGCTCCGCTGCGACGCCCGGGCCTTTCCACGTAAGGCGCGCCGTGATCGCCTGATACGCGAACCGGCTTGGCATTGGGGACCCGAAGGCCCAGTTTCCCTCGACACCCAAGGATCGGCGACGCGGGCCGGTCCCTCAGTTTCGGAGCGGGGTATGAAGGCGGCTTTGGGGATGGGCCTGGCGCTGGCGTTGTTCGGCGGTGCGGCCTTGAGTGCGACGGTGGACACCACGGTTCCCGCGGTCGCGCCAGTTGAGGTTTCGTCGACCCAGACCGCGCCGAGTGAGACCGCGCTGGTCGCGCCCGAGGCGACCTTGCCGGGCGACGAGGCGGGCGACCCGTTCGCCGCCCGCGAGAAGCCGACCGACGGTCCTCTGGCCATGCTGGGTCTCGACAAATCCAGCCCACTGCCCGATCCGGCCTCCTGGGCCATGATGATCATCGGTTTCTTCGGTGCGGGCTACCTGCTCCGCAGCGGACGCTCGGGCGGCCTGCGCGCCCTTCGCGCCGTCAAGGCCGGTCGCCAGGTCCGCGGCAAGGGCGACGCAGCGACCCACTGACAGCTCCGTTCGTTCGGAGACGGCCCGCGCGGCGCGGGCCTCGGCGGGCGCCCTGCGGGGCGTCCGCGCCGCCATGTGCGGCCGGCTGTCGGCCGTCCGTAGCGTTACTGTCTATCCCGCCGTTCTTTCCTTGAGGACAAAGCGGAAAATCCTGTTCGGCCAAGCTCGACCGGGTTCCGACTCAGAGTATGCGGTTAACACTCGATTAAGAGTGTCGGCGCGTACTTAACGCATCGTTACTCGGGTGCGTCGGTCCAGGGGTGTCCGGGCGCGCCAGACCGGAAAAACGGGAAGGACAGGACGTCCATGGCCATTTCTCTCTCCGCGCCGCGCGCGACCGAACTGAAGCCCAGGATCGTCGTGTTCGGCATCGGCGGGGCCGGCGGAAACGCCGTCAACAACATGATCGAAGCGGGCCTGGAGGGGGTCGAGTTCGTCGTCGGCAACACAGACGCCCAACAGCTCCAGTTCGCCAAGACCGAGCGTCGCATCCAGCTCGGCGTGCAGGTCACCCAGGGCCTCGGCGCCGGCGCCCATCCCGAGGTGGGCATGAGCGCGGCCGAAGAGAGCATTCCCGAGATCGGCGAGCACCTGGACGGCGCGCACATGGTGTTCATCACCGCCGGCATGGGCGGCGGCACCGGCACGGGCGCGGCCCCGATCATCGCCAAATGCGCCCGCGAGCGCGGCATCCTGACGGTGGGGGTGGTGACCAAGCCGTTCCACTTCGAGGGACGTCACCGGATGCGGCTGGCCGACGCCGGGATCAGCGAGCTGCAACGCTATGTCGACACCCTGATCGTCATCCCGAACCAGAACCTGTTCCGCGTGGCCAACGAGCGCACCACCTTCGCCGAGGCCTTCGGCATGGCCGACCAGGTGCTGCACTCGGGCGTCCGTTCGATCACCGACCTGATGGTCCTGCCGGGCCTGATCAACCTCGACTTCGCCGACGTGCGCACGGTGATGACCGAGATGGGCAAGGCGATGATGGGCACCGGAGAGGCGACCGGCGACGACCGGGCGCTGATGGCGGCTCAGAACGCCATCCAGAACCCGCTGCTGGACGAGGTCTCGCTGAAGGGCGCCAAGGCTGTTCTGGTCAACGTGACCGGCGGCCTGGACATGACCCTGCTGGAGGTCGACGAAGCGGCCAACGCCATCGCCGAACAGGTGGACCCGGAGGCCAACATCATCTTCGGCGCCGCGTTCGATCCGACCCTGGAGGGCATGATCCGCGTGTCGGTGGTCGCCACCGGCATGGACGGCGCCTCGATCGCCGCCATCGAGCCCAAGATCGAACGCCGATCGCTCTCGGTCGAGCCGCTGCGCGCGACGGTCACGCCCCGGGCCGAACCGACGACCGCACAGGCCGAGCCCGTCGCGGCGACGGCGATGGCGGCCGAAGCCGCTCTCGAAGCGGCGGCGGACGAGGTCGAGCAGCCCGACATCTTCGGTCAGCCGCAGGCCGTCGCGACAGCGCCGGCCGGCGTGGCGGCGGAACCGGCGACGCCGGCGCCCGTCTCGCGGATCGTCGATCCGGACGCGGTCGAACCGGGCGACGAGCGTGACGCGCCGCTGTTCGCCGAGCCGGCCTTCGAGGCCCGGCGTCCGCGAGGCGGCTTCCTCAGCATCTTCGGCGGGCGTCCCCGCTACGACGCGCCCGGCGCGACGGCGGCCCCCGCGCCCCGGCCCGCGCCGGCTCCGGCCCCCGCGCCCAGCCGTGGCGGCGCCCAGCCCCTGGAGGCGGTTCAGCCCGAGGCGGCCGATCCGGCCGAGGACCTGGAGATCCCGTCCTTCCTGCGTCGCCTGGCCAACTGACCGCCGGGCGGGGCGGCCTGCGCGCGATCGGGCAGCCCGCACGAAGATGGGCGCAGGCAAATATTCCCGGCGCCCTGCCGACAGATGGCCGTGCTAACGCCGACGTCACCAGCGTGGCGCGCCGCCAGCCTGCGCGTCGTCGCCCCCGGAAGGTGACGCCATGTTCGACGCGATGAACGGCCGCGACGTCGTCCGCCATGTTCCAGGCGGCCGCGATGCGGTCGGTCGCGATCATCGCGGTCACGATGAGGGGGGCCTGCGCCCTGCGCGGCCGATCCGGGTGTGCTTCTTCTTCAACGCCCAGCGGCATCAGATTTTGCACGGCGTCTCGACCGCCGTGGCGCTGTCGCGCCGACCGGGCTTCGAGGTCCATGTGATGTCGCCCAGCATGGCGCACGTGGCCTATGCGGAGCAGACGGCGGCGAAGCTCGGCGGCGCGCCCATCGTCTTCTCCGGAGCCGGGTCGGCGCTGCTGACGGCGCTTCAGCGCGCGACGGGCGGTTCGGTGCCCCCCAAGGTGCTGAGCCTCGGCGTGCTGGCGCGGCGCCTGAACGGGTTCGACGCCATCGCCGTGCCCGAACGGACCTCCATCGCCCTGAAGCGGATGGGTGTGGGCGCGCCCCGGTATATCCACCTCGATCACGGAGCCGGCGACCGGGCGGCGGGGTTCGACAAGCGGATCGGCGCGTTCGACTTCGTCCTGATGGCGGGTGAGAAGCACCGCATGCGGCTTGCGCGCGAAGGCCTGATCCATCCGGGCCGGCACGCGGTGGCGGGGTACCCCAAGTTCGAAGCGGCCGATGCGGTGCGCGACCCGCACTGGAGCCCCTTCGCCGACCGACGGCCGGTGGTGCTCTACAATCCTCACTTCTCGACCCTGGGCTCGTGGGAGCGGTTCGGCGAGCCGGTGCTGCGGGCGTTCGCCGGCCAGGATCGCTACAACCTCGTGGTGGCGCCTCACGTGAGGATGCTGGACGCCCGTGGCCCGCAGGCGCGCTGGAGCGCCCTTGCGGCGACGTATGCGGCGTGCGGGCGCATCCACATCGACACCGGGAGCGACCGGTGCATCGACATGACCTACACCACCCTTGCGGACATCTACCTGGGTGACGTGAGCAGCCAGGTCTACGAATTCCTGCGCACGCCCAGGCCCTGCGTCTTTCTCGACGGGCGGAACATCGACTGGGCCGTCGACGAGAACTACGCCCATTGGCGGTTCGGCCCGGTCGTCCAATCACCGTCGGGCGTGCTGGACGCCGTCGACTCCGCCGTCAGCGGCCATTGGAGGTTCCTCGACGCCCAGATCGACGGTTTCGCCGCCACCTTCTCGCAGGGCGAGGCGCCCGCCTCTCGTCGCGCCGCCGAGGCCATCGCGGGCTATCTCGAAGCCGAAGCCGCGACGTCGGCGCCCAAGCCGGTCAGAGGAACACAGCGCCACCTGCCGCAGGCCGCAGCGCTGGCCGTCGTAGCCGCCGTGGGGGGCTGGAGCGCCAACGAAGCCGTGGACCACAGGCGGGGCGATCCCGAGTTCGTGGAAGAGGCGGTGGCTTCTCACCGCACCACGCTGATCCGGGCGTCCATGAAGTCGCAGCCCGAGGCCCACGTGCTCGATCCAGTGGAGATTCGCGCCGCGACGGGACTGCGCGTGCCGCCGCTTTCCACCCGATGGGCTCTGACCGACGTGCAGATCTATCCCTCGGACTGGGGACCCATCGTCCAGGTCGCGGCGGTCACAGAGCGGGGCGAGCCCGTTTCGCTGGTCGCCATGAGGATCGACGTGACGGCGGACCGGGCGCCCATCCTGCGCACCCATAAAGGCGAACGCGTGGCCTACTGGGAAGACGGCGGCCAGGCCTATGGCGTGGTGGGGGCGATCCCGGCCAACCGCCTCCTGGGCCTGGCGGCGGAGCTGGCCCGGGCCGCGGGGCCGAACTGAGGCGAGGCGGACGGAGGGCGGTGGCGCGCGCATCGGGGGGCGCATTGGGCGCGAACGCGCCTCAGGATCGTCACGAAAGGGTCACGCCGCCCGGCGGCCGCATCGACTAGACTCGGGGCCAAGCCACCTCCGGGAGAGTTTTGTCGTGACCGGTCAGCGCATCATCTGGGTTTCGCCCGTCGCCGGCGGATGGGCCGTGCTGTGCGCAGGGTTGCAGCCTCTGCTGTTCCGCTCGGGCGGCCGGGCCGAAGCCCAGGCGCGCCGGCTCGCCGCCTGCCTCGCCCGCCTGGGCCGGGCGGCTCAGGTGCGCATCCTGGACCGGTCGCAGAACCTCGTGGGCGCCCAACTCTATCCTGTGAACTGAACCGATCCGTTCCGGGTCGGGCCGGCGACCGGTGTCCCTTCGGGGCCTGAGCGGTCGCCCGAAGGCGCGAAGGCAGGGCCTTCGGGCGGACAGACCGTACGCCTGCGCGGCTTCCGGAGGGTTTGGCGGCGATCGCCAAGTCTCGGATTCCATGCGGATTTCGGCGCGAAACATTGCGAAACACGAAGTGCTTTGCTGCGGTGCATCAATCGGCTTAGCCAGACGTTGGGGCAAAGGTTCGGTCGTCGCACCGCGTATCGTTGCAGGAAGGTCCGCCTTGGCCGCGTTTCAACATACCCTCCGGTCTCCCGCACTGTTCGCCGGGATCGGCGTGCATACGGGCGCCTATGTCCGCGTTTCGGTCCGCCCGGCGGCCCCCGATGCGGGCGTGGTCTTCGTGCGCACCGACGTCCGGGACGCCGACAACCGGGTCCCCGTGAGCGGCGAGGCCGTGTGCCGCACCCAGTTGGGCACCGTGATCACCAACGCGGCCGGCGTCACCGTCTCGACCATCGAGCACCTGATGGCCGCCTTCGCGATGCTGGGCGTCGACAACGCCGTGGTGGAGCTGGACGGGCCGGAAATGCCGATCATGGACGGTTCGTCCGCGCCGTTCGTCCGCGTGCTGGATCGGGCGGGTCTGCGCCCGCAGGAGACGCCGCGCCGCTTCATCGAGATCCTGGAGACCGTCGAGGTGGTCGACGGCGACAAGCGCGCCGCGCTCAAGCCGGCCGACGGCTTCGAGGTGGCGTTCGAGATCCGATTCGGCAGCGCCGCGATCGGCCGTCAGGCCATCGACATGCCGATGGACGAGGCGGCGTTCCGCGCCGAACTGGCCGATTGCCGCACCTTCGGCTTCGCGCACGAGGTCGAGGCCCTGCGCGCCATGGGGCTGGCCCGGGGCGGCTCGATGGACAATTGCATCGTCGTCGACGGCGACCGGGTGCTGAACCCGGAAGGCCTGCGTCGGCCGGACGAGTTCGTTCGACACAAGGCGCTGGACGCCATCGGCGACCTCTATGTGCTGGGCGGACCCATCCTGGGCCGGTTCGAAGGCGAACTGGCGGGCCACGCTCTGAACAACGCCCTGGTCCGTGCGCTCCTGGCCCGGCCGGACGCGTGGCGTGTGCGCACCCTCGTCGAGGATCTCAAGGAAGCGGTTTAGCCGCTTCTCTCCCGCAGAGCGCCCGCGGCTCCCGTCGCAAAGAGACGGGAAAGTTGCGAACCGTTTGCAATCGTGTCCTAATTCCGGGCAGGGAGATTTCGCCATGGCCGACGACGCCAGCACCCAGCTCGACGCGCTCTACCACCGTCCGCACCCGCTGACCGTGGCCAAGGATATCGGGGTGATCGACGCCCACGGTCGCCGCTTCATCGAACTCTCGCCCTTCGTCGCCCTGGCCAGCGTCGGGCCGGACGGGACGGTGGACGTCTCGCCCCGCGGCGGCGGGCCCGGCTTCATCCGGGTGTCGGAAGACGGTCTGAGCCTGCTGATGCCGGACCGGCCGGGCAACAACCGCCTGGATACGCTGCGGAACATCGCCGAAGGGTCCGGCGAGGTGGGGCTGATGTTCATGATCCCCGGCGTGGACGACATCTACCGCGTGAACGGGCCGGCCAGCCTGGTGGTGGACGACGAGCTGGCGAAGACCTTCGAGGAGTTCGGCAAGCTGCCGAAGAGCCTGCTGAAGGTCGACGTGCGCGAAGCCTATCTCCACTGTCCCAAGGCCTTGATGCGCGCCGACCTGTGGGGCGACAGCCACAGGGTGGACCGCGCCAGCCTGCCGTCGCTTTCGGACATGATCAGCGACCAGCTCAAGCTGGAGCGGCCCAAGGCGACCCACGAGCAGCAGGTCGAGGGCCTGCGTCAGACGCTCTGAGCCTTCGGGCGCCGTTTGCTCGCCACAAGTGGTGGTGTAGAAGCGACTCTCCGCGTGGGGGCGCGCGCTGGTCTTGAGGTGAAGGTGTCTTCGGTTCGCACGTCTGCCAAGGTGGTTCTCGTCACGGCCGCCTGCGCGCTCGCCCTTTCCGCCTGCGCCGGAAACAACAAGAAGAACAGGAATCGCCTGGCGTACGAGGAGCGGCCGGTCGAGCTGCTCTACTCGACCGGCGCCGATCGGCTGGATCGCCGCCAGTGGAATCAGGCGGTGAACTACTTCCAGGAAGTGGAGCGGCAGCATCCCTATTCGGAGTGGTCGCGTCGCGCGATCCTGATGCAGGCCTACGCCCACTACCAGGGCAACGATTACGCCGAGGCCATCGGCGACGCCGAGCGGTTCATCCAGCTCTATCCGGGCAACCCCAGCGCGGCCTACGCGCACTACATCAAGGCCATCTGCTACTTCGAGCAGATCGTCGACGTGAACCGTGACCAGGCCGCCACGGGCCAGGCCCTGGGGGCGCTGCGCGACGTGGTGCAGCGCTATCCGCGCACCGAGTACGCCTCGGACGCCCGACTGAAGATCGACATGGTCAACGACCAGCTCGCCGGCAAGGAGATGACCATCGGCCGCTGGTACCTGCGCAACGGGGACACCCTGGCCGCCGCCAACCGGTTCAAGACCGTCATCGACCGCTATCAGACCACCAGCCATACGCCCGAGGCGCTCTATCGCCTCGTCGAGACCTATCTGACGCTGGGGCTGATGGAGGAGGCGGGGCGCAACGGCGCGGTGCTGGGGCACAACTATCCGGGCGACCAGTGGTACGCCGACGCCTACAAGCTCCTGACCTCCCGGGGGCTGCGTCCGGCGACCGAGCCCGAGCCCGGCGGCCGGCGGGGAATTTTCCGCATGCCGTTCACGCGCGACAAGGAGCGGACGATCCAACCTCCGCAGGCGTCGGACCCGAACGTGGCGGTGGAGGCCAGCCAGAAGTCCGAGATGCGTTCGATCTTCCGGCTGCCGTTCGGCCGGAAGGACGAGCCGCGCCCGGCGCCTGAGCCCACGCCCGAACCCTGAGGATGGGGCGGCCCGCGGTGGCCTCTTCTTTCGGGGCTGATTCCCGGCGATCCTCCGGCCGATGTTGATCGGACTCCAGATCCGCGACGTGGTGCTGATCGAAAGCCTGGACCTGTCCGTCGGTCCGGGCCTGACCGCGCTGACCGGGGAGACCGGCGCGGGCAAGTCGATCATCCTGGACGCGCTGGGCCTCGCCACCGGGGCGAGGGGCGACGCCGGCCTCGTACGGCGCGGCGCGGCCCAGGCGGCGGCCACGGCCGTCTTTGCGCCCGCGCCCAGCCATCCCGTATGGGCGATCCTGGACGACAAGGGCCTGGCCTACGCCCGCGACGAGGATCTGGTCCTGCGCCGCACGCTGAGCGCCGACGGCCGCAGCCGCGCCTTCGTCAACGACCAGGCGACGGGGGTGGGGGTGCTGAAGGAACTGGGCGAGGCGCTGCTCGAGGTCCACGGCCAGCACGAGACGGTGGGGCTGCTGGATGCGCGCACGCATCGGCCGCTGCTCGACGCCCATGGCGGCCTGGCGACCGAGGCGGCGGCCGTCGCCGCGGCCTGGCGCGGCTGGCGTGAGGCCCGTTCGCGGGTCGAAGGGCTGGAGGCCGACGCCGCCCGCTCGGCCGCCGAGATCGAGGACCTGACCTTCCGCCTCTCCGAACTGGACCGTCTGGACCCGCGGGAGGGCGAGGAGACGCGGCTGGCCGAGGAGCGTGCGATCCTGGGCGCCGCCGAAAAGGCGCTGGCCGACATCGCCGCCGCGCGCGAGGCCTTCGACGGCCTGGGCGGGCGAACCGCCCAGGCGATCCGCGCCCTGGAGCGGGCGCGCGAGCGCGCGACGACCGCCGGCGCCGCCGCGGACGGCCCGGCCGTGACCCGCCTGGCCGCCGCCGCCGAGGCCCTCGACCGGGTGCTGGTCGAGGCGGGCGAGGCCGAGGCCGCCGTCGACGCCGCCGCCGCCGCCTTCGATTTCGAGCCCGACCGGCTGGAAAAGGCCGAGGAACGCCTGTTCGACCTGCGCGGCCTAGCCCGCAAGCTGGGCGTGGCGGTCGAGGCGCTGCCCGGCCTGCGGGTCGAGTTCGCGGCGCGACTGCGCGCCATCGAGTCGGCGGACGAGACCCTGAAGGCCGCCCGCGCCGACCTGGCGGCGGCCCGCGACGCCTACGCCGCCGCCGCCGCCGCGCTGTCGTCCGCCCGGCGGGAGGCCGGGGAGGCCCTGGCCGCTGCGGTGATGGCCGAACTCGCGCCGCTCAGGCTGGACAAGGCGCGGTTCCGCGTCGCCGTCGAGCCGCTGGCCGAGGACCGGGCCGGCCCGGCCGGCCAGGATCGGGTGGCCTTCGAGATCGCCACCAATCCCGGGGCGCCCTTCGGCGATCTGGGCGCCATCGCCTCGGGCGGAGAGCTGGCGCGCTTCGCCCTGGCGCTGAAGGCGGCCCTGGCCGCCCGCGGCGGCGCGGCGCAGCCTTTGATGATCTTCGACGAGGTGGACCAGGGCGTGGGCGGCGCCGTCGCCGACGCCGTCGGCCTGCGCCTCAAACGCCTCGCATCGTCCGAAGGGGGGAAGATGGGGGCTCAGGTCCTGGTGGTGACCCACAGCCCGCAGGTGGCGGCCCGCGCCGAGGCCCATTGGCGCATCTCCAAGGCCGGCGACGCCGACCGGACACGCACCGCCGTCGAGACCCTGTCGTCCGCCGAGCGCGAGGAGGAGATCGCCCGCATGCTCGCCGGCGCCCAGATCACCGACGCCGCCCGCGCCGCCGCCCGCGCGCTGATGGAGGCGTGAGGAAACACTTTACGCCAACCGATTTGTTCTTTATTTGTTCTTTCCTTTCCCACTTCGTGGGGAAGGAAGGGTTCCGCGTCGGCGGGCGCACAGGCTAAGACCAGCGGCATGGCCCAGATCCCCGTCGATCAACTCAGCGAAGCTCAGGCGGTCGAGGAACTGACGCGGCTGGCCGACGAGATCTCGGCGCACGACATCCGTTATCACGCCGAGGACGCGCCCACGATCTCGGACGCCGAGTACGACGATCTCAAGCGCCGCAACGGCGAGATCGAGGCCCGCTTTCCGCACCTTGTCCGCGAGAATTCGCCCTCGATGCGCGTGGGGGCGGCGCGGTCGGAGAAGTTCCGGGCGATCCAGCACGGCGTGCCCATGCTGAGCCTGGACAACGCCTTCGCCGACGACGAGGCGGTGGAGTTCGACGCGCGCATCCGCCGATTCCTGCGCCTCCCGGCCGACGAGACGGTGGGCTATACGGCCGAGCCCAAGATCGACGGTCTGTCGTGCTCGATCCGCTACGAAAAGGGCGTACTGATCCAGGCCGCCACCCGCGGAGACGGGAAAGTCGGCGAGGACGTCACTGCCAACGTCCGCACCATCGCCGAGATTCCCCACAGGCTTCTGGGCGCAGGCTGGCCCGACGTCATCGAGGTGCGTGGCGAGATCTATCTGGGCCACGAGGAGTTCGCCGCCCTCAACGCCGCCGCCGCCGAGGCGGGGCAGAAGACCTACGCCAATCCGCGGAACGCCGCGGCCGGCTCGCTGCGCCAGATCGATGCGGCCGTCACGGCCTCGCGCCCGCTGCGTTTCTTCGCCTACGCCTGGGGCTATCACTCGGAGCCCTTCGCGGAGACCCAATGGGAGGCGCTGGGCAAGCTCCGGGCCTGGGGATTTCCGACCACGCCGGAGAGCGTGCGGGTGGAGAACGCCCAGGGGCTTCTGGCCGCCTATGCCGGGATGGAGCGGGTGCGGCCGCGCCTCGGCTACGACATCGACGGCGTGGTCTACAAGGTGGACCGCCTGGACTGGCAGCAGAGGCTGGGCTTCGTCAGCCGCGCGCCGCGCTGGGGGATCGCGCGGAAGTTTCCGGCCCAGCAGGCCCGCACGATCCTGGAGGCCATCGACATCCAGGTGGGCCGGACCGGCGCGATCACGCCGGTGGCGCGGCTGCATCCGGTGACCGTCGGCGGCGTCGTGGTCGTCAACGCCACCCTGCACAACGCCGACGAGATCGCCCGCAAGGACGTCCGTGTGGGGGACACGGTGATCCTCCAGCGGGCCGGCGACGTGATTCCCCAGATCGTCGCGGTCGTGCCCGAGGAACGGCCGGAGGGCGCGCAGCCGTTCGAATTCCCGACCCATTGCCCGTGCCCGCTGCGCACCGAGCTGGTGCGCGAGACGACGGCGGCGGGCGCCGAGACGGTGGTGCGCCGCTGCTCCGGCGAATTCGCCTGTCCGTTCCAGCGGCTGGCGCACCTGCGCCACTTCGTGAGCCGGCGGGCCTTCGACATCGAGGGGCTGGGCGAGAAGCAACTCACCATCTTCAGCGAACGGGGATGGTTGAATTCGCCGGCCGACATCTTCCGTCTGAAGACCAAGCGCGAGGAGATGCTGGATCTGGACCGCTTCGGCGAGACCAGCGTCGGCAACCTGCTGGCCAGCATCGAGGACCGCCGCCGGATCGACCTGGATCGCTTCATCTATGGTCTGGGCATCCGCCATGTGGGCGAGACCACGTCCCTGGCTCTGGCGCGGCACTTCGAAACCGTCGAGCGGTTCGTGGAGATCTCGAAGCTGGCGGCCGAGCAGACGGCGGGGCCGGTCTACGCCGAGCTTTCGGACCTCGACGGCCTGGGGCCGACGGCGGTGGCGGCGGTGCTGGACTTCGCGCGCGCGGGCCAGGGGGTGCTGGTTCCGCCCGACATCTCGTTGGACGGCCATCTGCGGCTGGCGATCCCGAAGCTGAACGCCCGGGCCCGCGCGGCGCTGGACGCCCGCTATGGTGACTGGCCCACCTTCGAAGCCGCGGCGCGTCAGGCGGCGGCCGAGACGCCGGGCGAGGCCCTGCTGGAGGTGGCGTCGGTCGACGCCGTGGGCGTGGTGGCCGCGCGGATGATCGCCGAGTTCTTCGGCGAGGACCATAACCGCGCCCTGGTCGACGATCTGCTGGGCGAACTGACCATCATCCCGGCCGAGCGGCCCAAAACCGACACCGCGGTGGCGGGCAAGACGATCGTCTTCACCGGCGCCCTGGAACGGATGACCCGCGACGAGGCCAAGGCCCAGGCCGAGCGGCTGGGCGCCAAGGTTTCGGGCTCGGTGTCGAAGAAGACCGACATCGTCGTGGCCGGCCCCGGCGCGGGCTCGAAGCTGAAGACCGCCACCGAACTGGGCGTCCAGGTGATGACCGAGGACGAATGGCTCGCGATGGTAGGGGACTGAGCCGTTGGGCGTTCCGGCGTCGGACCGGCTGCGGATCGGCTTCGACCGGCTGCGCTGCAACCTGCTGAACCTGGCCGAACTGATCTTCCTGGGCGTCCTGGCCGAGGCTCCGGACGAGCCCACGGCGCTGCGCCTGCTGGGCGTGACCCGGGCGAAGATGGGGCGGCCGGGCGCCGTGGACCATCTGAAGGCGGCTGCGGCCGCCGCGCCGGATGTCGAGGTGATCTGGAGCGACCTAGCCGTGGCGCTGCGTGACACCGGTGACGCGGCGGGCGCCGCCGAGGCCTACGCTCGGACGCTGGCGCTCCGCGACCCGGCCGCCGGGACCCTTCCGCCGCTGGCCACGCTGTCGTTCGCCGCCGAGCGCGACGCGCACAGGTTCGAGCTGGCCGACTATCCGTATGTGGCGACCGTACGCCACGGCGCGGGCCGGCCGCCGCACGCCGCCCTGACCGCGATCCTGGAAGCCGGGCGGGCGCGCTACGCCGGACTGCTCGCCGCCATCGGCGAACTCGCGCCGTACTTCGGCGAGGTCCCGATGGGCGGGCGCTACGAGTCGGACGATCCGTTCTGGCTGAACGCCTGGTTCCCGGCGCTGGACGGGATGGCCCTGACCGCCATGCTCAAGGCCCATGCGCCTGCCCGGTTCGTCGAGATCGGGTCGGGCGTCTCGACCAAGTTCGCCCGGCGGGCGGTTCGCCACCTCGGCCTGCGCACCCGGCTGATCTCGATCGACCCCCAGCCGCGCAACCAGATCGACCGACTGTGCGATCAGGTGATCCGCAAGCCGCTGGAACAGTGCGACCCGGCGCTGTTCGACGTGTTGCAGCCGGGGGACATCCTCTTCCTCGACAGCTCGCATCGCGCCTTCCAGGGGTCGGACGTGACCGTGTTCTTCACCGAGATCCTGCCGCGCCTGAAGCCCGGCGTGATCGTGCAGGTTCACGACGTCTACCTGCCCGAGGACTACATCTCGGGCCACCTGCGGCAGCTCTGGAACGAACAGTACCTGCTGGCGACGGCGCTGCTGTTCGGCCCCGACCGGTTCGAGGTGCTGTTTCCGGCCTGGTGGGTGGGGCGCGACCCCGACCTGCGGGCCCAGGCGAGGGCGGCGGTGGGGCATGGGCCGTTGGCCGGCCTCGATCCCTACGGCGCCTCGTTCTGGCTGCGGATGCGGTAGTCAGCCCGGATTGCGGGCTGTCACGATCCAGGTGGCGGAGTCGAGCTTGACCCCGTCGGGGCCGTCGTGGGCGGCCAGGGCGGCGCGCACGGCGTCGATGACGGCCTCGCGCTTCTCGGGATGCTCGCGCAGGGCGCCGCCCAGGACCCCGATCTTCAGGGCGACCTCCAGCGCGGCGTCCAGGTCGCCGGCGCCGATCTTCTCGTCATGCGGCGTGACGGCGACGTCCGCGAAGCCGGCCGAATCCAGGATGCCGCGCACCCGCTCGGGATCGGCGAAGGCGAAGGGACCCGGCGCGCCGGGCTGAGGCGGCTGGGGCGGGGGAAAGAGGTGCTGCACCGACGCCATCGGCAGGGTGAAGGCCGGGTTCTCGGCCGGCGCGCGCCAGCAGACGAAGCCCAGCCGCCCGCCGGGTCCGAGCGCGCGCCGCAGGTTGGCGAAGGCGCGCGGCGGATCGGAGAAGAACATCACGCCGAACCGCGAGAAGACGACGTCGAAGCCGGCCGTCTCCAGCGGATGTGTCTGGGCGTCGGCCTCCAGGAACGCGACGCCGGCGTGGCCCGCCGACCGGGCGCGGGCGACGTCGAGCAGCGGCATGGAGATATCAACGCCCAGCACCGAGCCTTCGGGGGCCACGGCGTCGGCGAGCGCCAGCGTGGTCGCGCCCGCGCCGCAGCCCACGTCCAGGACCCGCTCGCCCGGCCGGAGCGCGAGGGCGGCCATGACGCGCCGGCCGAGCGGTTCGAGCTGGCGGTCCATCGGGCTCTGCATGGCCGCCCAGGTGGGGCCGGCCTGTTCGTTCCAGTAGGCCGCCTGCTGGACGTTGGCGATCTCCGACATCAGATCGCCTCCGTGACCTGGTCGAGCCAGGCCCGCACATCGGGTTCGAGCTGCGGGCCGATCACCTCGCGGACCCGGGCGTGATAGGCGTCGAGCTGGGCGCGCTCGTCGGCGCTGAGCAGATCGCGGTCGATCAGGCGACGGTCGATCGGCGCCAGCGTCAACGTCTCGAAGCCGTGCATGGGGCGCTCGCCGCCCGGGATCGGTTCGGCCGGCGTCACCACCTGGAGGTTCTCGATGCGGATGCCGTAGGCGCCTTCCTTGTAGTAGCCGGGCTCGTTCGATAGGATCATGCCGGGCTTCAGGGCCACGCTGTTGGGCGCCTTCGAGATCCGCTGCGGGCCTTCGTGGACGCCCAGATAGCTGCCGACGCCGTGGCCGGTGCCGTGATCGTAGTCTAGGCCGTGCATCCAGAGCGCATGACGGGCCAGGGCGTCCAGGGCCGAGCCGGTCGTGCCGGCGGGAAACCGAACGGCGGCCAGGGCCAGGTGCCCCTTGAGCACCAGCGTGAAGCGTTGACGCATCTCGGCCGTCGGCTGCCCGATGGCGACGGTGCGGGTGACGTCGGTGGTGCCGTCCAGGTACTGGGCGCCCGAGTCCACCAGCAGCAGGGAGCCCGCTTCGGCCCGCTTGTTCAGACGCTCGGTGGGCCGGTAGTGAACGATGGCGCCGTTCGCGGCGGCGCCCGCGATGGTGTCGAACGACAGGTCCTTCAGCGCCCCGGTGGCCTCGCGGAAGCCTTCCAGCTTGCGGACCGCCGAGATCTCGTCGGGCGGGTTGGTCTGGCCCTCGGTGGCCAGCCAATGGAGGAAGCGGGTCAGCGCCGCGCCGTCGCGGGCGTGGGCGCGCCGGGTCCCCTCGATCTCGACGGTGTTCTTGCAGGCGCGGGGCAGGGCGCAGGGGTCCTCGCCCCGGATCACCTTCGCCCCGGCCGCCTGGAGCGTGTCGAAGTACCAGGCCGAGGACTGGGCCGGATCGACCAGCACCGAGCGGCCCTTCAATTCCGCCAGGGCGGCGGGAAGGTCTTCGGGCGTTTCGAGACGGACCTGGTTGCCCAGCCAGGCGGGCAGCTCGGGCGTGACCTTGGCGGGGTCGAGGAAGAGGCGGGCCGAGCCGTCCTTCGAGAGGATGGCCTGGCCCAGCGGCAGGGGCGAGCGGATAACGTCGCCGCCGCGCACGTTGAACAGCCAGGCGATGGAGGCGGGCGCGGTCAGCACCGCGGCGTCCGCGCCCCGGCCGGCGACAGCGGCGCCCACGCGGGCGCGCTTGGCGGCGGAGTCCTCGCCCGAGAACTCGGCCGGATGGGGAACCACGGCGGCGGCCGGCTGAGCCGGACGCTCGGCGCCCCAGGCGAGGTCGAGCGGATTGTCGTTCACGGGGGTCAGCTCCGCGCCGGCCTTGGCGGCCGCGGCCCTGAGCTGGGCCAGGGCGTCGGGGCTGTGCAGGCGCGGGTCGTAGCCGATCTTCTGTCCGCGGGCGGTCGCGGCTTCGAGATAGGCCGGCACGCCGCCCTCCACCAGGTCGCGAATCTCGAACAGGCCGGCGTCGACCTGGTCGCGGACCTGGAGGGTGTAGCGGCCGTCGACGAAGACCGCGGCCTTGTCCTTCAGGATCACCGCCGCGCCGGCCGATCCGGTGAAGCCGGTGGCCCAGGCCAGGCGGTCGTTGGCGGCGGGCAGGTACTCGTTCTGGTGCTCGTCCTCGTGGGGGACGAGGAAGCCGTCCAGGCCCTGGCGGGCCATCGCCTCGCGGATCAGGGGGACGTGGCGCGGGCCGAACGAGCGGTCGGTGGTCTCATCGAAGGTCTGGCGCATGGGGCGCATGTAAGCGCTTCCGTCCCGTGCGGCAAAGGGCGCCGGCGCGTGCGGTTTGACCCTCGGCGGCGGAGGGCGTAGCGGGGCGCATGGACAAGACCGATCGCCGCCAGGCCGTCCGCGACTTCAAGGAGCGCAGGACCGACGCGGGAATCTACGCCGTCCGGTGCGGGCCGACGGGGGAGACGTGGGTGGCGGGCAGCCGCAACATCGACGCCCAGCAGAACAGCCTCTGGTTCGGGCTGAGGTCCGGCGGCCATCCCAACAAGGCCATGCAGCAGGCCTGGAACGCCCACGGCGCCGAGGCCTTCGCCTTCGAGGTGCTGGAGCGGATCGAGGCCGGAGACTTCACCGCCCTGGGTCTTGCCGACCACGTGAAGGCGCGAGAGCGTCACTGGCTGGCGGACCTGGACGCGAAGAAGGCGGTCGGCTGATCGAGACAGGTCCGGTTCAGGGCCGGCGCAGCACCAGCGTGGCCCAGGCGTCGCGATGGAGGCGACGCACCAGGCGGAAGCCTTTCGACGTATAGGCGGCCAGCACCCGGCGTTCCTGGGTGCGCAGCAGGCCCGAGAGGATGGTCAGGCCGCCGGGCTTCAGCGCCTGCTTGATGTCCTGCGAGAGGGCCACCAGCGGCGGGGCCAGGATGTTGGCGAAGACGAGGTCGTAGGGGCCGTCCAGCCGGACCCGCGGGTCGTTCAGGCCGAAGGCGTGGACGAAGCGGGCGTCGGCGGTGTTCAGCGTGGCGTTCTCGTTGGCGATGCGGACCGAGACCCGGTCGATGTCGGTGCCGACGGCGACGGTCGAGCCGGTGCGCGCGGCGGCGATGGCCAGGACGCCGGTGCCGCAGCCCACGTCGAGCACGCGCGGAAAGCGCCGGCGCTTGAGCAGTTCGTCGAAGGCCAGGAGGCAGCCGACGGTGGTGCCGTGGTGGCCCGTGCCGAAGGCGGCGCCGGCCTCGATTCGCAGATTCACCGTGCTGGCGGGGGCCAGCCCGCGGTCGTGGGCGCCGTACACGAAGAAGCGGCCCGCACGCACCGGCGGCAGGCCCGACAGGGCGAGGGCCAGCCAGTCGGCGTCGGCCAGGACCTCGGTCGTCACGCGCAGGCCGGGATGGCCGGCGAGCACGGCGCGCACCGCCTCTGCTTCCGAGTCGAGCGTGGGGAAGGCGTCGATGCGCCAGACGTCGCGGTCCTCGTCCTCTTCCAGGATGGAGAAGGTCAGCGCTTCGGTCTCGGGCGTCGCCTCGAGGACGGCCGCGGCGGTCTCGGCGATCGCGCGGGGTCCGCGGGCGATGATCTGGATGGCGTCGTCGCTCATGGGCGCGAGGCTCTAGCGGGGAAGCGGCGCGAAGGCGAGACCGTTCAGAGCGGCGAGACGTCGCTTTCGGGCGGTGACGGCGGCGCGGGCAGGTCGGCCGTGTTCCAGGCGCCGCCCTCCCGGGAGGGGTAGTGGGGCGCCGGCCTCGGCTCGTCGGCCCAGCGCGCGCGGGCGACGGCGGGGGCCTCGTAGGCCATCACGTCCGAGGCGTATTCGCTCGCGGCCTCGGCATCCGGATCGCCCGGCGCCGCGTCGTCGTGACCGTCGAGGGCCAGGAAGGTGTCGGCCGGCGGCTTCAGGCTGTCGGTGCCGACCACGTGATCGGGAAGCGTCCCACGATAGACCGCCACGCCGGGATCGGGGGCTTGCACATAGCTGCGGGGACCGCCGCCCGAGATGAGTTGCTGGGGGCCTTCCAGGGGCTCTTCGTCCAGATTGGGCTTGAGGGTCGCGCCGAGCGCCAGCCCCGCCGCCGCGGCCAGGGCGACCCCGGCGAGCAGGCGGCGCGTATCAGGGCTGCGGAGAAGCGGGGGCATCAGCGGAGATACGTGCGAGGCGGCAGATGGTTGCGCCATTCTTCTCCTAGCTCGTCCTGGCCGGGCTTGTCCCAGATGTCCGGGCGCGCGGACGACCAGAGACCGGCTTCACCCCTGCTTCTCCACGAAGCTGTCCAGCACCTTCTTTTCGCCGGCCTTGTCGAAGGCGACGGTGAGCTTGTTACCATCGACGCTGCGGACCGCGCCGTAGCCGAACTTGATGTGGAAGACGCGGTCGCCCCGCTTGTAGTCGCTGGCGGCCGAGCTGTCGGAGGTGGCGACGAGGCGGCCGTCGCCTTCGATCACCGCCTGGCGTCCGGGATGGCTGCCTCGGTACTGATTGGCCTGGGCGCGCCGCCAGCCGGGCGAGGAATAGCCGCCGCCGAAGCTGGGGTCCTCGTCCCAGCGGCTGCCGTGCTGCTGCATGCCCGGGCCGCCGCCGTAGTAGCCGGTCTCGGAACTGGCCTCGACGTTGGCCTGGGGCAGTTCGTCGACGAAGCGGCTGGGGAGCTGGCTGGTCCAGCGGCCGTAGACCTGGCGGTTGGCGGCGAAGCTGATCCGCGCCTCTTCGCGGGCCCGGGTGATGCCGACGTAGGCCAGGCGCCGTTCCTCCTCCAGGCCCTTCTCGCCCTTCTCGTCCATGCTGCGCTGGGAGGGGAAGACGCCCTCTTCCCAGCCGGGCAGGAAGACGAGGGGGAATTCGAGGCCTTTCGCCTGGTGCAGGGTCATGATCTGGACGCTGTCGGCCTGGGGTCCGCGCTCCAGGTCCATCACCAGGGAGACGTGTTCCAGGTAGGCCTGGAGGTCGTCGTAGCCGCCCATCGACTGGACCAGTTCCTTGAGGTTCTCGAGCCGGCCCTGGGCCTGGGGCGAGCGGTCCAGCTTGAGCATGTCGGTGTAGCCGCTCTCCTCCAGCACCGCCTCCATCAGGCGGGCGTGGTGGATTTCGCCGCTCTGGACGCGCCAGCGGTCGAGGTCGCGCAGGAAGTTGGACAGCGCCGTTCGGGTGCGGGCGGGAAGCTCGTCGGTGAGCACGAGCTGGCGCGCGGCGTTCGTGGCGGGCACGCCGTTCAGGCGGGCGATCTGCAACAGCTTCTGAACCGAGGTGTCGCCGATGCCGCGCTTGGGCTGGTTGACGATGCGTTCGAAGGCGAGGTCGTCGTCCTCGGACTGGATCAGCCGCAGATAGGCGATGGCGTCGCGGATCTCGGCCCGTTCGAAGAAGCGCGGGCCGCCGATGACCACATAGGGGATCTGGAGCAGGACGAACCGCTCTTCGAACGCCCGCATCTGGAACGAGGCCCGGACCAGGATGGCCATGTCGCGATAGCGGCGGTTCTTGCGATGCGCGCGCTCCACCTCCTCGGCGATCAGGCGGCTCTCGGCCTCGCCGTCCCAGACGCCTCGGACGACCACCTTTTCCCCGCCCTCGGCCTCGGTCCACAGGGTCTTGCCTAGGCGGCCCTTGTTGGTGGCGATCAGGCCCGCGGCGGCGGCCAGGATGTGGCTGGTGGAGCGGTAGTTGCGTTCGAGGCGCACGACCTTGGCGCCCGGGAAGTCGCGCTCGAAGCGCAGGATGTTGTCCACCTCGGCGCCTCTCCAGCCGTAGATCGACTGGTCGTCGTCGCCCACGCAGCACAGGTTGCGGCTCTTCTGGGCCAGCAGGCGCAGCCACAGGTACTGGGCGACGTTGGTGTCCTGGTACTCGTCCACCAGCAGGTAGCGGAAGCGGCCGTGGTACTCGGCCAGGACGTCGGGATGGCCGGTGAAGATCGTGATGTTGTGCAGCAGGAGGTCGCCGAAGTCGCAGGCGTTCAGGATGCGCAGGCGCTCCTGGTAGAGGCGGTACAGCGCCTGGCCCTTGCCGTTCGCGAAGGCCTGGGCTTCGGCCGGCGGAAGCTGGTCGGGCCGCCAGCCGCGGTTCTTCCAGTGGTCGATCAGGCCGGCCAGCGCCTTGGGCGTCCAGCGCTTGGCGTCGATGTTCTCGGCCTCCAGAACCTGCTTGATCAGGCGCTCCTGATCGTCGGTGTCGAGGATGGTGTAGTTCGACTTCAGGCCCACCAGCTCGGCGTGGCGGCGCAGAATCTGGGCGGCGATGGAATGGAAGGTGCCCAGCCAGCGCAACCCCTCGGCCGACGGGCCGATGATGTGCGCGATCCGCTCGCGCATCTCGCGCGCGGCCTTGTTGGTGAAGGTGACGGCCAGAAGCTCCCACGGCCGGGCCCGGCCGGTGGCCAGGATGTGGGCCAGGCGGGTGGTGAGCACGCGCGTCTTTCCCGTGCCGGCCCCCGCGAGGACGAGAACGGGCCCCTCGACGGCCTCGACCGCCTCGCGCTGTTCCGGATTCAGGCCGTCCAGATAGTCGGCCGGGCGCGCGTCCACGCGCGCGAGGTCCGAGATACGCGGGGCGGGTGGGCCGCCGAACAGGTCCGTCGAGTCAGTGTCGGGCATCGGAACATATGTAGCACAGCGCGCGGCCGGCTTAAGGGGCTTCCGAGCCGGCCGGCGCGATCCGGCGTGCTCCGCCTACACGTCCAGACGGTAGACGCGGCGGGCCGTGCCGGCGAACAGGGCGGCCTTCTCCTCGGCCGACGCGCCGGCGGCCAGGCGCTTGAAGGCGTTCCAGAGCGTGGGGTAGTCGCAGGCCCCGATGTCGACCGGGAAGTTCGACTCGAACATGCAGCGGTCCGCGCCGAAGGCCTCGATGCAGGTCTCGATATAGGGGCGCCACTCGTCGGCGAGTTGCTGCGAGGGCGCGCGGGGCTCGGCCAGGAACGAGGGGAAGTTGCAGAAGGCCATCGCCAGGCCGCCCAGCTTCACGGACACGTTCTCGGACTTCGCCAGTTCGCGGATGCTGTCGCGCCAGATGGGGAAACGCTCGGACAGCCGTCCCTCGTAGACGCCGCGGCCGAGGGGCGTGCCGACGTGATCCAGGACGATGGTCGTGCCGGGGAAGGCGCGGGCGAGGTCTACGAGGTCGGGAAGCTGGGGCTCCAGCAGCCAGGCGTCGAAGCTCAGGTCCATAGGGCCGAGGTGGCGGAAGCCTTCCCGGAACGTGCTGTCGAGGTAGAGGCCCTGTTCGACCCGGTTGAGCGGCCCCAGCACATCCTTGTCCGCGTCCCAGGAGGCGCTGTTGCGGATGCCGCGGAAGCGACCGCCGCCGGCGCGGATATGAGCCTCCAGCACCGCCTTGGCTCCGTCGCCCAGGAGAAGGTCGGCCTTGCCCACGATGCCGGCGCAGGCGCGGACGTCGCCGTACATGCCGCTGGCGCTCATGGCGGCGACGCCGTTGACGAATTCGGTCTCGCCGACGGGCCGGAAGGCCTCGGGACCGTCGGCCTTGTAGAAGGCCCCGCATTCCAGGAAGACCGTGGCGATGACGTTGTGGCCGCCGCCGGTGTCGGCCAGCAGCTCGTCCAGCAGGTAGCGGGGCGTACGCTCGATCGCGGTCATGAACGCATGCTTCGCCACCGTCGGCGTCGCATAGGTGCGCTGGTTCCACAGGTGGTGGTGGGGGTCGATGATCGGCAGTTCGGGTTCGAGGATGGCTTCCGGCATGGCGCTTCCCAACGGTTCTGATCGTTGGCGACAGGCTTAGAGGGTGGCGGCCCGACCCTCAACCGCGGGGCGGGACTGGCGCGATGCGCGGGGGCTATGCGTGGGGGCTATGCGCCCCGAACCGATCGAAGACGCACTCTCAGCACGCCGGCGCCGGCGGGGCCTCGCGGGGCGGGGTGCGGATCAGCAGGACCGAGACCGCGCGTTCGCGGGTGTCGTCGAAGAAGGCGATGACCGGCGGCGGATGCTTCTCGCCCGGCGGCTGGCTGGCCCAGGCGGTGAAGGCGGCCGAGATCATGGCCGCGCCGAGAAGGAGAGGGCCGGTCAGGCCGTCGTGCGGGGCCGGCGCGCTCATGGCGGCGACGCGTGTCTCCAGCGGATGGCGGCCGCGGGCGGGCCAGTGGCAGCCGAAGGGCAGGGCCTGGGCGGCGAGCTGGCTCTTGAGCAGGGTGCGGGCGTAGAGCGCCCGGTCGTTCGGGCGGCGCCGCAGGACGGCGGCGTCGCAGGCCAGTTCCTGGTCGGTCCGCATCAGATGCGCCGCCAGGTGGACCAGCGGATTGAACCAGCACAGGGCCTGGAAGGCGGCGGCCAGGGCGCGGGCGCGGGGGTCGCCCCGGCGGACATGCTCGCGCTCATGCGCGCGGATGAGGTCGCGTTCGACGGCGGTGTAGGTTCCGTCGTCGGCCGGCATCAGGATGCGCGGGGCGAAGACGCCCACCACAGAAGGACCGACTCGTCCGCGGCGGGCCGCGGCCATGTAGCGGGCCTGGGCCCTCGCCAAGCCGCCCGCGACGAGCCCTGTACCGATGGCCCAGGCGGCCAGAACCAAGGCGGAATGGCTCCGCGCCAGGGCGAACGGGTCGGCCGGCGGCGCGTCCAGCACCACGGGCGGCGGCATCAGGCTGGCCAGGAAGACGATCGGCGGCAGGGCCCATAGGCCGTAGGCGATCTGGGCGCCGAAGAGGCGGCGCATCGGGATGCGGGCGGCCAGGACCAAGACGACCGCGACGGCGAGCGCGAGATTGGCCCGCAGGGCGGCCGTCAGGATGTCGCCGGCCAGGACGTCACCGGTCATCGCCGTCGAGCCCGTCGATCAGCGCCTTCAGCCGGGCCACCTCGTCGGGCGACAGCGGCCGGTGCTGGGCGTAGTGAGCCACCAGCGGCGCGAGCTGGCCGCCGAACAGGCGGTCGAGCAGACCCTGGCTTTCGCCGGTGACGTAGGCCTCGCGGGTGACGAGCGGGCGATAGAGGGCGCGGCCGCCCGCCCGTTCCGAGGCCAGGGCCTTCTTCTTGAGCAGGCGGTTGATGAGCGTCTTGACCGTCGCCTCGCCCCAGTCCTGGGCGGGACCGACCGTCTGGATGATCTCCTCGGCCGTCAGCGGCCCCCGATCCCAGAGGGCTTCCATCACCTGGCTTTCGGCGCCCGAGATCCGCGACATCTTACACCCGTAGCTTCAAGTGGACGTTACGCCTGTAAGACAGGCTGTCAAGCACAGCGCCCCGCGTTCATAGTCGCGCCGGGGCGGAGGCGGTTTTGTGGCGTGTCCGCCGCCGGCCCACACCGCCCACGACCCGCGCCGTTCACGAAAGGCCGACCCGACATGACCGACGATCTCGCCGCCCGACGCATCGCCGTGGTCCGGGACCACATGGCGCTGGAGATCACTCACGACTGGGATGCGGTGATCGCCACCTTCGCGCACCCTCGCTACGAACTGCACGGCGGCGGCGCGGTGTTCGACGGCGAGGAGTCGGTGCGGCGCTATTTCGCCGCCTCACGCGTGCCGTTCCCCGACCAGGGCAACGAGATCATCGCCATCGCCCACGACGGGGACACGGTGCTGGTGGAGTTCTGGCTGACGGGCACCCATCTGGGGCCGCTGAGGCTGCCCGGGCGCACGGTGGAGGCGACGGGCCGGGCGTTCCGGGTGCGGATGGCGGCGGGTTTCGAGTTCGCACCCGGCTCGGACCGCATCCTCTGCGAGCGGCCCTATTTCGACCAGGGCGCGGTGGCGCGGGCGCTGGAGTTGGCCTGATCGCAGGCCTGAGCGGAACCCACCCGCGTCCTGACGTGCTATGGTCGGGCGCATCTCAGCACGGAGCCCGCCATGAAGCTCTCCGACGACGACCGCGACCGGCTCGCCCTGCACACGGCCTTCGCGGTGCATCAGATTTCCCGCTGGCTCGCCACGCGGGACGACGTGCCCAAGGACATCCGGGACCGCCTGCGGGGCCACATCACCGCCCTGGAGGGGGTGATGGTGACCACCGGCCACGACTGGATCCGCGACGAGATGGAAGCCACCGAGGCGGCGCTGAACGCGTAGGGCCTACTCCGCCGCCAGCGCTTCGGCGGGTCTGCGCGAGCGGTGATAGGGCCGCTCGCCGAGGATCGTGGCGCGGATCATCACCCGGCGGGCGGGCAGGTAGTCGTTGACGGCGTAGTGCTGGGTGATCCGGTTGTCCCAGAAGGCGATGGCGTTGGGCGTCCAGCGCCAGCGGACCTGGAACTCGGGCCTGGTCACATGCTCGAACAGCATGTGCAGGATCGCGTCGCTCTCCTTGCGGCGCAGGCCCTTGATCCGCTCGGTGAAGCCGAAGTTCACGAACAGGGCGTCCTCGCCGGTCTCGGGATGGGTGCGGACCACCGGATGCAGCACCGGGGGATGCTCGGCCAGCGCCTGGGCGTGCTTGTCGGCGCCGGCCGCGTTGGCCACGATCCCGCGCTGGGGAAAGCCGCGGGCGAAGTCGTGGACCGCGTCCAGCGTCTCCAGGAAGCTGCGCAGGGTGGGCGACAGCGCCTCGTAGGCGGCCTTCATGCTGGCCCAGATGGTGTCGCCCCCGTTGGGCGGCAAAAGGCGCGCGTGCAGGATCGAGCCCATCGGCGGGGTCTCGATGAAGGTCACGTCGGTGTGCCAGGCGTCGTTGTCGGTGGGATTGCCCGCGTGGTTGTCGAGGGTGAACAGTTCGGGCGCCTCGGGCACGCCGGGATAGAGCGGGTGGGTGTGCAGCGCGCCGAACCGGGCGGCGAAGTCGCGGTGCTGGACCGGCGTCAGGTCCTGGCCCTCGAAGAACAGCACCTGATGCTTCAGCAGTTCCTGGCGCAGGGCGGCGGCGAGGTCGGCCGACACGCCCTGGGCGAGATCGACCCCCTCGATCACGGCCCCGATCGTGGGCGTCAGCGGACGGACGTGCATGGGCATGGCTCAACTCCCTGTCGCGCCATAGGAGATCACTCGGGCCTCCGCGTCAAAGCCCTTGCATACCCCCACGGCGCCGCCGCACCTTGAGACAAATTTCGAAAAGACAGTAGGGAGACGCCGTCATGGCCATCGATTTCGAGATCCCCGAGGAAGCCAGGAAGGTCCGGGAGAAGGTCCGCCAGTGGGTGCACGACGAGTGTATCCCGGCTCAGGAACGGGTCACGGACAAGGCCAGCTACAAGGCGGTTCTGGACGAGCTGCGGACCAAGGCCCGCGCGCAGGGTCTGTGGATGCCCTTCGTGCCCAAGGAGCACGGCGGGATGGGGCTGGGGCCGCTGGCCAACGCGCTGGTGCAGATGGAGCTGGGCGAGAGCTACCTGGGCGCGCTCAGCCTGAACAGCCAGGGGCCGGACGACGCCACGATCCTGACCTTGCTGGCCCACGGCACGCCGTACCAGAAGGAGAAGTTCCTCAAGCCGCTGCTGAACGGCGAGAAGCGCGTCTGCTACTCGATGACCGAGAAGGCGGCGGGCGCGGACGCCACCGGCATGCGCACCACGGCCGTCAAGGACGGCAACGAGAACTATGTGCTGAACGGCGAGAAGTGGTTCAGCTCGGCGGCCTCGGCGGCGGACCTGGCGCTGGTGATGGCCCGGACCGACCCGGACGCGCCGCGGCACCAGCAGTTCTCGACCTTCATCGTGGAGCTGCCCAACCCCGGCTACCGGATCAAGCGCGACATCCCGACGATGGCCGCCGAGGGGCCGCTGAGCCACATCATGGGCGGCGGCCACTCCGAGATCGAGATCAAGGACTTGGTGGTGCCGGCCGAGAACCTGCTGGGCGGCGAGGGCCAGGGTTTCAACATGGGCCAGCACCGTCTGGCCTACGGCCGCCTGCGGCACGGGATGCACAATGTGGCCATGGCGCAGCGGGCGCTGGACCTGGCGGCCGCGCACATCACCAACCGCGAGACCTTCGGCGGCCCGCTGCACAAGCGGCAGGCGGTGCAGTTCATGATGGCCGAGTGCGCGAGCCAGCTCTACATCGCGCGCCTGATGCTGCTGCACATCGCCTACAAGGCGGAGAAGGGCCTGGACCTGCGCCAGGAGAACGGCATCGCCAAGGTCTACCTCGCCCACATGGTGCACCACGTGGTGGACACCGCGATCCAGCTCCACGGGGCGCTGGGCTACAGCCGCGATACGCCGCTGGCGGCCTGGTACACCCATATCCGATCGCAGCGGCTGGTGGACGGGCCGGACGAGGTGCACCGCTGGACCACGGGGCGCAACGTGATCAAGGCGTTCCAGCAGACCGGCACGACGGCGGGCGCCTGCGGCGGCGACCTGCTCTGACGGGTGGCGCGGCGTTTCCCTGTTCCGCTGGGACGCCGCGCGCCAGTCGCTTCGCGTGAGCGGCGGCGCGGGCCTGGCGCCGGGCGTTGGCCGGGCCTGCGCGACACGTGAGTCTGCGGTCCGTTTCAGGAACGGGCGGCGGCCGCGTGGAACACCACCGTCTCCATGGTGAAGGTCTCGATGCGACGAATGATCGCAAGGGACCTTCCATGCCCCAGGCCTGGCCGCGTTCGGAGAGGGGGGGGACGCCGAAGGGAGGCTTTCGGCGCTTCGCGGCGAGAACTGCGGACCCAAGACCGCCGCGTCGGCGCTGGACGCCAATTCTTTCAAGAGACTTGGGTGGTTACCGCATCGGTCCTGGCGCTGCGCAGCAATGGGTGCAGTCCTGTATGGAGCCGTGGCGGGAGCGGGCGTCCGGCAAGAACCGGCCATCTCGCAATCGGCTGCGGCGATCTCGCATGCAACAGGCTTGGCCGTAAGTCGGTAGACAGCTGTTAACCGTCGCGACCTAACACTTCCAGAGCGTGAAAGGTGACAATCAGGAAACTCAGAGTTGCGCCCGACCCTTCCCCTGGCCAACCACGATGTCCGCCATCTCATGCGCGCCCTCAGCGCCGACATGAAGGCCGCCCTCGCTCTGAACCGCGTAGCTCTCCAAGCCGCAGCGGCGCTGTCGCCGGCGTTCCGTGCGGCGGCGCGTGACGCGCTCGAAAGCGAGATGCTGCAGGCTCGCGGCGCCGCACGGTCCTCGCGCGCCGCCGAGCGGATCGAGGCGGCGCAGGCGGCGCTCGCCGAAGCGGCCGACGACCAGGATCCCCGACTGGCGGCGCTGGAACGGGCGCTGATCGCCGCCGCCGACGCGCTGCCGACCTTCGATCTGGACGCCGCCGAGGCGGCGGCTTCAGCCCGAGGCGGGTAGCACCCGCTGGCGCACCCGGCGCAGGCCTTCGAGGATCGAAGCGGCGCCGGCTTCCCCCGCCCTGTCGCCGAGAATCGCCAGCAGGCGGATTCCATCGACGTGTACGTCGATGGCCGCCCAGTTCGCCGAGCCGCCGCTCCGGAAACCGTCCGCCAGGTCGCAGAGGCTGAAGGTTGCTTCCGCGAGCGGCTGCAGGTCGAATGCGCCGGCAATGCCGAAGATCGCATTGCTGAGGTCGTAGATCCGGCCCAGCGCATCGCCGCTGCCTGCCGCGCGGCCTTCTGCGGCGAGGGCCGCCAGCGCCTCGGATTTCTGGACGAGGGAGGCGAGAGAGGCGTCACGTACGCCCTCGATCCGGGCTGTGGCGGCCCGGACGTGTTCGTCCACGGTCTTGCCGCCCGGCGCCTCGACCACCCTGGCGAGTTGGTTCTCCACGGCGAAGATACGGACGGTGCTCATAGGGAAACGGCCTTTGGGCTGAACATGGCGTCGATCATGTCCTGATCGAGATTGGGCGTAGTGGCCGCGCCGACTTCCGCGGAGAGATCGTCGTGGCGACGTCCCTTTTCACCTGCGGGCGGCCCGATGGCCTTCAACCGGCGGTCGGGACCGCAATAGCCGGGCGAGGTCACGAACTTGCGCTGGTCGTTCAGCAGCCAAAGGATCCGCTGCATCATCACCGTCGGGGCGACGGGCTTGCGAACCACGAAGCTGGCGCCGGCGTCTCGGCCGCGGAAGATCTGCGACGGCTTGGTGTGGCCGGTGACCAGGATGACGGGCGCGTAGCAGTTGGGCGCGGTCTCGGAGCGGCGCAGCCACGAGATGAAATCGTAGCCTTCTTCGTCGGCCAGCGCGGCGTCGACGACCATGAGGTTCAGCACGCGCTCCTGCACCGCTGTGCGGGCCTCGGCGCCGGTGAGACAGCGGCGCGGGGTATGGACGCCGAAGCCGGCGAACATCTCGGCCAGGATGTTCAGGCCTTCGGTGTCGCCACAGGCCAGCAGCACTTCGGCCGTGGAGAGGTTGACCCGCTCGTACTTGCTTTGGTTCGCGCCCACGGCGTCAGTCCCAGAAGGTTTCGGGCTCGCCAGCCTCGACGTCGAAGGTGGCGGACGGAGATCCGATGTCCTGGCCGGACAGGCGTCGGGCCTGTTCGGCGAGGGTGAGGGTGTCGATGGCGGCGTCGACGTCGGCGGCCAGGTCGTGTGGGGCCACCTCCGCCAGCGCCCGGACGAAGCGCGCAAGGCCCTCCAGCCGCTGGCTCAGGAGGTCGGCCGTCTGAGCGTCCATCATGACGGACGGGTCGGTCGGCAGCGCTGCGGCGACGAGACGTGAGATGACGCCCTGGACGTGGTCCCCAAGGTCCACGAGATCGTGGGCCTCGCGAGCCGCGAGATCCAGGGACTCGCGCATGGACCGGGCGGCCTTGGCGCCGGGCATCAGAACAGCTCCAGCGCGCCGGCGTCGTCGGCCTTGACGGCGGGGGCCCGGCGTTCGGCGGCGAAGACCCTGGACTCGGTGGGGGCCAGGAGGATCTGGCGGGCGCGCCCGCTGGAGGGCCAGTACTGGATGCGTCGCGCGCGATCGCCGCGCAGGGAGCCGCCCACGTACTGAAGACCCTCGGCGCGGACGAAGCGTTCGGCGAAGGCCGCATTCTGCCCGCCCACGTCCGAGAGGCCGTCGAACAGATGCGCGCCACCGAAGAGCTTCACCTCAAGCCGTTCGCGGCGGGAGCCCCGGCGGAGCAGGGCGTTCATCAGCAGCTCCATCGACTGGACGCCGTAACGCATGCCCTCGTCGCCGGCTTCACCGGGTAGCAGGAAGTGGTTCATGCCGCCGATTCCGAGGGCAGGATCGCGGATGCAGGCCGCCACGCACGACCCCAGGATCGTCGTCAGGACGACGTCCTCTCCGCTGGCCACGTGGAACTCGCCCTGGATCACATGGATCTTGCGCGGTTCCGGCTCATACGCGGGAACAGAGGCGGCCTGGCCGAACGTCACGCGAGGACGCCGAAGATCGCTTCGATCTTCTCCTTGAGGGTCTGCACGGTGAAGGGCTTCACCAGATAGTTGTTCACGCCGAACTGCACGGCGCGCTGCACCAGTTCCTTGTCGGCGCGGCCGGTCAGCATGATGAAGGCCGTCTTCTGGATCGGCGGATGCGAGCGGATGGCCCGCAGCAGGCCCAGGCCGTCCAGCTTGGGCATGTTGTAGTCCGAGATCACGAGGTGGACCGGCCGCGACAGCATGTGGCGCAGCCCCTCCTCGCCGTCGGGGGCCTCGTAGATCGTGCGGAAGCCGAGTTGCTGAAGACCCGTCCGGACGAGCGAGCGCATGGTCTGCTGGTCGTCCACGACGAGACAGGCGAGAGAAGAGCTGGCGGGCATGTCAGCGTCCCATTTCCGAGTTGGTCAGGTTGCGGATGGCGGGGCCGAGTTTCTCCAGCGGAAGCTGGCGCTCGACCGCGCCCATTTCGAAGGCGGCCCGGGGCATGCCGTAGACGACGCAGCTGGCTTCGTCCTGGCCGAGGGTCCGGGCCCCGGCCTGGCGCATGGCCAGCAGGCCGCGCGCGCCGTCCCGGCCCATTCCGGTGAGGATCGCGCCGACGGCGCGATCCTTGGCGCAGCGCGCCACGGACTCGAAGAGCACGTCCACCGAGGGGCAGTGGCCGCTCACCGGCGGCCCCTGGGTGACCTTGCAGCGAAGGTGGCGCGTCCCCTCGACCTCGAGGTGGAAGTCGCCGCCGGGGGCCACATAGATGTGGCCGGGACGCAGGGGATCGCCGTTGCGGGCCTCGGTGACGGTCGCCGGGGAGAGGCGGTTCAGGCGTTCCGAGAAGCTCCGGGTGAAGGTCGCCGGCATGTGCTGGGTGATGACCGTCGGCGCGCAGTTGGCGGGCAACCGTTCGACGATCGTGATGAGGGCCTCGACGCCGCCGGTGGACGAGCCGATGGCCACGACCATGTCGGCGGGCGAGAACGCCTCCGAAGGTTGGGCGTTGGGTGGCGCGGATTCTGGGCGCTGGATGCGCTGGCGGACCCGCGCGCGCCCCGCCATCTTCACCTTCTCGGCGATGATGCGGAAGCCTTCGAGGTCCGACCCGCGCGGCTTTTCGATGCAGTCGACGGCGCCCAGTTCGAGCGCGGTGAGCGTGGCCTCGGCCCCGCGTGCGGTCAGCGTCGAGACCATGACCACGGGCATCGGCCGCAGCCGCATGATCCGGTCCAGGAACTCGATGCCGTTCATGTTGGGCATCTCGACGTCGAGGGTGATGACGTCCGGGTTCAGGGCCTTGATGGCTTCGCGGGCCTGGAGCGGGTCGCCGGCCTCGCCGACCACCTCCAGCTCGGGATCGGCCGACAGGGCGGCGCCGATCAGCTTCCGCATCACCGCGGAGTCGTCCACGACGAGGACGCGGGTCATCGCGCAGCCTCCGGGATACGGCGGTAGGTGGTCACGCCGTCGGGTTTGAAGAGGTCGGCGGCCGGACCCTGGATGCGCTCGGAGTGGCCGATGTAGAGGCAGCCGCCCACGGGAATGAGCGGGGCGAAACGGCTCCAGAGGCGAGCCTGGGTCTCGTCCTCGAAATAGATTGCGACGTTGCGGCAGAAGATGGCGTCGAACCTCCCCTTCATCGGCCAGTCTCCGATGAGGTTCAGCTCGTTGAAGGTGATGAGCGCTCGCAACTCGTCGGCCATCCGCATCCGACCGTCCGCGCCCGGGCTGACCCAGCGTTTGCGGAAGGCGTCGGGCACGCCCTCCAGCAGGTGCGGGGCGTAGGCGCCCGAGCGGCCTTCGGCGACCATGTTGGGGTCGATGTCGGTGGCCAGGATCCTGACGTCCCGCTCGGCGGCCTCGGGCATGAGCGACAGGATCGTCATGGCGATCGAGAACGGCTCCTGCCCGCTGGAGCAGGCCGACGACCAGATCCGTACACGGCCACCCCGGCGCGCCGCGTCCAGCAGGGGCGGCAGCACCTTTTCGCGCAGGTGGTCGAAGTGGTGCGGCTCGCGGAAGAAGCGCGTGACGTTGGTGGTCAGCGCCGCCAGCATCTTCTGCCGCTCGTCCAGGCCGTCCGAGCCGGCGACGAGGGCGCAGTAGTCCTTGAAGCTGGTCAGGCCCAACGCCCGCAGCCGCTTGGCCAGGCGCGAATAGACCAGCGTGGCCTTCGCGTCGGGCAGATGGATGCCGGCGTCGCCGTGGACCATCGCCGAGATCCTGCGGAAATCGGCTTCGGTGAAGGCGAACTCGCCTTCCACCATGTTGGCGCCCGGGCGCTGGGCCGGACCCGAGGATGTCGTCGCCGAGGCGGTCATCAGGCGGCTTCCGTCTCCAGGTCGGGCAGCACCCGCTCGAGGCCGATCAGGCTGATCATGCGGCCGTCCATGGCGATCAGGCCGCGGACGAACTGTCGGGCGGCGTCCGAGGCCACGTCGGGCGTGGGCTGGATCACGTCGTCGGTGACGGTGAGGATGTCGCTGACGGCGTCGACCAGCAGGCCCACCACCTGTCCGCCGATGTCGGCGACGATGATGACGTTGCGGTCGCTGGCCTCGGTGCTCTCGAAGCCCAGGCGGGACGCCAGGTCCACGATGGGGAGCACGGCGCCGCGCAGGTTTATGACGCCCTTCACGAAGGACGGTGACTGGGGCAGGGCGGTGGCCGCGGTCCAGCCGCGAATCTCGCGGATGGCCATGATGTCGACGCAGAACTCCTGCGCGCCGATCCGGAACGAAATCAGTTCCTTCATGCCGGAGGCGCCGGCGGCGGTGGGGGATGCGATCTGGTTCATGTTCAAGACGCCTTCCGCATGTCGCCCCGGGAGACCGAGACGATGGTGTCGATGTCGAGGATGAGAGCGACGCGGCCGTCGCCCAGGATGGTGGCCGCGGCGACGCCGGGCACCTGCCGGTAGTTGGCCTCCAGAGACTTGATGACCACCTGGCGCTGACCCTGGATCGCGTCGACCAGGAGGGCGGCGCGCGCGCCGCCTTCGCTCTCGATCAGCAGGGCGACGCCCTGGGTCGCCTCCAGGGGCTCGCGCCGGTAGCCCAGCGCCATGCCCACATCGATCAGGGGTACGAAGCCGCCGCGGATCGAGATGACCCGGGCATGTCCGCCCAGGCTGTGGACGTCCTCCGCCTTGGGCTGGAGCGTCTCGACGATGGCGGTGATCGGGGCGACCAGGGTCTGACCGTGGGCCGAGACCACCATGCCGTCCAGCACCGCGAGGGTGAGCGGCAGGCTCATGGTGAAGGTCGAGCCCTGGCCGGGACGCGAGGCGATGGTGATACGTCCGCCGAGCGCCTGGATCGAGCGGCGGACGACGTCCATGCCGACGCCGCGGCCCGAGATGTCGCTGACCTCGGCGGCGGTCGAGAAGCCGGGCATGAAGATCAGGTTGTCGATCTCCTCGTCCGACAGCGCGGCCTCGGCCGAAATCAGACCCTTTTCGGTGGCGATGCCCTTGACGCGTTCCCGGTTGATGCCGCCGCCGTCGTCCGACACCTCGATCACGATACGCCCCGAGCGGTGGAACGCCGCGAGCCTGACCACGCCCTCGGCCGGCTTTCCGGCGGCGGCGCGCTTCTCGGGGCTTTCGAGGCCGTGGTCGATGGCGTTGCGGATCATGTGGGTCAGCGGGTCGGCCAGGCGCTCGATGACGGTCTTGTCGACCTCGGTGCCCTCGCCCTCGGTCACCAGGCGCACGGGCTTGCCGGTCATGGCCGCCACCTCGCGCACCAGGCGCGGCATCCGCTGGAACACCGATTTCACCGGCTGGGCGCGGATGGCCATGACGCTGTCCTGGATCTCGCGGGTGAGCTGCTCCAGCTCGTCCAGGCCCATGGCGACGGCGCTGGCGCGGGCCAGGCCCGCCTCCATGACGCGCTGCGACAGCACGGCCTGGTTGATGACCAGCTCGCCGACAAGGTCGATCAGGCGATCGACGCGATCCAGGTCTACGCGGATGGTCGCGCCGGCTTCTGTCTTGCGCATATGGGCCGCCCCCTGCGCATCGGCCGCGGGCTCAGGGGCGGACGACACGACGCTGAGGGCGGGCTTCGCCGGGGCGTCGACGATCTCCGGAGCGACCGCGACGGCCGGGACCTCGGCGTCCGGCGAAAGGGCGGCGATCAGCGAGCCGACATCGATGTCGGCCGCAGGGTCGGAGACCCGTGCGGGCCCGTCGTCCGACACGCGGGCCATGAGGGCGGCGAGATCGAAGCCGTCGGCGGAGGATTCGCTGCCGCCGAGCGGCATGATCTCCAGCTCGCAGTCGCCGTCGACCCATTCGAAGACCTCGCGGATCGCGGCTTCGTCGGCTTCGCCCGTCAGGGTGACGGTCCAGGCCAGGTAGGCGGCTTCGGGATCCAGATCGGCGAGGGCCGGCAGGCCGCTGGCGTCCAGTTCGACCGCGACCTGGCCTATGCGCGCCAGCTCCCGTAGCAGCAGGGCGGCTTCGTTCGCCTTGGCGTACAGGTCGGCGCGCGGCTTGAACCGGATCACGAAGCCGGACGTTCCCGGAGCCTCTGCGGCCGGATCCATGTCCACCGTCATGGGCTTGAATTCGAAGTCGCCCCAGTCGTCCTCGCCCGCTTCGGACTCATCGTGGGCGCCGCCGCTCATGGCCTTGAGTTCTTCCGACAGCGCGGCTTGCGACGGGTGTTCGTCCTCCGAGCCCGAGTGCGCCGCGCGGACCAGATCGGCCAGGACATCGGCCGCCCGCAGCATGGTCTTCAGCACTTCGGCGCCGACGGCCAGGCGGCCCGAACGCATCTCGTCCAGCGCCGTCTCGAAGACGTGGGCGAAGCGGATCAGAGCCTCCAGGCTGAAGGCCCCCGCGCCGCCCTTGATGGAATGCACCGCCCGGAAGACGGCGTTGATGGTCTCGGGATCCTGGTCCCCGCCCTCCATGGCGAGCAGGCCGGATTCCAGCTCGGCGAGCTGTTCCTCGCATTCCTGGAAGAAGGTCTCCCGGATGGCGGCTAGGGCGTCCACGGGCGCGTTCCCTGTTCTGGCTGATCTGGGGGCTGTCGGGGTCAGGCGGCGACGCGGCGGATGGCGTCGACCAGCTTGACCGGGTTGAACGGCTTGACGATCCAGCCGGTGGCGCCCGCGTTGCGGGCCCGGCTCTTCTTCTCGGCGTCGCTCTCGGTCGTCAGGACCAGGATCGGGATGCCGCGCCAGCGCTGGTCGCTGCGGACTTCCTCGATGAAGCCGAAGCCGTCCATGCGCGGCATGTTGATGTCGGTGACGATGACCTGCGGGGCGTCGCTCTCGGCGGCGAGGACCTCGAGGCCGTGCAGGCCGTCCTCGGCCTGGACGACTCGGTAGCCGGCGTCGCAGAGCGCCAGGCGCAGCATCTCGCGCATGGTCCGCGAGTCGTCGACGGTAAGGACGGTCAAGCTCATGGGATCAGTCCTGAACGGGTGAAATGGAAGCCTCGGCAGGCAGGCAGAGCCGGGTCGCGCCCATCAGGGCGAGGCCATCGAGAAACTCGGGAGAGGGCGAGCAGACCTGGAAGTCCGCGCCGTCGGCGGCCCAGGCGGCCTGGGCCGACAACAGCACCTGCAGGCACTGGCCGCCGAGACGCCGCACATCGGACGCATCCAGGACCAGCGGCTGGCCGCGGCGGCCGATCAGCGCCTTGGCGAGGGGCGCGGCGGCGGTCATCTCCAGGCTCTCGGCCAGCGCCAGGGGGTCGGTGCTCATGCTCAGAACTCGTCCCAGTCGTCTTCTTGAGTGGCGGGAAGGGCAGGCTTCGGCGCGGCGCCGCCACGGCCGATGGTCTTCATGGCGGGCGCCGGAACCGCGGGGGCTTGGGCGCGGGACGCCGGAGTCGGCCCCTGGGCGGCGCCACCGGCGCCCAGGTCGAAGCGGGCGATCAGGCGAGACAGGGCTTCGGACTCCCCGGTCAGGGCGTGGCTCGCGGCGGTGGCCTCCTCGACCATGGCCGCATTCTGCTGGGTGACCTGATCCATCTGGTTGATGGCGGTGTTCACCTGCTGGAGGCCGGTCGCTTGCTCCTGGGCCGAGGCGGCGATCTCGGTCACCGAGCCGTTGATGTGGGTCACCTGCTCCAGGATCCGCTCCAGGACCTTCCCGGTCTCGCCCACGAGGCCGACGCCGCGGTCGACCTGCTGGGACGACGCCGAGATGAGCGCCTTGATCTCCTTGGCGGCTCCGGCCGAGCGCTGCGCCAGGGCGCGCACCTCGGAGGCGACGACGGCGAAGCCTTTGCCCGCCTCGCCGGCGCGAGCCGCCTCCACGCCGGCGTTCAGCGCCAGCAGGTTCGTCTGGAACGCGATCTCGTCGATCACCCCGATGATCTGGCTGATCTGCTGCGAGGAAGCCTCGATCTCGCTCATGGCCGAGACGGCGTCCCGGACCACCACGCCCGAGCGTTCGGCGTCGTCGCGCGCCTCGGAGACCGCATCCCGGGCCGAACCGGCGCCATCGGCCGTCTTGCGGACCGTGGCGGTGATCTGGTCGAGGGCGGCGGCGGTCTCCTCCAGGCTGGCGGCCTGCTGTTCGGTGCGACGCGAGAGGTCGTCGGAGGCCTGGCTGATCTCGCCGGCGCCCGAGCGGACGGCGGTGGCGTTGACCGCCACCTCGCGCAGGGTCGACTGGAGCGTGTCCATCGCGCGGTTGAAGTCGGCGCGGAGCTGCTCGTAGTGGGGCGGGAAGGGCTCGGCGATGCGGAAGGTGAGGATCCCGGCGGCCAGACGGCTCAGTCCCTGGGCCAGATCGTCGACCACCTTCGACTGCTCGGCGGCGCTGGCTGCGCGATCGGCGTCGTTCGCGGCGCGGGCCGTCTCGGCGGCGCGGCGCTGCTCGGCGGCCTGGGCCTCGATGCGGACCTTCTCGGCGGCGGTGTCCTTGAAGTGCTGGACGGCGGCGGCCATGCGCCCCACCTCGTCCCGACGATCCCGCGCGGGCACCTCGACAGTGGTGTCGCCGCCGGCCAGCCTGCCCATGACGTCGGCCATCCTGGAGACGGGTCTGGCGATGGCGGCCGACAGGATCGCACCCATCGTCACCGAGAACGCGACCGACAGCAGGGCGCCGATGGCCAGCAGGATCATGGCGAACGTCTGCGACGTGGTCTGAGATTCGGCGCGCGCCTTGAGCTGGGCCTGCTCCCGGCCGACGGCGACCTCCATGGCCTCGCGGAACTCGGTCAGGCCGCCCTTGGTCGAGAGCTGCGTCATGGCTTCGGCGCGGCGGATCGGGTCCTGGCCCGCCGCGACCAGATCCGCTTCCTCGGCCTCGAGCCTGCGGGCGGCGTCCCTGACCGCGCCGATCCGCGCGCCGTCCTCGGGAGAGGCCTTCTCCCACCCGGCGAGAGAGCGATCGAAATCCTTCCGGGCGTTTTCGACCTGCGCCAGGAACGCAGGATCGCCGCTGGCGACGAGGCCGCGGATGGCGTTCTGGCGCTCGATGCGCGCCATCAGCGCCCGGTCGGCCAGTTCGAGCCGGGCCACGCTCTCGTCGTTGAGGCGCACCGCCTCCCGGATGCTCAGCAGGCTGGCGAAGACGGCCGCGCACATGACCGCCACGACCGCCACCACGACCGCAAAGCTTCCGGCGAGTTTGCTGGAGATGTTCATGTTGCGCAGGGCGTTCATCGGGATCTCGGGGGCGGGAAGGATCGGGCGTGGAAATCGGGCGGCCGACGGGCGGGGTGTCTATGCGACCGCAAGGGCGTGGCGTGCGGCGGCGGGGGTCCTGATCGATCGCATCCCGGGTTCGCCCTCATGCCGTTGAAGTTGGGCGGCGACCGACAAGTCCCGCCTTTGAGAACATCTCAAACGTGGTTTGATTATTGGTAAATTGTGGGAATTATCCGGGAAGATCGGGAATCAAACGTCGCCAAAACGTCGCCAAGCGAGAGTTCGCACCGAGACTTGCAAATCTTAGGTTGAGTTTGGAGCGAGGAGACCGTGGCTGGGCGGTGGTCAGGTCCCGAAAGTGCTTTCGCCCGACGCCACCAGCAGCACCTTGGCCGGCGCCGTCGGCGCGATCAGCGCATATCCCGCGGCGGCGTCGAAATACACCGCGTCGCCCGCGCCCAGGGTGAGCGGCGCGTAAAGGTGGCTGTGCAATTCCACCTCGCCGGCGACGACGTAGGCGTAGGCCTCGCCTTCATGAGCCGCCATCGGCCCGTGGAGATCGAGGCTGGTCGCTGTGACGTCGAGCACCACCGGCGAAAGGCTCTTGGACAGAAGGTCGGCGCCGGCTCGGCGCCCCGTGGCGCCTCCGATCCGCGCGGGCGGACCTTCCCCCGCCCGGATGACGGCGCGGCGACCCGAAGCGGCCGGCGCCGTCTCGGCCTCCCGCGCGACCAAGCCCTCCAGGTCCACTTCGAGCGCCCGGCAGAGGCGCATGAGCTTCTCGTAGTTCAGGGCGTTCTGACCCAGTTCGACCCGCGAGATGGTCGAGATCGGCACGCCGCTGTGGGCCGACAAGGTGGCCAGGTTCCAGCCGCGTGCAAGACGCAGCTTGCGGATGGCCGCGCCGGTCCTTTCTGACATGCGGGTGCGCATAGCGCGGAGAGCCCTTCACCTGGATGGGTCCAGGTTAAGGTGATTCACATATCGGCATGCACGGACGTCTTCGGCGGGTCGCTCAGATTGAGGAGGCGGTTCGTGGTCTCCGCCAGAGCGGTGCGCTGCGTAAGGCGAGTTGTATCCTCGGATTTTCAACCCACACAAGAACGAGATCGCACGCGCCGGCGTGCATGCTACGGTTAACGGGAAGGATAGGGACTCGCGGGGGCGGGTCCTCGGCGTTGTAGCCGGAGGGGCTGATGCGAAGCGTGAAGTATCTGGCTGCGGGGCTCTTCCTGCTCGCGACGAACGCCGCCCAGGCCCAGTCGATCGAGGCGACGCCGACGGGTTATGGCGAGATTTCCGAAACGTCGGTCGTGCCGTTCTCGACGACGCTGCCGCGTGGCTACAATGTCATCAATCTGGGCGGCCGAGGCGGCAGCGTGGAGTCGATCGTCGAGATCAGCGCCAGCCAGATCAGCTTCGAGAGCGGCGTCGCGGTTTCGGGCGCCTTCTCGACGGCCACCTCGTATTCCGGCGTCGATGTCACGATCACGAACATGTCTGACAACCTGCTGTCGATCTCTGAATTCGAGTCGACCATCATCCCCGCCGGCATGGGCTTCTACCTTCAGGAGCGCGTGGGGCCGGCGACCGACAACAACATCTTCACCGGCTATGGCCAGACGTTTTCGGGCCTGACGTTCGAGGACCTCAGCACGCATGCGGAGGCGTACTCGCCGTTCGCCTACGCCGACTTCGACTTCTCGGTCGTCAGCAATGACGTGACGCTCTATTCGCTCAGCGGCTCGATCAGCCTCGCCTTCGATTCCGAGGGCAACGTCATCCCGAACTACAACCTCGACGCGGCGTCGGCGGCGCTGAACGGCTTCGTCCTGGCGTTCGGGAGCGAGACCTTGCCGAACCAGCTCGCGTGGGCCTATGCGTGGGATTCCACGAACATCGTGCTGCCGCTGAGCGCGCTGCTGGAAACCGGACAGAGCCAGGTGATCCAGTACCGGACCAGCGTCACGGCCTACACGCGCTCGGATTGCATCACGGCGACCACCTGCCTCGTGGCGTATTCGGGCTTCGGCGATCCCATCGGCCGCGGCGGCGGCGTCGAGTTCGAGTCGTTCGCCGCCATGCGGGGCTTCGGCGCCCTGGACGCCCCCGAGCCCAAATACATCACGGGCATCAACTTCTCGCCTCAGTTCATCGATCCCGTCCGGCTGACGGATGGCGGCGGCGTCGTGCCCGAACCCTCGACCTGGGCCTTCATGATCTTTGGCTTCGGCTTTGCGGGAGCGGCGTTGCGGCGCCGGCGTACGCTGTCGTACATTTGAGGGCATGGGGGACGGCGACGGGGCACCTGATACGCGGCGAGAAGGCGCTTTCGCCTATCGGGCGTTCATAAGCTACAGCCACCGCGACCGTGACTTCGCCCAACGCCTGCACCGCGAGGTCGAGGGCTATCGCCTTCCCGGCAAGCTGATCGGCAAGGTCACCGCCGTGGGCGAGGTTCCCCGGCGTCTCCGCCCGATCTTCCGCGACCGCGAGGAGCTCCCGGCTTCCGGCGATCTCAGCGCCGAACTGACCTCGGCGCTGCGCGGGTCGATGTTCCTGGTGGTGATCTGCTCTCCGGCGGCGGCCAGGTCCCGGTGGGTCAACGAGGAGATTCTCCAGTTCAAGCGGCACCACGGCGAGGGCCGGGTTCTGGCCCTGGTCGTGGACGGTGAACCGAACGCATCGGCCATGCCGGGCGCGGAGGAGCGCGAGTGCTTTCCGCACGCGCTGCGATTCCGGATCGGGCCCGACGGCGCCCTGTCCTCGACACCGGCCGAGCCGATCGCCGCCGATTTCCGGCGCGAGGCGGATGGTCCGCGACTGGCCACCCAGAAGCTGATCGCCGGCCTCACGGGCCTCAAGCTGGACGAGCTGGTCCAGCGCGAGACCCAGCGGCGCATCGCCCAGATGACGGCCATCGCGTCCGGCGCGGTCGTCGGGATGCTGGTGACGGGCGGACTCGCGTTCTACGCCAACTCGCTGCGGATCGAGGCGAACCACCAGCGGACCATCGCCCAGCACGAGGCCGCCGCCGCCCGCGCGGCCGCCGACTATCTGGTCGGCACCTTCGAGCTGTCGAACCCGGCGACCGAGAATCCCCGCACCATCACGGCCCTGACCATCCTGGGCCGCAGCGTGGAGCGGGCGCGGGCCGAACTGGCGGACCAGCCGGCCATCCAGGCCCGGCTGCTGGCCACCTTGGGACGGGCCTACAACAACCTCGGCCTGTTGGGCGAGGCGCGCACGGCGGTGGAGGCGGCCCTGCCGGTGATCGACCGCTCCGGTCCCGACGGCGCGGAGGCGCTGCTGGTCCTGGCCACCACCTATGCGCGGGAGGGGCAGCTGGAGCTGGCGCTCGCCACAGTGCGGCGCGCCGAGGAGCGGCTGACCGGCGATGGTCCTCAGAATGCGAACCTGCGGGCTCTGGCGGCCCTGACCGAGGGGCGGATCCACACGTCGGCCTCGAACGTCAAGGCGGGGGTCGCCGCCTTCGACCGCGCCCTGGCCCACTATCGCGCGGCCGGGGCCGATGCGTCGCGCGGCGCGCTGGCGATGGCGCTGAACAATCGTGGCCTGCTCCTCTCGGACGACGGCCAGTTCGACGAGGCGCGGTCCTCGCTCGCAGAGTCGCTGAAGCTGTTCCAGGCCTCTCTCGGCGAAACCCATCTCTCGACGGGCAAGGCGTGGTTCGCGCTGGCCCAGAACTCGTTCAACGCCGGTGACCTGAAGCGCGCCCAGGTCGAGATCGCCAACGCGCTCCGGATCGAACGCGCGGTGCTGGACGACGACAATCCGATCCTCGCCGACACCCTGTCGATGCAGGGCCAGATCCTGCACGGCCTGGGGCGGTTGCCCGAGGGAGAACAGGCCCTGCGCGAAGCCATCGTCATCTACCGCCAGGCTTTTGGCGGGCCGCACTACCTCATCGGCATCGCCGATGTGTACCTGGCCCTGATCGCCTCGGACCGAGGCGATTCCCGCGGGGCGCTCGAAGCGCTGGACGACGCCAAGCGCAACTATGACGTCGGCTACGGCAGGACCCATCCCAACCACGGCGACCTGCTGGTCAATCGCGCCAAGGTACTGGCGCGGGCGGGCCGGATGGCCGAGGCCCGGTCCGACTGCGCCGCCGGCATGGCGATCCTCGACCAGACGCTGGGGGCTGACGCCCGTTTCACCAAGAGCATGGCCGCCGAGTGCCGGGCGCTCGGCCAGGCTCCCGCCGTCGCGACCGGTCGCTGATCCCGGGACGCTGTTCCTGGGGCGACGATCCAGGGCCGCCGCCTGGCGGCGTCAGTCCTTCGGTCGGCGGCTGAGGCGATAGAGCGGATAGACGCCAAAGCCCTTGGGAAGCGCGACCTTGCCGACGTAGTTGCAGTCGAACGGATGATCGTCCTGCATCTCCAGCACCGCGGCGAACGGCTCGGTGACGTACACGCTTCCAGACGGCGTGACCGGTTCGATCCGCGCGGCGCGCGACACCTCGCTGCCGTAGTAGTTCGTGCGCTTGGTGACGGGATCGTAGCCCGAGTAGGTCGAGCCGTAGTGCAGGGCGATGCGCATGGCCGTGCCTTCGCGGACACCGAGGCGCCGGCAGTCGACCTTGGCCAGGCCCTCGCAGAGATCGAGCGCCGCTGCGGCCGCGGTCGGCGCGTCGCTGAAGACGGCGAAGATGGCGTCGCCCCAGGTGTTGCCCTGGCGGATCACCTCGCCATAGCCCTCCAGTATGTGCGCCGCGCGCACCATGACCTCTTCCCAGAAGAGCGGCAGCACGCGTTCGTCCAGCTTCGAGAAGCCGGGGTAGTCGGTGAACATCAGGCCGTAGACGCCGCGCTCCACCTCCGACTTCTCGGGCGGCGGCGGCATGACCGGACGCACGAGGGGCGGCGCGATGATCACCTCGGACCGGCCGCCCGTCGCCTTCCAGGCGGTGATGTCCGAGCCGCTGAGCGTGCGGTCGCCGCGCGCCTCCACGATCACCAGTTGCAACGGTTCGGCGTGAAGCTGCCGGGCGCGCAGGCGCGTCATGCCCATGGTGACCTTGGAGCCGTAGGCGAACTGCTCCATCCCGCCCATGAAGACCATGTTGCTGCAGAAGGTCACCGAGGCGGCGCGATCGCGGCACGCCTCGTAGCGGCGGACCCAGCCTTCGCCGGCCGGCGCGACCGATTGTTCCAGGAAGTCGGCCTCGGCGAAGGGCAGGACGACGTGCAGCTCCGCGCCGGCGGCGAGGAGCTGTTCGGCGATCAGGATGTCGCTGCCGGCGGCCAGCGCCCCGTAGCCGAAGCCCACGTTCTCGCGCGCGATCAGGTCGCGCATGCGCGCGGCGAGGTCGTCCTCCAGTTCGGGGCCGCCCACGAAGATGTTGCCGCAGAACATCGCCACCTTCGGCGGCTGGATCAGTTCCAGCAGGGCGCCCATCTCGGCTTTGACGCTCCTGGCCGCCACCAGCCTCTGGAGCTGCAGGACCGTGGTGGAGCGGGCGCCCACGTCGGCGTCCGGCGCGGACAGGGCGCGGGCGAGCGCGTCGCGGGCCCCGTCCGCATCGCCCAGGACGACCAGCGCCTCGGCCAGGGTGGCCAGCGAGAAGTAGCCGGAGCGCTCCGCGGGCGGGGACTCCACCACCACCTCCCGGGCCAGTCGCTCGGCCAGTTCGGTCTTGCCGGCGATCAGGGCCAGGCTCGCGGCGTTGATGGCCGGGTAGCTGGACCGCGTGCGCCGATGGATCGCCTCGTAGAGGTCGCACGCTTCCAGCAGGCGCCTGCGATGGGGCGCGCCGCCGGCGAAGGCCAGATCCTTGAGCAGACGCGCCTTGAGCGACAGGGTGTCCACATCGCCCAGGTCGGCGAGGCCGTAGTCCTCGTACAGGCGAAGCGCCCGTTCGGTGTCGCCCAGGCGCGCGAGGGTCAGCACCTCGAGATAGTTCAGTTCGGCATGGCTGGTGTCGCCCCGTCGCGCCACTTCGTCGTAGGCGCCCAGAAGGTCGCCCCGCGCCAGGGCGGCGCGCACGTAGGCCGCCCGCCTCTCAGGCGTGGGAGGGGCTGGGGGCGTCTTCAGCGACACGGGCGGCCTCCGGCGTCGACGGCCCGTCCCGAGGCCCTGGCCTTCATGTCATGCACCCGCGAAAAGCCCCTCCGCCGAAACGCCCTCGGATGTGGCCCGCAAAGGCGCCGGTCCCCCGATCCGGCGTCACATCCCAAGTGTCGTGGCTTCGACGCTAGCCCGCGTCGCGCCGGACGTCCACGCCTCCACCCGCGGGAGGCGAGTGGCCGGGCCCCATCGCCGGCGTGTTCGGCTCCGAGGGCGGCGATCCCGAGCCGCGCGAGGCAGCCGGCGTGGCCTTGTCGCCACCCCAGGCCGGTAGAGAGGCGAATGTTGGCCAAGGAACATCTTGCGAACATGGAACAAAGGCGGTACATCTTGAGTCATCGGCGCGGCGTGGCCGTCCGGTTGGCGGAATCGTGGGATAGAGGGCGGATGACATGTCGCAATCGGCGTTGAGGCTCGTGGGCAAAGACGATTCGGAAAAGCAGCGCGCGCTCGAGGCGGCGCTGACGCAGATCGACCGGGCCTTCGGCAAGGGCTCGGTGATGAAGCTGGGCGACAAGGGCAAGGTCGTCGAGATCGAATCCGTGTCCACCGGTTCGCTCGGGCTGGACCTCGCGCTGGGCATCGGTGGCCTGCCCAAGGGCCGGATCGTCGAGATCTACGGTCCCGAAAGCTCGGGCAAGACCACCCTGGCGCTGCATGTGGTGGCCGAGGTCCAGAAGGCGGGCGGCACGGCGGCGTTCGTCGACGCCGAGCACGCGCTGGACCCGTCCTACGCCCACAAGCTGGGCGTGAACCTGGACGACCTCCTGGTGGCGCAGCCCGACACCGGCGAACAGGCGCTGGAGATCACCGACACCCTTGTGCGCTCGAACGCCGTGGACGTGATCGTGATCGATTCGGTGGCGGCGCTGACGCCGCGGGCCGAGATCGAGGGCGACATGGGCGACAGCCTGCCCGGCCTGCAGGCGCGACTGATGAGCCAGGCGCTGCGGAAGCTGACCGCCTCGATCTCCAAGGCCAAGACGCTGGTCATCTTCATCAACCAGATCCGCATGAAGATCGGGGTGATGTACGGCAGCCCCGAGACCACGACGGGCGGCAACGCCCTGAAGTTCTACGCCTCGGTGCGCCTGGACATCCGCCGCACCGGCTCGGTGAAGCAGCGGGACGAGATCGTCGGCAACAACGTCCGCGTGAAGGTGGTGAAGAACAAGGTGGCCCCGCCGTTCCGCGAGGTCGAGTTCGACATCATGTACGGCGAGGGCATCTCGAAGCTGGGCGAGATCATCGACCTGGGCGTGAAGGCCGGGGTGATCGAGAAGTCGGGCTCCTGGTTCTCGTGGAACTCGCAACGCATCGGTCAGGGACGTGACAACGTCCGCGAATTCCTGAAGGCCAACCCCGACATGGCGGGCCAGATCGAGCGTCAGGTCCGCGGGGCCAAGGACGCCGTAGAGGACCAGATGCTGGTGGGGCCGGCCGAGGGCGCGGACGACGAGGACGGGTCGCTCTGAGCCGAGCGGTTCCTCGAAAGGGCGAGGCGTTCCCGAGCCGGGCTAGCCTCTCCGCCAACGGGGCCTGCCTGCGCCGCCTTCCGCCGGCGGCGGCCCTTCGCATCTTTCGGGGCTCGAAGCCCGGCGTGGCCGCCCGCGCCGGGCTTCCTCATGCCCGGAGCGTATCCGGGCGTAATCCATCGTCCTTACAGACTTGCGGCGTTCGCCGGCGTTCGGTGTCGGCCCTTCGGGCGGTCGTGTCGTGGCGAACGCTCGCCAGGCCGCCCCCACCCCGCCAGGCCGACCTCAGCCGGTCAGGCGGACCTGGCGGGACCGACCTTTTCCTTTGGCGGGGCGTCGCAGGTTTCGTAAAGGGTCCGGAGTTCCCACCTGAATGGGTCGCGGTCCGCCGCGATCCGATCCCTCTCCACGACCTGACGACAGTAGCACGATGCCCAGCCTGAACGAGATCCGGACGCACTTCCTGGACCACTTCAAGCGGAACGACCACGAGGTCGTGGCCTCGGCGCCGCTCGTCCCGCAGAACGACCCGACGCTGCTGTTCGTCAACGCCGGGATGGTGCCGTTCAAGAACTACTTCACCGGCGCCGAAACCGCGCCGTGGCCGCGGGCGACGAGTTCGCAGAAATGCGTTCGCGCGGGCGGCAAGCACAACGATCTCGACAACGTCGGATACACCGCGCGCCACCACACCTTTTTCGAGATGCTCGGCAACTTCTCGTTCGGCGACTATTTCAAGGACGGCGCGATCGAGCAGGCCTGGGCGCTGATCCGCGACTTCGGCCTCTCGAAGGACAGGCTGCTGGTCACCGTCTATCACACCGACGACGAGGCGGCGTCGCTGTGGAAGAAGATCGCGGGCTTCTCCGACGACCGCATCATCCGCATCGCCACGGCGGACAACTTCTGGTCCATGGGCGACACGGGACCCTGCGGCCCGTGCTCTGAGATCTTCATCGACCAGGGCCCGGAACTGGCCGGGGGCCCGCCCGGCAGCCCGGACGAGGACGGCGACCGGTTCCTGGAGTTCTGGAACCTCGTCTTCATGCAGTTCGAGCGTTTCGCCGACGGAACCGAGCGTCCGCTGCCCAAGCCGCAGATCGACACCGGCATGGGCCTGGAACGGATCACCGCGATCCTTCAGGGGGTGCATTCGAACTACGACACCGACCTCTTCCGCACGCTGATCGCCGGCAGCGTCGAGGCGACCGGGGTGAAGGCCGAGGGCGAGGCGGCCCCATCGCACCGGGTGATCGCCGACCATCTCAGGGCGACCAGCTTCCTGATCGCAGACGGCGTGACGCCGTCGAACGAGGGCCGAGGCTATGTGCTGCGCCGGATCATGCGCCGGGCCATGCGCCATGCGCACCTGCTGGGCGCCGAGGAGCCCCTGATGCACAGGCTGGCGCCCACCCTGGTGGCCGAGATGGGCGACGCCTATCCCGAGCTGCGCCGGGCCGAGGACGCCATCGTCGACACGTTGCGTCAGGAGGAGGTGCGCTTCCGCACGACGCTGGGTCGGGGGATGGCGCTGCTGGACCAGGCGACCGCTGGCCTGACGGACGGCGGCGTGCTGCCGGGCGAGACGGCCTTCCAGCTCTACGACACCTACGGCTTTCCGCTGGACCTCACCCAGGACGCGGTGCGGGCGCGGGGCGTCACCGTGGACCTCGAGGGTTTCGACGCCGCCATGACGCGCCAACGCGAGATGGCGCGCGAGGCCTGGAAGGGCTCGGGGCAGGCGACGGCGGCGGCCGAGTGGTTTGCGATCCGCGACCGGCTGGGGCCGACGGTGTTCGTGGGCTACGACGAGACGGAGGCGACCGGCGAGCTTCTGACCCTGGTGGTCGATGGCCAGGAAGCCGACCGAGTCGGCTCGGGCGGCCGGGCGCAGGCGCTGTTCGACCGCACCCCGTTCTACGCCGAGAGCGGCGGCCAGGCGGGCGACCGTGGCGAGATCGAATGGACCGGCGGCCGCGCGCGCGTCCTCGACGTCCAGAAGCAGGCGGGCGACCTCCACGTCCACGACATCGAGGTGGTGGAGGGCGAACTCGCGCCCGGCGCTCGGGTGCGGCTGGCGGTCGATGCGGAACGCCGGGCGTCGACGCGGGCCAATCACTCGGCCACCCATCTGCTGCATTCGGCGCTGCGGAACGTGCTGGGCCGCCATGTGACCCAGAAGGGCCAGATGGTGGACGGCGAGCGCATCCGCTTCGACTTCAGCCACGGCCAGCCGGTGACGCCGGAGGAGATCGACAGGATCGAGGCCGAGGTGAACGCGGTGGTGCGACAGAACCTGGCCGCGGACACGCGCGAGATGGCGCCGGAGGCCGCCATGGAGGCGGGCGCCATGGCGCTGTTCGGCGAGAAGTACGGCGACAGCGTGCGCGTGCTGACCCTGGGCCGGGCGCTGAGCGGGGAGGGGAACTATTCGGTGGAGCTGTGCGGCGGCACGCATGTGGCGCGGACGGGCGACATCGCATTGTTCAAGATCGTGTCGGAGCAGGGGGTGGCCGCCGGCGTACGCCGGATCGAGGCCCTGACCGGCGAGGCGGCGCGGCGCTGGCTTCTGGAGCAGGCGGCGGTGGCCAAGGGCCTGGCCGACCAGTTCAAGGTTCCGGTCGTCGAGGTGACCGGGCGTGTGGAGGCGCTGCAGGCCCAGGCCCGCAAGCTGGAGAAGGACCTGGCCGAGGCCAAGCGTCAGCTCGCCATGGGCGGTGGCGGCGCCGGCGCGGCCTCGGGCCCCGAGGACATCGGTGGGGTGCAGGTGATCGCGCGCGTCATGGACGGCGTGGGCGGCAAGGACCTGCGGCCGATCGCCGAGGAATTCAAGAAGCAGCTTCCCGACGGCGTGATCGCGCTCATCGGCACGGCCGATGGCAAGGCGGCCGCGACGGTCGCCATCACGGGCGCCGCCCAGTCGCGGTTCAACGCGGCCGAGCTGGCGAAGGCGGCGGTGCTGGCCATGGGCGGACAGGGAGCCGGCGGCCGGCCCGATTTCGCCCAGGGCGGCGCACCCGACGGATCGCGCGCGGCCGATGGGCTGGCGGCGGTGAAGGCGGCTCTCACCGGCTGAGAGGCGAGTGGGCGTCGCGCCTCAGGGGAATGAAGCTGCGCGCGTCCCGGTTGTGGCGTCTGATGGCGCGTCGGGGCTCCGAATCCGGAGCTACATGGGGACTTCGGAATGACACGGAAATTTGTCGCGGCGCTCGCCGCCACCGCCGGGCTGGCGTTCGCCGCCACTCAGGCGCAAGCCACCGTCTTCGCGGGCAACTGGGAACTGACGGCCTACAACAGCGCCGATCCGGGGCTGGTGCTCAAGATCAACGGTCCGCTGACCGACACCTTCGATCTCGATCTGGGATCCGACCCGGTCCAGAGCTTCGACCTGTTCAAGCTCTACACCAACGAGACGAACGTCAACGGCGACGACACGGCATGGTCGGCCATCTCGCTGAAGTTCACGTTCGATTCGCCGAGCAACAACAACGGCCCGATCTTCGTCAACGGCGACACCAACGGCTACACCTTCTTCGGCATCTATCAGGCCGGCCAGCTGGTCTGGGACCAGGGCGGTCAGGCGCTTCTGACCTGGGGCCACGGCGAGCCCGGCCTGGAAGATCCGGGCCGCATGACCATCACGGTCAACGGCGGGACCTTCAACGAGGGCCTGTTCGGCCTCAACGAAGGCAAGAAGCACGGCCTCAAGGTCGCGGCCGAGTTCCACTGGGACAACAACCCCACCTTCGGCGCCGTTCCGGAGCCCGCCACCTGGGCGCTGATGATCGGCGGCTTCGGCATGGCCGGCGCGACTCTGCGTCGCCGTCGTTCGCTGGCTTACGCCTAGCTTCTGTCCGATACGACACGCGAACGGCCGGGGGGTGACCCCGGCCGTTTTTTGTTGCGGCTGGCTTCCGTCGTGGCGATCTCGCGCGATCAATCGGTGAGGTAGACGCACAGCTTGTTGCCCACCGGATCGCGGAAATAGGCGGCGTAGAAGCCGCTGGTGGCTTCGGGCGGACGATAGCCCGCCCCGCCTTCGTCGGCGCCGCCGGCGGCCAGGGCCGCGGCATGCACGGCGTCGACCTGCGCCTTGGAGGCCGCCTTGAGGGCGACCATGATCCCGTTGCCGGCGCGTGGGTCGCCGCCGTCGTACGGCCGGCAGATTCCGAGGCAGGGTTCACCGCCGAGCGGTCCGTAGAACGCCCAGCCGGGGAAGGGATCCTTGCGCTCGTAGTCCAGCGCGCCCAGGACGGCGTCGAAGAAGGGCAGGGCGGCCTCCACGTCGTGGGCGCCCAGGGTGACGTATCCGATGCTCATGCGTGGTCTCCTGTCTGTCGGCATCCTATGCGCAGATTCGAACAAATCAAGAACATGAATTGACGCGGGCGCGTGTCGGGCGTCTTCTCGAAGAACGCCGTTTCTTCGGGAGGTTCCGAGATGGAAGACCGTGGTCACTTTGGCGGGCAGACGACCGATGTCGTCGCGCACGAGCGCACCTATCACGCCTTCAGCGTCCTGGTCCGGTGGTCGATGCTGCTGATCGGCAATGCGATCCTGTGGCTGACTCTGTGGTTCGCGTCGCCCGCCGGGTTCTGGGGCGCGACGATCGTGGGCGCGGTGACGTTCCTGTTGGGCTACCTCTTCCTCGTCCGGCACGAGGAGAAGCAGCCGCTCGACGTCTGGGCCGAAGGGCGCTGAAGATAAAAGCGCCGCCCGCGGGGTCCGCGGGCGGCGCTCTGAAATCGATGTTTCCGCCCCCCTCGGAGGCGGCGCCGATCAGGCGGCCAGCGCCTTGTCCAGGTTGTCGGCCACCTTGTCGATGAAGCCTTCGGTGGTGAGCCACCCCTGAGTGTCGCCCACCAGCAGGGCGAGGTCCTTCGTCATCGAGCCGCTTTCGACGGTGGAGACGCACACCTGTTCCAGGGTCTTGGCGAAGCGGGCCAGTTCCTCGTTGTCGTCGAGCTTGGCGCGGTGGCTGAGGCCCTGGGTCCAGGCGAAGATCGAGGCGATCGAGTTCGTCGACGTCGACTCGCCTCGCTGATGCTGGCGGAAGTGGCGGGTCACGGTGCCGTGGGCGGCCTCGGCTTCCATGATCTTGCCGTCCGGCGTGATCAGCACCGAGGTCATCAGGCCCAGCGAGCCGAAGCCCTGGGCGACCTGATCCGACTGGACGTCGCCGTCGTAGTTCTTGCAGGCCCAGATGAAGGCGCCCGACCACTTCAGCGCCGAGGCGACCATGTCGTCGATCAGGCGGTGCTCGTAGACGAGGCCCGCGGCCTTGAACCGGTCGGCGAACTCGGCCTCGTAGACTTCGGCGAAGATGTCCTTGAAGCGGCCGTCATAGGCCTTGAGGATCGTGTTCTTGGTCGAGAGATAGACCGGATAGTTGCGGTTCAGCCCGTAGGCCATCGAGGCGCGGGCGAACTCGCGGATCGACTCGTCGAGGTTGTACATGCCCATGGCCACCCCGCTCGCGGGGAAGTCGAACACCTCGTGCTCGATCGTGTCGCCGTTCTCGCCTTCCCACTTGATCGTGAGCTTGCCCTTGCCCGGCACCAGGAAGTCGGTGGCCTTGTACTGGTCGCCGAAGGCGTGGCGGCCGACGATGATCGGCTGGGTCCAGCCGGGGATGAGGCGCGGCACGTTCTTGCAGATGATCGGCTCGCGGAAGACGACGCCGCCCAGGATGTTGCGGATCGTGCCGTTCGGCGACTTCCACATCTTCTTGAGGCCGAATTCCTTCACCCGGGCTTCGTCGGGCGTGATGGTCGCGCACTTGATGCCGACGCCGTACTTCTTGATCGCCTCGGCCGCTTCGACCGTCACCTTGTCGTCGGTGGCGTCGCGGTGCTCCATCCCCAGGTCGTAGTACTCGATCTTCAGGTCGAGGTAGGGGAGGATCAGCTTTTCCTTGATCAGTTTCCAGATGATGCGGGTCATCTCGTCCCCGTCGAGGTCTACGACGGGGTTGGTGACTTTGATCTTGGCCATGAGGGGCGGGGGCTCCGGGCGATAGAATGTCTTAAGGGCCGTATAGCCGCCGGGAGCGCCAACGCAAAGGCTCGCGAGGGGTCACCTTACGGCACGGACGCCTCTCCGGCTTCGCAACAGGCAGGCGACGGCCGGAGGCTGTGCGACGCGAGCGATCGGCGCCGTCGGACGCGTCGTCTGGAGGTTCCGTCGCGGTGGCGTTTCCATCGGCGAGGGTTGCCTTCCGGCGGGCGGGCGCCTCTAAGACGGGGCATGGCCAACGCCGCCCTCTCCGCACCCACCCTTTCCGCGCCGGCCGTCATCCTGACCACGCCCCAGCTCGCCGAGAACATCGGGGCCGTTGCGCGCATCATGGCCAACTTCGGCCTGTCGGATCTTCGCCTGGTGAATCCTCGCGACGGCTGGCCCCAGGAGCGTGCTTGGGCCCTGGCTTCGGGGGCGGAATGGCCGCTGAACGCCGCCCGGGTGCACGACACCGTGGCCGAGGCGGTCGCAGACCTGCAACTCGTCTTCGCCACGACCGCGCGTCCGCGAGAGCTGACCCTGCCGGTGCTGACGCCGCGGGCCGCCGCGGCGGAACTGGCGGGCGCGGCCGCCGAAGGGCGGCGCGTGGGCCTGTTGTTCGGCGGGGAACGCGCGGGGCTCGAGACCGCCGACATCGCGCTTTGCCAGGCGGTGGTGACCATTCCGATCGATCCGCGTTTTCGCTCGCTGAATCTCGCCCAGGCGGTGGCCATCAACGCCTATGAGTGGCGCACGACGGTCGCCGACGCTGCGCCGCCCGCCTTCCGCGAGGGACCGGAGCCAGCCTCGGGCGAGGCCCTGCTGGGCCTCTACCAGCACCTCGAGCGCGAACTGGAGACCGCGGGCTTCTTCCATCCGCCCGAGAAGACGCCGAACATGGTCCAGAACCTGCGGTCCGCGCTGGGCAAGGCGCGCTTCACCGATCAGGAGGTGCGCACGCTTCGCGGGGTGATCACCGCCCTCAGCCGGGGACGGGGCAAGGTGCTGGAGAAGATCGCCCGCAAGCGGGGCGAGGGCGAGGCGTGACGCCGTCCGGTGAAGGAGGGGCCGGCGAAGGAGGGCCCGGCGAAGGAATACCTGGCGCAGGAAGGCCGGGAGAAGGTCTGGCGCGTCTGCTGGCGGCGCTGCCGATTCCGATTCTCCAGGCGCCGATGGTGGGCGCGTCCCTGGACGGCCTGGCGGCGGCGGTGAGCGCGGCCGGCGGGATGGGCGCCCTCGCGGCGGGCGCCCTGGCGCCCGAGGCGATCGGACCGGCGGTGGCGCGCGTGCGGGCGGCGACCGACGCCCCGTTCGCGGTCAATCTGCTCATGGCGCCGCGGGGCGATCCGGCGCCCGGCGAGGTGGCCGCGGCCCTGGCGCAGCTGACGCCGTGGTACGCTCAACTGGGCCTGGAGCCTCCCGAGGCTCCGAACAGTTTCGCGCCGGACTTCGACGCCCAGCTGGAGGCGGTCATCGCGGCGTCGCCGCCCGCCGCATCGTTCACCTTCGGCATTCTGGACCGGCCGCGGGTGGCGCGTCTCCGGGCGCGAGGAACCCTCGTCATCGGGACGGCGACAACGGTCGCCGAGGCGCGGGCCTGGGCCGAGGCGGGCGCCGACGGAATCTGCGCTCAGGGTTTCGAGGCCGGGGGGCATCGCGGGCACTTCCTGGCCGATCCGGAGGCCAGCCTCGTGGGGACGCTGGCCCTGGTGGCGACGATCCGGTCGGCCGTGGACCTGCCGGTCATCGCCGCCGGGGGAATCATGGACGGGCGGGGGGTGGCGGCGGTGCTCGCCCTGGGGGCGGCGGCGGCGCAGATGGGGACGGCGTTCCTGCTCGCGGACGAGGCCACGACGTCCAGGCCCTGGCGAGGGGCGATCGAGAGGGCGGGCGACGACGCCACGCGCCTGACGCGGGCGTTCACCGGCCGTCACGCCCGCGGCATCGAGAACAGGTTCATGCGTCTGATGCATGGGGTCCAGGACGAGGTCCCAGCCTATCCTGTCCAGAACAGGCTGACCCAGCCGCTGCGCGCCGCCGCCGCCCAGGCCGACGAGCCCGAGATGATTTCGCTCTGGGCCGGTCAGGGCGTGGCCCTCGCGCGGCCCGGCCAGGCGGCCGGGATGCTGCGAGCGTGGTGGGACGAGGCCGGCGAGGCCGCCCGGATGCTGGCGAGCCGGACGGAGCGGAAGGACGGATCTTGAGCGACCTGAGGACGGCGGCGCGGGACGCCTACATCTACACCTTGCCGCTGATCGAGGTGGCGACGACGCGCCAGCGGGGCCTGGGACTGGGACAGACGATGGGGACCATCACCCATGTCCGGAACCTGGCGACGCCCAAGCATCGCGCCGTGACGACGCCCAACACCGACACGCTTTATTCCACCGCCCACATCGACCTCTCGGCGGGGCCGGTGACGATCACCCTGCCGCCCGCCGGCGAGCGCTATCTCTCGCTGGCGCTGATGGACGCCTACACCAATAACTTCGCCGTCCTGGGCACGCGGACCACCGGGCCCGACGGCGGGACGTTCCGACTGGTGGGGCCGCGCGAGGCGGCCGAGGGGTGGAACCTCATCCGTTCGCCGACAGATCACGTCTGGGCGCTGGCCCGAGTCCTGGTGGAGGGGCCGCACGACCTGGACGCCGCGCGCCAGGTCCAGGCGGGCGTCTCTCTCCAGGCGCCGGCCGCGGCGCCGCCCGGGCCCTACGCGGGGCGCAAGGCGGACTGGGCGGAATATTTCGCGAGCGCCGCCAAGCTGATGGCCGCCAATCCGCCGCCGGTGACCGACCTGGGCTATCTCCAGGGGCTGGCGCCGCTCGGGCTCCTGGAAGGCTTCGACCCTGGCCGCTTCTCGGCCGACGAGGCGGCGGAGATCGCCGCCGGGCTCGAGGACGGCCGCAAGGCGGTGCGCGGCGGCGGCGGCCTGGGCGGCGGGGCGTCCATCCAGGGCTGGTCGTATCCCAGCGCCAAGCTGGGCGATTTCGAGCAGGACTACGGGCTGCGCGCCGCGGTCGCCCTGGGCGGCCTGGCCGCCCTTCCGCCGACCGAGGCCATGTACCTTCAGGGGCAGGGGCCCGAGCCCGGCAAGCTGTTCGACGGCCGCAAGGCCTGGCGGCTGCACTTTCCGGCGGACGGCCACCTGCCGGTGGATTCCTTCTGGTCCCTCAGCCTCTACGAGGCGACCGACGACGGGCAGTACTTCTTCTGGGACAATCCGTTGAACCGCTACGCCATCGGCGACCGCTCGCCGGGCCTCGTGGCCAACGCGGACGGTTCGCTGGACATCTGGATCGGGAACGAGAGCCCCGGGGCCGAGCGCGAGGCCAACTGGCTGCCCGCGCCGCCTGCGCCGTTCGCCGTGTTCATGCGGGCCTACCTGCCGCGCGCCGAGTTGCTCCAGGGCTATTACCGTATGCCTCCGCTGGAGGTTGTCTGACGCGCGCGTGGCCGCCAATCAGGCTCCGCGTTGATGGAGGCGGCACGGTGAACAGGCGTGAGATTTTGGCGGCGCTGGCGGTGATCGGGGCGATCCCGGCGGCGCGGGCGCATGCGGCGAGCGGCGACCTGAGGTCGGCGGCTCGCGAGGCGTGGCTCTACGGACTGCCGCTCATCGAGATGGCCACCGCGCGGGCCCGCGCGCTGGCCGGCCCGGACGCGGTGCTGAAGCGCCTCAACACGTTCGGACATGGCCGCCATCTCGCCGGGCCGCAGTCGCGGAGCGTCACCACACCCAACAACGACACCCTCTATTCGCGGGCGTGGGTAGACCTGAGCCGCGGGCCGGTGACGATGGAGATTCCGCCCACAGGGGATCGCTACATCTCGGTGGCGGGCATGAACATGTTCACCGACAACGACTTCGTCCTGGGCACGCGGACCACGGGCGGCGCCGGCGGGCGCTACACCATCGTCGGGCCGGGACAGGCCGGCGAGGGGCCGGACGTCGTAAGACTGAAGACGCCGGAGGGCTGGGTGCTGGTGCGGATTCTCGTCGATGGTCCAGACGACCTGCCCGCCGTCCACAAGCTTCAGGACGGCCTTCGCATGAGCGGTCCGGCCGCGGCGGCCCTCGCCGCCTTCGCCGAGCGCGCGGCGCCGCCCCTGGAGTATTTCGCCTCGGTGGCCCGGCTGCTGAAGGCCAACCCGCCGCCCGCCACCGATGGGGCGCTGTTCGGCCGTACGGCGGCCCTGGGCCTGACGGCGCGAGGCGGATTCGATCCCAAGCGCTTCGACGCGGCGGCGATGGCCGAGATCGCAGCGGGCGTGGCCGAGGCGCAGCGCGCCTTGAGGGGCATGCGGCCTGGCGCGGCGGTCCAGGGCTGGAGCTATCCCCGGACGACGCTCGGCGACTTCAACCAGGACTATCTGTTCCGCGCGGCGGTGGCGCTGGGCGGGCTGGCCGCCCTGCCGCCGGCCGAGGCGATGTACATGCAGCCCGTGGCCGAGCAGGGGCGAATGATCACGGGGGCGGGGCCGTATCGCCTGCACTTCCCCGCCGACAGACTGCCCGCCGTCGACGCCTTCTGGTCGCTGACCATGTACGAGGCCACGCCCGATGGGCAGTTCTTCCTCGTGGAGAACCCGATCCGGCGCTATTCGATCGGCGACCGGACGCCCGGCCTGCGTAAGAACGCCGACGGATCGCTGACGCTGTGGATCGCCCGCAGCGATCCCGGCGGCGACCGGTCGCCCAACTGGCTGCCCGCCCCGCCCCAGGGACCGTTCAGCCTGAGCTTCCGCGCCTATCTGCCCAACGACGAATTCCGCGACGGTCGCTACCGGCTGCCTGCGCTGGAGACGGCGTAGGTCTTGGCGCGCCCGAGCCCGCACCGCTAGGGTCGTCTCCCTGCAGAGGGGGTGAGACGAGATGGACACGATCCGGATGCGGCGGGCTGTCGCCATCGGGCTGGCGGCGACAGTTGGCTGGGCTCCAGTGACGGCGCTGGCGCAGCCTCCGGCCTCGGCCGAGGCCGCCCGCAAGGCGGCTCGTACGGAGGCGCTGCGCGTGGTCGATGGCTGGCTCGCGGGTGTGCGCGATTTCGAGGATATCCCCGCCCTGACCGCCGGCGTGGTGGTGGGCGACGACCTCATCTGGGCGAAGGGCTACGGAACGCTGGACGCCGCCCGGAAGATCCCGGCGACGCCGAAGACCGTCTACTCCATCTGCTCGATCTCCAAGGTTTTCACCGCTGTGGCGGTGATGCGCGAGCAGGAGGCCGGGCGGCTCTCCATCGACCAGCCGCTCACCAGCTACCTTTCCTGGGCGACCCTGAAGCCGGCGCAGGGCGACAGCGGGCCGGTCACCCTGCGCGGTCTGCTGACCCATTCGGCCGGCCTGCCGCGGGAAAGCGACTTCCCCTACTGGATCGGCGAAACCTATCCGTTTCCCACCCAGGCCCAGATGCGGGCGAAGACGCCTGAGCAGGCTGCGCTGTTCCCGCCCGGACGGTGGTTCCAGTACTCCAATCTCGGGATCACACTGGCCGGCGAGGCCGTCGAGGCCACGTCGGGTCAGTCCTACGCGGCGTATGTTCAGGCCTCGATCCTGGGGCCGCTGGGGCTGAAGGATACGCAGCCCAGCTTCCCGACCGCGCGGCTGGGCAAGGACATGGCGGTGGGCTGGGGGGCGCGGAAGCGCGACGGGACCCGGGACCTGCTGAACACCTTCGACACCCGCGGGATCGCTCCCGCCGCGGGCTTCACGTCGACGGTGGAGGATCTGGGCCGGTTCGCCTCGTGGCAGTTCCGGCTGGCGCGCACCGAGACACCTGAGATCCTGAAGGCGTCCACCTTGCACGAGATGCAGCGGGTGCAGTTCGTCGATCCCGACTGGCGCACCTACTGGGGCCTGGGCTTCCAGGTGGGACGGGCTGGCAATCGCACCTACGTGGGCCACGGTGGCTCATGCCCCGGCTATGAGACTCTGCTCCGGCTGCACATGGACAGCCAGACGGCTGTGATCGTGATGCAGAACACGCCCGATCGGCCTGGCGACCTGGGGGCGGGCGTGTTCGGCCTGTTGCAGAAACGGGAGGGCTTCGCGTTCAAGGCGCCGGCGGCGGCCAGGGGCGTTCCGCTGGAGGACTACGCCGGGCGCTATGGCGGCCAGCCGTTCGCGGCCGAGATCCTGGTCTCGCCGTGGGCGGGCGGGCTGGCGGTGCTGCGCCTGCCGTCGCGCACGCCATCCGACGACCTGCAGATCCTGAAGGCCAAGGGCGGCGATGTCTTCGTCCGGGTCCGCCAGGACGGCGGCGAGGCCGAGGAGGTGATCTTCCAGCGCGACAAGGCCGGCAAGGTCACGGGCATGCTCACGTTCAGCAACGTGCGCCCGAAGCTGCCGTAGGCGCCGCCGCGGGGCCGCAGCTTGACTCGGCGGTTCTCGGCCGCCATACACCGCGCCTTCCAGCCGCCGGGCCTGCCCGTGTGGCCGGAAGCCTATGACGGGTTGATGCAAGGCCGCCGTTGAAATCGCGATCTCCTTTTCGAGAGGTCGCCGGCCCGCGTCGCAAGAGAGTGGATCATGTCGAAGCGCCATAGCGCCAAGTACAAACTCGACCGCCGGATGGGCGAAAACGTCTGGGGTCGCCCGAAGTCTCCCATCAACAGCCGCGCCTACGGCCCCGGTCAGCACGGCCAGCGCCGCAAGTCCAAGGTTTCGGACTTCGGCCTCCAGCTTCGCGCCAAGCAGAAGCTCAAGGGCTACTACGGCAACATCACCGAAAAGCAGTTCGTCCGCATCTATACCGAAGCCGCGCGCCGCAAGGGCAACACTTCGGAGAACCTGATCGCGCTGCTCGAGTCGCGCCTGGATGCGGTGGTCTATCGTTCCAAGTTCGTGCCGACGCCCTTCGCCGCCCGTCAGTTCGTCAACCACGGCCATGTGCTGGTGAACGGCAAGCGCGTGAACATCGCGTCGTACCGCGTGAAGCCGGGCGACGTCGTGTCGGTGCGCGAGCGTTCGCGCCACATGGCCCTGGTGCTGGAAGCCCTGGGGTCGTCCGAGCGCGACACCCCCGACTACATCACCGTGGACGCGAAGAGCATGTCCGCCACCTTCGTCCGCGCGCCGGAACTGGCCGAAGTGCCGTACCCGGTGAAGATGGAGCCGAACCTCGTGGTCGAATTCTACGCGTCGTAAGCGACGCCGATCATCGAAGATCTGTGCGAAGGCCCCGGAGCGATCCGGGGCCTTTTGCTTGGGCGCCGGGTGTGGCGAAGTGGCCGGCATGGACCGCCGCGTCTTCCTCCTCGCCGGACTGTCGCTCGGCGCCTGCGCGACGCTGCGGACGCCGAAGGTTCGGGCGGCGGCCAAGCCGTTCGCCGAACTGGAGACCCTTTACGGCTTCCAGGCCATGCGGCAGGGCCTGGTGGTGCGTGTCGAGGCCGATGGGTGCACGCCGGCCGAGGACTATGTCCCCTACGTGGATCGGAGCCGGCGGCCAGCCACGCTGTCGATCGCTCGCCGGCGTGTGCGACCCTGTCCGCCGGGCGCGGGACGGGGCGAACTCACCGTCACCTTCCCCTGGTCAGGCCTCGGCCTGCGCCCGGACGAGTCGATCCTCCTGCTCAACCCGATCGCGGCCCTTCGATAGGGATTCGACCGGAGAGAGCTGGAGCCGCGTGTGCGGCAGCGCTTCGGGATGGGCCTCGCGGAGCCAGCCGATCATCTTCTCGCGGACCAGGCAGCGCAGGTCGAACGCCTCGCCCGAACTGCGGGCGCTGGCCAGGATGCGCACCTCCATGACCCGTTCGCGCGCGTCGGTCACCTGCACGACCGAGACCTTGCCGTCCCAGAGTTCCGTCCCCGACAGAATTTCGGCCAGTCGCTCGCGGATCGCCTCCACCGGCGCGCGATAGTCGAGATAGAGCATCACCACCCCCAGAAGCTCGGCCGACTCCCGCGTCCAGTTCTGGAACGGCTTCTCCATGAAGTACTTCAGCGGCACGATCAGGCGGCGCAGGTCCCAGATGCGGATGACGACATAGGTCGAGGTGATCTCCTCGACGCGCCCCCACTCGCCCTCGACGATCAGGGCGTCGTCGATGCGGATGGGCTGGGTCAGCGCGATCTGCACCCCGGCCAGCAGGTTCGACAGCACCGGCTGGAGGGCGAGGCCCACGATGATGCCGGCCGCGCCGCCCGCAGCCAGCAGGCTGACGCCCAGCTGGCGAACGCCTGGCACGGTCATGAGGGCGAAGGCGATGGTGAGCATCACGACCAGCGTCGCGGCGGCGCGGCGCAGGATGCGCACCTGGGTCTGGTGCTTGCGGGCTTCCAGATTGTCGCTGACGTCGATCCGGTAGCGGTCGAGGTAGAGCGTCGAAGCGATGTCGAGGGCCGACATGGCGGCCATGCCGACCAGAACGATGAAGGCGACCAGCAGGCCGTGATGCGCCAGCGCCTCCTGCCGCTCGGGCATGGGCGCGACATGCACCGCCCAGGCGACGGCGCCGATGCAGAGCGCCAGCCGAGCCGTACGGCGCGTGCGTAGCAGAAGCGGGCGCCAGAACGAATCCTCTGCCGTCAGCCGCTTTCGGAGAACCCGCACGATGCCGCCGTACGCCGCCAGCGCTGCGGCCAGGGCAAGTGCGATGAGGATGAGGCCGAGCAGCCAGGATGGCGCCCAGCCCAGATGCTGCCGCGCGGCGGCCAGAAAAGTATCGATGGGCATGAGCGCGTTTTAACGCGCAAAAGAACGAGCGGTTCCGCGCCTATGTGAAAACTTCCGGGATCCAGTCGGGGACGCGGCGCGGGCGGCCCGTGGCCTGTTCGATCAGGACCCAGGTCGTGCGGACCTGGGCGCACATGGCGCCGTCCGGTCCGTCGATGCGGATGAAGCGGTCGAAGCGCGGGCCTTCGGGCGCATCCGCCACCCAGGTGCGCCCTTGGGCGGTCTCGCCCAGCTTGAGTTCGCGGCGATAATCGATCTCGTGGCGCAGCGCGACCCAGGCCCACGTCGCCTGCGTCTCGGCGCTGGCGCGGCTTTGCCAGTGGGCGACGCCGAGGTCCTGAGCCCAGCGCAGATAGACCACGTTGTTGACGTGGCCGTTCTCGTCGATGTCCTCGGGGGACGGCTCGAACGTCAGGCGGAAGACCTGCCGGCCCTCCGGCGGTTCGAGCTGACGGCTCACGCGTCCAGGACGCCCTGTTCCTGCAGGAAGGTCTTCAGTTCGCCGGACTCGAACATCTCGCGGACGATGTCGCACCCGCCCACGAACTCGCCCTTCACATAGAGCTGAGGGATGGTCGGCCAGTCGGAGAAGGTCTTGATGCCATCGCGCAGCGCGTCGCTCTGGAGGACATCGACGCCGACGAAGTCCACGCCCAGATGATCGAGCACCTGGACCGTCACGGCCGAGAAGCCGCAGCGGGGCTGTTCCGGCGCGCCCTTCATGAACAGGATCACAGGATGCTCGGCCACGGACTTGGCGATCCAGTCATGGACGGGGTTGGCGGCGGCGGCTTCGGACATCGGGTCGCCCTTTCGGCGAAGAGGTGCAGGCCAAGAGCTAGGGACGCCGGGTTCCCGGGTCAAGCGGGCGCGCTGGTCTCCAGCGCCAGCGCGTGGAGTTCCCCGCCCATCTTGCCCTTGAGCGCGGCGTAGACGAGCTGGTGCTGGCGGACGCGCGGCAGGCCGGAGAAGGCGGTCGATACGATCCTGGCCTTGTAGTGGTCTCCGTCGCCGGCGAGGTCGGTGATCTCGATCTCGGCGTCGGGAAAACCCTCGCGCAGGGCGGCTTCGAGATCGGGCTGGGACATCGGCATGGGGAGGGCTTAGGACGAACGGGCCCGCGCCTCAAGCGGCGCGGGCCGCACGGCTCAATCGATGATCGCCGAATAGATGATGCTCTTGAGCTGCCCTCGGAAGTTGAAGGTGCCCGACGGCATGAGCTGGGTCATGAAGACGACGCACAGGTCTTCCTTCGGATCGACCCAGAAGATGGTCGAGGCCGCGCCGCCCCAATAGTAGTCCCCGGCGCCCAGGCCGCCGGACTCCACCTCGCCCAGCGTCGAGGCGAAGCCCAGGCCGAAACCCACGCCGTCGTAGGCGGTCTCGGAGAAGCCGCCGATGGCCAGGTCGGTGAGCTGCTTGCCGCCGGGCAGGTGGTTCATGTGCATCAGGGCGACGGTGCGCGGCCCCAGGATGCGGGCCCCATCCAGTTCGCCGCCCCGGCGCAGCATCTCGCAGAAGCGGAGGTAGTCTGCGGACGTGCCGGTGAGCCCGCCGCCGCCCGACTTGAAGCCCGGCTCCTTCGCGAAGGCGCTGTTGGCCGGGTCGTCGATGAGCTTCAGCGTCTTGTCGGGGCCGCGCTGATAGTTGGCGGCGAAACGATCCACCTTCTCGGGCGCGACCTGGAAGGCGGTGTCCTTCATGCCCAGGGGCTCGAAGATCTCCTCCTGGAGATACTGGGCGAAGGGCTTGCCGGAGATGATCTCGACCAGGGCGCCGCAGACGTCGGTGGCCAGGGAGTACATCCAGGCCGTACCCGGCTGGTAGCGGAGCGGCACCTTCGAAAGCTTCTCCATGAAGCCGTCCATCGTGTCGGGCGCGTCGAACGAGCGGATCTTCAGTTCGCGGTAGACCTTGTCGATCGGATGCTGGATGCCCACGCCCGGCAGGCCGCCGCCATAGGTCAGGCCGGCGGTGTGGCTCAGCACGTCGCGGAAAGTGATGGGCCGATGCGGCGCCTCGGTCTGCATGGCCTCGCCCTCGCCCGACACCCAGACGCGGTGATTCTTCCACGAGGGGACGTAGCGGCTGACCGGGTCGTTGAGCTGAAAATAGCCCCGCTCGTACAGCGTCATCAGCGCCACCGAGGTGACCGGCTTGGTCATCGAATAGATGCGATAGATGGTGTCGTCGCGGGTGGTCTTGCCGCGCTCCAGATCCATCGCGCCGAACGACTTGAAATAGGCCAGGTGGCCGTGGCGGGCGACGCTGACCTGACAGCCGGCGATCTTGCCGGGGCCGATGTAGTTTCGCTCCAGGTGTTCGCCGATCCGTTCCAGGCGTCCGGCGTCCAGGCCGGTCCATTGCGACTGGGCGTCCATGAAATCCTCCCGACAGTATGGCGTCTTGCTTGAATGACGGCATCATGGGCGCCGAACGGGCGTTTGGCCAAGTGGAAGGACGGGTATGGACGAACTCGAGGCCCTGGCGGCGGAGATCGGCGAGAAGCTCAAGGCGCGCGGGGAGAAGGTCGCGATCAACGAAAGCTCGTCGGGCGGACTGGTGTCGGCGGCGCTGCTGAGCGTGCCGGGCGCCAGCGCCTACTTCCTGGGTGGGGCGGTGGTTTACACGCCCAAGGCGCGGGTGCTGCTGACCGACATCCCCCGCGAGGCGCTGGAGGGGATACGATCGTCCAGCGAGCCCTACGCCCTGCTCCTGGCCCGAAACGCCTGCGAGCGTTACGGCGCGACCTGGGGAATCTCGGAGACCGGGGCGGCGGGACCGACGGGCAACGGCTACGGCGACGCCCCCGGCCATACCTGCGTGGCGGTGTCGGGGCCGGTCGAGGCCGTGCTGACGGTCGAGACGGGTTCGGAGGATCGCAGCGCCAACATGCGCGCGTTCGCAGCGGCCTGCCTGAGGCTGTTCGACAAGGCGCTGGGATAGGAGGGCTCGCGAGGGGGGCGGGGAAAGGTTCAGAGCGTCGGGTCGGGCGCGATCCTGACCAGGGTCTTCCCGAAATTTCCGCCCTTCAGCATCTGCGCGAAAGCAGCGGGAACGGCGTCGAAGCCTTCGCGGATGTCTTCCAGATAGCGCACCTTTCCCTCGGCCACCCAGGGGGCCACCTCGGTGAGGAAGGCGTCGTGATGGCCTTCCACATACTCGCCTACGAACAGGTTCGAGACCTGGACGCCGCGGGCTTCGGCGGCGGCGCGCTCGGCCGCGCCGGCGTCGCCGGACTCATCGCCGTAGTGGGAGATCAGGCCGCAGATGGTCATGCGGGCGCCCGGACGGAACAGCGGCAGCACCGCCTGGAACACGGCGCCTCCCACGTTCTCGAAGTAGGCGTCCACGCCGTCGGGACAGGCGGCGCGCAGGTCGTCGGCGAAGGTGGGCGACAGGTGGCTGACGCAGGCGTCGAAGCGCAGGTTTTCCAGGACGAAGCGGCATTTCTCGGGCTTGCCGGCGATCCCCACCACCCGGGCGCCACGCTGGCGCGCGAGTTGGCCGGCGATCTGGCCCACGCCGCCCGAGGCCGCCGAGACCACGACCGTCTCACCCGGCTTTGGCTGGCACTGGAGGATCATGCCGGCGTAGGCCGTGAGCCCCAGCATGCCCAGGACGCCGACCGCATGGCTGATCTTCCCCCGGGCGGGGTCGAGCCTTCGCGGAATCATGTAGCCCGGCCTGGGGACCCCTTCGCCCATCAGCCCATACTCGGCCCAGCCGTTGGTGTTGAAGACGAAGTCGCCCGGCGACAGGCCGTCGATCCGGCTTTCGACGATCTGAGCCACCGTGCGGGCGTGGCAGGGCGCGCCCTCGGGTTCGACGCCGCGGCGCTTGTAGCCCCACTGGTAGGGATCGAGAGAGACGTAGATCGTCCGGGTCAGCGCCTGGCCCGGTCCCGGCGTGGGGATCGGGGCGATGCGCATTTCGAAGGTCCCGTCGTCGGGCCAGGGCGGGGGTGGGCGCTTCGCCTGGGTCCAGTACCGGTAGGTTCCGCTCATGCGGCGGCCCCCACGCGAGGCGTGGCGCGGACGTAGGCGTCGATGTCGTTCAGCATGGCGGACCAGGCGTGGTCGGTCTCCGCGGTCCAGTCGTCGCCCAGCAGATCTTTCAGCGTCCGGCCCACCGTGGCGAAGAAGGTGGCGAAGATGTCGCGCGGCACGTCGTAGCCTTCGTGGGTGATGATCTCGTTGCGGATCATGTGGCTGGCGTAGCGGCGCTCGCCGATGAAATCGAGGATCGCCTCGAACACCTTGGCCAGCATCTCGCCGCGGATCGCGCCGTCCTGGTCGCGCCAGAAATGGGGCTTCATGTCGGGATGCGTGGCGAACAGGCGATCGTAGACGTGCGAGGTGGGATCGATCCCCAATTCGGCGATCCGCTCAAGACTGGCCTCGACGGCGGCGGAATAGCTGTAGGCCATTCGACGTCCTCCTCTCGCCCGGTCTGCCGCGGGCGTCCCCTCACCATCGGCGGGGCGGATCGCCGAGGCAAGCGGCGGGACGCGGGGGGCGGCTATTGCGACGCGCCGCGGGCGTCGACGCGGACGATGTCGACCAGCACATCGCCCCGCACCAGGTGGAAGACGTCGTAACGGTCCAGGGTCGGGTCGATGTGCCCGGGGGCCAGTGCGAGCCGTTCGCCCCGGAGCACGGATTCCGCCTTGGGTCGCATCAGGAGGCCCTGCTCGTCCCCGAAGAAGCGATAGGCGCAACCGCCGAACTTCGGGGTCAGGGGCTGGGGGAGCGGCCCGTCGGTGTTGAACGCCTTAAGGCCCGCATCGGTGGACACCCACTTGGGATGATTGGCGGAAATCACGGTGGTGACCACCGTGGCGCTCTGCTCGAAGGCGCCTTCGGGATCTTCCCCGAGCGCGTCGCGGTACTCCTTATCCATGAAGGCGTAGGAGCCGGGCTGGATCTCGGTCAGCACGCCCTGGGCTGCATCGGCGGTGAACGTGCCGGTGCCGCCGCCGGTCACGACCTCCACGGTTCCCCCGACGGCGCGGATCGCGGCGATGGCGGCGGTGAGTTTCGCCATGCCGTCGGCCACAGCGGCGGCGCGGGTGTTCGCGCCTTCCATGTGCTGCCATGCGCCGCCATAGCCCTGGACCCCCAGCAGTCGGAGGTTCGGATGGGCGAGAATCGCGCGCGCCGTCTCCGCCGCCTGGGCGGGGTCGTGGCAACCCGTGCGTCCCAGCCCGACGTCGATGTCGATCAGCACCTGCAGGGGCGCGGTGGTCGCGGCGGCCAGTTCGGCGGCGCCGTCCGGATGGTCCAGAACGATGCGGAAGTCGGGAAGGGCGGCCGCCAGGCGCGCGGCGCGGGCGGCTTTCCCGGCTCCCGCGACGGGCGACGTGATCAGGATGTGGCCGATCCCTCGCGCGGCCAGCGCCTCTGCCTCGGCCAGCTTGGCGCAGCAGACGCCGACGGCGCCGGCCTGGACCTGACGCAGCGCCAGGGCGGCGCACTTATGGGATTTGGCGTGCGGGCGAAGCGCCAGTCCGGCGGACTGCGCTCGGTCGGCCATCTTGGCGACGTTCCGGTCGAAGGCGTCCAGGTCGATGGTGACCGCCGGCGTCGGGATGAGGGCGGCGGAGCCGGGGTGGCCCAGGCTCGACAGGGCGAAGGCGATGTGAGGCCTCTCGGCGAGTGGGCCCAGGTCGGCGCGGATCTCGTCTGGCGTTCGGCTCATGGCGCGCCAAACTCCGGGAAGATCGCCCGGAAGAAAAGGGCCGCTGTTAGGCTTGCAGGATAATGAATATGAATTCACTATATCAGGATGAGGCAAAAGGACGAGGCCAAGGCGCACGACATCCTTCGGGCGGCGCTGGACGAGATCCAGTCGGTCGGGCTCGCCGGGCTGTCGATCGAGGCGGTGGCGCGGCGCGCCGGCGTGGCCACCGGCACCGTCTATATCTACTTCAAAGGCAAGGAGGCCCTTCTGGAGGCGCTGTACCGTCAGGTGAAACTGGCGTTCTCCGACTTTGTGCTGCGTGACGACGGGCTGCCCCTCAAGGCCACGTTCTTCCGAATGAGCAAATCCTATATGGATTATGTCATTCAAAATAATGCAGAAATTGTCTTCGTCCGGCAGTTGGCGAACTCGCCATACATGACCGACGCGTCGCGCGAGGTCTCGGCGCTTGGGGCCCGTCCCGTGACGGCTCTGCTGGAACGCGGCAAGGCCGAGCAATTGCTGAAGGACCTCGACACGACCTGGATGATGACGTTCCTGAGCGAAACCTTGAAGGCGATGGCCGCCCTGGCGGCAAATATGCCGATGGATCAGCGCTTGGCGTTCCAGGACACGGTGGCGACCCTCTGCTGGGATGCGCTGAAAGCCTGACCGGCGACACCTAGTTTGGCCGCGTCACGGGCCAAAGGTGATTTCTAATTCATTTTAGAGGAGGCGGATATGAGCAAGACCATCTTCATCACCGGAAGTTCCACGGGCCTGGGCCGCGCTACAGCGCTGCTGTTCGCCCAGAAGGGTTGGAACGCGATCGCCACCATGCGCAATCCCGCGGCCGATACCGAGCTGCAGGGCCATGGTGTCACCGTGATGCCCCTGGACGTGACCGACCCCGTCCAGATCGGCGAGGCGGCGAGGGCGGCGCTGGCGCTGGGTCCGGTGGACGTCCTGTTCAACAACGCCGGCTATGGCCTCGCCGGGGCGTTCGAGGGGGCGACCGACGACCAGCTTCAGGACCAGCTCGCCACCAACCTGCTGGGTGTGATGCGTGTGACCCAGGCGTTCCTGCCGGCGATGCGCGAGCGCAGGAAGGGGACCATCGTCACCACGACGTCGATCGGCGGCCTGGTCACCTTCCCGTTCAACTCCGTCTATCACGCCACGAAGTGGGGCCTCGAAGGATGGAGCGAGAGCCTCGCCTTCGAACTCGCGCCGTTCGGGGTCAAGGTGAAGACCGTCGCGCCCGGCCTGATCCACACCGACTTCGCCGGCCGTTCGATCGTGCGCACCCTGCATCCCGCCTACATGGATGCGATCGGCAAGGTCATGGCGACCTTCTCGGACCCCGGCCGTCGCTCGGGCGGCTCGACGGCCGAACAGATCGCCGAAGAGGTGTGGGCGGCGGTGAATGACGAGGGTGACGGCGTCACGCACGTGGCGGGCGACGACGCACGCGCGCTCTACGCCCGCCGTCTCGCGGACGGGATCGACGCCTTCCGCAAGGCCGTCCGGACGCAGTTCCTGGGCGGATAGCCGCCGTCGAAGGGTCAGGCGGCGGCCTGGGCCTCGGCGGAATCCGCCGCTGGCAGGCGGATAAGGTAGTCGAAGGCCGACAGCGCGGCCTTCGAGCCTTCGCCCATGGCGATGACGATCTGCTTGTAGGGCGTGGTCGTGGCGTCGCCGCCGGCGAAGACCCCGGGCAAGGAGGTCGCGCCGCGATGGTCGGTCTCGATCTCGCCATGCCGGCTGAGCGTCACCGAATCCTTGAGCCACTCCGTGTTCGGGACCAAGCCGATCTGCACGAACACACCTTCCAGATCGACGCGATGAACATCGTCGCTGTTCCGGTCCTTGTAGGTGAGGCCGGTGACCCGGACGCCGTCGCCGTGCACTTCGGTGGTCAGCGCCGAGGTGACGATGCGGACGTTGGGCAGGCTGGCCAGCTTGCGCTGAAGCACCGCGTCGGCGCGGAGCTGGCTGTCGTATTCGATCAGGGTCACATGGGCGACGATGCCCGCCAGGTCGATGGCGGCCTCGACGCCCGAGTTGCCGCCGCCGATCACCGCGACGCGCTTTCCCTTGAAGAGGGGGCCGTCGCAGTGGGGGCAGTAGGCCACGCCCTTGTTGCGGTAATCGTCCTCGCCCGGCACGCCCATCTGCCGCCAGCGGGCGCCGGTGGCCAGGATGACGGTGCGCGACTTCAGACTGGCGCCGTTCTCGAGTTCGACCTCGATCAGGCCGCCCGGCGCGGCGGCGGGGATCAGTCTGGCGGCGCGCTGGAGGTTCATCACGTCGACATCGTAGTCCTTGACGTGCTGCTCCAGGCCCGAGACCAGCTTCGGCCCCTCGGTGTGGGGGACCGAGATGAAGTTCTCGATGGACATGGTGTCCAGCACCTGTCCGCCGAAGCGCTCGGCGGCGAGGCCGGTGCGGATCCCCTTCCGCGCGGCGTAGATGGCCGCCGCGGCGCCGGCGGGGCCGCCGCCGATCACCAGGACGTCGAAGGCGTCCTTGGCCTTGATCTTTTCGGCCGCGCGCGCCGCGGCGCCGGTGTCGAGCTGGGCCAGGATCTGTTCCACGGTCATCCGGCCCTGGGCGAAGGGCTGGCCGTTCAGCAGGGTGGTGGGCACGGCCATGACCTGGCGCGCCTCGACCTCGTCCTGGAACAGGGCGCCGTCGATGGAGATGTGGCGGATCCTCGGATTGACCACGCTCATCAGGTTCAGCGCCTGCACCACGTCGGGGCAGTTCTGGCACGAGAGCGAGAAATAGGTCTCGAAGCGGAAGTCGCCGTCGAGGCTGCGGATCTGCTCGATCACCTCGGGCTCGACCCGGGGCGGGTGGCCGCCCACCTGGAGCAGAGCGAGCACCAGCGAGGTGAACTCGTGGCCCAGGGGAATGCCGGCGAAGGTCACGCCGACGTCCGAACCCCTGCGGCGGATCTCGAAAGAGGGGCGGCGCGCGTCGTCGCCGGCCGTGGAGACCGTGACCTTGCCATCCGAGACCGAGGCGATGTCTTCCAGAAGGGCCAGGAGCTCACGCGACTTCGCGCCCTCGTCGAGCGAGGCGACCAGTTCGACCGGCTCTCTGACGTTCTGTAGGTAGCCCTGCAACTGGGATTTCAGGTTCGCGTCCAGCATGACGGCTCCGGGGGACTGGGGGGAGGGTTTACGCAGGGGCTTGCGCCCCCTCCGTCACCCCGGATCGGGTCCGGGGCGCTCCTCCCCCGCAAGCAGGGGAGGAGCGAGGATTCTGGCTCCTCCCCCGTGAAACGGGGGAGGTGGATCGGCCCGCAGGGCCGAGGCGGAGGGGGCGTGAAAGGCCTCAGATCTTGCCGACGAGGTCCAGCGACGGGGCCAGGGTCTTCTCGCCTTCTTCCCACTTCGCCGGGCAGACTTCGCCGGGATGGTTGCGGACGTACTGGGCGGCCTTGACCTTGCGCAGCAGTTCGGCGGCGTTGCGGCCGATGCCCTCGGCGGTGACTTCCGTGAACTGGATCACGCCGTCCGGATCGACCAGGAAGGTGCCGCGGTCGGCCAGGCCCTGGCCTTCACGCATGACGCCGAAGTTGTTGGTGATGTCGCCCGAGGGGTCGCCCACCATGAAGTACTTGATCTTGCCAATGGCCGGCGAGGTGTCGGCCCATGCCTTGTGCGAGAAGTGGGTGTCGGTGGACACCGAATAGACTTCCACGCCCAGCTTCTGGAATTCGGCATAGGTGTCGGCCAGATCCTCGAGCTCGGTCGGGCAGACGAAGGTGAAGTCGGCGGGATAGAAGAAGACGACCGACCACTTGCCCTTCAGGTCGGCGTCGCTGACGGCGACGAACTTGCCTTCCTTGTAGGCCTGGGCGGAAAACGGCTTCACCGTGGTGTTGATGAGGGACATGGAGCACTCCTGAATGAGACGCTCCATCTAGGCCCTGATCCGCCATCAGCAAAATTGATTTTTGCAGTGCAGAAGCATCGAAATTATCTATGACGCGCCGCCGAACGTGGGTATCGGAATCCCAGGCCGGGCTTGGGGTGCAGCGCACAGGAGGAAGGCGCGGCGGGCGCGGGAACGTCGGGAGGCAGAACCGCTGAAAACGTGGGAACACGATGCCGCCACCCCGCTACGTCCAGAGCGACCCCTGCAAGGGCGGCAAGATATGTCGCTTTCATCTGTTGCAGACGTTCGCGGCGTCGTGCCACGCGTGTTTATCGCGTAGGTTCTCGCTTGGTGACGGCATGAAAGCGAGAACGATGGTTCGTGGCGCGGTCGGAGCGGTCATTTCGGGCGTCATCGCGATCGGCTCTTTCGGTCCGACCCAAACCATCGCGCAGCCATATCCCTTCAGCGAAAAGTCGCTTCGAGCTTGGATCCTTATCAAGCGGGGTGAATACCAGCAGGCTCTGGCTAAGAGCGAAGCCGCCGTAGTCGAGAGGCCGAACGATCCCGTTGCCTTGGCCGTGAGAGGAACCGCTCAACAATACTTGGGTCGATATGATTTGGCGTTAGCCGATCACGATTTGGTCCTGAAAATCACCCCTGACGACCCGGGCGCACTGACCAATGCTTGCTGGGTTCGCGCGATAGCGAGCACACAGTTAGATTTGGCCCTCACATACTGCGATCAAGCCGTCTCCAGGTCCAGGAAGCGTGCGTTCGCAGCTTACGACGCGCGGGGCTTTCTCCATTTGCGCAGAGCGGAGTTCGAACTCGCACGAGCTGACTACGATAAGGCTCTGAGCTTGCGCAAAAAGCTCGCCAGCTCCCTGTTCGGCAGAGGGATCGCCAACATCCGGCTCGGGAATGAAGCGGATGGACGCGCTGACCTGGCGACCGCGACAAGGCTGGAGCCTTCGGTCGCCAACGACTATCTGAGCCGAGGCATCAGTCCATAAGCTCGCTCAGTCGCCCATGAAGGCCGGCATCCAGCCTTCGTTGGCGGCGCGGAGTTCGTCGAGTTGGATCGCCGCCAGCAGGCCGCCGGCGCCGGTGAACGACACCTCGTCGCCGCCGGCCTGGCCGATCACTTCGTAGGGGACGCCGGCGGCGGTGGCGCGGGCGTCGAGCTGGTCCAGGCGGTCGCCGGGGAGGGCGATGAGATATCGCCCCTGATCCTCGCCGAAGAGGGCGGCGTGGTCGGGCGGGCCGAGTTGGACGTTCAGGGCCGCGCCGACGCCCGAGGCCAGGGCCATCTCGATGGCGGCGGCAGCCAGTCCGCCGTCGGACAGGTCGTGGACGGTCGAGGTGAGGCCCGACCGGATCAGGTCGCGCACGAGGTCGCCGTTGCGGCGCTCGACGGCGAGGTCCACCGGCGGGGGTGCGCCGTCCTCGCGGCCCAGGATCTCGCGCAGGTACATCGAGGCGCCCAGATCGCCGGCCGTCTCTCCGAGCAGGACCAGGGCGTCGCCGGGTTTCAGGCCCGCGAAGTCGGCGCGCTGTGCATAGTCGGGGATCAGGCCCACGCCGCCGACCGTGGGCGTGGGTGGAATGGCCGCGCCGTTGGTCTCGTTGTAGAGGCTGACGTTGCCGCTCACGACCGGGAAGTCGAGGGCCGCGCAGGCCTCGGCCATGCCGTCGATGGCGCGGACGATCTGGCCCATGATCTCGGGCCGCTCGGGATTGCCGAAGTTGAGGTTGTCGGTGATGGCGATGGGGTCGGCCCCCACGGCGGTCAGGTTGCGCCAGGCCTCGGCGACGGCCTGCTTGCCGCCTTCGTAGGGATCGTTCTGGACGTAGCGGGGCGTGACGTCGGAGGTCATGGCCAGCGCCTTGCGGCTCCCGTGCACGCGGACCACGCCGGCGTCGGCGCCGGTGGCCGAGTCCTCCAGTGTGTCGGCCATGACGTGGCGGTCGTACTGCTCCCAGAGCCAGCGCTTCGACGCCATGTCGGGGCACGACATTAGCTTCAGGATCGCGGCCGTCCAGTCGCCCGGCGCAGGTACGGCCGCGGGGTCGAGCCGGGGCTGAGGCGCCGGCGCGACCCAGGGGCGGTCGTAGAGCGGGGCGTCGTCGAACAGCGGGGCCAGCGGCACGTCGGCCACCACCTCGCCGTGGTGCTTCAGCACCAGATGGCCGGTGTCCGTGGTCCGGCCGATGACGGCGGCGTCCAGGCCCCACTTCTCGAACACGCGATGGCCGTCGGCTTCGCGCCCAGGCTTCAGGATCGCCAGCATCCGCTCCTGGCTTTCGCTGAGCATCATCTCATAGGCGGTCATGCCCTCTTCGCGCTGGGGCACATGATCGAGGTCGAGCTCGATGCCTACGCCGCCCTTGCCGGCCATTTCGACCGAGGAAGAGGTGAGGCCGGCGGCGCCCATGTCCTGGATGGCGGCGACGGCGCCGGTGGCCATCAGCTCCAGCGTGGCCTCGATCAGAAGCTTCTCGGCGAAGGGGTCGCCGACCTGTACCGTGGGGCGCTTCTCCTCGGCGTCCTCGGTGAACTCGGCGGACGCCATGGTGGCGCCGTGAATGCCGTCGCGGCCGGTCTTGGAGCCGAAGTAGACGACCGACAGGCCCGCCGCCGGGGCGGCCGAATAGAAGATCTTGTCTGCGTCGGCCAGGCCCACGCACATGGCGTTGACCAGGATGTTGCCGTCGTAGCCCCGGTGGAAATTGGTCTCGCCCGCCACGGTGGGCACGCCCACGCAGTTGCCGTAACCGCCGATGCCGGCCACCACGCCCGAGACGAGACGCTTCGTCTTCGGGTGCGACGGATCGCCGAAGCGGAGCGCGTTCAGCAGCGCGACGGGCCGCGCGCCCATGGTGAAGACGTCGCGCATGATGCCGCCCACGCCCGTGGCCGCGCCCTGGTAGGGCTCGATGTAGGACGGGTGGTTGTGGCTCTCCATCTTGAAGATGCAGGCGTCGCCGTCGCCGATGTCGATGACGCCGGCGTTCTCGCCCGGTCCCTGGATCACTTTCGGCCCCGTGGTGGGGAACTTGCCGAGGTGCTTGCGGCTGGACTTGTAGGAACAGTGCTCGGACCACATCACCGAGAAGACGCCCAGCTCGACGTCGTTCGGCTCGCGGTTCAGCCGGCGCACGATCAGGTCGTATTCGTCGGCCTTCAGGCCGTACTCGGCGGCCTTCTCGGCCAGGGTCTTGGAAGGCTGGGCGCTCATGGCGCGCCTTCTAGCGGGACTCTCGGGAGAGGGCGATAGGCGCGGGCGGGTTCAGACGCCGAACTCGACCCACAGGGGATAATGATCGCTCATCCGCCAGGACAACTGGTTGCGATCCAGGCCGGTCAGCACGGCGCCCTGGAAATCGACATGGCCCGAAGCACGGAAATCCAGCGTGAGATAGGGCTTTCCGCGCACGGTTTCGAACCAGGCGATCTGGTCGTAGAAGCTCTTCAGGTCGGGCTTCTCCAGCGACGAGAAGAGGGTTCGCGGAAAGCGGTCCAGGCCGGGCGCAGGCGTCAGCCCGGTGGAGGTGAAGGCCTGCCAGAGCGGATCGCCCCGACGGTCGATATTGAAGTCGCCCATGCAGATGAGGTTCTGGCCGTAGTCGTCCATGCGCTCGGCCCAGTTGCGCAGCCAGCGGGCGATTCCGACCAGTTCGCCCACGAGATCGGCGGGCGAGCCGCCATAGTTCACGTGCAGCGTGACGAGGACGAACGTCTTCTCGCCTCGGAGGAAGCTGACGGCGTAGGGCGTCCGGGCGAACTGCCGCTGGAGCCGGTTCACCGGGATGGCGTGGTTCGGATCGCCGATCTCGGGCACCACCAGTTCGCAGGCGAGGCCCGAGGGGCGCACGCGGCGGGTGTCGAACAGGAAAGCCAGCCGCTCGCCGTTGCCCGGATCGCCCAGGGTGACGTCGGTAAGCAGGAAGTTGTAGTCGGGTCCCAGCTTCTTCAGCACGTGGCGCAGGGCGCGGAGGTTGGCCTTCACCTCCTGCACCGCGATCACGTCGAACCGCGACAGGATCTCTGCGATCAGGACGCCGGCGTGGAGGTCGCGGCGCGGGCTGTCGCCGGCCGCGCTGGCCCATTTCGAGGTGAGATCGCCGAAGGCGCGGATGTTCTAGGTGGCGATAAGCAGATTGTCGCCCGCCCGGGCCGGGACGTGGGCGAGGCGGAGATCGAGCCGGGCCAGATCGTCCCGCACGGCCTGAGGCGCCGGATCGGTGATGTCGGGCATCCGTTCGCTTCCTCGCCTCTACCCAGGGAAGCATCTCCCTGCGCCGAGGTTGTGGCAAGCGGACGGAGGGCGCAGGCGGTTCAGCGGGTCTGGCCGCCGTCCACCGGAACGACGGCGCCGGTGACGAAGCTGGCCAGCGGGCTCATCAGGAAGGCCGCCACGGCGCCGATCTCCTCGGGTCGGCCGTAGCGGTTGAGAGGCACTTCGCGCTTGATCCAGCGGGCCCAGGCGTCCGAGCGGGGCCCCGTGGAGTTGGTTTCCCAGGATCCGCCGGGGAAGATGATGTTGCCGGGCGCGATGGCGTTCACGCGCACGTTGGAGGGACCGCTGATGCGGGCCAACTCCTTGGTCAGGTGGTTCATCGCCGCCTTGGCCGTGCCGTAGGTCAGGGGCGTGCCCAGTGCGCCCAGGCCGGCGATGGACGAGATGAGCAGCACCGAGCCGTCGCCGCGCGGAGTCATGCGGCGCAGGACCGCGCGTGACAGACGCCACGCCGAGTCGAGATTCTGCGTGAAGCCGGCGTCCCAGGTGGCGTCGTCCACCTCGATGCCGGGCGGGCAGGGATGCAGCCCCACATTGGCCACCGCGCCGAAGATCGGGCCGAAGGTGTCCTCGGTTCGGGCTACGGCGGCGTCGATGACGGCCGTGTCGCGCAGATCGCCCGAGATGGCCAGCAGCCGGTCCACGCCGTAGGCCTCGGCGAGGCGGGCGCGCTGTTCCTCCAGCGCCTCGGCTCCGCGGGCCGTGATGACCACCTTGGCGCCCTCGGCGAGGCAGGCTTCCACGATCCCCATGCCGATACCCCGGCTGGCGCCGGCCACGAAGATCACCTTGCCGTCGAGTTGCAGATGCATGTCACCCCCAGAGGCCGCACGGCGGCGGCGTTCGCTTCTTGGTTGGAGACCGTCACGCTCGCGCCGGCGTGGACGCGGTCGTCATTCCCGGCCTTCGAGGATCGCGAGAGCCTGCTCCGCGAGGGGCGGGCATCCGTTGACGGCCTCGCGTTCGCTGGCCAGCACGCCGGCCAGGGTGCGTGCATAGACGCCCTGGCCGATCGAGGCGAGGCGGAAGATCGAGAACGCCATGAGGAAGGGCCAGTCCTCGATCGTGTCGCGGCCCACACGCTCGCAGTAGCGGGCGACATACTCGGCCTCGGTCGGAATGCCGCTGGTGGCGAAGTCGACGCCGTCCAGGCTGCCCCAATGCGGCGAGTGCGAGCGCCAGATGAAGCCGTTGTAGGCGATGTCGGCCAGCGGATGGCCGATGGTGGACAACTCCCAGTCCAGAACCGCGATGATCCGGGGTTCGGTGGGATGGTACATGACGTTTTCCAGGCGGTAGTCGCCGTGGGCGATCGCAACCGATTGGTCCGCCGGGATGCGGGTGGGCAGTTTGGCGATCAGGGCGTCCATCGCCGGGATGTCCTGGGTCGCCGCGTCCCGATACTGGCGCGTCCATCGCGCGACCTGGCGCTCGAAGTAGTTTCCCGGCCGGCCGTAGTCGCCCAGGCCCACGGCCTCGAAGTCTACCTTGTGAAGCTTGGCGAGCGTGGCGTTCAGGTCGTCGTAGATCGCCGCGCGTTCGGCGGGGTCCAGGCCCGGCAGGGCGGCGTTGCGGAAGATCCGGCCTTGCAGGTAGTCCATGACATAGAAGGCGGTGCCGATGACCTCGGGGTCCTCGCAGAGCGCCCGCATCCTGGGGACGGGGATAAGGTCGTCGAGGGCCTTCATCACCCGATACTCGCGGTCAACCTGGTGGGCGCTGGCCAGGAGCTGGCCCGGGGGCTTCTTGCGCAGCACGTAGCGGCGGCCTTCGCCGTTGGTGAGCAGAAAGGTCGGGTTAGACGCTCCGCCCTGGAACTGCTGGACCCGCAGAGTGTCGCCCACCTCGGGCACGGCCGCCTTCAGCCAGGCATGCAGGCGCGCTTCGTCGAAACGATGTTTCTCGACGACGTCTCGGACGGGCGGATCGGTGGCGGCGCTCATGACGCCAATTGCCGCCAAGGCGCCGTCCCCGGTCAACGGGGACCCTGCGTAAGCCCCGTGCGGTTTCCGGACCTACTTCGCCACCATGTCGCGTTGAAGCCAGCGGCAGGAGAGGATGAAGCAGCCGCCGCCCACCGCGTACATGGCCGAGGTTATCAGCATCGAACGCTGGAGGCTCTGGGGGTGGACCACCTTGCAGACCGCCTGGAGCTCGGCAGACAGCGAGGCGGGTCCCGCACCTTCGCAGGCCTTGCGGGTCAGTTCCGCCGCGCCCATCGCGTTCGCCTGGAGATGGAACAGGAAATCGCTCAGCGCGCCGATGAACAGCGGCCCCAGGCCGTAGCCCAACAGGTTCACCACGAACAGCAGGATCGCGATGGAGACGGCGCGGAACTGGGCGCTCACCACGCCCTGGCCGATCGTGTACTGGCCCGTGAGGTAGCCGTACTTCGACATGCCGCCGATGCACAGGCCGACCAGGCACAGCCAGAGGTTATGGGTCGTGAACGCCAGGATGTAGAACGGCACGCTGACGATCATGCCCAGGCCCGGCAGCCAGCCGATGGCGTTGGGATGTCGCGGGGTCAGGCGCTGGACGATCCAGCCGGTGGCGACGGTGCCGAAGGCCGAGATGACGCCCACCGGCGCGTTGATCATGACCGCGGCGTCGCCGGCGGACAGGCCGAACGAGCGGTTCAGGAAGAGTGACTGGAAGGTGGCGATGCCATAGCCGCAGAAGGCGGCGATGGTGGCGCCGGCGGTCATGGCCCAGAACGACGGCTTCGACGCGATCTCGCCCAGTCCGTCGCGGAAGCTGGCCTTGGCCCTGCGGATCGTGCCGGGCGGGTCGGTATAGCCCCTCGGCGGCTCCTTGACGGTGAGCTTGAGGACGACGGCGATCAGCACGCCCGGCATGCCGACGATGAAGAACGCCCAGCGCCAGCCGAACGCGTCGGTCACCGGCCCGCCGATGACGTTGGCCAGCACGCCGCCCAGGGTCACACCCATGGCGTAGTAGCCCAGCGCCGCCGCGCGGTTCTGGGGCGGGAAGTAGTCCGCGATCAGGGAGTTCGCGGGCGGCGTGCAGCCCGCTTCGCCGATGCCCACGCCGACCCGGCAGGCCAGCAGGACCCAGAAGGCGCCGATGGTCGCGCCGCCGATGACGATGGGCGCGGCCAGGCCGCAAAGCGCGGTCATGAACGACCAAAGCGCCACGCAGATGGTCATGATCCAGACCCTGTGCCGGGTCTCGGAGACCTGGGCCAGGGGAATGCCGACCACCGTGTAGAGCAGCGCGAAGCCGAAGCCGGTCAGGAGGCCGAACGCGGTGTCGGAGATGCCCAGTTCGGGCTTCATCTGCGGCGCCACGACCGACAGGAGCTGCCGATCCACGAAGTTGAGGATGTAGATGACCAGCAGGGCGGTGAGGACGTAGCTGCGGTAGGCCTTCGAGCCGAAACCGTGGATATGGCCGTCCGTAGCCGTCGTCGCGCCCGTCGTCGTGGTCATGCAGTCCTCCAGCCCCCGGATTATTCCGCCCCCGAGTGGCGCGCGAACCTACTGACGCTTTGATAGGGCCGCAACGGGCCATGCCCATGCGCGTGTCGCCCAGGTGATGCCTCAGCGGAATTGGAAGAGCTGCAGCAGGTAGGAGGGCTGTCGGTTGGCGATCTGCATCGCCATCAGAGCCAGCTGCTGGCGCACCTGGAGAGCTTGGAGGCGCGCTGATTCGCGCGCCAGATCGGCATCGACCAGATTTCCGATCGCCGCCTCCAGGGTGTCCTGCTGCTTGACGACGAACTTGAGGTGGTTGTCCAGCGCCTTGGCCCCGGTCCCGAGCTTGCCGATGGCGCCGTTCACCCGATCGGTGGCGGCCTTGATGTCGGCGATGCTGGTCGCGCCCAGCCCGCCCAGGAGATCGGCCGGCAGGCCGGCCAGCAATGCGCCGCCCGTGGACATGTCCACGGGATCAACGTCGATGGTCGAGGTGGCGGAGGTGTTGGCCAGCGCGCGCACCCGGTCGCCGCCGCCCGCCGCGAGGAGGTTGACGCCGTTGAAGCCGGCGTTGGCCACGGTGATGTCGATCTGCTTGCGGAGCGCCAGGTACTGGTCGTTGAGGGCCGCTCGCGACGCATCGCCCAACGGGAAGTCCGCCGCGGAGACCGCGAGCGCCCGTATCTCGTTCAGCAGGTCGGACACCGTCTCTGCGGCGCTCATCGCCACGTCGACGATCGATCGCCCGCGCTGGAGCGAGCCCTTCACCGCATCGAGGCTGCGCAGTTCGCCGCGCTGGTTCTGGGCGATGGCCCAGATGGCCGGATTGTCCTTGGGGCTGTTGATCTTCCGGCCCGTGGTGATGCGCATCTGCACCTGGGCCATCTCGGCGTTGATCGCGTTGAAGGCGGCGACCGCCTGCATGGCCGCGACATTCGTGTTGATGCTGTTCAGAGGCATCACGCGACCCAACGCTTCACGGGAGCGGCCGGGGCCGCGGGACATTCTGCCCCGGGGCGCACCCTGCTTCCGAGGGCCTTACCCGGAGGTTACGACGCTGTCCTCAGGCGCTTGCGAGCGCGCTCTGGAAGAGGATGGCGCCGTCGGCCGAACCCAGCTCGGCTTCGAAGGCCCGGTCGGGGTGCGGCATCATCCCCAGGACGTTTCCCTTCGCATTGACGACGCCGGCGATGCCGCGGGCCGAGCCGTTGGGGTTTTCACGATAGCGGAAGACCACCTGGCCCTCGCCCTCGAGCCGGTCCAGGGTGGCGTCGTCGGCGAAGAAATTCCCCTCGCCGTTGCCCACGGTCATGGTCACCTCGCGCCGGTCGGAGTAGCCGGCGGTGAAGCGGGTCTGGCTGTTGACCACGTCGAGGGCGACAGGCTTGCAGACGTACTTCAGCTTTTCGTTACGCAGCAGGGCGCCGGGCAGCAGGCCCATCTCGCACAGGATCTGGAAGCCGTTGCAGATGCCGACGGTGGCGACGCCGCGGTCGGCGGCCGCCTTCACTTCGGACATGACAGGCGACAGCGCCGCCATCGCCCCGCAGCGCAGATAGTCGCCGTACGAGAAGCCTCCCGGCAGCACGATGAGGTCCAGACCGGCGGGCAGGGCGGTGTCCTTGTGCCAGACCATGTCGACCGATGCGCCGGTGGATCGCTCGATGGCGACCTTGCAGTCGCGGTCGCAGTTGGAGCCGGGGAAGACGATGACGGCGGCTTTCATGGCGCGGCCCCTAGCACTGTTTTCGCCGTCGCGCGAGGCGACGGGCCGTCACTTCCGCGTCCACGCCTTCAGGCTGTCGAGATAGGCCAGAAGCTGATCGTAGGCCGCTTCGTCGCCATAGGCGCAGCCGGTGGTGATAACGTCGGTCCCGCGGGCCTTCTGCATCATGATCGCGGGGTGGGCGGGCGCCGTCGCCTGGGTGATGAGGTAGGACGTGCGGCCGTCGGCGCTGGAGTAGAAGCGATAGGGCTCGGCGGGTTCGACCGGAGCGGGGGTGAGCTTCGACTGGGAGATCAGGGCGGCGGAGTGAGCGTCGAAAGGCTGGCTGCAATCCAGGTCCAGGTACGCGGCCCGCGCCTCCGGCTCGGGTGCGCAGGCGCAGAGGGCTGCGAGCAGGAATGAGCCCCCGGCGACGGACAGGGCGCTGGACGCGCGTCGGCTCCCCCGAACGGGGAGCGCCGACCTCACGCCAGCTCCACCCGGTAGCTTTCGATCACCGTATTGGCGAGGAGCTTCTCGCACATCGCCTTGACCTCGGCCTCGGCGGCGGCCTCGTCGTTGGCCGCCAGGTCGAACTCAATGGTCTTGCCCACGCGGACGTGTCCGACGTCGCCCCAGCCCAGGCTATGTAGCGCCTGTTCGACGGCCTTGCCCTGCACGTCGAGGACGCCCGGCTTCAGGAACACATGAACCTTGGCGCGCATCAGTGGAGCCCTCCCTGAATCACGGTCGGCATCTCCTTCATGATCCCGAGGCGGCGTGCAACCTCGGTGTAGCTCTCGATGACATTGCCCAGGTCGCGGCGGAAGCGGTCCTTGTCGAGCTTCTCGTTCGTCTGGGTGTCCCAGAGACGGCACGAATCGGGACTGATCTCGTCGGCCAGGATCACCCGGCTGAAGTCATTCTCCCAGATGCGCCCGAACTCGATCTTGAAGTCCACAAGGGTGATGCCGACGCCCAGGAACAGGCCGCTCAGGAAGTCGTTCACCCGCAGGGTCAGCGCCATCATGTCGTCGATCTCCTGGGTCGAGGCCCAGTTGAACGCGGTGATGTGTTCCTCCGACACCATCGGGTCGTGGAGCTTGTCGTCCTTCAGATAGAACTCGATGATCGAGCGTGGCAGGGCCTGGCCTTCGGGCAGGCCGTACCGGGTGCTGAGCGAGCCGGCTGCGACGTTGCGGCACACCACCTCGAGCGGGATGATCTCGACCTCCCGGATGAGCTGCTCGCGCAGGTTAAGCCGCTTGATGAAGTGGTTCTGAACGCCGATCGCGTTCAGCTTCGTCATGATGTACTCGCTGATGCGGTTGTTGATGACGCCCTTGCCTTCGAGCACGGCCTTCTTGGTGGCGTCGAAGGCGGTGGTGTCGTCCTTGAAGTACTGGATCAGGGTGCCCGGTTCGGGCCCCTCGTACAGAATCTTGGCCTTGCCCTCGTAGATCTTCTTACGGCGGGTCATGGGTGGGCCTTCTCCACGGCGAGGACTTGTCCGGTGTCGGGAAACGAAAAACGCGCGCGACTTGATCCTCGCGCGCGGGTCCGACGTCGGCCTCTCGCCAAATTCCAGGCCGGGCGAAAATAGCGAAAGCGGCGCTGGGGCGCAAACGCGGCCCGACTGCGCGAGGCCGACAATGTGACGCCGGCGAACACGAGGGGACGCCGCTTTCCGTTGCAGGCCGTTCCGGCGCGCGATATGGGATCGCCCGCTTACGAAGTTTGACCCTGGGACCCGATGACGACCTTCGACGATCGCGAACAAGGCTTCGAGAAGAAGTTCGCCCTCGATCAGGAACAGGAGTTCAAGGCGCACGCCCGCCGCAACCGGGCGCTGGGCCAGTGGGCCGCTGGCCTGATGGGTCTGGAAGGCTCGCATGTGGACGAATACGCCAAGGCGGTCGTGAAATCCGACTTCGAGCTGCCGGGCGACGACGATGTCTTCCGCAAGGTGTTCGAGGACCTCAAGGGGTCGGGAGTCGCGGTCTCCGAAGGCGAGGTCCGCATGAAGATGGCGGAACTCCTCGCCCAGGCCCGCGAAGGCGTCCGCAACGGCGCCTGACCCGGTCTGGAAGACGCGAGTCGAAAGCCTCCGCCCCGTCGCGGAGGCTTTGTCGTCTTCAGCCTAAGCCTTGAACTGACTGTCCAGGTACCTGCGGATGCCGGCGCCGTAGGGCGGGCGCAGCATCTTCAGCGGCCCGATGTCCTTCCTGAGCTGAGTGTAGATCGCCTTGCGGTGGCTGAACTCGCGGAAGCCGTCGGCGCCGTGGTAGCTCCCCATCCCCGAGGGGCCCACGCCACCGAACGGGAGTTCCTCCTGGGCCACGTGCATCACCACGTCGTTGATGGTCACGCCCCCCGAGGTGGTTGAATTCAGCACCTTCTCGCGTTCGCCCTCGTCGGCGCCGAAGTAGTAGAGGCCCAGCGGCCGCTCGCGCCCGTTCACATAGGCGATGGCCTCGTCCACGCTGCGGTAGCTCTTCACCGGCAGGACCGGGCCGAAGATCTCCTCCTGCATCACCTTCATGTCGTCGGTGGGATCGAGAATCAGGGTCGGCGCGATCTTGCGGTGCTCCTGCTGGCTCAAATCCTCCCCTTCGGGCTTCAACTCGACCACCTGCGCGCCCTTGGCGCGGGCGTCCTCGATATAGCCGGTGATGCGGTCGTAGTGCCGCTGGGCGATCACCGAGGTGTAGTCGGGGTTGTCCTTGATCGTGGGGAACATCCGCGTCACCGAGGCGCGCGCCGCCTCCACGAAGCCGGCGACACTCTCTTCGGGCGCCAGGACATAGTCAGGGGCCAGGCAGATCTGGCCGGCGTTCAGCGTCTTGCCGTTCATCACCCGAGCGGCGGCGGTGTCCAGATCGGCGGAGCGGCCCAGGATCACCGGACTCTTGCCGCCCAGCTCCAGGGTGAGTGGAACGAGGTTCTCGGCCGCGGCGCGCATGACGTGGCGGGCGACCGAGGTGGCGCCGGTGAAGATCAGGTGGTCGAAGGCCAGGCGGGAGAACGCTTCGCCCACTTCCGGACCCCCGGTGATCACGGCGATCTCCTCCTCGGAGAACGACGAGGCGAACATCGTCTTCATGAGCTCGGAGGTGGCCGGGGTGTATTCCGACGGCTTGATCATCGCCCGGTTGCCCGCCGCGAGGATGCCGGCGAGGGGACCGAAGGTGAGGTTCACGGGGAAGTTCCAGGGGCTGATGACGCCCACCACGCCCTTGGGCTGGTAGCGCACCTCGGCCCGCGCCCCGAACAGGCCCAGGATGGCCGGCGTGGTCCGGCGCTTCTCGGGCCGCATCCATTTCCGCAGGTGTTCGCGCGCGTGCTTGAGGGGGCCGATGGAGCCGGCGATGTCGGTGAAGGCCGTGGCCTCGCGCGAGCGGGACCCGAAGTCGGCGTTCACCGCGTCCTCGATGGCGGTGCGATTCTCGCGCAGCAGGCGGATGCAGCGCTCGATCCGTTCGATTCGCAACTCGGCGCTGGCTTCGCCATCACGCAGATGCGCCGCCTTCTGACGCTCCAGGATCGTCGGCATGTCCATCGGGTCGTCCTCCCTCGTTGGCCAGAACAGGCGCAAAGATGACGCCTCCGTCAAGATGGGGCGGCCTGGCGCGGGCCACGCAGACATGGGCTCAGCGGCGCGCCGCCTCCAGCACCGGCCGGCTCATCTTCTTCGGAACGACCTGCGACCACGCCTCGCGGACGAGGTCGGCGAGTTCCGCATCGTCGATCCGCGCCAGCTCCACGGCGGCCCAGTGGACGGTGGCCACCGGGAACTTCCGGAATGTTTCGGGGCGGATCTCGAACAGGAGCTCCTGGTGGCCCTTGTCGAGCTTCAGGACGACCTGGCCCTTCCAGCCCAGGGCGAAGGTCTTCCTGCCCACGTTGAACCAGGGTTCGTCCCGGTAGATCACCTCGTGGGCTCCGGGCAGGGAAAGCGCGAGGCGGCGGAGTTCTTCGAAGGTCGAGATGACGCCGCCTCCCCGGACGCCGGCTATTCGGCTGCGAGCGCCTTGGCGTGAACCTCTTCTCCGAACACGCGAGCGAAGATCACGTCCACGTTCTTGAAATGGTAGCCCAGATCGAAGAGCTCGCCGAGTTCGGCGTCCGAGAGCGTGATCTCGGGATCGGCCTTGAGGAAGTCGAGGAAATTGCCCTCGCCGCGCCATACCTTCATGGCGTTGCGCTGGACCGCCGCGTAGCTGGCCTCGCGCGAGAGACCCTTCTGGGTCAGGCCGAGAAGCACGCGCTGCGAGTGGACGAGGCCGCCCAGGCGGTCGAGATTCTTCGCCATGTTCTCGGGGTAGACCACCAGGCGCTCGACCACGCCGGCCAGCCGGCGAAGCGCGAAGTCGAGGTGGACGCAGGCGTCGGGGCAGATGCCGCGCTCGACCGAGGAGTGGCTGATGTCGCGCTCGTGCCAGAGGGCGACGTTCTCCATCGCGGGCGTCACCGCCGAGCGGACCAGACGGGCCAGCCCCGTCAGGTTTTCGGTCAGGATCGGGTTGCGCTTGTGGGGCATGGCCGAGCTGCCCTTCTGGCCGACGTCGAACGGCTCCTCGGCCTCCAGCACCTCGGTGCGCTGCAGATGACGGATCTCGACCGCGAGACGTTCGATCGAGCTGGCCACCACCGCCAAGGCGGCGAAATAGGCGGCGTGGCGGTCGCGCGGAATCACCTGGGTCGAGACCGGCTCGACGGCGAGCCCCATCTTTTCGGCCACATAGGCTTCCACCTCGGGCGCCACATTGGCGAACGTGCCGACCGCGCCCGAGACGGCGCAGGTGGCGATCTCGAACTTCGCCATCGCCAGCCGCTCCTTGGCGCGCTGGAACTCGGCGTAGTGGCCGGCGAGCTTGAGGCCGAAGGTGGTGGGCTCGGCGTGGATGGCGTGGCTGCGGCCCACCGTCGGCGTCAGCCGGTGCTCGTAGGCCCGGCGCTTCAGGGCGGCCAGCACGAGGTCGACATCCTCGATCAGAAGGTCGGTCGCGCGCACGAGCTGGACGGCGAGGGTGGTGTCGTTCACGTCCGACGACGTCATCCCCTGGTGCAGGAAGCGGGCTTCCGGGCCGACAATTTCCGTGACGTGGGTGAGGAAGGCGATGACGTCGTGCTTCACCTCGCGCTCGATCTCGTCGATGCGGTCGGCGTTCCAGATCGCGTCGCGGCCCTTCTCCCAGATGACGCGCGCGGCCTCCTTCGGGATGACGCCCAGGTCCGCCATGGCGTCGGCGGCGTGGGCCTCGATCTCGAACATGATCTTGAAACGCGTCTGGGGCGACCAGACGTCGGCGGCGTCCTTGCGGGTGTAGCGGGGGATCATGGCGCGGGGTATCCGGCTCGCGGGAGCCGGAGTCAACGCCGCCCAGGTGGTTCCGTCAGGCCGTGGCCGTGCGATGACGGCGCAGGGCCGACCCGGCCATGCCGAAACCGCCGATCAGCAGCGCCCAGGTCGCGGGTTCGGGCACGGCGGTCACAGTCGGCGCATCCTGCGCCGCAGCGTCGCGCTGGGCGACGCCTGGGTCGTCGGACCCGGACACGAACGTCTGGCCGAAGGGTTCGTCTTCGGTCCGTGCCGAGCTGAAGCCGCCGAAACCGCCTCCGGCCGCCGGGGGTGGGATGAGCGCCAGCACGAGGACCAGATCGCCATCCTCGGGATTCCAGACGAAGGTCTGGCCCGTGAACGACAGCACGTCGCCTCCGATGCCGCCCATAAGGAACTGGCCCCAGGTCCCGAGCTCCTCTCCGTTCAGCGCGAACGACAGGCGGAACATCTTGGAATCGAGCGCGCCCAGAACGCTGCGGTCCAGGAGGAGCTGGCCGATTGTCACGGGTCCGCCGAAGTCGGAGGCCGAAAAGGTCCGCGTGACGACGCCCTTGTCGTCGAAGCAGGTCGCCTTGCTGCAGTTCTTGTCCCAGCCTGCGCCGAGAATGGTCGCTGCCTGAGCGGGAAGGCCGCCTAGAACCAGAACTACGCCAGCCGCAGCTGCCGTCAGATATCCACGCATGTTCGATTCCCGTGCCGAATCGAGTTGAGCTTGTACAACGGACAGTAGAGCCGCAATCGTCCGCGCCTGCAAAGCGATTCGAGTTCGCGTAACGAGGTTATTTCAGGCGGGGTGCTGGCCGCGGCGTCTGGTTCTGAGCATAGCGCCAGCGCCGCCGAAGCCGAGAATCATGGCGGCCCAGGCGTCCGGTTCGGGCACGGCCGCCGCCAGCAGGCCGCCTCCGGGAAGCGATGGCGAGGCGGCGGGGAAGTTCGCCACGGAATCGGGGAGCGGACTGAAGGCGGGCGGCGTCAGCGCCGCCGGGCCTCCGCCGAACCCTGCAAAGCCTCCGAATCCGCCGCCGGCCGCCCCCGCCTGTGGGAGGAGAAGCTCGATCCTGACGGTCAGTTCGCCGAACGCAGCGTCCCAGTCGAACGCCTGCCCGCGCAGGGTGACGACGTCGCCGCCCAGGACACCGACCACGAACTTGCCCCAGTCGATCACCGTTCCGTCGGCCAGTTCGAAACTGATCCGCACGGCTTGGTGTTGCATGTCGCCGACGAGGCTGCGGTCGAACGCGAGGGCCGAGATACCCTTCAGCCCGCCGGCTCCGGCCGAGAAGGTCTGACTGAAGCTGCGTCGGGTCTCGGACAGGCATCCGCCCGAACCGCACAGGCTGTCGGGTCCCACCGACAGGAACGTCGCCGCCTCTGCGGAGGATGCGGCCACGGTCATGACCGTGGCGAGCGCCAGCGCTCGGAATTTCTGCATGTAGGCCCCACCGTGTCTTGAGGTTCCGGACATGCTGTCAACTTCGCAGACGCAGCAAAGTTTCCGCCGCGGTGCGACGACGGTGAAGTTTTTTCGCTCCGTCAGGCCTCGCCCCGGGCGCGGGCCATGTCGCGGGGCAGGGTGATCGCCGCCAACAGGTAGTGGACGCCCGCCCAGGCGTAGATCAGCAGGTTCGAGACGATGCCCATGCGGGTGCCTTCGGCCATGGCGGCCGGGCAGGCGGCGACGAGTTCCGGCGACGCGCCTGTCGGCGCGACACCCCCCTTGCAGACCTCCAGGAAGTCGCCGGCCATGCCCTTGGCGGTGAAGGCGGCCCGGGCGAACTGGTCGATGCACCAGCCGCAGAAGGGCGGGCCGAAACCCAGGGCGATCAGGTTCAGGACGAAGAACAGCACCGCGACCGCCGTGGCGCGCATCCGCGCGTCCATGACGTTCTGCACCACGCCGAACGTCGGGCCGAGATAGGTGTAGTGCAGGATGCCGGGGATCAGCAGGATCGCCCATGCGAGCTGGTAGCTGTCGCGCGTGAAGGCCAGGATGTAGATCGGCGTCGCCAGGATGAGCCCGATGGCCGGCACCAGGGCGTACCAGCGGGCGCTGCGCTTAGAGGCGATGTCGGTGAGGAAGCCGCCCAGCAGCGTCCCGGCGCCGTTCGAGATCCCGGAGATCAGGCCGACCGCCATGCCCACCACGGCCAGGCCCAGGCCGAACTCGCGGATGAAGTAGGCGGGGACGTAATGGCCCGTGCCGTAGCCGGCGAAGCTGGCGACGGTGATGCCCGCGGCCATGTGGAACATGCCCCAGCTTCCGAAGAGGCGTTTCGAGACGGCCAGGATCGACGGAGGGGGTTCGGCGGCGGCTTCAGCGGGCGCGACCGCGATCGACGCCTCCGGAGCTACGGGCAGACCTGCGGCCTGGGCCGTCGCCCGCTCGTCGGCGAGCGCCTTTCGGTCGGCCCACCCGCGTGGCGGCTCCTTGACGATCAGCTTGATCGCGATCGCCACCATGACGCCCGGGAAGCCGACCATCATGAAGGCCGCCTGCCAGGACAGGTTCTCGGCGATCCATCCGCCCGCCATGGCGCCGAACATGGTGCCCAGGGGGATGCCGAACGCATAGACGGAAAGCGCGGAAGCCCGCTTCTTCGGCTCGAAGTAGTCGCTGATCAGGCTGTGCGCCGGCGGGGACAGCCCGGCTTCGCCGACGCCGACCCCGACGCGGTACAGCAGGAGCTGCAGGTAGCTGGTCGCGGTGCCGCAGAGCACGGTGAACGCCGACCAGATCACGATGGCGATCGAGATGATGTTGACGCGGTTGATCCGCTCCGCGAGCCGCGCGATCGGAATGCCGAGGGTCGTGTACAGCAGCGCGAAGGACAGGCCGCCCAGCCAGCCGAGTTGCTGGTCGGTCAGTTCGAGATCGACCTTTATGGCCTGGCCGATGGTCGAGATGATCGTGCGGTCGATGAAATTGAAGGTGTAGGCCAGAACCAGAAGCCACAGAACCGTGTTCCTGTAGCCTGTCGTGAAGCTCGGCTGCGCCGGCTGAGCATTGGTGGTCATGTGCCGATCTTCCCCCGGCCCGGCCTACGCCGGATCGCTCCGTCGCCGCGGACGTTAGGCCGAACCCGGCGCGCCGAACAGAGGGACCTTGGGGCAGGCTCTCGAAGGGGTCAGCCGCCACGCAGCGCGGCCAGGAGGCGCTCCCGCAGGACGTCGCGTTCGATCTTGCCCATGGCGTTGCGCGGGATCGCGTCGATCCAGGCCAGATGGATCTCGGGCAGGTCCGGCCACGCCGCGAGATGCTGGGCGAGCCGGCCGCGGTCGAAGCCCGGTTCGGACACCGTCGCCAGCCAGCAGCGAGTAATTCCCTCGGCGTCCTCGGCGGCGAAGGCGGCGCAATCCACCACGCCGGCGCATGCGAAGGCGGCCTGTTCCAGTTCCTGGGGCATGAACTTGAAGCCGCCCAGGTCGAGGCGCTCGTCCATCCGACCTTCCAGGATCAGCCGCCCGTCGGGCAGGCGGCGGCCAACGTCGCGCGTATGGAACCAGCCATCGCGGAATCGCTCGGCGGACGCCTCGGGGTCGCCCAGGTAGCCCTGGCTCATTCGCTCGCCCGTGATCCGGAACTCGCCGGGTTCACCGTCCCGCACGGGTCGGCCATCTTCGCCCACGATCTCCAGGATCGATCCGGACGGGGTTCGCCCGACGATGCCGGGATGCTCTTCGAGATCGGCGGCATGCCCCACGGCCAGCAGGCTGGCCTCGGTCGAGCCATAGACGATGCGGACATCCGGCGTCAGGCGCAGCCGGGCTTCGCGCGCCGACGCGGCCGGCAGGAGCGATCCCGCCGCACAGACCCGCCAGTCGGGCCGGGGCTGGAAACCGGCGGGGAGGATGGAGAGCAACTCCCGGAGCTGGCGCGGGGTCATCCCTATGATACCGGGTTCGAGCTGCTCCATGAGGAGCGGGATGTCGCCGATACGGAATCCCCAGGCGACGGCTGCGCCGACGCTCCAGGCGCCGACGGTCATGCTGAAGCCGAGCATGGATTCGACACCTGTGACCGGCGCCCACGTCCCCGCCTTCCCGGCGGCGTAGCTGCGGAGATTGGCGTAGTTGCCGACCTCGATGCGACGCCAGGAGAGACCCACGCGGCGGGGCGTGCGGGTCGTGCCGGACGACGGAATCACCTGTCCCAGGTCTTCAGGGTCGAGTTCGAGTTGGGGCAGGCGCCGAGGTTCGGCGGCCAGGATCGCCGCCGCCTCGTCGGGGAATAGGCGCAGGACGGGCGGCCCTGCATCCAGATCGTCCAGGTCGGTGAGCCGGAGGTCTGCGCCGTAGTCCCGACCGGGCGCGCCGCAAACGCCCAGGCGGGCGAGCGCGGCGATCGCGACGAGCTGGAGGTAGGGTTGCGCGATCGCCACCGCCACGACGCCGGCGCCGGGTCCGATCCCGCGGTCGGCCAGCGCGCGCGCGACGCGATCGATGTCGGCGTCGAAGGTCGTGTAGCTGTATCGTCCCCATGGGGTGATGACGGCCGGCGCCCGGGGCGTCCACGAGGCGTTGTCGCGAATGAAGCCGTCGAACATCAGCGCGCTTTCCCCGCCGGAAGCGCGCACGTGGCTGCAAGAACCGCGTCGCGCAGGACGTTGCGCTCGACCTTTCCCATCGCGTTGCGGGGGATCTGCTGAATCCAGGCGTAGCGCGGCGCGGGCAGACCGCCCTGGCGCGCGAGGTGGCGACTGAGAGCCTCGCCGTCGAAATCCGGTGCGGCGGTGACGGCCAGCCAGCAGGTGTCGAGACCGGTGTCGTCGGGGACGGCGAAGGCGGCGCAGTCCTGCACGCCGGGACAGGACAGGGCCGCGGCCTCCAGTACGGCGGGCATGATCTTCAGGCCGCCCAGGTTCATGCGGTCGTCGCGCCGGCCCTCCAGGACGAGGCGGCCGTCGGGCAGGCGGTGGCCGATGTCCCCGGTGAGGTACCAGCCGTCCTGAAACCGCTCGGCGGTCGCCTGGGGATCCCCGAGATAGCCCTGGATCACCCGCGGGCCGCGGATGCGCACCTCGCCCGACTCGCCTTCGGGCACGGGACGCCCCTCCTCGTCGACGATAGCCGCAATGGCGCCGGAGGGCGTGATCCCCACCTGGCCCGGCGCATCGTCCAGACCGGAGGCGAGCCCAAGGCCTCCGTTTCCCCCTTCGGTGGAGCCATAGAGGGTCCGGATGTCGGGCGTGATGCGGGCGCGGGCTTCCTGCGCGGTCTCGGGCGGGAGGAGCGAGCCCCCCACCATCAGGCGCCAGCCGGGCAGGGGGCGAAAGCCGGGCGGCAGGGCGTCCAGCACCCGGCGGAGCTGGATCGGGGTCATGGCGACGATCCCGGACCCCAGGCGCTCGAGCCAGTGGGGCAGGTCGTCGGCCTCGAACGAGGCGGTCACCGCTGCGCCGACGGCCCAGCCGCACATCGCCATCGTCAGCCCCATCATGGCGTCGACGCCGACCAGCGGGACCCAGGCGCCGAGACGGCCGCCGCCGTACGAGCGGAGGCTGAGGTGGTTGCCGTGCTCGATCCGTCGCCAGGTGTAGCCGACGCGGCGCGGCCGTCCCGTCGTGCCCGACGACAGCATCACCCGCCCCAGCGCGAGCGGGTCGAGGCTTCGAGGCGGCATGGGGCGCGGGTCGCGGGCGTACATGGCGCGCAGCCAGGCCTCGTCGATCCGGCATGCGGGTAGATCGGCCGGCGGCGTGGCGGCGTCGCTCAGCCGCAAGTCGGCGCCCCAGTCCCCGGCCGGTGACGAGGCGACTCCCAGTCGGGCGAGCGCTGCGGTCGCCACCAGTTGAATGTAGGGGGCGCTGAGGGCGACCGAGACCACCTGACCCGGGAGAATCCCGAGTTCGTCCAGGACCCCGGCGCACCGGTTCACATCGGCGTCCACCTGAGCGTAGGCGAACGCCCCGCCGGGCGTGACGATGGCCGGGGCGCGGGGCGTCCAGCCGGCGTGGTCGCGGATCGGGCCGTCGAACATGTGGCCAAGCTAGCCAATCGACGCCCACCGGGGAAAGGGGCGCCGGCCGCGAGGACCGGCGCCGTGACGATCGTCAGCTCACGGTGTCTTCGCGGATGGTGCGCCGGGCCAGCCAGAAACAGGCGAAGGCGGCCAGCCCGAAGAGGGTCGAGATGATCAGCGCCCAGCGGACGCCCTCGGCCGGGCCCATGCCCAGGCCCGTGTTGAGGTAGTCGGACAACATGCCGACCGCCAGCGGCCCGAGGCCCAGGCCGACGAGGTTGATGACGAAGAGCAGGATGGCCGAGGCGGTGGCGCGCATGTGCGGCGGCACCACCGACTGGCCCGTGCCGTAGACCGGTCCGTACCACAGAGTTCCCAGGAAGGCGTTGATCCCCAGGATGAAGAGGGCGGTCGTCGCCGAATCTATGGTCACCGCCAGGATGTAGATGGGGATCGTGATCAGGCTGGCCAGGGCCGGGGTGACCATGTAGGCGCGCAGGTCGTTCCGGCCGAAGCGGTCGGCGATCACGCCGCCCACCCAGGCGCCGATGGCCCCCGCCGTCCCGCTGATGACGCCGAGAGCCAGCCCGAGGAAGCCCACCGGGCCCAGGCCGAAGCCGTCCGCGAGGCGGCCGATCTCTTCGGCGTGGTTCCGCAGGAAGAACGAGGCCGTGAACGGCGCGTGGCCATAGCCGATGAACGCCTTCACGGCGGCGGCGAAGGCGATGAACCAGAACGTGCGACGCTTGGCCAGGTACGCCATGGTCTGGCCGAAGGTCGCCGACGCGGACGCCACCTGCTGGGCGTGCTGCGCCATGATCTTGCGCGGCTCCTTCAGGGTGAAGATCGCCAGGACGGCGAAGATCAGGCCCGGGGCGCCCGCCACCAGGAAGGCGGCCCGCCAGCCATAGGCGTCGGCGATCAGCCCGCCCATCACGAGGCCCAGAAGGCTGCCGATGGGCGTGCCCATGGAATAGAAGGCCAGGGCCGAGGCGCGCTTCTCCTTCGGGACGTAGTCGGCGATCAGCGAGTGGGCCGGCGGGGTGCAGCCGGCTTCGCCGACGCCCACGCCGATCCGGTAGATGATGAGCTGCCAGAAGTTGCCCGCGGTGGCGCACAGCGCCGTGAAGCCGCTCCAGACGCCGACCGCCGTGCCGATGATGAGCGCGCGGTTCTTGCGTTCGGCCATCCGCGCGATCGGGATGCCGAGGAAGGTGTAGAACACGGCGAAGGCCAGACCGCTCATGAGGCCGAGCTGGGTGTCGGTTAGTCCCAGATCGCGCTTGATCGGTTCGGCCAGGATGTTGATGACCTGACGGTCGAGGAAGTTGATGACGTAGATGCCCAGCAGCAGCCACATGGCATAGCGCGTGTAACCCTTCGAGAAGGGCGCCGTCCCTTCGGCGGGAACCGTCGGCTTGGCGGCGGGAGTCACCTCGGGGGAGACGGCTTCGGTCATCTGGGGCGCGTTCCTCGGAGCTTTTTCTTGTGGGCTGGCGCGACTAGATGGCGCCCGGCGGCCCGCTGCAACCGTTGAAGTGTTTCAGGATCGCAGCATGGAGGCGAGGGCATGGAACTGGTGATCGGGACGAAAAAGTGGTCGACGTGGTCGTTGCGGCCCTGGCTCGTCCTCAAGCGCTCGGGCCTGCCCTTCGAGGAGACGCTGATCGCGCTCCGGCAGGAGGACAACCGGACCGAGGCGGCTATTCGCCCGCATTCGCCGTCAGGGCTCGTGCCCTGCCTGAAGGACGGGGAACTGACGGTCGTCGATTCCCTCGCCATCTGCGAGTATCTGGCCGAGAAGGTTCCCGGACTCTGGCCGAGCGATCCGATCGCCAGGGCCCTGGCCCGCTCGGCGTCGGCCGAGATGCACGCCGGCTTCGCGTCGCTGCGGGGCGAGTGCCCCATGGCGCTGGAGGTCGAGCCCAAGGTGGTCGAGATCTCGCCCGCTACGCAAAAGAATGTGCGCAGGATCGTCGAAATCTGGCGCGGGATGCTGACGCGTTTCGGCGGACCCTATCTGGCGGGTGACTGGTCGGTCGCCGACGCCTTCTACACGCCCGTGGCGACGCGGTTCCGGACCTATGGCGTCCACCCCAGCGACTATGGCGACGACGGCCGGGCCGGCGAGTACATGCAGCGCCTGCTTTCGGCGCCGGAGTTCTTGGAATGGGAGGCGGCGGCCCGGACATGAGACGTGTCGTGGCGTACGATGCCCGACGAGTGCGGTCCCGATCGGCCCGAGACCCTTTTTGCCGGCTGGCCAAGCCGAGCTAGGCCCCGGCCGGGCGGACCTCAACGTCCCGGGCGGTCAGCGGATCGTTGCAGGCCGAGCAGGTCATGACCGGAACGAAGTCGCAGCCGCAGGCCTTGTGGCGGTGCAGGAGCGGCGGGCCGGTTTCGTCGGCGTAGTGGACGTCGCCCCAGTGGACGATGGCCATGATCACGGGGTGCAGGGCCAGGCCCTTGTCGGTCAGGCGGTACTCATGGCGGACGGGCCGGTCCTGATAGGCGTCGCGGCGCAGAACCCCTTCGTCCACGAGCCGCTTGAGGCGATCGGCGATGATGCTGCGCGAGATGCCCAGCCGCGCTTGGAAGTCGTCGAAGCGGCGCACGCCCAGGAAACAGTCGCGCAGGATCATCAGCGTCCAGCGGTCGCCGATCGCGGCCACCGAGCGCGCCACCGAACAGGGCTCGGACCCGAGTTCGTTCCACTTCATCGTGCGGGCTCCATCTCGACACGGATGGTCCCATTGACTGGGTTCGGATTCAAGACGAACATGAGTTCGATTTTCGAACGGAGGTGGCGATGAGCGAGCGGCCAGAGGAGAAGCGAGGCGGCGAGAAGCCGGGCGTCTGCCTCGTGGTCGGGGTGGGCGAGGGGCTGGGCTCGGCCCTGGTCCGGGCCTTCGCCGCCGAGGGCTACGCCGTGGCGATGACGCGCCGGCCGCGCAACCTCGAGGCGCTCCAGCCGCTGGCCGACGAGATTCGGGCGGCGGGCGGCGCGGCCCACCCGTTCGGCGTGGACGCACGGTCGGAAGAGGAGATGACCGCGCTGTTCGACACGATCGAGCGGGAGATCGGTCCGTTGGAGGTGGTGATCTTCAACATCGGCGCGAACGTGCGGTTCGGCATCCGCGAGACGACGGCGCGGGTGTTCACCAAGGTCTGGGAGATGGCGTGTTTCGGCGGGTTCCTGGCGGGACGGGAGGCGGCGCGGGTGATGGTTCCGCGCGGACGAGGCACGATCCTGTTCACGGGCGCGACGGCCAGCGTCCGGGGCCGGGACGGCTTCGCGGCGTTCGCCTCGGCCAAGCACGGCCTGCGGGCGGTGGCCCAGAGCATGGCGCGCGAACTGGGGCCGCAGGGGATTCACGTGGCGCATGTGGTGGTGGACGGCCCGATCGACGGCGTCTTCATCCGCGGCCTGCGCGGCGGCGACGTGGACGACGCACTGGCCCGCGACGAGATCCTGAAACCCGAGGAGATCGCCGCCAGCTTCGTGGCGGTGCACCGCCAGGGCCGTTCGGCCTGGACGCACGAACTGGACCTGCGCCCCTGGAAAGAGACCTGGTGAGGAGACGCCCGTGGCGACCATCGACTTCATCTTCGACTTCGGCAGCCCGAACGGATACCTGTCCTGGAAGGTCCTGCCCGCGGCGGCGCGTCGGGCCGGGGCGGAGATCAACCTGATCCCCTGCCTGCTGGGCGGTATCTTCAAGGCCACCAACAACCGCTCGCCGATGGAGGCGTTCGGAGAGGTGAGGGGCAAGCTGGCCTACGAGGCGCTGGAGACCCGGCGTTTCGTGGAGAAGCACGGCCTCACGTCCTACAGGCCGAACCCGCACTTCCCGGTGAACACGCTGCTGATCATGCGTGGCCTGATCGCCGCCCGGAGGGCGGGGATGGGCGACGCCTATCTGGAAGCCGTCCTCAAGGCGATGTGGGAGGACGGCGAGAAGATGGACGACCCGCAGGTCGTGGCCGGGGTGCTCTCGGCCGCCGGCCTGGACGCCCGGGCCCTGCTGGCCGCGACCCAGGACCCCGAGGTGAAGGCCGAACTGGTGGCCAACACAGAGGCGGCGGTGGCGCGTGGCGTCTTCGGCATTCCGACCTTCTTCGTCGGCGACGAGATGTTCTTCGGCAAGGACCGGCTCGAACAGGTGGAAGACGAGGCGCGACGGCGGGCGGCTGCCTGATCGGCGCCGCGGCGTCAGGCTGGCCAATTGCTCCATGGCGCGCTGAGATGTCCGCGACTGGCGACACGGAGACGGGAATGGAGCGGGGATCGGCGCGGGCTTTCGGGCCGGAGGTGGCCGTGGACGTGGGGGCCTTCATACACCCCACGGCCCAGGTCTATGGCCGGGTGAGGGTCGCCGCCGGGGCGTCGATCTGGCCCAACGTGGTCGTCCGCGCCGAGTCGCAGGAGGTGGTGATCGGCGCGCGGACCAACATCCAGGACTTCGTGATGATCCATGTGGGCGCGGGGACGGGCACCATCGTGGGCGAGGACTGCTCCATCACCCATCATGTGACCCTGCACGGCTGTCGGATCGGCGACCGGGTGCTGGTGGGCATCGGAGCGACGGTGATGGACGGCTGCGAGATCGGCGACAATTCGATTATCGCCGGACATGCGTTCCTGAAGGAAGGCACGGTGATCCCGCCGAACTCGATCGTCATGGGCGCGCCCGCAAGGGTGGTGCGAGAGCGCGACAGCGCGGCCGCCAACGCCTTCAACGCCTGGATGTACCGCGAGAACGCCGAGGCCTATGCGGCCGGCGAGCATCGTCTGTGGAGCACGGCCGCGTTCGGAGAGCGGGCGCGTGTCGAGAGGGCGCGGCTGGAGGCCCTGCATCATCCCTGAGCGGGTGTGTCGGCCGGGCTGAAGCGCCAGGCCGGAGACGGCGCGCCGTCGTCTCACCGTCGCAAACTTCGGCTACTCCGGAAGCGTGGAAACGCGGGTGGCGATCGCGGCGCTGTCGGCGCTGGCGCACGAGGGGCGGATGGCGGTCTTCCGCCTGCTGGTGCGGGCGGGCCCCGGGGGTATGCCCGCGGGCGAGATCGCGCGCGCCGCCGGCATGCTGGCGAACACCCTGTCGAGCAATCTGGGAATCCTGGTCGCCGCGGGGCTCGTGACGTCCCGGCGGGAGGGGCGCTCGGTCATCTACGCCGCCGTCTACGGAGAGGCGCGGCGGCTGCTCGAATACCTGGTGGACGACTGCTGCGGCGGGCGCCCCGAGATCTGCGCCGCGCTGCCGCCTCCCGCGCCGTCCCAAGCCGCCGTTCAACGGGCGATCGAGACCGTGTTCGTCTGCGCCGGCGACCCGGCGCGGGCGATGCTGGCGGCGGCCCTGATGAACACCCTGTCCGACGGTCGCTTCCACGCGCGGGCCGCGACGCTCGCCGATCAGACGCCGGCGGATCCGCACGTCAAGCCGCTGCTCCGGGCGCTGGGCGTGGAGGAAAATGAGGTGGCCGCCGTCCCGCTGGCGAGCCTGACCGGTCCCGATGCGCCGCCCGTCGCCTTCGCCATCACCGTCTGCGCCGAGGCCGTCCGGGCTCCCAGGCCGGTGTGGCCCGGCCAGCCGATCACGGCCCAATGGGATATTCCCGATCCGGCCGCGGCGACGGGGACGCCGGTCGAGATGGCGGCCGCATTCCGCGAAGCCGCCCGACGTCTGCGAAACCGGATCGAGTTGTTGCTCGCTCTGCCGATGGACAAGCTGGACCGCCTGGCGTTGCACGCCCGGACGTACGAGATCGGTCGCGGAACCGAGATCGCCGACGGTGAGACCTGAGGCGCCTCCCCGCCCGGCGCGACGGCCTGTCCCAGGGGGGCGTGTCGGATTCTTCTGGACAGACCGACGGAAAGCCCTCGCCATAGTTCCGGGGACAGGGACGGAGACAAGCCGGATGTCGACGACGCCCGCAAACGACGACGCACGACCGAAGGGTCGGGTGAACATCTCGGACCAGGATCTGGAGGCCTATGTCGCCGACCGCCTGGGGGCCGGACGGCGGCTGGAGGTCGAGGGCTTCCTGGCCTGCAACCCCGATCTCGCCGCCCGGGTGATGACCGAGAGGCACAGGCGCGGCCGTCGCCAGGGAGGGTTTCAAGCGGGGCTTCTGCGGCCGTCGTGGGGCCGTGTGGCCGCGGCGGGGGTCGCCGCCTGTGTGATGTCGGCCGCAGTGGGCTGGCACGCCGCGGCCCAGCCCCCGGTGACGGCGCACTGGCGAGAAGCCGATGGAGACGCCGCGCCGCGCTATGTGGAGGACGCGCTGGAATCGCGGCTGGCCGCTCGCGTCCGCGCCGTGATGGTGTCGCAGACCGATACGCCGGTGTTGGACGCTGCCGAGGTGGAGCGCGCGCTCAAGGTGCGGATTCCACGGCTGCCGGAGGGTTGGCGGGTGGTGGACGCCCAGATCTACCCCTCCGACGACGGACCGGCGCTGAACGTGATCGTCACGACAGCGCTCGGGGGGCGCCTGCATCTCTTTGTGGTCAAGGCCAACGCGTCGGTCTCGGCGTCGCCCGTGCTCGCCCGCAATGGGCGCGACGCCGTGGCCTACTGGGAACGGGGAGCGTCGGCCTATGTGCTCCTGGCCGACTCGCCGGGCGTGGACCTGTTGCAGGAAGCGCGCACCCTGGCCCGATCGGGCTGACGGGCGGCGGGGCGGGGTTGGCCCCGGCCTCGGGGCCGCCTAGCTAAGGCGCATGCACCTGGATCTTCATGCTGGCGAGAGCGCGGCCGAACTGACCGCCGAAGCCTGCGTCGTCGGCGGCGGGGTCGCCGGAATCACCACGGCGCGCCGACTGCTGGAACTGGGCTGGTCGGTCGTGCTGTTGGAGAGCGGGGGGCTGGACTACGAGCCGGCGACGGCGGCGCTGAACGCCGGCGAGAACATCGGTGAGACCTATTACGACCTCGAGGACGCGCGCCTGAGGTTCTTCGGCGGTACGACGGCCATCTGGGGCGGTCGCGTCGCCGAGTTGGACCCCATCGATCTGGAGCGTCGGGACTGGGCTCCTCATACGGGCTGGCCGATCGCCTGGCGCGACCTGGAATCCTACTATCGCCCCGCGCGTCGGATGTTCGGCGTGGCGGAAGAGGCCGCCGCGGCCGCCGATCTGTTGGCCGCCGGCGCCGCGCCGCCCGCACTGGACCCTTCGCGACTGGAACTGGGCGTCTGGAGCTTCGACCGGAAGTTCAACCGCTTCGTCTTCGCCGAGTGCCGCGACCTGATCGCGCATCCAAGGTGCCGGATCGTGACCCACGCGACGGTGACCGAGATCGAACTCGATGGCGGTGGCCGGCAGGTGGCCGGGCTGAAGGTCGCCTCGCTGTCGGGGCGCCGGCTGACGGTGCGCGCACGCGCCTATGTCCTGGCGGCCGGCGGCATGGAGAATCCGCGGCTGCTGCTGGCCTCCAGGTCGGTGGCGGAGGCGGGGATCGGCAACGGCCACGACCAGGTCGGGCGCTACTTCATGGAGCATCCGCATGCGCGCGGCGGCCGCGTCCTGGGACGCGGCGTGTGGAGCCTGCTGAGGGCCTTCGGCCGCACCCATCGCCTGGGCGTGCAGGAAGTGGCGGGGCTCATCAAACCCAGCGCCGCCCTCCAGGCCGAGAAGGGGATTCTCAACAGCTCTCTGACCATCGCCGCGCGACAACCGGCGGGTTCGGCCGAAGCCTGGGGCATGGCGACCTACAACCGTATCAAGCACAACGTCGCGCCCACGCGGGGCGGCCGCGCGATGTGGATGGTGACGAAGACCGCCGCGCGCTGGGCGCAACAGCGAATCGATCCGGCGCGGCCGTGGCTTCTGCACCAGCTGGGCCTGCGCGACGTGGCCCTGGTGGTCCGCGCCGAGCAGGCGCCCAATCCCGAGAGCCGCGTGCTGCTGACCGACCGCACCGACCCGCTGGGTGTGCCGCGCGTGGCCCTGGACTGGCGGATGACCGAACTGGACGTGCGCAGCGTGGCCGTTCTGGTGGAGACGCTTGACGCCGAGCTGCGCCGCCTGGGCCTGGGACGGATCGACGTGCCGGACTGGCTGGCGGATCCGGCCGGCGGCTGGCGGACCGATCCGTTGATCAGCGCCCACCCTATCGGCGGATATCACCATATGGGCACGACCCGCATGTCCGCCGACCCGCGCTCGGGCGTGGTGGACCCGCACGGTCAGGTGCACGGTGTCGAAAACCTCTTCGTGGTGGGCAGTTCGGTGTTCCCCACCTCGGGCTGGGCCAACCCCACCCTGACGATCGCGGCGCTCGCCCTGAGGACGGCCGACCGGATCGAAGGTCGAGCGACCGCCTTCCGCGCCGCCTGATCCGGGCTGGATTAGGGCCCGATCCGGGCCTGCGGCGAGACGTCGCGGCGCGCGCGCCGTCCCCATGCCCCCGGCGTTCACGGTGTCGAAACCGGTTGCACGCCTAGGCTGCGCCGCGCCGGGAGCGCGCAGGGAGACATGGTGGACCGCCAAGACGCCGATGCGGAGGCGCTCGCCTTCATCGCGGAGCACGCGAGCGACGTGATCGTGCGGACGAACCGCGCGGGCGTCCTCACCTATGTGTCGCCCTCGATCCGGCGGTATGGCTATGAGCCCGCCGACATGATCGGCAAGACGTACCTGGCGTTCGCGCACCCGGACGACCTGCCTGTCCTTGCGGCCAACTCCGAAGCGCTTCTGGCCGGGGTGAAGGACCCGGCGGCCAGCCGCCTGCACCGCTTCCGCGCCGGCGACGGTCGCTGGGCCTGGGCCGAGGGCGCGCCGCATGTGGTGTTCGACGACGACGGCGAGGTCGTCGAGATCATCAATATCTTCCGGGACGTCACCGCACGCGTGGCCCAGGCCGAGGCCGCATCGGAGGAGGCGCGCCAGTTCGAGGCGGCCTTCCGCTATGCCGCGATCGGGAAGGCGCTGGTGGGCCTGGACGGCGGCTTCCTGCGGGTGAACGAGGCCTTCTGCCGGATCGTGGGCTACACCGAGGCGGAAACCCTGGCGCTCGACTTCCAGAGCCTGACCCATCCCGCCGATCTGGACGCGGACCTGGAACAGCTCGCGGCGCTGACCGCGGGGGCGATCGACAGCTACCGCATGGAAAAGCGCTACGTCCGCAAGGGCGGCGCCGCGGTCTGGGGTCACCTGACGGTGTCGATCGTGCGCGGCGACGACGGGACGCCGCGGCACTATGTGGCCCAGGTCGAGGACCTGACCGAGCGGCATGAGGCCCAGCAGGCGCTGCGGGACAGCGAGGCGCGCTACCGGCTGTTGGCGGAGAACAGCGAGGACATCACGGTCCAGCTCTCGCTGACCGGCGAGATCCGGTACGTGTCGCCGGCGGTGCGGGCCTACGGCTATGCGCCCGAGGCGCTCGAAGGCCGGTCGATCCGCGACCTCATCCATCCCGACGACCTGGAGCAGGCGCGGGCCAACCTGGCGGCGGCGCTCGGGGGCCAGCCCTCGCCCAACCACCTCAGGCAGCTCCGGTTCCGCACCGGCGGCGGCGACTGGGTCTGCATGGAGGGCAACGCGCGCCCGCTCCGTGACGCCAGCGGCGCGCCGGAGGGTTTCGTCACAACCCTGCGCGACGTGACCGAGCGGCTCGAGCAGGAGGCCCTGTTCAAGGCGGCGTTCGAGCACGCCGCCATCGCCAAGAGCATGGTGGGGCTGGATGGGCGGCTGTTGTGGGCGAACGAGGCGGCCTGCCGGCTGACGGGTTTCGGACGCGAAGAGCTGATCGGCGCCGCGTTCGCCGACATGGTCCATCCCGATGAGGCGGGCATGGACGGGCCGAAGATCGAGGCGCTTCGACGGGGCAGAATCTCCAGCTACGAGTCCGAGCGGCGGTTCCGCCGGAGCGACGGAGGATATGTCTGGGTACGCCAGACCGTGTCCCTGGCCCGTCACGCCGACGGTCGGCCGAAGTACTTCCTGGCCGAGGTGGAGGACCTGACGGAACGCCATGCGGCCCAGGCGGCGCTGAGCCGCAGCGAGGAACTCTACCGCCTGATCGCCGAGAACACCTCGGACATGATCGTGATGTCCGACCTGAACGGGGTGGCCACCTACGCCAGCCCGTCGGTGCGCGCCGCAGGCCGTCAACTGGGCGAGGTGCAGGGGCGCAGTTTCCGCGACAACGTGCATCCCGACGACGTCGACGTCCTGTCGAAGGCCTTCCTCAGGCTGCTGTCGGACGAGGACATCCAGCAGGTGCGATGGCGCGGCCGCAACGTGCGGGGCGATGGCTGGATGTGGCTGGAATCCAATCCCAGCCTGGTCCGCGACCCACGCACGAACGAGCCGACCGGGTTTCTCGACGTCATCCGCAACGTCCAGCATCAGGTCGAGCAGGAGGAGGCGCTGGCGCGGGCCCATGCCGAGGCCCAGGCCGCCGCCCGGGCGTTGCAGGAGAGCGAGGCGAGATACCGCCTGATCAGCCACAACACCTCGGACATCATCGTGATGGCCGAACCCACGGGCCGGATCTCGTTCATCAGCCCCTCGATCGCCAGCCTGGGATACACCCCCGAGGAACTGGTCGGGACGGCGTTCGCGAAGCAGATGCATCCGGACGACCTCCCCCGGGTGTGGGGTGAGCTCAAGGACCTGCCGGCGGGCGCGACCTCGACGCGCATGCGCTGGCGCGCGCAGCACAAGTCGACCGGCGAATGGATCTGGGTGGAGTCGCAACCCACCATGCTCCGCCATCCGGAAACGGGCGCCGCGGCGGGTTTCCTCGACGTGGTCCGCAACGTCACCCAGCAGGTGAAGCAGGAGCAGGAATTGGCCGCCGCCCGCGCGGCGGCCGAGGCCGCCGCGGCGGCCAAGTCGCAGTTCCTGGCCAACATGAGCCACGAAATCCGCACGCCGCTGACGGCGGTCCTGGGCTTCACCGGTCTGCTGGACGGCATGGCGGACCTGCCTCCGGCCGCCGCCGGCCACGTCGACCGGATCGCCGCGGCCGGCAAGGGACTGCTGGCGATCGTCAACGACATCCTCGACTTCTCGAAGCTGGAGGCCGGGAAGTTCGAGATCCGGCCTGCGTCGACCGACCTCGCCGCTGTCTGCCGGGAAAGCCTGATGCTCTTCTCGGGACAGGCTGACGCGAAGGGGCTCACGCTCGCCTTCGAGGCGACGCCGGACCTGCCTCACGCGGTCATGCTGGACGGCGACCGCCTGCGCCAGACGCTCATCAACCTCGTGGGCAACGCGGTGAAGTTCACCGAGACCGGCGGGGTGACGGTGTCGGTCGGCATGCTCCGTCCGGGTGTGGTGTCGGTCGCCGTCTCGGATACGGGCCCGGGCCTGGACGTCGGGGCCCAGGCGGTGCTGTTCCAGCGGTTCACGCAGATCGACGGTTCGATGACCCGGCGGCACGGCGGCACGGGGCTGGGCCTGGCGATCTGCCGTGGCATCGCAGAGGCCATGGGCGGCGAGATCGCCGTGGAAAGCGCGCCCGGCCGGGGAGCGACCTTCCGGTTGACTCTGCCGGCGCCCCCGGCGGGCGACCACGAGGCCGGAGACGACGAGGCGCGGGTGCTGTCCGTCGAGGGGCTGCGCGTGTTCGTGGTCGACGACAACGCGACGAACCGCGAACTGGGGCGTCGCATCCTGGAGGCCGCCGGCGCGGTCGTGGACGAGGCCCAGGACGGCGCCGAGGCGGTCGCCCGACTCGCCTTGCTTCCCGTCGACGTGGTGCTGATGGATCTGCGCATGCCGGGGCTGGACGGCCGAGGCGCGCTGGCGCGCCTGCGGGCGGCTGTCGGTCCGAACCAATGGACGCCGGTTCTGGCGTTCACCGCCGATGCGGATGTCCGGACGGACGGCGACCTGGAGGGCTTCGACGGCCTGGTGCGCAAGCCGATCCAGCCGATGGAGATGTACGCCGCCATCGCCGAAGCTTCGTTGCAGTCCCGGGATTCCGGAGTCGGCGCCCGGGCGGCGGGCTGACGGCGGCTCAGGCCACCGGCGCCCGCAGGCGGCAGACGAGCCCGGCCGCATCGTACTCGACCTCGGCGGCGGCCCCCAGCTCTGCGCCGAGACGTCTCAGCAGACGTGACCCGAAGCCCTGGGTCGCGGCCGCGACACCGTCGGCCCCGCCGCCGATGGCGAAGGTCTCCCGTACGATGCAAGCCCGAAGGGCTATGGCCGGCCAGCAGGGCGTTTCACAAGCGGCGGCGGCATGTTCGCGGATGACGGTCCCGTGTGCTTGTGGCTTGATCGCCGGGATGGCCTCGGCTGTGCAGGTCCGGCGATTTGACGAAGTCTGCTCCGACGTTCGATCCCGATGAGCGGCTGATCGCCGTGCTCGACAGCGTGAGCGACGTCTTCTACGCGCTGGACCGGTCGTTCCGCATCATCCTGTTCAACCGACGCGCCGAGGAGTTCTTCGGCCGTCCCAGGGACCAGATCCTGGGGCAGGTCCTCTGGAACCTCTATCCCGTGGAGCAGGGACCGGCCTTCGCGCAGATGATCCGCGACGCCATGAGCGACGGCCAGCCGCGCACGCTGAACGCGCGCTCCATCCTTCAGGCAGGACGCAGCCTGGAGGTGCGGATCGCTCCGATCGGGGACGAAGGCGTAGGCGTCTCCATCAACGACGTGACCGAGCGCGCCCGAGCCGAGCGCGAGCTGCGTCGCAGCGAGCGGCGGCTCAGTCTGGCCGTGGGGGCCAACCGGATCGGCATCTTCGACTGGCACATTCAGAGCGGGTCGATGGTCTGGAGCCCGGAGATGGAGGATATCTTCGGCCTCCCCCGTGGCGGCTTCGAAGGCCGCGCCGAGGACTTTCGCCGCCGGCTCGCGCCCGAGGACCTGGCGCGGATCGAGGCCGAGATCGAAGCGGCCCTGGCCGCAGGCGATCGGCAGGTCACGTTCGAATTCCGCATCCTCCGCGCCGATGGGGCGATCCGCTGGCTCGGGGGCGCGGCCCAGTTCGTCCTGGGCGACGACGGGAGCCCCGTCCGCATGGTGGGGACCCACGTCGACATCACCGACCGCAAGGTGGCCGAAGCGCATCAGCGACTGCTCATCAACGAACTGAACCACCGGGTGAAGAACACGCTGGCCATCGTTCAGGGGATCGCCTGGCAGTCCCTTCGCATGGGCGGCGTCCCGGTCGAGGTGCGCGACGCCTTCGAGGGGCGGCTGGCGGCGCTCTCCGCCGCTCACAACGTACTGACGCGTCAGAGTTGGGAGGCGGGGACGATCACCCATATCATCGAGGAGGCCACAGCGCCGCATCACGCCGGGGATGGCCGGCTCATCCTGTCGGGCCCCGCCCTCGACCTGGAGCCGAAGACGGCTGTGGCCCTCGGCCTGGCCATGCACGAACTCGCGACAAACGCCGTGAAGCATGGCGCGCTGTCGGATCGGGAAGGGCGGGTGCGGATCACCTGGGCCGCGGGCGGCGGCGTCCTGCGCCTGACCTGGCGCGAGACGGGCGGTCCCCCCGTGCGGGCTCCGGTGCGCCGGGGGTTCGGGACGCGGCTGCTCGAGCAGGGGTTGGCGGCCGACCTGGGCGGTCGGGTCAATCTGGAATTCCTGCCCGAAGGCCTCGTCTGCACGGTGGAGGCGGACCTGGGCGAGACGTCTCCCGTAGTCTGAGACGTCCGCGGCCGGATGCGCAGGGCGAGGATCGTCAGGCCGCAGCGGCCTCCGATGTGTCGGAGCCGAGACTCAGCTCGAAGTCCTGCAAGGTGTCCATGAGCTGGATGATGTTGGCCGCCAGCGGCCGCCCGCGCGGAAACTGATAGCGCCAGTAGGTGGCGATGTGGCTGACGAGGCCGCAGCCTTCGCCCAGCGACAGAAACATGTCGGGCGACTTCAGCAGGAAGTCGCGGAAGGCCAGGGCGTTTCCATCCTGGGTGAGCTGGCCGAACACTTCGTCGTAGGTGTTGAGGTGGTTCATGACCGACTTCACCTGCCGCTCCATCTTCTGCCGCAGGCGCTGCTTGAGCTGTTCGAGCTCGACGGCCGTCTCGGAGTCGATGGGGCCGATCACCCGGACCTTGCCGAGTTCGGCGAACACGTCCCGGAGATTGGCCCACAGGGTGTTCAGCACCCACTTGTAGTAGAGGAAGCCCTTCCAGGCGAAGATGCCTTCCTTGTAGTGCTCCTTCTCCAGGCGCAACGTCAGGCGCAGCGGTTCGAGGCGATCGTCGGTTCGGGCCGACAGCAGGGCCTCCACGAGGCGCGTGATGTTGCCTTCCTGGCCGTCGCTGTCGCGGTAGGCCAGCTCGATCAGCTTTGCGATCTCGGAGCCCACGAAGCGCTGCATCCGCGCGAGATCGGGCGCCGAGATCTCGAAGTAGGTGGTGCTGATGTCGAAGCCGCGGCGCTTCAGGTGTTCACGCAGGAGGAAGGGATCGAGCGACGGCAGTTCGTCCACCGCCTCCAGCACCGCCACGTCGCGGGCGAAATCGGGGAAGTCGCCGCGCAGTTCCTCGAAGATATCGAGCCAGCCGACCTCACCCACGAACAGCGACCGGCCGCCCAGGCCCAGGTCCGAGCGTTCGAAGGGGATGATGAGCTTGGTGGCCGAGAAGCGGAGGCGGTCGAAGGCCTCGCGCTCCTGCTCGCGCAGGCGATGGCGGACGATCACCGCGCCGTTGAGACTCTGGCCGATGAAGAAGGGGTTCTTCTCGTGCTCGGGATTGCCGTCGTTGCGCGCCGCGAGGGCGGCCAGATTCAAGACACGGCTGGTCGAGGCGGTCTTTTCCAGACCGCGCAAGCTGCGAAATGTCCTGTCGGATCCCCTGCCCACGTCACGCACCTTGAAAGACGGCGCCGCCAACCTCGGCGGGCTGCGGCGTCCGTGCGCAAAATTCTCAAGTCCGCGCTACCGAAATGTTGCCAGGAGGCCGGGGATTCGAAATCTCCGCCTCCGCGCCGGCCGCCTGGGGGCGTGTTCTCTACCCATTATGGGGGTTCCGGCAGGGCGCGCGCGATTTCCAGCCATCCTGGACGCCGGGTCGCGCAGATGGGGAATTCACGTCTCCAGCCCCTTGCGCTTCGGCGGCATCGCGAACAGTTTGCCGGCGGCTTTGTCGGGGGTGTGCATGACGGTCCGTGCGGGATTGGCGGTGGTTGCAGCCGCTTGGGGCCTGGCCGCCGGGGGTGTGGCGTCCGGACAGGATGCGCCGGCCTTTCCCGAGACGCTCAGTCGCGAACCCCTGCTGCGCTGGCTGCAGCGCGAGACCGACATCATGCCCGAACGGGTGTTGGCGGTGACGCCCCAGGCCATCACTTCGGTCGTCTCGACGTTTCCGGCGGGAGGCGGGCAGGGGCCGCGCGTCGTCATCCGGGCCGAGGCGCTCTCGGCGGAAACCCATATGCGGACGGGCGCGCTGTCGTGGCACGTGTCGCTGCAGGCCGATTGCCAGGGCCGCCGACTGCGGCTGGGCGAGACGACGGGCTATCCGCAGCGAAACCTCCTGGGCGAGCGCCTGCTCCTTCGGGTCGCCGAGACGGAGTGGCGGGTCCCCGAACCGGGGACGGCGCTGGAGAGCGCATGGCGGGCCGCCTGCGACCCGAGCTTCAAGGGCCCGTTCCAGACCTCCGCCGTCAGCGTCGCCCGTCCCGACGAGCCTTCGCCGGCGCCGTCCGCTCCCGCGCCGGCGGCCAGGCAACCTGTCGCCAGGGAGCCGGTCGCCACAGACCCGGCCGTCGTTCCGTCAATCCAACACGCATCCCCTCCGCCCCGCCAGGTCCGCGCGGGTGGGTATGTCGTGCAGGTGGGCGCCTCGCCGTCCGAAGCCGAGGCGCGGGGCCTGCTGGACGCCGTCCGTGACCGTGCGGGCGGCCGGGAGACCCGCATCGAAAGCGCCGTGGTCGGAGGGCGCACCTGGCGTCGAGCCGTGGTGGCAGGTTTCGGCGATGCGGAAGAGGCCGGCGCCTTCTGCGGCGGCCTGAAGGCGGCGGGCCGCGACTGCTTCGTGCGCCCCGCGCGCTGAGCCGTCGCGAACGGCTGACGGATTTTCCATATCGCGGGCTGTCTCGTTCAGGGCGTTCCACCCTGGAGCAGCGATCCCTCGCGCCTGGTGACCGCAGCGTCGACTTTCCCTGGTGAGTTGAATTACGATGCGCGCGAAAGGCGAGTGGCGCAAATCTGAACCGTAGCGGTCGAGGCCGGACCGACGGCCGGGCCTCGAAATGGTCACAGCGGCGCCATTCATGGGCGCCATCGGGTCGATGGGACCCTGGAGGAGCCATGTCGGCGGGGCTGAAGCAGGTTCTGGTGAGCCCGATCACGAGTTCGATCTCCATCGCCCTGGCGGTGGCGCTCGCCACGGCGCTCGGGATCTCGTCCGGGGCATGGCAGTCGGAGCGGGCGGGCTATCGTCAGCGCATCGCCGAACTCACCCGCGCGGCCGACCGGGCCGAGGCGGGCCTGCGGAGCGAACTTGCGGCCTGTCACGCCAAGCAGGTCGCGCGGGACGCGCTCGAGGCCGAGTTCGCCGCGCGCGGAACCACCGTCGCCGACGAGGCGCGGCGCCTCCTGGCGCAACAGCCCGAAGGGATCGACGCCTGCGCGCGCATGGAAAGCGCCGACCGCGCCGTGTTGTCGAACCTGAAGAAGTGATGCGCGAACCCGTCCGTATCGCCCTCCTGTCCGGCGTGCTGCTGGCCGCCGCCGGGTGCCAGAACTTGAAGCGCGCCGAGCCTGCGCCGTCGCCCATTGTCGAGGCGCCTCCGGTCGTCCTGCCCGTCCCGCCCCCGCCGCGTCCGCCGCCGCCGCCGGCGGCGGCCAGGAGCTGTGTGCCGCGGAACCTGCCGCCGGCGCCCCGCTACCCCGACACCGATGCAGCGCTGCGGGCGGCGGCCGGCGCGGCCGACCGCTACCAGTTGATGGCCGCGGGTCGCCTGCTGCGCCAGAAGCGGCTGGAGGACCTGGAGCGCGTCGTCCAGAACTGTCGCTAGAGGGCGAGGCCCACGGTGACCGAGCCGGTGTAGCCGACGCCGACCGAGCCGCTGAGCGTCGGCGTCATGGCCGCGTTCTGGGCGGCGGTGTTGTCTCCGAAGATTCCGTCGCTCGACAGGCTCGTGCGGGCGAACCGCGCGGCGCTCGTGGGATAGCCGCTGGTGGCGTAGACCGCGTTGCAGACGTCGGCGGGCAGCGCGAACTGGGACACCAGCAGGCGGTTCGCATAGGCCGTCGCGGTGGCCAGGCTGCGATAGACCTCGAAATGGATGTGGGGGTAACGACCCTCGTAGCAGCCGGGGACGATGGTGGTGAAGGTCGCCTGGCCGGCGGCGTTCGTGGCCTGGACCCCACGCAGGTAGTTCTGCTGGGGCAGGTCGTAGATCGAGTAGCGACCGTCGGCGTCGGCCTGCCAGATATAGATGGCGTACTCGGCGAGAGCGGCGCAGCCGGCGTTCACGTTCGTCAGATTGATCGTGAGGGTCAGCGGCACGCCCGGCGCGGTTCCAGATTGGCCTGCGATGCTTGAGCGGATGTCGCTGCGAACGACGCCGCTCGTGGTCACGATGTTGGACAGCACCCCGTTCGCCAGGTTGGAGCCATCGGCGGGGTAGGGGCCGTTCGTCTCGGTGGGGGTGGTGGAGCAGGCGGCCGACGCCGTTCCGGTGGTTCCCGCGCCGGTTCCGCCGGTCGTCGTCGTCGTGGTCGAGGTGGAGTTTGCGCCTTCGGATCCCGAGCCGCCACAGCCCTGGAGCAGCAGGCCTCCGCCTCCGGCCGCCAGGAGGACCAGCATCCGGCGTCGGCCCAGGACGGCGAGATCGAATGGCAGACCCCGGTCGTGGTCGTCCATATGGCGCATGTGTGTGGCGTCCTTCGGCGTGTGTCGGGAGCCGGACGATGCGGGCGCGGTTGGGACTGGCGAATGTCCCGCGCATTGCCGACGCATTTCACGTTGTCACGAGCGACGGGGACGCGGCGGCGGCCGTTGCGGCGGCGGTGCGCGCCCGTCAGACTGTTCGCCGGAGGAGGCGTCATGGCCGACTATCGCGAAAGGCTGGCGCGCGATCTGGACCGGTGGATCGCCGCGCGACTGGTGCCGGCCGAGAATCGCGCCGCGATTCTGGAGAGCGTCGCCGAGCCGCGGCGGCTGGATGCGGCGACCGCCTTGGCGATCGTGGGCGGGCTGCTGGCCGGGGCGGCGGTGATCGCCTTCGTGGCCGCCAACTGGTCCGAGATTCCCCGGCTGGCGCGTTTCACGCTGGTTCTGGCGGCGTTTCTGGGCGCCGCGGGCGGTGCGGCGTGGGCGTCCGGCCGGGGACGGCCGGTGCTGTCGCAGGTGTTGCTCTGCGTGGCGGCGATGGTCTTCGCAGCCGCGATCGGGCTGACGGGCCAGATCTTCGACATCGCCGGGGACGCGAAGGCCGCCTTGCGGGGCGCGGGCTTGGCGGCCGCGCTGCTGGCGCTGGCCGGCGGTGCTCCCTGGGTCGGGGTGGTGGCCCTGGTGTTTACCGGACTGGGAGACCTGAGCGGGTCGGGCCGCGGGGACGACGGCCAGATCTGGCCGGGATGGCTCGTCGTGGCGGCCCCGCTGGCCGCGGCGACCGCCCTGGCGGGCCGGTCGTCCGCGCTGGCTCACGCCGCCGGGATCGGCGCGTTCGTGGCCGTCTTCACCTTGCAGGGATTCGTCGCCGGCCGGACGGAGGTCGTCTTTCTGTCCGCCGCCGCCGTCCTCGGGGCGGGGGCGGCCGTCGCTCGTGCCCTGCGGCCACGCGGCCAGGCGCCTGCGGGCGTCCTCTACGGCTGGCTGGCCTGGGGCGGGCTGGCGTGTTTCGGTCTGGCCCGCTTCGGCGACGGCCTGTCCGGGGTGGGCCACAGCGCCGCGTGGATGGCGCTGTCCGTCGCGGTCATCGTCCTGGGCCGCCATGACCGACATGCGCCGGTCACCGCCGCCGGTGTCGTCGGCCTGATCGCGGCGGGAGCCAGTCTCTTGCACGACCTGGGCGTGGACCTGATGCTGGCCGCCGGGGTCTTCGGCCTGGGTTCGCTCGTGGCGCTGGCGGTGGCGTTCGCGTTGCGCCGGAGGCGGACGTCATGATGCTCCCGGCGCCTCCGGCGCGTATCCTGGCCGTGGCGATCCTCCTGGCGGCGATGCTGTGCGGACTCGTGATCCGGGAGGGTGTCGCGCGGGCCGGCGGAGAGGAAATCCGGTTGGCGATCACGGGCTACGATCCGCGCAGCCTCCTGAGCGGCCACCATGTTCGCTTCCAGATCCGCGGCGACGATCCCACCGGAGCGGCCTGCGCCCCCGGCTCGGAGCGGATCGCGGTCGCGCCGAAGCGGTGGGTGGCGCTGCGTCGCCAGGGCGAAGCGCATGTGGTGTCCGGCGCCGCCGACAGCCGGGCCGAGGCTGCGGCGATGGGCGAGGTCGTTGTCCGCGGAAGCTTGAACTGCATGAGCGCCATGGATGAGACGGTCCTTCCGGATGGGGCCGTCCGTCGAGAGTCGGTGAGTCGCCTGGCGTCGATCGACCTGGGCGTCGATCGCATCCACCTCGATCAGGCGCAGGCCCAGGTGCTGGAACGCCGGCTTCAGGGCCGTGAAGAGGCTGCGGCGCGCGCCTTCGCCGTGTTCTCGGTCGACGACGGCGGCAAGGCGCGGCTCAAGGGCCTGATCGTCGAGGGGCGGCGTTACGACCTCGACTGGTGGTGACGCGCCAAGCCTCTCCGATCGGGTAGGGATTCGATCAGGACCGGTCGGTCAGAGCCGCATAGACCGCCTTTGGCGAAATATCGCGGACGGCCGGCGTTCCGGCTCCGGGGATCGAGCCGTTCAGGTTCTGGATCATGCCCACGAAGACGATGTCGTGGGTGGGGTCGATCCAGAACCAGGTGCCGAAGGCGCCGCCCCACCAATAGGTGTCCCTGCCCTGAGGCAGGCCGCTGATCGCCGGGTCCTCGTGGACGGCGACATCCATGCCGAAGCCGACGCCCTTCTGGACCGGGCCATAGAGATCGACGCCCACGCCCGGCCGAAGCACGCTTTTGCGCATCAGCTTCACGGTGTCGGGCTTCAGGATGCGTGCGCCGTCCAGGTCGCCGCCGTTCAGCAACGCCTGGCAGAAGCGGTAGTAGTCCGGGGTCGTGGAGTAGAGGCCGCCCGATCCCGAGAGGAAGCGGGGCTTGGCGGTCAGGATCGGGCTCTGGGGCGCGGGCGCGATCCTGCCGGCGTCATAGGTGTGTATGCGCGCCACGCGGCCCGCGCGGCGAGGATCGACCCAGAACTGGGTGTCGGGCATCTTCAGCGGATCGAAGATGTGCTTCTGGAAATAGTCCGCAAGATCCATTCCGGACATCTTCTCAACGAGATAGCCCTGAATGTTGACGACGGGCCCGTAAGCCCAGTCGGTCCCGGGCTGGCTGGCCAGTGGCAGGGCGGCCAGCTTGGCGATCATGCCGTCCAGATCGCTCTCGGCCAGGTTCTGAGAGGCGTAGGCCGCGCTGACGCCGAAGCCCGCCGTATGGCTCATGAGCTGGGCCATGGTCATGGGCGAGGTCTGATCCACGAGGTCGCCGCCGGCCGTCTTCACCCTCAGGCCCGCGAATTCCGGTATGTGCCGGGCCACGGGGTCATCCAGTTTCCACCGGCCTTGCTCCCAGAGCTGCATCATGGCGACGCCGGTCACGGGCTTGGTCATGGAGGCGATGCGGAAGATCGAGTCGGCTGCGACCGGGGCGTCCGCGCCAGCGTCCAGGCGTCCGTACGCGTCCAGGTTCACCACCTTACCCCGGCGCGCGAGCAGAGTGACGACGCCCGCCAGCTTCTGCTGGTCGACCAGGGCGCGCATCTCGGTGTTGAGGGCGGCCACGCCGCTCGCCGAAAAGCCCGCCGAGGCCGGAGGTTGCAGGCCGATCTTCGCCCAGGCCGGCGCAGCGGCCAGACCGACGCCGCCCACAGCGCCCAGAAGCAATCCCCGTCGATCAAGCATCCGCATGGCGTCTCTCCCCAAAGCCTTGGCCCGGCGCGCAGGCTCTCGTCCGAGATGGCGGCTCGGCGCCGGAAAACTCGCCAGCCTGTTTTGCGGGCATGTTTCAGGACGCCGGCCGTTTCCGTCAACGCCGGGGACCATCGTGCGCAAGCTGCCTGTCGCGGGAACGAGACGGGTCGTTCCGCGACGGACGGCGAAAAGGCTGTCGGCGCAGTGGAGCCGCAGCCACGGCGTTGATACGGTCGCTGCGGCGAGGGGAGAGTCGATTGGCAGGCATCAGGCAGGTGGACGCGCCGGTCGGCCGGCGGCCGTGGTGGACGCAGCTCTATGTCCAGGTGCTCGTCGCGATCACCCTGGGCGCCCTGATCGGGCACGTCTGGCCCGCTACGGGCGAGGCGCTGAAGCCGCTGGGCGACGCTTTCATCAAGCTGGTGAAGATGATCATCGCCCCGGTGATCTTCCTGACCGTCGTCACCGGGATCGCCGGCATGCGGGACCTGAGCAAGGTCGGCGGCGTGGCGGGCAAGGCCTTCGCATATTTCATCGTGGTGTCCAGTTTCGCACTGCTGGTGGGGCTGGTGGTGGCCAATGTGGTCCGGCCTGGCGCGGGCATGAACATCGATCCGGCCAGTCTCGATCCGGCCGTGGTGGCGGGCTACGCGAGCAAATCCCACGACATGACGATCGTGGGCTTTCTGATGGACATCATCCCGTCCACGGTCGCCGGCGCTTTCGTGGACGGCAACATTCTTCAGGTCCTGTTCTTCTCGATCCCGTTCGGGCTGGCCCTGGCGATGATCGGCGACCGTGGCCAGCCGGCCCTGGACGTCCTGAATTCGGTGGGCGAGGCCTTCTTCCGCCTGGTGGCGATCTTCATGCGCGCCGCGCCCGTGGGCGCTTTCGGGGCCTTCGCCTTCACGGTCGGCAAGTATGGCATCGAGAGCATCCTGAGCCTCGCCGCCCTCGTCGGGACCTTCTATGCCACGTCGCTGATCTTCGTGCTGGTGGTGCTGGGGGCGATCGCGGCGGCCAACGGCTTTTCGATCCTGAAGCTGATCCGCTACCTCAAGGAGGAGTTGCTGCTGGTCCTGGGCACCAGTTCTTCCGAGGCGGCGCTGCCCTCGCTGATGGAGAAGATGGAGCGGGCCGGCGCGGCCAAGCCTGTGGTGGGCCTGGTGGTGCCGACCGGCTATTCGTTCAACCTGGACGGCACCAACATCTACATGACGTTGGCGGCGTTGTTCATCGCACAGGCCGTGGGAATCGACCTGTCGCTCCAGGAACAGCTTCTGCTGCTGGCCGTGGCGATGCTGAGTTCGAAGGGAGCGGCGGGCGTCACGGGCGCGGGGTTCATTACGCTGGCCGCCACGCTTCAGGTCGTTCCGAGCGTGCCGGTGGCCGGCATGGCGCTCATCCTGGGCGTGGACCGGTTCATGAGCGAATGCCGGGCGTTGACCAACTTCATCGGCAATGCGGTGGCGACGCTGGTGGTCTCGCGCTGGGAAGGCCAACTCGATCGAGAGCGTCTGGCAGAGGTGCTGGCTGGAAGGCCCGCGCCTGTGGCGGCGCCGCCCGTGGAGGCCGACGCCGACTGATCAGCTCGCGCGGCTGAGGGCCGCCGCGGACGTCGGCGACACGCATCGCCGGATACTGGCCATCAGGCCCGCCACCAGGATGGGCTTCGAGACGAAGTCGTTGAAACCCAGAGCCACATATTCTGCGGGCCGACGCGAATAGATGTCGGCCGTCAGCGCGATCACCGGGGTCTTGCCCTCGGGACCGGGCAGGGCGCGAAGGCGCTCGATCACCTCGATCCCGGTCATGCCGGGCATGTGGATGTCGAGCAGCATGATGTCGAAGGATTCGACCGAGAGCCGCTCCAGCGCCTCGGCTCCCGAGCACGCCATCACCGCCTGGTGGCCGAAGGCGCCCAGGATTTCCTGCACAACGCGCAGGTTCATCGGATCATCGTCGACGTGCAGGACCTTGAGCGGCCTGCCGACGTCCGCCGGGCTGTTTCGCACGGTTCGGCTCCGAAGGGGCGGCGTGACAGTACGCGCCCAACTTGCTCCCGGAAGCTGCACCTTGCGGTTTAAGGTAAGACTGACGGACGTGCTGAATCCGTATTAACCGTGGCGGTTTCTGTCGGCTCGACTTGGGCGATGGCAGTCGTCATGTCGCGGCGGCCGAGCGAAGACTGAATCCGCCGTCATGGTTGTATTTTATGAAAGTTAAATCCCAGATATTCTTTGGGGCCGTTTCAAACGACGCCGGCGGCCACGCAGACCAGGGCGGCGGCCGAGGCCAGCAGCGCGAGGGTTTCGGGCATGCGAGACCAGCGGATGGCGTAGCGTTGGCGCATCATGGGACCTCCCGTCGGGGCCAAGGGCTCGCCACCCGGACCCCCACGGTCCGGGGGGAGGGAGTGTTTGCGGGCCGGACGTTTCACGGCTGGGGCGGCCGCTGTCCGTCGGTCCGGGTGACGAGGTCTCGATATTCAGTTTATGCGTGTTTAGTATTTACTGTATACTTCGGTGTCAAGCCGTTGCGGCAGGACTGTGGGCGGCTTCAGTCCCCGATGGCGCCTTCGCTCAATCTCATCATGAGTTTCACCAGTTCGGCCTGGTGCGAGACCCCGGTCTTGTCGAAGATCCGGGCCAGCTGGTAGCGGACGGTGTTGACGCTGACGCCGAAGGCCTGGGCGGCCTCGTTCAATGTCTGGCCTTCGAACATGGCCGCCGCCAGCCGCACTTCGGCCGGTGTGAGGCCGAAAAGGTCGCGCATTTCCGCGGTCGGCGCAGCGACGTCGACCTCCAGATCGGTCACGCTCACGAGAACCGGCGCCGAGGCGCGGTAGATCGGGCCCTGGTCCAGCGGGAGCGGAGCCGTCCGTAGCGCCATGGCGGATCCGGCCCCAGACCGTTCCAGACTCATGGTTCCCCCGGTGCGTCCGGCGCCGCGATGGGCCGCGAGGCCGACCAGACGTTGAAAGCGCCGGGCCGAATCGGGCCGACGAGGGGTCAGCCGGCGGTTGACGACCGTCAGGCCGCAGTCGCGCCGCAACAGGCGTTCGGCGGCGAGGTTGGCGAATTGCAGGACACAGTCGCCATCCACGAGAAACAGCGCGTGGGGGGAGTGTTCGAGCCGGGTCGAGAGGCTGCGCGCCACGTCGACTCCGGCGGCGACCCGGCGCCCGATCTCATAGGCGCGGATCATGTGCGGCTGGAGGCGTGCGGCGAACTCGAGGTCCGCTGCGTCGAAGACCTCTCCGGTGCGGCGACCGATGTTTATGGTGCTGGCCACCGTACCCGAGAGGCCGAGGCGGATGAACAGGGCCCGATCCACGTCCTGAGGGCGCATGAAGTCGTTGTAGTACTCCGAGGCGTGATAGGCCTCGCGCGTCAGGCACGCCTCGTCCGTCAGGACCGTGGTCTGCCAGTTGCGGCCGCGGGCGGGCGGATCCTCGGCCGACCTGAAGACGTTGCAGTCGCCGAAGTGCTGGGCGTAGGCGTCGACCCAGACCGGGTCGGAGCGGAAAAGGATGGCGTCGACGCCCGCGCCGCTGGTCATGTCGATGCGAGTGAGGCATCCGCGCAGGCCGCCGACGGCGTCCGACAGGCGCTCCATCACGTGGACCCACAGGGTGGGATCGCAGGCGGTGGCGTAGATGTCCTGGATCAGCGCTTCTTCGGGGTCGAGGCTCACGTCCGATCCGTTCCTGTGCGGCCGTCACGCCGGCCGCGCGCGCCCGCGGAATCCTAATCTCGCCGAACGCGGATCATCCAGCATCATCCATTTGGATGATGCGATTTCCCCTGGGGCGCGAAGGGGCGGTCGGCGGTCGCCCTTCAGGTGTCATCCGAATGGAAGATGCGGCGGATGGGGGGCTGGGGGATGGTTTCGGCGAAAACGTTCGCTGGAGCTATCCGATGAAGACCTCTCAAAAATTCCTGGGCGCCCTGGCCGGCGCGGCAGCCGTGTTCACCGCGGCCCCGGCGCTGGCGGTCTCGGTGGTGAATGCAACCCGCGTGGAGATCTCGAGCGCGATCCCAGACTGGCTGCAGATCGCCGAAGTCGAGGCCTACGAGTGGGGAACGCTGGTCAACGTCGCGGCCGCCGCCAACGGCGGCGTCGCCACGGCGATCAGCACGGGCTATGGCGGCTTTCCGCCCGGCGCGATCGACGGTGTGATCCCCGGGGGCTACGTCGGAGCGTACGTATATCATTCGGCCACACATGGTGCGGGCGAGACGCTGACCATCACCTTCGCGCACGCTGCCGATCTCGCCAGCCTGAAGGTCTATGGGGTTATGGACGGCGGCGCGCCGCGGAACTTCTTCAACTACGCCATATATGATGCACGGAATGTTCTGCTGGCGTCGGGTCAACTCGACTCGCGCGTCACCGCGCCGGGCGTGGCGACCTTCGACGCGCCGCCGGCGGCCGGCGGCGTTCCCGAACCCTCGATATGGGCGATGATGATCCTGGGCTTCGGCGCGGCCGGGTCGGCGATCCGGTCGCGCCGACGCATCCCGGCCGTCAGCTGAGATGGAGCGGCGGCGTCGCCTCCAGCGGCGCCGTGATCCGGCAGACGAGGCCACCGGGCTCGAAGCTGAGGTCGGCCACGCCGTTCAGGTCGCCGCGCACCCCCTGGGTCAGCAGGCGTGACCCGAATCCCTGCCGGGTCGGGGGCGTGACGACGGGTCCGCCCGTCTCGCGCCATTCCAGCTCCAGGAGAGCCTGGCCCGTCTCGCGACGGGCGCGCCATGTCAGGGACACATGGCCGGCTTCGTTGGACAGGGCTCCGTACTTCGCGGCGTTGGTGGCCAGTTCGTGGAGGGCCATCGCCATGGCGAGCGCCGCGCGTGCGCCCAGCCGGACATCCGGCCCCTTCACGGCGATCCGTGACGCATCGAAGGGCGCCATCGCCACCTCGATGATCTCGCGCAGGCCGGCCCCCTCCCAGCTCTCGCGCGTCAGCACGTTGTGGGCGGCCGAAAGAGAGATCAGTCGGGCGGTGAAGATCTCGCCCATCTCCTGCGGGTCGCGATCGCGGCGCAGGCTCTGCCGGGCGATGGACTGGACCGCGGCCAGAGTGTTCTTCACGCGATGGTTCAGTTCGTTGATCAGCAGGGCCTGACGTTCGTCCGCGCGCCGGCGTTCGTCGATGTCGCTGGCGGAACTCAGCGCCTTGACGATCCGTCCGCCGGCGTCGCGCTCGAACGCGACAGCCCGGACCAGGAGCCAGCGATAGGTCCCGTCCCGGCGCCGCGCCCGGATCTCGAATTCCGCCACCGTGCCGTCGGGCAGCGCGCCCAGCGCCTTCATGTGGGTGTCGATCCGGTGGCGGTCGTCGGGGTGGATGAGGTCGCGGACCTCAGCCGGGCGTAGGGCCATCATGTCTTCGGGGGAGATGTCGTAGACGGCGTCGATCCGCCCCGAGACCCAGAACGCCCGGCCCGTGACGAAGTCGAAGACATGATAGGCGCTGGGCGCGACCGCGTTCACCCGGTCGAACCACGCCTCCTTCTCCTGCACGGCCTCGAGGGCGCGCGTCCATTCCGTGACGTCGTAGACGGTGACGACGAAGCCCGTGATCCCCATCGCGCCGGCGGCTCGCGGCGTCACCTGGAGCCGCACGTGGCGGAGGTCGCCCGCAACGTCGGCGACCTTGGCCTCCAGGAACGTCTGATGACCGGCCCGGGCCTCGGCCAGGGCCGGCAGCAACTGCGTCGCCAGCGGTCGGTGAAGGGCGGTCTCGAAGTGAGCGCCGGTCGCGGGGCCGGCCATATGCAGCCAGCGCTTCAGCGCCGGGTTCGCATATTGGATTCGTCCCTCCAGATCGGTCACCAGAACGCCCCATGGCGCAGCGTCGGTCAGGCGATAGAGGCTGCTGCGATCCGCCGGCGGCCGGCCCATCGCCGCTTCGAGCTCCGCCACGCGCGCCCTAAGGCGAGCGTTCTCGGCTTCGAGGCCCGACGTATCGGAAGGCTTCATCCGCTCCTGCGCCGCATAAGATGCGCCGGATGCATAACCCGGGGCTCAGACGCTGGCGAGCGGGACGACCGCCGGGGTCGCCTGCGCGACCCGCGCCGGCCTGCGACTCAGCACGCGTAGCGACGCTCAACCGTCACGCGGCGGCCGATATACGGATCGTACACGCGGTCGCGGACCACGCACGTCCTGTAGCGCGGCGCCCGATCGTAGCCGCGGTAGTAGCCGCCCGAATAGCGATCGTAGCGAGGGTCGTAGGCATAGCCGTTGTAGTCGTAACCGCGATCCCTGCGTCCGTTGCCGGCCAGGGCCGCGCCGAGGGCGAGGCCGGCGACGCCGCCGATGATCGCGGCGGCCACCTCGTCGTTTCCGCGATCGTGGTGGCGGTGATGATAGCGGCGGTCGGCGTTTGCGGGGCCTGCGGTCGCCAGCACGGCGCCCGCGGCGACGACGGCGGCCAGGGCCGAGGTCATGACTTTGCGCATGCAGATCTCCTCACTGTCCGGTGAGTTGGCGCGAGGGCCCATGAACCGCGCCTGAACGCCCCTGTCAGCCGGTCGTGGCGGGGGTGTCCCTGAAAAATCCCCCGCCCGAAGACTGGAGCGGTAAAGAGACGCATCATAAATCTGCTGTAGAGTGTCGGTTGGCCGGCGCCTTGTGATCGCCATCAAAGGGACCGGTGATGGAGCCGACACGCCAGGAGAGACGCGGGCGGGTCCAAGGGGATAGGATGCGACCGATGGGACTGTTCGACGACACCACCCGCAAGCTCGGCGACGACGCCTGGGGCCGGCACGTGAAGCCGGAACGCCTGGCCGGCCACTACGAGATCTATGAAGGCTACGACGAAAATCCGCTGAGCCGGGTCCGTCGAATCTCGCGCTCGGCCCGCCGCAGCCTTCAGGCGGCGATGGACCGGGAGGCCCTGGCGATGGGCGCCCTGGGGTTGGCGATCGGCCTCGCCATCGGCGCGGCCATGTTCAACCGTCGACGGCGTTAGCGGCGGCGATCCGGAGGCTTCAAGGCGTCTCCGTGGGTGTCGGGCGCCCGACGCAACTCCCGAAAAAATCGAGATTCCTCGTCGGCCCGACGCGACCTTCCGCGCTCTTCGGCGTTTAAGTCCGGACGCCGGCGTGAGGGTCTGCCGCTCGCGCTGCGCGTCCAACCCGGACGCGGAGAGGAAGATGAGCGACTTCGGAACCACGACCCATCAACCCGGCGCCTCACGCGGCGGGGAGGCCCGTGACCTGATCGATCAGGCGGGCGCCACGCTGAAGCACGAGGCCAGGAGCTTCGCCAACGCGGCGCAGGATCGGATGCGCACCGAGGCCCACCGCGGGACCCGCGCGGCGGGCCGGACTCTGGGTGACTTCGCCAACGCCGTGCGCCGCGCGGGCGACGATCTGGGCCAATCCGACCACAGCCCGGCCTCGCGGCTGGTCATGAAGGCGGCCGACGGCCTGGAGACCTTCTCGCGTTCGCTGGCCGATAAGGATCCCGGCGACCTGTTGAATGCGGTGCGCGACTTCGGCCGCCGCAATCCGATGGCGTTCATAGGCGGCGCCGTTCTGGTGGGATTGGCCGTGGGTCGCTTCGCCCGGGCGTCTGAGCGCCGTGGCGAAACACGGCGTTTTGTGGACGACGACGAAATCACGGTCGAACCCATGCATCTGGCCGAAAGCCCCTGCGATCCTACGCTGGTTCCTTCGAGCGAGGCCGATCTCGCCGCGCCGGCGGATGTGGCGGCATCCGGGCCGATCCCTGAACCCGCCCCTGAGTCTGCGGCGGGCTCGGTGTCCACCGCGGACCCGGCGGCATCTTCATCCGGGAGCCGCTAGATGGACGGGGGTCAACCGCCGCGCGCGGGTATCGTGGATCTCTTCACCCAGCTCATCGACGACGTTTCGGGCCTGCTGCGGAAGGAGGCCCAACTGATCAGAACCGAGGTTGCCGAGAAGGTGCGGAGCGCCGGTCGGGCCGTGACCGACATCGCCGCGGGCGGGCTGCTTCTGGTCGCCGCGCTCCTGATCCTGCTGCAGGCGCTGGTGTTGGCGCTGTCGAAGGTGATGGATCCCATCTGGGCCGCCCTGTCCGTGGGGCTCGGTGTTGCAGCCGTCGGCTATCTCCTGGTGCGGTCGGGGATGCGGGCGATCTCGCCCCGTAACCTGTCGCCCGATCGCAGCGCGCGACAGTTCGGGAAGACCGCCGGCCTGATGACGTCCGGGCTCAGGAAGGATTCGCAGCCATGACCCGCACATCCGCCGAACTCGAGCGCGAGGTGGAAGACGCCCGCGGGCGGCTGAGCCAGACCGCCGAGGCGCTCAAGGAGAAGATGCAACCCAGGGACCTGTTGGACGAGGCGACGACGATGATGGGCCAGACCGGAGAGAAGATGTTGAGCACGGCGGCGGACCACCTGCGTGAGAACCCGATTCCGATCGCGCTGATCGGACTGGGCGTGGCCTGGCTCGCGCTCGAGAGCGGGCGTCGGGCGCGTCGCGCGGACGGGCTCGATGTGCGCTACGCCACCCACGAGGGCTATGACGTCGGCGAGGACGACGGCGTCGCGGCGCGGGCGAAGGCGGGAGCCGAAATGGCGAAGGCGAAGCTGTCGAAGGCGGCGGAGAAGGCCAAGGCCCGTCTGGCCGATGCCCAGTCTCAGGCGGAAGAGGGGGTCTCTGCGGCGCGCCACAAGGCGGCCGACTACGTCCACGCCGCACAGGCCAAGGCGGACGCGTACGGCCGGGCGGCGAAGACCCGTTTCGACGAAACGCTCGATCATGAGCCATTGGTCATCGGCGCCATCGGCGTGGCCGTGGGTGCGGCGATCGGCGCCTCGCTACCCGCCACCGAGGCCGAGCGGCGCTATATCGGCCCCGCCCGCGCCAAGGCCGCCGAACGGGCCAAGGAGTCGCTGGACGGCGTCCGTCACGTGGCCGAACGCACATATGCCCAGGTGAAGGACGAACTGCGCCGCCAGGCGGGCGCGACGGGCGACGCGCCCTGAACGTCTCGCAGACTCTCGGGCGGTCAGAACCAGGCCTTCAGGCCCACAACAGCGCGGGTGTCTTGCACATGTTCGCCGGCGGCCCGGGCGAAGTCGGCGGTCCGGCCGAACTTCCGCGCCCAATGGACGCCCACGTAAGGCGAGAGTTCCGGCTGGATGTCGTAGCGTAGGCGGAGCCCGGCTTCGATCTCGGAGAGACCCGAGCCCAGGCCCATCGACCGGTCCGAGCTGGCGGCCAGACTGGCTTCGGCGAGAGGCTCCAGGATGAGCTTCTGTGTCAGCCGCAGGTCGTAGGCGGCCTCGATTCGCGCGGAGACGTTGCCCTTGTTCGAGAGGAAAGCCGTTGCGCTCACCTCGAACCAGTAGGGCGCGACGCCTTCGATCCCCACCGCGGCGTAGGTCCGCTGCGGTCGGGGCCGGACGTCCTGGCGGACGCCGGTCTGCAGGTTGAAGTAGGGGCCGATGGCGCGCCGCCACAGGGCGTGGACCTCGGCGCTTTCGAGATGGCCCGCGTCGCCTTCGCCCTCGGTCTTGACGACGAGCCGATCGACGTCGCCGCCCCAGGACACCTCGCCCTCCCAGGCATAGCCGTCGGCGCCGGACGTTGGGCGCAATTCGGCCGTCTCCACCCTGACGGTGGTCCAGCGCATGCCGCCATGTTCATGCCGAAGAAGCTCCCGCGCCGCCGCCATCCGGTCGGCAGGAAAGATGCGGTCGGCGGCATGGTCGGCCGGGACGGGGGGCGGCGTTCCCTGAGACGCCGCGGGGGCGCCGTGGCCGGCGTGCGGGTCGGGCGCGGCGGGCCCGTGGGCGGCGTGAGGATCGGCGACCGCCCCTGGCGCCGCCGGCTGGTGATGCGCGTGCGGATCGACCGCGGGAGGCGCCGTCGCTGCGGGCGTCTGCGGCGCGGGTCGGTGGTGGGCGTGCGGGTCCGCAGGCTGAGCGAGCGCCGGGGATGCGAACGCGGATTGCACAAGGGCTGGCGCGGCCAGGCCGGCGATCACGAGCGACAGGCGCCTCACGACGGCTCTCCGTCCAGCGGACGAACCGTCACGACCTTGAACATGCCGGCGTGCATGTGCAGCAGCATGTGACAGTGGAACGCCCAGTCGCCCGGCGCGTCCGCGGTCAGGTCGAAGCTCGCCTTTCCGCCCGGCTGGACGTTGATCGTGTGCTTGCGGGGATGGCGGCCGGCATGGCCGTTCACCAGTTCCATGAAGTGGCCGTGCAGATGGATGGGGTGGTTCATCATGCTGTCGTTGACCAGCGTGACGCGCACACGCTCGTCGCGGCGGAAGGGGATCGGCCGCGTGACCTCGTGGAACGCCTCGCCGTCGAACGCCCACATGAACCGCTCCATGTTGCCGGTCAGGTGCAACTCCAGGGTCCGCGACGGCGGTCGTGTATCCGGATTGGGCTCCAGCGCGACCAGGTCGGTGTAGACCAGCACCCGCCCCGGAACGTCGGCCAGGCCCGTGCCACGCTCGCCCGTCCGGTCGACGGGCATGGGCGAGATCATCTGCACGCCCGGCCCTGTCTTCACCTGCGGCGCGTTGTTGGGATCGAGCATCGACATGCTGTGATCGGCGCCATGACCGCCCCCGTGGCCAGCATGACCGGACATGCCCATGTCCTTCATGCCCAGCAGGGGGCGGTCGCGGAGGGGCGGGACCTCGGCGGTCATGCCGGGCCGGGGCGCCAGGGTGGCGCGCGCCATCCCCGAGCGGTCGATCGCCTCGGCCACGAACGTGTAGGCCCGGTCTTCCCTGGGGGTGACGGTGACGTCGTAGGTCTCGGCGTTGGCGATCTGGAGTTCGTCCACCTCCACCGGCCGCACGTCCAGACCGTCGGCCTGGACGACGCTCATGGCCAGGCCGGGGATGCGGATGTTGAAGATAGTCATGGCCGCGGCGTTGATGATGCGCAGCCGCACCCGCTCACCCGGCTGGAACAGTCCGGTCCAGTTCTCTTGCGGGCCGTGGCCGTTCACGAGGAAGGTGTAGCTGGCCCCGGTGACGTCGGAGATGTCGGTGGGATCCATCCGCATCCCGGCCCAGGCGACGCGGTCGGCCATCCGCTGGTCCTTGCCGGCCAGCAGCCCCGCCACCGTCTGCTTGCGCCGGTTGAAGTAGCCCGCCTTCTGCTTGAGCTTCATCATCATCCGGTGCGGGTGCATGAAGCTGTAGTCCGAGAGCACCAGCACATGCTCGCGGTCGTAGGGCGCGGGTTCGGGGCTCGCCGGGTCGATGACCAGCGGCCCATAGTGCCCCAGCAGCTCCTGAAGACCCGAGTGGGAGTGGTACCAGTAGGTGCCGGCGTGCCGGATCGGAAACTCGTAGACGAAGGTCTCGCCCGGCCGGATCCCCGGGAAGCTGACGCCTGGCACGCCGTCCATGTGGAACGGCACGAGCAGGCCGTGCCAGTGGATCGAGGTGTCCTCGTCCGACAGGCCGTTGTGTACGGCGAGTTGGACGGTCTGCCCCTCGCGCAGACGGATGAGGGGGGCGGGGATGGTCCCGTTGACCCCGATTCCGTGGCCGGTGCGCCCGCCGATGCGGATCGGCACATGGCCGATGGAAAGCTCGATCCGCTCGCCGGAAAGCGTCCCGCCCGAGGCGAGCTCCGGCGGGGACGTCGGAGTGTGTTGCGGCCCGTGGCCTGACCCGTGGCCGGACGCGAGCCCCGGGGTCTGGCTGCGGGCCCACGCGGGAAGGAGGCCGGCCGCGGCCAGGGCGGCCGCGCCGGTCAGCATGCGGCGGCGATCCGGTCGCCCGTCGGAGGCGCTCATCGGGCCGTGCGCTCCAGGAGCTGGATCAGCTCGGCGGCCTTGCGGCGCTGCTCGTCCTTGTCGCCCGAGACGATGGCGCCCTCGACGCAGTGGCCCAGGTGGTCGCGCAGCATTTCCGTCTCGACCTTGGCCAGGGCGGCGCGCACCGCCTGGATCTGGGTCAGCACGTCGATGCAGTAGCGGTCGTCCTCGACCATGCGGACGACGCCCCGGACCTGGCCCTCGATACGGTTCAGCCTGTTGAGCAGGCGGGGCTTGTTCTCACGCTTCAACGGCGCCTCCCATGTGGCATCGGAACATATACCCCCATAGGGTAATTGCAACATGCCCATGGGGGGTATATTTGGGACTCGAAGGCGCGGGCTCGATCGGTGCGCCCAGGAGGCCTCATGTCGCATCCGGATCATCATCAGGCCGAGGCGGGCGACGGCGCGTGCTGCGGTGGTGGGAAGGTCCTCGATCCGGTCTGCGGCATGACGGTCGATCCGGCCACGACGCCGCACCGGACCCGTCACGAGGGACGGGATGTCTTCTTCTGCAGCGCCGGCTGTCGAGCGAAGTTCGAAGCGGACCCGGCCCGTTACGCCGACGGCCCGCCCGCGCCGACGGGGGCGGAAGCCCGGCCCGGCGCAATCTACACCTGTCCCATGCATCCCGAAGTGCGCCAGGTCGGCCCGGGAAGCTGTCCGATCTGCGGCATGGCGCTGGAGACCGAAGTGGCGACGGCCGACGCCGGCCCCAATCCCGAACTGGTGGATTTCACCCGTCGATTCTGGATCGGCCTCGCCCTGACGCTCCCGGTCTTCATTCTGGAAATGGGCGGCCATCTGCTGGGCCTGCATCTTCTGGCCCCTGCGACGTCGAACTGGGTCCAGCTCGCGCTGGCGACCCCGGTGGTGCTCTGGGCCGGATGGCCGTTCCTGGAGCGAGGCTGGCGGTCGCTCGTCACGCGCAATCTCAACATGTTCACCCTGATCGGCATGGGGGTAGGGGTCGCGTGGCTGTACAGCGTCGTGGCGACGCTGGCGCCGCAGGTCTTCCCGGCCGACTTCCGGCAGCACGACGGGGCGGTGGCGGTCTATTTCGAGGCGGCGGCGGTGATCACCGTCCTGGTTCTCCTGGGCCAGATCCTGGAGCTGCGGGCGCGCGAACAGACCTCGGGGGCGATCCGCGCCCTGATGGACCTCGCGCCGCGGACGGCCCGGCGTGTCCGCGACGACGGCGGCGACGAGGAGACGACCCTCGACGAAGTGCGCGTGGGGGACCGCCTCCGGGTCCGTCCCGGCGAGAAGGTTCCCGTCGACGGCGTGATCCTGGACGGCCGGGTGGCGATCGACGAGTCGATGGTCACGGGTGAATCCATGCCGGTGGACAAGGGGCCGGGCGACAAGGTGGTCGGGGGCGCGCTGAACACGACCGGCTCGTTCATCATGCGCGCCGAGAAGGTGGGCGCCGAGACCCTGCTGTCGCAGATCGTCCAGATGGTGGCCCAGGCGCAGCGCAGCCGCGCGCCGATTCAGCGACTGGCCGACCGGGTCGCGGGCTGGTTCGTGCCGGTGGTGCTGCTGATCGCCGTCGCCGCCTTCGCCGCCTGGGCCGTCCTGGGACCCGACCCGAGGCTGGCTTACGCCCTGGTGGCGGCCGTGTCGGTGATGATCATCGCCTGTCCCTGCGCCCTGGGCCTGGCGACGCCGATCTCGGTGATGGTGGGCGTGGGTCGTGGCGCCCAGGCCGGCGTGCTGATCCGCGACGCCGAGGCGCTGGAGCGCTTCGGCGCGCTCGACACGCTCGTGGTCGACAAGACCGGCACCCTGACCGAGGGGCGGCCGGTCCTGTCCGACATCCGCGCCGTGAACGGCCTGGAGCCGGCCGAGGCCCTGCGTCTGGCCGCCAGTCTGGAGCGGGGCAGCGAGCACCCCATCGCCACGGCCGTCCTGCGCGCGGCGTCCGAGCGGGGTGTGGTGCTGGCCGAGCCGGAGGCCTTCGATTCCCCGGTCGGCAGGGGCGTCCAAGGCCGGGTGGAGGGCCGGACGGTGCTTCTCGGGTCGCGGCGCTTCTTGGTCGAGCGCGGCGTGGAGGCGACGGTTCTCGACTCCGCCCTGGCCTCCTGGGCCGACACGCTTCGGCGCGAGGGCGCTACGGTCGTGCTCATGGCGCTCGACGGTCGACCCGCCGCGGCGCTGGCCATCTCCGATCCGGTGAAGGCGACGACGGAAGCGGCGCTCCGGGCTCTGCGCGCCGATGGCGTGCGCGTGGTGATGATGACGGGCGACAACCGGGCCACGGCCGAGGCCGTCGCCCGCCGCCTGGGGATCGACGAGGTCGAGGCCGACGTACTGCCCCAGGACAAGGCCGCGGTGGTCCAGCGCCTGCGCGCCGAGGGCCGGCGGGTGGGCATGGCGGGCGATGGCGTCAACGACGCCCCGGCTCTGGCCGCCGCCGAGGTGGGCGTGGCCATGGGGGCGGGCGCCGACGTGGCCATCGAAAGTGCGGGCGTCACCCTGTTGAACGGCGATCTCCAAGGCCTCTTGAAGGCCCGCACGCTGTCGCGCGCGACCATGCGCAACATCCGCCAGAACCTGACCTTCGCCTTCGTCTACAACGCCGCGGGCGTGCCGCTGGCGGCGGGCGTTCTGTACCCGGTGTTCGGCCTGCTGCTGTCGCCCGCCGTGGCCGCCGCCGCCATGGCGCTCTCTTCGGTCAGCGTCGTGGGCAATGCGCTGAGGCTCCGGGTGTTGCGTCTGTAGCCGATCCGGGGTGGTCAGCCGCCGGCTTCGCGCCGCAGGGCTTCCACCGCCCGCCATCCCAGCCAGGCGGCGGGCAGCATGAAGAGCCCGGCGAAAGCGATCGGCGCCCAGGGGCCTATGGCCGAAAACAGGATCCCGCCCGCCACCGGTCCGGCGACCCGCGACAAGGCCCCCGCGGCGCCGGCCGCGCCAAGCATGGCGCCCTGACGGTCCAGGGCGGTGGCTCGGGAGACGATGGTGGTCGCCGCCGGCTGCCAGACGGCATGGCCGACGACCGAGGCGGTCAGGAACAGCACGGCCATCCAGCCCCAGGGCGCGGCCGCCATGACGAACAGGCAGAGCGAGGCCGAGACCAGCCCGGTCACGATGGTCGGACCAAGGCCCAGGCGACGTACGGCGATGCCCGACAGCAGGCCCTGTGCGCTGGCGGACGCGACGCCCGTGGCGGCCATGACGAGGCCCATGTCGCGCGGGCCCCACCCGAATCTCGCCAGGGCCCAGAGGCCCAGCACCGACCACATGGCGGACGATGCGAAGAAGCCCAGGGCGGTGACCCCGAACGCGCGGGCCAGGATGGGGTGACGGAGGGCCTCCCCCAGCGCAGCCAGGGGATTGCGTCCCCGGGCTGTGTCGCGCCCGCCCGTGCGGCTTTCCCGCACGAAGCCGAGGAGCCCTGCGACCGCGAGCGCACAGAGGGCTGACGCGAGGATAAGGGGAGGCCGGAATCCCGCGGCGCCCTGGCTCGGGTCCGCCATCATCCCCCCGATGGCTGGTCCGACGACGAAGCCCACACCGAACACCGATCCGATCAGGCCCAGGCGTCCCGCCAGCTTATCGGGCGGGGTGACATCGACGATGTAGCCCTGGATCACCGAGATGTTGCCGGCGAAGAAGCCGGACGCCAGCCGGACGGCGATCGCCACCCAGATCGCCGGCGAGAACGCCAACGCCAGATAGCCCAGGCCCGACGCCACGACCGTGATCAGCAGCACGGGCTTGCGCCCGATCCGGTCGGACAGCCGGCCCCAGTAGAGTTCGCCCATGAACTGGCCGGCGGAATAGGCCGAGAACATCAGGGTCACCTGCCAGGCCTCGGCCTGGAACGCGGTTGCGAAGAAGGGGAGCAGGGGGATCACCACGCCCCAGCCCACGAGGCTCAGGAAGACGAGCAACAGCAGCACCGGCACCGCGGCCGGCGACGGACTGGCGCCTGGAGTTGTGGTTGAGGGCTCGCTCACCCTGTCGGCATACAGGGCTCCGTCCGCCCTCGCGAGGTCCAAAAGCCCCCGTGAAGGGTCTCCGGCTGGGGTCGTGGCCGTCGCCTTCTCCGCGCGTGACGGGCGGCGTGCGCAGGGTTCCTACCCAGGCGTGGGAGCCAGGATCACGCCGGGCGGCGAGAGGTGCAGACGGTCGCCGGGAAGATCCAGCGCCATCCGGTGGCGGCGGAACAGGCCCGCGCCCAGCAACCCGTCGGGCGCTGGCGCGCCGGCCCCCGGCCGGAAGATGAACACGTCCACGTCGCGCAACGCCAGCGGCCCGACGCCGATCCGGGCGACCGTGACCACCCGGTTGAGGCCGAGACCGCCGAGGCTGACCGAGCGGCCCTCGCGCACCTGGGCGTCGGCGCGGAGAAGCCCCAGGCGGAGCGCTGCGTCTTCCGACACCGCCAGCACGTTCGAAGATCCGGTGTCGATCAGCGCCTCCACCGATCCGGCGTCGCCGATCCGGACGGACGCCAGGGGCGCGCCGCGCCGCCAGGTGACCGGCAGGCTGTGGGCGTCGTACGGGACCCGGAACGCCTCGGGGGCCACCAGCCGCGTCCGCCGGGCCGGCAGGTCGGCCTCCAGCACCACCCGGCGCAGGAGATCGCGTCCGATCAGCAGGCGGAATTCGCGCCCGGCCAGTTGCGCCACCTGAGCCAGGTCCAGGGCCGCGGCCCGCAGGCCGGGCGCGGTGAGGCCCGGCAGTTCCAGGTCCAGACGGACGGTGTGGGCCATCGTGGGGCCGCCGCTCACGCCATAGACGATCAGCGGCGCGGCGACCGGACGCGGCAGGCCCAGCGCCTCGGCGGTCTGACGGTCGATGGCGGTGAACTCCGCGCCGGAGTCGATGACGGCCGAGAGCGCGCGTCCCCGGATCACGGCCTCGATCTCGATCAGGCCCGAGCCGTCGCGCACCGGCAGCCAGGGGGTGGCGCGGCCGTTGGCGAACCGCACCTCCTGTGGCGGCCAGGGCAGCCGGTCGCGGACCAGGAACAGCCCGCCGCCGGCTGCGGCGACCAGCAGTGCGCGGGACAGGAACGCGCGGCGCGAGGTCACTATTGCGTCTGAAGCTCCTCGGCGCCGATGGCGAAGGCGCCGTCCAGCCAGGCCAGGATCTCGCGCGCGGCGGGATGGTCGAAGGCGCCGAAGCGCGCGCGCAGGCGGCCGACGCGTTCCGCGTCCAGCCCGTCCAGCCCGGTGTCCTCCAGGAGCAGCAGCGCGCGCTCCACCGCGTCGGCGAGGTCGGCGCCCAGCACCGTTTGCGCGGCGCGCCGGAACGCTGCCAGGTACTCGTAGCCGGGGCCGTTCGCATAGCTCTCGGCCAGGGTCAGGGCCGGGATGCGCGAGAGCACCGCCTGGGACGCCGTGTTGATCCCGTGCGCGGCGATCTCGGCGCCCATGGCCGCGGGGCGCCCGGTGAAGGCGCGGAGATGCAGGTGACGGCTCATCCGCGGGCCGTCATTGACCGGATAGTTGTCCCACAGGAACGGCTTGCGTCGCATCTGATCGGCCACGCGCGCGAGATGGCCGGGAGAGAATTCCTTGGCGCACACCTCCTCGCCCGTCCACATCAGGTGGATGGCGGGATCCAGCCCCGCGCCCAGATCCTCCAGATAGCCCTCGGGCCGCTGGCCGAACACGCGGTCCAGCACCGGGTCGTCGGTATAGTAACTGGGGCAGACGATCAGCCGCTCGGCGGCGGTGCGCCCGGCGATCCAGTCCACGATATCCACCTGGCGCCGGGCGAGGTCGGGCAGGTCGCCCTTCATGTCGTCGAAGAAGACGCCAAGGTCGTCGAGCCCCAGGCTCTCCAGTTGCGCCAGCTTGACCGACAGGGCCTCGCGGGAGGGGCCGTCGAAGTCGAGGAACAGTTCGTAGGGGCTGAGGCCCACGCCGAAGCGGACGCCTTCGTCCCGACAGACCTGGGCGAAATCCGCCAGCGCCGCCATCTCGGCGTCGGGGTAGGGCTCGCGCCAGCGGCGGCGCAGATGGCCGTCGGCCTTGGGCGCGTAGAGGTAGAAGCCGTAGCCGGCGGGGCCCAGGGCGCGGACCATGTCCGTTCGCTCGTCCCAGGCGTAGGGTCGGCCGAAGAAGCCCTCGATGATGCCCAGTTCCGGTGTCATGCCGTTCTGCATACCCGAGCGGTTGCGATAACGCCGTAAATTCGTAAGGTCCCAGCCACAACGGGAGGAACCCCATGAACCCCAACGCCGAGTTCGACATCATCGTCTATGGCGCCACCGGCTACACCGGCCGTCTCGTGGCCGAGCATCTGGCGCGACGCTACGGCGTGGGCGGCGAGGTCAAATGGGCGATGGCCGGTCGTTCGGCGTCGAAGCTGGCGGCGGTGCGGGACGAAATCGGAGCGCTGGCCGAGACGCCGCTGGTCGTGGCCGATGCGGCCGATCCGGCAGATCTGAAGGCCATGGTGGCGCGGGCCAGGGCGATCATCACCACGGTGGGGCCCTATCAGCTCTATGGCTCCGACCTCGTCGCGGCGTGCGCAGCGGCGGGGACCGACTATCTGGACCTGTCGGGCGAGCCGAACTGGATGCGGCGGATGATCGACGCCCACCATGCCGAGGCGCAGAAGGCGGGCGCGCGCATTCTCCATTCCTGCGGCTTCGTTTCGATCCCGTTCGAGGCCGGCGTCTGGTTCTGCCAGGAGACGGCGAAGGCCAGGCTGGGCGGGCCGGTCCCGCGGGTGAAGGGTCGGGTGCGCGCCATCAACGGCGGCCTGTCGGGCGGCACGGCGGCCAGCGGCGCGGCCACCATGGCGGCGATCCAGAAGGACCCGGCGCAGCTCGCCGTCATCATGAGCCCCTTCGGCCTGACGCCGGGCTTCGAGGGGCCGCCCCAGCCGCCCGGCAATGCGCCCGGCGACGACCCCGACGTCGGGCCGGTGGCGCCGTTCATGATGGCGATGATCAACGTCAAGAACGTCCATCGTTCAAACCTGCTGATGGGCCATCCCTGGGGCCAGGACTTCGTCTACGACGAGATGGCGGTGGGCGGCCCCGGCGCGCCGGCGTTCACCGACCTGGGCAGCCTGCCGGGCGGTGGGCCGAAGCCGGGCGAGGGGCCGACGAAGGAAGAGCGCGAGGCGGGTTTCTACGACGTGCTGTTCATCGGGATCGCCGCCGACGGCCGGCAGGTGCGCGTCTCGGTGAAGGGCGACAAGGACCCCGGCTACGGCTCCACCTCCAAGATGCTGGCCGAGGCGGCCATCGCGCTCGTCCGGGCGCCCGACGTGCCGGGCGGGATCTGGACGCCGGCGGCCGCGCTTCAGGGGCGGCTGGTGGACCGATTGACGGCCAACGCGGGCCTCAGCTTCGAGGTGGAGTAGGCCCTTCCCGCCTTCACATCAGGCCCAGCGCCTTGAAGCTGGCCACGCCGTCGCGGCCGGCGACGAGGTGGTCGTGGATGGTGATCCTCAGCGGCCGCGCGGCGTCGACGATCTGACGCGTCATATCCACGTCGGCGGGGGACGGCGTCGGATCGCCCGACGGGTGGTTATGCACCAGGATCAGGTTGCTGGCCGACAGCTCCAGCGCCCGGCGCACCACTTCGCGCGGGTAGACGGGCGCATGGTCGACCGTGCCGTGGTTCATGGTCTCGTCGGCGATGAGCTGGTTCTTCTTGTCGAGGAACAGCACGCGGAACTGCTCGCGCGGCTCATGCGCCAGGGCGGTCTTCACGTAGGCCAGCAGCGCGGTCCAGGAGGAGATCACCGGCCGGCGCTTCACCTGTTCCCGGGCCGTGCGCAGCCCGGCTTCGTGCAGCAGCTTGAGGTCGAGCGCGACCTCGGGGCCGACGCCCTTCACGGTGCGCAGGTCCTCGGCCGTGGCGCCCAGGACCGCGCCCAACGAGCCGAAGCGGGCCAGGAGCTGTTTGGCCAGGGGCTTCATGTCGCCGCGGCGGATGGACCGGAACAGAATCAGCTCCAGCACCTCGTAGTCGGGCAGTGCGGCGAGCCCGCCGGCGCCCGCCCGTTCGCGCAGCCGGTCGCGGTGGCCGAGATGGTGCGGCGGGGCGGGCTGCGACGCCGCCCGCCACAGGTCGGGCTGGGGCGCGGCGTCTTCCACGGCGGTGTGCGGCGGCGGCATGATGTCAATGTTCATGAATTGTTCGAATCTTGCAAGGCCCCCAAACGGGGGAGGGCGAGCGGGCCTGCGTCTGGCAGCTTCACCATGGAGGTGGGGTATGCGGGTCGGAACCTTGCTGGGCGTCTTCGGCGTGGCGATCGTCACGGTGCTGATGCTGATCGTCGCGCCGGGTTGAGCCGCCGTCGAGGCGCGTGGTCTCAACCGCCGCTCACCCGGATCGCGTTGTCGTCGGAATTGCGGTCGATCTGCTTGTTGTAGGGGTCGATCCCCGCGAACGTCGGCGCCTTGTCGACGGTGAGGGTCAGGCTCTGGACGCCGGCCTCCAGCGGGACCCGGCGGAACGCCAGCACGTTGGCGGCCTTGAAGCCGGGCTTCCCGGGTTCGGCGTCGAACACGCCCACGTCGAACAGTTCACCCTGGCCCACCGGCGCGGGCGTCTCGGCGCCCTGACCGTCGGCGTAGGCCTTGCCGACCTCCAGGGTCAGTACGACGTCCCATCTGCCGTCCGCCCGCTGACGGACAGCCGCGGTCTTGGTCTTGAGGTCGTAGAGGGTGATCTTCTCGAAAAGATCGGTGATGAGCTGCTGGGCCGCACGATCGGCCCCGGCCTCGGCGCGCAGGGCGTCGATCAGGTCCTGGGAGCGCGGATAGGGCGCGCCCTTGAAGGCGTATTGCGCGATCAGGCGGCGGAGCGCGGCGTTGACCTTGTCCTCGCCGATGCGGTCGCGCAGCAGGTACATGACCAGCGAGCCCTTGCGGTAGTGGATGTAGGGCTGGTTCTCGACGCGGGCCAGGGGCAGCTCCTCGACCAGTTCGCCGCTGCGGCTGCGCAGGTAGCTGTCCAGTTCGTACTTCAGGAACTTGCGGATGGCGTCGGGGCCGTAGGTCTTCTCCATCACGATCAGGGCCGAGTATTGCGCCAGCGTCTCGGAGAGGACGGTGCCGCCCTGCATGTCGGCGCCGATCACTTGGTGCGCCCACCACTGGTGCGCCAGTTCGTGGGCCGTGACGTAGGTGACGTAGTCGATCTTGTCGGGCTTGGTGTTGTCGGTGACGAAGCCGATGGCTTCGGAATAGGGCATGGTGTTCGCGAAGGCCTGGGCGAAGGTCTCGTAGGCCGGGAATTCCAGAATGCGCGCCTGGCGGAACTGATAGGGGCTGAAGTTGGCCTGGAAGTAGTCCAGCCCGGTCTTCAGCGCGGCGATCATCCGCTGGACGTTCCAGGGATGCTGGGGATCGTAGTAGATCGCCAGCTCGACCCCGTTGTGGTTCTCGACCGCGATGGCGTAGCGGGCCGACTGGACGGAGAAGAAGTTGAGCACCGGCGCGTCGGTCCGGTAGCGGATCGTCCGGCGCCCGTCGCGGGTGGTGTCCGAGATGCGGTAACCTGGCGCCACGGGGGTCTGGTCGGCGTCGGTCGTGATGCGGATGTCGGCGTTCACCCAGTCGGCGTTGGCCAAGTAGTTGCGCGCGCGGGCGCCCAGATCCTCGAGCTTCGGCGGCCGCAGCTCGGCCGGCAGGCCGTACTTGCGGCGCTTGGTGCGGTCCTGGAGGAGCCGGCTCCGGTCCATCCCCACCACGGGACCGAACTCGAAGTTGTTCACGAAGGTCCCGTTGTCGACGATGCGGGTGGTGTTGCCGCTGTTCTTGAACCCACGCTGGCTCATCACCGTCTCGAACGACAGCGCGGTGCGCTCGCCGGGCATGAGCGGGCGGTCGAAGGTGAAGATGCGGTAGTTGAAGCGGTCGAACGTACGGACCGACGTCGCGCCGTTGACGGTCATCTGGAGCGCCTTGGTGTCGCGATCCAGCCGCACGTGAAGGTCGCGGATCGGGACGCTCTGGTCGTTGACGATCTGATAGACCCCCTGGACCTGGACGCGCGGCGCGCGGGGGTGGAGGTCGACCTCGAGGAAGACGTCGGTCACCGACGGCTGGACCAGCGTCTCGAACGGCAGGAACTGCTTCTCGTAGTCGGCCAGCCAACGCTCCTGGTCCTGGGTGGTGCGGTACGCGTTCCAGACGTTGGTGTTCGTATAGATGTAGGCGCCCAGGCCGGCGAAGGCGCCCAGCGCCACGCCGCCGATCACGCCCGCCGGGCTCACCAGCCGGCGGGGCAGACGCCTGAGCCGGGGCGCCAGGCGGACCTCGGTCCCGCGACGCCACAGGCCGTAGGCCAGCACCAGCAGGATCGCGGCGAAGGCCGTCCAGTAGGCCCGGAACCAGGCCGCGAAGCCGGCGTAGTCGCCCTGGCCGTTCATGTCGGACAGCGGCTCTGGCGGTGTCGCGCCATACAGGTAGAGCCGGTGCTCGAACCCCATCTGGAACAGGGTCTGGGTGGCGATGAGATAGAGCGCCATCAGGCCCCAGCCCACGAACTTGTGGGGTGAGATCGCCTGGAAGAAGATGGCGAGCACGGCCACCAGGACCCAGTCCACCGTGGTCGGAAGAAGATACCAGAACAGGTATTTTTCGGGCTGGATGTCGAGGTAGCCCTTGGAGAGCTGGACCAGAACGCCGGCAAGGGCGCTGACCAGCAGGGTGGCCAGCAGCACCAGGGCCAGAGCCAGGGTCTTGGGGACGATGAAGGTCCAGTCGGGCGCCGGGGTGGCGTCGATGATCTCGTGGGTCTTGCGGTCGCGGTCGCGCCAGACGAGTTCGCCGGCGTAGTAGATGGCGATCACGATCACCACGAGGGGGAAGGCGCCCTGGAGCGTGGTGATCACCCAGCGGGTGACGGGGTAGAGGGCCGCGCCCTGCAACTCGGCGCCCAGGATCAGGCCTCCGACCGAATTGAACAGGCCGAGCAGGATCAGCACCAGGAAGGCCGGGCTCTTGAAGACCTGGGCCATCTCGAAGCGCGTGCGCTGGGCCAGTTGCGCCCAGGCGGCGGCTGCGTCGGCGCGGGGACGGGCCAGAGGGCGCGGCGTGGGCGGCGGCGTGATTGCTGCGTCGGCGCCCTTGGCCTTGCCGCGGCGGCCCTTCGGCGCGAAGCCGTAGGCGAAGTAGGCGACCGCCAGGATCGCCAGCGCGACCGGTGTCCAGATCAGGCGGTTCCAGAGCAGCGGGCCTTCGAGCGGCGGCAGGCGGCTGTTGGCCTCGGCGGCCGTGAAATAGCGCGTGGAAAGCTCCCAGGCCGCGAGCCCGAAGGGTTCCACATAGGCGGCGAACTGAAGCCGTTCCGCGTCGCCCAGGAGGGCGTTGGCGACGAGATAGAGGACGAGAAAGGCCGCGACGCCCAGATAGGTCGCCATCATCGAGCGCGTCGCCGTGGCCAGGGCGAAGAAGATCGCCGAGACCAGGAACAGGCCCGGCAGCGCCAGCCAGATGTAGGGGACGAGGTAGTAGCTCAGCCGGTTGGGGCCCATCGTCTCGGGATCGACCCAGGGCATGACCGAGCCCACGGCGATCGCCAGCGGGACGAACAGGAAGGCGAGCGCCACTGCAGCGAAGGCGCCGGTGAAGCGGCCGTAGAGATAGTCGAACCTGCTGATGCGGGTGGAGCGGATGATCGGCCCGAATCCCGTCTCGTCGTCGCGCACGACCACGTTCGCCACGAACGCCGTAGAGGCGAACATGAAGAAGACGGTCATGATGAGCATGATCTCGCCGATGGCCCGCGGCGCGTTCTTGTGGACGTTGCCGCCCGAGCCGATCTGAACGACGTCCACCGCAATGGCGGCGAAGACCAGCAGGAAGAAGACGGCGCCGGTGATCCAGAAGATCGGCTGGCGAAGTTGGTAGCGCAGCTCGAACGCGGCGACCTTGCCGAACACGTCAGGCGGCCCGGCGCGAGGCGTCGAGGGTGGAGAAGTAGACGTCCTCCAGGCTCGGCGCGGTCGTCTGGAAGCCCGGATCGGGCGCGGTGTCGGCCAGGACGTGGATCACGGTGCGGCCGCCGGCCAGGCGAGTGGAGATCACCGTATTCCGCGCGCGTTCGCCGTCGAGTTCGCCGCGGTCGATGAGTTTCTTCCAGACTTTGCCGTCCAGGCCGGCGATCAACTGGCTGGGGGCGCCTTCGGTCAGGATGCAGCCGCCGGCCAGGATGGCCATCCGCGGGCACAGGTCGGCCACGTCGTCGACGATGTGGGTGGACAGGATCACCACGACGTTCTCGCCGATCTCGGCCAGCAGGTTCAGGAAGCGATTGCGCTCCTCGGGGTCGAGGCCGGCGGTGGGCTCGTCGACGATGATGAGGGCGGGGCGTCCGATGAGCGCCTGGGCGATGCCGAAGCGCTGGCGCATGCCGCCCGAATAGCCCGCGACGGCCTTCTTGCGCACGTCCCACAGGTTGACCTGGTGCAGCAGCGTTTCGACCGTATCCTTGCGCTCGCCTTTGCCGGCGATCCCCTTGAGCACGGCCATGTGGTCGAGCAGGTCGAGGGCGGAGACGCGCGGATAGACCCCGAAGTCCTGGGGCAGGTAGCCGAGGGTGCGCCGCAGTTTCTCGGGTTCCGCCACCACGTCGATGTCGCCGAAGCGGATCGTCCCGCCGGTGGGCGCCTGGAGCGTGGCGATGGTGCGCATCAGCGTGGACTTGCCGGCGCCGTTGGGGCCCAGCAGCCCGAACATGCCCTTACCGATCTCGAGATCGACGCCGTCCAGCGCGCGCGTCCCGTTCGGATAGACGTGCGTCAGCTCCTTGATCGAAAGCATGCTAGTCCACACTCCGCCCACCCTGGCTGAAGCTGCCTGCGGGGTGTGACCTTAGCAAGTGAGGGAAATGTAACCTTGGGCGGACGTTACGTCGCAAGAATGGGGCTCGCGGTCCTGGCGGCCCTGCTGCTGAGCGCCGCGTCCCACGCGGCCGACCGGAGCCAACCCGACCGGAGCCAACCCGACTGGGGCGACGACGTCGAGGCCGGCCAGGTTCCGACGTCCGGCCAGCTTGTCTGCCGCAAGGTGCGCGGCAAGACGATCCCGGCGGCGCATGTCGCCGATGCGCGGCGGGCGGCCGCGTCGCTGAAGGATTGCGACGCCGAAGCGCTGTACTACGGCATCGGGCGCAGGGCCGACCCGGTGGCGGCGCGCCGCTGCGCCATCCTGCATTCGCGGGCGAACGACGGGGAGCCGACCAGCCTGTTCGACGGCGACGAGCTGTTGATGACCGTCTACGCCAATGGCGCGGGCGCGCCGCGCGACCTGGACCTGGCGATCAGGCTGTCGTGCGGACTACAGGCCGCGCCGGCCGAGCATGAGGGCCGCATCGCCAACTTGCAGGCCCGGAAAGCGGGCCGCGACCCGACGCCGTTCCATTATTGCGACGACATCACCAGCGGGTACGCCATGGGCTGGTGCGCGCGGCATGGGCAGCGCTTCGCCATCGCCGCGCGGGAGGCCGAGGTTTTGCGGATCACCGCGGCCCTGCCGCCGGAGGGGCGGAAGGCTTTCGACACCCTGTGGCGGGCGACCCTGGCGTATGCCGAGGCCCGGGCCCAGAACGAGACCGACCTGTCGGGCACGGCGCGCGGCGCCTTCGCCGTGGAGAGCGAGGAGGCGGTCTGGAGCCAATTCATGGCGCTGCTGACGAGGGTTTCGGGTCCGAAACCTCTGGTCGGCGCGGCGGGCGAAGCGAAGGCGGCCGATGCCGCGCTGAATATCGCCTACCGGAAGCGCATGGCCGGATCGTTCGACGATCTGGGGACAATATCAGCCGATGGGGTGCGGCAGGCCGAGCGCGTCTGGATCCGCTATCGGGACGCCTGGCTGGCCTTCGTGCGCGCCGCCCATCCGAAGACCTCGGCCGACGGTGTGAACATGCACCTCACCCGCGAGCGGACCAAGGTGCTGGAAACCCTGGGCGGGGCGTAGAGATCGGACTCAGCCGCCCTGGATCGGAGGCTTGAACCGGCCGGTGGGCGAGGCCGTGAAGATCTCGACGCCGTCCTCGGTGACGCCGACCGAATGCTCGCACTGGGCCGAGAGGGACTTGTCCCGGGTGACGGCCGTCCAGCCGTCCGAAAGCAGCTTCACCGCGTGTTTGCCCAGGTTCACCATCGGCTCGATCGTGAAGAACATGCCCGGGCGGAGTTCGGCGCCCGTGCCCTTCTGCCCGAAGTGCAGGATGTTCGGGGCGTCGTGGAACACGCGGCCCAGTCCGTGGCCGCAGAAGTCGCGCACCACGGAGCAGCGCATGCTCTCGACATAGTGCTGGATGGCGTAGCCGATGTCGCCGGTCGTCGCTCCGGGCTTCACCTGAGCGAGACCCCGTTCGAGAGCCTCGTAGGTCACGTCCACCAGTCGCTTGGCCCGCGGCGCCACCGTCCCCACGCCATACATGCGCGACGTGTCGCCGTGCCATCCGTCGACGATCACCGTGACGTCGATGTTGACGATGTCGCCTTCGCGCAGGGTCCGCTCGCCGGGGATGCCGTGGCAGACGATGTGGTTGGGGCTGATGCAGACGGTCTTCGTATAGCCGCGATAGCCCAGGCAGGCGGGCAGGGCGCCATGATCCAGGATGAACTCCCGGGCCAGATCGTCCAGGTCGCCCGTCACCGCGCCGGGAACGACGTGCGGGGTGAGCATGTCGAGGCACTCGGCGGCGAGGCGGCCGGCCCTGCGCATGCCGTCGAAGTCTTCGGGCTTGTGCAGCTTGATCGCGCCGGTGCGATATTCGCTGTCGAGAGTGTCTGTCATGATCGGCTCCAGAGCGCCTATGTCGCGATCCTGGCGCGGAAAATCAACCAAGGCGGATCTGCGCGGGCGCTCGCGCGCGGACGCGACACGCCTTACATAGGGGCGACATGCACGCCGTCCATTTCGAAGCGCCCGCGCCGGGCGGATCGCAGCCCCCGACGCCGGGCGACCCCGAATTGCGGCGCCCACCGCCCGAACCGATCGTGAATGCGCCGTGGCCGGTGGTGACGCTGACGGTCGCGATCGTGGGGCTTTATTTCCTCCAGACGCAGTTTCCATTCGTCGCCGATCTGCTGGCGTTTTCGCCGCACGACCTCTTGCAGGGGCGATATGAGGGACTGATCACCTCGCAATTCCTGCACGGCGGCTGGCCGCACGCCCTGATGAACGCGGCGTTCGTCCTGGCCTTCGGCGCGCCGGTGGCCCGCTTCTTCGGACCGCGGCCAGGTGGGGTGACGGCTTTCTTCCTGCTCTATCTCGTGTGCGGCGTGCTGGCGGCCCTGGGGTTCGCGGCGTTCCACTGGGGCCAGTACGCTCCCATGGTCGGCGCGTCGGGCGCCGCTTCGGGCCTGATGGGCGCCGCGGCCCGGCTGCTGGGCGGTCCAAATGCGAACGGGGGACGGGTGGGTCCCCTCCTGTCGCAGCCGGTGACCGGGATGGGCCTAGCCTGGATCGTCATCAACCTGATTCTCGCCGTCACTGGCGGTGCGTTCATGCCCGGCGCCGGTGAGGCCGGCGTGGCCTGGGAGGCGCACCTGGCGGGGTTCGCGGCGGGTGTGTTGCTGATCGGACCCGTCGGCTGGCTGGCCGGGCGACGGTAGGACCGGCCGCGTCCTGCACGCACGCCTCACGCGTGCGTGACGCCTGCACGGATTGTATCGACCGGAAAATTGCGCAACCCTGTTCTCCGACATAGACGGGAACAGGAGGCCCCATGCTGGTCTCGCAGATTCTCCGGACCAAGGGAGATACGGTCTTCACCGTAAAGCCGTCCGATACGGTCGGCGAGGTGGCCGAACTGCTGCACTCTCGGCGCGTGGGCGCCCTTGTGGTGCTGGATGCCGAACGGGTCGCGGGAATCGTCTCCGAGCGCGACGTCGTGCGCGCGGTGGCCACCGGCGGCCCCGGCGCCCTGGCGCGGCCGGTCTCGGATTTCATGACCGCCAACGTGCTGTTCGCCGAGCCGGGCGAGACGGTGGACAGCTCGCTGTCGCGCATGACCGACCGGCGGATCCGTCACCTGCCGGTCTGCCAGACCGAGCGGCTGGTGGGGATCGTTTCGATCGGCGACCTGGTGAAGTGGAAGATTTCCGAGGTCGAGGCCGAGGCTGACGGCCTGAAGGCCTACATCGCGGCCAGCTGAAAATCTGCGGACCCCCTCCGTCCATCGGAGGGTTGAAAGCCGGCGAAGGGGCGGGGAAGGGGGGCAGCCCCTTCACAGCCCCTGTTTATGTGCAAGGTGAGATCTCGGGAGGCGGTGTCAGGCCAGGACGGCTGCTCCCGAGCGGGCCGCCTCGGCCAGGCTGTAGGCCTCCAGCACGTCGGCGGTGGCGTCGCGGGCCTTAAGCAGGGCCTCGCGCAGCGTACAGGCTTCGAGGCTTGCGCAGTCGGCGCACTTTCGGAATCCCAGGCGGGGCGACACGCAAGGAGCCAGGGCCAGCGGGCCGTCGATGATACGGATGACTTCCGCGAAGCTGATGCTCGAGGCCGGGCGAGCCAGGGTGTAGCCGCCGAACTTCCCGCGCCGGCTGACGACGACCTGATTGCGGGACAGTTCGAGGAGAATCGCTTCCAGGAACTTGCGCGGCGCGCCTGCGCGCGAGGCCAGCTCGCCCGCGCTGAGCTGGGCGCCGCCGTCCGACTCGCCCGTCCCCGTCGAGGCCCTGGCCAATTCAACAAGGGCCCGCAGGCCGTATTTCGCCTTCTGCGACAGCATCGCCACCTCTCTCGCCTCCTTGTGGCCCGGCGCGGCCCCGCTGCGCAAGGAACGGGCCGTCCGAAGTCTCCCCAGCAGAAGGCCGAGGGCGCGGGACGATACAGATTCGCCGGGCGTGAGGGGCGTCCGCCCTTCCTGGACCCAAAGGTCGTGGAGCCCAAATCCTCCGACATGCGGGAGCAGATCGCGGGAGGTGAAGACGCCCAAGGCGAGGCGCGCCGCCCTCTCTCTCCCTCTCCCGCAATTCTGCTGAAGAACATGTGCTCCGACGCGACGACCGGGAGGTGGGAGGGCAGTCGGCGAAGCGCGCCCCGGCGCGCGGGCGACTGCGGCATTCCGCCGGTCTGCGAGATTCTTTGCCGTGGGCGGTTGACGCCGCCGCGACCCCCGCATAGATAGCCGCCTCCGCTCGGGACGGGGCGGCGACGACGGGACTGAAGAGGCTGCAAGCCTTTGAAAATCCTGGAGAAGCCAAGCCGGGTCGGGACATCAACAGCTCCGCTTCAAAAGTGGGAAGGGCGCAAGTTCCTCCTGCGAATGTAGCGGGCCCGGTTCGAAGATCCGAAGCTTTCGGAGATCAGCCGGGGTCCTCAAAAAGGATCGGTTGACACTCAGGGAGACGGCCACTAGTTAGCCGCCTCCCGCTCGGGCGGGGCTCAAATCGGAACGACGGCAGGGGCCGAAAGGCACTTGATCTTCGAACTGAAATGAGTATGTTCCCGAGCCTCAATCGAATCGTCACGGACTTGAGGGAAGCCCCTCGGCGGCCCGAGACGGTTTTTGCGGCCAAATTCTGGGGGTTCTCAGAATTGTCGCAAATGCCCAAAAAGGCCGGTTGACACTGAAGAGGCCGGTCACTAGATAGCCGCCTCCGCCGACCACCGGCGCTAAACAGTGGGCTTCGGCGAAAGCCGGCGCGGGTCTTTGACATCGTTGAATTGGAAAGAGAAACGCAGGCGGCGGCGTCCTGGCGACAGTCCTAACCAGACTGTCTCGACGCTGACTGTGACTGCGGTCTCTTGAAGACACCATGAATATGGTCGGACTTCGGTTCGGCCACGATTTGTGGGAACTCGTCAAGAACTACGCAGACTATAGCCAGCCGGCTCGTTGAGGGTCGGTTACGCAGAAAGTCAGAACGTCAACTCAACCTGAGAGTTTGATCCTGGCTCAGAGCGAACGCTGGCGGCAGGCCTAACACATGCAAGTCGAACGCCCCTTCGGGGGAGTGGCGGACGGGTGAG
>NZ_MEEX01000008.1 GCF_001724605.1 Phenylobacterium sp. SCN 70-31
CCGCTTCGACATCCTGGCCGAAGCCGTCCGCGAGGCCGCCGACGACGCCGGCTGCGATCCCGCCGAGCGCGAAGACCTCGCCGAACGCTTCCACGCCGAGGCCTGGGACTGGACCGAACGACCCGACTTCCTCACCGAGGACCTGGACACCCTCATCCACCGCGCCCGCACCCTCATGGACCTCGACGACGAGGACGAGGACGGCTCAGCCGACGACCTCATCGAGGGCGAGGCCCGCGAGGTCTTCCACCCCGAACCCCGACCCGATCCCCCGTCCGACCGCGGGGCCTGGCCCCTGGACGACCAGGGCCGCCCCCGAACCCCCTGGGCCAACTCCAGCTGACCGCGCCGGCGCGCCACCACCCAAAATTCGGTCCACGGATACACACCGATCCACACGGAGGGCGCCGACGCCCCCTATCCGTGCGTCTCCGTGCGCATCCGTGGACCGCGCGAAGCGCGCCGATCCCGCCGTCTTCGAACCACGGAAAACACGGAAAACACGGAAGGGCGCCCGGCTCCCCAAGGCCGCGAAGCGGCGCCCCTGCATGCTCGGAACCTCGGAAAAGCCCGCGACCCCATGACCGAGCCTCCGCTCACGCGGAGGCTCAGGCCGCTTGCGGCCCCTTCCGTGTTTTCCGTGTCTTCCGTGGTTCCAAACAGACCCGGAGACCGACAGGCCCCCGTCCGCACGTCCCTGACCCTAGGTGCGATTGCCGGACGCCCGCCCGGGGGCTAAGCCCATACCGGTCTTTCGCACCGTTCCCGGGGGAGCCATGACGATCAAGGGCAAGGCCTATGTGATGGGGGCCTACGAGCACCCCACCCGCGACGCCCCCGACAAGACCACCGCCCAGCTCCACGCCGAGAGCGCCAAGGGGGCGCTGGAGGATGCGGGCCTGTCGTTCGACGACGTGGACGCCTACTTCTGCGCCGGCGACGCGCCGGGCTTCGGGGCCATGTCGATGATCGACTACATGGGCCTGCGGAACGTCCGCCACATGGACACCACCGAGACCGGCGGCTCGTCCTATCTGGTGCACGTGAACCACGCCGCCCAGGCGATCGCGGCGGGCAAGTGCAGCGTCGCCCTCGTCACCCTGGCCGGGCGGCCGCGGAACGGGGGGAACCGGCCCGGCGCGGCCGGCGGCGGGCGGCCGCCGCAGGGCCTGAGCGACGGCGCGCCCGAGGCGGGTTTCGAGAGCATCTACGGCGGCTCGACCCACAACACCTACGGCATGTGCGCCATGCGCCACATGTACGAGTACGGCACCACGTCGGAACAGCTCGCCTGGATCAAGGTGGCCGCCAGCCATCACGCCCAGTGGAACGAGCACGCCTTCCTGAAGAACGTGGTCACCGTCGAGGAGGTGGTGTCGAGCCGGATGATCGCCGACCCGCTGCACCTCCTGGACTGCTGCGTGGTGACCGACGGCGGCGGCGCGGTGATCGTCACCTCGCCCGAGGTGGCGCGCAGCCTGAAGCGACCCAAGGTGAAGCTGCTGGGCGCGGCCGAGGCGCCCAAGGTGCAGCTGGGCGGCAAGCTGGACCTGACCCATTCGGGCGCGGTCTGGTCGGGGCCGAAGGCGTTCGGGGAAGCCGGCGTGACGCCCGCCGACATCAAGTACGCCTCGATCTACGACAGCTTCACCATCACCGTCCTGATGCAGCTCGAGGACCTGGGCTTCTGCGCCAAGGGCGAGGGCGGGAAGTTCGTGGCCGACGGAAACCTGATCTCGGGCGTCGGCAAGCTGCCGTTCAACACCGACGGCGGCGGCCTCTGCAACAACCACCCCACCAACCGCGGCGGCATCACCAAGATCATCGAGGCGGTCCGCCAGCTCCGGGGCGAGGCCCATCCCAAGGTCCAGGTGGCCAACTGCGACCTGGCGTTGGCCCACGGCACCGGCGGTTCGCTGGGCGTCCGCCACGGCGCGGCGACACTCATCATGGAACGGGAGGGCTGAGCATGTCCGAACCCCAAACGGCTCGTGAGCCGATGACCCGGCCGCTCCCGGCCCCCGCCGTCACCCTCGAATCCAAGCCGTTCTTCGACGCGGCCGCCGAGGGCCGGTTCCTGATCAAGCGCTGCCAGGCCTGCGGCGAGGCGCACTGGTATCCCCGCACGATCTGCCCGTTCTGCCACTCCGACCGCACGGTCTGGGAGGAAGGGTCCGGCCAGGGCGAGGTCTACACCTACTCGGTCATGCGGCGCTCGCCGACCGGCCCCTACGCCATCGGCTACGTCACCCTGGACGAGGGGCCGAACATGCTGACCAACTTCCTCGACGTGGCGCCCGAGGATCTGAAGATCGGCCTGCGGGTGAAGGTGAAGTTCCAGGACACCGAGGGCGGGCCGCCTGTCCCGGTTTTCGTCCCGGCTTAAAGGGTCGTATCGCCGGCGCGAGACCGGCGCGGCCATAAAGGGGAGGAAGAGATGTCCGAGTTCGATTTCGGCGACCGGTCGCTCCAGGGCCGGCCGTTGTGCTGCGCCCGCTTCGAAGTGGGCGGCATCATGGATCTGGGCGCTTCGCCGTGGACCACCCGGCGCATCGGCTACATCACCGGCGGCCGCTTCGAGGGGCCTCGCCTCAAGGGCGAGATCCTGCCGGGCGGCGGCAACTGGTCCACCGCCGGCGTCGGCGAGGACGGCGCGGCCACCGGCACCTTCGACGCCCGCTGCATCTGGCGCACCGACGACGGCGCGCTGATCTACATGACCTACACCGGGCGCACCTGGGTGCCGCCGGACGTGGGCGCCGCCTTCCGCGACCCGGCCCAGCCCGACGTCGATCCCGGCCGGTACCGCCTCCGGATCGCCCCCGTCTTCGAGACCTCCGATCCCCGCTACGCCTGGCTCAACGCCGTGCTCGCGGTGGGGGTGGGCGAACGCCTCACGGGGGGCGTCCGCCACTTCATCTACGAGATCCCCTGAACCGGGGCCCGGTTCACCAGAGGCCGGCCCAGGTGAGCTGGACCGGCGCCTCGGCCGTCCAGACGCCGTCGCCGTCGAGGTCGGAGTAGACGGTGACCTCCAGCCGGCCGTCGTCCCACTCGGTCTTCACCACGTTGCCGCCGATCAGGACGTAGCTCTCGTCCCGGTCGATGTCCTCGCGCTCCAGCCGGCCGTCGCGCTCGACCTCGAACACGCCGGTCACCCGGCCCGCGGCGTCGAACGTGAAGACATAGGCGTCGTCGTCGAACACCAGCAGCGGCGGGATCGGGTCCTGCACGCCGGGGGTCGAGCCCTCGCCGCCGCCGAACCGCGTCAGGATCGCAGGGTTGAAGGGACCGTCGCCCTCGGCCAGCTCGATCCAGCGCCCGTCGCCGTCGGCGTCGCCATAGACGGTCCACTCCTGCTCGCGCCCGTCGATCTCGGTCTTCACCACGAAGCCGTCGATGAGGCGATAGGACTCGCCCTTCTCGATCTTCTCGTACTCGAGCCGGCCGTTCTTCTTGACCTCGGCGACCGAGGTCACGACGCCGCCCGCGCCGAAGGTGAAGACATACTGGTCGGGCTGACGGGACATGGGGGGCTCCTGGTCATCGGGGGCCGCCGGCGGGCGGCGACGTGGAGCCCTTCTGCCGGACCACCTTCAAGCCCGGCTGGCGGCAAGATTTGGGTTTCGCAATGTTCGGCCGTCTCCGCGCCAACCGCCGCGTGACAATCGCCGTCCGGTCGTCTTTGCTGGCGCACCGCTGATTTGCGGACAGAACAGACCATATTTTCGAAGGGACGGATTTCAGGGATGCCACCACGCATGCTGCCGGAGCCCACTCCGGAGACCAGCCACTTCTGGGAGGGCGCCCTGCGCGGCGAACTCCTCCTCCAGCGCAACCGCCAGACGGGCGAGGCCTATTTCCCGCCGCGGCCGTTCTGCCCCAAGACCGGCTCGCGCGACGTCGAGGTGTTCAGGGCCAGCGGCAAGGCCGTGCTCTGGTCGTACGTCATCAACCAGCGCCCGCGCCCCGACATGGGGACCGAGCCCTACGCCATCGCCGTGGTGAAGCTGGAGGAAGGCCCCACCATGATGACCAACATCGTGGGCTGCCCCCAGACCCCCGAGGCCCTGCAACTGGACATGCCCCTGGAGGTCGTCTTCGAGAAGATGAGCGACACCATCGCGCTTCCGTTCTTCAAGCCGGCGGGAGCTTAGGCGCATGAAACCGAAATCCGTGGCCGTGGTCGGCGCCGCCGAGACCACGAAGATGGGCAAGATTCCGGACGTCTCCGTGATCGGCCTGCACGCCGACGCCGCGCTGAACGCCATGGCCGACGCCGGCCTGACGCCCGCCGACATCGACGGCGTCGCCACCGCCGGGATCAGCCCGGTGGAACTGGCCCACTACCTGGGCATCGTCCCCACCTATGCCGACGGCACCCAGGTGGGCGGCTGCTCGTTCATGCTGCACGTCCGTCATGCGGCGGCGGCGATCAACGCGGGGCTGGCCAAGACCATCCTGATCACCCACGGCGAGAGCGGTCGGTCCCGCGTCGGCGCCGGCGGCTTCCCGCGCTCGCCCGCAAGTCTCTCGGGCCAGTTCGAGATGCCCTTCGGTCCGGCGGGCCCGCCCACCATGTTCACCGTGCCGGTGCTCCGCTACCTCAAGACCTATGGCCTGTCGGTCGAGGACCTGGCCCAGGTGGCGGTGATCCAGCGCGAGTGGGCGGCCAAGAACCCGCGCGCCAGCTTCAAGGACCCGATCACGATCGATGACGTGCTCAACGCCGACATGATCGCCTGGCCCTTCACCAAGCTGATGTGCTGCCTGGTCACCGACGGCGGCGGCGCCCTGATCCTGACCTCGGCCGACCGCGCGAAGGACTTCCCGCAGAAGCCGGTCTACGTCCTCGGCACGGGCGAGAGTGTCGAGACGCCGATGGTCTCGCAGATGTACGACTTCACCTCCTCCACCGCCTTCAAGGTGTCGGGGAAGAAGGCGTTCGAGACGGCCGGGATCTCCCACGCCGACGTGGACCACCTGATGATCTACGACGCCTTCGCCCACCTGCCGCTCTACGGCCTCGAGGACCTGGGCTTCGTGAAGCCCGGCGAAGCCGCGGCCTTCATCCGGGAGCGGAACACCGCGATTGGAGGCAAGCTGCCGCTGAACACCAACGGTGGCGGCCTCTCGTACATGCACTCGGGCATGTACGGCATGTACGCCCTGCAGGAGAGCGTAAGGCAGATGCGCGGGATCGCCCCCGCCCAGGTGCCGGGCGCGAAGATCAGCGTCAGCCACGGGGTCGGCGGCATGTTCGCGGCCTCGGGGACGATCATCTTCTCGAACGAGGCGCCGTAGTGCGCGGCCGGGCGTGGCTGGCGGCGGCGCTGACGCTGCTGGCCGCGCCCGCGTTCGCCGAGACCCTGACGCTGCGCGGCGTGCTCACCGGCGCCGACCACCAGACCTACCGCGAGGTTCCGTTCCGCGTGCCGCCCGGGACCACGGCGGTCACCGTCGCGTTCGACCATACCGGCAAGGACCAGAAGACCGTCGTCGACCTCGGCCTTCGCGATCCCGACCGCTTCCGCGGCTGGAGCGGCGGGAACAAAGCCCGCTTCACCCTGACCGAGACCTGGGCCACCCCGTCCTACCTGCCCGGCCCGCTGCCGGCCGGCGAGTGGCGGCTGATCCTTGGGGTTCCCAACCTGCGCCAGGACGCCCGCGCCGAGTACGTGGCGACGATCACGCTGGACGACAGTCCCGTCTTCCGCGGCTTCGCCGAGGCGCCGCTGCGCCCCGGCCCCGGCTGGTATCGCGGCGACCTGCACCTGCACACCGGCCATTCCGATGGAAGCTGCGCCACCCAGGCGGGCGCCCGCGCGCCCTGCCCGCTGCACCTCACCCTGGAGGCGGCCGCCGCCCGTGGCCTCGATTTCGTGGCGGTCACCGAGCACAACACCACCAGCCACCATCAGGCCCTGGCCGAAGCCCAGCCCCACTTCGACCGGCTTCTGCTGATCCCGGGCCGGGAGATCACCACCTTCCAGGGTCACATGAACGTCTTCGGCGTGACCGCGCCGCTGGACTTCCAGCTCGGCGGCCCCCGCGCGCCCGACGTCGGCGCCATCCTGGATCAGGTGGAGCGCGCCGGCGGCCTGGCGGCGATCAACCATCCCGGCCTGCCGTCCGGCGAGATCTGCATGGGCTGCGGCTGGACCGCGCCCGTCGACTTTGCGCGCATCGCCGCGGTGGAGGCCGTGAACGGGGCGATCGCCGAGGGTCCGCTGTCGGGCCTGCCCTTCTGGGAGGCGCGCCTGAACGAAGGCCGGCGGATCACCGCCATCGGCGGCTCCGACAACCACGACGCCCGCTCGCCGCCGGGCAAGGCCGCGGCGGTGGGAACGCCGACCACGGTCGTTCACGCCGAGGACCTGTCCCAGCCGGCGATCCTCGCGGCGCTCCGGGCAGGCCGGGCGTTCATCGATGTCCAGGGGTCGACGGACCGGCGGCTCGAGATGACGGCCAGCCTGGGCGGCCGCACCGTGGGCATGGGCGGCGCCCTCCCGGCCCGGGCGGGCGAAGACGTGACCCTTTCGGTCCGCGTGACGGGCGCCGCCGGCGGCCGGGTCGAGTTCCGCGGCGATCCAGCGATGCGGGTCCTGCCACCCATCGCGATCGTCGAGGCGGACCAGAAAGTCCACGTGGCCGTCGCCGCCGACGGTCGGCCGCACTGGCTCCGCGCCGACGTCCGAGGACCGGACGGAAAGCTCTGGCTGATCGGAAACCCGGTCTACCTCGAGGACTAAAGCACGCAGTCCTGGCGCCTCTGCGGCGAAGCTGCTCAGATGCCGGCCATGACCACGTGCCGCATCGGCGTCGTCGGCCTCGGCCAGCGCATCGCCCACGTCCTCGCCGCCATGAAGGAGGTGGGCTGGGCCCTGGATCTCCGCGGCCATGTGGACCCGGCGCCCGTAGGCGAACCGATCCTCGCCGCTGCGGGCGTCTCGATGGGCCGCGCCGTCCCGGACCTCGCCGCGCTGCTGGCCGAGGGGCCGCTGGACCTGCTCATGCTGGGCGCGCCCAACCACCTGCACGCCGCGCATCTGACGGCCGCGCTGGAGACAGGCCTGCCCATCTTCGCGGAGAAGCCACTGGTGCGCACGCCGGAGGAGACGGCCGACCTCGCGCGCCGGCTGGCGCGGCCGGACGCGCCGCCCGTCTATGTGGGACTGGTCATGCGGTCGCTGCCGATCGTGCGCGAGGTGCTGCGCAGGATCGACGCCGGCGAACTGGGCCAGGTGGTCTCGATCGACGCCACCGAGCACCTGCCGCCCGAGCACGGCGGCTACCTGGCGCGCAACTGGCGTCGCCGGCGCGAATGGGGCGGCTCGTATCTGCTGGACAAGGTGGTCCACGACTTCGACATCTTCGGCCGCATCGCCGGCGCGCGCCCCGCCCGCGTGGCCAGCTTCGGGGGCCGGCGCATCTTCACCCCCGACCGCCCCGCGCCGCCCCGGATCTATGAGGACGGCTCGCCCGCCTACGCCCTGCGCGACGCCGGCTGGTCGGGCGCGCCCGACGCCTTCGCCTCGGACATGGACGTCACCGACCACCAGGTGGCGCTGGTGGAGTATGCGAACGGCGTGCGCCTGTCGTTCCACGCCAACAGCCACACCGCCCTGGCCGAGCGCCGCTGGTACGTGGCCGGGACCGAGGGCACGCTGATCGCCGACCTCGTGAGGAACCGGTTGATGGTCCGGCGCGCCCTGTTCCGCGGCAAGCCCGAGCGGATCGAGTTCGGCGAGCGGACCGCCGATGCCCACAACGGCGCCGACCAGGCCATGGCCCGCGACCTGGCCGCCGCCCTCGCCGGCCAGGCGGCGTTCCCCGTGACGCCGTTCGAATCCCTCGAGGCCGGGGTCACGGTCATGGCCATCGACCAGGCGATGGACGAGGCGCGCCTCGTGGACTGCGCCCCGCTGTGGGCGGCCTACGACGCCGCGCGCGCCGGTTAGGGATTGATCAGCAGCGGCCCGACCATCTGCTGCAGCACCGGCTGCCGCGGATAGGGGGTGTGGCTGTACTGCCGGAACCCCTCGGCGTAGCCCACGCCGAAATCCTGTCCCACGCGGCGGCTCCAAGCCTCCATGTCGGCCAGGAAGTCCGAGACGCCATGCTGCTTGCGCACCCAGGCCACCTGGCTGCGATGCTCGGCGACCATCAGGGCCTTGGTCGGCATCAGGCGGGTGATGTCCACGCCGAAGTCGCGGGGCAGCGGGGCGCCGTCGCGGTCCCGGCCGCCGATGGCGTCGGTGAAGTAGAGCGTGGGGATGCCCGCCAGGGGCGCCGCGCCACCGGTGCGGTAGTTGGCCACCGGCGCGGCGAAACAGGCGTCGCGGGCCAGGGCGCTGATCGCCTCGTGGTCGGGATGGTAGTCCGCGGGCGCGGCGGCGATCACGACGTCGGGCCTCACATCGCGCAGCAGTTCCGTCACCGCCCGCCGCGAGGGATCGTCGTTGAAGACCCCCAGATCGGGCAGGCCCAGGCACCGGTAGTCGGCCCCGATGTGCGCCGCTGCGGCGGCGGCCTCGGCCCGGCGAAGGCGGCCGGTCTCCTGCGGCCCATGATCGGCCGAGCCCCCTTCCCCGGCGGTGGCGGTGGCGACGACCACGCGATGGCCCAGCGCCGACAGGTGCGCCAGCGTGCCGCCGGCCAGGATGTCCAGGTCGTCGGGATGGGCGTGAACGGCGAGGATCGTGGCCATGGGTCCCTCAGCGGTCGAACTTGGTGGACAGGACCAGGGCGGTGTTGGTGCGCTCCACCCCCTTCACGGCGCCGATCCCGTCGATGACGGCGTCCATCTCGGCCACACCCTGCGCCTCCACGGCGGCGATCATATCGAACGGACCACTCACAGACTGTAACCGCCGCACACCCGGCATCCGGTGGAGCGCCGCGATCACCGCCGCCGCCTGCTTGGGCTCGACCGTCAGCATGACGAAGGCATGGACCCGGCCTTGCTCATAGGCCGGCGCCAGCCGGACGGCGTAGCCCGCGATGACGCCGCTGCGTTCCAGCTTCTGGAGCCGGGTCTGCACCGTGGTCCGCGACAGGCCCAGCGCCCGCGCCAGTTCCGCCACCGGCGCCCGGGCATCGTCGCGCAGCTTGGCCAGCAGGTGCTCGTCCAGGTCGTCCATGTTCGGCGTTCCGTACAATGAGTTCGTCGATCCGACGTGAATAGGCCCTCAGATCGACGGTGCGCCAATTGAAAGCGGCGGCGCCGCGCGCGAATCTTCCACGACGCCCTCGGGAGGTCAGCGCATGCGCAAGGTCTGTGTGATCGGAGCCGGAAAGATCGGAGCCACCGTCGCGGGCCTGCTCGCCGACACCGGCGACGACGAGGTGCTGCTGGTCGACCGCGACCCCGACACGCTGGCCGAAGCCGGCGCAGGGCGGCCACGGATCACGGGGGCGGCCATGCCGGTTGGCGACCCACAAGCCCTCTCCGCGCAGATCTCCGGCGCCTTCGCGGTGGTCAACTGCGCGCCCTATCACCTGACCACCGCGGTCGCCCGCGCCGCCCGGGCGGCGAACGCCCACTACCTGGACCTGACCGAGGACGTGGCTTCGAGCCGCATCGTACGAGAACTGGCCGATGGCGCGCCCTGCGCCTTCATCCCCCAGTGCGGTCTGGCCCCCGGCTTCATCACCATCGCCGCCTGGGACCTGATCCAGCATTTCGACCAGCTCCACGACGTGCGCCTGCGCGTGGGCGCACTGCCGCGCTACCCGTCGAACGCCCTCAACTACAATCTCACCTGGTCCACCGACGGCGTGATCAACGAGTACTGCGAACCCTGCGAGGCCATCGTGGACGGCCGCCTGCGCGAGACTCCGGCGCTGGAGGCGTGCGAGGCCTTCGCCCTCGACGGCGTGACCTACGAGGCCTTCAACACCTCGGGCGGCCTGGGCACGCTCTGCCACACGCTGGACGGCCGGGTGCGCAACCTCAACTACAAGACCATCCGCTATCCCGGCCACGCGGCGATCATGAAGGCGTTGCTGCACGACCTGAACCTGCGCAACCGGCGCGAGGTGCTGAAGGACATCCTGGAGAACTCCGTCCCGTCCACGCTCCAGGACGTGGTGATCGTGTTCGTCACCGTCTCGGGGATGAAGCAGGGCCATCTCGTCCAGGAGACCTACGTCAACAAGGTCTACGCGCAGGCCGTTGGCGGCGAGATCCGGAGCGCCATCCAGGTGACGACCGCCGGCGCCATCTGCGCGGTGCTCGACCTGTTGACCGAGGGCCGCCTGCCGCAGTCGGGCTTCGTGCGCCAGGAGGACATCCCGCTGGGGGCCTTCCTCGCCAACCGCTTTGGCCGCGTCTACGCCCCGCACGACGTGGCCGCCCCGGCCGCCGCCGAATAGCCGGAAACCTGATACGCCTGTGAGCATGCAGACCCAGACACCCTCCGCCGCGGCCGAAGCCGGCGATCTCCTGGCCCGCCTGGGCGTCGCCGAAGCCCTGCGGACCGGCGGCGGCCGGGCCGTGCGCTCGCCCGTCACCGGCGAGACGATGGCGCGGGTCCACGACGCGGACGCCGCCGACGTCGCCAGGGCGGTCGAGACCGCGCACGCGGCCTTCCTGGCCTGGCGGTCGATCCCGGCGCCGCGGCGCGGCGAGCTGGTGCGCCTGTTCGGCGAAGAACTGCGTATCGCCAAGACGGACCTCGCCGCCCTGGTCACGCTCGAGGCCGGCAAGGTCACGTCCGAGGCCCTGGGGGAGGTCCAGGAGATGATCGACATCTGCGACTTCGCCGTCGGCCTGTCGCGACAGCTCCACGGCCTGACCCTCGCCACCGAGCGCCCCGACCACCGGATGATGGAGACCTGGCATCCGCTGGGCGTGGTGGGGATCATCTCGGCCTTCAACTTCCCCGTCGCCGTCTGGTCGTGGAACGCCGCGCTCGCCCTGGTCTGCGGGGACGCCTGCGTCTGGAAGCCGTCCGAGAAGGCGCCGCTCACGGCGCTCGCCGTCCAGGCCCTGTTCGAGCGCGCCTGCGTGGCGTTCGGCGACGCGCCGGCCGGCCTGTCGTCGGTCGTGATCGGCGGCCGCGAGGCGGGCGAGGCCCTGGTCGATCACCCGAAGGTCCCGCTGGTCAGCGCCACGGGCTCCACCGCCATGGGCCGCGCGGTCGGCCCCCGCCTGGCCCGCCGCTTCGCGCGCGCGCTGCTGGAACTGGGCGGCAACAACGCCGCCATCGTCGCGCCTTCGGCCGACCTGGACCTGGCGCTACGCGGCGTCGCCTTCGCCGCCATGGGCACGGCGGGCCAGCGCTGCACCACGCTCCGCCGGCTCTTCGTCCACGAGGACGTCTACGAGGCCTTCGTCCCACGCCTCAAGGCCGCCTACGCCAGCGTGAAGGTCGGCGATCCGCGGGCGCCGGGCGTGCTGGTGGGGCCGCTCATCGACGCCGCCGCCTTCGAGCTGATGCAGGCGGCGCTGGCCGACGCGCGCGCGGCGGGCGGCGCCGTCACTGGCGGCGAGCGCGTGCCGATGGGCGAAGCCCACTATGCCCGCCCCGCCCTGGTGGAGATCGGCGACCAGACCGAGGTCGTGAAGCGCGAGACCTTCGCACCCATCCTCTACGTCATGCGCTACCGCGACCTGGAGGACGCCATCGCGCGCCAGAACGACGTCCCCCAGGGGCTGTCGTCCTCGATCTTCACCAACGACCTGCGCGAGGCCGAGCTGTTCGTCTCGGCCCGGGGCTCGGACTGCGGGATCGCCAACGTCAACATCGGGCCGTCCGGCGCCGAGATCGGCGGTGCGTTCGGCGGCGAGAAGGAGACCGGCGGCGGCCGCGAGGCGGGCTCGGACTCCTGGAAGGCCTACATGCGCCGGGCCACCAACACCGTGAACTACGGCCGCACCCTGCCCCTGGCCCAGGGCGTGACGTTCGACGTGTGACCGCTTCGTGTGTGACCGGGCCGTCTGTCAGCGCGCAGGGACGCTACGCCCTGCGCAGCCGCGCCACGTAGAAGCCGTCGGTCCCGTCCGGCAGATGGTGGGGCAGGATGCGCAGGGTCCCGTCCGGCCGCAGGCTGGCCTCGGGCGCGCCGCCTTCGTTGGGCGCCATGGGATCCAGGTCGAAACCGGGCGTGCGGGCCAGGAACGCCGCCACCTGGGCCTCGCCCTCCTCGGGCTCCAGCGAACAGACGCAATAGATCAGGCGACCGCCGGGCCTCACCCGCCGCGCGGCGCTGTCCAGCAGGCGGGCCTGGACGGCGGCCAGCTTGGGAATATCGGCGGGGCTCGCCACCCACAGCACGTCGGGGTGGCGCCGGAAGGTGCCCGTGGCCGAACACGGCGCGTCCAGCAGCACGGCGTCGAAACTCCGGCCGTCCTTCCATTCCGCGGCGTCGGCGACGACGGTTTCGGCCGCCAGGCCCGTGCGGGCCAGGTTCTCGCCCACCCGCTTCAGGCGCCCGGCCGAACGGTCGACCGCGGTCACCTTGGCGCCCGCGGCGGCCAGTTGCAGCGTCTTGCCGCCCGGGGCGGCGCACAGGTCGAGCGCGCTCTCGCCCGGCCGGACGTCGAGCAGGCGCGCCGGGATCGCCGCCGAGGCGTCCTGCACCCACCAGCCGCCTTCGGAGAATCCGGGCCAGCCCGAGACCTCGCCCTTCAGCCCGACGCGCAGGCCGCCGCCGGGCAGGGTCTCGGCGTCCAGCAGGGCGGCGAGGTCGGGATCGGCGGCCTTCGGCGTCACGTCGGTGGCCGGCTCGGCGGCGATGGCGGCGGCGACGGCGCGCGCATCGGCCTCGCCATAGGCGGCCCGCCATCGGGCCAGGAGCCATTGCGGCGCGAGGAGGTCGGGATCGTCCAGCTCGACCGGCTCACGGGTGAGGCCGCGCAGGACGGCGTTGACCAGGCCCTTGAAGGCGGCGCCGCCCTTCTGGGCCGCCGCCAGGTCCACCGTGGCGCCCACGGCCGCGTGCGGCGGAACCTTCAGCGCCAGGAGCTGAGCCGCGCCCAGCCGCAGAACGTTCACGATCCGCTCGGGCGGCGGCTTCTTCAGCCGGGCCTGGAGCACCGTGTCGATGGGACCCAGCCGCCGCAGCGTCGCCATCGCCAACGCGCGGGCGAAGGCGCGGTCGCGGGGCGCGAGCGCCGCCAGGGTGGGGTGGTTCAGTCCCTCGTCCAGGCCGGCCCGTCGCGAGAGGGCGGCGGTCAGGAGGTCGAGGGCGGCGGCGCGGGCCGGGAGGCCGCGGATATCGAGGGCTTCGCTCACGGCGCGGGGCGTGCCCGCTTGGAGCGCCGGGCGCAAGGGCTTAGATCAAGGGCATGGACGACCAGCCCCCCGACGCCGCGCTCCCAGAAGCCGCGCCCTCCGCCGCCGCGCCGCCGAATGCAGCGCCCGGCAAGACGCTGAGCCCCGCCGCCCGCCGCGCCCTTGAGGAAGCCGCCGCCCGCCACGCCGCCGAGGCCGAGGCTACCGAACGCGTCGAGGAAGACGGCGGCCCCAAGGGTCCGGAACCCACCCGCTTCGGCGACTGGGAGCGCAAGGGTCTGGCGGTGGACTTCTAAAGGGCGAGCCCCGGGATCGTATCGGCCTCTACGCGGGCGAGTTCCTCGTCGGAGAGAACGATCAGCTTGCGGGTCGAAAGGTCGAACGAGACGGCGATGGCCTCGGCGCTGCCCCAGGGCCGGCCGGTGTCCGGGTCCAGCATCCAGTGCACCAGCCGCCGGATGCGGGCGTCGCCGCCCGCCGAGCCGGACCGGATCTCGACCCGGTCGCCGACCCGCGGCCAGGCGTGGTGGACCAGCCGGTATTCCACGGCGGCGCCGCCCACGTTCGGCCGTCCCTCGCCCGTCCCGGGCCGGCGGCCGGCGAAGACGTGGGGGACCGCGTCCGACAGCCGCGCCATGAACCCCTCGGTGCGCATCCGCCCGAAGGCGTCGCAGTCGGCCGCCAGCACGGCGCCCAGGCCGGTCCGTTTCAGGCCCAGCGCCTGCGCGCGGTCGAGGCCCGCCTGGGTCCGCACCTCGGCCAGCCCGATGGAGCGCGGCCCCGCGCCCTCCGGGACTTCGACCGAGAGTTCGGCCGCACGCCGGCGGATGCGGTCGGACCAGGGAAAGGCCTGGACGTCGCGCGCGGTCACATGCGCCACGCGGGTCTGGAAAGCGGCGGCGAGCGCGCCGTCCTGGTGGCGCAGCAGAAAGAGCAGGCGGGCCTCCGCCTCACCCATCTCCAGCACCCCGCCCGTCATGGCGAGCGGCGCGCCCGGCCGGGCCTCGCGCAGAAAACGGATGTGCTGCTCGCGGACGACCAGCGTAGCGGCGGCGGCGGGCGAAAAGGCCCCGGCCATGCCCAGCTCGGCGGCCATGCCGGCCAGCGCCTCCATCGACTTGGCGACGTAGTGCCCCACGTTGAGGTGACCCATGGCGTCGCATTCCCAGGTGGCGACACCACCCCGCCAGACCTCGACCTCCGCCACGCCGCACCCCGTCTGCAAATCCACGGGAAGCTTAGGGAGTTGGCGCGAACCGATCCACCGCCCTTCTGACGTCGTCTAGCGCCCGTCGCCGGCCCCCTGCCGAGGCTGGGGATTGTCGGGGCCGGGAGAGGTGCGGCGCGCGGGGCCCGGATCCACGGAATCGTCGCGGTTCACCGACGGATAGCGCTCGGGGCCCGGACTGTCGGGCGCGTTGTTGAGGTGCTGGGCCGCGTTGTCCTTGCGGCCCTGGCTCTGGATCTTGTCTTCCGGTCGGCGTTCCGCGCCCATGATCGAGCTCCCGATTGGGGTTGTGGCCTGTGTTCGTCCTGTCGGACAAAGCGCCCCGAGGCGGAGTATCGTTCCGCGGTCCGCCGCTCCGACGGTCGGAGCGACGCATACGACAGCGGCACGGAGGCGCGTTCGATCCCGATGGCCAGGCCCAACCGGCCCAGGACGGTTCTGGTGAAGCGGCACGGTATCGTGACCCGCATCACGCACGCGCTGAACGTGGTGTTCGTGGCCGTGCTCCTGATGAGCGGCCTCCAGATCTTCAACGCCCACCCCGCCCTCTACTGGGGCCAAGCCTCGACCTTCGAGTCCCCGTGGATCGCCATGACGAAGGCGGAGATCGGCGACGAGGCGCGGGGGATCACCACGATCGGATCGCTGCGCTTCGACACCACGGGCCTGTTCGGCTGGTCGGGGCGCGAGGGCGCGCGCGAGCCGCGCGGCTTCCCCGCCTGGGCCACCATCCCGAGCTGGCGCGACCTGGCCGCGGGGCGCCGCTGGCACTTCTTCTTCGCCTGGCTGTTCGTGGCCAACGGCCTCGTCTATCTCGCCTGGACGGTGCTGAGCGGCCGGCTGAAGCGCGACCTGCTGCCGACCCGCGACCAGCTTCGGCCCGGACGCCTGGCGCGGGAAATCCTGGACCACGCCCGCCTGCGGTTCCCGAAGGGCGAGGCGGCGCGCCGCTACAATGCGATCCAGAAGCTGGCCTACCTGGCGGTGATCCTGGTCCTTCTGCCCGCCATGCTGCTGACGGGGCTCTGCATGTCGCCCGGCTTCAACGCGGCGGCGCCCTGGCTCACCGACCTGTTCGGCGGGCGACAGTCGGCGCGGACATTCCACTTCCTGTCGGCCGGGCTGATCGCCCTGTTCGTGGTCGTCCACGTCGCGATGGTCGTGGCCTCGGGACTGTGGAACAATCTGCGCGCGATGATCACCGGCCGCTACGCCATCCAGCCTGGGGAGCCGCCCCGATGAGCCTCCATCGCCGCGGATGGCTGAAGGCGGCCGGCGCGGGCCTCGGCGCCCTGTGGCTGGCGGGCTGCGACCGGCTGACCCGCAGCCCGGGCTTCACCGGTGTCCTGCGCGTCGCCGAGCAATGGACCCAGGGCGCCCACCGCCTGATCACCGACCGCAACGCGCTGGCGAAGGAGTTCGGGCCGGAGCACATCTCGACCGACTTCCGCGCCAACGGCACCTTGCGCCCGCAGGATCCGGGCTACCTGGCCCTGCTGGCGGAGAATTTCGCCGGCTACCGGCTGGTGGTGGACGGGCTGGTCGAGCGGCCCCTGGCGCTGAGTCTGGCCGAGGTGCGCGCGCTGCCTTCACGCACCCAGATCACCCGCCACGACTGCGTCGAGGGCTGGTCCTCCATCGGCAAATGGACCGGCGCCCGGCTCTCGGCGCTGCTCGACCGGGCCGGCGTGAAACCCGAGGCGCGCTACATCGTGTTCCACTGCGCCGACACCCTCGACCCCTTCGCCACCGACGGTGCGGGCGGCTACTACGAGAGCATCGACCTGGTCGACGCCTATCATCCGCAGACCATCCTGGCCTACCGGATGAACGACGCCACCCTGCCGGTGCGCCACGGCGCGCCCCTGCGCCTGCGGGTGGAGCGCCAGCTCGGCTACAAGCACGCCAAGTACGTGATGCGTATCGAAGCGGTGGCCTCCCTCGACCGCATCGGCCGCGGCCAGGGCGGCTTCTGGCCCGACCGCGGCTACGAGTGGTACGCGGGCGTGTAGCGGCGTCCGGCGGGGCTCAGAACACCGAGGTGTTCAGGGGCGCCTGGGCCGCGCAGGCCGCGGCGTCCGGCTTCGGCCCGCTCGCCCGCAGCGCGGCGATTTCCGCCCGGACCGCCTCGAGATCGGCCTTGAAGGCGGGCTCGCCGTGGGCGGCGGCGACCTGGGCCGAGGCCAGCAGCATCCCGGCCTCGACGGCGCTGAGCGTGTGGACGCCGCAGACGGCCCGGCTCTCGGCGAAGGCGCGGCCACGGGCCAGGATCTGGCTGGCCCGGTCGGGAACCGCTTCGGCCAGAACGAGCGCGTTCGTCCAGCCGAGCTGGGCGTGGCCCGAAGGATAGTCGTAGCTGTTGTCCAGGCTGGGAGTGCGCGCCGAGCAGATCGTCCCGCCCCAGCGCTGATACGGCCGGACCCGGTTGTACAGCGCCTTGGCGGGGCCGTTCAGGCGACCCACGTCGATCGAGGTCCTGGCCACCATCGCGGCCAGCTTCGGGGCCGTCTGGGGGGTGAGCGTCGCGCCGACCGCGCAGGAGAACCCGCCGATCTGGTCGGCGATCCCATAGGGCACGTCGGCCTGGGCCATCGCCCAGCGCGGCCCGCCTTCGAGCTTGCGCGCGGCCTCGTAGACCCGCTTGTCCTCCAGGTCCCGGGGGTCGGCTTCCGTGGGCGAGGGCCGCAGGATCACGGCGGGATCGGGCACGGTCGTCAGATAGCCGCGAGGCGCCGCCGGCGCCGCGGCCTGAGCCTGGTTCGCCGTCTGGGTCGTCTGGCCCGAAGTCGTCGCGCCCGTCTGCTGGGCCAGCGCCAGGCCTGCCGTCGCCGCAACCGCCAAGGCGGCGGCCCCCGTCATCCATCCCCGCATACGTCGTTCCCTCCGGCCTTGTGATTTGGCGGCGATCATGGCGCCCGTCGGCGCGAAACGAAACGGCCGGGGAGGTCCCCGGCCGCTCTGACTACTTCTGGAAGAGATCGGCCCAGCGGCGCTTCTTCCGGTTCTTGTGGGCGCCGCGGTGCCAGGCGTCCGAGGCGATCAGCGGCACCACCGTCGTGGCTTCGGCGAACACCATCTGCTCCCAGGTGACGTCCACCTTGCCCCACGAGCAGGCCTCCTTGAGCGTCGAGGACGAGCAGGCCCCGTCGCGCACATCGGCCACCGTGATCTGGACGGCGTACTTGTGCATGTCCACCTCGTGGCCGAGGATCTCGGCGCAGACGACGGTGTCCTGGGCGAAGTTCTTGGGCACGCCGCCGCCCACCATGAACAGGCCCGTGGCGCCGGCCTTCAGCTTGATCTCGGTCAACTCGCGGAAGTCGGCCACGGCGTCGATGGTCAGGTAGGGCTTTCCCGCCTTCATCCGCTCGACCTGATGCTTCACGAGGCCGAAGCCGGCCGAGGAGTCCACGAACGCCGGGCAGAAGATCGGCACGCCCTCGCGGTACGCCACCTCGATCAGGCTGTCGGGCTTCTTGGCGTTGCCGGCGGCCAGCCACTTGCCCATCTCGTGGATGAACTCGCGGCTCGAATAGGGGCGCGGCTCCAGCAGCTCGCAGATCTCGTAGATCGTGCCGTCGCAGTTCTGGAGCTCTTCCTCGTCGATGTAGGTGTCGTAGATGCGGTCGATGTACATCTCGCGCAGCTCGCGGTCGTCGACCGTGGAGTCCGCCTGGTAGTGCTTGAAGCCCAGGGCCTCGAAGAAATCCATGTCGACGATCGAGGCGCCGGTGGCGACGATGGCGTCGATCATCCCGTACTTCACCATGTCGCGGTAGATGTGCATGCACCCGCCGGCCGAGGTCGAGCCGGCCAGGGTGAGCCAGGTCGAGCAGTCGGCGTCTTCCAGCGACATCGACCAGATGTCGGCGGCGCGCGCGGTGTCGCGGCTGGTGAAGCTCATCTTGCGCATGGCGTCGATGACGGGCCGGGCGTCGTACTGGTCGATCGCCACATGCTCGACGGTGTTGGCCAGCAGTTCGGCCTTGCGGTTGGAGTTCGCCGGAGCGTTCATCTTCCGAAGTTCCCTTCTGAGGGTGAAAGCCCGTCGCGAATAGAAAAGGCGCGACCGGGACGGAGCGACCGGCCGCGCCTATAGCACCAATGTGTCCGTCTTAGCGCCTGCGGCGTTTCTTGCCGGCGGCGCCCTTGGGCCGCGACAGCCGGACGACCTTGCGTTCGTCCTCGCGCTCCTCTCGGGGCGTGCGGATCACGCGGCCGGCCAGGCCGAACATCGAGGCCATCGGCGCGTCCCCGACCTCGACGATCTCGGCGTCGCCGAAGCCGTTGAAGCTGGTCGTCATGGCCACGCCGTAGGCGCCCAGCATGCCGATCTCGACATAGTCGCCTTCGCGGATGTCCTCGGGCAGCCAGAACGGGCCGGGCATGTGGTCGATCGAGTCGCACGTGGGCCCATAGAAGCGGAAGGGCTTCAGCGGCCCGCCCACCTCATGCGCCTCGGCGCCCTCGCCGCGGTACAGCTTCACCGGGAACGGCCACTTCATGTGCGCCGCATCGAACAGCGTGCCGTAGCTGCCGTCGTTGAGGTACACGGCGTCGCCCTTCTTCAGCTCGACCTTGGTGAGGATCGACGAGGCCTCGGCCACCAGGGCGCGCCCCGGCTCGCACCAGAGTTCCGTCTCCTCGTGCACGCTCATCTCGGCGAAGCCGCGCTGGATGGAGTCGACGTAGTCGATCATGTCCGGCGGGATCATGCCCGGGTAGATCGACGGGAAGCCGCCGCCCACGTCCACGATGTCGACCATGACGCCGGCGCGCACGATGGCGCGCTGGGCCTGGGCCATCGCCGCCTGATAGGCGGTGGGCCGCATGCACTGGCTGCCGACGTGGAAGCTGACGCCCATCTTGCCCTGGGTCGCGCGGCGCGCGGCCAGCAGCAGCGACGGCGCCTCGTGCGGCTCGACGCCGAACTTGCCGGCGAGCGAGTACGACGCGCCCTCGGCGCTGACCGCCAGGCGGACGATCAGGGTCAGGTCGGGGGCGCCGTCGGTCGCCTCGAGGATCTTGGCCAGCTCCTCATGCGTATCCAGGGCGAAGGTCTTCACGCCGAAGCGATGGTACGCCTCGGAGATCGCCTTGCGGCTCTTCACCGGATGCATGAAGGCCATGCGCGCGCCCGGGGCGTACGCGGCCACCAGCTCGATCTCGCGGATCGAAGCCACATCGAAGGATTGGACGCCGGCCTTCACCAGGGTCTCGATGACCCACGGCGAAGGGTTCGCCTTTACGGCGTAGAAGACGTCGCCTCGAAAATTGTCCTGGAACCAGCGCGCCGCTACGGCCACCACGTCCGGCCGCGCAAAGGCGACAGGACGCTCCGGGGACCGCTCGCGGACCAGGTCCAGGGGCGTATGGTACGTATGCACCGCACGCAACCCCCAACGGATTGTTGAACCCAGACCGGCGTTAGCAGCGCTTTTTGAGGACATCGGGTCCGCCGGAAGGCGCGCAAATAGGGTCTTTGGCGGGAGATGTAAAGGGTTCGTCTGTCGTCCGTTCCGCGACATGCGGCGGCGCGTGACGGACCGTCGCGGCCGGTGAGGGCGCTGGGGGTGGCGGGCCGCATGGGGCGGCAGGCGCCCGTTCGACGACCGTTCCGCAGGCGGAGCGCGACTTCCTCGGCGAGCGCGCTGGACCGGACGCGCGTACCCGTGCCATGTAGCCGGCGTATCACGGGAAAGCTCCGACCTCTCTCATGTCCGACGCCGCCGTTCTGTCGATACGGAACGTCTCCAAGACCTTCGGCCAGCGCCGGGCCCTCGACGGGGTCTCGTTGGACGCCCGTAAAGGCGAGATGATCGCCCTCATCGGCCCGTCGGGTTCCGGGAAGTCCACGCTCCTGCGCTCGATCAGCGCGCTTCAGACCATCGACGCCGGGCCGGGCGAGATCGTCGCGTTCGGCGGCCCCATCCAGAAAGACGGGAAGATCGACCCGGGCGTGCGAAAGACGCGCACGCGGATCGGCATGATCTTCCAGCAGTTCAACCTGGTCGGGCGGCTGTCGCTGTTCTCGAACGTGGCCCTGGGCTCGTTGGGCCGCATTCCCGCCTGGCGTGGGGCGCTAGGCCTGTGGCCGGCCGAAACCCGGCAGGCGGTCATGGCCGCGCTGCACCGTTTCGGCGTCGCCGACTACGCCGCCCAGCGCGCGAACACCCTCTCGGGCGGCCAGCAACAGCGGGGCGCCATCGCCCGCGCCCTGGTCCAGAAGGCCAAGATCATCCTGGCCGACGAGCCGGTGGCCTCGCTCGACCCGGTCTCGGCCCGGCGGGTGATGGAGATCCTGCGCGAGCTGAACCGCAACGACGGCCTCACCGTGGTCGTCACCCTGCACCAGGTGGACTACGCCCTGCGCTACTGCGACCGCGTCGTGGCGCTGAAGGCCGGACAGGTCGTCTATGACGGCCCTTCCGACGGCCTGAAGCGCGACCAGCTCATCGACATCTACGGCCCCGAATTCGAGGACGTCTTCTGGGAAGGAGCGCCCACATGATCCGCCGCACCCTCATCTCCGCCGCGGCCTTCGGCGCGGCCCTGGCCCTCGCCGGCTGCGGCCAGCCGGCCGAGAAAGCCGATCCCGACGCGCCGCTGAAGGAACTGACCTTCTCGATCCTGTCGGCCGAGAACCAGACCTCGATGGAGCCGCTCTGGACGCCGCTGCTCACCGACATGTCCGAGGCGATCGGCGTCAAGGTGAAGCCCTATTTCGCCACCAACTACACCTCGCTGGTCGAGGCGATGCGCTTCAAGCAGGTGCAGGTCGGCTGGTTCTCCGCCTCGCCCGCGCTGCAGGCGATCCGACGGTCCGACGCCGAGGTGCTGGGACGGGTCGTCGATGCGGGCGGCGAGGCGACGTACAAGTCCGTCATCATCGTGCGCAAAGGCTCGGGCCTGACGGTCGACAAGATCCTGAAGTGCGACCGCAGCCTGTCGTTCGGCCTGGGCGACACCCAGTCGACGTCGGGCACGCTGGCCCCGATGACCTATCTGTTCACGCCCCGCGGGATCGACCCGAACCGCTGCTTCAAGTCGGTGCGGTCGGCCAGCCACCAGGCCAACGCCTTCTCGGTGGCGAACGGCGTGGTGGACGTGGCGACGAACAACTCGGTCGGCATGCTGTTCTTCGCGCGGCAGAGCCCCGAACTGGCGGCCAAGGTCGAGACCATCTGGGAATCGCCGCCGCTGCCCGAAAGCTCGATCGTCGTGCGCCGCGACCTCGACCCGGCGCTCAAGGAGAAGATCCGCCAGTTCTTCCTGACCTACGGCACCGGAACCGACGCCAAGGCCGAGAAGCAGCGCGAGGTGCTGAAGGGGCTGGCCTACGGCGGCTTCCGGCCCGCCGACAACTCGTACCTCGATCCCGTCCGCGAGATGGAGGCCAGCGAGGCGCTGGCGGCGGCCAAGCGTTCCGGCGACAAGACGCGCATCGACAGGGCCCAGGCCGAGTTCGACAGGATCAGCGCCGAAGCCGCCCGCTCGCGCGCCGTCGCCCCCGTGGCCGCGCCCGTGGCCGCCCCGTGACGGATCCGGCCGCCGCCGTTCCGCCGCCGCCGAGGCGTTCGCTGTCGCAGCGGGCGCCCGACCTGATCCTGTGGGGCGGTCTGATCGTCCTGCTGGCGATCGCGTTCGGCCCCGCCGAGCTGAGCAAGCTGCCGCTGCTCTTCCAGAACTCGGCCAACATGCAGGAGCTGGGACGCGGGTTCCTGACCCCCGACTTCACCGAATGGCGGCTCTACGTCTCGAAGATGTGGCTGACCATCCAGATGGCGCTCTGGGGCACGACGCTGGCGATCGTCGCCGCCACGCCGCTGGGCCTGCTCGCCTCTCGCAACATCACGCCGGCCTTCATCCAGCTTCCGGTCCGCCGCTTCCTCGACATCGTGCGCTCGGTGCCGGACCTCGTCATCGGGATGATCTTCCTGGTGGCCGTGGGCCCCGGCCCCCTGGCCGGCGTCATGGCCCTGGCCATCGGCACCACCGGGGTGCTGGCGAAGCTGTTCTCCGAGGCCGTGGAATCCATCGACAAGGGCCCGGTCGAGGGCGTCCGCGCCACCGGCGGCGCCAAGCTGCACGAGGTGGTGTGGGGCGTGATCCCCCAGGTGGCGCCGCTGTGGACCAGCTATGCGCTCTACCGCTTCGAATCCAACAGCCGCAGCGCCACGGTGCTGGGCCTGATCGGCGCCGGCGGCATCGGCCAGGTGCTGTTCGACAGCCTGAACGCCTTCGCCTACTCGAACACCGCCGCCATCGTCGTGGTGATCATCGTGGCCGTGAGCCTGATCGACATGCTGAGCCAGGCGATCCGCACCCGCCTGCTCTGAACGGCGGTCCGGCGACCGGCCCGCCGTCAGGCGATGATGTCCGGGTTGAGCATGTCCTCGACCCGGGCGATCTCGTCCTTCAGCGCCAGCTTCTTGCGTTTCAGGCGCCCGATCACGATCAGGTCGGGCACCGGGCTGGCCGCGAGGGCCTGGATGGCGGCGTCCAGGTCGGCGTGATCCTGGCGCATTTCGGCGAGCCGGGCTTCCAGCGCCTCTTCGGTGAAGGTCGTGTAGTCGATCATGCGGAACGCGGATCCTGCGCCAGCGCGGCGGCCAGCGCGGCCAGGGCGGCCGGCGGCGCGGGCTTGTCCCACGCCTGGGACGCCGCTTCCAGGGCCTCCAGCGCAGGTGCGCCGCCCGAAGCGCGCCTGGGCGCGCCGCAGAGCCCGGCCAGGGTCTCCAGCAACAGGCGTTCGGCGGCCAGTTCGAGCCCCTTCACCTCCTCGCGCAGAGCCTGGCGGGCGCCGTCGGGAAAGGGCGGCAGGGCGGGCTTCAGCGCCCGCCGCACCTCGCGCAGTGGCTTCAGCGCCGTCGCATCCCACGCCCGCGCCGCCTCGGCCCCGCGCGCCAGCATCGCCGGGTCGCGCGCTTCGGCGTAGACGGCCCAGAGCAGGAGCGAGGTGTTCTGGCCGTGCTCGTCCTGGAGGGCGAGGCAGGCCTCGGGCACGCCCGGAAGCGCATAGGCGGCCAGCGCCCAGTCCCAGATCGATGGGGTCCAGATCGGCATCTTCAGGTCTCCTCGGCGCTGTCGGGACCGGTCGGGCCGATGTCGTGACCCCAACGCCGCACGGGCGTCCAGGCCAGGCCGAACAGGTCCAGCGCCCGTCCCACCGACTGATCGACCACCTCCTCCAGGGTGCGTGGCTTCGCATAGAAGGCCGGGACGGGCGGCGCGATCACCGCCCCCATCTCGGCCAGCCGGACCAGGGTGCGCAGATGGCCCAGGTGCAGCGGCGTCTCGCGCACCATCAGCACCAGCGGGCGGCGCTCCTTGAGCGTCACGTCGGCGGCGCGGGTCAGAAGCGATGCGGTCACGCCCGTCGCGATCTCGCTCATGGTGCGGATGGAGCAGGGCGCCACGATCATGCCCAGGGCGTGGAACGAGCCCGAGGCGATGGCGGCGCCGACGTCGCCGGCCTTGTGGACCACGTCGGCGCGGGCGTGGGCGTCGGCCAGGGTCGCTTCCGTCTCCTGGGCCAGGGTCAGGGCGGCCGAGCGGCTCAGGACAAGGTGGCTCTCGACTCCCAGGTCCCGGCAGGCGTCCAGGGCCCTGAGGCCATAGACCGCGCCCGACGCGCCCGAGACGCCCACGATCAGCCGCGGCCTGCGCGTTGCGTCCATGCCTTCAGCGTCTCCGACAGGATCCCCGGTTCCAGCGGGACCGCGTGCAAACATATGTGATCTGACAGCCGCGGGAAGCGGGTGTTCACTCGAACGCCGGTCAACTGAGAGGAGGCTCTCGATATGGCGCTAGATGCCCGGATCCGCGAACTCGGATCCCGTCACCAGTCCCTGGAACAGGCGATCCAGGACGAGATGCGCAGGCCCTACGCCGACGACCTCAAACTCAAGGAACTCAAGCGACAGAAGCTCAGGCTGAAGGAAGAGATCGAAACGCTTCGCGGCCGGCTGCACTGATCCGCCGCGACCTCCCTCGCAGGGGAGGTCGGCCAGAAGCGATGGCCGCGTGAGACCCGGGAGTCATCCTGGTCTCACAGCGGTTCTGCATGCCTGCGACCTGGCCGCTGAGGCCGCCCACCCCGCGTCACGGGGCGGAGGGGACGATCAGGCTTCGTCCTCGTCGTCGGAACCCGCGTCCTCGACATAGGCGGTCTCGGGCTCGGGATCGTCCTGGTCCGCGCCCTGGGCCGCGCCGGTTTCAGACGCCGGACGCAGGGTGTCGCCCTCGGGCTCGACGATCCCGCGGCGCGCGTCGTCCTTGGCCTTCTTGTCGGCCGCCTTCCGGACGACCGCGTCGAGTTCGAGCTGGGTGGCGAGACCCAGGGTCACCGGGTCCACCGGCTTGATGTTAGGCGAATTCCAGTGCGTGCGATCGCGCACCTGGTCGATGGTGGCCTTGGTGGTGCCCAGCAGGCGCGCGACCTGGCTGTCGGGCACTTCCGGGTGGTTGCGGACGAACCAGGCGATGGCGTCGGGGCGGTCCTGGCGACGGGACACCGGCGTATAGCGCGGCGCCTTCTTCACCGGCTTCAGGAGTTCGGCGTGGCGGCTCTTCTGGACCTTCATCCGGTAGGCGGGGTTCTTCTCGGCCGCGTCCAGCTCGTCGCGGTTGAGCTGGCCGTTCGCGATCGGGTCGGCGCCGCGGATGTCGCGCGCGACCTCGCCGTCGGCGATGCCCTTCACCTCCAGGGGATGGAGACCGCAGAAGTCGGCGATCTGGTCGAAGGTGAGCGAGGTGTTGTCCACCAGCCAGACGGCGGTCGCCTTGGGCATCAGGATCTGGGTCATGGTCTGCAACCTTGGACTGGGCCGGAAGGACCGGAGGCCGAAAAGGCGGACCGGATTCCGGAGCCCCGGAAACGAAGGCGCCCGGCCTTTCGGCCGGGCGGTTGGAAAGTCCCATATAGGCCGGATACGGCGGCCTGGAAACGGGATTGTTCACTCGCCGGGGCGCATCCCGTCGTAGCCGCGAGGATTCGCGCCCAGATCAGGCGCCCGATCAGGCCCCCGATCAGGCCCCGAAGATCCAGCCCGCGGGCAGGGTGTCGAGCTGGACGTTCACCAGCACCATCCGGTCGACCGTCCCGACGATGGAAATGACGGTGTCGGCGCCCACCTGGGCCACGGTGTAGGCCGTCCCCGGAAGGAGGTTCACCCTGTCGCCCTCGGCGGCGTTGAAATCCAGCACCCGGTCCATCCCCGCCTCGGCGAAGAAGTGGAAGATGTCGGCGCCCGCGCCCCCCACGATGGTGTCGTCGCCCCGGTCGCCGGACAGGAAATCGTTCCCGGCGCCGCCCGACAGGCTGTCGTTCCCCTGGCCGCCGCGGACGATGTCGTCGCCGGCGCCGCCGAAACAGGTGTCGTCGCCGAGGTTGCCGTAGACGATGTCGTTCCCGGCGTCGCCGTAGAGCACATCGTTGTCCTTGCCCCCCACGACCCAGTCGTCGCCGTCGCCGCCCGACGCCGTGTCGTCGCCCATGTTGCCGTGGATGTCGTCGAAGGCGGAACCGCCGACGATGGAGTCGTTGCCGTCCTCGCCGCGCAGATAGCCGCTGCCCGAACCGCCCTGGATCGTGTCGTGGCCCGCCCCGCCCAGAATCCGATCCGCTCCGGCTCCGCCCTGGATCAGGTTGTTCAGGGCGTTGCCGATGATGGTGTCGGCGCCCAGGCCGCCGATGGCGTTCTCGATCTTGGCGCCCTGGGCGATGGCCACGTTGCCGATCAGCGCGCCGACGTTCGAGAAATGCCCTTCCCGCAGATCGATGAGCTGGTTCTGGCTGTAGCCGGAGAAGTCGAAGGTGTCGTTCCCGCCCGCGTCCCAGACCGCGAAGATGAGGCGGGTCGAGCTGTTCGTGGCCACGAACCAGTCGCGGCCGGCGTTCGAGTTGAACCCGTAGACGGTGTCGCCCGTCCGGGTGCTCATGTTCGGGCCGTATTCGTACTGCGCCGCCCGGATGTCGTCGAGCTGAGGCGCGGCGGCGTAGCGGCCGCCGTAGGCCGCACCCGTGTTGGCCTCGGAAAAATAGCTCATCACCGAGTACTGGCGGGTGTCCTCGTAGTACTCGGCGTGCTGGGCGTAGGTGATGGTGGTGTCTTCATCGGCGTTGTAGTCGCCGGGATGCATCAGCCCGATCGCATGGCCGATCTCGTGGACCAGAACGTGCGCGCCGTAGTTGCCCGCCACCGGGGTGGCGTTGGTGCTCCGCGCGATGGCGATCCAGACATCGCCCGCCGTGCTGGCCGACGACGGGTTGCCGGGAAAGTTCGCAAAGCCCGCCGAGCCGCCCTGGCCCGACGTGAAGTTGGCGAAGAGGATCGAGGCGCTGTTGGAATAGGCCTCCTCGCCCTCGGTCCCGCTGCCGACGCGCTGGAAGCGGATGTTGGCGACGTCGGCCCAGGCCTGAAGCGCCTGCTCGGCCCACTGGATCTGCATCGCGTTGAACCGCTGGAACCCCTCGGTGTCGCTGGGCATGGTCGTGGGCGCGGTGGAGCGGAAGGCGTAGGTCACCGTGTAGGCCTGCCCCGCGACGCCGCCCCAGCCGGGCTCGGGCGCGAAGGTGACGGGATTGAACCCCACCATCTGGAGGCCGGCGCGATCCGTGGAGAAGCTGACCTTGCCGCCGATGGCGCCCTGACCGCGTTCGTCGGCGTTGAGATAGGACTGGCCGAACGGTTCGCCCGTCTCCACGACGGCGGCGATCCCCAGGCAGAGCGGACAGCCGCAAGGCGCAGCGCCGGCGTCCATGAACGGACGGGCGTTCAGAGCCTCGGAGGAGAAGTCGGGACCTGGGTTCATGGTCTGTGTCGCACCCTACCGTGACCCATCCCACTCGAATCCTTAAGGGACGAGGTGAATCCGCACAACGCGGAACCACGCAACGACCCCCGCCGTCGAGTTACGGCTGGCGGACGCATCCGGATTTGCGCGGCACCGATATTCGCAGCGCCGGGACGGTCGGTCAGGGCAGCGGGACACGCCCCACGATCTTCAGCCCGTAGCCCGCCGACGCCGGCAGCACCGTCTGCGACGAACTCATCAGGAGTATGTCGCGGACGCCCAGGTCGAGGAGGATCTGGGCGCCGATGCCATAGTCGCGCAGGACGTTGGCGGAGTGATCGGCCTGGGGTTGTCCGTAGCGCTCCGACAGCCAGTGCGGGTTCGAGTCGCGGATGAAGACGGCGACGCCGGCGCCGTCGTGCTCGGCCAGGGCCTTGAGCGCGCGCGGCACATATTCGCGGCGCGCCTCGACCGCGCCCAGCATGTCGGTGGCCAGGTCCACGCGGTGCATGCGCACCAGGGTGGGCTTCTCGGGGTCGATCTTGCCGCGGGTCAGCACCACATGCTCGGTCTGATCGATGGAGTTGCGGTAGATCACCATGCGGAAGCGACCGCCGAAGGCGCTCTCGAACGGGGTCTCCAGAACGCGCTCCACCTGGCGTTCGGTGCGGCGGCGGTAGGCGATCAGATCGGCGATCGTGCCGATCTTCAGGCCGTGCAGTTGCGCGAAGGCGACCAGGTCGGGCAGCCGGGCCATCGACCCGTCGTCCTTCATGATCTCGCAGATCACGCCGGCGGGATTGAGGCCCGCCATGCGGCTGATATCGACGGCCGCCTCGGTATGGCCGGCGCGGACCAGCACCCCGCCGTCCCGGGCCACCAGCGGAAACACGTGGCCCGGCGAGACGATGTCGTCCACGCCCTTGGTCGGGTCGACCGCCACCGCGATCGTATGAGCCCGATCGTGGGCCGAGATGCCGGTGGTCACCCCCTCGCGCGCCTCGATCGAGACGGTGAAGGCGGTGCCGTGGCCGGAGGCGTTCTCGTGCGCCATCGGCGGCAGGCGGAGCTGCCGGGCCCGCTCGCCGGTGATCGACAGGCAGATCAGGCCGCGGGCGTGCTTGGCCATGAAGTTGATCTGTTCCGGCGTCGCGAACTGGGCCGGGATGATGACGTCGCCTTCGTTCTCGCGATCCTCGGCGTCGACCAGGATGTAGGGCCGCCCGTTGCGGGCGTCCTCGATGATGTCCTCGATCGGGCTGATCGCGCCCTTCACCGGATCGTCCTCGGAGCCGGTCGGCGGAACGAGATAGGGACGCTTCATCGTACTGCGGCCTTCAATGGGGTGCTGGCTCTCATCCGGGCGAACTCCATCACCTGCTCGGCGACGGTGGCGAGCTGCCAGGCGTCTTTCTCGTCGTTGCAGTTTCCGGCCGGGTCGAACAGGCCGGTTCCCGCATTGAGGGCTGCGCCGAACGGCGTCGGCCACCCTCGCAAGGCATGTATGATCGCCCGCAGCGCCATCAAGGTGGTGCCGGCCGCCTGCCAGCCATCGGCGGTGATGATCGTACCCACCGGCTTGTGCGACAGATAGGGCTCGGCGTCGCCCCGCGTCAGCTCGAGGGTGTCGAGCGCGTTCTTGATCACGCCCGAGATCGAGCCGTGATAGCCGGGGCTGGCCACGATCACGCCGTCGGCGGCGCGAATCGCCTCGGCCAGCTCCTGCTGGGCCGTGTTGGTCTCGCCCGGGCGCGGGTCGAAGATCGGCAGGCCCGACAGGAAGGCCCCGCCCAGGAGCCTGGTCTCGGCCCCCTTCGCCTCGGCCGCCTTCAGCGCGCAGATCAGCGCCTTCTCGGTGGACGAGCCGGCCCGGACGGTGCCGCCCAGCCCGACGATGAGGGGTTTCCTTGTCATGCCCTAGCGCTAGCGCGCCGACCCCGGGGGAGTCACGCGTCTTCGGCTTCCGTGGCGAACACCTTCTTCAGCTCGGTCTTGAGGATCTTGCCGTTGGCGTTGCGCGGCAGGGTCTCGGGCCAGAACGCCACCTTCACCGGGACCTTGAACGCCGCGAGGCGCTCGCGGACCCACTGGCGCAGCTCGGCCTCGTCGGCCGTGCCGCCCGGCTTGAGGTGGACCACGGCTCCGGGCTCCTCGCCCAGCGTCTTGTGCGGGATGCCCACGAGGGCGGCGTCCATGACGTCGGGGTGATCGTAGAGGACGTTCTCGACCTCGACGCAGTAGATGTTCTCGCCGCCGCGGATCAGCATGTCCTTGGCCCGGTCGATGATGAAGAGGAAGCCTTCCTCGTCGATCCGCGCCAGGTCGCCGGTGCGGAGCCAGCCGTCCCGGAAGGTCTCGGCCGTGGCCTCGGGCTTGTTCCAGTAGAGCTTCACCACCTGCGGGCCTTTCACCCACAGCTCGCCGACGGCGCCGGCGGGCAGGATCGTCTCGCCATCGGCCGGATCGCGCACGTGCATCTCTCCGACCGGCGCCGCAGGACCGGCGCTATCGGGGCGGTTCTCGTAGTCCTTGCCGAGATGGCTGGTGAAGGTGGCCGTGGTCTCGGTCATGCCCCAGCCGTTGCCGGGCTGGGAGCCGGGGAAGGTCTCGGCGATCCGCCGCACCAGCTCGGGCGCCGACGGCGCGCCCCCGTAACTGACCGTCACCAACGACGACAGGTCGTATTTCGCCCGCGCCGGATGCTCGATGAGCTGCCAGGCGATGGTGGGCACCCCGCCCGTGGCGTTGACCTTCTCGCGCTCGATCAGACGCATCGCCGGCTCGGCGTCCCAGCGGCGCATCAGCACGAGCTTGCCGCCCGCGTTCATCGACGGCCCCACCGTCGCCGAAAGCCCCGTGGCGTGGAACATGGGCACCACCAGCAGCGAGACCCGCTGCGGCAGCTTGGTGGCGTCCATCTCGGGCAGCGGCTGGCCGGCGCGCAGGAAGTTGCGGGCCGCCGAGATTCCGCCGGCCCCGATGTTCGAGGTCATATTGCGGTGGGTGCCCAGAGCGCCCTTGGGCCGCCCCGTGGTCCCAGAGGTGTAGAGGATGGTGGCGTCGTCCTCGGGCGCCAGCGGAACGTCGGGCAGAGCCAGCTCGGGCAGGGCGCCCCAGTCGTTGACCCGGCCGATCACGTCCTCCAGCCGCTGCGTCCTTGCCGGCAGGTCGGCGCCGGCGTGGCGGGCGACGTAGACCTTCTCGAGGTCGGGCAGCTTGTCCAGGAACTCGGCGATGCGATCCAGACGCTCGTCGTCGACCAGCGCGACCTTGGTCCCGGAGTCGGCCAGGCCGTATTCCAGCTCGGGGCCGGTCCACCAGGCGTTCAGCGGCGTGACGATGGCCCCCACGAGCTGGCCGGCCCAGAAGGCGACGGGCCATTCCGGCAGGTTGCGCATGATGACGGCGACGCGGTCGCCCTTCTTCACCCCGTCGGCCAGGAGCTGATGCGCCAGCTTGAGGGTGGCGCGGCCGAAACTGTCGAACGTGGCCCGGTCGTCCTCGTAGACCAGGAACTCGCGGTCCTTGAACCGCTGGCCGTTGATAAACACGTCGCGCAGCGTCGGCGGCGCGTTCTTCCACGTCTTCGTGGGCACGCCGCGGATCACCTTCTCTTCGATCTCGAACGGAGCGCCGGGCCCGGTCAGCTTCGCGTGCGCCTCGGCGACGGACATCACGGGCCAAGTGTTCGAAGAGTCGGTCATGTGGTTCGGTTTAACTCCCTGACCCTGCGTCGTTCTACAGGGCGCTCTTGATGTCGGTCTGCGAAAAATCCCGGCCTACGAACAGCAGCGGACAGTCGTATCTCTGGGCCGCTTCATAGGCGAAACAATCGCCGTAGTTCAGGTTGGCGGGGTGGAAGCCCTTTCCCCATCGCTCGTAGGCGGCCCATCGCTCGTAGGCGGCCCGGCGCCGGTACGCGCTCGACCGTCCTGCATCGCCTTCGCGAGAATTCGCCGGCGATCCTCCCGCGACAGCTCACGCCGCCGAACGGCGACGAACCGCGCCACCGCCTGCCCCTCCGGGTCAGTTCGATGTCCTCGCCTTTCTCCGCGCGCCGAACCAGCTCCAGGAGTTGACCCTTGGCTTGGGAGACAGAGACACGCATCCGATCCTCTTGGACCAGTTACATGGTGCAGAAGTAGGTCGGAGCACGGCGCGCGGCAAGCCTCACGCCTGTTCCGCCCGCCGAGCGGCGTAGTGTCGGCGGATCTCGCCCAGCTCGGCGGCGAAGCGCGTCTCGGCCGCCTCGCGGAGCTTCGGGATATGGTAGCTGGGGAAGAGGTCGTTGTCGGGCGTGTAGTCCTTCAGGATCTGCTTCGCGAGCGTCACCTTGTGGACCTCGGTCGGGCCGTCGGCGATGCCCATCACCAGGCTGGAATTGACCATGTGCATGAAGGGCATCTCGTTCGAGACGCCCAGGGCGCCGTGCAGGTGCGCCGCCTTGGTCGCCACGTCGTGGTAGACCTTGGGCATGGCCACCTTGATCGCGGCGATGTCCTTGCGGACCTTGTTGTAGTCCTTGTGCTTGTCGATCAGCCAGGCCGTGCGCAGGACCAGCAGGCGGAAGCTCTCGACCGCGATCCAGCTCTCGGCGATCTGTTCCTGCACCATCTGGAGGTCGGCCAGGCGGCCGTCACGCGTCGTGCGGCTGACGGCCCGGCGGCACATCAGGTCCAGGGCGTGGCGGCAGGCGCCGACCGTGCGCATGGCGTGGTGGACGCGCCCGCCGCCCAGGCGCACCTGGGCGATCACGAACGCCGCGCCCCGGTCGCCCAGCAGGGCGTCGTAGGGCAGGCGCACGTCCTTGTAGCGGACATAGCCCTCGTTGCCGCCGCCGATCTGGCCGCCGGCGCCCACGGCGACGTTGCGGATGATCTCGACGCCGGGCGTGTCGGTGGGGACCAGGAAGATCGAGGTGCGCCGGTAGGGGTCCTTCGCATCGGGATCGGTGATGGCGTAGAGCACCAGGACCTTGGAATACTGGGCGTTGGTCGAGAACCACTTCTCGCCGTTGATGACCCACTCGTTCCCGTCCAGCACGGCGCGGGTCTGGAAGGTGAGCGGGTCGGACCCGCCGGTGGGCTCGCTCATGGAGAAGGCCGAGCGGATCTCGCCGTTCAGCAGCGGCCAGAGGTAGCGTTCCTTCTGCGCCTCGGTGCCGTAGTGGGCGATGATCTCGGCGTTGCCGCTGTCGGGCGCCTGGCAGCCGAAGACCGACGGGGCCAGGCCGTTGCGGCCCAGCTTCTCGTTCATGAGCGCCAGCTTGAGCTGGCCGAAGCCCTGGCCGCCCAGCTCGGGGCCGAGGTGGCAGGCCCACAGGCCCTGGTCCCTGACCTTCTGCTGCAGCGGCTTGATGAACGTCTCGCGCCCGAGCGACGAATAGGCCGCCATGCCGAGGTGCGACACCGGCTCCACCTCGTCGCGCATGAAGTCCTCGATCCAGTCGAGCTTCTTCTGGAACTCGGGATCGGTCTCGAAATCCCAGGCCATCGACGTTTCTCCCAGGCGGCGCGACGCGCTGCGGTTTTTCGTATTCCGGGTATGCTATCCTCGGCGGCGCGCGAGATCAAACGCTCGCTGGCCGGGCTTCAGAACGCGCCGCCGCGTCCCTGGCCGGCGGTGAAGCGGGCCGCGCCCTCCGCCGCCGAGCCGCTGCGCAGGGTCTCCATGCCGACCTCGTATTCGAACGCCGTGGCCTCGTCCCAGTCGAGGGACCACTGGGCCAGCGCCAGCCGGCGGTCGTTGCGCAGGCAGAGCTGGGGAAAGGCGCCGAGCTGGCGCGCCAGCTCCAGGGCGGCGGCCAGGGCCTCGCCATTGGGGACGACGCGGTTGGCGAGCCCCATCGCCAGCGCCTCCTGCGCATCGACCGGACGGCCGGTGAGGATCATGTCCATCGCCCGCGACTGGCCGATCAGCCGGGGCAGGCGCACCGCGCCCAGGTCGATCAGCGGCACCCCGAAGCGGCGGCAGAAGACGCCGAAGACCGCGCCTTCCGCCGCGACCCTGAGGTCGGCCCAGCACGCCACCTCCAAGCCGCCGGCCACCGCATGGCCCTCGATCGCGGCGATCACCGGCTTGCCGAGCCTCAGGCGGGTGCAGCCCATCGGCCCCACGTCGCCGTCCGGCTTCACCGGATTGCCCCGGCCCGCGGCGACGCCCTTGAGGTCGGCCCCGGCGCAGAAGACGCCGCCCTGGCCGGTCAGCACCGCCACGTCCAGGCCGTCGTCGGCGTCGAAGGCCTTGAAGGCGTCGTAGAGCTCGCGCGCGGTGGGGCCGTCCACGGCGTTGCGGCGCTCGGGGCGCTCGATCGTGACGACGGCCGTCCGGCCGTCGGTCTCGTAGCTGACGTTGGGCATGGCGGATCTCCCTGACGAGGCGGCGATGCTGGCGCTTGCGACCGCCCGGAAGGCAAGACCAAATGCGGGCGGATCAAGGACGGGCGAAGCCGGGAGAGACGCATGGGCAAGGCCAAGCAGCACGGGTTCTCGAAGGAGCGACTGCAGCGGATCGACCGGTTCCTGGAGGAGAGGTACGTCGGCCCCGGCCGGATGCCCTGCGCCCAGTTCCTGCTCGCCCGCGACGGCGAGGTGGTCCACCAGACCCTGCTGGGCCACCAGGACGTCGAGCGGGGGACCCCCCTCGCCGAGGACACGGTCTTCCGCATCTACTCCATGACCAAGCCGGTCACCTCGGTGGCGCTGATGCAGTTCGTGGAGGAGGGCGCCATCGCCCTGGACGATCCCGTCGAGCGGCACATCCCCGAGTGGAAGGGGATGGGCGTGTTCTCGGCCGGGGCCGACCCCTACCTGACCACGCCGCCGGCGCGGCCCATGCAGGTGGTCGACCTGCTGCGCCACACCTCGGGGCTGACCTACGGCTTCCAGAACCGGACGAACGTGGACGCGGCCTATCGCAAGCTGAAGCTGGAGGAGGCGCACGCCGGTCACGACCTGGAGGCCATGATCCAGATGCTGGCGAAGCAGCCGCTGGAGTTCTCGCCGGGCGAGGCCTGGAACTACTCGGTCTCCACCGACGTCTGCGGCTACCTGGTGCAGAAGCTGGCCGGCAAGCCCCTGGACGAGGTCTATCGGGAGCGCATCTTCGAGCCCCTGAAGATGGCCGACACCGGCTTCCACGTCCGCGACGACCAGCGGAGCCGGTTCGCCGCCTGCTACAACGCCGCGCCCGGCGGCCGGATGAAGCTTCAGGACGACCCGCAGAAGAGCCCCTACCTGGCGCCGCCCGCCCTGCTCTCGGGCGGCGGCGGGCTGGTGGGGACGGCCGCCGACTACATGCGCTTCGCCACCATGCTGCTGAACGGCGGCGAACTGGACGGCGCGCGCATCCTGGCGCCCAAGACCATCGAGCTGATGGCGTCGAACCACCTGCCGGGCGGGGCCGACCTGACCCAGGTGTCCCGCTCGCTGTTCTCGGAGAGCACCAACGCCGGCGTCGGCTTCGGCCTGGGCTTCGCGGTGGTGTTCGACCCGCCCCAGACGCTGGTCCCGTGCAGCCTGGGCGAGTTCTACTGGGGCGGCGCGGCGTCGACCGCGTTCTGGGTCGATCCCGTCGAGCAGGTGACGGCGGTGTTCATGACCCAGCTGTTGCCGTCGTCCACCTATCCGGTCCGGCGCGAACTCAGGACCCTGGTCTATTCGGCGCTGATGGAGACCTACGGCTAGCCTCGGCGGCGTCGGCCAGGGCCTCGGCCTCCTCGATCATCGGCTGGCCGAACCCGGTGTCGGGTTCGTCGGTGGCGGGCGGCGTGGTGGGCAGCATCCGCGACGTCCGCCAGCCGCCCCAGACGTAGTAGCCGGCCGCCAGGAGCAGGGTGACGCCCGAGCCGATGGGGAAGCTGATCCAGATCGCCTCGGCGCCCATGTGCGGCTCCAGCGCCGTCGCCAGGGGCACCCGCACCACCCAGAGCGAGATGACCATGGCCAGCAGGGGCGGCCACACCGCCCCGGTCGCCCGCACGACGCCCGAGAAGATGAAGGCGATGCCGAAGGGGATGAAGCCCCACAGCACGATCGAGTTGATGTGGATCGCGATGGGCAGCGAGGGGCTGTCGCCGGGCAGGAAGGCGCGCAGCACCCACGGGTCGGCGATGTAGATCAGCACCACGGGCACAGCCGTGAACAGGAGCGCGCACAGCGAGCCGGACCGGGCGATCTGCTCCACCCGGTCCATGCGGCCCGCGCCGACGTTCTGGGCGGCCATCGACGAGACAGCGGCGCCGAGGGCCATGGCCGGCATCTGCACATAGGTCCAGAGCTGGGCCGCCGCGCCGTAGGCCGCCGAGGTCTCGACGCCGTGGCGGTTGACCAGGCTCATCATGGTCACCGCCGCCAGCGACGTGACCATCATCTGGAAGCTCATGGGCACGCCCTTGAACACCAGGCCGCGGATGATGGGCAGGTCGGGGATCAGCAGCCTGAACTCGCCGGGGCGCAGGACCAGAATGGACTTGCGGCGGTAGAGGTGGACGATCATCGCCAGGAGGGTGATCGTCTGGGCGATCAGCGTGGCGGTGGCCGAGCCGGCGATCCCCAGCCGGGGGAACGGCCCGTAGCCGGTGATCAGCAGGGGGTTCAGGACGATGTCCAGCGCCACCATCAGGATCGAGAAGTAGAACGGGGTGCGGCTGTCGCCCACGCCGCGCTGGGCCATCATCACGTACGAGAAGAAGTACATGAACGGCATGGCCGAGAAGATCACCCGCAGATAGGCGATGGCGTCGCGGCGCGCGGCGGCCGGCGTGCCCATCGCGTCCAGGATGTGCGGCGTCAGCCAGACGCCCAGCAGTCCGACGCTGAGCGACACGACCACGAAGAAGGCGGTGGAGGTTCCGATCACCTTCTTGGCCTGGGCCTCGTTCCGGGCGCCTACGGCCTGGCCGATCATGATGTTCGAGGCCATCGACAGGCCGAACACCGCACCCAGCATGAGGAACATGATCTGGTTGGCGTTGACCGTGGCGGTCAGCGCCGCCTCGCCCAGGATGTGGCTGACCCAGATGGCGTTGGCCGAACCGTTCACCGAATGGAGGATGTTGGTCGCCATAACCGGCAGGGCGAACAGGACCAGAGTCCTGCCGATCGGGCCGGTGGTCAGGTCCGGGACCTTGCGGCCGCCGGCCATGCCGCCGGGTCCACGCGCCGCTTCCCCCGGACTGTCCACCTTCGCCCCCGCTCGCCCGGCCCGACCGGCCCGCACCGAGGCTTCTAAGGGCGCGCGCCGGGCAGGTTCAAGCGCGGCGGACGGTCACGTGGCGACTTCACGACGGCTTGAGGCGGCCGGCTTTCGCGCTAAGGAAGCCGCATGACCCTGAAGATCCTCCAGTTCGGAACCACCGGCCAGCTCGGCGTGGAGCTGCTGCGCCGGGCGCCGGGACACGATGTCGCCGTCACCGCCCTGGGCCGCGCCGAAGCCGACCTCGCCGATCCGGAGGCCGCCGCCGCCCAGGTGCGGGCGCAACGCCCGGACGTGGTGGTCATCGCCGCCGCCTACACCGCCGTGGACCTGGCCGAGACCGAGGGCGACCTGGCGCGGACGGTGAACGCGCTCACGCCCGGCGCGATCGCGGCGGCGGCGGCCGAGGTCGGCGCGGCGACGATCAACGTCTCGACCGACTACGTCTTCGACGGCGACGGCGGCGCCCCCTACGCCGAGGACGCGCCGACGAACCCGCTCAACGCCTACGGCGCCACCAAGCTGGAGGGCGAGAAGGCCGTGACGGCGGCCAATGCCCGGTCGCTCAACATCCGCACGTCCTGGGTGGTCTCGCCCCACGGCAAGAACTTCGTGAAGACCATGCTGCGCGTGGCCGCGGCGGGGAACCCGCTGAAGGTGGTGGACGACCAGGCCGGCCGACCCACCTCGGCGGCGGATCTGGCGGGCTTCATCCTGGACCTCGCGCCGCGGCTGGCCGCGGCGCCCGCCGGCGACCCGCTGTTCGGGACCGTCCATTTCGCCAACACGGGCGAAGTGACCTGGCGCGACTTCGCGGTGGAGATCTTCGCCCAGGCGCTGGGCGACGCGGCGCCCGAGGTGGGCGGGCAGCGCACCGCCGACTACGTCACCCCGGCCCGCCGACCCCTGCGGGCGACGATGGACCTGGGCCGGCTCGAGCGGGTGTACGGCGTCACGCCCCGGCCGTGGCAGGCGGCGCTGGCCGATATCGTCGCGGAGCTGAAGGGGTAGGTCGCGCCTGGCGGCGTCACAACTCCGGCGGCCGGCGCCGACGCCGTCCGTGTTTTTCGTGTGGATTCGTGGCTGGGGCTGGACCCCGCGACGCCGTGCGCCGGGGAGGCGCCTGGAGACTACGGCGGTCCGGTGGCGCGACGGGCGCCTGGACGTTGAGCACCGGGTCGTTGGGGATCGGGGTGTTGGGGCGGCCCAGAACCGGGTCTTCGCGCCAGGGTCGTGAGCGCCGAGGCGGCTTCCCGAGGGGTTTCCGACTCGCCCCCGGCGGGCGGGTGGTCCGCGATCCGGGCGAGAAGCTCGCGCAGCGCAGGAAGTTCGGCAGGCGGCGGGCCGGGAAGGGCCGAGGCGTCGGCGGCGACGCGATGAAGCGTGCGCAGGAGCACGGGGAAGCTGACGGTCTCGCGGTCGCGCTCCCGCTCGGTCTCGACTTCGGGCGGGTCCCGTTCGGGCCGGTCATGATCTGGCCGATCATGATCTGGGGATTCACGTTCGAGGGTCGGCTCGACCCTCTGGCGGGCGGCTTCGGCCAGGACCGGCGCTTCGCCCCGAGCCGCCTCGCGGCGCAGTCGGAGCTGGAGCGCGATGCTGAGGCGCACCGAGGCGAAGCAGCGATTGAAGAGGTGGTAGAACTCGACCTTCCGCGAGACCGCCTCGGCCTGCTCGGCCTCGGCCGCGAACGCCTTGCCGAGGCGGTAGGCGCACTCGGCGAGGTCATCGAGCCTCTGGCTGGCCAGCTCCACGTTCATGAGAACAAATATGGAACATATGGCGTCGTTGTCAAGCTCGCTCTATCGGACCACCGTCATTCAGACTGTCTCGCCTGGACACCAAGAGCACGGGGGCGAGGATCGCCAGCCTCTAAGGGGATTTGGACATGGGCGACATAATCCAATGGCTTGAAGCGCACGACGCCTTAGCCGGTTGGGCTCAGTTCTTCGGAACGCTCCTGGCTTTGTTCGTAACCTATCTTACAGTATTTGCTCCGAATTGGAGACGATCCAGACAGCTACGGGCTGAAGCTCTACGCCTGTTAATGCACGGATACGAAGTTATCGAGAGTTTTCACCGAACCTCCGGGCATTTCCGGCCATTCCCACTGTCGCTTCGCCAAATGTCTCTGAGCATGACGGCAGCAATTGAAGATCTTGGTCGATTCCCAGTATACGAACTCGACAAGAATTTTGGTCCCATGTCCTTGGCGAGGCGCCTCATGGTAATGAGGATAACAGTCGAAACTGCACGTCTGTACACGGATCGGCTCGCCGATGAGCTTGGAGACCGGACAGCGACGGAAGAGGAAACTGAACAACTCCGCCACCTTATAGATCAGCCACTGCAAATGGCTCACAGCCTGCTACTGAACAAGTCCGTGGACCGCCCTCAGTGGCCCACCAATGAAGGCGGCCAGCCCACGTCTTAGCGGGAAGAGTCCTTGCCAGCCGCTTCCGCTCCGGTCTTCACCACGCCAAGATATCCGAGATTTTGGCTCGTCCAGCAGCCAATTCAACTTTAGATTCTGAGCCTCAGGAAATGCACGCGCGCGGCGCCATAATCGCGGACGTCGAGGGCTTCGTAGCCCGGAGCCTCGGGCGCGGGCTCGGCGGCGCCGCGTTCGAAGACCACGACCGCGCCGGGGGCCAGCCAGCCGCCGTCGGCCAGGCGGGCCAGGGCCTGCTCGCCCAGGCCCTGGGCGTAGGGCGGGTCGAGGAAGGCGAGGTCGAAGGCCGGCCCGTCGGCGCCGGGGCGCACGCCCAGGTCGATGGCGGAGCGCCGGTGGACACGGGTGCGGCCGAAGAGGCCGAAGGCGTCCACGGTCTCGCGGATGGCGCCGCGGGCCGCCTCGCCCGTCTCGACGAACAGGCAGAAGGCGGCGCCCCGCGACAGGGCCTCGAAGCCCAGGGCGCCCGAGCCGGCGAACAGGTCGATCACGCGCCGATCCCGGAGGCCGGGCGACCAGGGCGCATGCTCCAGGATGTTGAAGATCGCCTGGCGCGCGCGATCCGAGGTGGGGCGGGTGGCCTCGCCCTCGGGCGCGACGATCGGCCGGCCACGGAATTCTCCCGAGACGATGCGCAAACCCATGACTCCTCGTGACGCCGGGGTTCCCGTGACCCGGCGCTCTTGTGATCCGGGGTGCTCCCGTTCCAAGGTTTCGGCAAAGACGCAAGCCAAGACGCAAGCGCGCGGCGATATCGAGGAGGACCTCATGGCTCCGGTTTCAGGCGACCTGGTGACGGTCGAGCGACGGGGCGGGACCGCCGTCGTCACCTACGCCAACCCGCCGTTCGGGACGATGACCGCGGCCGGCGCGCAGGAGATGCTGGAGGCGTTCCGGCCCCTGGCGGCCGATCCGGCGGTGCGGTCGGTGGTGATCACGGGCGGGCTGCCCGGCGTGTTCATCCGCCACTACGACGTGGACGAACTGGGCGCGATGGGCGAGCGGCTGAAGGACGGCCCGCCGCCTCCGCCGCCGACTCCGGGCGCGCGGCCGGCGGAAGGCTACCTGGCGCTGGTGGACGCCATCTTCGAGGCGCCCAAGCCGGTGGTCGCCGCCATCAACGGCCTGTGCATGGGCGGAGGGTTCGAGCTGGCGCTGGCCTGCGACCTGCGGATCGCGGCGCCGGACGTGGAGGCCATCGGCCTGCCGGAGACGCGCATCGGCATCTTTCCGGGCGGGGGCGGCACGCAGCGGCTGCCCCGGGTGGTGGGCGAGGCGAAGGCGCTGGAGATCATCCTGCGCGGCCTGACCTTCCGGGGCGAGCAGGCCCACGCCATCGGCCTGGTCCACGAGCTGGCCGACGATCCCCTGGCGCGCGCGCTCGAGATCGCCGCCGAATGGGAGGGGCGCGGCGCCGAGGGGCTGGCCTACGCCAAGCGGCTCACCCGCGCGGCCCTCGACCGCCCGGTTTGGGAGGGCCTGGCCGACGAGCGCCGGGCTTTCCTCGAGGTGATGTCGACGGCTTCGGCCCGCGCGGGCCTGGACCTGGGGCGGCGGCCCGCGGAGATCCAGCGGATTTAGGTCCCTTGCCGACGCCTCGGCCTCGCGCCCTCTCCTCACCAGGTTCGGGACCAGATTCGGGGAAAGCGTCGGACGCCCCCTTCCTTTGCCGAGGGGGGTCGTTGCGAAAAGCGCTGGCGGCTTTGGTGCGCCCCTCGCCCTTGCGGGGAGGGGTTGGGGTGGGGGTGTCGGCTCGGCGTCGGATATTTCCCGGATTCCCCTTGCGAGAGGCTTCAACGCCTTGCCCTTCCAGGTGAAGGTCGGATCGGGCGGGTTCGACGCTGCCGACCTCCCTCTCGCGGGACCTAAGCCGACGCTCGGCCCGCACCCCCACACCACCCCCTCCCCGCAAGGGGGAGGGGCGTTCTGCGACGGCCTCCCGTGGGCGGGTGGAATCGCGAAGCGGCGCCTGGGGCGCGGCGGAGGATTTGCGCTTGGGCGGGGGATGCGGACGGGCCTTGGGCTTCGCCTTGGCCCAGCCGGCCTTGTAGGTCTTCTTCTCCGGCTTGGCCTGGGGCGCGGGTTGCGGGGCGGCGGGCGCCTCGGCCGCGCGGCGGGCCTTCTTCGCGGCCGACCGGTACTGGGGCCGTTCGCCGGTGGGCAGGTTGGCCGGGTCGATGTGGGCGGCGAACTGCTCGCGGACCACGCGGGGACCCACCTCCTCCACCTCGCCGACGTCCAGCGTGCCGAGCGCCAGGGGACCGTAGGCCAGGCGGATCAGGCGATTGACCTTCAGCCCGATGGATTCCAGCACCCGGCGCACCTCGCGGTTCTTGCCTTCGTGCAGGGTGACGGTGATCCAGAGGTTCGCGCCCTCGCGGCCTTCCTTGGCCTTGTCGAGCCGGGCCTCGACGGCGCCGTAGCGCACGCCCTCGACGGTGACGCCGTCCTTGAGCCGGTCCAGCGCCGCCTGGGTGGTGCGGCCGTAGGCGCGGACGCGGTAGCGGCGCACGATCCCGGTGGCGGGCGATTCCAGGGCGCGGGCCAGTTCGCCGTCGTTGGTGAGCAGCAGCAGGCCTTCGGAGTTCAGGTCGAGGCGGCCCACCGAGATCAGCCGCGGCAGGCCCTCGGGCAGGGCGGCGAACACCGTGGGACGGCCGGCCGGATCCTTGTGGGTGGTCACCAGACCCACAGGCTTGTGATAGCGGAACAGGCGGGCGGGCTCGGGCTCGCCCACCACCTCGCCGTCGACGGTGACGATGTCGCCGGCCTCGACCTTGACCGCGGGGGTCTCCAGCGCGCGGCCGTTGACGGCCACCCGGCCCTCGGCGATCAGGCGCTCGACGTCGCGGCGGGAACCGACGCCCGCGCGGGCCAGAAGCTTGGCGACGCGCTCGCCGCCAAGGTCGCCACCTGGGTCGCCGCCAGCGTCTTCGGCGTCGGTCTCGGCTTGACCGGGATCGTCCGGCTGGGTTCGTAGGGGATCGTGGACCATGATCGCCGGACAATGCGCATCGCGCTCGAAGCCGCGCAAGCCGCCGCCGCGGCCGGCGAGACGCCCGTGGGCGCCGTGATCGTCGATCCGGCCACCGGCGAGGTGGTGGCCGTGGGCGCGAACCGGCCCATCGGCGGCCACGATCCCACCGCCCACGCCGAGATCGTCGCCATCCGGGCGGCGGCGGAGAAACTCGGGAACTATCGCCTCACGGGCCTGGAGCTGTTCGTCACCCTGGAGCCGTGCGCCATGTGCGCCGGCGCCATCAGCCATGCGCGGATCGGCCGGCTGGTCTACGGGGCCTCCGACCCCAAGGGTGGGGCGGTGGTCCACGGCCCGCGGGTGTTCGAGCAGCCCACCTGCCACTGGCGTCCGGCGGTCGAGGGCGGCGTCCTGGCCGAGGAGTCGGCCGACCTGCTGCGCGGCTTCTTCCGCGCCCGGCGCAAGCCGCGGCCGGGGATCTCCGAGCCGGAGGCCTGAGACGATGCGCGCCACCCTCGCCGTCCTCGCGCTGTCGCTGCTCTACGGCGCGGCCCAGGCCGAGCCTGCCCCTGGCGCCGGCGATGCGGCGGCCCCGGTCGAGACCTTCGCGTGGCTGGCGGGGAGCTGGGTCGAGGCGCGGGACGGTGTGGTGACCCGCGAGGTGTGGCTGGCCCCGCTGGGCGGGACGATGACCGGCGCGAACCAGGCCAACCGGCCGGGCCGCCGGCCGTTCGTCGAGCACATGACCATCACTACGGAAGCGGCGGGCCCGACGTTCACCGCCTTTCTCCCTGACCAGCCCCCGACGGCGTTCGTCCTGAAGCCGGGCGGGACAGCGGACGAGGCCGTCTTCGAGAACCCGGCCCACGATTTCCCCCAGCGGGTCATCTACCGCCGCTGCGGCGACGATCTCTGCGCGCGGATCGAGGGAACCGTGAAGGGCCGCCTCCGAAGCCAGGACTGGCGGTTCCGGCGGGCGGAGTGACGAGCCCCGGGGGGAAAGACGGCGCGGGGAAAGAAGGCGCGGGGGGGCGCCTTGCCAACCGGCCCCCGCCGGCCCGATGATCCGCCAAAAGAACGGTATGGGAGGACGTCATGGCGGGACTGCTCGACGGAAAGGTCGCGATCATCACAGGCGCGGGCAACGGGCTGGGCGAGGCCTACGCCAAGCTGTTCGCGAAGGAAGGCGCCGCGGTCGTGGTGAACGACCTGGGCGGCGCGCGGGACGGATCGGGCGCCGACGTCTCGGCGGCGCAGAAGGTGGTGGACGCCATCGTCGCGGCCGGCGGCCGGGCCGTGGCCAACGGCGACGACGTCTCGACCGTCCAGGGCGGCGAGAACATCCTGAAGGCGGCGCTGGACGCGTTCGGCCGGGTGGACATCCTGGTCTGCAACGCCGGCATCCTGCGCGACAAGTCGTTCGCCAACACCTCGGAGGCCGACTGGGACGCGGTGGTGAAGGTCCACCTCAAGGGCACGTACTGCTGCGCCCTGCCGGTCTGGAAGTGGATGAAGGAGAACGGCGGCGGGTCGATGGTGCTGACCTCGTCCACCTCGGGGCTGTACGGGAATTTCGGCCAGACGAACTACGGCGCGGCCAAGGCCGGCATCTACGGCATGGTCCGGGTGATGGCCATCGAGGGACGCAAGTACAACATCCGCGTCATGGGCCTGGCGCCCGGCGCCTACACCCGGATGACCTCGGACCTGCCCGGCCGCCAGGGGCGCGAGCCCGATCCGCTGAGCCTGCCCGAGAACGTGGCGCCCGGCGTGCTCTACATGGTCTCGGACCTGGCCGCCGAGCATTCGGGCAAGATCCTGGGCGTCTCGGCGCGCGGCGTCCGCGAGATCAAGATGCTGGAGACCGAAGGCTTCACACCCGGCCGGCCCTACACCGCCCAGGACGTGGCCGAGAACGCGTCGAAGGTCTTCTTCGACGTGGCGGAGAACGTGCACCGGCTCGCCCCGGCGGGATAGGCCAACGGGTTCGGACAGCGAGTTCGGCCGGCGGCTACAGCGCCAGGCTGGCGCGGGCCGCCGCCAGCGCGCGTTCCAGGCTGTCGGCGTCGAAGGCGACGGCGGTCCCGTGGCCCCAGACCGGGCCGGGCCAGGCGGGATCGCCGGTCCACCGGCCGATCACATGGACGTGTAGCTGCGGCGTCATGTTGCCGAGCTGGCCGACGTTCAGCTTGTCGACCGGACACCCCAGGGCGTCCCCTACGGCGCGGGTCGCCGCCCCGGCCTGGACGATCTCCTCCACCAGCCGTCCGCGCTCGGCGCCCGACAAGTGCTCCAGCTCGGTGGCGCCCGCCACGCGCGGGACCAGCACCAGCCACGGCCAGCGGGCGTCGCCGTGCAAGCGGACGTGGCAGAGGGCCAGGTCGCCGACGCTTTCGGAGGTGGCGGGGAAGGCGGGGTGCAGATCGAACATGGCCGCAAGCGGGTGCGGCATTGCCGCACGGGCGTCAACGAGCTAGAGCCCGCGCCGACATCACAATGAGGAGTGGTCACCCATGGCGAAGAAGCCCATCCGCGTGGCGGTCACCGGCGCGGCCGGAAACATCGGCTACGCCCTGCTGTTCCGGATCGCCTCGGGCGAGATGCTGGGCAAGGACCAGCCGGTGATCCTGCAACTGCTGGAGATCCCGGTGGAGGGCCCGCAGAAGGCGCTGAAGGGCGTGGCCATGGAGCTGGAGGACTGCGCCTTCCCGCTGCTCCAGGACATGGTGCTGACCGGCGACCCGGACGTGGCCTTCAAGGACGTGAACTGGGCCCTGCTGGTGGGCTCGAAGCCCCGCGGTCCGGGCATGGAGCGCGCCGACCTGCTGAAGGACAACGGCAAGATCTTCATCGCCCAGGGCCAGTCGATCGACAAGGTGGCCGCCGACGACGCCCGCGTGGCGGTGGTGGGCAACCCCTGCAACACCAACGTGATGATCGCCGCCAGCCAGGCCAAGCGCCTGACGCCCGACCGCTTCACCGCCATGGTGCGTCTGGACGAGAACCGCGGCCGCGCCCAACTGGCCAAGAAGGCCGGCGTCTCGATCAACGACGTCTCGGACCTGTTCATCTATGGCAACCACAGCCCGACGATGTTCGCCGACTTCACCCACGCCAAGATCGGCGGCAAGGCGGTCACCGACGTGATCACCGACCGCGCCTGGCTGGAGAACGAGTACCTGCCCACCGTGGGCAAGCGCGGCGCGGCGATCATCGAGGCCCGTGGCCAGTCTTCGGCGGCCTCGGCGGCCAACGCGCTGATCGACCACGTCCGCGACCTGGTCACGCCGGGCGCCATCCATTCGGTGGCCGTGGCCAGCGAGGGCCGCTACGGCTTCGACGACGGCGTCTGGGCGGGCATGCCGGTGAAGACCACCGCGCCGGGCGCCTACGAGGTCATCACCTCGTACGAGATGGACGACTTCGCGAAGTCGAAGATCAAGATCACCAACGACGAACTCGTCGGCGAGCGCGACACGGTGAAGGACATGCTGGGCTGACGCCCCGCCGGCCTGTCGCGGCGCCTGAGCGCCGGGCGGGCCTCCAGCACCCCGGAAGACCACCGAGCCCGTCGCACCCGCGGCGGGCTCGTTGCATGAGGCGGGTCGTCAGGCTAGGCGGCGGCCCAGTTCAGGGCCTCGGGATCGTCGATGGCCATCTCGTCCCAGTCGAGGTCGGGCGGCGGGCTCATGGCCGCGGCCACCACGGCGCTCATCTCGGCGGCCGAGGTGACGCCCACGAGGACATGGCTGGCCTCGGGGCGGGTCAGGGCGAAGCCCAGGGCGGCCTGGAGCGGATCGGAACGACCCTCGGCGATCAGCCGCCGCGCGCGCGAGATGCGGCCGGCGGCGGCCTTCAGATGGCTGGGCGCCCGGTCGGGCGGCAGGAAGAGGACGCCGTTCAGGAAGATCGAACGCAGGTGGACCTCGACGCCCATTCCCGCGATCGTCTCCAGCGAGCCGTCGAGCAGCAGGCGCTGGTCGAGCAGCGAGGCGGGCGCCTGGACGAGGTCGGGCTTGAAGCGGCGGGTCACACCCACCGGATCGTCCGAGGCGTAGACGGGCACGCCGATGCTCCGGCACAGGCCCTGGTCCTTGAGCGCCTTGAGGCGGTCCCACAGGGCGGGGCCCAGCGGCGAGAACAGGTCGGTGGCCGAGGGCGCGACGACCGCGTCCACCCGCTCGACCCCCAGCCGCGTCATTTGCGCGCGGAGCTCGGCCTCGACGGCGTCGGGCCCGCGTTCGGGCCGGATCGCGGTCAGGGTGATTCGGAAGGGCACCGGCTGGGGCAGGGCGGCGCGCAGCAGGGTGTCGGTGGTGGTGGTCTGGCGCGCCACCTCCAGCACCGAGAGGCCGGATCGTCCGGCGATCGAGAGGATGTCACGCGCCTCGGCCTCGCGCGGCCGGCCTCTGGGACCGGGCGGTTGGTCGAGACCGAACTGGCTGGTCCCGAGGCCGAGTTTCTGGAGCGGTGAAGTCATTCAGGCCCGGGTGCTTGGTGAAATCCGTTCGAGCGGCCATTTTGACGCAGGGATGACTAAGAACCCGTATCCCACCGATGATTAACGCGTGATTGACTCTGTTCCCGATCTTCCCGAATGGCCGATGTTCGGCCTGGCCGAGGACGTGCGCCCGGCGATGGCCGCCGCACGCGCGGCGGGTCAGGCGTTCGTCCTGGGCACGCTGGTCGCCGTGGGCGGCGGTGGGCCGCGGCCCGAGGGAACCCAGATGGTCTTCGCGCCCGGGCTCGTCGCCGGCTACTTCTCGGGCGGCTGCGTCGAGGGCGACGTGGCGGGTCACGCCCGCGCGTGCCTGGCCGACGGCCGGCCGCGGACCCTGGTCTATGGCGAGGGCAGCCCCTGGCCCGACATCCGGCTGCTGTGCGGCGCGCGCATCGAGATCGTGCTGGAGCGGATCGCGGCCGACGATCCCGCCCTGGACGCGCTGCTGGACGCCTGGACCGCGCGGCGGCCGGTCGTCTACGCCAGCGACGGGACGCGGCGGATCTGCGCCCCCGGAGCGCCGGTGTTCGCGGGGGCCGTCGCGGTTCGCGCCTACGAGCCGACCCCACGGCTGGTGATCGTGGGCGGCGACCCCACGGCGCTGGCCATCGCCGAACTGGGCGCCCGCTCGGGCTTCGAGACCACCCTGGTGCGGCCGAAGGGTCCCTCGGCGCCGCCGCCGGTGACCGGCGTCGCCTACCGCCGCGACGAGCCGGGCGAGGCCCTGGCGGCCATCGGCCTGGACCCCTGGACCTATGTGGCGGTGGCCACCCACGACCTGGACACCGACCGCGCGGCGCTGAAGGCCGCCCTGCCCTCGGAGGCCGGCTATGTCGGCCTGCTCGGCGCGCGGCGGCGGCTGGCGGGCCGGCTGGCCGAGCTGGAGCTGGACGGAACGCCGGCCGCGGCCATCGCCCGGCTGCGCGCGCCCATCGGCCTGGACATCGGTGGCAAGGCGCCGTTCGAGGTGGCCGTCTCGGTGATCGGCGAGATCACCGCCCTGCGCCATGCCGGCGCGCTCACGGCGACAGCGCAGGCGTCGTAATCCGCGAGCGCGGTCGGGGAGCCTGGTGGGGAAGCGTCAGCGCCCCGTCCTCCAAGGTCCACGGATACGCACGGATCGACACAGATGGCGCGCGATCCTCATCCGCGTGCGCCCGTGGACAAGAGATCTTCGTTTTCGGCTGGCGAGACTACGCGCGGGCCAGCGGCAGGACATCCACGAGGTCACCGGCCCCGGCCGCTGGCGCGCCGGCCGGGCGGACCAGCAGGGCGTCGGCGGCCGCGAAGACGCCGACCAGCGAGGAATCCTGATCGCGATAGGGCCGGGCGGTGAGGCCGGCGTCGGCATGGCCGAGCCGCGCGCGCATCCAGTGCTCGCGCGGGCCGTTGGCCGGCAGCGGCGCCTCCAGCCGCGCGCGCCGCATGGGCAGGACGGGATCGGCGCCCTGGTGCGCCGCGATCAGCGGGCGAAGGAACAGTTCGGCGCAGACCATCGCCGAGGCGGGGTTGCCGGGCAGGCCCAGCAGTCGCCGCCCGTCGGCCAGGACGCCGAAGAAGGTGGGCTTGCCGGGTCGGACCGCCACGCTGGCGACGCGGAGCCGGAGGCCCAGCGCTTCGGCCGCGCCGCGCACGAGGTCGTGGTCGCCCACCGAGGCGCCCCCCACCGTCACCACCAGGTCGCCCTCGGCGTCGCGCAGGGCGGCCACGGTGGCGTCGAAGTCGTCGCGCACCGGCCGGGCGCGACGAACCTCGGCCCCCCAGCCTTCGGCCAGGGCGGCCAGCGCGCGGGAGCCGGAGTCATAGATCTGGAACGGCCCGGGGATCGCCGGCGCCTCGACGATCTCCTCGCCCGTCGAGAACAGGGCGATCCGCGGCCGCCGGGCCACCGAAAGCGCGGCCCGCCCAGCGGCGGCGGCCAGAGACAGCCGCCAGGGATCGACGCCCGCACCGGACCGCAGCAGCACTTCGCCAGCCCGGAAGTCACCGCCGGCGGGGCGGACGTGATGGCCGGCGGATGTCTGGGGCACGGCCACGACACCGTCGGCGGCCGTGGCGTCCTCCTGGATCACCACCGCGTCGCAGCCGGCGGGGACCGGGGCGCCGGTGAAGATCCGGACGGCCTGTCCCGGCGACACGACGCCGCCGTAGGCGTGGCCAGCGGCGCTTTCGCCCACGATCGCGAGACGACCGGGCGTGTCGGCCGCCCGCACGGCCCAGCCGTCCATCGCCGAGGCCGGGAACGGCGGCTGATCGCGCCCAGCGGCGACGTCCTCGGCCAGCACCCGTCCCACGGCCGCTTCGATCGGCACGGTTTCGGCCCCGAGGGCGGCGACCTCGGCCAGCATCCGCGTGCGGGCGTCTTCGACGGAGAGGAGCTTCATGGATGCCCTATAGCGGTCCTGCCGCCGCCGGCGAACCGCGACGCTAGCCCAGACGGGCCTTGTAGAGCGCGAGCAGCTCGGCCCAGGCCTTCTCGGCGGCCGCCTCGTCGTAGACGGGGCTCCCCTTGACGCACCAGCCGTGGGCCGCGCCGGCATAGACCTCGACCGTGGCCGGCCGACTAGCGGCGGCGAAGGCGGCGCGGAGCCGGTCCTTCTCCTGCGGGCGCTGCTTGTCGTCGTTGTCGGCGGTGGCGACCAGATAGGCCGCCTTGGTCTTCGGGATCAGGAGGTGCGGGCTGTCTGGCGCGTCCGACACCAGGACGCTCGCATGGAAGGTCGCCGCAGCGCCCACCCGGTCCGGCCGCACGGCGGCGGTCCGCAGGGTGAACGGCCCGCCCATGCAGTAGCCCTGGACGCCGACCTTCTTCGCCGTGTCGGTCTGGGGCTGGGCGTCCAGGAAGTCGATGTAGGCGGCCGCGTCCATGTCGACCTTGTCGTTGGTCAGGGCGGCGCGCAGCGGCGCGATCTTCGCCCGGTCCTCCTGGCTCGCGAAGTTGAAGGCGCCCTCGAACACCGGCGCCGTCTTCGAGCGATAGTAGAAGTTGGGGACCAGGACGACGTAGCCCGCCGAGGCCAGCCGGCGCCCCATCTCCCGGAACACCGGCCTCAGGGAGAGGAAGTCGCACCAGATCAGCACCGCCGGCCACCGGCCCTTGCCGGCCGGATGGAACAGGGCCGCATCGGCCAGGCCGTCGGGCGTCCTGATCCGGACGTCGGTCTCGACGACCCCCTCGATCACGGCGGGGGCCCCCAGAGCGGGGCTGGCCAGCCCGCCGGCGGCGGCGGCCGACAGGAGGCCGAATGTCCGCCGCGAGACGGTGGGATCATGGATCAGGCCTTCGTGGATGTCGTCGCACATGATCTGGGGCCTTTCGCTGTTCCGGCGCGAGATCGGGGTCCGGCCGGCTCGAGGGTCGGGCGGGATGTTGCGTCGGTATTTGCGGGAACACCAGTTCGGCGAGGGCCGGAACGGCGTATGAAGCGGGTCGGGCCGCCACAGCGGCGCCGGGCGAGAGAAACGCGGGGAGGGGCGATGGAGCCGGATCGCGGCGCGAGAGCCGAACGCCTCGCCCCCTATTTCGAGGCCCAGCTTCGCCTCGCGCATCGCATGGCGGAGCTGACCGGGATGGGCCTGGGCGAAGCGGCGCGCGCGCACACCAACCTCCACCGCCGGCTCGGACTGGGCGTGCCGCTGCACTTTCCGCCATCCCCGGAATGGCGGGCCTACGCGCAGGCGCTCGAAGCCGCCCGCGGCCTCGAGGCTCAGTTGGCGCTCACCTGCGACGCCTTCCGCACGGCGCGCGAGGAGACGACCCCCCTGCCGGGGCAGGAACGGTTCGGCTGCTTCGCGTTCGAGCCGCCGAACGACACCGGCGCCGTGAAGATCCATTTCTACAACCGCGACACCGACGCTGCGGGCGGCCCCTTGGCCACGGCCAAGATCGCGCGCCGGCGCGGCGACCTGGCCGCCATGGTGCGCCGGATCGTCGAGGCGCATCCCGCGGCGACCCACATCGTCGGCCGCTCGTGGCTGTACAACCTGGAAGCCTACCGGCGGCTGTTCCCGCCGGAATACGCCGCCTCTCGCGCCCCGGCTCCGGGGCCCCTCCACCTCAGCGGCACGTCGAGCTGGGGCCAGCTCATCGACAGCCGCGAGGCCATCCGGTCCGAGGTCCGCGACGCCTTCGTCGCCAACCTGGCCACCCTGGACCCCGAGCGCCCGTGGACCGCATTTCCTCAGCGCGTGCTGGCCGTGAAGGCCCCGCTGGAGGCCTTCACACGCTTCTACGGGACGTGACCCAGGGTCCCGGCCTCAGCGGATCGCCACCGGATTGATCACGATCTGGACCGTCCCCTCGAACCGCGGCTGGCCCAGGACGAACAGGAATTCGGTGACGCCGTCGGCCGCCAGGGCGTTGGTGTCGATGGTCTCCAGCACGTGCACGCCCTTCTTGGCCAGCAGGGTCTGGTGGACGATGAAGGGGCGGTCGGGGTTCTCGAACGGGATCGCCTCCAGGGCGACGGTGTCGGCGCCGATGGCCACGACGCCCTGGTCGGCCAGCCAGATCGCGCCTTCCTCGCCCAGGCCCGGCTCGGTCGAGCGGAAGACGTCGCGGTCGCTCTCGGCCTTGGCCGCCATCCAGCCGGTGTGGAAGAGGACGACGTCGCCCTTGCCCACCGTCACCTTCTGGGCGCGCATGGCCGCCTCGATCTCGGCGCGGTTGAACGCCTGGCCGGCGACCAGCGGCTTTCCGAAGTGCTTGACCATGTCGATCAGGACGCCGCGCGTGACGATGGGCGGCACCCGGGCGAGGTCGAGGGCGAAGCCCTTGTCGGTGTTCACCTGCGAGGCGTGAACGCCATTGTAGTAGCGGTGGTCGATGCCCAGGTGGCCCAGACCGTCCATCTGGCTGCCGATGCCCATGCTGGTGACGACGCGCTCGTCGTACGCCGTGACCTTGTTCGCGCCGACCGGCGGGGCCAGGGGAGCGGTCGGGCCGGGGATCCGTTCGACGGAATACGTCCGCTCGCCATAGGCCGGAGTGGAGACCCCGGTGGGGACTCCCAGGGCGTACACCTTGCCCGTGGTGACCAGGGCGGCGGCGCGCTTCACGCCCTCGGGCGACAGGTTGTTGACCGCCCCCAGGGTGTCGGCCGGGCCGTACTTCGAGGGGTACCAGGTCTCGTGGGCCATCGCCCCGCCGCCGGTCAGCGCGGCCGCCAGAACCGTTCCCGCCGCGATCCATCCCGTTCGGCCCATCACGCCGCCTCCCTCGCCGTTGTTCGTTGTGGACGCCAGGGTGTCATGATCGCCCGTCGGGCGACAAGGCGGCGGCGCGGCGCCTTCCGAATTCCAGGGCCAAGAGCCAAAGACAGGAGAGAGGGCCGCCGCTCGCGCGGGAGGATCGGACCTAGGCCTGCGTATCGGGCTGCGGCGCGGCGGGGGCGGTCTCGGTGAGGGGGCGGCCGCCGATGGGGCGGGGGACGCGACGGTCCAGGGCGCGGATCTCGGCGAAGGTCAGATGCGGATGGGTGCGCGCCAGCTCCCGCAGGCGGGTGACCCAGATCGGCGCATAGGCCACGGCCACCCCCACCGCGTCGCCCGCGAAATCGCTCCACGACGCCTGACGGCCCAGAGCGGCCTGGGCCAGCTCGCTCATCGCCCCCAGCAGGACCGCGACGACGGCCACTTCGCCGGCGCGCGAACGCGGCAGGGCGGTGAGCATCGCCAGGGTGACGCCATAGAACAGCAGCGCATGCGCCACGTGGTCGGGGAACGGCAGGCCGAGGTCGCCGTAGCGGAACGGGCCGGTGAGCGCGATCACCGCCGCCACGCCGCCCACCGCGCCGCCCGCGCGCAGGCCTTGCATCATTCGGTGGGGCGTGAGGCGCATGGAATCCGGGGCGGCGGGGAGGAACGGCCCCACCCTGCCCGAACGTCGTGAAAGCCCGTTGAAGAGGCGTGGTTAGCGGGAGGTGACCGTGCGGCGGGACAGGCCCCGCACGCCCCCGACCGCGATGAGCGCCTGGCCGCCGAAGTAGAGCCCCCAGACCGCCAGACCCATCGGCAGGATGTCGAGCGCCGGCCGGCCGGTGCGCAGGAAGATCAGCAGGTCCGAGACCACGAACATCAGGGCGCCGGCGGCGACCAGGGCGCGCGGCAGGCGGCTGAGCCATGCGGCGGCGGCCATCGCCGACAGGCCGAAGGCGTAGAGCGCCACGCCGGGCGCAAGCCCGCGGTCGGGCGGCAGAAGGAAGGAGACGAGCGTGGTGAGCGCCACGATGGCCCCGGCGACGATCCAGTCCGCGCGGGCGAGGGCCGGCCGCCGATTGCGCGTGTATAGGGCGATGGCGACCACATGCCCCGCCAGGAAGGCGAAGGCGCCGACGATCAGGCCATGCGTCGCCAGCAGCACGTCGCCCAGGGCGCCGAAGGCCAGGACCGCCGCCAGCATCCAGCCATCGCGGTTGCGCGCCTCGAGGCCCGCCCAGACCGCCAGCAGGGACACGCCAGCCCCCTTCCATGCCACCCCGACCGCGTCGGGCACGTCCGGCGACCACAGGCCGGCGGCGATCGCCACCGGGGCCAGGCCGTAGGTGATCCCGGCCGCGAGGGCGGCGAGGAGGACGATACGGCTCATTCCCAGCCCTTCAGGTCGCACCAGACGTCGAGCGGATCGCGGGTGGAGCGCCAGCCGTTGATGGGGTGGTCGGGATCGCGATAGCCCAGCGCCAGGCCGGAGAAGACCATATGATCCTCGGGCAGGCCGGTCGCCCGGGCCACCGACAGCGGGTATCGGGCCCAGAACTCCTGGGCGCAGGTGTCGAGGCCCCGCTCGACGGCCAGCAGCATCACCGTCTGCATGTACATGCCCAGGTCCGACCACTGGGGCGGGCCCAGCTTGCGGTCCAGGCAGAAGAAGATCCCCACCGGCGCGCCGAAGAACTGGGCGTTGCGCGCGAACCACCGCAGGCGGGCGGCCTTGTCCTCGCGCGGGACGCCGATGGAGGCGTAGAGTTGCTCCCCGTTCTCGAACCGGCGGGTGCGAAAGGGGTCCCATAGATCGGGCGGATAGACGGCGTATTCCATGGGTTCGCCGGCGGGGTTCTGCGCCACGCCGGCCTTGAACGCCTCGAGCGGGGCGCCGGTGAGGGCGTAGACGCGCCAGGGCTGGAGGTTGCCGCCGGACGGCGCGCGGGCGGCCCGCTCCAGGATCTCGGCCACCACGGCCCTGGGCACCGGGTCGGGCTTGTAGGCGCGCACCGAGATGCGATGTTCGACGGCGTCGGAAACGTTCATGGGAAGCCTGTTGACCTTGGCCTTGCGAATCTCGGCTAGCATCTCAACGCTAGGTGAAGGCAAGCCACGTGGGCAAACGCGGTAAATCGGGCGGGATCGCAGGCGCATTGGGCGCGGCGCTGAAGATCGTCGTGATCGCCGGCCTCGTCGTCTTCTTCATCGGCCCGGCGATCGCGGTCGCGGTCTATCGGTTCGTCCCACCGCCCGTCACCATCCTGATGATCCAGCGGGTCTTCGAGGGCCACGGGCTGGACCGCCGCTGGGTCGGCCTGGACGACATCTCGCCCAACCTGGTGCGCGCGGTGATCGCCGCCGAGGACGCCCGGTTCTGCGAGCACATGGGCTTCGACGTCGAGGCCATCGAGAAAGCCATGGCGGCCAATGCGTCGGGCAAGCGGCTGCGCGGCGGCTCCACCATCAGCCAACAGACCGCCAAGAACGTGTTCCTGTGGCCGCAGCGGGACTGGGTGCGCAAGGGCCTGGAGACCTGGTTCACCGGCCTGATCGAGATCGGCTGGGGCAAGCGGCGGATCATGGAGGTGTACCTCAACACGATCGAGTTCGGACCCGGCGTCTACGGGGCCGAAGCCGCGGCCCGGAAGAACTTCGGCGTTCCGGCCAGCCAGCTCACCCCCACACAGGCGGCGCGGCTGGCGGCGATCCTGCCCAAGCCGCTGGGCTGGCGGGCGGCCAAGCCCGGACCCTATGTGCAGCGCCGCGCGGGCGCCATCAACCGCAACGCCCGCGTGGTCCGGAACGAGGGCCTGACCGCCTGCGTCCTAAAGTAAGGGGCGTCCTCAAGTAACGGGCGCCACGAATATTTTGTCCGGAAGTCATCGATCATTAGGCCTGGACGGGCAGAATGCCGGGACTGGAATTCGGAAACGCTCCCATGTCGCGAGCTGGCCACCTGTCGAGATCCGGCCCGAGGGCCGCGCCGAAACTCGGCCTCGTCGCGCTCGCGGCGCTGGCCGCCGTGGTCCTCGCGCCCCGACCGGGCGGCGCCGACATCCCCACGCCGCCGGCGTTCGAGAACGCCCGGTAGACCTCAGGCAAACACCCGCCGACGGAACGCTGGACACGGGGATCGCGTTTTCCTGCACCCAACCGGTTGCAGAGGCATCTCCATGAAAGTCGCCGACGTCATGACCGCCCAGGTGGTCACCGCCACGCCCCGCTCCACCATCGCCGAGGTGGCGCGCACCATGGCTCAGATCGAGACCGGCGCCGTGCCAGTAACCGACGACGGCAAGGTGGTGGGCCTGATCACCGACCGCGACATCGTCCTGCGGGCGGTGGCCGAGGGCCTGCCGCTCAGCACGCCGGTCTCCGAGGTGATGACCGAAGACGTCGAGACCTGCCGCGAGGACGACAGCGTCGCCGACGCCGCGGGTAAGATGGGCGGGAAGCAGATCCGCCGGCTGGTGGTGCTGAACGACGGCGGCCGCCTGGCCGGGATCCTGTCGCTGGGCGATGTGGCCCAGGAGTACGGCGCCAAGCAGGTGGGCCGGACGCTCGAGGAGATCAGCGAGAGTCCGGCGGCGGCTCAGTCGTGAAGGCGGAGCAGGCTCGTGGACCCGCGCCATGGCGAAAGCCCCATGCCATCTGCTGGCGACAAATGAGGATTCGATCACCCACGCGACAGAAGGTTCCCGGATAGAGGTTCACACGCACCTCCCGGTCGCCGACATGCGATATGGCGAACGCCCTGGTCCCATACTCGGACGGAAGGGTGCCCAGCCGCAGAACCGAACCGTAGACCTCGGTCGTCGGGCCGACCGGCGTCGCTTCCCACAGAATGGCCATCAATATCGCGGCAAGAAGGAGGATGGCGAGCAGGAGCCTGCCGCCATGCGATTCCGACTCCGGCAGAGCGGCCCGTCGAAATTCCCGCGCGACCTGGATGTCGCGACGACTTGGACCCATCTTCTTCATCGGCTGGAGACCTTAGGTCCATTCCGACAGCGTCGCCATTCGACCCTTCGCCCGTTGATCCTGGAATGAGCGCCCCTCAAGCTCCTGCTTCAAGGAATAATCCGCCTCGAAAGGTCACCTTATGCGTGTCGGCGTGCCGAGAGAGATCAAGCCGGACGAATATCGTGTCGGGCTGACGCCCACGGCGGTGCGCGAGTATGTGGGCCATGGGCACGAGGTGTTCGTGGAGACGGGGGCCGGCGTCGGGGCGGGCTACGGCGACGACCTCTATGCCCGCGCCGGGGCGAGTCTGCTGCCCGACGCCGCGACGGTGTTCGACGCGGCGCGGCTGATCGTGAAGGTCAAGGAGCCGCAGGCGCTGGAGTGGGCGCGGCTGACGAACGACCACATCCTCTTCACCTATCTGCACCTGGCGCCCGATCGGGCGCAGGCCGAAGGGCTGCTGGCGAGCGGCTGCGCCGCGATCGCCTACGAGACCGTGACCGACGCCGACGGCGGCCTGCCGCTGCTCGCGCCCATGTCCGAGGTGGCCGGGCGGCTCGCGGTGCTCTCGGCCGGCGAGACCCTGCTGAAGCACAACGGCGGCATGGGCCTGCTGATCTGCGGCGTGCCCGGATCGCCGCCGGCCCGGGTGCTGGTTCTGGGCGGCGGCGTGGTGGGCATGAACGCGGCGCGGATGGCCGCCGGCCTGGGCGCCGAGGTGGTGGTGGTCGAGCGCTCGATCCCGCGGATGCGCGAGCTGGACGACATGTTCCAGGGCCGCGTCGTCACCCGCTATTCCACCCGCGACGCGGTGGACGAGGAGATCCTGAAGGCCGACGTGGTGATCGGCGCGGTGCTGACCGCGGGCGCCTCGGCGCCCAAGCTGGTGACGGCGGCGCACCTGCCCCGGATGAAGCCCGGCTCGGTGCTGGTGGACGTGTCCATCGACCAGGGCGGCTGTTTCGAGACCAGCCGGCCGACGACGCACAAGGACCCCACCTACGAGGTGGACGGCGTCGTCCACTACTGCGTCGCCAACATGCCGGGGGCCGCGCCGCGCACCTCGTCCGAGGCCCTGGTGCACGCCACCCTGCCGTTCGGCCTGCAGCTTGCGGACCGGGGCCTGGACGCCCTGAAGGCCGATATCCACCTGGCCCGGGGCCTGAACGTGCTGGCCGGCGAGATCACCCATCCGGCCGTCGCCGAGGCCCTCGGCAAGCCGTTCAGCGACCCCTTCGGCGCCTGGGAGACCCCTGAAGGCTAGGAGCTGTCAGGGACTTGTCGTGGCCTTTAGACATGCGCGGTGGTTGCGGCGCCGTTCCTGCTCCTCCGCAGGGAGAGGAGGGTGAGGCGACAATACCCTATTCTCACCCTTCGAGGCCCCAACAGCCTCTAGGTGTCCAGCCGCTTGCCCCGGGTCTCGGGCAGCAGCAGCAGGCAGACGACCACCGAGATCGCCGTGAAGGCGAAGGGATACCAGAGGCCCGAATAGAGCTGGCCGGTCGCGGTCACGATGGCGAACGCCGTGAACGGCACGAAGCCGCCCACCCAGCCGGTGCCGATGTGATAGGGCAACGACAGCGCCGTGTAGCGCACCTTGGTCGGGAACAGCTCCACCAGGCAGGCCGCGATGGGCCCGTAAAGCGCCGTGGCCGCGATCGTGAAGACCAGCAGCACGCCGAACGCCCCCAGCAGGTTCATGCGCTCGGGGTCCGCCTTTTCAGGATAGCCGGCGCTGGTGAGGGCCGCCTTGATCCGCGCCTCGACGCTGGCCTTCACGGCCTTGGACGCTTCCGGGGCGAGACCCGCGGCGCTGGCCGAGGGGATGGTCTGTTCGCCGACCCGGACCAACGCCGCCTGGCCGGGCGCGCCGGCCTGGTTGGTGTAGGAGATGCCGGCGTTGGCCAGGGTGGACTTGGCGATGTCGCATGACGACAGGAAGCTGCCGCGCCCCACGGGATCGAACTGAAGCTTGCAGTCGGCCGGATCGGCGATGACCACCACCGGCGTCCGCGCCTCGGCCTCGGCCAGGGCCGGGTTCAGCGTCTGGGCGAGCAGGTGGAAGCCCGGGAAGTAGGCCACCAGCATGAGGGTCATGCCGAACAGCATCACCGTCTTGCGGCCCACGCGATCCGACAGCCAGCCGAAGAACACGTAGAGGAACGCGCTGGCGGCCACCGCGGCCAGCATCAGCAGGTTGATCGTCTCGGGCGGCGCGCGAAGGAACCGCTCCATGAAGGTCTGGACGTAGAAGAACGCCGTGTACCAGACCGCCCCCTGGGCGAACATGATGGCCACCAGGGCGATCAGCACCAGCCTGAGGTTCGGCCATTCGCCGAAGGCTTCCTTGAACGGCGCCTTGCTCTGCTTGCCCTCGGCCTTCAGCCGCTCGAACTCGGGGCTCTCGGACAGCTTGAGGCGCATCCAGACCGAGATGGCCAGCAGCACGCCCGAGAACAGGAACGGAATGCGCCAGCCCCAGGCCTCGAACGCCTCGGGTCCGACGGCCAGGCGCGAGAGGAGGATGACGATCAGGGCGCCGAACAGGCCGAAGGCCGCGGAACTCTGGATCCAGCTCGTGGCGAAGCCGCGGCGGTTCGACGGCGCGTGTTCGGCCACATAGATCGCGGCGCCGCCATACTCGCCGCCGAGCGCGAACCCCTGAAGGATGCGCATGAGGATCAGCAGGATCGGCCCGATCAGTCCGGCCTGGGTGTAGGAAGGCAGGAGGCCGATGGCCAGCGTGGCGCCGCCCATCAGCAGCACCGTGGCCAGGAACGCCCCCTTGCGGCCGGCCTGGTCGCCGATCCGGCCGAAGACCAGGGCGCCGAGCGGACGGAACAGGAAGCCCGCTCCGAACAGCGCCAGGGCGGCCGCAAGGGCCGCCGTTTCGGGGAGCCCCGTGAAGAACGTCCGGGAGATGACGCCGGTCAGGCTTCCGAAGACGAAGAAGTCGTACCACTCGAAGGTCGTGCCGGCCGACGAAGCGGCGACCACGGTCTTGAGCGAAGCCGGCTTTTCGCCCGGCTGCCCGGCTTCGGCATCCGCCATACGGTGTGTTCCCTTCCCCAGAACGCGATCCCCAGAACGCGTTGTTCAGCCTGATCTATGGGCTGGCGGCCGGGTTGAGAAGCCTCCTTGGCGGCGCGGGGCCGGGCGTGAGCCCGCGAGGGGCCCAGCCCTCAGGCGAATGCTCAGGCGACGGGCAGCGCGCGACGCCGCCGCCGCAGGACCGAGCCGGTCCCGAAGAAACCGCCGATCATCAGGCCCCAGGTCGCCGGTTCCGGCACGGCCGCCGCGCCGATCACGCCGCCGACCGAGGCGCGGAAATCGCGCAGCTGGCGCGTAGAGCCCGAGCCGGTGATGGCCGCCACCTGGTTCAGACCCGTGAAGGCCAGGGCCAGGTCGCCGTCGAACAGGCGGTTCGCCGGAATGACGTCGGACGCCAGGGTCACCGTGCCGCCCGTCAGGGCGAAGGAGTCGGCGAGGCCGCCCGACGTGCCGCCCACCGACAGCCATCCGTGGGTGAACGTGCCGCTGAGCAGGATTCCCCCCGTGCCGATCGTGTTCCCGTACGCGGTGATGGGAGTCAGCCCCGTGTACTTGAACTGGAACGATCCGTTCAGGTCGCTCTGGCGGATCGGCGCCCCGGCCGTGAGCTGGGAGGCGCCGCCGCTGGGGGCGCTCGCGTCGAACAGCAGCTGGGCGGTGAGGCCGTAGAGTCCGGCGTCGTTCAGGTTGAACAGGACGTCGATCCACTGGGCGGTGGCGCCCGCATAGGCCGATGCGGTGGGATTTACCGCCAGACTGCTGTTGGAGATCAGCCGGCCGGCGTTGGCGCCCGAGCCGTCCCAGGCGAATGTCTTACCGCCGCCCACCTGATTGAAGCTGGCCACCTGGACCAGCGTCGCGGCTTCGGCGCCCGAAGCGGCGGCGGAGACGCCGCCGGCCACGAGAGCGGCCGTAAAGGCCAAAGTCGAGAAACGCACCATCACAAATCCCTCTGTCCGCGGTCACAGACCGCCTTCGCCGACCTTGCCGGCCCGCGTCCGGCCAGGCGTGGCCAGGGCGACGGGGCGGAGGGTGGGCGACCTTGCCGGGGATTATCCGCGGTGGAGCCGGCGTAACAATCTGGCGTGACGGACAGGCCGCACCCCTAACTTTCGATCAGGTGTCGCGGCGCCGGACGATCGCGGATAGTGGTGAGGTCCGTGGGGACGTCAGTGGTGATGGGGGCGCGACAGGCCGCCCGGAGGACGCGGGACTTTGGACGGCGGACGGCTCTTCTCGGTTCGGGGCGAGCGCATCATCGCCCTTGGACGGGCGATCCTCGCCGCGTTCCTGTGCCTGTCGCTGGTGGTCGGTCACGTCGCGGACGACGCCATCGTGCGGGGCCTGATCGTCGGCTACCTGGCCTACAGCCTGCTCATGCTGGCCGGAACGCGCAGCCGGCTGTTCGTCTACGGCGTGCTGCGACGGCCCTGGCTGACCTCGGGGCTCGACTTCGCGGTGTTCACGGTCCTGCTCTTCCTGACCAACGGGGCCGAGAGTCCGTTCTTCAGCCCGTTCATCTTCATGATCCTCAGCGGCACCCTGCAGTGGGGGTCGCGGGGCGCGGTGGTCATGGGGGGCCTGACGCTGACCGCCTTCGTGGCGACCAGCCTGGGCAGTTTTCAGAGCCAGATCTTCGTCCTGCGCATCGGCTACACGATGGTCATCACCATCATGATGGCGGCGTTCGGCGGCCATCTGGAACGGGTGGTGCAGGAGCTGTCCCGCCTGTCCGACCCGATCGGACCGGACGCCGAGGACGGCGAGGCGCCGCTCGCCGACGCTCTCCGCCATGCCCTGCGGGTGTTCGGAGCCCGGCGCGGCATGGCGCTGCTCGAGAGCGAAGAGCCCTACGCCCAGCTTCTGTTGCTGGGCGACGGCGAACTCGAAAGTCGACGGTTGCCGCCCACGGCGGACGGCTGGGTTCTGGGCGAGGCGGCGGACGGCGTGTTCCTGTACGAGGCGGGCGCCGGAGCCACCCTGGTGCGCAGCGGCCGCTGGACCTATGTCGGCGCCGCCCAGCCCCTGGCGCCGGCCCTTCGCGAGGCGGCGTCGTTCCAGCGGGTGCTGGCGATCCCCGCCCGGTCCCAGGGGCTTTCGGCCTGGCTCTTCGTCCTCGACCATCACGAGCCGGCGAACGAGGACCTGGCGATCGGGGAGATGGTGGGCGCCCAGGCCTCCATGGCCCTGGAGCGCTGGGAGGCCCAGCGCGAGCAGCAGGCCGCGGCCGCCGTGGAGGACCGCATCCGGCTGGCCCGGGACCTTCACGACGGGGTGCTCCAGTTCCTGGCCGGCGCCGGGCTGCAACTGGACGCCCTGGACCGCATGCCGGACCTGCCCGACGCGGTGCGGGGGCGGCTGGCCACCCTGCGCCAGGCGATCGTAGAGGAACAGCGCGAGCTGCGCGGCTTCATCTCGGCCATGCGGCCGACCGACGGCGCCGGCCGGGCCGCCACGGGATCGCTGAAGGGCGAGCTGGACGCCCTCGCGGAGCGGCTGTCGCGATACTGGAGCATCGAGGTCTCGGCCGACGCCGATCCGTTCGATACGGCGGCCCCCGAGCCGCTGCTTTACGACCTCCGCTGGATCGTGCGCGAAGCGGTGGCCAATGCGGTGCGCCACGGCCAGGCCGACCGCGTGCGGATCGAGGCGCGGGCGAACGGGCGGATGCTCGACCTGACCATTCAGGACAACGGACGCGGCTTCACCCGCAATCCCACCGAACCGCCTCGTTCGCTGCATGAACGCGCGCGGGCGCTGGGCGGGCGCCTGGACGTGCAGAACGATCCCGGCGGCTGTCGCCTCGTCGTGCATACGCCCCTGGATCTCGCCTCATGACTTCCGTTCTGATCGCCGACGATCATCCGCTGATGCTCGAAGCGGTGGCCGGCCTGTTCTCGGACACCGCGTTCGACGTGGTCGCCCGCTGCCAGGATGGGGCCCAGGCGCTGGCCGCGCTGGAGCGCCTGTCGCCGCAGCTCGCGATCCTCGACGTCCACATGCCCCGGCTGAGCGGCCTGGACCTGCTGCGCGAGGTACGGAGCCGGAACTGGCCCACGCGGGTGCTGCTGCTGACCGCCGGCCTGGACTCCGCGCCGATCCTGGAGGCGCTGAAGCTGCGGGTCGACGGGCTGGTGCTGAAAGGCGCCGCGGGCGATGTCCTGGTGCGCGCGGCCCGCTCGGCGGCCGACGGCGTACAGTGGGTGGACCGGGACATCATGGACAAGGTGCTGCCGCTGCTGGCGGGCGGCGAGACCACGCCGGGCCTGACCCCGCGGGAGACCGAGGTGGTCCGGCTGGTCGCCCAGGGCCGACGCAACAAGGAGATCGCGCGCGACCTCGGCATCTCGGAAGGCACCGTGAAGATGCACCTGCACAACCTGTACGAAAAGCTGTCGGTGACCTCGCGGACCGAGCTGGCGATCCTGGCCCGCGAACGGAACCTGGGCTGACGGCCGGCGCTACAGCCCGAACCGGCTCCAGAGGTCTTCGCCCTTGACCTTCTCCCGGATGAAGGCGGCGTGGCGGGCGCGTTCCTCGTCCGTGGAGCGGGGCGCGAGCGGTCGTGGCCGGACGCCGTAATCGACCCTGGACGCCGCCGAAACCGCATTGACCATCACCGCGCTGGTCAGCTCCAGCCGCCGCTCGCGGCCGCCCTTGAGCTCGAGGTACACCGCGGCCAGCAGCTTGGCGTCGATGAGCGCCCCGTGCTTCTCGCGTTCGCTGAGCGAGATCTTGAAGCGCTTGCACAGCGCATCCAGCGAATTGTGCATGCCGGGGAAGCGTTGCTTGGCCAGCGCCAGCGTGTCGATCCAGCGTCCCTCGGGAATCTCTTCCCGGCGGATGTTGGCCAGCTCCCAGTTCACGAAGCCCCGGTCGAAGGCGGCGTTGTGCGCGATGATCGGCGCGTCGCCCACGAACTCCAGGAACGCATCCACCACCTCGGCGTGCTCGAAGCGCGGCTTTCCCCTCAGGAAGGCGGCCGAAAGGCCGTGCACCTTCTCCGCCTCGGCCGGCATGTCGCGGCAGGGATCGATGTAGACGTGGAAGCTGCGTCCCGTCGGGATGAAGTGTTCTATCTCCAGCGCCGCCAGCTCGACCAGGCGGTCGCCCGTCCGGGGGTCGAAGCCGGTGGTTTCGGTGTCGAGCACGATCTCGCGGGCCATGGCCTATCCATGCCGCGGTTCGGGTGGAGGCTCAACCGTGCTCGACCCTCGGGCGTCCTGTCGGGCCGAGAACCCGGTCTCCTGAAACCCTTCGCCTCAGACTTCGGTCCTGCGCAGATCGGCGATGATCGCCGCGACCTGGCCGCGCGCGTGCTCCAGGCCCTGGCCCGTATCCACCACATAGTGGGCGCGGGCGCGCTTCTCGGCGTCGGCCATCTGCTGGGCCAGGATGGCGTCGAAGCGGTCGGGCGTCATGCCCGGACGCGCCAGGACCCGCTCGCGCTGCATCTCGGGCGGCGCCGAGACCACCACCACGACGTCCACATTGGCGTGGCCGCCGGTCTCGAACAGCAGGGGAATATCGAGCACCACCAGATCGGCGCCGATCTCATCCACATGCTTGAAAAATTTTCCACGGTCCTGGCCTACAAGCGGGTGGACGATGGCGTTGAGCCGTTTCAGTTCGTCAGGCTGGCCCAGGACGCGCTGGCGCAGCGCCTCGCGGTCGACACGTCCGTCCCTGACCACGCCGGGAAAGGCCTCGCCCACCGGCCCCACCGCGGCTCCGCCCTGGTCGTAGAGGTCGTGGACGGCGGCGTCGGCGTCATAGACCGGGATGCCGGCGTCGCGGAACATCGCCGCCGTCGTCGACTTCCCCATGCCGATCGAGCCGGTCAGGCCGATGAGCTTGCGTGCGGTCATAGTCCCAGGGCCTCCAGGGCGAGCGCGCGGACGTCCACGTCCGCTGGCGGATAGCGGCCGAAGAAGGCCTCGAACGAAGGCTCGGCCTGGCGGATCAGCATCTCCAGGCCGTCCACGACGGGGCGGCCCAACGCCCGGGCCTGGGCGAGGACGGGTGTCTCCAGAGGCTTGTAGACCATGTCCATGACCACGCAGCCGTCCGGCGTGGCGTCCAGCGGCAGGTCCAGCGCGCCCTCGGCGGCGAGACCGGCGGACGTGGCGTTGACGACGGCCGTGGAGTCCCGCAGGGCGCCGGCCGCATGCGGCAGCGGAAGCGGACGGACCTTCGCCCCCAGCGCATGGGCGATCGCCTCGGCCCGGGCGAGGGTGCGGTTGACCACGAAGACTTTCGGCGCGCCGGCCCGGATCAGGGCGGCCACCGCCCCGCGGGCGGCGCCGCCGGCGCCCACGACGGTCACCGGGCCCCGGTCCGCGGACCATTGCGGGGCCTGGACCTCAAAGGCCTTGAGCAGGCCGAAGCCGTCGGTGTTGTCGGCGACAATCCGCCCATCGGGCTCGAACAGCAGGACGTTGGCCGCCGCCGCGTCGCGCGCCGCGTCGCTGACCCGGTCGGCCAGGCGCAGGGCCTCCTCCTTGAACGGCAGGGTCACGTTGACCCCGCGGATCGCGCCGCCGCGGAATCCGTGGACCAGCCGCTCGAATCCGTGGGCGTCCGGTGCGAACGGCACATAGACACCGTCGATCCCGGCGGCCTTCAGCCAGGCGTTGTGCAGGGCCGGCGACAGCGAGTGGGCCACGGGCCGACCCACGACGCCGGCCACGACGGTCTTTCCGGTGATCCTGTCGCCGCCCGTCATGCCGCCAGCACGCCTTCGTTTCGCAAGAAGTCCAGAAGGCCCAGCAACGGCAGGCCCAGGATGGAGAAATAGTCGCCTTCGATCCGGGAGAAGAGCTGAGCGCCCGGTCCCTCCAGCCGGTAGCAGCCGACCGATCCGAGGGCGTGGGTTCCCTCGGTGGCGAGGTAGTCGTCCAGGAATTCGTCCGAGAAGTCCCGCATGGTCAGGACGGCGGTCTCCAGCGTCCGCCAGACGGGCGCGCCGTCCCTGGCCACCACCACGGCCGAATGCAGCCGATGGGTCCGGCCCCGCAGGAGCGCCAGCCTTTCCCCGGCCGCCGCCAGATCCTCGGCCTTGTCGTAGAGCCGGCCGTCCAGATCCAGGGTCTGATCGGCCCCGATCACCAGGCCGGGCCTGACCGCCGAAACAGCCAGGGCCTTGCGTTCGGCCAGGGCCTCGGCGATGGCGGCCGGCCCCGCCCCGGCGGCCAGCATTTCCACCTTCACCGCGTCCTCGTCCACGCCGGGAGAGGCGGCTTCATAGGCTACGCCGGCCCCGTCCAGGACGGCGCGCCGGGCCGTGCTCTTCGACGCCAGAATGAGGGCCGGGATCGGGGCCTGGTTCAGGCTCACGCCAGGACCTCGACCTGGCCGTGGCCCTTGTGCAGCAGGTTCATGACCGCCGCCGCCGTCTCCTCCACCGAACGGCGGGTGACGTCGATGGTGGGCCAGCCGTGGCGCTCCAGCAGCCGTCGGGCGGCGATGATCTCTTCGCGCACCGCTTCCTGGTCGGTGTAGCTGGTGTCGCGGGTCTCCTTCAGGCTGAGCAGGCGGTTACGGCGGATCTGGATCAGCCGGTCGGGCGAGATCAGCAGGCCGACGATCAGGGCGTTCCTGAGCTGGAACAGCTTCTCGGGCAGCGGCCGGCCGGGCACCAGCGGCACATTGGCCGCCCGGATGCCCCGATGCGCCAAGTAGATGCAGGTCGGGGTCTTGGACGTGCGCGAGACGCCCAGCAGGACCACGTCGGCCTGGTCGAGGTCCTGACCCCCCTGGCCGTCGTCATGCCCGATGGCGTAGTTCAGGGCGTCCATCCGATTGAAGTAGTCGTTGTCCAGGCGCAGGTGCGCGCCCACCCGGCTGGTGGTCGTGGCGCCGAGGTAGCGCTGCATGGCGCCCACCAGCGGGTCCAGGGCCGGCAGGCACGGCATGTCCAGCCGCCGGCAGCCCTCCTCGAGGGTCTCGCGCAGAGTCGCATCGACGATGGTGTGCAGGACGATGCCCGGCGCCTCCTCGATGTCGGCCAGGGCCCGATCGAGCTGCCGCTGGGAACGGACCAGGGCGTAGATGTGTTCGATGGGAATGACGTTCTCGAACCGGGCGCAGACGGCGCGGGCCATGGCGTTCAGCGTCTCGCCCGTGGAGTCCGAGACGAGATGGACGTGGAAGTAGGTGGCGAGCCGGGGTGGCTGGGCGTTGGGCAAGGACGAAAATCCCTGGGGATGGACCGGTGGATTCCTCTCTTAGCGAAGCTGAACGCCAATGGGGATAGACGCTGCGTCAGGCGGATGAACCCGTCGGCCCGTGGACGGGCGGGGACAGCCAGGGCCGTTAACCATCCGTTAACCCCCAGGCCCGGCGCATCGTGGATTTCCGGACGGCGGACATTGGTCAACGATGTGGACTCCGGCCGGCGCCGCCGATCATCCCCGAAAGTCCTACCGATTCCTTAAGGCGGTCCGTGGGTCCTGGCCGGCGTCCCCGCAATTCACAGGTCGCGACGAGCGCCGCAGCCGTCTGGGCGCCGACTGTGGATCGGATGAGGGTCGTCAACGGATGGTTAAGGTTTTCCACGCCGCCGACAGGCCCAACGACCTCTTCCATCATCCATTTCGAATCTTTCCTTGTTTGAAGAACGAAGAGCGATCCGTCGGCGCCCTTGAGCCTGGAAGGGCATCGGGCTTTAAGGCAGTCATGAGCCAGACGCCCCGCCTTCTCCGCGTCCTCGCCGGTGAGACCCTCGACCGGCCGCCGGTGTGGTTCATGCGCCAGGCCGGACGGTCGTTGCCCGAGTACCGGGTCCTCCGCGAGAAGGCCCCCGACTTCATCGCCTTCTGTCTGCATCCCGAAATGGCGGCCGAAGCCACGCTTCAGCCCATGCGCCGCTTCCCGATGGACGCCGCCATCGTGTTCGCCGACATCCTGCTGATCCCGCTGGCGCTGGGCCAGGACGTCTGGTTCGAGGCGGGCGAAGGCCCGCGCCTGGGGGCGCTGCCGCCGATCGAGGCCCTCCGCGACGCCGTGGAAGGTTCGACCGCGCGCCTGGCCAACGTGGGCGAGACCCTGGCGAGGGTGCGCGTCGAGCTGGAACCCGAACGGGCGCTGATCGGCTTTGCGGGCGCGCCCTGGACGGTGGCCACCTACATGCTGGAAGGCCGCGGGTCCCAGCGTGAGTCCGCCCGAACCTACGCCTACGCCCATCCCGAAGCGCTGGACGCGTTGCTCGACGTCCTGGTCGACGCGACCGCCCGATACCTGGTCATGCAGGCCAGGGCCGGGGCGCAGGTGCTCAAGCTGTTCGAGAGCTGGGCCGACAACCTGGCCGAGGATGTCTTCGAGCGGATCGTCGTGGGACCTCATCGGCGGATCGTGGAACAGGTCCGGGCCGCCGGTGTGGACACTCCGATCATCGGCTTTCCACGCAGCGCCGGCGCCTTGGTGGAGGGCTACGCCGAGCGGGTTCCGGTCCAGGCCGTCGCCCTCGACACCCAGGCGAGCGCCGGGTTGGGGCGTTCCATCCAGGCGCAAGGCAAGGCGATCCAGGGCGCGCTCGACAACCTGCTGCTGCGGGCCGGCGGGCCGGCTCTGGAGGCGCGGGTCGAGCAGCTTCTGGCCCAGTGGGCGTCGGGGCCTTACATCTTCAACCTCGGCCACGGGGTGATGCCCGACACGCCGATCGAACATATCGCCCGGGTGGTGGAGCGGGTGACGGGCAAGCCCGCGAACCGGCTGGCGGCGGAATGATCCTGGCGACGGCTCTCCTTTCGCGCGCTTCCGCGTCGGGAGAAGGAAAAGGCGGATGAGCCGGATAGCCGTCGTCCTGTTCAACCTGGGCGGACCCGACAGCCCGGAGGCGGTCAGGCCGTTCCTGTTCAATCTCTTCCGGGATCCCGCGATCATCCAGCTTCCCGCGGTCGCGCGTTATCCGCTGGCGGCGCTGATCGCCGCAACGCGGACAAAGACCGCCCAGGACAACTATGCGCTGATGGGCGGGCGTTCGCCGCTGCTGCCCGAGACCGAGGCCCAGGCCGCTGCGCTCGAGGCGGAACTCGCGCGTCGGGGGCGCGAGGCGCGCGCCTTCATCGCCATGCGCTACTGGCGGCCGCAGACCCCGGAAACGGCCAGGGCCGTGGCGGCCTACGCGCCGGATGAGATCGTGCTGTTGCCGCTCTACCCGCAGTACTCCACGACGACGACGGGGTCGTCGCTGAAAGCGTGGAACGCCGCCTATCGGGGACCGGGCCGGATCCGGGCGGTGGGCTGCTATCCGACGGCGAGCGGTCTCGCCGAGGCCTACGCCGCCGAGATCCGCAAAGTCTGGGACGCGGCCGGGCGGCCGTCCAACGTCCGCCTGCTGTTCTCGGCCCACGGCTTGCCGCAGCGGGTGGTGGACGACGGCGATCCCTACGAGGCCCAGATCCGAGCGACGGCTGAGGCGGTGGCGGCCCGGACTCCCGAACTGTCCGACTGGCGGGTCTCGTTCCAGAGCCGGGTCGGCCGGTTGAAGTGGCTGGAGCCCTCCACGGAACAGGCGATCGAGGCGGCGGCGCAGGACGGCAAGGGCGTCCTGATCTGTCCCGTCGCCTTCGTTTCGGAGCACGTGGAGACGCTGGTCGAGCTGGATCACGAGTACGCTGCGCTGGCGGGGCGCCTGGGCGTTGTCCCCTACCTGCGGGCGCGGACGCCCGGCGTGCGGCCGGAATTCATCGCCGAGCTGGCGGATGCGGTCGACAATGCGTTGGAAAGGCCGGGCAAGGTCGCATCTAGAGAAGCTGGGTGCGCCGCGCCGCATGGCGGTTGGCGATGCCCGGCGACGCATGGCAAGTGCGGGTGCAGGGACGGGCGCAGGGATGGAGGCGACCGATGAGCTGGCCGGAATTCCTGAGCTTCGACCTTCTGCGGGGCCTGCACATCATCGCGGTGATCGCCTGGATGTCGGGCATGATGTATCTGCCCCGGCTCTACGCCTACCACACCGAGACGGCGCCGCCCGGCAGCGAATTCGACGCCCATTTCCTGGTGTGGGAGCGCAAGCTCCTGAAGATCATCATAAATCCTTCGATGGGCCTAACCTGGGTCCTGGGGATCAGCCTGGTTCTCTGGCACGTCTACGCCGCCCGCGAGGGGTGGAGTTTCCTGGCCCAGCCCTGGATGCTGGTGAAGCTGGCGGCGGTGCTGTTCCTGTCGGGCTGGCATGGCTTTCTGGCCGGCTCGTATCGCCGGTTCGTCGCCGGCCAGCGGCCGAAGACCGCGAAATTCTGGCGGGCCACCAACGAGCTTCCTTTCCTGGCCGCAGTCGTGGCGGTCCTGGCGGTGACGCTCCAGTTCTGGGCGCGCTAGATTCCGGGGCGGTAGATTCGGGCCAAGGCGGGTTTCCGGGCGATGGCGGGCGACGGGTTGATCCCTTGACCCCGGCCCCCCAACTGTGGTTCCCCTGACGCACGCGTCGGGTCCCGGCGCGCCCCGCCTTTTTCCGGCGCCGCGCGACATCCGCGCCGACCGCCGGACCTCCAGACGAAGATCACAACGGCGCAGCGATGCGCCCACACCTTTTCCGCCCACCCTCGGACTCCGTCCGGCGGGTGCGCTTTCCCGAAGTGAATCCCATGACCGACCAGACCGAAAACACCGAGGACCAGGTTCCGGCCGCCGAGGCCGACGCCGCCGAGCCCGAGACCGACGCTCAGGACGTCGCCGCCGCCGAAGCCGAGTCGGAAGCCGACGGCGTCGACGACGAACCCGAGGAGCCCTCGCAGGCCGCCAAGGCGATCGCCGCCATGGGCCTGACCCGGATGAGCCTGCAGGAGCTGAAGGACAAGTCGCCGGCCGACCTGCTGGCCTTCGCCGAGCAGCTCGAAGTCGAATCCGCGAACTCCATGCGCAAGCAGGACATGATGTTCGCGATCCTGAAGACGCTCGCGGAAGAGGGCGTCGAGATCGAGGGCTCGGGTACGCTGGAAGTGGTGCAGGACGGCTTCGGCTTCCTGCGCAGCCCCGAGGCCAACTACCTGCCGGGCCCGGACGACGTCTACGTCAGCCCCTCGCAGATCCGGAAGTTCGGCCTGCGCACCGGCGATACGGTGGTGGGCGCCGTCCGCGCGCCGCGCGAGGGCGAGCGCTATTTCGCCCTGGTCAATGTGCGCCAGATCAACTTCGAGGCGCCCGAGAACGTCCGCCACAAGGTGATGTTCGACAACCTGACGCCGCTCTATCCCGACCAGCGCCTGACCATGGAGATCCAGGATCCCACGCTGAAGGATCGTTCGGGCCGGGTCATCGACATCGTGGCGCCCCTGGGCAAGGGGCAACGCTGCCTGATCACCGCCCCGCCGCGGGTCGGCAAGACGGTGATGCTGCAGAACATCGCCAAGTCGATCGAGACCAACCATCCCGAGTGCTACCTGATCGTCCTTCTGATCGACGAGCGCCCGGAAGAAGTCACCGACATGCAGCGCACGGTGAAGGGCGAGGTCATCTCCTCGACCTTCGACGAGCCGGCCACCCGCCACGTGCAGGTCGCCGAGATGGTGATCGAGAAGGCCAAACGCCTGGTCGAGCACAAGCGCGACGTGGTGATCCTCCTGGACTCGGTCACCCGCCTGGGCCGGGCCTACAACACGGTGGTCCCGTCCTCGGGCAAGGTGTTGACCGGCGGTGTCGACGCCAACGCCCTCCAGCGGCCCAAGCGCTTCTTCGGCGCGGCGCGGAACATCGAGGAAGGCGGCTCGCTGACCATTATCGCCACGGCCCTGATCGACACCGGCTCGCGCATGGACGAGGTCATCTTCGAAGAGTTCAAGGGCACGGGGAACTCGGAAATCGTCCTCGACCGCAAGGTGGCCGACAAGCGCATCTATCCGGCGATCGACGTGCTCAAGTCCGGCACCCGCAAGGAAGAGCTGATCACCGACAAGGCGAACCTCCAGAAGACCTACATCCTGAGGCGCATCCTCAATCCGATGGGCGCCCAGGACGCGATCGAGTTCCTGCTCGACAAGCTGCGGCAGTCGAAGAACAACGACGACTTCTTCCAGTCGATGAACACCTAGGCGGCGGGGCCTCGCGTCCCTCCCCATGTTGGCCGCCCGCCCCCGCCGGGAGCAGGGAAGGGCGGTTTTCCCGACGTCAGCTCGCCGGCGCCATGCCGCGGGCCATGTTGCGGGGGCTGGCGTCGCCGAGCTGAGAGCCGCCGTCCACGTCCAGGATCGTGCCGGTGATGTAGCGGGCCGCGTCGCTGCACAGGAAGACGGCCGCCTCGGCGATCTCCTCGACCTCGCCCCAGCGCTTCATGGGGATGCGGGCGTAATGCGCCTCCCGCGCGGCGGCGTCGGGAGCCAGGCGCGCCATGCCCTCGGTGTTGGCGATCGGACCGGGCGAGATACCCGTCACCCGAACGTCCGGTCCCCACTCCATCGCCAGCACGCGGATGAGCTGGTTGATCCCGGCCTTGGCGGCGCAGGCGTGGATCTGGAGCGGCGACGGATTCACCGCCTGGCCCGCCGTGATGGCGATCAGCGAGGCGCCCGGCAGGTTCAACAGGTCGTGGCAGCCGCGGAAGACGTTGAAGGTGCCGTTGAGGTCGATGTCCACGACGGTGCGGAACGCATTGGCCGACATGCCCAGGGCGGGCGCCAGGAAATTGCCCGCCGCGCCCGACACCACGATGTCCATCTTGCCCTGGTGGGCGACCACCTGCTCCATCGCCGTGCGGATCGCGGCGTAGTCGCGGACATCGGCGGAGAGGCCGATGGCGTCGCGACCGATCTCGCGGGCGGCGTTGGCGGCCTTCTCGGGGTTGCGGCCGACGACGGCGACGCGGGCGCCGAGTTCGGCGAAGCGCTTGGCGATCCCCAGGTTGATGCCGCTGGTCCCGCCGGCGACGAAGGCCGACTTTCCGGCGAGCAGGTTTTCACGGAACGGGCTCATGGGTTTCCTCCGCGGCCAAAGCCATTCTCTAGAATATACACCGTAAACGAGCCTGCCGCTGGGTCAGGGTCGTGATCCGGGTTTCAGAAGGAACGAACGGAAGAACCGAGTTCTTTTTGGGCGGAAAAACCAGAGCCTTTTCAAGGTCCGACATGAGGAATTCGCTCTGTAGAGAATTTGGGGCCGTGGGCTGATGGACGTCACTGCTCCCTGGCTCTACGAGCGGGATGTCGGCGCGAAGTCATACGCGTCCGGCGTGCTCGCAAGACAACCGCCGTTCGATGCGTGGGGTCCAACGGTTGGACTTTGGCCATACCGGTATTACGAGGTTTCGCCGTTTCACGTGAAACATTCTCAGGGGTCTAAGCGTCGGCCGGTCCGGAATGGTATGCCTGCTTTGACGCGGCATGTTTTCCGGGCCGGGGATCGGGGCGCCTCCCGCCCCGTTTCACGTGAAACGCGTGGGGCGGGAGACGTCACGATCATGGGATCAGAAGGCTCGCCCCGACGGTGGACCGGCTTTCCAGCGCCTCATGCGCCTTGCGGGCGTCCGCCAGCGGGAAGGTCTGGCCGATCTCGATCTTCACCTTTCCCGAGGCCACGATGTCGAACACGGCGGCCGCCGACGCGTCCAGTTCCTCGGTGGTGGCCACATAGTCGAAAAGGGTGGGGCGGGTGAGATAGAGCGACCCACCCTGGGCGAGGCGTCCCGGCGCGAAGGGCGGGACCGGACCCGAGGCGTTGCCGAAGCTGACGAACAGCCCCCGGCGGGCCAGGCTGGCGAGCGTGCCTTCGAAGGTGTCCTTGCCCACGGAGTCGTAGGCGACCGGCACGCCCTTGCCCCCCGTGATCCGCCGCACCTCGGCCGCCACGTCCTGTTCGCGATAGAGGACGACATGGTCGGCCCCAAGTTCGCGGGCCTTGGCCGCCTTGGCCTCGGACCCCACGGTTGCGATCACTTCGGCGCCCAGGGCCTTGAGCCACTGGGTCATGATCTGGCCGACCCCGCCGACGGCCGCGTGGACCAGCACGGTCTCGCCCGCCTTCACGGGATAGGTGCGGCGGATGAAGGCTTCGGTCGTCATGCCCTTGAGGAGGATCGCGGCGGCGATGCGCGAGTCGAAGCCGTCCGGAATCCGGACCGCGCGGTCGGCCGCGACCACGTTGGCTTCGGCGTAAGCTCCGAAGCCGCTCATGTACGCGACACGGTCGCCGACCTTGTGACGGACGACACCGTCCCCGACGGCTTGGATCACGCCGGCGGCCTCGCCGCCGGGGGTGCACGGCAGCTTCACGGGGTACAGCCCCGTGCGGTGGTAGGTGTCGATGAAGTTGATTCCCACCGCCTCGTGGCGGACGAGAACCTGACCGGGGCCGGGCTCGGGCGTGGGAAGGTCAACGACCTCCAGGACCTCGGGGCCGCCGGTGCGCTCGAAACGGATCGCCTTCATCAGCCGACCGTCCGCTTGAAGAACGCCAGGGTGCGTTCGCCGGCCGTGGTCGCATCGCCGGCATGGTAGTGCTCGCCGCCGACGCGGGCGAAGGCGTGATCGCGACCCGGATAGGTGTGGATTTCGACCTGGGGGTGGTCCTTGAGCGCCTTGACGATGATGGCCTGGGCCTCCTTGGGCACAAAGGCGTCTTCCTCGGCGATGTGCATCAGCAGCGGGCGGGTCAGCTTCTCGGCTTCACCCACCAGATTCTCGATGCCGACGCCGTAGTACGACACCGCCGCGTCGACATCGGTGCGCGTGGCGGTGAGGAAGGCGAGCTTGCCGCCGAGGCAGAAGCCGACCGATCCGACCTTTCCGGTCGAGCCGGCGTCGGCGCGGATCGCAGTGATGGTGGCCTGGAGATCCTTCACCCCGAGGTCGGTGTCGAAGGCGTTGAACAGTTCGAACGCCTTCTTCCACTCCGCTTCGGACTGGTCGGTGATGTCGATGTCGGGCTCGATGCGCCAGAACAGGTCGGGGCAGATCGCGAGGTAGCCCTGGGCGGCCAGGCCGTCGGTGATGTCGCGCATCACCTGGTTCACGCCGAAGATCTCCTGGATCACCACCACGGCCGGAGCCGTTGCGGCGGCCGGGCGGGCGACATAGGCCGAAAAATCGCCGTCCGGCGTCTTGATGCTGATCCGTTCGCCCATGATCTCTTCCTCGCTCTCAATTGCGTCCGACCGGTACTAGCGCATCGGCGCGGCTCACGGCCATATGGGGTCGGATCAAAGAAGGGCGAGACGTCATGAAGATGACCATCGAGGTGGACTGCTCCCCGGAGGAGGCGCGCCGTTTCCTGGGCCTGCCCGACGTGAGCACCCTGAACGATCATCTCGTGTCCGAGATGAGCAAGCGCATCGACGCCAACATGTCGCTGCTCAACCCCGAGGAGTTCATGAAAAACTGGATGAGCTTCGGCACGGGGGCGCAGGAGCAGTTCCGCAAGTTCATGGAGGCCGCGACGACGACGCGGCGATGACCGACACCATCTTCGCCCCCGCGACGGCCGCGGGCCGGGCCGCGGTGGCGGTGGTGCGGATTTCGGGGCCACGGACCCAACCTGTGCTGGAGGCCCTGATCGGTGGCGTTCCCCCTGCGCGGCGGGCGGTGCTGAAGCGGCTGGAGGACAGCGAGGGGCGGACGATCGACGAAGCCCTGGTCCTCTTCTTCGAGGGCCCCGCCAGCTACACCGGCGAGGACGCCGCCGAGTTTCACGTGCACGGCGGGGTCGCGGTGATGGACGCGCTGACTCTCGAACTGTCCGGCCTGGGGCTGAGGCTGGCCGAGCCCGGGGAGTTCACCCGTCGCGCCTTCGAGAACGGCAAGCTCGACCTGACCCAGGCCGAGGGTGTGGCCGATCTCGTGGACGCCGAGACGGAAGGGCAGCGACGTCAGGCCCTGGACCAGTTGGGCGGGCGGCTGTCCGAGGTTCAGGCGAGGTGGTCGGACGCCCTGATCGAAGCCCTGGCGATGCTGGAGGCCGCCGTCGATTTCCCCGACGAAGAGGTCCCCGCGGAAGTCGCAGATCGCGCGCGGCCCGTTCTGGCTGGACTGGTGGCCGAGCTGGAGGCCGCGGCGGCGGACGCGGAGCGGGGAGAGCGTGTCCGCGAGGGCTATCGGATCGCCCTGATCGGCGCGCCGAACGCCGGCAAGAGTACGTTGCTGAACGCCCTGGCCGGGCGGGACGCCGCCATCGTGACCGCGACCCCGGGAACCACGCGGGACATTATCGAGGTTCCGCTGGTGCTGGCCGGCTACAAGGTGCTGATCGCCGACACGGCCGGCCTGCGCGAGACGGCCGACGAGATCGAGGCCGAGGGCGTGCGACGGGCGCGCACCTGGGCGGCGGGCGCGGACCTGCGGCTGTGGCTGGTGGACGGGTCCGGCGAGGCGCCGGCGACCGCGCCGCTGGAGCTGCGCGAGGACGACCTCTGCCTGATCACCAAGCGCGACCTCGAGGCCGGCGCCGGCGGGCCCTGGGCCGCGGCGCAGGCGAAGCGGCTGGGCCTGGGCGTGGCCGAGTTCACCACCCGGGGCCCTGGCGACCTGGCCTGGCTGGAATCGACCCTCGAGGAGCGGGTGATCGACGCCCTGGCCGCCGCGACGCCCCCGGCGGCGACGCGGTTGCGGCATCAGGAACTGCTCATCGAGGCCGCCGACCGGCTCCGGCACGCTCTGGCGCAGACCCAGCATCTGGAACTGGCGGCCGAAGATGTCCGCCTGGCCGCGCGGGCCCTGGACAGGATCACGGGGCGGATCGATCCGGAGCAGGTCCTGGGCCGCATCTTCGCGAGCTTCTGCATCGGGAAGTAGCGCCGTACCGCGTGAAGCTCCCGGCATGGGTTTCACGTGAAACATCGAGGCTTTTCGCCTATATGCCCGCGGCATGACCTGTCCGGAAAAGACCTGGGACGTGATCGTTATCGGCGGGGGACACGCCGGCTGTGAGGCCGCCGCCGCCGCCGCACGATTCGGCGCGCGCACCTTGCTGCTCACCCACAAGGTCGAGACCATTGGCGAAATGAGCTGCAACCCGGCCATCGGCGGGCTGGGAAAAGGCCACCTGGTCCGGGAGATCGACGCCCTGGATGGCGTGATGGGGCGCCTGGCCGACGTGGCCGGCATCCAGTTTCGGCTCCTGAACCGCTCCAAGGGTGCAGCGGTCCGCGGCCCTCGCAGCCAGATCGACCGCCGCCTGTACCGGGAAGCCATGCAGGCCGAGCTGGCGGCGACCCCGAACCTGACCATCCGGGCCGAGGCGGTCGAGGATCTGATCGTGAAGGCCGGGCGCGTCGCGGGCGTGGCGGGGGTGTCGGGTGAAGTCTATCGGGCCGGGCGCGTCGTGCTGACCACGGGCACGTTCCTGAAGGGAATCATCCATCAGGGCGAGAGCCGCATCCCCGCCGGCCGCATCGGCGACGCCCCCGCCATCGGACTCGCCGACCGTCTCTATGGCCTGGGATTGGCGATGGGGCGGCTCAAGACGGGCACGCCGGCGCGCCTGGACGGATCGACCATCGCCTGGGACCGGCTGGAGATGCAGGCGGCGGACGCCGAGCCGCAGCCGTTCTCGTTCCTGACCGATCGCATCACCACGCCGCAGATCGAATGCGGTATCACCTGGACCACCGAAGAGACCCACCGGATCATCGCCGAACGGCTCGAGGAATCGGCGGTCTACGGTGGGCGTATCTCAGGGCGAGGGCCGCGGTACTGCCCTTCGATCGAAGACAAGGTGGTGCGGTTCCGCGACAAGACCAGCCACCAGATCTTCCTGGAGCCCGAGGGGCTGGACGACGACACCGTCTATCCGAACGGGATCTCGACGTCGGTCTCGGCCGAGACCCAGGATCTGTTCCTGAGCACCATCCCGGGCCTGGAAGCCGTGCGGGTGCGGCGGCACGGCTACGCCATCGAGTACGACTACGTCGATCCCCGCGAACTGTACCCGACCCTGGAGGCGAAGCGCCTGCCGGGCCTGTACCTGGCGGGCCAGATCAACGGGACCACGGGCTACGAAGAAGCCGGGGCGCAGGGGCTGGTGGCGGGTCTGAACGCAGCCCGGTCGGCGTCGGGGGCCGAGCCGGCGCAGTTCGCCCGGGACGAGGCCTATATCGGCGTGCTGATCGACGATCTTGTCACTCGCGGCGTGACCGAGCCCTATCGGATGTTCACCAGCCGCGCCGAGTTCCGACTGACCCTGCGCGCCGACAACGCCGACCAGCGCCTGAGCGGCAAGGGCGTCGGTCTGGGCGTCGTAGGTTCGCGGCGGGCCGAGGCGTTTCACGTGAAACAGGCGGCTCTGGATGCGGCGCGGTCGCGGGCGCGCGAGTTGCGGCTGACACCGGCGGAGGCGGCGCGCGCAGGCCTGCCGGTGAAGGCCGACGGCCAGCGCCGGAACCTGATGGAGCTGCTGGCGTATCCGACGATCGGCTTCGAGGACCTGGCGCGGATCTGGCCCGAGATCGGCGACTGGTCCGGCCCGGTGCGCGAACAGGTGGAGATCGACGCGGGCTATGCCGGATATCTGGACCGCCAGGCGGCCGACGCCGAGGCGTTCCGCCGCGACGAGGCCCTGCGGCTGCCGGCCGATCTGGACTATGCCGCCATCGGCGGCCTCTCCAACGAAGTGCGCGAGAAGCTGGCCCACGTCCGCCCGCTCACCCTGGGCCAGGCCGCAAGGATCGAGGGCGTGACGCCGGGGGCGCTGACGGCGCTGCTGGCTCACGTGCGCCGCCGGGCGGCGTGATGGGCGGTCGCGCCCCCTCCACCGCGTCGTGGTCCTCCCCCGTTCGCATGGCCGAGGCCGTCACCGACGCCGCCTCGTTCCAGGCCGTCAGCGGCGCGACGCCCGAGCAGATGGCCGACCTCTCGCGATTCCTGGAGAGGCTCACCGCCGGCAACGCGGTCATGAACCTGGTCGGGCCGGCCACGATCCCCGACTTCTGGAATCGTCACGCCTGGGACTCGGCCCAGCTGCTGGCGCTCGCGCCGGAGGCCAGGGTGTGGGCCGATCTGGGCGCGGGTGCGGGGTTTCCTGGTCTGGTCCTGGCCATCCTGGGCAAGAGACAATCCAGCTTCCACGTCCATCTCGTAGAGAGTATGGCCAAGCGGTGTCGCTTCCTGGCCGAGGTGGTCGACAGGCTGGATCTTCCGGCCACGGTTCACAACGCGAGGGCGGAAAACCTGGATCTCGCTGTGGACATCGTCACCGCGCGGGCTTGCGCGCCGTTGTCGCGCCTGCTCGGGTATGCCCAGCCCTACTTCCGCAAGGGCGCTGTCGGTCTGTTTCTCAAGGGACAAGATGTTGCGTCCGAGATGGAGGAGGCAACGAAATCTTGGGAATTTTCGGCGAACATAGTACCGTCTCTGTCTGACGCCAGGGGACGTATCGTGCGAGTGAGGAGACTGGGTCGTGCCCGGAAGTCCTGAGTCGGACCCCCGATCCCGCGCCGCGTCGGACCTGACGTCCGATCGGGGACTGCGCGTCCTCGTGGTGGCCAACCAGAAGGGCGGGGTGGGCAAGACGACGACAGCCATCAACCTGGGTACGGCGCTGGCCGCCGTGGGCGAGCGGGTGCTGCTGATCGATTCCGATCCTCAGGGCAACGCGTCCACCGGCCTGGGCGTGGGCCGGGCGCAACGCCGGACCACACTCTACGACGTCCTGATGGGCGAACGCTCGGTGAGCGACGCGGTGGTGAAGACCTCGGTGCCGGGCCTGGAGCTGGTGCCGTCCGACCCCGACCTGTCGGGCGTGGAGCTTGAGCTGGGCCAGCAGGCCCGCCGTTCGTTCAAGCTGCGCGACGCGCTGGCTCCGCTGCGGGCGAGCCGAGGGTACACCTATGTCCTGATCGACTGTCCGCCGTCGCTGAACCTGCTCACCGTCAACGCCATGGCGGCGGCGGACGCGGTGCTGGTGCCGTTGCAGTGCGAGTTCTTCGCGCTGGAGGGCCTGACCCAGCTCATGCGCACCATCGACCTCGTGCGCGGCAGCCTGAATCCGGCGCTGGAGCTTCAGGGCGTGGTGCTGACCATGTACGACCGCCGCAACGCGCTTTCGGCCCAGGTGGCGAACGACGTGCGTGGCCACTTCGGAGAGACGGTCTACGAGACGGTGATCCCGCGGAACGTGCGGGTGTCGGAGGCGCCGTCCTTCGGCAAGCCGGCGCTGGTCTACGACCTGAAATGCGCCGGCAGCCAGGCGTACCTGAAGCTGGCGCGTGAAGTGGTGCTGCGCGAGCGGCGGCGGCGCGCCGTGCAACCGATGGAAGTGAGCTGATGGCCGAGAACCGCAGGGGCCTGGGCCGGGGCCTGTCGGCCCTGTTGGGCGAAGCCGAGGAGATCGCCCACGCCGTACCGCCCGACGAAGGCGTCCGCGAGATTCCGATCGAGCTGATCCACCGTAACCCCGAGCAACCGCGCCAGTCCTTCCGCGAGGAAGATCTCGAGGAGCTGTCGACGTCGATCCGCGAGAAGGGCGTACTTCAGCCCATACTGGTGCGGCCGTCGCCGATCACGTCCGGAGAGTACGAGATCGTCGCCGGTGAGCGCCGCTGGCGCGCGGCGCAGCGGGCCGGCGTGGGCGTGCTCCCGGCGCTGGTGCGAAACCTCGCCGACGAGAAGGTGCTGGAAGTCGCCATCGTCGAGAACGTCCAGCGCGCGGACCTGAATCCGATGGAAGAGGCCCGGGCCTACCAGGCGCTGAAGGACCGCTTCGGCCATACCCAGGACCAGATGGCCTCGGCCGTTGGCAAGAGTCGCAGCCACGTGGCCAACACCCTGCGCCTGCTGCAACTGCCCGAACGGGTGCAGGAACACCTCGTCCACGGCCGGCTGACGGCGGGCCATGCGCGGGCGCTGCTGTCGGTCGACGATCAGGAGACGCTGGCCGACCTGATGGTGGATCGGCAGATCTCGGTGCGCGAAGCCGAGCGCATCGCCCGCGGCGGAAGCGCCCCCGCCCCGAAGAAGGCCAGCGGGCCGCGCAAGGCGAAGGACGCCGACACGGTCGCGCTGGAGACCGACCTGGAGGAATCCCTGGGCATGAGCGTCGATGTCGCCGATCGCGGCGGGGTGGGCGAGGTCCGCATCCGCTACGCGACCCTGGAACAACTCGACGAAATCTGCCGCCGGCTGACCCGAGGGTGAGGGCAATTTCTATGAATGTGGACGGGAGGCCCACATTCATGGCCTGCATCGTCAAGCATGCGCTGAAGATTTCAGACCCTGAGAGTAGGCTTGGCGACCTCATAAGGGCGAGACGGAGGCGTGTGCAGAGTCCGGTCTGGCGCACGCAGCGGGCGCAACGACAACCACCGTCGAGTCTTTCGGCGCTGACGCGTCTGACCGTCGGAGTCTACGCCGCCTCGGCCCAGCCGGCGTAAGCCTCGGCGCGCCCGCGGGCCTCGGCCCGATAGACGGGGACGGGCCGCCGTAGCAGGCGTTCGATCTCCAGGCGGGCGGCCGCCTCGCCGTCGTACTGCGATCGAAGCGTCGTAGCCCGGCTCACCACGCCGGGGACGTGATGCTCTTCCGGAGTGACCAGGAGGCCCAGCGCGCGGAAGCCGCGGCCCAGGTCGCCGCGGGCCAGCAGCAGCGATAGCGGGGCCGACAGGAACAGGCCCAGAGACACGGGGCTGGTCCACCAGAAGATCGCCGGGTCGAGCAGCCAGGCGATGCCGGCGCCCGCCAGCCCGATCAGCACGTGTCCCCGGTGCGAGCGCCACGCCTCGCGGCGGGAAAGCCGCCCGGCGTCGCGCTGCTGGACGTTCCAGCCCGAGTCGCGGCCCAGGAGCACCTCGGCCACCGCGACGCTCTGCATCAGCATCAGGACCGGGGCGACCAGGGCGCTGAGCACGGTTTCCAGGACGATCCCGGTCCACAGTCTGGCGACGCCCCCGGCGCCGCGCACGCGCCGCTGGCGCATGGCCAGGATCCCGGCGAACAGCTTGGGCGTGATCAGCAGCGCGATGGTGACCGCGAACAGCCAGACGGCGGCCTGGCCGTGGAGCCGCAGAGGCTCGCCCGCCTGGCCCAGCCAGGCGGTGGCGCCGAACGCCAGCAGCAGCAGCCAGAGCGGCGAGGTCACATAGGAGAGGACGCCGCGGGCCATGTGCAGCCGGTTCACCCAGTGCAGGCCGGCGGCGCCGAGGACGCCGAGGTGCTGGAGGTTGCCCTGACACCAGCGCCGGTCTCGGCGGGCCATGTCGACGATGGTGGGCGGGGCCTCCTCGTAGCTGCCGTCGAGGTCGGTGGTCAGCCGCACCGACCAGCCGCCGCGCCGCAGCAGAGCCGCTTCCACGAAATCGTGGCTGAGGATGTGGCCGCCGAACGGACGTCGGCCCCGCAGGTGCGGCAGCCCCGCGCACGCCGCGAAGGCGCGCACCCGGACGATGGCGTTGTGGCCCCAGTAGTTGCCCTCGGCGCCCGACCACCAGTCCTGGCCGGCGGCCAGCATGACGCCGTATGCGCTGGCCGCGAACTGCTGAAGGCGGGCGAACAGGGTCTCGGCGCCGACCAGGGTGGGCGCGGTCTGGAGCAGGCCCAGCTTCGGGTCGGCTTCCATCGCCGCGGTCAGGCGTACGATGGTCTCCGCGCTCATCAGACTGTCCGCGTCGAGGACGATCATCGATTCGTAAGCGCCGCCGTGCTGCGTCACCCAGTCGGCGACGTTGCCGGCCTTGCGGTCGGTGTTCTTCGGCCGCCGACGGTAATAGAGGCCGCCATCGCCGCCCGGCTGGACGCTGAGGCGCGTCCTCAGTCGCAAGAGGCCGACGGCCTCGGCCCGGGCGATGCCGTCGTCGCGCGTGTCGCTGAGCAGGAAGATGTCGTACAGCTCGGCGACGCCCAATCGCGCGAGATCCTCGCGGATCGCCTGCACCGCGGCCAGAACCCGGCCAGGGTCCTCGTTGTAGGTGGGCATCAGCAGCGCCGTGCGCGTGAAGATCACCGGCCGGGGGCCGTTCCCGCCGGGTCGTGGCCCAGCCCAGGAGACCATGAAGCCGGCGGCGGCGCTGACGAAGCCGAACGCCGTCCAGGCGAAGAGTACGACGAAGAGGAGGAACGCCGCCACGTCCAGGGGCGAGATCCCGCCGGCCGAAAGCAGATCGGCCATGACGGCGGCCGCGCCCAGGGTCAGCGCGCCGACCGCGCCCAGCAGCACGATGCGCCGGCCGCGCGTCTCCATCAGCGGCGCCAGCCGGCCGCCGCCGTCCGTCAGGTCCTGCACCGGCATCGGGAGGGGCGCCGGCTCGGGCATGGAGCGGAAGAAGGGTTCGGGCCTGGGTGGATCGACGGCCCGCGGCTCGGGAAACCGGGGTGCGCGGATCCGCGCGGATCGGGGCTCTCGCCGGGTTACGCTATCCATCGATACAACCACGCTTCGGATACTGGGGCCCCACCCCGGACTAGACCGACGCGCAGGTCGCTGGCGACGGCTGTTCCCGGATCGAAGGCGAAACTGACGCGGGCGCCACCGGTCTGGGCATTCGGCTGCACCGTCTCGAGGCGGGCGGTCCCGGCCGAGGCCGAGACTTGAGCGGAAAGGTCGTCGCCGCCCGCCGGCCCGAATTCGACGATGAAGCGGCGTTCGCGCGGCGTGTGTCCGTGGCCCGAGCGCCAGGCGAGGGCGCGGGCCAGCCGGCTGGGCGCTTCGGGGTGGGCGGCCCAGGTCAGGCGATAGCGGAACCGGTGCTCGCGGCCCGCGGCCAGCGGCTGGGCCGGGCGCCACATGGCGACGACGTTGTCCTCGGCCTCGCTGCGGGCCCCCAGCTCCACCAGGCGCACGGCGCCGGGCGGGAAGCCCTCCAGCGGTTCGACCCAGGCGCCCGGGCGCTGGTGATAGAGGGCCTCCAGGTCCTGATAGGCCGCGAAGTCGCGCTGGCGCTGGAGCAGGCCGAAGGCGCGCGGGGGACCGGGATCGAGGTCGCGGATGCGGGTGGCCGGCGTGTGAACCAGGGGCCGCCAGACCGGCGGGCTCCGCTTGTCGTCGGTGAGCAGGCCGTCGCTGTCGTGGACCTGCGGCCGGAAGTCGTCGTAGCGCCGCGGCTGTTCGGGCCCGAACAGGTACATGCTGGTCAGGGGGGCGAGGCCCGCGGACGCCAAGGGGCGGCGGGGGAACAGGCTGACCTCGATCTCCATGACCGTGGCCGCGCCCGATGCGATCTCGAACCGGTAGGCGCCGGCCACGGACGGGCTGTCGAGCAGGGCGTGGACGACGATCGCGCGCGCGCCACGCGCCGGCCGCTCGATCCAGAAGGCCCGGAAGGCGGGGAACTCTTCCCCCGGCTCGCCGGCGCCCAGGGCCAGGCCGCGGGCCGAAAGGCCGTAGCCTACGCCTCGGGCCACGGCGCGGAAGTAGCTGGCGCCCAGGAAGGCGGCGACCTCGTCATAGCGTCCGCGCACGTCGAGCGGGGCATGGATACGGAACCCGGCGAAACCGAGATCCGAGGGCAGGGGGCCGGGCTTCTGCAGCCCGTAACTGAACTGCTCCGCCCTGTACGGGATCGGCTGGACGGCGCGGCCGTCGACCTCGAACAGCTCCACGGGGTCCCGGAACAGGCCGCCGCGGTGGAACATCTGGAGCTGGAACGGCAGCCGCTCGCGGCCCCAGATCGCCTGATCGGGCCGGTATCGCAGGTCGCGATAGGCGTCGTAGCCCAGGGCGGCGAGCGTTGGGGGCAGCGGCGAGGCCGGGGGCCTGTAGGGCGCGGCCGCCAGCCGTCGCGCCCGCTCGCGGACGTCGTCGTCCGCCACGCCCGGGCGGGCCAATGCCGCGGTCAAGACCGCGACGGGCGCCAGGGCCACGAGGTCGCGGCGACGAAAACTCCGCGTCGCCGCGGCGCGATGGGGCATGTCGTCCTTAGCGGGGTGGGTTCACTTTGGTTCCGATGCACGATGGCCACGGCGAAATCGTGGCCTCTGCCGCAGGGCGTGGACCTACAGCGCGTCGCCCCAGTCCAGACGGCGGGCGACGGCATGGGCGGCCTTGTCGCGCCGCGGCACGAAGCGCCGCTCCAGGCCGTCTGGCGTACAGAGCTTGAGGTCGATGCCCGGCTTGCCGGCGCGGGGTTGGGCCAGGACGCGGGCCGGGGCGGGTCCTCCGGCGACTCCCGGCCGGGCGGCCACGAGGTAGGCGTAGGGTTCGTCCTCGAACGGCGCGTCGACGCCCTTGGCCGCCTTGTGGTCGCGCGATCGGGGCAGGCGGACGGCGAAGTGGCACCAGTCCGGGGCCGCCAGGGGACAGGGCGCGGCGTGGGCGCAGGGGGCCAGCAGGTTCGCGCCGCGCGCCAGCAGGGCGTCGCGGGCGGCGAGGATGCGGGCGTAGCCGGCGGGCGTACCCGGCTCGGCCAGGACCAGCAGCCCGAGGGTGGCGTCCCACAGCCGGTCGATCACCTGGAGCTGCTGTGCGGGTGCGACCTCGGCCAACGCGTAGCTCGCCAGCACCAGGTCGGCCGCGGACAGGGCGGTCGCGGATGGGGCGGTCGCGCCCAGGTCGCCGCGGGTGATCCGGGCCTCGAAGGTTCCCGCCGACAGGCGTTGCGCCAGGTCGAGGAAGGGTGTGCTGGCGTCCAGCCAGTCGACGCGGGCGATCGACGGCCAGACCTCGCGCGCCGCCCAGGTTCCACCGCCCGGTCCGCAGCCGGCGTCCAGAAGCGAGGCGGGGGCGAACCCCGGCGCGCGGGCCTGCGCCTCCCCGAAGGCCGCGGCGCAGGCGGCGAAGGTGGCGGGCAGCCGGGTCAGCGCATAGGCCAGGGCGTCGTCCCGGCCCCGAATGACCCCGGCCGAACCCCGACCGGACCGATAGGCCCGGCTGGTGGCCGCCGCGCGCCCGGCCAAGTCCCGTCGGGACACGCCGGTCAGCTCGCGCTCGAGCGCGACGCGCAGGCCGGGCGGCAGCTCGGAGGCCATCGCCTCAGGCCAGGGCTTCGGCCCGCAGCTCGGCCAGGCGCGCCGCGACCGCAGTGTCGGCCAGGCCCGAGACGTCGCCGGGGTCGCCGGTCTCGGCGATGCGCCGCAGGACCGGCCGCAGAACCTCGCCGGAGCGGGTCCGGGGCAAGGGGCCGAAGATGATGTGGGCCGGAACCGCTTCCTCGCCCGCCTCGCGCCGCATCCAGCCCTTCAGATCGGCGCCGAGGACGTCCGACGCCATGATCTGCGGATCGGGATCGACAAAGGCCCACAACGTCTCGCCCCGGCCGCCGGGCGCGTCGACGGCCACGATCGCGGCCTCGGCCACGGCGTCGTGGCCGCCCAGAGTCTCCTGGAGCGCCAGGCACGACAGGCGCTTGCCGTTGATGTGGACCTCGTCGTCGCCGCGCCCGGCGCGGTTCTTGACGAGGTCGTCCACGACGGCGGGTTCGGCGAGGGTGGAAGTGTCGCCGAGGTTGCCCAGGTCGTCCTCGGCGATCTTGCGCAGGATGCGGCGCATGATCTTGCCCGAGCGGGTCTTGGGCAGGCCGGGCGCGAACTGGATGACGTCGGGGGCGGCGAAGGGGCCGATCTCGTGGCGGACGTGGCCGCGCAGGTCGGCCAGCAGCGCCTCGGTGGGGTCGATCCCCACCTTGAGGGTGACGTAGCAGTAGATGCCCTGGCCCTTGATGTCGTGCGGATAGCCCACCACTGCGGCCTCCGCGACGGCGGTATGGCCCACGAGGGCGCTCTCGATCTCGGCGGTGCCCAGGCGGTGGCCCGACACGTTGATCACGTCGTCCACGCGGCCGGTGATCCAGTAGTAGCCGTCTTCGTCGCGGCGGGCGCCGTCGCCGGTGAAGTACTTGCCGGGATAGGTCGAGAAGTAGGTGTCGATGAAGCGCTGGTGGTCGCCGTAGACCGTGCGCATCTGGCCGGGCCAGGAGTCGGTGAGGCACAGGTTGCCGCTGACGGCGCCCTCCAGCACCTGGCCCTCGGCGTCCACGAGCTGAGGCTTCACGCCGGGCAGAGGGAGGGCGCAGGAGCCGGGCTTCAGCGCGTGCGCGCCGGGCAGCGGCGTCATCAGGCAGGCGCCGGTCTCGGTCTGCCACCAGGTGTCGATGATGGGGCAGCGGCCCTCGCCCACCACGCGATGGTACCAGAGCCAGGCCTCGGGATTGATCGGCTCGCCCACCGTGCCCAACAGGCGGATGGACTTGCGGCTGGTGCGCTTCACCGGCTCGTCGCCCTCGCGCATCAGGGCCCGGAGCGCCGTGGGCGCGGTGTAGAAGATGCTGACGTTGTGCTTGTCGCAGACCTCCCAGAACCGCGAGTGGTTCGGGTAGTTGGGCACGCCCTCGAACATGAGCGACGTCGCGCCATTGGCCAGCGGGCCGTAGACCACATAGCTGTGGCCGGTGACCCAACCCACGTCGGCGGTGCACCAGAACACCTCGCCGGGTCGGTAGTCGAAGATCACCTCGTGGGTCCACGACGCCCAGGCCAGGTAGCCGCCGGTGGTGTGCAGCACGCCCTTGGGCTTACCGGTCGAGCCCGAGGTGTAGAGGATGAACAGCGGGTCCTCTGCGCCCATCGGCTCGGCGGGGCAGTCGTCCGAGACGGTGGTCTTGAGATCCGAGAAGAATTCGTCGCGGCCGGCGGCCATGGGCACATCGGCGCGGGTGCGGCGCACCACGATCACGCTCTCGACGCCGGGGCAGCTCTTCAGCGCCTCGTCCACATTGAGCTTCAGCGGCACGACCTTGCCGCCGCGCAGGCCCTCGTCGGCGGTGATCACCATCTTGGAGTCGCAGTCCAGGATGCGGCCGGCCAGACTGTCGGGCGAGAAGCCGCCGAAGACCACCGAGTGGATCGCCCCGATCCGGGCGCAGGCCAGCATCGAGGCCGCCGCCGCCGGGATCATCGGCAGGTAGATGGTGACCCGGTCGCCTTTCTTCACGCCCTTGGCCTTCAGCACGTTGGCCCAGCGGCAGACCTCGGCGTGGAGCTGGCGGTAGGTGAGCGCATCGTAGCTCTTCCCGTCGTCGCTCTCCCAGATGATCGCGGTCTGGTCGCCCCGTTCGGCCAGGTGCCGGTCTAGGCAGTTGGCGGCCACGTTCAGCACGCCGTCCGCGTACCAGTCGATGTGGAAATCCGTCTTGTCGAAGCTGACGTCCTTCACCTGGGTGAAGGGCTCGATCCAGTCCAGCCGCCGGCCCACCTCGGTCCACCAGCCCTCGGGATCGGCCTCGACGCGCGCTACGGCCGCCGCATAGGCCTCGGCGTTCATGTGGGCTGTCTTCGCCCATTCCGCGGGAACCGGAAAAACTTCGCCGTCCGACACTGGTCGCCTCCCGATGAATTTCCCTGACGCAGTAGGGCGATAGCGTGGCGTGTGCAACACGTGGCGACATGCGCCCTTGATGCGACTCACGGGGGAGAAGACCTTCCCGTCATGCTGCGATTCGCCACTGTCCTGCTCGTCGCCGCCGTCGGCCTCAACGGCTGTGGGGCGGCTGCGCCGCGCGGCGCCATCGAGAGCGCCAGCCGGCTGCTGGCCGCCGCGCTGAACGGTGACCGCGCGGCCTTCGAGGCCCAGATCGACCGGGCGGCGGTGCGGGAGGACGTCCGCCGGCAGATGGCTGCGGTGGCCAAGGCGACCGTGCTGGACGTGGATGGCGGGCCGTCCGAATTCGCGCTCGACCGCATGATCAGCCCCGAGAAGGTGCGGGTGGTCGATCGCCTCGGCGCGGCCGTGACCTCGGCCCCCACGCCGCAGCAGGTGGCGCCTCTGATGCGCCGGGTCGACGAGAGTCGCGCGTGCCTCAAGGACTCCACGGCCGACGGGGACTGTCTGCTGACCTTCGCCAAGGGACGGGATCACTGGCGGCTCGTGGGCATGAGGGCGATGGATCTCACCGTCCAGGTCGACGGCGACTGATCAAGGCGGAATTCTCAGGGCTTCCGCATCGGCCCGTCTGTCCGTCAGTTTCGAACTTATCGTAGATCGCCGACGGCTTTATGCAGGGGAGGGCCGAAATGGCGCCCCTTCAGCATCAAGGACACGCCCGCATGCTGCTTCACCTGTCCACCTGGGCCGAGATCGAAGGCTATCTGGCCCGCTCCAAGACGGTCGTCGTCCCCATCGGGTCGAACGAGCAGCATGGGCCGACGGGTCTTCTGGGCACCGACTGGCTCTGCCCCGAGATCATCGCCCACGAGGCGCAGAAATCCGGCGACATCCTGGTGGCTCCCACCTTCAACATCGGCATGGCCCAGCACCACCTGGACTTCCCGGGCACCATCGCGCTCCGGCCGTCCACCTTCATGCTGGCGATCGGCGACTGGTGCCGCAGCCTGGGCCACGCCGGCTTCGAGAAGCTGTTCTTCCTGAACGGCCACGGCGGCAACGTGGCGACCATCGAGGCGGCGTTCTCCGAGCTTTACGCCGAGGCCAGCTATGCAGGCCGTCCGCGCGGTTTCGCCTGCAAGCTCAAGAACTGGTGGGATCTGAAGGGCGTGACCGCGCTCGCCAACCAGCAGTTCCCGGTGGGTCACGGCAGCCACGCCACACCTTCCGAGATTGCGGTGACCCAATGGGCGTATCCCGACGCGATCAAGTCGGCCAACTACGCTCCTCAGATCGCGCCCACAGGCCCGATCCGCGAGGCGCGGGACTTCCGCGCCCGCTACGCCGACGGCCGGATGGGATCGGACCCCGCCCTGGCGACGCCCGAAAAGGGCGGCGAGCTGGTCAGGACGGCCGCCGCCGCCCTGCTAGAGGAGGTGGCCGCGTTCGACCGCGAGCGCGCGCCCGCCTGAGCAAGAACCGGGCTGAGCAAGAACCGGGCTGAAGACGAACGCCCCGGCGCGCCACAATGGTTCGCCAGCCCGATTTCGGCTTCGCCGAAACCGCGCTGGCGGCCAGTTGGGCGCTACAGGCTGCGCTTGACCTCTTCGAGGTTGAAGCACTCGATCGTGTCGCCGGCCTTGATGTCCTGGAAGCCTTCGAACGCCATGCCGCATTCCTGGCCGGCGGGCACTTCGTTGACCTCGTCCTTGAAGCGCTTGAGCGTCTTGAGCACGCCCAGCTCCAGGATGACGACGTTGTCGCGGACGATCCGGACACGCGCGCCCTTGCGGACCACGCCTTCCGTGACGCGGCAGCCGGCGACGCGGCCCACCTTGGTGATGTCGAAGGCCTGGAGGACCTCGGCGTTGCCCAGGAAGGTTTCGCGCTGGATCGGCGCCAGCATGCCCGAGAGCACGCCTTTGATGTCGTCGATCAGGTCGTAGATGATCGCGTAGTACCGGATCTCCACGCCTTCGCGCTCGGCCAGGTCGCGGGCCTGTTTCGAGGCGCGGACGTTGAAGCCGAGGATCGGGGCGCCGGCGCCCTTGGCCAGCAGCACGTCGGATTCGTTGATCCCGCCTGCGCCCGACAGGATGATCCGCGCGCGGACCTCGTCGGTGGCCAGCTTGTCCAGCGAGCCCACAATGGCCTCGGCCGAGCCCTGCACGTCGGCCTTGATGATGACCGGCAGCTCCGAGACTTTCTTGTCGGCCAGCTTGGCCATCATGTCGGCGAGCGACGCCGAAGCCACGGGGGCGCCGGCCTTCTCGCGCTTCACGCGCGTGCGGTACTCGGTCAGTTCGCGGGCGCGGGCCTCGTTCTCGACCACGGCGAAGGGCTCGCCCGGATCGGGCGTGCCGTCGAGGCCCAGGATCTCCACCGGCACCGACGGGCCGGCCGAGTCGAGCTGTTCGCCGCGTTCGTTCAGGAGCGCGCGGACGCGGCCGAAGTTGGCGCCGGCGACGACGATGTCACCGCGCTTCAGGGTGCCGCGCTTCACCAGCACGGTCGAAACCGCGCCGCGGCCCTTGTCCAGCTTGGCTTCGATGACCATGCCGTCCGCGATGCGGTCGGGATTGGCCTTCAGGTCGAGGACTTCGGCTTGCAGGAGGATGTTTTCGATGAGGTCGTCGAGACCCATCTTCTGCGTCGCCGACACCTCGACCGCCTGGGTGTCGCCGCCCAGGCTCTCGACCACGATCTCGTGCTGGAGCAGTTCGTTGATCACCCGCGTGGGGTCGGCGTCGGGCTTGTCGATCTTGTTGATCGCCACGATGATCGGCGCGCCGGCCGCCTTGGCGTGCTGGATCGCCTCGACCGTCTGGGGCATCACGCCGTCGTCGGCCGCCACCACCAGGATGACGATGTCGGTTGCGTTGGCGCCGCGGGCCCGCATGGCCGAGAAGGCCGCGTGGCCGGGCGTGTCCAGGAAGGTCACGCGCTGGCCGTTCTCAAGCCGCACCTGATAGGCGCCGATGTGCTGGGTGATCCCGCCGTGTTCGCCCGACACCACGTCGGTGGAGCGGAGGGCGTCGAGCAGCGAGGTCTTGCCGTGGTCGACGTGACCCATGACGGTCACCACCGGGGGCCGCGGCTCCAGATGGTCGTCCAGGTCCTCGGCGCCGATGAAGCCCTCTTCGACGTCGGATTCCGAGACGCGCCTCACCGTGTGACCGAATTCGGTCGCCACCAGTTCGGCGGTGTCGTTGTCGATGACGTCGTTGATCTTCAGCATCACGCCCTGACGCATCAGGAACTTGATGATCTCGACGCCGCGCGTGGCCATGCGGTTGGCGAGTTCGCCCACCGTGATCACGTCGGGGATGATGACTTCGCGGGCCACGCGGGCCTGCTCGACGGCGCCGCCCTTGCGCTTTTCACGTTCGCGCTCCCGGGCGCGGCGCACCGACGCGAGCGAACGCATCCGCTCGGCGCCTTCGGCGTCCCCGGCCACGGCCTGGATGGTCAGGCGGCCTTCGCGGCGGTTCGGCGCGCCCTTGGCGCGGCTGATGGCGCCCTTGCCGGCGTCGTTGGCGCGGCGACGATCGTCCTCGTCGCGGCGGTCCATGATCGACCCGCCCGGGCGAGGCGCCTGGCGGGCGGCGCGCTGGACTTCGGGAGTCGCGGGCGGCGCGGCGGCCGGTCCGATGCGCGGGCCACGGGGACCGCCGGGTCCGCCAGGGCCGCGGGGTCCGCCCGGCGCGGGCCGGGGCGCAAGCGCGGAATAGCGGACGGTTCCGCCTTCGGGGCGAGGCCCGCCCGGGGCGCCGCCCTGGGGCCGGTCGTCGCGGCGCGGGCCGCGGTCGTCGTCACGGCGCGGCGGACGGGGACGATCGTCGTCGCGTCGCGGCGCGCGCTGATTGAACGTCGCGCCGTCGAAGCGGCTGCCGGCGGGGGGCCGGTCGGGACGGTAGGTGGTGGTGGTCGGGCGATCGTCGCGCCGGTCGGGCGACGGCTGGTAGGTGCGGGTCTGGCCCGGCGCCGGCGAATGCGTCGCGGCGGCGCGCGGCGGCGCGGCCTGAGGCGCTGCGGTCTGGTGCGCCGTGGGCTGAGCCTGAGGGGCTGGCGCCGGAGCTTGGGCCGCCGGAGCCTGGGGCGCCGGGGCGACGGGGGCTGGAGCCGGGGCGGCCGGCGCGGCTTGCACAGGCGCCGCGGCGACCGGGGTCGGCGCGGTAGTCTGCGGCGCGGCGGCGGCCTGGGCGGCGGCTTTTGCGGCCGCGGCCTGGGCTTGCGCCTGGGCGGCGCGCGCGGCGTCCTCGGCGCGCTGGCGTTCTTCGCCTGCGCGGCGGTCGGCCTCTTCCTGGGCCTGACGTGCGCGCGCGGCTTCGATCACCCGCTGGCGCGCGGCGCGTTCCTCGGCGGACAGGCCGTCGTTCGGAGTCGGACGCCCCGCGCCTTGCTGCGGCGCCGCCGGGCGCTGCGGTTCGTAGGCGCGACGTTCGGCGTTCGACGGGGCGGCCAGGTTGCCGCCGGCCTGCGCGTGGGGACGCGCGCGCTTCGTCTCGACCACCACCGTCTTCGTCCGGCCGTGGCTGAAGCTCTGCTTCACCGTGCCCGAGCTGACGGACCCGCCGGTGCGGGGCTTGAGGGTCAGGGGCTTACGGCCGTTGTTGTCGTTCTCGCTCATTCGCTCGCTTTACTCGGCCCCGGGCGGATCCCGGACAACGCACATCCATCAACGTCGAGAGGCGGAAAGCCCTAGGGCTCCCGCTTGGCCTCGACAGGCTCCTCGCGCCAATCCTCAGGAAGGAGCGGACTGAAACCCGCCAGACGCCGGACATCTTCGGCCCAACGCTCGGCGGCTCGCCCCGCAAGGAAGGCGGTGTGTATCACATTCTCCAGCCCCAAGGCCAAACCCAATTCGGTCGAGCCGTATATGGCCAGAAGACCCGGGCGCGGAGACTGGTGGCGCGCCAGCGCCAGAAGCTTTCGGCGACCGTCGGCGGCGCCGTCCGTCGCCTCGATCAGCCAGGCCGTCTTGCCCGCCCCGATGGCGGCGGCCACTTTCTCGAACCCGGAGGTAAGGTCGCCGGCGCGGCGCGCAAGACCCAGGCCGGCCAGAATGCGCGTCCGCAGCAGGGCCTCGACCTGATCCGGCAGGTCGGCGGCGGCCTTGACGGGCGCCTTGGCCGAGCGTGCGAAGAGGCCCTTCTTCGCCGCCGTGGCGACAGACGTGCGGTCGGCGGCCACCCACATCCCCCGCCCCGGCAGCTTGCGCGCGAGGTCGGGCGTCGCGGCGCCGTCGGGGCCGACCACGAACCGGATCAGCCGCGCCTCGTCCATCACCTCGCCCGAGACGATGTCCTTCCGCTCGCGCGAGGCCTGGGCATGGGTCCTGGCGGGTGCGTTCACGATGACACCCGCCGCGCCTCAGGCGTCGTGGATTGCGCGCAGGCGAGCCCGCCGTGGGGATGTCGGTCAGCCTGTGCGGCTCGGATCTCCATGGCGGGCCACCTCTCCGGCCCTAAGCGTCTTGGGCTTCGCCGACGGCTTCCGCCTCGGCGTAGCCCTCGTCCGACACTTCGGGCTCTTCGGGGGGGGCTTCGACCCAGCCCATCACGATACGGGCGCGCATGATGAGCAGTTCGGCGTCCTGCGGATCGAGGTTGAAGGCCTCCAGGATGCCCGCTTCGCGCACGCGCTCGCCGTTCTTCGTCTCGAACCAGCCGCGCAGGTCGTCGGGCACGAGGCCGGCCAGGTCTTCGACGCTCTTCACGTCGCCTTCGCCCAGGGCGACCGCCATCGGCAGGGTGATCCCCTCGATCTCCAGCAGGCCGTCCTCGACGCCCAGTTCGCGCCGCTTGGCGTCGTACTCGGCGGCTTCCTTGTCCAGGTACTCGCGGGCCCGGGTCTGGATCTCTTCGCCGGTGTCCTCGTCGAAGCCCTCGATCGAGGCGATCTCGGACACGTCCACATACGCCACGTCCTCGACGCTGGCGAAGCCCTCGGTGACCAGGAGCTGGGCGATGACCTCGTCCACGTCCAGGGCCTCCTGGAACAGCGCCGTGCGCTCGGCGAACTCGCGCTGGCGGCGCTCGCTCTCCTGGCTTTCGGTCATAATGTCGATCTGCCAGCCGGTGAGCTGCGAGGCGAGACGGACGTTCTGGCCCCGGCGTCCGATGGCGAGCGAAAGCTGTTCGTCCGGGACGACGACTTCGACGCGCTCGTCCTCCTCGTCCATCACCACCTTGGAGACTTCGGCGGGGGCCAGGGCGTTCACGATGAACGTCGCCTCGTCCTGGCTCCACTGGATGATGTCGATCTTCTCGCCCTGCAACTCGGCCACCACCGCCTGCACGCGGCTGCCGCGCATGCCGACGCAGGCGCCGACCGGATCGATCGAGCTGTCGTTGGAGATGACCGCCATCTTGGCGCGGCTGCCCGGGTCGCGGGCCACGGCGCGGATCTCGATGACGCCGTCGTACACTTCCGGCACTTCCTGGGCGAACAGCTTGGCCATGAAGCCGCCGTGCGCCCGGCTGAGCAGGATCTGCGGCCCCTTGGTCTCGCGCCGGACGTCGTAGATGTAGCAGCGGATCCGGTCGCCGATGTTGAAGTTCTCGCGCGGGATCGACTGGTCGCGGCGCATGATGCCCTCGCCGCGGCCCAGGTCGACGACGACGTTGCCGTATTCGACCCGCTTGACCGTGCCGTTCACGATCTCGCCGACGCGGTCCTTGTACTCCTCGTACTGGCGCTCGCGCTCGGCGTCGCGGACCTTGCCCATCACCACCTGGCGGGCCATCTGGGTCTGCACCCGGCCGAACTCGAACGGGGGCAGCAGCTCCTCGTAGACGGAGCCGATCTCGGCGGTCTTGTCGCGGCGCTTGGCTTCGGCCAGACGCAGGATGCCCGGCGGCTCCTCGAACGGCAGTTCCTCGCCGGTCTCTTCGTCGATGCCGCCGCCGAACACGGCGTCGTCGGCCACCACCGTGACCACGCGCTTGATCGTGGTCTCGCCGGTCTTGGGGTCGATATGGACGCGGATGTCGTGCTCGGCGCCGTAGCGGGCGCGGGCGCCCTTCTGGATCGCCTCCTCGATCGCCTCGATGACGATCTCCTTGTCGATCGCCTTCTCGCGGGCCACGGCCTCGGCGATCTGGAGCAGTTCGAGACGGTTCGCGGAAATCCCGGTCACGCTCATGGGGTCGTTCCTCTAGTCGGGCGTCTGTTCGTGTTGTTCTGCGGCGATGCGGGCGGCGCGGCTCTCGGCGCCCCGCTTCATGAGGTCGTCGTTCAGCACCAGCTTGGCCTCGACGATCCAGGCGAAGGGGACCATCGCGGTCTCGGCCTCGCCTTCCAGGTCGATGGCCACCTGATCGCCTTCGAGGCCGGCCAGTACGCCGCGGAATCGCTTGCGGCCTTCGGCCAGCCGGTCCAGCTCGAGCCGCACCTCGAAGCCTTCGAAGGCCTCGAAATCCCGGGGTCGGGTCAGCGGGCGGTCGATGCCGGGTGAGCTGACCTCGAGCACATATTCGCCGGCGATGGGGTCGGCGGCGTCCAGCACCTCGGAAATCTTGCGCGACAGGTGCGAGCAGTCCTCGACCGTCATCTCGCCCTCGGCCTGGCCTGGCGGCGGCGGCCGCTCGGCCATGATCTGAAGCCGCCGCCGCTCGGCGCCGCCCATCAGGCGCAGGCGCACGATCTCATAGCCCGCCGCCTCGGCGACAGGGTCGAGCAGCTCCACGAGCCTCAGGTCTTCAGCAGTCTTCCCACGCAAGGGAACCCTGGCCTCCGGCAAAGAAAAAAGCGGCCGGGCCGGAGCCCGCCGCTTGAAAGCGCCATCCAGCGCGATCAGCGATGTTGGGAGCTATATAGCGGGTGCGGGGCCGGTTGTCACGGCCCTGGTCCGATTCAACTCGCAGACGCGCGGTCGAGCTGGTCGCGACCCACGACGGCCGTCAGCCTGGCCCCCAGCGCCACGGTCTGGAGCGGCTCAGCGGTCGGCGCGTCGATCCGGATGACGGAGTCCTCGCCGGAACAAAGCACCACATCCGCCCGCGGTCCCCGATGGAGTTGGCCCTCGAACGGCGCGACGTCGGAGCGGATCGCGCCGGCGGCCGCAAACCCCAGCGCGGCCAGATGGACCCCGGCCTGCGCCGTATCCGTCGTGGCGATCCACACCCGAGCCAGCCGCGGCCCGCCCGTGGGCGGGAGGTGATAGAGCCCCCGGTTGAAAGCGGACCGACTGGCGACCTGTTCCGGGCGGTAGTCGATGACGAAGAGCTGGGTGAGAAGTCCCTGACCTTTACGGAACGAAAGCATGTCCCAGGGCTCGTCGGGTCCGGCGCCCGCCTTCGTGCGCCACCCCTGGCGGTCGGCCAACGCCTGGGCTTCGATCAGAGGGCCCTCGAGACCCATCAGAACCCGCCCCTCCGCCGGCGCGGCGTGGATGTCGAGGAACGGCCCATTGGCGAAACGCAGGCCGCGGGCCTGCAGCCGGCCATCGGGAGCATAACCGTCCCGCGCCGGCAGGCCTGTCAGCGCGGCCAGCGCGGCGACGGCGGTGTCGCGCTCGGGCGTCCAGGTGACGACATGGTCGATCTCGAACATCACACGCCTCCGGGCGTCAAAGAAGTCGTACCGCCCGGGCGCCCGGGTGAACCATCCGCCACGAAAACCAGGCTTGCGTGTGGCCGTGAAACAAGCCTTCCGCCCCTCCCTGCGCTCTCACCCGCACCCAGCCTTCATCCAACCTTGGCTTGACTCCCGTGCGCGGCGGTCGGAGCGTCCCGAGCGGGACGGCGCCCAACATCAGGAACTCATCCATGAGCGGAATTCTCGGAAACATCCTCGGCGGTGTCCTGGGCGGCGGCAAGGGCGCCTCGGCCGGACCCGCGGACATCCTGGGCGACCTTCTGGGCGGCGCGGGCGGCGGTCAGGACGGGGGAGGCCTCGCGGGAGGCCTCGGCGGGCTGATCAAGTCGTTCGACGACAACGGACTTGGCGACATCGCGCGGTCGTGGATCGCCAAGGGCGACAACCTGCCGATCTCGGCCGAGCAGATCGAGGCCGTCCTCGGCTCCGGCCCGCTGGCGAACATCGCCGGCAAGCTGGGCATCGATCCGGCGCACGCCGCCGCGACGGTCTCTCAGATCCTGCCGCAGATCATCGACCAGCTCACGCCGGACGGCGAGGCGTCGGGCGGGGGTCTGGCGGGCGCGCTCAGCGGCGGCCTGGGCGATATCCTGGGGAAACTCGGACGCTGAGACGCCGTGCTGCGGGACTGCCGTTCCGGCGCTATTCAAGCCGGAACGGTCCTCCGACCTCCGCCGCGGCCCTTTACTCGCGCGGGGCTTTCGACCACAGAGCGGCCCTCACTCCTGTGTGTCCCTGAAAGACCCTCCCCCATGGACCTCTCCAAGATTCCCGTCGGCGAGAACCCGCCGTACGACGTCAACGCCCTGATCGAGATTCCGCAGGGCGGCGAGCCGGTGAAGTACGAGATCGACAAGGAGTCGGGCGCGATCTTCGTCGACCGTTTCCTGCACACCGCGATGTTCTATCCCGGCAATTACGGTTTCATCCCGCACACCCTGGCCGACGACGGCGACCCGATGGACATCATCGTGGTGGGGCCGACGCCGGTGGTGCCGGGCGCCATCATACGGGCGCGGCCGGTGGGCGCGCTGATCATGCGCGACGAGGCCGGCGGCGACGAGAAGATCCTGGCGGTGCCGGTGGACAAGTTGCACCCGTTCTACGCGGGCGTGGATTCCTGGCGCTCGCTGCCGGCCATCCTGACCGAGCAGATCGCCCACTTCTTCCAGCACTACAAGGACCTGGAGAAGGGCAAGTCGGTCGACATCGTGCGCTGGGCCGACCCGGCCGAAGCCGCCGAACTGATCAAGGTCTCGATCGACCGCTACAACGCTCAGGCCTGAGCCTGATCCGAGTCCGGCCAGAATTGTCCCGCTCGTGCCGGCGCCGCGGGCCTCACCCCAGCGCGCGTCGGTAGAAGGCGCGCAGGTCGTCGGTGCTCCGCGCCCGGGTGGCGAGGTCCTCGTAGACGCCGTGGCCGGCCGGATAGACCTTGGCCTCGAACTGTCCGGGGGCGAAGCCGGCCGCCGTGAGCGCCTCCAGCGGGCGACGATACGGGACGACCAGGTCGAACCAGCCGGCGACGAGGAAGATCTTCGGTGTCGGCGCGGCCGGACCCGTCGAAGCGGTCAGGTCCTTGAAGATGGACGGTGCGTATCCCGGCCCGGTCAGCGTCGGGTTCCAGCGGCGATTGGCCTCGACCGGGTCGCGCCAGTACGGGCCGGCCGGCGTGTAGCCCAGTTCGTCGGTCAACAGCCTCACGATGGACTCGCCCAGGTCGTAACCATCGGCGACGCTCAGCACGCTGTCCTGGCCGGGCGGCGGCGGGACCCGGGCCTCGCGGGCGTCGCCGCCGCCCAGGCGTTGGCCCTGGTCGGCGAGAAGCTGCCCGCGGAACTGCTGGACCGAGGGCGCGAGGCCCGCGTCGAGGACGAACCGGCGGGGCAGGCCGATGAATCCGGCCACCTGCGCGGCGATGGCTTCCCGCTCGGCGGCCGCCAGGGCCGCGCCGCGGACCAGGGCGGCGGCATAGGGGCCGTCTGCGAACTGCTCGGCCTCCCTGACCACCGTCTCCAGCGGCTTCGCCGTATGCGCCCCGCGGCGGTGATGGTGTGCGACGGCGGCGAAGCTGGGCAGGACGAGGACAGGCGCCGGCGGGTCGGGCGGCCCGCCGCTGCCCAGGGTGGGTGAGATCAGGACGATTCCGGTGAGGTTCACGGGCCGGGGCCGGGCGGCCAGCCGCCTGGCGACCTGTCCCGCACGCGTGCCGCCATAGCTCTCGCCCACCAGGAACACCGGGGACTCCAGCCGGCCGTTGTCGGCCAGCCAGCCGGCGATGAAGTCCGCGAAGGCGCGGCCGTCCGCTTCGACGCCCCAGTATTCCGGCTTGGCGTCCTCGGCCAGGAACCGGCTGTAACCGGCGCCCGGGGCGTCGATGAAGACCAGGTCGCTGACGTCGATCGGACTGTCGGGATTTCCGATGAAGGCGTAGCCGCGCGGCGTGTCGGCTCTCCGGGTGATCCTCGGCGAGAGATGCTCGCGCAGGTGCCAGGTCGCGCCGCCCGGCCCGCCGTTCCAGATGAAGCTCACAGGGCGCGCGCGGGGATCGGCGCCCTCCTCGACATAGCTCACCGAGAAGATGGTGGCCCGTGGCGCGCCGGCCGGGTTGCGCATCACCCGTTCGGCGGCTTCGGAGGCGTAGGCGACGTCGCGGCCGCGAACCGAGAGGCGGCCCTTTCGGAGCGCCGGCGGGATGGGCGGGAGGGAGGAGACCGGAACAGGCGCCTGGGCCCGGGCCGGCGTGTTCGCCAGGGCGCCCGTCAGAGCGCCTGTCAGGCCTGCGGCCGCGGCGCCCAGGAGGCTTCGGCGGTCGAGATGGGGCGCGTAACGCATGTGTCTTCCTCAGGGTCCAGTCCGCATCCGCCCCACGCGCGCGCGCGGCAAGGCCTTGCCGTTCCCGCGAGCCGCCCGACGTCCCCAGTGTCCGCCGGGCGCGCAAAAATATGCGCGATGAAGCCTGGATGCAGAAGAACGATGCCACATTGTGCCTTTGACCACATAGCTTGAATAAAACTTGCGTGGATACTGGACTAGATTTCACTTGTCGGACTTTGTGTGGTCTCCGGCCTCTGGGGTGTTTCGCGATGTGGAGAGCGTCCGGGTTCCTGCTGGTGACCCTGCTGGCCCTGCCGCTCGCGGCCTGTGCGGCCGCCGTGAAGCCGCCCCCGGCGGAGTCGGCGGCCCCGCGGCCGATCCGCGCGGGTCTGGATCCGGCCGCTCGCCCCGATCCGTTTCCGTCCACCTACGAGGCGCCGGCCGCTCCGCCGGTCCTCATCGTCAACGCGACGATCCTGACCGCCGCCGGTCCCCGGATCGACGGCGGGTCGCTGCTGATCCGGGACGGCAAGGTCGCCGCCGTGGGCCGAGACGTGGCGCGGCCGGCCGATGTCCGGGTGATCGACGCCGCCGGACGCTGGCTGACTCCCGGCCTGGTCGATCCCCACGCCCACATCGGCGCCGGCTCCAGCCCCTCGGGCGCCAACGGCGACGGCAGCAACGAGAGCGGCCCGAATCCGGGCGGGATCTGGATCGAGCACACGGTCTGGACCCAGGACCCGATGTTCGAGCGCGCGCTGCAGGCCGGGGTGACGACGATCCAGATCCTTCCCGGTTCGTCCAACCTGTTCAACGGCCGCACCGTCACCCTGAAGAACGTCCCGGCGCTGGCGCCCCAGGGCATGAAGTTCCCTGGCGCGCCCTATGGGCTGAAGATGGCCTGCGGCGAGAACCCGACCGGCGGCGGGGGCGGGCGCCCCGGCACGCGCGCCGGCGGCATGATGGGCTATCGCAACACCTTCATCTCGGCCCAGGAGTACGCCCAGCGTTGGGCCGACTGGCGTCGCCGGGGTAGCGGCGATCCGCCCCGCCGCGACCTGATGCTGGAGACCGTGGCCGCCGCCCTCACCGGCGACATCAAGGTCCACATCCACTGCTACCGGGCCGACGAGATGATCCAGATGATCGATCTCAGCCACGAGTTCGGCTTCCGGATCGCCGCGTTCCACCACGCGCTGGAGGCGTTCAAGATCGCGCCGCTGCTGGCGCGTGAGAAGATCGCCGTCGTCACCTGGGCCGGCGACTGGTCGGGCTACAAGATGGAGGCCTACGATTCGGTAATGGAGACTGCGGCCTTCGTCCAGAAGGCGGGCGGGGTGGCGGCCATGCACTCGGACGACGTGCGCCTGATCCAGCACCTGAACCACGAGGCGGCGCGGGCCATGACGGCCGGGCGCGAGGCGGGTCTGGGCACGACGCCCGAGGACGCCATCGCGTGGGTGACGATCAACGCCGCCCGCGTGATCGGGATCGACGACAGGACCGGATCTCTGGAGGCGGGCAAGGCGGCCGACGTCGTCCTGTGGAGCGCCGATCCTCTCAGCGTCTACAGCCTCCCCGACCTGGTGTTCATCGACGGCGCCCTGGCCTACGACCGGGCCGCGCCGCCGTCGCCGCCCCGGTCGGACTTCGAACTCGGCAACGCCCGGCGGCCGGTCTCGCCGCCCCGGCCCGCCCCTAAGGGACTGGACGTGCCAGGCCTGAGTGGGCAGGGCTCGGACGCGAAGGGAACGGGGACGCCGCGATGATCCGCCGCCTGCTGTTCGCCGCCGCGCTGCTCCTGGGCGCCGGCCCTGTCGCGGCCGAGACGGTGGCCATCGTCAACGCCCGGGTGCTGACGATGGGCCCCTCGGGCGACATCGCCCAGGGCTCGGTCGTCGTCCGCGACGGACGGATCGCCGCGGTCGGGGCCGGGATCGCCATTCCGCCGGACGCCCGTGTCATCGATGCGCGTGGCCAGATCCTGACACCCGGCCTCGTGGCTGCGGTCACGCCGATCGGCCTGAACGACACCATCGGCAGCGGCTATGGCGGCCGGGGCTCGAACAATCCGCGGCTCAGCGCTGGCTTCGACGTGCTGAGCGACGTGAATCCGAACTCGCCCCAGGTCCCCGAGGCGCGGATCGAAGGCGTGACGCGTGCGGTGGTGGCGCCCAATCCGCCCTCGCGGCCGCCCAACGCCCCGGCGCGGCTCTTCGGCGGCCAGGTGGGGGTCATCCACCTCGGCGAAGGCGGCGATCCGACCGTGAAGCCGCGCGCGGCGCTCTACCTGGACGCCGGCGAGATGGGGGCATCGGCGGCGGGCGGGTCGCGCGGGGCCCTGTTCGTCCAGCTCGCCCAGGCGCTGGCCGACGCCCGCGCCCATGCCCGCAATCCCGCCGCGGTCGATCCGGCGCGGCTTGAGGAGCTGTCCCTCTCGCGCGCCGATCTCGAGGCGCTGGTCCCGGTGGCCGAGGGTCGCGTCCCGCTGCTGGTCGAGGCGAACCGCGCCTCGGATATCCGCAACGTCCTGGCCTTCGCGCGCGAGCAGAAGGTGCAGGTGATCCTGTCCGGCGGCTCGGAGGCCTGGATGCTGGCCCGGGAGATCGCCGCGGCCAAGGTCCCCGTGGTGATCGACGCCGAGGAGAACCAGGCCTTCCAGTGGGAGAACCTGAACGCGACCTACGAGAACGCCGCGATCCTCAGCCAGGCCGGCGTACTGGTGGCGTTCAAGCCCAGCGTGGCCCGCATCGTCTTCCTGATCCGCACGCCGCGCTATCTGGCCGGGCGTGCGGCCCGCTTCGGGATCACGCCGCACGAGGCGCTGGCGGCGATCACGCTAAATCCGGCGAGGATCTTCGGCGTGGCCGACCGGTTCGGCTCCATCGAAGCGGGCAAGGAGGCCGACCTCGTGCTCTGGAACGGCGACCCGCTGGAGACCACGACGGCGGCGCGGATGGTGATGGTCCGCGGCGTCGAACAGCCCCTGACCGCGCGCAACCGCCTGCTCCGCGACCGCTACATCGGGACGGTGCTGACGCCGGCGAACTGAGGGGCGCGCGGGCCGTCGGCCCGGCGGGAAAACTTGCGCTCGGCGCGGTCCAGCGCCACATCTGCGGCATGTTCATCCAGACCGAAGCCACGCCGAACCCCGAGGTGCTGAAGTTCCTGCCCGGCCGCGACGTCCTGAGCGACGGGTCGCGCGACTTCCGCAGCCCCGAGGAGGCCGGCGATTCGCCGCTGGCCGCCGAGCTGTTCGAAGTGACCGGGGTGACCCGGGTGTTCTTCGGCCCCGACTTCATCACCGTGGGCAAGCATCCCTCGGTGGACTGGCCGCTGATCAAGGCGCCCGTCCTGGCGGCGATCATGGATCACTACACGTCGGGCCGACCGCTGCTGAACGACGGCGCGGCCGCGGCGGCCGGGGACGACGACCACGACGGCGGCGTCTACGAGGGCGAGACCGCCCAGATCGTCGCCGAGATCAAGGACCTGCTGGACACCCGCATCCGTCCCGCGGTGGCGCAGGACGGCGGCGACATCCTGTTCAACCGCTTCGACGTCGACACGGGGGTGGTCTGGCTGCACATGCGCGGCGCCTGCTCGGGTTGTCCCTCGTCGTCGGCGACCCTGAAGCAGGGGGTCGAGAACATGCTGAAGCACTACGTCCCGGAAGTGACCGCGGTCGAACAGGCCCTTTGAGGCCCGACGCGAACGGGATAGGCGAGGATCGATGCTGGTCCTGGGCCTCGACACCTGCCTGAACGCCTGCTCGGTCGCCGTGGTGGACGACGGGACCGTGCTCGCACACCACAGCGAAGCCATGGCGCGTGGGCATCAGGAGCGGCTGGCCCCGATGGTTCGGGCGGCGATGGCCGAGGCCGGCCGCCCCTTCGCCGACCTGGACCTGATCGGGGCGACGGTGGGACCGGGCTCGTTCACGGGCCTGCGCGTCGGCGTGGCCTTCGCCAAGGGCCTGGCCTCGGCCCTGGGCCGGCCGGCCGCGGGTGTGGGGACGCTGGAGGCGCTCGCCGCCGAGGCCGCGGGCACGGTCGTCGCCGCCATCGATGCGCGCCGCGACCAGCTCTATCTCCAGATCTTCGACGGCGGCGTGGCGCTGATGGCGCCCGACGTTCTGCCGGTCGGAACCGCGGCGGCGCGACTGGCGGAGCTGGCCCAGGGTCGTCCGCTGACGCTGGTGGGCTCGGGCGCCCCCCTTCTGGCCTCGGCTGCGCCCGGCGCCGCGGTGTCGACGCCGGAGGGTTGCGACGCCCGTCTTGTCGCGCGCCTGGCGGCCGGCCGATCGTCCGCGCCCCTCAGGCCGCTCTACCTGCGGGCGCCCGACGCGAAGCTTCCCGGCGGCAGGACGCCGGACGACCCCCGGCCGTGAAGCTCCACCCCGCTCTCCCGGATCATGCGCCGGCCCTGGCCTCGGCGCACGCCCAGGCCTTCGACCGGCCCTGGGACGAGACCGACTTCCGCGAGATCCTGGCCCAGCCGGGCGTGGCGGGGTTCCTGGCCGAGGCGGGCGACGCCGCCGGCGTCGCGCTCGTCCGCATCGTCGGGGAGGAAGCCGAGATCCTGACCGTGGGCGTCGCGCCGTGGGCGCGCCGCCGCGGGGTCGCCAGGGCCCTGATGGCCGCCGCCCTTGGAGCCGCGCGGGGTGGAGGGGCGCGTGAGATCTTCCTGGAAGTGGACGTCGGAAACCTGTCGGCCATCGGCCTCTACGCCGACCTGGGCTTCGTGCGCGCGGGCTTGCGGCGCGGCTACTACGACCGGGGCGCCGACGGGCGGGCCGACGCGCTCGTGATGCGTCTCGACCTTACGAACGCAGACCTCTAGACCTATCCTAAGGCGAGACGGAAAGGGGCCCCCGTGGATCGAATCGAGAAGCTCTGCCTCGAGAAGAACATGCGCATGACCGACCAGCGGCGGGTGATCGCGCGCGTCCTGTCGGCGTCGGACGACCATCCCGACGTGGAAGAGCTGCATCGGCGCGCGCACGCCATCGACCCGCACATCTCGATCGCCACCGTCTACCGCACCGTCCGCCTGTTCGAGGAGGCGGGCATCATCGATCGGCTCGACTTCCGCGACGGCCGCTCGCGCTACGAAGAACATACCGACGAGCACCACGACCATCTCATCGACATGAAGACGGGCAAGGTCATCGAGTTCGTGGACCCCGAGATCGAGGCCCTGCAGGAGGCCATCGCCCGGAAGCTGGGCTACAAGCTGGTGGACCACCGGCTGGAACTCTACGGGGTGCCGGTCGAGGAGTAGGTCGCCTTTGTCGTTCGAGGGGAGGGATTGCGCCTGCGCGCCCGGGTCCCCATAACGCGCGGCATGTCCGAGCCCGCGCCCGCAAAGCGCCTCTACATCAAGACGTACGGCTGTCAGATGAACGTCTACGACAGCGAACGCATGGCCGACGTCCTTGCGCCGCTGGGCTATGGCGTGACCGACGACCCGACGGGCGCCGATCTGGTGGTGCTCAACACCTGTCACATCCGGGAGAAGGCCACCGAGAAGGTCTATTCGGAACTGGGCCAGTTGAAGCGCCTGAAGCAGGAGAAGCCGGGCGGCATGACCATCGCCGTGGCCGGTTGCGTGGCCCAGGCCGAGGGCGAGGAGATCATGCGCCGCCAGCCGGCCGTGGACCTGGTGGTGGGGCCGCAGGCCTATCACCAGCTTCCCGAGCTGATCGCGCGCGCGCACCGCGCGCGCGGCGAGCGGCTGTCCGCCGATTTCGCCCCCGACGAGAAGTTCGACGCCTTGCCCGCCGTCCGCAATCCCGCCGGCGTCTCGGCGTTCCTGACGGTGCAGGAGGGCTGCGACAAGTTCTGCACCTTCTGCGTCGTGCCCTATACGCGCGGCGGCGAATGGAGCCGCCCGGCCGAAGCCATCGAGGCCGAGGCCCGCGCCCTGGCCGAGAAGGGCGTGCGCGAGGTCACCCTGCTGGGACAGAACGTCAACGCCTATCAGGGCGTCGGCGGTCTCGCCGGTCTCGTCCGTCGCCTGGCGACGATCCCGGGCCTGGACCGTATCCGCTACACCACCAGCCATCCGCGCGACATGGACGACGCCCTGATCGCCGCCCACGGCGAGGTCGAGGCCCTGATGCCCTATCTGCACCTGCCGGTGCAGGCGGGCTCGGACAAGGTGCTGAAGGCGATGAACCGGGCGCATACGGCCGAGAGCTATCTGCGCCTGATCGAACGGATCCGCGCCGCCCGGCCCGACATCGCGATCTCGGGGGATTTCATCGTCGGCTTCCCGGGCGAGCGGGACGCCGATTTCGAAGCCACGCTGCAGCTCGTGCGCGAGGTGGGCTACGCCAGCGCCTTCTCGTTCAAATATTCCCGTCGGCCCGGCACGCCCGCGGCGGCCATGATGGGACAGGTCGCGCCCGAGGTCGCGGACGAACGGCTCCGGCGGCTCCAGGCCCTGCTGGACGAACAGCAGCAGGCGTTCAACGCCGCCCAGGCCGGCCGCACCCTGCCCGTGCTGTTCGAGAAGACCGGCCGCCACGCCGGCCAGCTCGTGGGCAAGAGTCCCTATCTTCAGGCGGTCCATGTGACGGCGCCGGATCGGTTGCTGGGCCGGATCGTTCCGGTGACGATCGAACGCGGGGCGAAGAACTCCCTCGCGGGGATCCTGGAACTGGAGGCGGCTTGAGCCGCGCGTCCGAATGAGCCGCGCCCCTGAATTCGTGCCGTTGTCCGACGAGGCGGTCCGCGCCGTGGCCGGCGCCAACAGCCGGCACGCCGCCCTGATCGAGGACGCCTTCGGCGTGCTGCTGGAAACCCCCGGCGGCGGCGTCTCTCTGTCGGGCGACGCCAAGTCCCGCGGCCAGGCCAAGAAGGCGGTGCAGGCGATCGCGGCCCGCGCCGACCAGGGCTTCGAGGTGGTCGAGGCCGACGTGCGGGTCGCCATCGGCCAGGCGCGCACGGGCGGCGGGACGCCGGGGGCGCAACCCCTGCCGGTCGGCCGCCGCGGCCAGGTGGCGCCCAAGACGCCCAACCAGGCGCGGTATCTCCAGGCGCTGGCCGATTGCGAACTGGTGTTCGGCCTGGGCCCGGCGGGCACGGGCAAGACCTTCCTCGCGGTGGCCTACGGCGCCGGCATGCTGCTGCGGGGAGCGGTGGATCGCCTGATCGTTTCGCGTCCGGCGGTCGAGGCGGGCGAGCGGCTGGGTTTCCTGCCCGGCGACATGAACGAGAAGGTCGACCCGTACATGGCGCCCGTCTGGGAAGCGCTGACCGATATCCTGGGGGCGGAGCAGCTTCGCCGGCGGCGCGAGAAGGGCGAGATCGAAGTCGCGCCGATCGCCTTTCTCCGCGGCCGCACCCTGAGCCATGCCTTCGTCATCGTGGACGAGGCGCAGAACGCCAGCCGTGCGCAGATGAAGATGGTGCTGACCCGGCTGGGCGAGGGCTCGCGCATGGCCGTGACCGGCGACCCGACCCAGATCGACCTGCCGAACCCCGGCGACAGCGGCCTGGCGCACGCCGTCGGCCTCCTGGAGGGGGAGAAGGGGATCGGCGTCACCCGTTTCGGCGCCGAGGACGTGGTCCGCCATCCGCTGGTGGAGCGGATCGTGCGCGCCTACGACGCCGATGCGGCCCGGCGGGGGCGCACGGTGTGATCGACATCGAGATCGAGGACCCCGCCTGGGTCGAGGCGTTGCCGGACGTGGAGATGCTGGTCCGCGGCGCGGCCCTGGTCGCGCTCGACCGCGAAGGCGCGGGGCACGAGGGAGTCACCATCCTGCTCACCGACGACGAGTCGGTTCGGGAGCTGAACGCCAGATTCCGCCAGAAGGATTCGCCCACGAACGTCCTCAGTTTCCCGGCGCCGCGGAATCCGGAATTCCACCTGGGCGACATCGCCCTGGCGTTCGGAGTCTGCGCCCGCGAAGCCGCCGAACAGGGCAAGCCGCTGGCGCATCACCTTCAGCATTTGACGGTGCATGGCGTTCTGCATCTTCTCGGATACGATCACATCGGCGATGATGAAGCCGAAGCCATGGAAGGCTTCGAGCGCGCTGTGCTGGCGGAGCTGGGGATTTCCGATCCCTATGCGGCCGGCGAGGGAGAGCATGAACGACCCGGACCCTCCTAGTCGACGGAGCCCGCGCCAGGGATGGCTCGGGCTCGTACGGCTTTTCGACTTCTTTCGCGGGACGGCCGAGGCGGCCGCCGACGAAACCCCCAAGTCCCTGACCGAAGCGGGCGGCGAACTCGTCCGCCATGCCCGAGCGTTCGAGGAGCTGCGCGTGGGCGATCTCATGCGCCGGCGCCCCGACATCGTGGCCGTGGAGCGCAGCTGCACCTTTGCGGAGGTGACGGCCCGGTTCGTGGAGGCCGAGCACAGCCGGATGCCGGTCTACAAGGAGACGCTCGACGAGCCGGTGGGCGTCGTCCACATGAAGGACGTCTTCAAGCTCCTGGCCCGCAAGACCCGCCAGCCCAAGCCCGACGACCGTATCCTGATGGGCCGCCACCATCTGGTCCGCGAGGGGCTGTACGTGCCGCCTTCGATGAGCGCGGCGCAGCTGCTCACCACCATGCGCGCGCGCCGGATACACCTGGCCCTGGTGATCGACGAGTTCGGCGGCACCGACGGTCTCGTCACCCTGGAAGACCTGCTGGAGACGCTGGTCGGCGATATCGACGACGAGCACGACGAGGCCGGCGATCAGGGCTTCGCGCCCATCGTCCACGACGACGAAGGCTGGATCGTCGACGGCCGCGCGCCCCTGGAAGAACTGGAGCAGGCGATCGGCGACGGGGCGGACCTCGCGGCCGAAGCGCTGGACGAGGAGATCGACACGGTCGCCGGTCTGCTCAACGCCCTCGTGGGACGCGTGCCGCAGAAGAACGAGACCATCGAGCACCCCGACGGCTTCACCTTCGAGGTGCTGGCCGCAGATCCCAGGCGCGTGAAACGGGTGCGTGTGCGTCTGGCCCAGCCGGTCGACGCGACGGCCATCGAGGCTTGAATGGCGGGTCGCCGGCGGCAGGGTCAGACAGGCGAACTCCGCGCGAAGAGCGTCATATGACCCGTCCCCGCTGGTATGCGCCCCTGACCGCGCTGCTCGCGGGCCTGGCGGCCGGGATCGCCCATCCGCCGTTCGGCCTGATCGTCGGCCTTGCGGGCTATGCGGTCCTGCTGCTGCGGCTCGAGGCGGTGCGCGAGCGGCCCCTCCGGGCGGCGTTCGGGCTGAGCTGGCTGGCGGGCCTGGGCTACTTCGCGGTTTCGACCTTCTGGATCGCCGAGCCGTTCCTCGTGGACGTTGCGGCCCACGGCTGGATGGCCCCGTTCGCGGTCGTCCTGATGGCCGGCGGGCTGGCGCTGTTCTGGGGCGCGGCGGGTGTGGCGTACCGGGCGCTGCGGCCTCGCAGCGCCTGGAAGCCGCTGGTCTTCGCCGGCGTGTTCGCGGCGGCCGAGTGGCTCCGGGGCCACGTCCTGACGGGCCTGCCCTGGAACCTCGTGGGCGAGAGCTGGCGCGCGGGCAGCGCGCCCTCGCAGGCGGCCGCCCTCTTCGGCGCGTACGGCCTGACCTGGATCACCCTGGCGATCGCCTCGGCTCCGGCGCTGCTGATGCTGCCGGTCCGACGGCTGGCGCAGGCGGGGATGCTCATGGCGGCCGGGGTGGCGCTCACGGCGCTGTACGCGGGCGGCGCGGGCCGCCTCGCCGCCGCGGCGCGCACGCCCTACGCCGCCGACGCGCCGGTGGTCCGAATCGTCCAGGCCAACATCGACCAGAAGGACAAGTGGAAGCCCGAGAACCTGGAGGCGGTCTTCGACGCCTACCTGGACCTGACCGGCCGTCCGGCCGCAACTCCTCCGGACATCGTGATCTGGCCCGAGGGCGCCCTGCCCGCCGTGATCGACGACCTGCTCGCCCCGGGCTCGCCCTTTGCGCCGCGGCTGCGTGACGCGGTACGGCCGGGCCAGACGCTGCTGATGGGGGCGAACCGGGTCGATGCGGACCCGAACGGCCGTGCGGGCGGCGGCGACGGCTGGCTCTACTACAACACGCTCCTGGCCTTCCGCCGCGATGGGCCGGCGCTGCGCGTGATCGGCGTCTACGACAAGCACCGCCTGGTGCCGTTCGGCGAGTTCATGCCTCTGGGGGACCTGGCCGACCGCCTGGGTGTCCGCGCGCTGGTCCGGATGCCCGACGACTTCTCCGCCGGCCCGCCGCCGCGCCCGCTGGAGTTGCCGGGCCTGCCGACCGTCCAGCCGCTGATCTGCTACGAGGCGCTGTTCCCGCGACTGGCCGACGGGGCCGAGCGGCCCGCCTGGATCCTCAACATCTCGAACGACGCGTGGTTCGGCGCGACCAGCGGTCCGTGGCAGCACCTGAACATCGCCAGCTATCGGGCCATCGAGGCCGGCTTGCCGATGGTGCGCTCCACCCCAACGGGCGTCTCGGCCGTGATCGATCCTCAGGGCCGCATCCTGTCGCGGCGGATGCTCGGCCTGGGGCGCGCGGGGATCATCGACGCCCGCCTCCCCTCGCCGGGCCCGCCCACCCTCTACAGCCGGATCGGGGAGGTCCCGTTCGCCGCCATGCTGCTGCTCTCGGCCGCGGCCTGGCTGGCGGGCCGTCGCCGCCGTCCGCGCAGCCCTGAAACAGGGTCCCGCCAGTCTCTTGGCGCCACATAAGGATTTCTTTATAGGCTGGCGCCCGACTTGCAGGTCACGCCTTTGCAGGTCGCCTGGCGCGCCGATCCCATTTCCCGGAGTCTCCCCTTGAGCCGTTCCAGTTACATCTTCACCAGCGAGAGCGTGTCCGAAGGCCATCCCGACAAGGTCGCCGACCGGATTTCGGACACCGTCGTCGACGCCTTCCTGGCCGCCAATCCCGAAGCCCGCGTGGCCTGCGAGACCCTGGTGACGACCAACCGCATCGTCCTGGCGGGCGAAGTTCGCGCCGGCCGGCCCGGCGGCTCGAAGGCCGAGAACAAGGCGCTCACCAAGGAGATCGTGAAGAGCCTGGAGCCCAAGGTCCGCGCCGCGGTGAAGGACATCGGCTACGAGCAGAAGGGCTTCCACTGGGCCAAGGCCAAGTACGCCTGCCACCTGCACGAACAGTCGGCCCACATCGCCCAGGGCGTGGACGCCACCGAGAAGAAGGACGAGGGCGCCGGCGACCAGGGCATCATGTTCGGCTACGCCAGCGATGAGACGGCCTCGCTGATGCCGGCGCCGCTGCAGTTCAGCCACGACATCCTGAGAAAGCTGGCCGAGGTTCGGCATTCGGGCGAATGCGCCGTGCTGGAGCCTGACGCCAAGAGCCAGGTGACGGTGCGCTATGAGGACGGCCGCCCGGTCGAGATCCTGGAGATCGTGGTCTCGACCCAGCACAAGAAGCGCATCGGCCTGCATTCGGCCACGCCCAAGCGCATCGAAGGCCTGATCCGCCCCTACGTGGAAGGCGTGATCCCGGCCGGGTTGATCACCAAGGCGACCAAGTGGCACGTCAATCCGACCGGCCGCTTCGAGATCGGCGGCCCCGACGGCGACGCCGGCCTGACCGGCCGCAAGATCATCGTCGACACCTACGGCGGCGCGGCCCCGCACGGCGGCGGCGCCTTCTCCGGGAAGGACCCGACGAAGGTGGATCGTTCGGCGGCCTACGCCTGCCGGTACCTCGCCAAGAACGTGGTGGCCGCCGGCCTGGCCCGGAAATGCACGATCCAGATCAGCTATGCGATCGGGGTGGCGCGCCCGCTGTCGTTCTACGTCGACCTGCACGACACCGGCGAGATCGACCCGGCCAAGCTGGAAACCATCCTCCCCGAACTGATCGGCGGGGCCACCCCGCGCGCGATCCGCGAGCACCTTCAGCTGAACCGGCCGATCTACGCCCGTACGGCCGCCTATGGCCACTTCGGCCGCCAGCCCGACAACGAGGGCGGCTTCTCCTGGGAGAAGACCGATCTCGTGGATGCGCTGAAGGGCGTCGCCTAGGACTCCCTCGAAACGCCCTCGCCCCGACGGGGGTGGTGCGCCGACCGCCGTTCCACGGCTGTCGGCGCCGGCGTTGCGGGCGGGGCGGGACAATCCCGGCCTCGACGCGTAGTGGAAGAGCATGACCGACCACCCGCCGCTGCGCTCCTATGGCCGCCTGAAGTCGCGCCCCATCAAGCCGCGCCAGGCCGCCCTGATGGACGAGCGCCTGCCTGTTCTCCGTATCCCGCCCGGGCCGGTTGAGGTTGCGGCGCTCATGCCCGGCGCCGCGGAAACCTGGCTGGAGATCGGCTTCGGCGGCGGCGAGCACATGGCGTCCCAGGCCGCGCGCCGCCCCGACGTCCTGATCCTGGGCGCCGAGCCCTTCACCAACGGGGTGGCCAGCGCGGTCCGTCACATCGACGAGCAGGGCCTGGACAACGTGCGCCTTCACGACGGCGACGTTCGCGAACTGACGGCGCGGCTGCCCGAAGGCGCGGTCGCGCGGGTGTTCATCCTCTTCCCGGACCCCTGGCCCAAGGCCCGTCACAACAAGCGTCGCCTGATCCAGTCTGGGATGGTGGACGAACTCGCCCGCATCCTGCGGCCGGGCGGAACGCTCCGCTTCGCCAGCGACTGGGCCGACTACGCCGACCAGGCTCTCGAGCTGTTCACGGCGAACCCGTCCTTCACCTGGACGGCGAGGCAGGCGGACGACTGGCGGAATCCGCCCGTGGACCACATCACCACACGCTACGAGGAAAAGCGGCTGGGCGACTGCGCACCCATCTTCCTCGACTTCATTCGAGGGTGAAGAGCTCGCCGGCCCGGTCCGCTGTCATGCGGCGCTGCGGCCGGGGTCTGCGTTGGTCTCCCGGCGGCCGGCGGCCGCGGCGATCTCGGCGAGCAGGAGCCCCGGGGCGATAGGCTTGCCGACCACGCCGTCCATTCCGGCGTCCAGATAGGCCTGGCGCTGGTGGGCGAGGACGTTTGCGGTGAGGGCTACGATGGGCGTCGCCGCCGCCGCGCCGCCCAGGGCGCGGATGCGACGAGCGGCCTCCAGTCCGTCGATGCCGGGCATCTGGATGTCCATCAGGATCAGGTCGAAGGCGCCGCGGCCCGCGGCCGCCACGCCGGCATAGCCGTCGTCGGCGGTTTCGACGCTCGCGCCCAGGCTCTCCAGTAGCCGGGTGGCGATCAGACGGTTGGTGGGATTGTCTTCGACCACGAGCAGCCGGAGGCCGTCGAGAACCGGCTGGGCCTCGTGGGACGTTTCGGCCGGCGCCTGGGCGTCCTCGGCCCGCACCTCCAGCCAGAATGCGGAGCCCTCGCCTTCGACCGACGAGAAGCCGACGCGGCCGTGCATCAGCTCGGCCAAGCGGCGCGTGATCGCCAGGCCCAGACCCGAGCCGCCGAAGCGCCGGGTGGTCGAGGCGTCGGCCTGGTTGAAGCGCTCGAACAGGCGCGCGTGGGCGGCAAGCGGGATGCCCACCCCGGTGTCTTCCACCTCGAGACGCAGCACGCCGGGCTCGGGTCGCAGAGTGCGGACTACGACGTGACCGGCTTCGGTGAATTTCACGGCGTTGCCGATCAGGTTGAACAGCGCCTGACGCAGGCGGATCGGGTCCGACATCACCCAGCCCAGGCCGGGCGCGTTGCGGACGATCACCTCCAGGCCCTTCTCCTGCGCCTGGGGTTCCAGAAGACGCACGACCCCGTCCACCAGCGCGGCCGGGTCCACTGGCTCGCAGGAGAGTTCGAGGCGACCGGCCTCGATCTTGGAGAAGTCGATCACGTCGTTGAGCAGCTCGGCCAGCATGCCCCCGCAGGACAGGGCCTCGGACAGCAGCGCCCGGCCGTCGCGCGACAGCCGCTCGCCCTTCAGCAGGTGCAGCACGCCCATCACGCCGTTCAGGGGCGTACGGATCTCGTGGCTCATGTTGGCCAGGAAGGCGGCCTTGGCCTCGGCGGCGGCTTCGGCGGCGGCGCGCGCCTCCTCGAGCGCCAGTTCCTGTCGCTTCAGCGCGTCGCAATCCTGGATCAGGCCCCCGGCCTTCAGCCAGCGGCCGTTCCTGTTGACCTCCAGGTGGTGGAAGACGCGCACCCAGCGCTCGCTTCCGTCGGGCCGGATGATGCGCGCCTCGAAGCTCTCGCCTGACCGCTTGTCGCCGCGGTGCAACGCCCGGAACGAGGCGCGGATGTGCGGCAGGTCGTCGGGATGGAAGCCGGGATAGCGGAGATCGACGGCCTCCTCGTAGCTGGAGTTCGTCTGGCCCGTGATGCGCTCGAACTCGGGCGAGCACCAGAAGGTGCGCCGGACGTGGTCGATCTCGTAGACGCCCGCCTCGGCGGCCTCGAGCGCCAGGTTGAGGCGGCTGGCGTTGGCCTGGACCTCGCGTCGGGCGCGTCGGGCGCGCTGCTCCTCGCGTCGGGCGAGGTCTCTGGCGTCGGCGAGCTCTGTGATGTCCTCGGAGATGCCCTGGAGACGGTGCACGCCTTCGGCGACCTGCTGGGTGCGGACGGTCACGCGCATGGCGGCCCAGCCGCGCGGCGTCCGGACGCGGTGTTCGAGCCGGACGTTCTCGCCGTCCTGCACGGCGCGGGTAAGAGCCTCGCGCATGCTGGCCCGGTCCTGCGGATGGACCGTCTCGTAGAAGCGGTCCGGCGTCCAGACCACGTCGCGATCGAAGCCCAGCAGTTCGATGAGTTCGTCCGACCACCAGATGGTGTTGGCGATGGGATCGAAGGACCAGATGCCGATGCCGGCTGCGGCGCCCAGCATCTTGCGGGTGCGGCGGCCTTCCTCGATCTCCCGTCGATAGGCGCGATCGATGGTGTCGTCGCGCAGCATGACCACGTGGCTGCCGTCGGTCATCACCTCGCGGCGGCCGCGGAACCAGCGCCAGCCGCCGCGCCCGTCGGCCACGCGGATCTCGGAGTCGGAGACGTCGCCGGGCCGGACCCGCCGGGCGCGGCCCCGCACGTCGCGGACGTCGTCGGGATGATAGAAGTCCAGGCACAGGCGTCCGAGGAGCTCGGTTTCGCCGAGCCCGGTGATCTCGCACCACGCCGCGTTGACCACCCGGAACCGGCCATCCGGCCCCGCGACATGCATCAGGTCGCGGCTGTTCTGGAACAGCCAGCGGACCATCTCGGCCTTGTCGGCGGCGCCTTCCGCGCTCTTCCGAACCATGCGTGTCCCCCGGGGCGGCCGGGCGTCAGGCCCGGGTGCGCGCCGGAAGGGTTATCGAGAGAACTGTAAAATTTGAGTTGTATTCTGGCGTCCGCGTCAAAAGGCGCTTTCGCCGGTGATGGCGCGTCCGAGGATGAGGGCGTGCACGTCGTGAGCGCCTTCGTAGGTGTTGACGGTCTCGAGGTTCGAGGCGTGGCGCATGACGTGGTACTCGCCCGAGATGCCGTTGCCGCCGTGCATGTCGCGGGCGACGCGGGCGATGTCGAGGGCCTTGCCGCAGTTGTTGCGCTTGAGCATCGAGATGGCTTCGGGAACCCACGCGCCCTCGTCGATCAGCCGGCCCAGGGCCAGAGCGCCCTCGAAGCCCAGGGCGATCTCGGTGGACATGTCGGCCAGCTTCTTCTGCACGAGCTGGCGCGAGGCCAGGGTGCGACCGAACAGGCTGCGGCTGGAGACGTAGTCCCGGCTGGCGTGAAGGCAGAACTCGGCCGCGCCCATGGCGCCCCAGGCGATGCCGTAGCGGGCCTTGTTCAGGCACGAGAACGGCCCGCGCAGGCCCTCTACGTTCGGCAGCATCGCGTCTTCGGACACGTGGACGTCGGACAGCGAGATCTCGCCGGTGACCGAGGCGCGCAGGGAGAGCTTGTTCTGGATCTTGGGCGTCTCGAAGCCCGGGGTTCCGCGCTCCACGAGGAAGCCGCGGATCTTGCCGTCCAGCTTGGCCCACACCAGGGCCACGTCGCTGACCGGACTGTTGGTGATCCACATCTTGGCGCCGTTCAGCACGTAGCCGTCCGAGACCTTCTTCGCCGTCGTGCGCATGGAGGCGGGGTCGGAGCCGCCGTCCGGTTCGGTCAGGCCGAAGCAGCCGATGATCCGGCCCGCCGCCATGCCGGGGAGGTACTTGCGCTTCTGCTCTTCGGAGCCGAAGGCGTAGATCGGATACATGACCAGCGAGGACTGCACGCTCATCGCCGAGCGGTAGCCGCTGTCGATCGCCTCGATCTCGCGCGCGATCAGGCCGTAGGCCACGTGGTTCACGCCGGCGCAGCCGTATTCTTCGGGCAGCGTCGGGCCCAGGAAGCCCAGTTCGCCCATCTCGGTCATGATCTCGCGGTCGAACCGCTCTTCGGCGTACGCGGACACCACGCGGGGCAGGAGCTTCTCGCGGGCGTACTGGCGCGCCGCGTCCCAGATCATCCGCTCCTCGTCCGACAGCCGCGAGGAGAGGTCCAGGGGATCGTCCCAGCGATAGGTCTTCTGCGGGGCGCCGGTGTCCAGCGGCATCGAGGCTCTCCTTGCGTAAACTTGCGGGCGGCATAGCGGCTTTTCAGGCCGCCGTGTAGCCGCCTTCGATCTCTGGACGCCCGCAGGTTTGCTCGGCGGGCCGGGGATTGCCTCACCGCGCCGTCCAGTTCGGCTGTCCGATGGCGTCGGTGCGGACGGGGCGTCCGCGGAGGCAGACCTCGCGGAACTGCCACAGCCAGGCGGCGGTCGGCGCATTGATCCAGCTTCCCCGGGCGTACATGCGCAGGAGCGGCGGGCCTGGCGGATTGCGGATCCGACGCGGCGCGCGCGGGTGGTCGAGGTCGGCCAGCGGGACGAACCAGGCCGCCTGGACTTCCTCGGGAGCCGGCGACAGCGCAACGGGGTCGGGCGTCCAGAGGACCACGGGAGTCACGACCTGCTCGCCCAGGGTCACGAAATCGTCGAGGAGGCCAAGGGCAGCGGCGCGGGTCAGGCGTACGCCGACTTCCTCGTCGGTCTCCCGCAAAGCGGCGTCGATGGCGTCCTCGCCCGGGTCGAGCCCTCCGCCGGGCAGGGCGTAGTTGCCGGCGTTCCGACGCAGGTGCAGCGCGCGGCGCGTGAGCAGATAGGCCGGTCCCAGGTCGCTGGGCGCGAGCACGATGGCCACGGCGGCGCGGCGGCGGCCGGCGGGCGCGATTGCGATGCGCTCGAAGGCCGTCAGGTTGGCGGCGATCCGGTCCCGAAGGGTCTCCAATTCAGGATGCCTCCGCGGGATCGCGGGCTCGACCCCAGGACGGGCGTCGTCGTTCCGGCCGGGGTCGTCGGTCACCTTGGGGTCCTCCCGCGCCCGGAAGTTAGGGCGTCTCGCGGCCGGAGGAAATGCGCCGGCCCCGAGGTTGGTCGGACGCGGCTCTCGGCGAGGAATCGCGAACTGACGCTCCGGGCCGCCCAGCTCGCCCGCGGCCTCGGCTTCCAGGACGGGTCGCCCCGTCATTCGCCGCTTTCGTCTCCGGAGGCTCCAGCAGAGGCCGGGCGAAAAGGCTTGGCAAGAGGTCGTTCCTTCGCCATGCGGGCAGTAAGGATACGCCCGCCGGAAGGCGGCAACGACGAGGCAGGGGTTGGCGGCGCCGCGGTCCACCGAGCGGGTTGATGACGAAGGACCGCTCTACAGGGCGTTCCTGGAGAAGCGCGAAGCGCTGCTCCTGTTTCTGGCCGCCCGCACGCGTTGCATGGCGACCGCCGAGGACCTCCTCCAGGACCTCTATCTGAAACTCCACGGTCTCGACGACGAGGCGGCGGTTCGCGCCCCGGCAGGCCTGCTCTACCGCATGGCGACGAACGTCCTGGTGGATCATGTGCGAAGCCGTGACCGTTCGGCCCGGCGCGACGCCAGCTGGCGGCAGGAGACGCGGTCCACGCTCGCCGGCGAGGACGTCGCGGAAGAGGCCGCGGCGGATGAAGCGCTGATCGCCCAGGAACGTGTTCGCCTGCTGGCGGAGGCGGTGGCCGAGTTGCCGCCGCAGATGGGCCGCGCCTTCCGGCTGCACAAACTGAAGGGCCTGACCCAGGCTCAGACGGCCCAGGCCATGGGCGTCTCGGTGAAGATGGTCGAGCAGCACATCCAGGCCGCCGTTCGCAACCTCACCCGCAGGTTGCGGCCATGATCGGACAGGAATTTCACAGGGGACCTAGGGTCCGGACGGCGTGGCGCCGTCTTCGACCTTGCCCGGCGCAGCGTGCGCATTGCGGGACGATGGAGCCATGAGCGGCAGGACGATCAGCCAGGAAAGGGCGGCGGCGAACGCCGGCGCCTGGCTCGCGCGCCTGCAACGTGACGACCTCACGGCTGCCGACGCGGAAGCCTTCGACGCCTGGCTGGCCGAAACCCCGGACAACGCCGAAGCCTATCGCGAAGCCCTGGCGGTCTGGCACGAATTCGAGGCCGTCGCGCCCGAGGTCGGGGCGGAACTGGCCGAACTGGGCCGACGTCAGGCGCTGCGCCAGGGCGTGAGCCGCCGGCGCTGGATTGTGGGCGGGGGCCTTGCGGCTGCGGCGGCGCTGACGGTCGCCGTGCTGCCGCAGATCTCCGGACAACCCGACGTACAGGTCTATGCGACCGGCAAGGGCGAGCATCGCCGCATCGCGCTGAGCGACGGGTCAACGATCGACCTCAACGCGGAATCGCAGCTCAGCGTGGCCTACTCGCGCAAGGGCCGCGACGTGGTGCTGGCGGACGGCGAGGCGATCTTCGACGTCGCTCACGATCCGAAGCGACCGTTCGTCGTCGAGGCGTCCGGCCGGATGGTGCGGGTCCTGGGCACCCAATTCGATGTCCGCAACCGCGACCGCGCGCTCAGCGTCACCGTGGCGCGTGGGAAGGTGCAGGTCTCGCCCGTCGCGGCCTCGAGCGCACAGGCCTTCGTCCTGACCCCCGGGCAGCGGCTGCGCATCGACCCGGAGGGCGTGGGCCGGCTGGCCTCGGTGGACCCGGCCGAGGCCTTCGGCTGGCGGACCGGGCGGCTGGTCTACCGGGACGAACCCCTGGCCGACGTGGTCGCCGACCTGAACCGCCAGTTCGTGCGCCAGATCGAGATCTCGGACCCCGAACTGGCGCGGATGCCGATCACGGGCGTGATCGTAATCGACGATCAGGACGCGGTGGTCGCGCGTCTTGGCTTGATGCTGCCGGTAAGATCGGTACCCTCCGAGCGGGGTACGCTGCTGCTTCGGAAATGACCGGGCGCGGCTGACCCGCCTGGGTCCGTGCGGGCCAAGGGGGCGAGAACCATTTGACTATGGGCTGATTGCCGCGTCGTGGATCGGGAGCCGCGCCGGCGGAGGCGGTCCTGGGCGGAGCTGACCATCCTCTCGCGTCGGGAATTGCTGGCCGCTGTCGCGGGCGTGGGCATGGGCCTCGCCTCGGTGACGGCGCATGCCGCGCCGGCCCGCATCCAGTTCCATGTCCCGCCCCAGACCTATGCCGAGGCGCTGCTCGACGTGGCGCAACAGGCCAACATCACCCTGATCGGCGCCGGCGCCTGCACCGGCCGCTCGGCCGTGGGTCTTCAGGGTCCCTACACCGTGGAGCAGGCGCTCGAACGCCTGCTGGCCGGCGCGCCGTGTCGCTGGCGGCTGATCGCGCCGGGCGCCGTCGAAATCTCGCCGCTGCCCGAAGCGCCGGCGCCGCGCCTGTCGCCGCCCGTCTCGGTGGCGGAACTGCTGGTGACCGCGACCAAGCGGGTGCGGAACGCCCGGGAACTCGCGGTGGCCGTCACGGCCGTTCCGCGGAACGACCTGCGCGCCTCGGGCGCCAGCGACGCCGCCGACGCGGCGGGCCAACTCGCCGGCGTGCTGGCCACCAACCTCGGGCCCGGCCGCAACAAGCTGCTGCTCCGCGGCCTGGCCGACGGCGCCTATACCGGCCGGGCGCGCTCGATCGTGGCCACCTATCTCGACGACGTCCCCATCAACTACAACGCGCCCGATCCGGACCTGCGGCTGGTGGATGTCGACCGGGTCGAGGTGGCCCGTGGGCCACAGGGCGCGCTCTACGGCGCGGGAAGCCTGGGCGGAGTCTACCGGATCGTGGCGCGGCGTCCGAACCTGAGCGCCATGCAGGCCGAGGTTCGCGCCACGGGCGCCCTGACCCGCAGCGGCACGCCCAGCGCGGCCGTGGAGGGCTACGCCAACTATCCTGTCTTCGAGGACCGGCTGGGCCTGCGTCTCTCCGCCTACCAGGAAATCCAGGGCGGATACCTCGACGACATCAGTCAGGACCGCGAGAACGTCGACCGCACCGAGCGGCGCGGCGCGCGCCTGATCGTCCTCTACCAGCCCGACGACAACTGGTCCGTCGCCCTGACCGCCGCGGGGCAGCACCTTCGGTCTCAGGACACGCACTACACCTCGCCCGGCCTGGGCCTGAAGCGGTCGGTCCGCATCCCCGAACCGCACGTGAACGACATCACGCTCCTCACCACCACCCTGAAGCGGTCCTGGGGCTGGGGCGAACTGGTCGCTTCGGGCGGCTACATCCGCCATGCCTACAGCAGTCTGTACGACGCCACGGCGACCCAGGACCTCTACACCTCGTTCGCCCGGACATCGGCCTATTCCGAGCGAAACCGCACGCGGATGCTGGTTCAGGACGTCTACCTGGCCTCTCGTGGCGCGGGCGCCTTTCAATGGCTGGGAGGCCTCTACGGATCGGATACGCGAATCCACGCCCCGACCGAATTCCTGGCCCAGATCCCGAACCTTCCCAACATTCCCGTGTATGGCGACACGCGCCGCGACCACGTGCGCGAGGTCGCCGCCTATGGCGAGGCGTCCTGGATGTTCGCACGGGGGTGGACCGTGGCCCTCGGGGGCCGGGCGTTCCACATCGACACGCGGACCCGCTCGGCCGTGGTCTCGGAACGCTTTCCGCCTCGCGATTTCGACCGCAACGCCTCGACCACCGGCCTCTCGCCCAAGCTCTCGATCCAGTGGGAGCCCGGTTCGGGTCACCTGATCTACGCCGTGGCGTCCGAGGGCTATCGGCCCGGCGGCCTGAATTCGGGCGGGGCTGTTCCCCTGCCCGAGGCGCGCGAGACGTTCCGCCCGGACCGGATCGTGAACTACGAGATCGGCGCCAAGACCCGCGCCCTGGACGGCCGCCTGGCGGTGAGCGCGGCGGTCTTCTACGCCGACTGGGAGGACATCCAGACCGACCAGTTCCGCCCCTCCGGCATCGCCTACACCACGAACGCGGGCGACGCCCACATCCTGGGGGTCGAGAGCGAGGTGTCTTATCGGGGCCCCTATGGCCTCACCGTCCAGCTCAACGGTCGCCTCGCCCGGACGCGGACGTCCAATCCGAACCGGGATTTCACCAACAACCTGGTCCATGCGCTGCCGGGCGCGCCTTCGACCTCGGCGGGAGCCCTGGTGAGCTGGGAGCGCGAGATCCGGGAGGACTGGCGGCTCAACCTTCTGGGCCAGGTGAACTATGTGGGCTCGTCCCACGTCTCGTTCGACGCCGCGGCGCCCAAGACCGGCGGCTACATCCGCAGCAAGATCTCGGCCGAGCTGGTCGGGGACCGATACGGGGTCCAGGTCTTCGTGCTGAACCCCTTCGATTCGCTGAACGACACCTTCGCCTTCGGCAACCCCTTCAACCCGAACCAGATTCGGCAGATCACGCCCCTGCGGCCGCGGACGCTCGGCGTGACGGTGTCCGCAGCTTTCTGAAACTTTTTCGGATCCGACCTAGGGGAGGCGCCCAGCGGCGCCGTCTCAGCCGCGACCTTGGTGCGACTGGAGAGCCGCGAAGGTCGGGCCGCGCCGGGCTGGCGCGGCGCAAGCGGGGCGCCCCGGGCTCGATCGGGCGCGCCGCGAGCCATCGGAGCGCGGCCCCGGCGAGGAGAGCGTCAGGGGCCGCGCATCTCCCCATGCCTGCGTCGAAGAATCACGTTTGGCCCCAGGCCGCGACGGTGCTACTGTAGGGCTGTCGATTGCGGCCGGCCCGGGCTGCGCGGAACGTCACGGCGTTCCAGATCGACGCGCGTCGGCTCTCCAGTCACCGGCACGAGACCTACCGCCCCGGCCCGAGATCGTCACACCTCGGCCGGGGCTTCTCGTTTCTGCTTCCCGATTTCAGCTCGTCACGGCCTTGTGCCAGGCGGCGTACGGCCCCTGGCCCAGGACCTGGGCCTGGAAGCCCGCCATCGCCTTGTTCACGGCCTGGGTCATGGCTGTGTTGGGATGCACGGGGCGGCGCAGCGGCCTCTGGCCGTTGGGCAGCGCCACGAGTTCGGCCACCGCTCGGGCCACATCGGCCGGATCGCTGTCGCGCGGACCGGTCATGGTCGCCCGGGTCATGGCGATGTGCTGTTCATAGGCTTTCACCCGTTCGGGTTCGTTGCGCGCGAGCATCGCTTCGACCGCCCTGGCGCCCGTCTCCCAGATTCGGGTGGGATATCCGCCGGGTTCGATGATCGTCACCTCGACGCCGAACGGCGCCAGTTCATAGGCCATCGCCTCGAAGGCCGCCTCCAGCCCCCACTTGCCGCTGCAATAGGCGCCGATGTTGGGCAGGATCATGCGCCCGAGCTGGGACGACACGGGCATGAGGAGGCCCGAACCCCTGGCGCGCATGCCGGGCAGGGCGGCGCGGGCGACGCGCAGGCCGCCCAGCAGGTTGGTCTGCATCTCGGTGTCCAGCGCGGTCTCGTCGTGCAGTTCGATGGGCCCGGAGATGCCGACGCCGGCGTTGCTCAGCACCGCATCCAGGCCGCCGCCGGCGATCTTTTCCGCCTGCGCCACACCGGCCTTCACCTGGTCGGGCTTCGTCACATCGATCTCGACCACATGGACCTGGCCGGGCTTGCCCTTGGCTTCGGACAGGAGCGAGACGGCTTCCGGACGGCGGCCGCCGTCGAGGTTGCGCATGGAGGCGACCACCGTCGCGCCCAGATCGGCCAGGTGCAGCGCGGAAAGCCGGCCGAAGCCCGAGCTGGACCCGGTGATGAGGATCGTCCTTCCCTTCAGCGAGCCGGGCGCGGGAGCCTGCGCCTGTGCGTGAGCCAGGGTCGCCGCGCCTGTGGCCACGACCGAGACGGCTCCCAACAGAGCGCGGCGGTTCATCGTCGGGTCGTCCATCATGGCGTTCGCTCCCGTGTCCTGTTCTACGGCTTGTCGCCCGACAGTAGCGGGGATTTCCCCGAGAGCCACCGGCATCGGTTAAGCTCGCCGCGATGTTAGAAAAACTGCATCGATAAAACCAAGTGATCCTATAGGAATTATATGGCGACGCGTTCCTCCCCCTCCCGGCGTCGTGAGTGACCTCGTGCGACGCCTCGGTGACGAGGCGTCGCGCGCCTCCGGGGAGCGGAGAAATGAGTATGCGTCTTCAAACCAGAACCATCTGTCGTCGGCGCTGAGACCGGCCCGGCCCTGGGCCGGGGACGCCGGGCGGACGCCGCCTGGCCGCGACGTTGGAGCTTTCATCGAAATGCGGGCGGCGAACGTCCGCCAGGGGATATCTCAATGCCAGCCATACACCGACGCGGCGGCCTCGCCGTCGCGCTGACGGCGCTTGTCGCCGCCACGGGATCGGTCGCCCATGCGGCCGAGGTCGCCGCCGAAGCGGCGGCCAGCGAGGTGGACGAGGTCGTCGTCACCGTGCGACGGCGCGCGGAACGTCTGCAGGACGTCCCGATCACCGTCTCCGCCGTCAGCGGGGCGGCGCTCGCGGCCGAGCGTCTGGACCGGGTTTCCGAGTACGCCGCCAAGATCGCGAACTTCAACGCCCTGCAACAGAACACCCGGGTGTCGACCCTGACGATCCGCGGCGTGGGCGGAAACGCCAACAGCGACGGCTCCGAAGCCGGCGTCGGGCTCATCGTGGACAACGTGTTCTATACCCACCCCGGTTTCAGCTGGCTGGACTTCGTGGACCTGGAGAGCGTCGAGCTCGCGCGCGGCCCGCAGGGCACGCTGCTGGGCAAGAACACGACGCTGGGCGCGCTGGTGGTGACCACCAAGCGCCCGTCGTTCACGCCGGAGGCCACGGTCAGCGCGACCCTGGCGAACCGGGAGCGCTACCAGTTCCGGGCCAACCTCTCGGGGCCGATCGTGGAGGACCGGCTGGCCGGACGCCTCACGATCTACCGCGACACGGGCGGGGGGTGGCTGACCAACAGGGTCGACGGCAAGGACTACCTCGACACCAACCGGTGGGCGGTGCGCGGCCAGTTGCTCTATCGCGACGGCGGGTTCCAGAACCGCCTCATCGCCGAGGGCTACAGGACCAAGGAGTTCAACAACTACTATCCGGCCGCGGGCGACCCGCTGACGTTCGTGAACGGCGCGGTGCGGAACGGCTGGCAGCGGCGCCTGCAGAGCGCCTTCGGGTACACCCCTTCGTACGACCTGCCCCGCGACCCCGACCTGGACACCCAGGAGCGGATCCTCTCGCGCACCTACGGGATCTCCAACCAGGCCGACTGGTCGATCGGAGAACACACCCTGACCTCGGTCACGGCGTGGCGGCAGCTCTACTTCCGGCCGCGCAACGACTCGGACGGCACGCCCTTCCCGATCGTTCGGGCGGGCTACGACGTGGACGTGGATCAGTATTCCCAGGAGTTCCGGTTGGCTTCGCCCACCGGCGGCGCCTTCGACTATCAGGTCGGCGTCTACGCTCTGCGCCAGGACGTGCGGAGCAACTATCGGACACAGTTCTTCAGCGCCGCCAGCGCGTTCTTCCTCGGCGCGACGGTCCCCGCCGTGGCGCTGGACGGGCTGGAGACCAACCAGCGCGGGGAAGCGAAGACCGACAGCCTCGCCGCCTTCGCCCAGGGTACCTACCGCTTCGACGAGCGCGCCAGCCTGACGCTCGGTCTCCGCTACACCACCGAGACGCGGAAGGCCTCGAACGAGGCCCTGTCCTTCGGCGGCGCACCGCTGACCGGCGCTCTGGCGGCGCTGGCGCCGTTCCGCGCCGCCGTGGCGGGAACACCGTTCACGGTGACCGGCAAGAAGACGTCGGACGCCGTCTCGTGGCTGATCAATCCGTCCTACCGGATCACGCCGGACGTGCTGGCCTACGCGAGCGCAAGCTACGGGGAGAAGTCGGGCGCCGCCAATCTGGGCGCGCGGCCGGGCGATCCGATCATCATCCAGCCGGAGACATCGCTCGACTTCGAGCTCGGCGTGAAGACGACGCTGCTGGGCGGCCGGGCCACGCTGAACGCCAACCTCTATCACAACGAGATCGAGGACTATCAGGCCACCCTCACCACCCAGGTCGGGGCCACGGCGCGATCCTACCTCGCCAATGTGGGCAAGGTGCGCCTGCGTGGCGTGGAGGTCGAGGGACAGGCGCAGCTCACGCCCGTCTGGCGGGCCTCGTTCAGCGCGGCCTACAGCGATCCCGAATACGTCTCGTACCGCAATGCGCCGCCGCCGCCGGAATACGCCTTCCCCGGTGCGCCGGCCTCGGTCGACCTGTCGGGCACGCGGGTTCCGTTCGCGCCGCGCTTCACGGGCCAGGTCAGCCTGAACTTCGAGCAGCCGCTGGACTCGGGTCTGGTGGTCTTCGGCTACGCGAACCAGACGTGGCGCAGTTCGACCTATCTGAACGCCCTGTCCGCCTACGGCCGGCAGAAGGCCTACGGGCTCACTCACGTCGGTCTGGGCGTCCGCACCGACGACGGGCGGTGGTCGGCCAACGTCTGGTCCAAGAACCTGTTCGACAAGGACTATGCGGCGGCGTTCGGCATGGCGAGCGCCAACTCGCCCTACATCGCCATCCTGGGCGAACCCCGGACGTTCGGCCTCACGCTGACCGCCCGTCCGTTCTAGGAAGCCGCCGGAGGGGGGCCGTGTCGTGACGTCCGATCGCCAGATGCGCCTGGGCGCGTTCCTGTTTGGCCTGGGCCATCATCTGGCGGCCTGGCGCCACCCTGAGGCCGACCCCTCGGCGCTCACGCGATTCGAGCCGATCCTGAGGTCGGCGCGTCTTGCGGAGGCGGCGGCGTTCGACGCCGTCTTCTTCGCCGACAACGTCGGATTGCCCGGCGGCTCGCTGGAGCGGCTGAGCCAGGGACCGCAGGTCTACTACTGGGAGCCGCTCACTCTCCTGGCGGCGCTGGCGACCCAGACCGAGCGGATCGGCCTGATCTGCACGGTTTCGGCCACCTACATGCCGCCGTACCATCTGGCCCGGAAGTTCGCGTCGCTGGACCAGCTCAGCGGGGGCCGGACGGGCTGGAATCTGGTGACCTCGGCCTCGGACGCCGAGGCGCAGAACTTCGGGCTGGAACACCAGCTCGCCCACGACGACCGCTATGCGCGCGCCGCCGAGTATCTCCAGGTGGTGACGGGGCTCTGGGACACCTGGGACGACGACGCGCTGGTCCTGGACAAGGAGGCCGGCCGCTTCTTCGATCCCACGAAGGTCCGGCGGCTGGATCATGACGGGCCCTACTACCGGGTTCGAGGTCCGCTCCAGTCGGGCCGGCCGGTCCAGGGGCGGCCGGTGATCGTCCAGGCGGGGTCTTCCGACGACGGCCGCGCGCTCGCGGGGGCCTCGGCCGAGGTCGTGTTCACCGCCCAGCAGAGCCTCGCGGGCGCCCAGGCGTTCTATGCCGACATCAAGGCTCGCGCCGTCGCGGCGGGGCGTAATCCCGCGGATGTCCTGATCATGCCGGGCGTCATGCCCTTCGTGGCCGAGACGCGCGAGGCGGCCGAGGCGCGGTTCCAGTCGCTTCAGGACCTCGTCGATGTGCGTCAGGCGCTTGGCCTGCTGTCGGGTCTGACCGGGACCGACCTCTCCCGCGCCGATCTGGACGGGCCGTTCCCCGACCTGCCGCCGACCGAGGGCTGGCGGGGGCGGCAGGAACTGTTCCGCGAGGTGGCTGAGGACGAGGGGCTCAATCTGCGCCAGCTCATGTACCGGGCGGTCTCGGCCCGGGGACACAAGGTTGTCGCCGGCTCGCCGCAGGACGTGGCGGACATGATGCAGCAGTGGTTCGAGGCCGGCGCGGCGGATGGTTTCAACGCGATGCCGCCCATCCTGCCGGGGGACCTTGAGGCCTTCACGCGTCTGGTCGTCCCCGAGCTGCGTCGGCGCGGGCTGTTCCGCGACGCCTACGATGGCATGACGCTGCGCGACCATCTGGGTCTGAAGCGGCCGGCGGTCGGCGCCTCCTGACGCGCAAGTTCACGCGGCCGGCCGGGACGTCCGTCGGCCCTGAGACCCGTCACGAAAACCCCGTCACCAGCAGCTTGCCGTCCCCGGCCGGCTTCACGAAGGCGCGACGGGTCAGCGGGTCGGCGGCGATCATCGCCTCCGCCACCCGCGGATCGTCCGGCGGCGTCATGGCGATGACCCGGGCGCCGGCCGGCGAACGGGCCAGTACGACGCCGCGCGGCGCCGGGCCGGAGTAGTCGATGGTGTAGGTCTCGACCGCCGCCTCGCCCTCGAAGCCCGGGTCCAGTTCGGGCGCCGCCCAGCCATCGACCTCCGCCTGGAGCGGCGCGGAGTCGAAGGGCGCGAAGGCGCGCGCCTGGGTGGAATAGACGCCCACAGAATACTTCGACAGGAAGCCGCCGTTGGCCCCGACCAGACCCACCGCGCCCGGCCGGGCGCGCAGGCGTCGGACCATCTCGGCGATGGCGTGCATGGAGTAGTTGTTCCCCGCGCCGCCGAAGAACGGCAGGCCGCCGGTTACGGTCAGGCCGCGCGGGTCGTCGGGCGCGAGGCCCAGGCCGTCGCAGATGTTGAACACCGCGATCGGGAAGCAGGAATAGAGGTCGAAGACGTCGATATCGGCCACGGTGACGCCGGCGACGTCCAGGGCCCGCCGGGCGGCGGCCACCGAGGCGGGACTGCGCGACAGGTCCTGACGTTCGACCGGCGTGCGCTCCTTCACGTCGGCGCCGCCCCAGAGATAGACCCAGCGGTCCTCCGGGACGCCCAGCGCCCGCGCCCGTCCCACGGAGGTCATCAGGACGGCGGCCCCCTGATTGGCCTGGTCGCGGGCCACCATGCGGCGGGGGAACGGATCGCTGGTCAGGCGGTTGGGGCCGGTCACGGTCGCCAGTTCCTCGGCCGTGAACACCTGCTGGCTCATGGCGTGGGGGTTGCGCGCCGCCTCGCGGGTGAAGGGCGCGAAGAGGCGGCCCATGTCCAGGGCGTAGCCGTCGCGGTCCTTGCCCTCCCGCGCCCGCCGCGCGTTCTCGAACAGGGCGTACACCTGGATCGGCGTGCGCGCGCCGTGGCCCGCGAGATCGCGGGTCAGCAGGCCGTCCATGCCATAGCCGCGATCCTCGAGCTGTCCTCCGACCGTCTCCTTCCAGTCGCGGGTTTCGCCCTTCCCCGCCAGGTGGCGGACGGTCGAGATGGCCTCGGAGCCGACCATCAGCGCCATCTCCATCTCGCCGGCGGCGATGGCGTGGGCGAACTCGTTGACGAGGTGCTGCGGCCCCTGCCCGCCCACCACTTCCCAGATGGCGCGGCGGGGGTCGGCGCCGATGCGCCGCGCCACCGAGCGGGGAAAGTTGTCGGAAGCGCCGAAGGGCGCCTGGGCGTTCGGTCCCGAGACCTCGAACTGGCGGATGGCCGCGATCACGTCGATCCCCCCGGCCAGGCCCGGGACGCCCGCGTCGCCGAGCGCCGCCTCGGCCGCCTTCGCCGCCAGGGCCACGGGGGACAGGGCCTGGTAGTCCGGCGCGTCGATGCGCTCGGACGCCTCGCCGACCCCGATGATCACAGGGGTGTTGTCGCTGACCGTCATGTTTCCTCGCGGGCTTTTGCGCCGACGCCCGTCAGGACAGCGTCCACGAGGTCGGCGGTGAAGATGTCCATCTTGCCCATCATGGCGGCGCGCAGCCGCGGGGGCGTGGTGGCGATGTGGTTCGAGATCCCGCCGACCACCATGTCCATGAGCAGGCCGGGGTTGACCGAAGCACCGATGTCGCCGCGGGCGATGGCGCGCCGCACGATTGCCCGGCCCTGGCGGATCGTGGCCTCGACGTAGGGCGCCGTCGCGGCCCGGATCTCGGGATGGAGTTCGGCGTCCAGAGCCATCCAGAGCGCCGCGCCGGCGTAGGCGCTTGTGCGGACGGCGAAGATCTGGCCCGCCAGGGCGATCAGATCCCCGCGCAACGCGCCGGTGTCGATGCGGGCGGGCGCGAGCCAGCGCGCCTCCAGCGTCTGGCGCAGAAGATCCTGGCGATCGGCCCAGCGGCGGTACAGCCCCGCCTTTCCCACGCCTGACCGGCGCGCCAGCGCCTCGAACGAAAAGCCCGCCCAGCCGGCCTCGGCGTAGAGCGCGATGGCGGCGTCGAACACGCGATCCTCCAACCCCGGATCGCGGGGCCGGCCCCTGGCGGGGGGCGCGGAGCCGGCGGGCGTGACGGCGGCGGCTTCAGCCACGGCGGCGCGCGCTTGCCATCGGAAGGACCATGTGGCTAATTTTAGACGGATACCGTCCGATAATCAACAAGGAGGCGGCGGCTTGCCCAGCCTGACCCCGGAGGAACGAACCGCCCTGCAGGATGCGGTGACGCGGCTCCTGGCCGACCGAAGCGCCGAAGCCGACGTCCGACGCACGATGGAGACCGAGGCGGGCTACGACCCCGTGCTGTGGACGCAACTCGCCGAGATGGGCGTCACCGGCCTGATCGTCGACGAGGCCTACGGCGGCGCGGGCGCCGGGCCGCTCGAACTGGAGGCCGTGATGGAGGCGGCGGGCGCCGCGCTGCTGTGCGGCCCGCTGCTGGGCTCGGGCGTGCTGGCGGCCGAGTTCCTCCAGCGGCTCGACGACGCGGACGCCAAGACGCGCCTCCTGCCGGGGATCGCGGCGGGGGCCACCATCGCCGCCGCCGCCCTGACCGGCGAATCCGGGGCCTGGACGCCTGAGGGCGTGGCCGTCACCGCAGACGGCGACGCCCTCAGCGGCGCGGCCAGCTATGTGATCCACGGTCAGAGCGCCGACGTGCTGCTGGTGCTGGCCCGCACGCCGGATGGATTGGGGGCCTTCGAGGTCGATTCCGGGGCCGCGGGCGTGACGATCCACGCGCTGCCGACCTTCGACCACACCCTGCGGCTCGCGCGGATCGCTTTCGACGCCGCGCCGGGCCGGCGGCTGACGGGCGACGCCTGGGCGGCGGCCGAGGCGGCGCTCCGCCTCGCCCTGGTCGGCCTCGCCGGCGAGCAGGCCGGCGGCGCGCGCCGGTGCCTGGACTTCACCGTCGACTACGCCAAGAACCGCTATCAGTTCGGCCGGGCGATCGGCTCCTTCCAGGCGGTGAAACACATGGCCGCCGATCTGCTGCTGGAGACCGAGAGCGCCATATCGGCCGCGCGCAACGCCGCGGCGAAGCTGGCCGCCGCCGCGCCCGACGCCGACGCGGCCGTCAGCCTGGCGGCCTTCGCCTGCGCCGACGCCTATGTGAAGACCACCGCCGACGCGGTGCAGATGCACGGCGGCATCGCCTTCACCTGGGCGCATCCGGCCCACCTCTACCTCCGCCGCGCCCGCGCGGACGCCCAGCTCTTCGGCGTCTCGGCCGCCCACCGAGAGCGTTTCCTGACGGCGCTGGGAGCCTGACATGGCCGACGCAAACACCGCGAACGACGCCCTGCGCGACGAGGTCCGCGCCTGGCTCGCCGATAACTGGAAGGGTCTCCCCAAGCCCAAGCCGGGGCCGGGAGGCGCCGGCTGGACCGTCTCGGCCGAGCACAAGGCCTGGCTGGCCAAGGTGGTGGCCGCCGGTTGGGCCGTGCCGCGCTGGCCGGCCGAGTGGCACGGGCGGGGGCTGCCCGACGCCCAGGCCCGGATTGTCGAGCGCGAGTTCGCCGCCGTCGGCGCGCCCGGCACGGGGCAGGATCGCACGAACCTCTGGGCCAACACCCTGCTGGCCTGCGGAACCGAGGCGCTGAAGGCCAAGCTCGTCGGCCCCCTGCTGCGGCAGGAGGTGGGCATGTGCCTGCTCTACTCCGAGCCCGGCGCGGGCTCGGACCTGGCCGGCATCCGGACGCGGGCCGAGAAGGTGGGCGACCACTTCGTCGTCACGGGCCAGAAGGTGTGGACGTCCGGGGCCGCGACGGCCGACTACGGCATGCTGATCGCGCGGACGGACTGGGATGTCCCCAAGCATGCGGGCATCAGCTTCTTCTTCCTGCCGATGAAGCAGCCGGGGGTCGAGGTGCGGCCGCTGCGGCAGATCACCGACGAGAACCATTTCAACGAGGTTTTCATCACCGACGCCGTCGTGCCGGCCGAGAACCTGCTGAAGAACCTGGGCGAGGGCTGGGGCGTGCTCCAGACGGCCCTGGCCTACGAGCGCTCGGTGATGGGCGAGGGCGCGCGGGGCGCGCGCAGCGGCGCGCCGGAATCGAAGACCGAGGAGCCGCTGATCGCTCTGGCCCGCGAGGCGGGGCGGCTGGGCGACCCGCTGCTGCGTCAGGATCTGGCGCAGGTGATCGCCTACAAGCGCCTGAACGCCCTAAATACGGCCCGCGCCAAGGCCGACCTGGCGCAGGGCAGCTCGTCGCCGGTGATGAGCCTGGGCAAGCTGGCCATGAGCCGCATCCTGCACGAGGAGGCCCGCGTGCGCACCGCCATCCTGGGCGCCGGCAGCCTGCTGGAGGGGCCGGAGCATCCCCGCGCGGAGGACGCCAACTTCCTGACGCTCAACGCCTACTTCACCTCGATCGGCGGCGGCACCGACCAGATCCAGCGCAACATCATCGGCGAGCGTGTCCTGGGCCTTCCGAAAGAGCCCGAAGTCGATCGGGATATTCCCTTCCGTCAGGTCAAGAGCAGTCGATAGGCGTTCGGACCAGATTGCGGCCCAGACCGGCGAAGACCGGGGGCCCGGAGGGAGGAACGCATGGACTGGAATTTCGGAGACATCCTCGACGCCGTGGAGCCGGTGCTGCCGGCGGACAGCCCGGCCTTCATCCACGGCGACCGGGTGGTCACGCTGGGCGAGGCGCGGCAGGCGACCAACAACCTCGCCCGGGCCCTGATCGCCCGGGGCGCGGCGCCGGGCGACAAGATCGCCATCTACATGCGCAACCGGCCCGAGTACCTCATGGCCGTGGCGGCCGGATGGAAGGCCCGGCTGACGCACGTGAACGTCAACTACCGCTACACGCCCGAAGAGGTCTGGTACATCTTCGACAATTCCGACGCCCAGGCGGTGGTGTACGCCTCGGAGTTCCGGGACGCGGTCGAGCAGATCCGGCCTCGCCTGCCCGGCGTGAAGACCTGGGTCGAGGTCAGCCCCGACGGCGCCGTCGCCGATTTCGCCGAGCGGTTCGAGGACCTGGCCACCGAGGGTAACGGCGGCCCGCTGGATATCCGTCGGTCGGGCGACGACCAGTTCTTCATCTACACGGGCGGCACGACCGGCATGCCCAAGGGCGTGATGTGGGCGCACAAGGACCTGCGCGAGATCACCCTGCAGGCGGCTCGCAAGATGGGACCCGTGCCCGAGACGCTCGAGGCCCTGGCCGAGCACGCCCGCACCCTGGGGCCGATGGGCCGGATCCTGCCCGCGCCGCCGCTGATGCACGGCACGGGCCTCCTGACCGGCATGGGCGTGATGATGTCGGGCGGTACGGTCATCACCCTGGAGGGCGCGACCTTCGATCCCATAGAGATGCTGGACGCGGTGGACCGTCACAAGCCCCAGACCCTGGTGATCGTGGGCGACTCGTTCGCCAAGCCGATCCTGAACGCGCTGAACGCCAATCCGGGACGCTGGGACGTCTCGTCCGTGGCGATGATCGTCTCGTCGGGCGTGATGTGGTCGTACGAGGTCAAGCAGGGACTTCTGGAGCACATGCCGGGCGCCATCCTCTCGGACGGCTTCTCATCGTCGGAGGCGCTGGGCATGGGCCAGTCGATGATGGCCAAGGGCTTCGAGGTCCAGACGGCGAAGTTCGTGCTGGGCGAGCGCTGCAAGGTGTTCGACGAGAACGACAATCCCGTCGAGCCCGGCTCGGGCGTGCAGGGGCTGGTGGCGATCGGGCCGCCCAATCCGATCGGCTACTACAAGGACGACGAGAAGACGGCCCGGACCTTCCGCACCATCGGGGGCGTCCGCTACTCGATCCCCGGCGATTGGTGCGTGGTCGAGGCGGACGGCTCCCTGACCCTGCTGGGCCGCGGCAGCGCCTGCATCAACACCGCCGGCGAGAAGGTCTTCCCGGAGGAGGTGGAGGAGGCGCTGAAGACCCACCCCTCGGTCGAGGACGCCCTGGTGATCGGGCTCGCCGACGAGAAGTGGGGTCAGCAGGTGACGGGCGTCGTGCGCCTGGCCCAGGGCGCCGCGCTGGACGAAGACGGACTGCGCGCGCACGTCCGCAAGGCGCTGGCGGGTTACAAGACGCCCAAGCGGATCGTGGTCGCCGACCGTGACATCCGGGCCGCCAACGGCAAGGCCGACTATCCGTCGGCCCGCGCCAGCGCCGAGGCGCAGTTGGCGACTGGGGCGCCTGCCTAGAGCGCGTTCGGTTTAGATAGACGCATATCCGGCATGCCTGATGTAATTGGCGCACTCGGCGGCTGAGAAGCATTCGAGCAGCCTGCCGATGCGG
>NZ_MEEX01000009.1 GCF_001724605.1 Phenylobacterium sp. SCN 70-31
TGGCCGGGCCGAGGCCTATTCGCGTTCGTTCGCGTTCGTTCGCGGTTCGGATATGGAAGGCCTCCGCTGGCGCGGAGGCCGGGATGGGAGCGCAGAGACCTTCCGCGTCCTTCCGCGTTTTCCGCGGTTCCTTTGATTGCGCCTGCGGCGCGAGGGAGTGGGTGATGCCGATCTCGGGGATGACGGGGTTCGGGCGGGCCGAGGGCGCGCTGGGCGGTTCGAAGGGGGAGGGCTGGAGCTGGGCGGTGGAGGCGCGGAGCGTCAACGGGCGCAACCTGGAGACCCGGTTCCGCGGGCCGCCGGGGTTCGACGGCCTGGAGCGGGCGACGCGCGAGGGGGCGCAGGGCCGGTTCCAGCGCGGCCAGCTCACCGTGGGGGTGCAGGCGAAGCGCAGCGAAGGCTCGGTCGCCGTCCGGGTGAACGCCGAACAGCTCGAACGCTACCTGGCGCTGGGCGATCCGCTGGTGGCGGCCGGGCGGGTGAAGCCCGCGCGGCTGGACGGCCTGCTCGCCCTGCGCGGGGTGATCGAGGCCGACGACGCGGGGCTGGACCCCGAGGCCCAGGCCGAGCTGGAGGCGGCGATGGCGGCCTCCATCGGGGTGGCGCTGGACGGCCTGCTGGCGGCCCGGCGCGAGGAGGGCCGCGCCCTGCTGGCCGTGCTGAGCGCCCAGGTCGAGCGGATCGGCGACCTGGCCGGCCAGGCGCGCGGGATCGCCGCCGGCCAGCCCGCCGCCATCAAGGCCCGCTTCGAGACGCGGCTGAGGGAGCTGGCCGGCGAGGCGGCCACCGAGGAGCGGATCGTGCAGGAGGCCGCCGCCATGGCGGTGAAGGCCGACGTGGCCGAGGAGCTGGACCGGCTGGCCGGGCACGTGGAGGCGGCGCGCGCGCTGCTGGCCGCCGACGGGGCGGTGGGCCGGCGGCTGGACTTCCTGACCCAGGAGTTCATGCGCGAGGCCAACACCCTGTGTTCGAAGAGCCAGCTTTCGGCCCTGACGGCCGTGGGGCTGGACCTGAAGGCTGCCATCGAGCAGTTCCGCGAGCAGGTGCAGAACGTGGAATAGGCGGCCGAAGGCCGCTATGGAAACCACAGAAGACACGGAAAACACGGAAGGAGTCCGGCGTCCGACGTCGCTGATAATCGGATATTTTAGTGTTTTCCGTGTCTTCTGTGGTTTTATTGAGCCGCTTCGCGGCTCGCTGTGAGGTCCGGTGTTCGCCGGGATGAGCGGGGGTTTTTCTTGAGTCCGTCGGACGATCATTCGAAGCCTTGGGAGACCACGCGGCGGGGGCTGCTGCTGCTGGTGTCCAGTCCCGCGGGGGCGGGGAAGACGTCGCTGACCCGGACCCTGGTGGCCGACTACGACAGCCTGATCCTCTCGATCTCGGCGACCACGCGCGCGCCGCGGCCGGGCGAGGAGGAGGGGCGGGAGTACTATTTCAAGACCCGCGCCCAGTTCGAGGCGATGATCGAGGCCGGCGACTTCCTCGAATGGGCCACGGTCAACGGCAACTACTACGGCACGCCCAAGGCCCCGGTGATGGCCGCGCTGGAAGCCGGCCACGACGTGATCTTCGACATCGACTGGCAGGGCGCCCAGCAGGTGGCCGAGCGCGCGCCCACCGACGCCGTGCGCGTTTTCATCCTGCCGCCCGCCTGGGGCGACCTGGAGCGGCGGCTGCGCGCCCGCGCCCAGGACAGCGAGGCGGTCATGGATCAGCGCCTGCGCCTGGGGCAGGAGGAGATCCGGCACTGGGATCGCTACGACTACGTCATCGTGAACAAGAACTTCGACCGCGCCTACGCCGACCTCCAGCACATCTATCGCGCCGAGCGGATGAAGCCGGTCCGCAACGCCTGGCTGCCCGGCTTCGTGGGCGACCTCCTGGCCGAGGCCGCGGGCGAGCACGAGGCGACCGGCGCGCCGCCGCGGACGACGATGATGCGGCCGGTGCAGAAGTAGGGGGGTGACTCTGGGGCGAAGTTCGGAACGTCCGCTTCCGGCTCGAAAGTTAGGTGGCGCCCCCAGCTAGCTCAGAATTCCCGTTTGATGGCGTTCCGCAGCGGCGAATCGGGTGCGCGTAGACGGGCTCGCAAGACACAACTTCTGAGCCGCTGTATGAACGGCCAAGCTGCGGGCAGCATCGGTGTGGGAGGCGACATGAACAACCTGACCTTGCTCCAGCGTATACACCGCCGCTTCGCCCTGTTGGGTGGCAGCTACACGCATCATGATGGCAGCATCGAACTGGACTTCGAGGCCGCCGCTGGCGTCGATCACTACCGGGATAGCCAAGAGGTGAAGGAGGCGAAGGTTGATCGGAAGGCTATGAGGGACGCCAAGCGATCCCGCGTGGCCGGTGCGATGATGGTTGGCTTCGGCGTCTACCTGCTCACCCGTCCCGACGCCTCGGCATGGCAGTTGTTCGGCGGCGCTGCGCTGGTGGCCCTTGGTGTCTATCAGGCCGGAAACTAGGGGATCGCCCCCCTACGGGGTAACTGCTGCCCTTAGTTGGACAGGGTGCCGCCTCTCGTAAGCACGCTGTTTTCAGGTCTCCAAATTAAACGCCGTAGTATTTAGTCATCATCTTCGCCCACTGTCTGTCAAAGATCGGCACGTGTCGTCGTAGTTGACGCTTCATCTCGGGAGACTTCATGATCTCCGATGCTTTATAGACGTATTGGACAAAGTTCCGATCATCGCCCCAGTGCGTAAATCTGCCAATCGGAACGCGCTTCCGTATTGCATCGGCGGCCACGCCCTTCTTCTTCGCGCCCTTGATATACTGGCGGATGCCACGTTTCATCTGGGCGTAGAAGTTCGTCATGCTTCCGGGGCGGACAAGGATGCGCCTGCCGTCATAGGTAAAGCCGAGATACTGAAGGTCGTCGCCTGTGACGGTCTGCATCGTTCCCACCTGTTGAACGTGGGACGTGCAAGTTTTCTTCTCGTTTATCGCTAGGTGGTGCTCAAGCAAAGCTTGAGTGATACCGTCCATCGCCGACGCCACCTGCGCCGCGTCTGGAAAGACAAGGGCAATGTCATCACTGTAGCGGCGATAGCTCCCGCCAAGATCAGTCATTACACGGTGGGCGTGCTCATCAAGGCCGAGCATCGAGATGTTGGCGAAAAGTCCTGAGAGGGGGGTGCCCTGGGGTATTCCATGATCTGCGCCATGTTTCTTTATGAGTGGCCGCACTTTCGTTCGGAAAGTCTCCACGTCGCAGATGTGGCGCTTGCGTATCTTCCCAACTACCGGCCCAAGGTCTTCCTTGGTGACGTATTCGTAGTTGGATAGCCGGATGAAGATTTTGAGCCAGTCTTTCGGCAGCTTCGAGCCGCCCAGCAAGCCGATGAGGTTTGCCTTCAAGATCGCGTGCGAGATGTTGTCGAAGAACTTGGAAACATCCAGGCATACCACTACGCAGTCGCCACGCTCGATCACTTCATCGAAGAGGCTTTTAGCGAAGTTGACGTTGTTACCGATGCCGCTGCGGTAAGCGAGGACGACACCGCCCAGCCCTCGCCGCTGAAGTTCGGCGTCGTACAGCTTGGCGAGATCGGCGGCGTAGAGGCTGTAGATCGCGGAATCTGCATGGCCCGCGTATCTGATCTGGCGTTCTTTCGGGGCAAGGGCGGGAAAGTCCCCGCTGAAGTCCATCCTGCGCTCAACCTTGGTGTAGCCGAGGAGTGGCAGGAAGGAACGCGTCGCCACCTCATCCGCTGATACCTTAAAGGTGGCCAGGGCCTTCTCATTTAGCGGCGTATCAAAGTGCGCATACCGGCGGGGTCGTGGGCGTTTTGAGGTTACGCGGCGGGGGTGGGTGCCGTTCAACCCTTTAACTACCCCCGCCAACTTGAAGCCTTGCGGCTATGTTCCGGCTTTCGCCGACCACGGTTCTAACAGCATGTCGTACAATCACGACGCCGGTCACGGAGACCACACCATGCCCATCGGGCAAGTTGCGATCTGGTGCAGGTGCGCAGTCGCCATCGGCAACTTCGTCCTTGCGATCCTTAACCAAAGACCCCTGAGACCAGCGTAGCTCCCCCAGGCAAGGCGCAGCCTGCCTGATTCGTGGCGGCGCACAAAGGCCAAGCCGTAACGAATGGTGAAGTTTCTGTTAGCGCAATCGTATCCGAGTCGCGGCGCGGCGTCATGCTTGTTTGCGGCGGGCGCGGAGGCTGCTACGCACAGCGGTGTCACACAGGGCACGCGAAACCAACTAAGTGTTTGATTTATTACGCCCATGCACATGATCAAGCTGTGCGTATGGGGATGCCGAGGGTCCGTTCAGAGGCACAATCCCGAGTCCCGCAACTGGCGCGTGGCTGACGGAATACCGACGCGGATATCGCGGGGAGCCTGCTACGGTGGCCCTGCGGCGCGGCCGCGGTTGAAGGGCGGTCTTCTCCCCCGACGACGGCACGACCGGATAGAGTGAACTGAAAGGACGGCGATATGGCTTTGCTCGACGAGCTCAGGGCCGACCAGCTCGCGGCGCGCAAGGTGGGCGACCGTCTGAAGGCGGACCTGCTCAGCACGCTGATCGGCGAGGCGACGCAGATCACGACCGAGGAGTTCAAGCGCGGCGTGACGGACGTCACCGAGGACAAGGTCGCCGCGACCGTCGCGAAATTCCTGAAGAATACGAAGCTGACGCTGGAGAACCTGGCGAGCGAGCGCGCGCGCCTGAGCGAAGCGGGGGGCGACGTGTCGAAGGTCGATGCGCGCACCCGGGCGGCCGAAACCGAACTGGCGATCCTGTCCGCCTATAGCCCCAAGCAGATGACGGACTCGGAGCTGCGCGAGGTCATCGACGATTTCCGGGCCAGGAACCCCGACGCCAACGTCGGGACGATCATGGCCTACCTGAAGACCAGCTTCGGCGGTCGGTATGACGGCAAGGCCGCCAGCGTGTTGGCCAGGGGTTGAACGAAGGCCCCCCGCCGTGGGGCGCTGAGCCGTGCCTGCGCCCTCCGCAAAGGATTTTTGTTCCCTAAATGTTCTTGACTTTGCGCCCGCGTTGAGGTAGCGTTTCAACTCGGCTGGCGCGGTGCGCGCGCGGCCGCTCCTCATACATTTCCTCACACATTCCAGGGAACGGGCGATGGCCGGGACGAGCCAGGCGCCGGCCCCGCGGCGGCGCCCGGGGCCGAAGTCGTATGAGCGCAGGTCTTACCAGCGGAAGCTGACGGCGGTGCTGACGCTGTGCCGGCGGCTGGAGGCGGGCGAGAGCATGGCCGAGGCGTGCCGGTGCCCGACGCTGCCGCCCAGGGCGACCATCGCCTATTGGCTGGAGACCGATCCGACGCTGGGCGGGCTGGTGGCCGAGGCCCAGGCGGCGGCCGAGCGGGCGCACGGGCCGGGGCGGCGGGCGGTGCACCGCTGGAGCTGGAAGATCGCGCGCGAGGTGCTGTCGCGGCTGGAGGACGGGCGGGGGCTGGACGAGGTGTGCGCCGCCCGCGACATGCCGGCCTACGCCACGGTGATGGCCTGGCTGCGCAAGCGGCCCCGGTTCCGCGCCGAATACGCCCAGGCGCGGGAGCGGCAGGCCGAGCGGCTGTTCGACCTGGCCTGGCGGATCGCCTGCGAGGCCGACGAGGAGACGGTGAAGACCGCGCGGCTGAAGATCCAGACGCTGAAGTACCGCGTGGCGAAGCTGGCGCCGCGGACCTATGGGACGCTGAAGGCGCAGGACCCGCCGGCCGCCGCGGACGGGTCGGCCGACGGGAGCGCTGGGGGCGGCGAGGACNTGCGCGGCGAGATCACCGAGGCCGACCTGGAGCGGCTGGCCGCCGCGGCGCGGCGGCGGGCGCTGGGGGTATAGCGCGGCCGGCCGGTCAGGCGCCGGCGCGGCGGGGCGCCGGGGTGATCCAGCCCAGGACGGTCTCGCGGGCCACGATCCAGGCCCGGCGGGCCAGGACGCCGATGTCCACCATCAGGTCGTTCCAGCCCTCGCGCAGGCGCTGGCCCGCCGTGGGCTCGACGCCGCCGGCCGAGGGCATGGGGTCGGCCTGGGGCAGGACGCCGGTGGCGGGCGTGACCTCGGCGGTGGCGGCGCCCTTCATCAGCGACAGGGTCTCGGCGACGTAGGCGGCCTGGGTGACGTTGCCGATCTCGAGCCGGTTGTCGTTCATCCGGAACTCCTGGGTCAGGACGCCGGTGAGGATGACCTCGGGCGGGCGGCCGTTGATCGAGCGGACGACGTAGACCGGGCCGCCGGAATTGCCGCCGTAGACCGAGACGTCGAGCATGAAGGTGGGATAGCGGGCGGGCGGGGACAGCGGATAGGACGCCACCCGCCCCGAGCGCAGGATCGGGAAACCGGCCGAGTTGGACGCGAAGCCCTGGGGATAGCCCAGCACCATCATCTCGTCGCCGGGCTCCAGGTCGAGGCGGCTGACCGTCTGGCTGGTGGCCAGGCGGGCGACGGGCACGGCGGCGCGCGGCACGCCCTCGGGCAGGGCGATGGCGGCCACGTCCTGCATCGGATGGGCGGTCCACAGCGGCTCGCCCTCGGCGCCCCGGATGCGGACGCTGACGGGGGCGTAGCGCCAGGCGCCGTCGTCGCCGGCCACGCGGAAGCCGACCTTCACCTTGTCGCCCGGCATGCGCTTGAAGACATGGTCGGCGGTGACGAGGATGGTCTGGGGGCGGCCGTCGGCGTCGGTGGCCGAAAGGACGAAGCCGGTGCCCACGGTGCTCACGCCGCCGCCGCGCGCCTGTTCGAGGCGGACCGTGGCGTGGATCAGGTCGATGAGTTCGCTCATGCTGCTCCTTCCCCCGCTTTCCCGTCGGCGAAACGGGCGGATCGCGCCGACGATCCCTGGAGAACAGTCGATACCTTCGGCGCGAGCGGGGCGGCAAGGTGGCGGTTCGGCGCCCGCGGCGGTTCAAACGGTTGTTTGGCCAAGGGGGAAACCGCTCTATGATGGGCGGAAAGGAGACGCCCCCATGAGCTTCGACACGCCCCTGAGCCTCGCCGGACCGCTGCGCGAACCGCGCCAGATGCTGGCCGACCAGGAATATGGCGGGCACTCGTCGATCCACGACGACGCCATGGCCGAGAAGCTGGGCTTCCGGGCGGGACCGATCGAGGGGCCGACGCACTTTTCGCAGTTCCAGCCGCTGTTGGCGAAGATCTGGGGGCGCGACTGGTTCGAGCGCGGCTGTTTCTCGTCGCACTTCCTGAACATGGTGGTCGAGGGCGAGAAGGTCCGCGCCTTCGCCGAGGTTCCGGCCGAAGGGGCGACCTCGACCCGGGCCTGGGCCGAGAAGGCCGACGGTACGCCGGTTCTGGAGGCCAGCGCCAGCGTCGGGACCGGCGGCCCGACCCTGCTGGAGGCGCGGATGGCGGCGCTCAGGCCGCCCGGCAAGCTGCTGATCCTGGAGGACCTGAAGGTCGGGATGACCGGGGCGAAGGACGAGCGGGTGCGCATGGACCCCGACCAGAACATGGGCGCGCTGTATCCCTTCAGCCTCAACCAGAAGCTGGCGGCGATCACCGAGACCTCGCCCTGGTACTCGGACGCCAAGGCCTCGCCGTGGGGCCGGGCGATCATCCCGTTCGAGATGCTGAGCGTGCTGTTCGAATACACCAGCCGCGAGGCGGCGTTCCCGGTGAAGGGGCCGGCGGTGGGCCTGTTCGCCGACCAGGAGATCCGGGTGATCGACGGGCCGCTGTTCGTGGGCGAGGAGTATGTGCTGCGCCGCGAGATCGCCGCCCTGGCCGAGAGCAAGCGGACCGAATCCTACTGGGTGCGGACGCGGGTGTTCGACGCGAAGGGCCAGAAACAGGTGGCCGAGATGCTGCTGAACCACGCGACGATGAAGAACTCGTACGCGGGCTACGCCGAAGCGGGCTGAGGCCCCTAGAGGAACATCGGGCCGACGATCGGGATGGCCATGACCAGCGTGCAGCCGAGGGTGACGAGCGAGAGGGCGAGGTTCATCATGGGGGTCGATCCTTGTTCCCCGCCTAATTGGGGCGCGGCGCGGCCGTTCGCACTGCGCGATTTCGCAGAACAGTTCTGCCGGGATGGAACGTCGCCGGGCGGGAGACGGCTTCCCTGACGTGGGGGCTGGCGGATAGAGAGCCCCGCATGATCGCGACCGAGACGCATACGATGATCCTGGCCCCCGCGGGGCCGGGCCGCTGGACGACCCTGGCCGGGCCGGAATGGCGCAACATGGGCGGGGGGCTCTGGGGCGGCTACGCCATCGGCCTGTGCGTGCGGGTGATGGAGGCCGAGCCGGAGGCGACGGGCGAGCCCCTGTCGATCACCCTGACCTACGCCGCGGCCCTGCCGGCCGGCGAACTGGACGTCCGCACCCGCAGGCTGCGGCAGGGCGGCTCGATCGGCGTGTGGGAGGTGGAACTGAGGCCCGCGGGCGTCGAGGAGGTGGGCGTCCACGCGATCGTGACGATGGCGCGGCGGCCCGACACCCCGCGCTTCGCCTTCGCGCGCATGCCCGATGCGCCGCCGCCCGAGAGCCTGCCCAGCCCGGACAGCCCGATCGGGTCGCGGCACTTCGGCGCGCAGGCGTTCGAGCGGCGTACGTCCGAGCGCTTCCCGCCGGAGCCTTCCGAGACTTCGCACTCCCTGACCTGGGTGCGGTCGCGCCGGGGGCCGTGGGACAAGGCGCTGCTGGGCATGGTGACCGACAACTCGGCGCCGCGGGCGCTCTACGGCCTGGCCTCTCCGATCAACAACACGACGCTGTCGCTCACCGTCTATCTGCACGCCACGGCCGAGGAGATCGCGGCGATCGGCGACGATTACCTGCTGATCGAATGCGAGGGCCGCGTGGGCGGCGGAGGCGCCGCGGACGAGCGGTCCAGCTACTGGAGCCGCGACGGCAAGCTGCTGGCCACCAGCGAGCAACTGGCCTGGTACCGGCCGGCGCGGCGGCAGCCGCCCGAGTAGGCGCCGCTACGTCCCCGCCAGCCTGCAATCCGCCCGGATGTTCCATGATCCCGGACCTCGCTGGATGGATGCGGCGGCGGCGGCGGCGCGCACATTGCAGGCCACGACCCGCAGGACGCGGCGGGCCGGGCATTCGGTCTATGTGGTCCTGCTGAAGGACCCGCGGCGGGACGACCCCTGGGGCCTCTACGTCGGCCAGACCTCGCGCGATCCGGACGTGCGCTTCGATCAGCACAAGGCCGGCTACAAGGCCAGCGGCGCGGTGCGGCGCTTCGGCGTGCGGCTGCTGCCCGACCTGACCGCGCATCTCAACCCGATGCGGGCGTGGGAGGCGCTGGACCTGGAGGCGGCGCTGGCCGAGGCCCTGAACGCCGCGGGCGTGCCGTGGGTCGAAGGCGGGCATTGAGGCGCTTGCCTGACGCCGCGTCGGGCGCCGTTCGCTGACCGCCGGCCATCCGCAGAGATGGCGCGGGAGGAGATGCGGATGGCGGGCCGGCTGAACGGCAAGGTGGCGCTCGTCACGGGCGGGGCCTCGGGACTGGGCGCCGAGAGCGCGCGGCGGATGGCCCGCGAGGGCGCGGCGGTCGTGCTGACCGACCTCCAGGCCGAGGCCGGCCAGGGCGTCGCCGACGAAATCCTGGCCGCCGGCGGGCGCGCGGCCTTTCTCGTGCATGAGGTGACGGACGAGGCGCGCTGGGCCGAGGTCACAGCCTGGACGGTGGAGCGGTTCGGCCGGATCGACACGTTGGTGAACTCGGCCGGCGTCGCCAGCGGCGGCCAGCCGATCCTGGAGGCCACCCTGGAGGGCTGGCGCCGGATCATGGCGATCAACCTGGACGGCACGTTCCTGGGCGTGCGGCACGTCGCGCCGGTGATGGCGGCGGCGGGGGGCGGCTCGATCGTCAACCTCTCTTCGATCATGGGCAAGGTGGGCCTGCCCGGCGCGGCGGCCTACTGCGCCTCGAAGGGCGGGGTGCTGATGCTGACCAAGGCCGTGGCGCTGGAGCTGGCGCCGGTGGGCGTGCGGGTGAACTCGGTGCATCCGGGGTTCATCGAGACGCCGATGGTGCAGAACGTCCTGCAGCAGGCGGACGACGGCAACGCGCGACGGGACCTGATCGTCTCGCGCCATGCCCTGGGGCGGCTGGGCGTTCCGCGCGAGATCGCCGACGCGATCGTCTTCCTGGCCTCGGACGAGTCCAGCTTCATGACGGGGTCCGAAGTGGTGGTGGACGGCGGCTATACGGCGATGTGAGGGCGCGAGCCGGGAGATGGGGCGATGATCAAGCTGGTCTATGTGATCGCCAGGCGGCCGGAGCTGTCACGCGAGGCCTTCTCCGAATATTGGCGGGACCGGCACGGCCCGCTGGTGGCGAAGCACGCCGATGCGCTGTGCATGCGGAAATATGTCCAGAGCCATCTGGTCGACCATCCGGCGAACGAAGGGATGCGGGCGGTGCGGGGCATGCGGACGCCGGCCGACGGGATCACCGAGGTGTGGTGGGACTCGCTGGAGGATTTCCGGGCCGCCTATGCGACGCCCGAGGGCGCCGCCGCAGGCGCCGAACTGGCGGCCGACGAGGCGCGGTTCATCGATTTCGCCGGCTCGACCGTGTTCCTGACGAAGGAGCACGAGATCTTCGACCGCACCGGCGGCGCGGGGCCGGGGCCGGATGCGCTGAAGGTGACGTACCTGCTCGCCAGACGGCGCGACCTGACCCAGGCGGCGTGCCACGAGACGTGGCTGAAGGACCACGGGCCGCTGGTGCGCAGCTTCGCCGAGCCGCTCCACATGGCCAGGTACGTCCAGAGCCACACGATCGCGCCGCCGCTGAACGAGGGCTTCCGGGTCGCGCGGGGCTTCGCGCCGCCGCTGGACGGGATCACCGAGGTCTGGATGAACTCGGCGGCCGACCTGGAAGCCGGCGGCGCCACCGAAGCGGGGCGCCGCGGCGGGGCGGCGCTGGTCGAGGACGAGCGCCGGTTCGTGCAGATGGACGCCTCGCGCTGCTTCCTCACACGCGAACACGTGATCTTCGACCACACGCGGTGACGCGGGCGTCAGGTCGGGACGAGGCCGTGTCGCAGACGGGCGAGGCGGTGCGCTTCCAGGACGTCCTGCGGCGTGGGTCGAAGGGTGGGACGCGGCGGCTCCAAAGCGTGTCGGCGGGCGGTGTCGCAGGCGGCGCGGACCCAGCCGGGAAGCGCGAGCGGGGCGAGGGCGGACGGGATCGTGGCGTGGTGAACGGGCAGCATGGCCAGCGATACGACCGTGCAGCGGCGCCGGACTTGACCTTAACGAAAGTTCACCGCGGCGCCGGCAAGGCGCGCGCACTTGCGGGCGCTCAGCGGCGCCGGAAGCGACCCAGGGCCAGCGGGGCGAGGGCGGCCAGCACGCCGCCGGCGTTGGCGGCGATGTCCTTCCACTGGAAGGTCCCCGAGACCAGGCCGAAGACCTGGGCGATCTCGAAGCCGGTGGCCAGCGCCAGGAAGAAGCCGCCGATCCACCACGGGCTGACCCTGGGCAGCGAGACGATCGAGAACAGGGTGAGCAGGTAGCCGAAGGCCACATGCTCGATCACGTCGGGCGGCGGGACGTTGGCGGCGGCGTTGTGGCGCGGGTTGATCGCCCCGGCGAAGGCGACGGCGAACACGGCGAGCAGGGCGGCGCGGCCGGCCCAGACGATCACGGACGACATGGCGCGGTGATAGGCGATCCGGCGGCGGGTTGGAACATGGCGGCCTGTTTGCGAGCGCGCGCGTCCGGCGAACCTGGGCGCCTCGAGCGGGTGGCGCCGCTCGGGACCAACAGGACCGGGACGTCGACCGGGCGCCGCGTTATGTGCGGGGGATGGAGCATCCCCTGGATCGGCCGGTATGGTCGGCGCTGACGGGGCCGCAGGCGGGCGTCGCCGTGGCGGCGGGCGCGGCCGTGCGATATCGGCCCGAGGTCGGGCTGTTCGCCGCCACGGCGAACGGGGAGGCGCAGGCGACGGCCGACCTCGTCGCGCTGGTGCGCGCGCACGGGGAGACGGCGCTGGTGGAGCCCCGGCCCGTGACCGCGCCGCCGGGGCTGACGGTGGTGTCCGAGGCGATCTGCCTCCAGATGGTGGCCGAGGCGTCGGCCATTCACGCCGGCGCGGCGGCCCGCGTCGACATCGTGGAACTCTCGCCGGCGGACTGGCCCGAGATGGTGGCGCTGGCGCAGGCGATGCGCCCTGGGCCGTTCTTCGCACGGACGCCCAGCCTGGGACGCTTCCTGGGCGTACGGATCGACGGGCGGCTGGCGGCGATGGCGGGCGAGCGTATGCGCGTCCCGGGCTTCACCGAGGTGAGCGGGGTCTGCACCCTGGCGGCGTTCCGAGGCCGGGGGCTGGCGGCGGAGCTGATCCGGGCGGCGATGGCCGGGATGCGGGCGCGGGGCGAGACGCCGATGCTGCACACCTACGCCAGCAACACGGGCGCGAACCGGCTGTACGAGGCGCTGGGCTTCCGCGTGCGGCGGGAGCTGGTGATGACGATGCTGTCCGCGTCCTAGAAGCTGCCAGGGACTTGTGGTGGCTTCTGGACACGCGGGAGGGTGCGGCGCCGTTCCTTCTCGGCCGTTCGGAAGAGGGAGCGCCCGCAGGGCGGTGGAGGGGAATGACCTCAAGCTCGGCGCTTCCGGCGAAGCCCCCTCCACCCTGCTGCGCAGGGTTCCCCTCCCCCGGCGGGGGAGGAGGGTTGTGCGACATCCTGCTCTTCTCACCGTTGGGGTCCCCAACGGCCTTTGGCCTGGCGACCCGCTAGCTCGGCGGCGGCGATTGGCGTTGCGGGGCGCCGGGTCGGGGGGCGCTGGAAAGGGCGGCGCCGGCCGCGGCGGCGATGACGGCGGCGACGCCCGCGAGCTGGGGCGGGGCCAGCACCTCGGACAGCAGGACCAGGCCGAAGAGCGCGCCCCAGGCGGGCTCCAGGCTGGTCAGGACCGCGAAGGTGCGGGCCGGCATGCGCGGCAGGGCGTACATCTCCAGCGTGAACGGGATGGCCGTGGAGATCAGCGCCACGAGGGCCGCCAGGGGCAGAAGTTCGGGCCGGAGCAGCGCCGCGCCGGCGTGGGCGACCCCGACGGGGGTGACGATGACGGCGGCGATGGCCAGGGCGACGGCCGGCGTGGCGGCGCCGTAGGCCGCGCTGGCGGCCCGGCCCCACACGATGTAGGCGGCCCAGCAGGCGGCCGCGGCCAGGGCCCAGGCGACGCCCAAAAGATCCAGGCGCCCGCCGTCCGCGGCGCCCGAGCCGACCAGTCCCCAGACCCCCGCCGCGGCCAGGGCGGTCCAGACCAGATCGAGGGCGCGGCGCGAGCCCGCGACGGCCACGGCGAGCGGCCCCAGGAACTGAAGCGCGATGGCGACGCCCTGGGGCACGCGCCCGATGGCCAGGTAGAAGAAAAGCGTGGCGCCCGCTGTGGCCGCGCCCAGGACGAGGATCGGCAGGCGCGGCGCATCGCGCGGCCAGCGCCGCCACGGCCGGACGATCGCCACCAGCATGAGCGCGCCCAGCAGGACGCGGAGCGCCACGGTCCCCTGCGGCCCCAGCGCCGGGAACAGGCCCTTGGCCAGCGCCGCGCCGGCCTGGAACGACGCGGTGGCTGCGACCACGCCCGCCACCGGCAGGGCGAGGGCGAGCGCACGGGGCTTTTCCGGGCTCACGCACATCTCCGGCCGCCGGGGGGAATCGACGTCCCGACCATGACGCCGGCGAGTCCCCGCGGGAAGAGGGCGGCCGTGGCGTTTCGGGCGCCGGAGGCCTAAGCTACCCGGATGGCGGTCGCGTTCACCCGGGAAGAGGACTACGAGGCGCGGGCGGCGGACCTGCCGGACCGTCCCGTCTCGCCGCATCCCAACCTGGTGACGGCCGAGGGGCTGGCTGCGATCGAGGCCGAACTGACGGCGGCGCAGGCGGCCTATGCCCAGGCCCAGGCGGATGGCGGGATCAGCGGCGACCGCACCGCCATGGCGAGGGCGACGCGCGACCTGCGCTACTGGTCGCAGCGGCGGGCCAGCGCCCAGCTCACCCAGCCCGAACCGGAGCCCGGCCGCGTGCAGTTCGGCGTGACCGTCGAGATCGAACGCGAGGACGGACGTCGCCAGCGCTTCCGCATCGTGGGCGAGGACGAGGCGGATCCGGCGCGCGGCAGCGTTTCGTACGTCTCGCCCCTGGCGCGCGCGGTGCTGGGGCGGCGCGTGGGCGATGCGGTCGCCGTGAACGGCGCCGAGATCGAGATCGTCGGGGTGACCTGAGGGGGACCGACCCCGCCGGTGGCGGCTACGGCTGCGCGCGCGGCGTGGCGGCGGCCGCCTTGGCCTTCTCTGCTTCCTCCACGCGGGCGCCGGCCAGGATGCCGGGCAGGGCGTAGTTGCCCTCGTGGCAGGCGTATTCGTAGATCTCGCCGTCCATCGGGGAGAACTCGTACTCGCCGCCCCACGGCTTGTCCCAGAGGTCGGGGTCTTCCACCGTGAAGGCGTAGTGCAGGCGGTCCTTGCCGACGCGGGTGAAGCGCTCGACGACCTTGAGCTTCTCCCACGAGCCCATGAAGTGCTGGGCCTGGGGCAGGTTGATGGTCTCGACCACCAGGGTGTCGCCTTCCCAGCGGCCGATCGAGTCGCCCATGTAGGCGCGGACCCCGTCGGTGCGGTGCTGGCCGCCCAGGCGGACGATCCGCAGATCGTGGTTCATCTCGACCTCGATGACCACGGAATCGGCCGTCTGAACGATGCGGTAGTTGTTGTTGTAGAAGCCGTTGGGGAACATCGGCGGGCCGGCGTTGCGGCCGAACGACATGATGCAGCGCTCGCCCAGGGACCGCGCCTCGTAGCTGTCGAAGGCCTCGCCGCCGAAGCGGGGCGGCGCCGGCGCGCCCGCCTTGCGGGCCGGGGGCATGCCGTTGGGCGTGGTGATGAGCGAGGTGCGCGGCTCGCCGTTCACGCGCATGACGCGGCTGCCCGGGTCGAGCCAGCCGCGGTTGTAGCCGCCCACGTCGCCGCCCGCGGCGGCGAACTCGGGCCGGACGTTGGTGGTCTCGGCGCGATGCTCGGCGGGGGCGTTCGGATCGGTGTCCTCGTTGCCTTCCTCGATCTCGCGCTCGGCGTTGGCCTCCATCTCGCGGGCCTGGTCCTCGGTGTAGTTGAGCTGGTCGCGGAACTGCGGCCGGCGCATCAGCGGGGTGAGGGTGGCGTTGGTCCAGGTCCCCGCCAGGTCGGGCTGGCCGAAGGCGTTGCGGGGTGTCTTCCAGGGCTTGGCGGCGGCCTTGGTCGGGCGAGCATCCTGGGCGGCCGCGGCGAGCGGCGCGGCGGCGACGCCGGCAAGAAGCATGGCGCCGAAGGCGGCGATGACGACGCGTTGCACGACAATCTCCCCAATGTCGCCGGCGGCGCCTGTGGCCGGCCGGTCCGTACCGAGTCTACGACCCGTTTCCGCCTGCGGCAACGCAGGAGCGGTCGAGGGCGTGCTCGACGACCGCTGGTAGGGCGCCGTTGTTGCGCGGTTGTTTCCGTTTCGAAGGCCCGGCTCGCGCGTTAAGCTCGCCGGAGGCGCCCGCGACGGGCCGCCGAGGCCGGAGCCCCATGACCGAATCCCCAGACGAACAGGCATCATCCCCCGACGAACAGGCGCCCCGGGACGAGACGCCGATGCAGCGGGCGCTGCGGCTGAAGAAGGCGGCCCAGGATTCCGGGCGGGGCGGGCCGCCGGGCCGGGCGCGCGGCGACGGCGAGCGGGAAGCCGCGGCGCGGTCGCAGTCCAAGTCGAAGCCCTGGATGAAGAGGTGAGACCCATGTCGCTGCCCCCGCTGTTCCTTCGCCATGCCGCGCTCGCCGTTGTCGGACTGGCGGCGCTGGGGGGGTGCTCGCGGGAGGCGCCTCCGGCCGACGCGACCCCGGCGGATGCGAGTTCCGACGCGACCCCGGCCGGCGCCGCACAGGGCGCCGACGGCTGGCGGGTCTATGTCTGCGCGGACGGGCGGATCGTGCGGGCGCTCTACCCCGACACCGAGACCGCGCGGCTGAAGCTGGAGACCGGCGAGCAGGCCCTGAAGATCGCCATCTCGGCCAGCGGCGCACGCTATGTGGGCCAGGGCGTGCAGTGGTGGACCAAGGGCGACGAGGCCAGCCTGGCGCCGCTGAAGCCCGGCGAGGACATCGCCTCGGCGGCCGGGGTCGCATGCGTGCCGCCCGCCCAGGCGCCGGTGGAGCCGCCCGCGCCCGGAACGCCGGGCGGCCTGCCCGACGATCGCACGCCGCTGGACGAGCGGCCGGCGGCGCCCGACAGCCCGCAGGCCGCGGCGACGGTGGTGGAGCAGTACTACGCGCTGGTGGAGAGCGGTCGGGGCGCCGAGACCGGCCGGCTGCGCACGGACGGGACGCCCGAAGATCTGTCGGCCTTCGCGCGGCTGAGCGCGCTGGTGGGCGCGCCGGGGCCGGCCGAGGGCGCGGCGGGCTCGACGTTCGTCAGGGTTCCGGTCGTGCTGTACGGCCGCTACGCCAGCGGACCCGAATATCACGCGTCGGGACAGGCCACCCTGCGGCGGGTGAACGACGTGCCGGGCGCGACGGCCGACCAGCTGCGCTGGCGGATCGAGACGATCGAGGTGCGGCCGACGCGGCGCTAGCCGGGCGTCAGTGGCTGACGACCCACTCGCTGATGTAGGCGTGGGTGGCGCGGGCCAGCTTGGGCGGGCCGGAGAAGTAGAACTCGCTGCCGAACAGCAGCTTGCGCTCGCGCCACGAGAGCTGGCCGGTGTCCTCGGCCTGAAGCACGGATCGCAGCTTGGCGCTCATGCCCGCCGGCACGAAGGCGACATAGGTGGCGTCAGACATTCTCCGCTCCGCTGGCTGGCCCCGCCAGAAAGACTGGCCCCGCCGTCAAAAGAACGTGAGTCCCAGGCGCCACCAAGCCTCCGTGCACGGTCAGGGCGCGGTCAGGTCGCCGCAGGCCGGACGATCCGCGCGGGACGCCCGGCGACTCAGGTCTTTCGGGGCTTTCGGCGCGGCGGCGGGCCCTTGACGTCGGGGGCGCGAGGCCGGTGCGGAGGGCGTCCCGGACGCCCGCGCTCGGCATGCGAACGCTCGGGGGCGGCGCCGGGCGGGCTGGACGGGTTGATCCGGAGTTCGCCGGCGTCGGCGGCGGCGCGCACCGAGTCCTGGAAGCGGCCCTCCACGTCGCTGGCGATCTGGAACTTCGTCTCGTGGTCGAAGATGCGGATGAGGCCGATGTCCTTCTTGGTCACGTGGCCCAGCCGGCAGATGAGCGGCACCAGCCACTTGGGGTCGGCGTTCTTGGAGCGCCCGATGGGCAGGCGGAACCAGCTTCCGTCGGCGGAGTCGATCTGAGCCTGGCGCTCGGGGCGCAGGGGACGCGGCTTGTCGCCGCGATCGGGCCCGCGATCGGGCAGGATGTCCTCGGGCTCGGGCAGGCGCGAGCGATGGAGCCGGACGAGCGCGGCGGCGACGGCCTCGGCGTCCCGGCGTTCGAGCAGGCGGCGGGCCAGTTCGAGATCCTGTGGCGTCGGCGGCTCGGCCAGGGCGGGGTCGTCGAAGAGGCGGGCTTCGTCGCGGGCGCGGATCTCCTCGGGCAGGGGCGGGCCCGACCATTCGGCCTCGACCCCGGCGACCTGGAGCAGGCGCTCGGCCTGGCGGCGCTTGGGATGGGGGGCGATGATGACCGAGACGCCCTTGCGCCCGGCCCGGCCCGTGCGGCCGCTGCGGTGGAGGAGGGCGGGCGGCCCGGCCGGCAGGTCGGCGTGGATCACGAGGCCGAGTTCGGGCAGGTCGAGGCCGCGGGCCGCGACGTCGGTGGCGATGCAGGCGCGCGCGTGGCCGTCGCGCAGGGCCTGGAGGGCGTCGGACCGCTCCTTCTGCGACAGTTCGCCCGAGAGCTGGACGACGGCGAAACCGCGCTCGCGCAGGCTGCCATAGAGGTGGCGCACGCGTTCGCGGGTGGCGCAGAAGATCAGGGCGCCGGGGCTTTCGTAGAAGCGCAGGATGTTGACCACGGCGTTCTCGACGTCGGTGGGGGCGACGCGGACGGCGCGGTAGGCGATGTCGCCGTGGGGCTCGTCGCGGCGGACGGTGTCGATGCGATGGGCGTCGCGCTGGTAGCGCCGGGCCAGCGCGGCGATCTCGCGCGCGATGGTGGCCGAGAACAGGAAGGTGCGGCGTTCGGCGGGCGCGGAGTCGAGGATCGCCTCCAGGTCCTCGCGGAAGCCCATGTCGAGCATCTCGTCGGCCTCGTCGAGCACCGCGACGCGCAGGGCCGAGGTGTCGAGATTTCCCCGTTCGAGGTGATCGCGCAGGCGGCCCGGCGTGCCGACGACCACATGCGCGCCGGCGGCCAGCGCGCGCTGCTCGGCGCGCGGGTCCATGCCGCCCACGCAGGTGGCGATGCGGACGCCGGCGGGCGCGTAGAGCCAGCCCAGCTCGCGCGCGACCTGGAGCGCCAGTTCGCGGGTCGGCGCGATGACGAGGCCCAGCGGCGCCCCGGCGGCGTCGAAGCCGGCGGCCTCGCCCAGAAGGGCGGTGGCGGCGGCCAGGCCGAACGCGACGGTCTTTCCCGACCCGGTCTGGGCCGAGACCAGGAGGTCGCGGTCGGCGGGCGCTTCGAGGACGGCGGCCTGGACGGGCGTGGGTTCGCGGTAGCCCTGCGCCTCGAGGGCGCGGGCCAGCGCAGGGTGCGTGGCGGGAAACGGCATGGGGAAACCTGTGGCCCCGCCGGGAGGCGGCGGGCGAAGCGCGCGTCCTTGGCGCCCCGACGACGCCAAGGCAAGCCGTTTCGTCAGTCTGCGTCCTCGGCGCGCAGGCGGTAGCCGACGCCGGGCTCGGTCAGGAGGTTGCGGGGCGCGGACGGCTCGGCCTCGATCTTCTGGCGGAGCTGGCCGACCAGGACGCGGACGAACTGGGCGTCGACCATCGCGCCCGCGCCCCAGACGGCGCTGATGATCTGGCGATGGGTGACGACCCGCCCGGCATGGCGGGCCAGGGTGCGAAGGAGGTCGTACTCGCGGGGCGTGAGGCGGACTTCCTCGCCCAGGATGCGGACCTGGCGGGCGGCGAAATCCACCTCCAGATCGCCGGTGCGAAGGATCGCGCTGGCGGCGAACCGCCGCTCGCGGCCGCGCAGGCTGGCGCGCACGCGGGCCAGGAGTTCGCCCACGCCGACCGGCTTGTTGACGAAGTCGTCGGCCCCCAGGTCGAGAGCGTCGATCTTCTCCTGCTCCAGGTCGCGGGCCGACAGGACGATGATCGGCGTCTCGGACCAGTCGCGGATGCGCCGGATGACCTCCTTGCCGTCCATGTCGGGCAGGCCGAGGTCGAGGATCACGACGTCGCAGGGTTCGGCGGCCATCCGGGCGATGGCGCTCTCGCCGGTGGTGGCGGTCTCGACTTCGAACCCCCCCGCGTTGAGGGCCGGGGTCAGGGCGCGCAGGATCTGCGGCTCGTCGTCCACCAGCAGCAGCCGGCCCGACTGGGGTGGGATCGCAGCGCTCACGACGTGGCCGCCGGCAGCCGGAAGGTGACGACAAGCCCGCCTTCGGGCGCGGGCCGGTTGCGGGCCGAGACGCCGCCGCCCATCGCCTCGGTCAGGCCGCGGGCGATGGAGAGGCCCAGGCCCACGCCCGGACGCTTCGCCGCGCCGGCGCCGCGGACGAACTTCTCGAAGATGCGATCGGTCTCGTCGGGCGAGACGCCGGGGCCGCGATCGGCCACTTCCACCATGACGTCGCCGCCTTCGCGCCAGGCGCGGACATCCACCGGCGCGTCGGGCGGCGTGTGGCGCAGCGCGTTCTCCACGACGTTCCCGAGGGCCTGTTCGAAGAGCACAGGGTCGCCCAGGATCTCGGCGAGGTCGGGCGGCGTGTGGACGCGCGTGCGTCCCCCCAGCACCCGGGCCCGACGGCCGACGGTGCGGTCGATCACCTCTGCCGCGCTGAAGGGCGTGGCCTGGACCGCCAGGGCTCCGGACTCGACGCGGCTCATGTGCAGCAGGTTGGCGACGAAGGCGTCCAGCCGCTCGGCCTCCTCGCGGATGGTGGCGGCCAGGTCGACACGGACGCCGGGCGCGAAGCCCTCGCCGAACTGCTCCAGGCTGGACGCGGAGGCCAGGATGGCGGCCAGCGGCGTACGCAGGTCGTGCGAGATGGACGAAAGAAGCGCGTTGCGCAGGTCCTCGGTCTTGGCGCGGGCCTCGGCCTCGGCGCGAGCGGCGTTCAGCCGGGCGCGGGCGAGGGCGGCGGCGCCGGCGTCGGTGAGGATCTCGAGCAGCGTGCGTTCGTCGGAATTCAGTGGATGCTCGGCGCTGCTGCGCCACCCCGCCACACCCAGCGACTGGCCCCCCGTCCTCAGGGTGCGGACCACCCATTCGCCGGCGCCGATGCTCCAGGCGGCCTCGCCGGCCTCGCCCTCCAGCCGTGCGGCGGCGTCGAGGACGGCCTGCGGCGGGGTCGGCTGGACGGGCCAGGCGCGGACGTCGTCGCCCGACCCGACGAACGCCTCCCCGCGCGCCGCGGTGGCGAGGTGCTGGGCCAGCCGGTCGCGGATCACCGGCTCGTCCGACAGGGCCGAGAACTCGTGGGTGGCGCGGAAGAGGGCGTCGGTGGTCCTGGCGCGGGCCTCGGCGCGCGCGGCCTGGTCGCGGACGCGCCCGGTCAGGTTGCCAGTCAGCATGGCGACCGCCAGGAAGACCCCCAGGGTCACGAAATCCTCGGACTCGAACGAGAAGATGAACCGGGGTTCGACCAGATAGAAATTGTAGCTGAGGAAGGCGAGGCCGGCGGCGACGTAGGCCGGTCCCGAGCCCAGGGCGTAGGCCGTCACCAGCACGCCGGCGAGAAACGCCATCGACAGGCGCGGATTCTCGCTGGTCCGGTACATGATCTCGGCGACGACCGTGGAGGCCGCCACGAAGGCCGCAGCCAGCGCATAGCGGGTGAAAGTGCGTTGCAGGCGGCTCACCAGCGGTTTCGGGATGGTCGGGTTCTGCTCGGCGGGCTGGGGTTCGTCGGGCTGGGGTTCAGCGGGCAGGGGTTCAGCGGGCAGGGGTTCGGGCGGTTGCAGCTCGGACGATCCGGGGTTCGAAGGTGTCGGCGACGCGCCGCGGCCATGGGGACGCCACGACGCGATCGCCGACGGGTCCGCAAGCTTGGGGGGCGCGGACGGCGTCAGGGTGGCGCCTGGGGCGGAGAGGTCAATTATAGGGCGGTTATGGGCCATGCGGGCGTCATTATAATCTTCTTATGCCTCGGCTTGCTTGCCGGATGGCCGATCTAGGCGGCTCGATCCCAAAGCAGAGCCTGCCCCGCCTTGACCCACCTGATCGTCGGCACGCCGTCCCCGGTCTTCGAGGCTGAGAGCCCGGTGAACCCGACCTTTGCGTTCTCCAGCCTGGGCGGGCGCTACGTGCTGCTGGCGTTCGCGCGGGGCCCCGCGGCCGGACGCGAGGCGATGCACACGGCCATCCAGGCGAACCGATCGCTGTTCGACGACGACAGGATCGCGGCGTTCACGGTGCTGGAGGACCGCGCGGACTATGCGGCCCGGCGGGACGAGCGCGGCCTGCACTGGTTCTTCGACGGGGACGGGGCCATCGCGCGACTGTTCGGCGCGGAGGAGCCGCTGTGGGTGCTGATCGATCCGTCGCTGCGGATCCTGGCCTTCGGGGGACTGGACTGGACGCCGCGGCTGTTTTCGATCCTGCCCACGCTGCCCGCGCCCGACGCCCACGCCGGCGTGGAGATGATCGCGCCCGTGCTGATCGTGCCGCGGCTGCTGGAGCCGGACCTGTGCCAGCGGCTGATCGCCTACTACGAAGCCGACGGGGGCAAGCCGTCGGGCACCATGCGCCAGGTCGAGGGCAAGACCGTCGGCGTGCTGAGCGACTTCAAGCGCCGGCGCGACGCCCAGATCGAGGATGAGACCCTCCAGACCGAGATCCGCGCGCGGGTCCGCCACCGGTTGATGCCCGAGATCGAAAAGGCGTTCCAGTTCAAGGTCACCCGGATCGAGCGCTACATCGTGGCCTGCTACGACGCCGAGACCGGAGGCTATTTCCGACCTCACCGCGACAACACCACCACGGGCACCGCACACCGGCAGTTCGCGGTCTCGATCAACCTGAACGACGACTTCGAGGGCGGCGACCTGCGCTTCCCCGAGTTCGGCTCCCGCACCTACCGCGCGCCGAAGGGCGGGGCGGTGGTGTTCTCCTGCACGCTCCTGCACGAAGCGACCCCCGTCACCCGGGGGACGCGCTACGCCACCCTGCCGTTCCTCTACGACGAGGCCGGCAAGGCCATCCGCGACGCCAACCTCCACACCCTCGTCGCCCGACCTCCGCAACAACCCGAACCCCAGCCCCAGGAGGCTACCGCTTGAGATCCTTCGCCATCCTCGCCGCCAGCGCCGCGGTCCTGTCCCTGGGCGCCTGCGCGACCAAGACCAAGCCGGAAGCGCCGGCGCCTGTCGAGGCTCCGCCGCCGCCGCCGCCCGCCGAGGCCCCGGCGCCGCCACCGCCCGCGGCGGGCTACGCCCCCGGCTCCCAGGCCGACCTGGCCGCGAACGCCGGCGACCGGGTGTTCTTCGGCTTCGACCGCTACGACGTGGACGGGCAAGCCCGTGCGACGCTGACGCAGCAGGCCGCCTGGCTGGCCCGCTATCCGGACGTGCGCGTGCGCATCGCCGGCCACGCGGACGAGCGCGGCACGCGGGAATACAATCTGGCCCTGGGCGCCCGCCGGGCCGGCGCCGTCCGCGCCGCCCTGATCGGGCAGGGCGTGGCGGCCGGCCGGATCGAGACCATCTCTTACGGCAAGGAGCGTCCGCTCGACGCCGAGTCGACCGAGGCGGCCTGGGCCCGGAACCGCAACGGCCACACGGTGGTGATCGGGTTCGGCGAGCCGTAGCACCGGCGGGAATCGCCCGCTCCGCAGCGCGCGGGGCGGGCCTCGAGAACATGTGGCGCACGTCCGGTTCCGGGCGTGCGCCTTCGTGCGTGCGTGTTACGTCCGGACCGTGGTTCCGGCCGCGGCGCGCTTGCGGCGCAGGCCGGCGTGCGGGTCGGCCGCCGGGTTCCATCGTTCGGATTTTCCGCTCGGATTTTCGGGGATTTCGCCGCCGGACGTGGCGCGAGTGACGGGGCTCGAACCCGCGACCTCCGGCGTGACAGGCCGGCGCTCTAACCAACTGAGCTACACCCGCGCAGGGCCGTCCGGCGCTGCGAAGGCGGCCCTCATATGGGGCTGTCGGAATCGTGTCAACGACTGAGTGCCGGCCGGGCGCTCCGCCACACGGAAATGCGATCTAGCCGCTCCGGCGGACCGCCTGGGGCGGTGGCACCTTGGCGGCCTCCTCGATCAGCCAGGCGCGAAACGCCACGACGGCGGGCCGCTGCGGGCCGGCCGGCGTGAGGAACCAGAAGCGCGACGGGGTGGGGGCGAATCCCAGGGGGGCGGCGAGACGGCCGGCGGCGACGTCGGCGGCCACATAGACCCAGGGCGTCAGGCCCACGCCCAGGCCGGCGGCCGCGGCCTCGAGCGTGTAGAAGATATGCTCGAACTCCTGGCTGTCGGGCGGCTCGGGCAGGGTGATCCCCGAGTGCGCCTCCCACTCGGCCCAGGCGGTCTGGCGCGACCCCGTGGTGAGCCGGGTGAGGCCTTCCAGCCCCGTCGGCCCGTCGCCGAGCAGGGCAGGGGCCACCACCGGACCGTGGAAGTTCTCCAGGAACGCGGCGGCCTCGGCGCCGACGATCGGGGCGGTCTCGTTGACGCGGATGGCGGCGTCGAAGCGGTCGCGGGCGAAGTCCACCGGCGCATAGGACTCGGTGACCTTGACCCGCACCGTGGGGTGGCGGGCGTGGAAGGCCGGCAGGCGCGGGATCAGCCAGCGGATGGCCAGCGTGCCCACGCACGACAGGCGCAGCTCGACATGCGTGTCGGCCCGGAGGTCGGCGATGGCCGCCTCGACCTGGCCGAACGCGCCCGAGAGCGCGGCGGCCAGGCGCGCGCCGGCCTCGGTGAGCCGCAGGCGGTGGCGCGGGCCTTCGGTGAGGTCGAGGCCCAGGGTGGCCTCCAGGCTGCGGATTTGACGGCTGACGGCGCCGTGGGTGACGCAGAGCTCGTCGGCGGCCAGGGTCATCTGGCCCCGGCGGGCGAAGACCTCGAAGGCCCTGAGCGCGGTCAGGGACGGGAGCGGGCGCCTCTCGGTCCGGACGGTCACCAGCGATGGCCTCCCTGTGACTTCAGCTCACAAGAAGACCGCGGTTATATCGTTTTGCGGATCGCGGCAATCCGCCGATGGTCCGGGACGTCGAACGCGAGATCTTCCCGCCCATGCCCGACGTCGCCGCCGCCGCAATCGCCCTCCCCACCCCGCGATTCCGGCCCCCGGCGCCGGAGCCGCTCGAGCGCGATCCCGGTGTGATGATGCTGTTCAACCCGCGCATGACGCGCAATCCGTTGACGGCGATCCCCCGGGAAGCGTTCGAGCGGCCGTACCGGAAGGCGCGCTTCCTCCACCTGACCTATCACGGCGTCTACGAGCCCGACGCGATCAAGCGCGTCCTGCTGGACCGGGCCGACGTCTATGTGCGGCCCGAACTGGTGCGGCGAATCCTGCGCCCCCTGCTGGGCGACAGCCTGCTGAGCGCCAACGGCGAGGACTGGCGGCGCCAGCGGCGGCTGATGGCGCCGGCGTTCGCGCCGTCGGCGGTGGGCGGCGCCGCCCCGCAGATCGACGCGGCGGCGGGCCGGAGCTGCGCGCGGATGGCGGACGGCGGCGGGACGGTCGACGTGGCCGTCGAGGCCACCCGGGCGACTCTGGAGATCATCGACGCCACGCTGTTCTCGGGCGCCAGCGGGATGCCGTTCGAGGACACCGCCGACGACGTTCGCGACCTGCTGGCGGGCGGCGGCGAGCTGCGGCTGTCGCAGGTGTTCGGCCTCCAGGCGCTGGACTGGGGCGCCGCCCAGCGGCGCGGGCGTCGCGCGCAGACGCGGCTGAGATCGCGGATGGCCGCGATGATCCGTGCGCGGGCCGAGGCCGACGATGCGCCCGACGACTTCGTCACCCGGATGCTGCGGGCGTTCCTGGCCGAACACCCGCGCGAGACGGCCGAGCGCCTGACGCTGGACAACGCCATGACGTTCTTCGTCGCCGGCCACGAGACGACGGCGAACGGCCTGGCCTGGGCGCTGTACCTGCTGAGCCGCGACCCGCAGGCCCAGGCCTGGGCGCGGGACGAGGCGTTCGAGGCGTGGCGCGGGGGCGACCCCGCCGCCGTGGCCGACCGCCTGATGTACCTGCGCATGGTCTGGGACGAGACGCTCCGGCTGTATCCGCCGGTGCTGCGGATCGACCGGCAGGCCACCGAGGACGACGAACTGTGCGGCGAGCCGGTGAAGGCCGGCGACATGGTCACGATCTGGCCCTGGGTGCTGCACCGGCACCGGCGGCTGTGGGACGAGCCGGACGCGTTCAACCCTGAGAACTTCGACCCCGAGGCGCGGGCCGGACGCCATCGCTACCAGTACCTGCCGTTCGGGGCGGGGCCGCGGATCTGCATCGGCATGGGGCTGGCCAACACCGAGGCGCTGATCCTGCTGTCGCGGTGGCTGACGGCGTTCCGTTTCGAGCCCGCGGGCGGCGCCGAACCCTGGCCCCGGGCCGACATCGCGCTGCGGGCCGACGGTGGAATTCCGCTCAGGGTCAGCCGTCTCTGAGAATGGTGTTCTCCGGTAGTTGCGAAGCGTTCGCAAGTATTCGGAACCGCGTCATTTCGCGTCGCACAAGGGCTGTTTGAAACCCCGGGATGATCGGTCTAGAAGGGCGCCGCGACTCCCGCCGGAGACTCCATGGAAGCCTATCTGACAGAGTACCTGCCCATCGTGATCTTTCTCGGGATCGCGGCGGCGCTGGGCGTCATCTTCATCGTCGCGGCCCTGGTGCTCGCGCCCAAGGCGCCGGACCCGGAGAAGCTGTCGTCGTACGAGTGCGGCTTCAACGCCTTCGACGATGCGCGGATGAAGTTCGACGTCCGGTTCTACCTGGTGTCGATCCTGTTCATCATCTTCGACCTCGAGGTGGCGTTCCTGTTCCCCTGGGCGGTGTCGCTGATGAAGCTGCCGGCGGAGACGGCGCAGTTCGCCTTCTGGTCGATGATGACCTTCCTGGGCGTGCTGACGGTGGGCTTCATCTACGAGTGGAAGAAGGGAGCGCTGGAATGGGAGTGATCGTTCCGGCCAATTCGGCGGGCCGCAGCACCGTCGAGGGCTATGACCCCAAGCTCCACGATCCGTTCTTCGACGGCGTCTCGCAGCGGCTGGCCGACAAGGGCTTCGTGACCGCCAGCGTGGACGACCTCATCACCTGGGCCCGCACAGGCTCGCTGATGTGGATGACGTTCGGCCTGGCGTGCTGCGCCGTCGAGATGATGCAGGCGTCGATGCCGCGCTACGACCTGGAGCGGTACGGCTTCGCGCCGCGCGCCAGCCCGCGCCAGAGCGACGTGATGATCGTGGCCGGCACGCTGGTGAACAAGATGGCTCCGGCGCTGCGCAAGGTCTACGACCAGATGCCCGAGCCGCGGTACGTGATCTCGATGGGCTCGTGCGCCAACGGCGGCGGCTACTACTATTTCAGCTATTCGACGGTACGCGGCTGCGACCGCGTGGTGCCGGTGGACGTCTATGTGCCCGGGTGCCCGCCGACCGCCGAGGCGCTGGTCTACGGCGTGCTGCAACTTCAGAAGAAGATCCGCCGCACGGGGACGATCGTCCGATGAGCTGGCCGATGACCTCAGCCGAGCTGGAGGCGCTGGGCCAGGAGATCCTGGCGGGCGCGCCGGGCGTCATCACCGGCGCCGAGGTCGCGTTCGGCGAACTGACGCTGACCGCTCCCGCGGCGACCATCGTCGAGGCGTTGACCTACCTGCGCGATGGGCAGGGCTTCCACCAGCTCATCGACCTGTCGGGCGTGGACTATCCCGAGCGGGCGAAGCGGTTCGACGTGGTCTACCACCTGCTGTCGATGACGAAGAACCGGCGGGTCCGGATCAAGGTGCAGACCGACGAGGACACCGCCGTCCCGTCGGCCGTTCCGGTGTTCCCGGCGGCCAACTGGTACGAGCGCGAGACGTTCGACATGTACGGCGTGTTCTTCGACGGACACCCGGACCTGCGGCGGATCCTGACCGACTACGGCTTCCACGGCCATCCGCTGCGGAAGGACTTCCCGATGACCGGCTATGTCGAGGTCCGCTACGACGAGGAGCTGAAGCGGGTGGTCTACGAGCCCGTGAAGTCGGTCGAATGGCGCAACTGGGACTTCCTGTCGCCGTGGGAGGGCGCCGAGCGCGGGTTCGCCGCGATCCTGCCCGGCGACGAGAAGACCGCCGAAGAAGGCGCGAAGTGATGGCCGAGACCGCGATCACACCGGCGGCCCCATCCTCCCTGGCGGAGGGCGAGACCCCGGTCCGCAAGTTCAACATCAATTTCGGCCCGCAGCACCCGGCGGCGCACGGCGTGCTGCGCCTGGTGCTGGAGCTGGACGGCGAGGTGGTGGAGCGGGTGGACCCGCACATCGGCCTGCTGCACCGCGGCACCGAGAAGCTGATGGAGGCCAGGCCCTATCAGCAGACGATCCCGTACATGGACCGCCTCGACTACGTGGCGCCCATGAACCAGGAGCACGCCTACTGCCTGGCGATCGAGAAGCTGCTGGGCGTCGAGGTTCCGTACCGCGGTCTCCTGATCCGCACGCTGTACGACGAGATCGGCCGCATCCTGAACCATCTGCTGAACGTGACGACCCAGGCCATGGACGTCGGCGCCCTGACGCCGCCGCTCTGGGGCTTCGAGGAGCGCGAAAAGCTGATGATCTTCTACGAGCGTGCGTCGGGCGCCCGGATGCACGCCAACTACTATCGCGTGGGCGGCGTGCGGCAGGATCTGCCCGAGGCGCTGATCCGCGACATCGACGACTGGTGCGACCACTTCCCGAAGATCTGCGACGACATCGAGACGCTGATCACCGACAACCGCATCTTCAAGCAGCGCAACGTCGACATCGGCGTGGTGACGCGGCAGGAGGCGATCGAGCATTCGTTCTCGGGCGTGATGGTGCGCGGCTCGGGCATCGCGTGGGACCTGCGCCGGGCGCAGCCCTATGCGGCCTACGACGAGATGGAGTTCGACGTCCCGCTGGGCGTGAACGGCGACTGCTACGACCGCTACCTCTGCCGGATGCAGGAGATGCGGGAGTCGACGAAGATCATGAAGCAGTGCTGCGAGCGCCTACTGAAGTCGCCGGGGCCGGTGCTGACCGAGGACAACAAGATCGGCGCGCCGCGCCGGGGCGAGATGAAGCGCTCGATGGAAGCGCTGATCCACCACTTCAAGATCTTCACCGAGGGCTACCGGACGCCGCCGGGCGAGGTGTACGCCGCCGTCGAGGCGCCCAAGGGCGAGTTCGGGGTGTTCCTGGTCTCGAACGGCACGAACAAGCCGTACCGGGCCAAGCTGCGCGCGCCGGGCTATCCGCACCTCCAGGCGATGGACTGGATGAACCGCGGCCACATGCTGGCGGACGTCTCGGCCATCCTGGGCTCGCTGGACATCGTGTTCGGGGAGATCGACCGGTGAGTGCGACCACGACCCTTCAGCCCCTCGACGTGATCCAGGGGCAGCTCGACGCCTACAACCGCCAGGACCTGGACGCGCACTGCGCGTTCTTCGCCGACGACGTGGTGGTGGCCGACCTGAACGGCGCCGTCACGATCCAGGGCGCCCAGGCCTATCGGGCGAAGTACACGCAGGTCTTCGCCGACTTCCCCCGGAACCGGGCCGAACTGGTCAACCGGATCCAGGTCGGGAACACCGTGATCGACCACGAGCGCGTCTTCCGCCAGGGCGAAGGCGAGAGCTTCGAGGTCATCGCCATCTACACCCTCGCCGGCGGCCGGATCGCCCGCGTGGACTTCGCGAAGTGAGGCCGGCTTGAGCGTCCGCAGGCTTTCCCCGAACCAACCCGCCAGCTTCGCCTTCAAACCGGCGACGCTGAAGGCCGCCCAGGGCTGGATGGCGAACTTCCCGCCCGGCAAGCAGCAGTCGGCCGTGGTGCCGGTGCTGTGGCTGGTCCAGAAGCAGGACGGCTGGATCAGCGAGCCGGCGATCCGGGCCGTGGCCGAGCTGTTGGGCATGCCGGTGATCCGGGTGCTGGAGGTGGCGACCTTCTACACCATGTTCATGCTGGAGCCGGTGGGCACGCATGCGCTGGTGCAGGTGTGCGGCACCACGCCGTGCCAGAGCCGTGGCGCCGAGGCGCTGATGGCGGTCTGCAAGCGCCGCATCGGCCCGCAGAACCACAAGAGCGCCGACGGCAAGTTCTACTGGCAGGAAGTGGAGTGCCTGGGCGCGTGCTCGAACGCCCCGATGGCGGCCATCAACGACTACTACTACGAGGACCTCACGCCCGAGAGCCTCGAGGCGCTGCTGGACGACTTCGCGGCCGGCAAGACGCCCAAGCCGGGCTCGGCGATCGGCCGCCAGGGGGCCGCGCCCCAAGGCGGGCCGACCACGCTGACCGATCCCAAGCTCTACGACGGGTCGCTGGGCAAGAAGATCAAGATTCCGCACCTGCCGCCCAAGGCCAAGAAGGAGACGGCGTGATGGCGGGCATCCTCGCCGACAAGGACCGTATCTTCCTCAACCTCTACGGGATCCACGACTGGACCCTGGAGGGCGCGAAGTCGCGCGGCGCGTGGAACGGGACGAAGGACATCGTCGCCCAGACGCCGGAATGGATCTGCGACCAGATCAAGGCTTCGGGCCTGCGCGGCCGGGGCGGGGCGGGGTTCGCCACGGGCCTCAAGTGGACCTTCATGCCCAAGCAGGAGAGCGAACGCCCGCACTACCTGCTGGTCAACGCCGACGAGTCCGAGCCCGGCGCGTGCAAGGACCGCGAGATCCTGCGCAACGATCCGCACCTGCTGATCGAGGGCTGCGTGATCGCCTGCCGGGCGATGCGGTCGCATCAGGCCTACATCTACATCCGCGGCGAGTACGTGCACGAGCGCGAGCGGCTCCTGGCGGCGATCCGCGAGGCGTATGACGCGGGGCTGCTCGGGAAGGGGAGCGTCCTGGGCTACGACGTCGACGTGGGCGTCCAGCACGGGGGCGGGGCCTACATCTGCGGCGACGAGACCGCCCTGATGGAGAGCTTCGAGGGCAAGAAGGGCCAGCCGCGCCTGAAGCCGCCGTTCCCGGCCGGCGCGGGCATCTACGGCTGCCCCACCACGGTGAACAACGTCGAGACCATCTCGGTCGTGGGCACGATCCTGCGCCGCGGGGCCGACTGGTTCGCCGGCTTCGGCACCGAGAAGTCCACCGGCACCAAGCTGTTCGCGGCCTCGGGCCACGTGAACACGCCATGCGTGGTCGAGGATGCGGTCGGCATCAGCGTGAAGCAGCTCATCGAGGACCACTTCGGCGGGGTGCGCGGCGGCTGGAGCAACCTGAAGGCCGTGATCCCGGGCGGGATCTCGGTGCGGATGATCCCGGCCGAGCAGTGCGACGAAGCGATCATGACGTACGAGGACCTGGCCGCCCGCGGCTCGGGCCTGGGCACCGGCACCCTGATCGTGTTCGACAAGGACGCCGACCTCGTGAAGGCGATCGCGCGCGCGGCCTATTTCTACAAGCACGAGAGCTGCGGCCAGTGCACGCCGTGCCGCGAAGGCACCGGCTGGATGTGGCGGGTCATGGAGCGGATGGTCACCGGCGAAGCCGAGATGTCCGAGATCGACATGCTGCTGGACGTGGCCAGCCAGGTCGAGGGCCATACGATCTGCGGCCTGGGCGATGCGGCCGCCTGGCCGATCCAGGGCCTGTTCCGCCACTTCCGCCACGAGGTGGAGGACCGGATCAACAGTTACCGCGCGCGCAAAGGCGTCTACGCCGGCGCCTCCATCGCGGCGGAGTAAGCGGCATGCCTATCGCCAAGGTCGACGGGATCGAGGTCGAGTTCGAGCCGGGGATGAACGTCCTCCAGGTGTGCGAGCTGGCCGGCAAGGAGATCCCGCGGTTCTGCTATCACGAGCGGCTGAGCATCGCTGGCAACTGCCGCATGTGCCTGGTCGAGGTGAAGCCCGGCCCGCCGAAGCCGCAGGCGTCGTGTGCGCTGCCGGCGGCCGAGGGCCAGGAGATCTTCACCGACACGCCGATGGTGAAGAAGGCGCGCCACGGGGTGATGGAGTTCCTGCTCATCAACCACCCGCTGGACTGCCCGATCTGCGACCAGGGCGGCGAGTGCGACCTGCAGGACCAGGCCATGGGCTATGGCCGCGACGACAGCCGCTACGAGCTGAACAAGCGGGCCGTCGAAGAAAAGCACATGGGTCCGCTCATCAAGACGGTGATGACCCGCTGCATCCAGTGCACGCGCTGCGTCCGCTTCATCACCGAGGTGGCCGGCGTTCCGGATATCGGTCTCATCTCGCGCGGCGAAGACGTTGAAATCACGACCTATCTCGACAAGGCCGTGGCGTCGGAGCTGTCGGCCAACGTGATCGACCTGTGCCCCGTGGGCGCGCTGACCAGCAAGCCGTATGCGTTCAACGCGCGGCCGTGGGAGCTGAAGAAGACCGAGAGCGTCGACGTGATGGACGCCCTGGGCTCGGCGATCCGGGTGGACGCCCGGGGGGCGGCGGTGCTGCGCGTGCTGCCGCGCACCCACGAGGCGGTCAACGAGGAGTGGATCTCGGACAAGACCCGCTATGCGGTCGACGGCCTGGCGCGTCAGCGTCTGGACCGGCCGTTCGTGCGCGAGAACGGCAAGCTGCGGCCGGCGAGCTGGGCCGAGGCGCTGGACGCCGTGGCGGCCCGGATCAAGGCGGCGGCGCCCGAGCGCATCGGCGTGATCGCCGGCGACCTCCAGGACGCCGAGTCGATGAAGGCGGCCAAGGATCTGTTCGGCGGCCTGGGCGTGACCAGCCTGGACTGTCGCCAGGACGGCATGGTGCTGGGCGCCGGCGCGCGCGCGAGCTGGCTGTTCAACTCTTCGATCCAAGGCATTGAAGACGCTGACTTCATCCTGTTCGTCGGCGCCAATCCGCGGCTGGAGGCGCCGGTGCTCAACGCCCGGATCCGCAAGCGCTGGATGGCCCAGGCGACGCAGGTGGGTGTGGTCGGCGAGGCGGTCGACCTGACCTACGGCTACGAGCACCTGGGCGCCGGGCCGGCGTCGCTGGCGAACCTGGCGAAGTCGAAGTCCGAGTTCGTGAAGGGGCTGAAGTCGGCGAAGGCGCCGGCCATCGTCGTGGGCGCCGGCGCGCTGAACCGGCCTGACAGCCTGGCGGTGCTGGCCGCGGCGGCGGCGGCGGCCAAGACGTTCGGCATGACCTGGAACGTGCTGCACACGGCCGCAAGCCGGGTCGGCGGTCTGGACCTGGGTTTCGTCCCGGGCGAGGGCGGCCGCACCGCGGCCGAGCTGGCGGCCAAGGGCGGGGCCGAGGTGCTGTTCCTGCTGGGCGCCGACGAGATCGACCTGTCGAAGACCGACGCCTTCGTCGTCTACCTGGGAACGCATGGCGACGCGGGCGCGCACCGCGCCGACGTGATCCTGCCGGGGGCGGCCTACACCGAGAAGAACGGCCTCTACGTGAACACCGAGGGCCGGGTGCAGATGGGCTTCCGCGCCGTGTTCCCGAAGGGCGAGGCCAAGGAAGACTGGGCCATCCTGCGGGCGCTCAGCGAGCGCCTGGGCGCCAAGCTGCCCTACGACACCCTGGACCAGCTTCGCAGCCGCCTGTTCGAGGACCATCCCTCGTTCGGCCGCATCGACTACGTGGCCGAGACGCCGGCGGCGGTTGATTTCACCGTCCTGGGTCGCAAGGGCGATCTGTCCGACGCGCCGTTCCGCAGCGCGGTCTCGAACTTCTACCTGACGAACGCCATCGCCCGCGCCAGCGTGACGATGGCCGAATGCGCCGCGCTCGCCTCGGGCCCGGCCAAGATCGCCGCGGAATAGGGGGCGGGCGTGACGGATTTCTGGACCACTCCCGCAGGCTGGACCCTGATCACCGTCGGCCAGATCCTGGCCGTCACGATCTGGATCCTGCTGTCGCTCGCCTTCCTGCTGCTGGCCGACCGGAAGATCTGGGCCGGCGTGCAGATGCGCAAGGGCCCCAACGTGGTGGGTCCCTTCGGCCTGCTCCAGTCGTTCGCCGACTTCCTGAAGTTCCTGCTCAAGGAAGTCGTCATCCCCGCCGGGGCGGACAAGAGCGTCTTCCTGCTGGCCCCGCTGATCACCTTCATCCTGGCGTTCGGCGCCTGGGCCGTGGTGCCGCTGGCGCCGGGCTGGGTGATCGCCGACCTGAACGTCGGCATCCTCTACCTGTTCGCCGTCAGTTCGCTGGGCGTCTACGGCATCATCATGGGCGGCTGGGCCTCGAACTCGAAGTACCCGTTCCTGGGCTCGCTCCGCTCGGCGGCGCAGATGGTGAGCTACGAGGTCTCGATCGGCTTCGTGATCATCACGGTGATCCTGCTGGCGGGTTCGATGAACCTGACCGCCATCGTCGACGGGCAGGCCGGGGGCTTCTGGAACTGGAACGTGCTGGGCGGCGGCGGCGGCCTGGGCGGCCTGCTGGGCGCGGTGGTGATGATCCCGATGACGGTGATCTTCTTCATCTCGGCGCTGGCGGAGACGAACCGTCCGCCGTTCGACCTGCCCGAGGCGGAGTCGGAACTGGTGGCCGGCTATCAGGTGGAATACAGCTCCACGCCGTATCTGCTCTTCATGATCGGCGAGTACGCGAACATCGTCCTGATGTGCGCGATGATCACCATCCTGTTCTTCGGCGGATGGCATGCGCCGTTCCCGACCGGGTTCACCGACTCGTGGGCGCCGACGGCGGCCAGCGTCTTCTACTTCCTGTGGTTCTTCGGGAAGGTGGTCTTCTTCTTCTTCATGTTCGCCATGGTGAAGGCGATCGTGCCCCGGTACCGCTACGACCAGCTCATGCGACTGGGCTGGAAGGTCTTCCTGCCGACCTCGCTGGCGGCGGTCTGCCTCGTGGCCGGCTGGCTGGTCTATGTCCGGGGGCCGGTGGCATGAGGGCGCTGACCCTCGCCTGCGTCCTCGCGCTCGCCGCCTGCTCTAGCGGCGCCGGCTATGGCCGGAGCGGCGGGCTGGCCACCTACGACGACCTGCGCGCGGCCCAGGAAGCCTGTTCCGCCAAGGGCGGCGACCTGCGCCTCAAGCGCAACGGCGACGCCAAGTACCTCGACGACTACGCCTGCGAGACGAAATGATGTTTGACCGGATCGGACAGGCGCTGAAGGGCGCCGCGCTACTGGACTTCGCGGGCGCCTTCGGGCTGGGCCTGAAGTACATGGCCGCGCCCAAGAAGACGGTGCAGTACCCGCACGAGCGGGGACCGCAGAGCCCGCGCTTCCGCGGCGAGCACGCGCTGCGCCGCTATCCCAACGGGGAAGAGCGCTGCATCGCCTGCAAGCTGTGCGAGGCGATCTGTCCCGCCCAGGCGATCACCATCGAGGCCGAGCCCCGCGCCGACGGCAGCCGGAGGACGACGCGCTACGACATCGACATGGTGAAGTGCATCTACTGCGGCCTGTGCCAGGAGGCCTGCCCGGTGGACGCCATCGTGGAAGGCCCGAACACCGAATTCGCCGTGGAGACCCGCGAGGAGCTCTACTACGACAAGGCCCGGCTGCTGGACAACGGCGACCGGTGGGAACGGGAAATCGCGAAGAATCTGGAACTGGACGCACCGTACCGATAGGACGTGCGGCGCGATTCCGCGCCGCCTGACACATGCGCGTCATGGCGGGGGCGAGCCCCGGCCGGCGGCGGGCAGAGACTGGAACTCGAGGGGTTGAACGAAGGCCCAATGGCCCTGCAGGCGATCGCATTCTATCTCCTGGCGGCGGTGACCGTGGCGTCCGGATTCTGCGTGGTCTCGGCCCGCAACCCGGTGCACTCGGTGCTGTGGCTGATCCTGGCCTTCTTCTCGGCCGCGGGCCTCTTCGTCCTGATGGGCGCGGAGTTCCTCGCGATGCTGCTGGTGGTGGTCTACGTGGGCGCCGTCGCGGTGCTGTTCCTGTTCGTCGTCATGATGCTGGACGTGGACTTCGCCGCCCTGCGGCAGGGCTTCGCGCGGTACATGCCCGTGGGCCTGCTGATCGCGGGCTTCCTGGCGGCCGAGATGGTGCTGGTGTCCAGCACCGTGGCGGCGCGGGGCGCGGCCGGGGCCAACGCCATCCCGATGGCGTCGGGCGGCGCCGACGTGACCAACGCCGAGGCGATCGGGCGGGTGCTCTACACGGACTACGTCTATTTCTTCCAGGCCGCGGGCCTGGTGCTTCTGGTGGCCATGATCGGCGCCATCGTGCTGACGCTGCGCCACAAGCCTGGCGTGAAGCGCCAGTCGGTCATGGAGCAGATGCGGCGGACGCCCGCCACGGGCATGAAGCTCGCCAATCCGAAGCCGGGCGAGGGGATCGGGGAATGACCATCGGCCTAGCGCACTATCTGGCGGTCGCCGCGATCCTGTTCACGATCGGCGTGTTCGGGATCTTCGTGAACCGCAAGAACGTCATCGTCATCCTGATGTCGATCGAGCTGATCCTGCTGGCGGTCAACATCAACCTGGTGGCCTTCTCGGTCTACCTCGGCAACGTGGTGGGGCAGATCTTCGCCATGTTCGTGCTGACCGTGGCCGCGGCCGAGGCCGCGGTGGGCCTGGCGATCCTCGTCACCTTCTTCCGCAACCGCGGCGACATCGCCGTGGACGACGCCTCGATGATGAAGGGCTGATCCGGTCGTGAACGCAGAAGCCCTCGTCACCATCATCCTGTTCGGGCCGCTGATCGGCGCGATCACGGCCGGCCTGTTCGGCAAGCTGATCGGCGACAAGCCGGCCATGGCCGTCACCACCGGCTTCCTCTTCCTGTCGGCGGTCCTGTCGTGGGTGGTGTTCAGCCAGTGGACGTGGGGCGGCCTGGAGCCGTTCACGCTCACCTATGCGCCCTTCATCCACGTCGGCGACTTCGTCTCGAACTGGTCGTTCCGCCTGGACGCGCTGTCGGCGGTGATGCTGGTGGTGGTGACCACCGTCTCGTCGCTCGTGCACCTGTATTCGTGGGGGTACATGGCCGAGGACCCCGGCAAGCCGCGGTTCTTCGCCTATCTGTCGCTGTTCACCTTCGCGATGCTGGCGCTGATCAGCGCCGCCGACTTCATGCAGCTGTTCTTCGGCTGGGAAGGCGTGGGCCTGGCCAGCTATCTGCTCATCGGCTTCTGGCACCACAAGGACTCGGCCAACGCCGCCTCGATCAAGGCGTTCGTGGTCAACCGCGTGGGCGACTTCGGCTTCGTGCTGGGGATCATGACGGTGTTCTGGGCCTTCGGGACCATCGAGTTCGCCAAGCTGTTCCCGCTGATCCAGGGCGCGTTGGGCGAGGGCTGGGACTTCGCCGGCGGCCACTTCTCGCTGATCGACCTGGCCTGCGCGCTGCTGTTCATCGGCGCCATGGGCAAGTCGGCGCAGTTCTTCCTGCACACCTGGCTGCCCGACGCCATGGAGGGCCCGACGCCGGTGTCGGCCCTGATCCACGCCGCCACCATGGTGACGGCCGGCGTCTACATGGTCTGCCTGCTGTCGCCGATGTTCGAGTACGCGCCGGTGACCAAGACCATCGTGACCGTGATCGGCGCTGTGACCGCGCTGTTCGCCGCCACGGTCGGCCTGACGCAGAACGACATCAAGCGGGTGATCGCCTATTCGACCTGTTCGCAGCTGGGCTACATGTTCTTCGCCGCCGGCGTCGGGGCCTATCAGGCGGCGATGTTCCACCTGTTCACCCACGCCTTCTTCAAGGCGCTGCTGTTCCTGGGCGCGGGCTCGGTGATCCACGGCATGGCGCACGAGCAGGACATGCGCCGCTACGGCGCGCTGCAGAAGTACCTGCCGATCACGGCCGGGGTGATGATGATCGGCACCATCGCCATCACCGGCCTGGGCATTCCGGGCGTCGGCCTGGGCATGCCCGCGCTGGAGCTGGGCTTCGCCGGCTTCTACTCCAAGGACGCGATCATCCACGCGGCTTACGAGGCCGGCGGCGGCGGCAACGCGGTCGGCTACTTCGCCTTCTTCATCGGCGTTCTGGTGGCGGGCCTGACGGCGTTCTACTCGTGGCGCCTGGCGTTCTTCACGTTCAACGGCCACGCCCGCTGGACGTCCGAGGACCTGGAGCATCACTGGCACAACCGCGACCATCACACCCACGACGATCACGCCACCGACGCGCAGCACGAGACGCACAGCGAGCCGCTGCCTGACGCGCACGATCAGGACCACCACGGGCACGGTCACGGGCATGGGCACGGCGAGCACAAGCCGCACGAGAGCCCGTGGACCATGCGCATCCCGCTGCTGGTGCTGGCCGCCGGCGCGATCTTCGCCGGCTTCGTGTTCCACCACGAGTTCATCGGCAGCCATGCCGGCGACTTCTGGCGGGACGCGATCTTCAACCTGCCCGCGGAGCATGCGGGCGAGGGCGGTCACCATGCGCCGCTGTGGGTCTACCTGGCCCCGCTGGTCGCCTCGGTGGGCGGCCTGCTGGTGGCGGCCTACATGTACATCTGGAAGGAAGGCCTGGGGGCCAAGCTCGCCGCGCGCGAGGGCATCCTCTACGTCTTCTTCTACAACAAGTGGTTCTTCGACGAGCTGTACCAGGCCACCTTCGTCCGTGCGGCGAAGTGGCTGGGCGACCTGTTCTGGAAGGGCGGCGACCAGAAGATCATCGACGGGCTGGGCCCCGACGGGGTCTCGGCGCTGTCGGTCCGGGTGGGCAAGGGCGCCGGGCGCCTCCAGTCGGGCTACGTCTACCACTACGCCTTCGTCATGCTGCTCGGCGTCGCGGGTCTCCTGACCTACGCGATCTGGGCCTGGTCCGCCTGAGGGGGATGACCATTTAAGATGCCGCTTCTCTCCCTCATCACCTATGCGCCGCTGGTGGGCGCGCTGGGCATCCTGGCCCTGCGCCTCGGCGGTCGCGCGGACGACGCCAAATCGGCCGAGACGGCGCGCTGGATCGCGCTGGTCACCACCCTGGCCACCTTCGCCCTCTCGGTCCTGCTGGTCGCGCAGTACGACTCCTCGAACCCGGGCTTCCAGTTCGTGGAGGAGACGGCCTGGTTCATGGGCCTGAGCTACCGGATGGGCGTGGACGGGATCTCGATCCTGTTCGTCCTGCTGACCGCGTTCCTGATGCCGCTGTGCATCGCCGCGTCCTGGCGGTCGATCGACAAGCGGGTCCACGAGTACCTGATCGCCTTCCTGGTGCTGGAGACGCTGGTCATCGGCGTGTTCTGCGCGCTGGACCTGGTGCTGTTCTACATCTTCTTCGAGTTCGGCCTGGTCCCGATGTTCCTGATCATCGGCATCTGGGGCGGCGCGCGGCGCGTGTACGCCGCCTTCAAGTTCTTCCTCTACACCCTGCTGGGCTCGGTGCTCATGCTGGCGGCGATCCTGTTCATGATCGGGGTCAGCGGGACCAGCTCGATCCCGGCGCTGATGCAGTACGCCTTCACGCCCGAGGCCCAGACCTGGCTGTGGCTGGCGTTCTTCGCGTCGTTCGCGGTGAAGATGCCGATGTGGCCGGTCCACACCTGGCTGCCCGACGCGCACGTCGAGGCGCCGACGGCCGGCTCGGTGATCCTGGCGGGCATCCTGCTGAAGATGGGCGGCTACGGCTTCCTGCGCTTCTCGCTGCCGATGTTCCCGCAGGCGTCCGACCTGTTCACGCCCCTGGTCCTGACGCTGTCGGTGATCGCGGTGATCTACACCTCGCTGATCGCCTTCCGGCAGACCGACGTGAAGAAGCTGATCGCCTATTCGTCGGTGGCGCACATGGGCCTCGTGACCATGGGCATCTTCGCCGGCAACGCGGAGGGCGAGCAGGGCGCCATCTTCCAGATGCTGAGCCACGGCGTGATCTCGGGCGCGCTCTTCCTCTGCGTCGGCGTAATCTACGATCGGATGCACACCCGCGATATCGCGTTCTACGGCGGGCTGGTGAAGCGGATGCCGTTCTACGCCGGCGTGTTCATGCTGTTCACCATGGGCAACGTGGGTCTGCCGGGCACCAGCGGCTTCGTGGGCGAGGTGCTGGCCATGGTGGGCGTCTACGAGGTGTCGACCTGGGCGGCCATCCTGGCGGCCAGCGGCGTCATCCTCTCGGCGGTCTACATGCTCACGCTGTACCGGCGCGTGGTGTTCGGCGAGATGACCAATCCGAAGCTGTCGGCCATCGAGGACCTGAACTGGCGCGAGATCGCCATCTTCGCCCCGCTGGTCGTGGCCACTCTCTACATGGGCGTGCAGCCCAACTCCGTGTTCAACGTGACCCAGGCGTCGGTCGACCAGCTCGTGCAGGTCTATCGTGCGGCCATCGGCGGGTAGGGACGTTCGATGACCTTCACCGACAATCTGGCGCTGGCCGTTCCCGAGATCGTCCTGGCCCTCGGCTCCCTGGGCCTGCTGGTCGTGGGCGCCTTCGCGCCGAAGCAGACCCGGCTGGTGGGCGGCGGCGCGGTGCTGGTGCTGCTGGCGGCCGCCGTGGCCGCGGCGACGCAGCCGTTCGGCGAAGCATTCGGCGGCGGGCTGATCTCGGACGCCGCGGCCACCTTCGCCAAGGTGGCGATCTATCTGGCCTCGGCCGTGGCGATCCCCCTTGGCCTGCCCTGGTTCGAACGGCGCGGCGTGCGGGTGTTCGAGTTCCCGGTGCTGGTGCTGCTGGCCGCGCTGGGGATGGGCATGATGGCCTCGTCCGGCGATCTGATCTCGCTGTACGTGGGCGTCGAGCTGTCGTCGCTGTCGCTCTACGTCCTGGCGGCGATGCACCGCGAAAGCCCCAAGGCGTCGGAAGCGGGCCTGAAGTATTTCGTCCTGGGAGCTCTCTCGTCGGGGATGCTGCTGTACGGCGCCAGCCTCGTCTATGGCTTCTCGGGCTCGACGCTGTACTCCGAGATCGCCGCGGCCGCCGGTTCGGGCGCCGACACCGGCCTTCTGTTCGGCCTGGTCTTCCTGATCTGCGGCCTGGCGTTCAAGGTCTCGGCGGCGCCGTTCCACATGTGGACGCCGGACGTCTACGAGGGCGCGCCGACGCCCGTGGTCGCGTTCTTCGCCGCGGCGCCCAAGCTGGCCGCGATGGTGCTGTTCGCCCGCGTGCTGGCCGACGGCTTCGCCGGGGCGGCCGACCAGTGGCAGCAGGTGCTGGTGGTCCTGGCCCTCATCTCGGTGGCGGTCGGCGCCTTCGGCGGGCTGGTGCAGAAGAACCTGAAGCGCCTGTGGGCCTACTCGTCGATCGCCAACGTGGGCTACGCGGTGCTGGGCCTCTCGTCGGGCACGTCGGACGGCGTGCAGGCGATGCTGATGTTCATGATCCTCTACATGATCGACGTGACGGGCTTCTTCGCCTGCCTCGCGGCGCTGTCGCGCGACGGCCGGCCGATGGAGACGATCGACGACATGGCGGGCCTGATCAAGGAACGCCCGGGCCTGGCGCTGGCCATGACCGTCTTCGCGCTGTCGGCGCTGGGCCTGCCGCCGTTCTCGGGCTTCTGGGCCAAGGTCTTCGTGTTCAAGGCGGCGATCGACGCCGGGCTCTGGGTGGCGGCGGTGATCGGCCTCGTGGGGTCGGTCGTGGCGGCCTTTTACTACCTGCGGCTCATCAAGGTGATGTGGTTCGACAGCAGCCCCGGCGCCACCGACAAGCCGCCGGTCGAGGCGCGCGCCATCGCGGCGGTGACGGCGATCTTCGCCTTCCCGGTCGTGCTGGTGGCCCTGGCCTGGCTGACCCCTCTGGCCCAGCGCGCGGCGCTGTCGCTGGGTCTGGCCTAGGGCTTGGCCGCGACCCCGCCCATCGAGGCCTACGAGGAACTCGACTCCACCAACGCCGAGGCGAGACGTCGCGGCGAGGCGGGCGAGGGCGGCCCCGTCTGGATCACCGCCGCCGTGCAGACCGCCGGGCGCGGACGTCGGGGGCGGGCGTGGTCGACGCGGCGCGGCAACCTGGCGGCCACGCTGCTGACCACCACCGACCGGCCGCCGGGCGAAGCGGCGCAGCTCTCGTTCGTGGCGGCGCTGGCGGCGTGCGACCTGGCCGACACCTGCCTGGGATCGGGCGCGGCGCGGCTGAAGTGGCCCAACGACGTGCTGATCCACGGGCGCAAGGCCGTGGGCATCCTGGTGGAATCCGGCACGCGTCCGGACGGGCGGCTGTGGCTGGCCGTCGGGATCGGGGTGAATCTGGCGCATGCGCCCACCGACGTCGAGCGTCCCGCGACGGCGTTCGCCGACCATATGGCGGGGCCGCCGCCGACCCCACGCGCGGCGCTGGACGTCCTGGCGCCGGCCTTCGAGCGCTGGCGGGTCGCGTGGACCACGCAGGGGTTCGCACCGATCGCCACGGGCTGGTCGGAGCGGGCCACGGGCCTGGGGCGGCCGTGCGAGGCGCGGCTGCCGAACCGGACCCTGCGGGGCGTCGCCGAGGGCCTGGACGCCGATGGGGCGCTGCGGCTGCGTCTGGACGACGGCGGGCTGGAGCGGATAACCGCCGGCGACGTGTTCTTCGGGGAGGCGTGAGATGCTGCTGGCCATCGAGCAGGGCAACACCAACACCTTGTTCGCCGTGCATGACGGCGAACGGTGGACGTCGCAGTGGCGCGCCGGCACGGACTCCACGCGGACGGCCGACGAGTACGCCGTCTGGCTGTCGCAGCTCCTGGGCATGGCCGGCCTGGCGCTGGGGGCCTTCGACGCCTGCATCATTTCGAGCGTGGTCCCGCAGTCGATCTTCAACCTGCGCAACCTGGCGCGGCGCTATCTGCACGTGGAACCGCTGGTGATCGGCGAGAACGTGGACCTGGGCATTCCCGTGCGGATCGACAAGCCGTCCGAGGCCGGCGCCGACCGGCTGGTGAACGCGGTGGGCGCGCATGCGGCCTATCCCGGCGCCCTGATCGTCATCGACAGCGGCACGGCGACCACCTTCGACATCATCGCCGCGGACGGCGGGTTCGAGGGCGGGGTGATCGCGCCGGGGATCAACCTGTCGATGGAGGCGCTGCACTCGGCGGCCGCCAAGCTGCCGCGGGTGGCGATCCAGAAGCCGCAGCGGGTGGTCGGCACCGACACGGTGGGCGCCATGCAGTCGGGCGTGTTCTGGGGCTATATCGCCCTGATCGAAGGCCTGATCTCGCGGATCAAGGCCGAACGCGCCGAACCCCTGACCGTCGTCGCGACCGGCGGGGTCGCCTCGCTGTTCCACGGCGCGACGACGAGCATCGATCACTTCGACTCCGACCTGACCATCCGTGGCATGCTGGAGATCTGGCGGCGGAACACAAAGAAGGCCTGATGGCGAAATCCAGAGACGACGAACTCGTCTTCCTGCCCCTGGGCGGGTCGAACGAGATCGGGATGAACTTCAATCTGTACGGCTTCGGCCCGGCGCACGACCGCAGGTGGATCGTGGTCGACCTGGGCGTGACGTTCGGGGACCAGACCACGCCGGGCGTCGAGGTGATCCTGCCCGATCCGACGTTCATCGAGGACTACGCCGACCGCGTCCTGGGGATCGTGCTGACCCATGCGCACGAGGACCACATCGGCGCGGTCGCCTGGCTTTGGCCCAGGCTGAGGGCGCCGATCTATGCGACGCCGTTCACGGCGTTCATCCTGCGCGAGAAGCTGCGCGAGGCCGATCTGCTGGACGAGGTGGAGATCACCGAGGTTCCGCTGGGCGGGCGTATCGAGCTGGGTCCGTTCACGCTGGACCTCATCACGCTGACGCACTCCATTCCCGAGCCCAACGGGCTGGCGATCAAGACGCCGCTGGGGACGATCCTGCACACGGGCGACTGGAAGATCGATCCCGACCCGCTGCTGGGCGACGTGACCGACGCGGCGGCGATCCGCAAGCTGGGCGACGAGGGCGTGCTGGCGATGGTGTGCGACAGCACCAACGTGTTCGTGGACGGCCATGCCGGGTCCGAGGCCGATGTGCGCGAGGCGATGACCGCGCTCATCGGCGGCCTGAAGGGCAAGGTGGCGGTGGCCTGCTTCGCCTCGAACGTGGCGCGCATGGACAGCGTGATCCGCGCGGCCGAGGCGGCGGGGCGCCGCGTCTGCCTCGCCGGCCGCTCGATGCACCGGATGGCGGCGGCGGCGAAGTCGGTCGGGCTGATGCAGGACATCCAGCCCTTCCTGGACGACACCGAGGCCAAGCATCTGCCCGAGAACGCCGTCCTCTATCTCTGCACCGGCAGCCAGGGCGAGCCGCGGGCCGCCCTGGCCCGCATCGCCGAGGGCACCCATCCGCACGTGAAGCTGGCGTCCGGCGACAGCGTGGTCTTCTCCAGCCGGGTGATCCCGGGCAATGAGATCCCGATCCGCAATCTGCAGAACAAGCTGACCGAGCGCGGCGTGCGGCTCTACACCGAGCGCGACCATCCGGGCATCCACGTCTCGGGCCACCCGTGCCGCGACGAACTGGCCGAAATGTACCGCTGGGCGCGACCCGAGATCGCGGTGCCGACGCACGGCGAGCGCCGGCACCTGATGGAGCACGCGGCCTTCGCGCGCGACCTCCAGGTGCCGCAGCAGGTGACGCCCCGCAACGGCGACCTCGTGCGCCTGGCCCCCGGGCGCGCCGAGGTGATCGACGAGGTGCCCGCCGGCCGGCTGTTCGTAGACGCCGGCGTGCTGACGCCCGAGAACGGCGATGCGCTGCGCGAGCGCCGCCATGCCGCCTACAACGGGATGATTGCGGTCTCGGTGGCGCTGGACGGCCGCAGCCGGATCGTCAGCGGGCCGCAGGTGCGCGTGCTGGGGCTGCCCGCCGACGGCGAGAACGCGCTGGACGACATCCTCGACGACCTGGCCGACGAGGCCGAGCAGGCGCTCAAGCGCCTGAAGGGCGAGGACCGGGATCTCGACGACACCATCGAGACCATGATCACCCGGGCGGTGAAGAAGGCCAGCCAGCGCATCTGGGGCAAGCGGCCCGTGGTGGAGACGACGGTGCTCAGGATCTGACCGCCAGTCCCAGGCCGTCGATCTCGGCCATCTCGGCGGCGCTGTAGGGTCCGTCGGTCTCGGCGGCGACGCACATGGCCAGTTCCGCGCGGTTCTTCACGCCCAGCACCAGGGTGTCGTAGTCGGGCAGGCTGAGGGCGTAGCGGTGGGCCACATAGGCCGGGTCCTGTCCCCAGCGGGCGCAGAGGGCGCGGAAGGATGCGGCGCGGTCGTAGTCGGCGCGGTCGGGGCTGTTGGGCGAGAGGTCCCGGTCCACGGCGGCGGTGAGCGCGCCGGCCTGTACCGCGCGTATGCCCATCACGCCCACGCCGCGGGCCTGCGCCGCGGCGGCGATCTCGCGCGGGCGCGCCGGTTCGGCGTAGCGCCTCAGCGCGCCGGCGCTGTCCATGAGGTTGGAGATCACCTGCACGGCGTCGGGCCGGGGCGCATGGTCCAGCGCGGCGAGCACGGCGGTCGGTACGCCGATGCCGGTGATCCCCCACGCGCCGATGCGGCCCTGGGCCTTCAGCCGCTCCATCGCCGGGACCACCTCGGCCTCGTAGATCGACAGGGCGGTGGAGAACCGGTCCTTGGCGTCGTCGCCGTGGGCGTAGGCGAAGCCGTCGGCATGCAGGTTGGAATGCAGGAAGAAGAGGTCGATGCGCGGAAGGCGCATGGCCTCCAGGCTGGCCTCGAGCGAGCGGACGAGGCGCTCGCTCACCTCGTGCGGCGCCGGCGAGCCCAACTGGTGCTTGCTGGTGAACTTCAGATGCGCCGGCGGGCGGCCGCCGAACGCCTCGCCCAGGACCGACTCGGCGTCCCGGTACATGGGCGCGCAGTCCATGACGGTGACGCCGGCGTCCACGGCGGCGCGGACGGTGGCGAGGGCTTCCTCGCGGGTGGTCTGGCCCCAGACCTGGCCCAGCCCGCCGCCGCCCAGCGCCAGTCGGCTCACCTCGCCCACGGCTCCCAGTTTCCCCGTCCGCATGCCCGTCCTCCCGTCTTGCGCGACGCTATCACAGCCAGGCCGCTTGCGACGGCTTCGAAGGGCGGCTTTGATGTCGCCGACCCGACGCGGGAAGCGCGCGGGCAGAGACTCGATCAAACAGAGACTCGAACAAGCTAAGAGACAGGGGAGGCCGGCTGCGCATGTCCGCGTACAGGGGCGTTCGAATCGTCGACTTCACGCAGGGCGTGGCCGGGCCCATGGCCGGCATGCTCCTGGGCGACCTGGAAGCCGAGATCGTCAAGGTGGAGCCGCCCGGCGGCGACCGGGCGCAGAAGTTGGCCGGCTACCAGACCTGGAACCGCAACAAGCAGGTGCTGACCCTGGATCTCGCCGACTCCGACGGGCTGGCGACCGCGCGGACGCTGATCGCCGGCGCGGACGTGGTGGTGTTCGACCATGCGCCGGGGCGCCTGGAGGCGCTGGGGCTGGATGCGGAGACGCTGACCGCGGCGCATCCGGGACTGGTCCACGCCTGGATGCCGCCGTACGGGACCACGGGCGACTGGAGCGATCTGCCGCCGCACCATCTGCTGCTGTCCGGCCTGACGGGCTTCGCCTTCCGCCAGGGCGCGTGGAGCGACCAGCCGGTGCATCTGACGCTGCCGATCGCCTGGTACGCGCAGGCCGTGCTCGGCGCAGGCGCCATCGGGGCGGCGCTGTTCGAGCGCACCCGCAGCGGGCGGGGGCAGGGGCTGGTCGTCACCGGACTGCACGGCGCGGCCGAGGCGGCGCCGCCGGCCAAGGTCTTCGTCGAAGAACCGCTGCCCCGTCCCGTGCCGCCGGGCGGCAATCCGCGCTACCGGCTCTATCAGTGCGCGGACGGGGAATGGTTCTTCCTGGGCACCCTGTTCAACAACTTCTATCGCAAGGCCTTCGAGGTGCTGGGCCTGGAGGACGCTTTCGATGCGCTCGAGGCCGACATGCTGGCGGCGCGCGACCTGCTGGAAGGCATGTTCCTCACGCGGACGCGGGACGAATGGCTGGAGGCGCTGCGGGCCAACGACGTGCCGTGCGCCCCCACCGGTCGCCGGGAAGCCTGGTTCGCGAGCGAGGTTGTGCGCGACGCCGGCCTGAGGCTGGAACTGACGCATCCGGCTCTGGGGACGGTGGCGACGCCCGCGCCCTCGGTGAAGTTCGCGACGACACCCGCGTGGGTGCGCGGGCTTCCGCAGCCCGTCGCCGACCCGCCGGCCTGGCCCCCGCGGACGGCGTCGACGTCCGATGCGCCCACGTCCGCCGCTTCGGGCCGCGGCGGGCCGCTGGCCGGCGTGAAGGTGCTGAACCTGGGGACGGTGATCGCCGGCGCCTACGCAGGCACGATCCTGACGCAGCTCGGCGCCGACGTGGTCAAGATCGAGCCGCGGGAGGGCGATCCCTTCCGGTCGGACGGCTCGCAGTTCATGGTCTACAACCGCGGCAACCGGGCGTTGGGGCTGGATCTCAAGACGCCGCAGGCGCGGGCGCTGTTCCTGGACCTGGTCCGGCAGGCCGACGTAGTGATCGACAACTATCGTCTGGGCGTGCGGGCGCGGCTGGGCATCGACTACCCGGCGCTGAAGGCCGCCAATCCCCGGATCATCTCGTGCTCGATCAACGCCTATGGCGAGAGCGGCCCGCGGGCGGCGCTGCCGGGGTTCGATCCGCTGCTCCAGGCCGAGGGCGGTATGATGGCGGGGCAGGGCGGCGCGGGCGACCCGGTGCTCTACACCATCGCCGTCAACGACGTCGCCACGGCGGCTACGGTGGCGGGGGCGGTGATCGCGGCCCTGAACGCGCGCGAGCGGACCGGCGAGGGCCAGGAGGTGCTGACCAGCCTGATGGCCCAGAGCCTGCTGTTCCAGAGCGGCGAGGTGACCGCCTACGACGGCCGGCCGCCGAACGTGGAGGGCGACGTGGACTGTATCGGGGTCTCGGCGCTGCACCGCTTCTATGCCTGCGCCGACGGCTGGATCGGGCTGGTGGCCGAGACGGCCGCCGAAGCCCGTGCGCTGGGCGGCGTGCTGGGGCTGGAGCTGGGCGCCTCGGCCCTGGACGAACCCAGAGACGGGGCGCTGGCCGACAGCATCGCCGCGGCCCTGGCGGCGCGCCCGCGCGACGAGGCGCTGGCGGCGGTGCGGGCGGCGGGCGTGGCCGCTGCGCCGGCGATCCGCGGCCCCGAGGCCCTGGAGGACGCGTTCCTGGCCCAGAACGGCTTCGTGGAGGCCTGGACCCATCCCCGGCTCGGGCCGGCGATCAGCACCCGGGCGCTGTCGGCCTTCTCGCGGACGCCGACGGGCTTCTCGCGCCCCACCCCGGACCTGGGCGAGCATTCCGCGGAGATCCTGGCCGAATATGGCGTGCCGGCCGACCGGATCGCCGAACTGATGGCGCAGGGGGCGGTGTTCTGACGCGGCGCGCGGCGTTTCGTGCCGCAAGGTGATCTCGCCCCGGCGCGCGAGGCGGCGTATAGGCGGGGCATGATCGGGAAACTGAACCACGTGGGCGTCGCCACGCCCTCCATCGAACAGTCGGTCGCGCTGTACCGCGACGTGCTGGGCGCCACCAGGATCGGCGAGAAGTTCGCCCTGCCCGAACAGGGCGTGTGGGTCTGCTTCGTGGACCTGCCGAACAGCCAGATCGAACTGATCGAACCGCACGGCGACGCCTCGCCGCTGAAGGGCTTCCTCGAGAAGAACCCGGCCGGCGGCCAGCATCACATCTGCTTCGAAGTGGCCGACATCGAGGCGGCGCGCGACGACATGGTGGCCAAGGGCGCCACGGTGCTGAACGGCGGCAAGCCGCGGATCGGCGCCCACGGGACGCCGGTGATCTTCGTGCATCCCAAGAACATGGGCGGCGTGCTGGTCGAGCTGATGGAAACACCGAAAGAGGCGCACTGATGGGCCCGTTCACCTCCATCGCCGTCTTCCTGACGATCTGGTGGACGGTGCTGTTCGCCGTGCTGCCGTTCGGGGTGCAGTCGCATGCCGAGGCCGGGATCGACAGGGGCGACGGCGGGGATCCGGGCGCGCCGGTGGACCCCAAGCTGAAGCAGAAGTTCCTGATCACCACGGGGATTGCGGCGGTGATCTTCGCCATCCTCTGGGTGGTGCTGTGGCTGGACCTGATCAAGCTGCCGCCGCTGCCGCGGACGCACTGAGCCGGGGCGGCGGGAACCGGCGCCGTCGCCTCATCGTTGCCAACGTTCGCGCGGCAAGGCTATCAGGGCGCCTTCGCCTGATCTGACGGAAACACCATGCGCCTTTCGCGATACTTCATGCCCACGCTTCGCGAGGCGCCCGCCGACGCCCAGATCGTGTCGCACCAGCTCATGCTCCGCGCCGGCCTGATCCGCCAGGAGGCGGCGGGCATCTATGCGTGGCTGCCGCTGGGCCTGAAGGTCCTGAAGAAGATCGAGCAGATCGTGCGCGAGGAGATGAACCGCGCCGGCGCCGTCGAGATCCTGATGCCCACGCTGCAGCTCGCCGACCTGTGGCGGGAGAGCGGCCGGTACGACGACTACGGCGAGGAGATGCTGCGCATCAAGGATCGCCACGAGCGCGACCTGCTGTACGGCCCCACGGCGGAAGAGGTCGTGACCGACATCTTCCGGAGCTACATCAAATCCTACAAGGATTTGCCGAAGAATCTTTACAACATCCAATGGAAGTTCCGCGACGAGCGCCGGCCCCGGTTCGGGGTGATGCGCGGGCGCGAGTTCCTGATGAAGGACGCCTACAGCTTCGACATCGACGAGGCGGCGGCGCGGCGCGCCTACAACCGGATGTTCCTGGCCTACCTCAACATCTATTCGCGCCTGGGCCTGCAGGCGATTCCGGTGCGGGCCGACACGGGCCCCATCGGCGGCGACCTGAGCCACGAATTCATCATCCTGGCCGAGACCGGGGAGAGCCAGGTCTTCGCCCACCGCGATCTGGTGGAGATGGGCGCGCCCGGCCCCGACATCGACTGGGACGGCGATCTCCAGCCGCTCGTGGAGAAGCGCACGGCGCTCTACGCCGCATCCGACGAGATGCACGACGAGGCCGCCTACGGCGCCCTGCCCGAGGACAAGCGGATGACGGCCCGCGGCATCGAGGTGGGTCACATCTTCTACTTCGGCGAGAAGTATTCGGCGCCGATGGGCGCGAAGGTGACGGGCCCCGACGGCAAGGACGTGGCCGTCCAGATGGGGTCGTACGGCGTGGGCGTCTCGCGGCTCGTGGGCGCCATCATCGAGGCCAGCCACGACGACGGCGGCATCATCTGGCCCGACAGCGTGGCGCCCTTCGGCGCCGCGGTGCTGAACCTGCGCGCCGGCGATGCGGGCTGCGACGCCGCGTGCGAGACGGCCTACAAGGCGCTGTCCGAGGCGGGGATCGATCCGCTCTACGACGACCGCGACGACCGGCCGGGGGCGAAGTTCGCGGCCACCGACCTCGTGGGCATCCCCTGGCAGCTCATCGTCGGCCCCAAGGGCGTGGCCGAGGGCGTGGTCGAGCTGAAGCGCCGCGGCACGGGCGAGCGCCAGACGCTGCCGCTCGACGCGGCGATCAAGGCCATCACGGGTTGACCGCTTCCGCCCAGGGCGTCGCGGGGCAGGGCCTCGCGGGCCGGGCCCGGCCGTTCGGGCTCTGGGAGCGGATGCTGGCGTGGCGCTACCTGCGGGCGAAGCGCCAGCAGGGCGGCGTGGCCCTGATCTCGGTCATCTCGTTCATCGGCATCATGCTGGCCGTGGGCGTGCTGATCGCCACCATGTCGGTGATGAACGGGTTCCGCGCCGAACTGCTGGGCCGGATCCTGGGGTTCCAGGGCCATGTGTTCGTCACCGGGGGCGTGCTGGACGGGCCGGGGCGCGACGCGGCCGCCGCCGCCATCGCCAAGGTTCCGGGCGTCACCCTGGCGGCGCCGGTCATCGAGGCCCAGGCCATCGCCATCGGTCCCAGCCAGATCACCGGCGCCTTCGTGCGCGGCATCGGCGCCCAGGACCTGGCGAAGACCCGGCTCGTGTCGGGCAACATCGTCCAGGGCCGGCTGACCGGGTTCGGCCAGGGCGAGTACGGCGGCGACCTGATCGTGGTGGGCGAGCGCCTCGCGCAGTCCCTGGGGGTCATGCCCGGCGACACCGTCACCCTGATCTCTCCCGCCGGGGGCGCCACGGCGTTCGGCGGCACGCCGTTGCAGAAGCCCTACACGGTGGCCGCGACCTTCAGCGTCGGCATGAGCCAGTTCGACCAAGCCTACATCTACATGCCCCTGGAGCAGGCCCAGCTGTTCTTCGGACGAGAGGACAGCGCCGACGCCATCGAGGTGAAGGTGGTCGATCCCGATCGGGCTCCGGCGATGCGCGCCGACATCGCGCGGGCGGCGGGCCCCGCGGCCATCGTCACCGACTGGACCCAGCGCGACACCGCGTTCTGGGGCGCGCTGGCGGTGGAGCGGGTCGCCATGCGGCTGATCCTGGGCATGCTGATCGTGATCGCCGCGCTCAACATCATCTCAGGGCTGGTGATGCTGGTGAAGAACAAGACCCGCGACATCGCCATACTGCGCACCATCGGGGCGGGGCAGGGGTCGGTGCTGCGCATCTTCTTCATGACGGGCGCCACGATCGGCGCCCTGGGCACCCTCGCGGGCGTGACGCTGGGTGTGCTGTTCTCGGTCTACATCGGACCGATCCAGAGCTTCGTGGAATGGGCCACGGGCACGCAGGTGTTCGCCTCGGACGTCTATTACCTGTCGCGGCTGCCCGCGAAGGTCGATCCGGTCGAGGTGGCGGGAATCTCGGTCTTTTCGCTGGGCATGGCGTGCCTCTGGAGCCTCATTCCCGCCTGGCGGGCGTCGCGCCTCGATCCGGTGGAGGCGCTTCGCTATGAGTGACGCCGTCCTGTCCATCCGCGGCCTCGAGCGCACCTATGTCACCGCGGCCGGAGCGCTGCCCGTGCTGACGGGCGCGGATCTGGACGTGCGGCCGGGCGAGATCGTGGGGCTGGTGGGGCCGTCGGGGTCTGGCAAGTCCAGCCTGCTGCACGCCGCCGGCCTGCTGGAGCATCCCGACGGCGGCCGCATCGCGATTCAAGGCCGGGACTGCACCCACCTGAACGAGCGCGAGCGCACCCGGGTGCGGCTGGCGACCATCGGCTTCGTCTACCAGTTCCACCACCTGCTGCCCGAGTTCTCGGCGCTCGACAACGTGGCCCTGCCGATGATGATCGCCGGCGCCGGGCGCCGCGCGGCGAGCGACAGGGCGCGGGACCTGCTGACCAGCCTGGGCCTGGGCGAGCGCACCCATCACCATCCGCCGCAACTCTCGGGCGGGGAACAGCAGCGGGTGGCCATCGCGCGCGCGCTGGCGAACCGGCCGCGGCTGCTGCTGGCCGACGAGCCCACGGGCAACCTGGACCCCACGACCTCGGGCACGGTGTTCGACAGCCTGTACGCGCTGGCGCGGAGCCAGGGCGTGGCGGCCGTGGTGGCGACCCACAACCTGGAACTCGCCGGGCACATGGATCGCGTGCTGGCGCTGCGGGACGGCCGCCTGGAGCCGTGGACGCCGTCCGGCGGCTGAGTCCGCCCGATTGGCCGGACACACGTCCGGCTGGACAGCCAGGGCCGCGCCGATAGGCTGGAGGCCTGTCATCGGGGGACTTCCAGTCATGCGCCTGTCCGTCGCCGCGGCCTTCGCCGCGCTCTGCCTCGTCGCCGCGCCGCAGGCGTCCGCCCAGACGGCGCCCGCCACGGTGATCCACGCCGGCGGCCTGCTGGACCGGCCAGGCCAGGCGCCGCGGGGACCCTCCACCCTGGTGATCCGGGACGGCCGGATCGTTGCGCTCCACGACGGCCACGCCGATCCCGCCCGGGCCGGCGGACTGGACGCGCGGCTGATCGACCTGAAGGACCAGTTCGTCCTGCCGGGCCTGATCGACATGCACGTCCACATCTTCAGCGACGACGACAAGCTGCGCGGCCGCATCGAGGGACCGACCCGCGACATCGAGGACGTGGTGATCCTGGGCGCCGACAACGCCCGGCGGACGCTGGAGGCCGGGTTCACCACCGTGCGCGACCTGGGCAGCGACGTGCGCAGCGTCACCGCCCTGCGCGACGGCATCGCCGCAGGCCTGCTGCCGGGGCCGACCATCGTGGCGGCGGGCGGCGCGATCTCGGTCACAGGCGGTCACGGCGACGGCTCCAACAACCTCAACCGCGACCTGACGGCGGTCGCCCACGCGCGCCAGGCCACAGTCTGCAACGGGCCCGAGGACTGCCGCCGCGCGGTGCGTTCGCAGATCTCGCAGGGCGCCGAGGTCATCAAGTTCATGGCCACCGGCGGTGTGAACTCGAACGTGGCCGGCGGCCTGGGCCGGCAGATGTACGACGACGAGATGAAGGCGGTGGTCGAGACCGCCCACATGTTCGGCCGCAAGGTGGCCGCCCACGCCCACGGGACCGACGGGATCGAGGCGGCGTTGCGGGCGGGCGTGGATTCCATCGAGCACGGCACGTTCGGCACGGCCGGCACCGACGCCCTGTTCCGCAAGACCGGGGCGTGGTTCGTGCCCACCATGCTGGCGCCCCAGGCGGCGCTGGCCCAGGCGCGGGCCGGGGCGCGGTCGCGCAACACCCTGGAGAAGGCCGAGGTGGCCGCCAGGACCGCGATGGAGAACCATCGGCGCGCGATCGCCTCGGGGGTGAAGATCGCGTTCGGGACCGACACCGGCGTGTCCAGCCACGGCGACAACGCGAAGGAGTTCGCCCTGATGGTCGGGGTGGGCATGACGCCGGCCCAGGCGATCAAGGCGGCGACCGCCGACGCCGCCGAACTGCTGGGCCGGAGCGAGACGCTGGGGTCGCTGGAGCCCGGCAAGGACGCCGACATCGTCGCGACGGCCCGGAGCCCGCTGGACGACGTGACCGAGCTGGAACGGCCGACCTTCGTCATGCGTCGAGGGGTGGTCCACAAGCTGGCGGGCGAGCGCCAACCGTTCCCGCCGGCCGGGCGACCCTGACCCGTCGCGCCGGTTTGGGCTGGCGGCCGACGTAGCCGGAAGATCGAAGAGATTGTCCCCCGTGGGCTGTGGCGCGCCCACATGCTGATCGGCTTGACGACAGGAACAAAAGGTGAAAAGGAACGAAAACGGAACGCGCCCACAGGTTCTCCACAGGCGCCCCACAGAAGGATGCGGAAGATGGTTCGCCTGGCTCGGGAATCGCTGGCGTTTGCGTCGGTCGCCAGCTTTGTCTGGATGGTCTGTTCGGTGGCCGGCCTGGTGAGCTGACCGCCATGCGCATGGGGGAGGCCGCGATCGTGCAACCTGGGGACGGCGGCGCGGGCGACGGGTTCGTCCACCTTCGGGTCCGCTCGGCCTACTCCCTGCTGGAAGGCGCCATCAAGGCCGACAAGATCGGCGCCCTGGCCAAGGCCGACGGCATGCCCGCCGTGGCCATCGCCGACCGCGCCAACCTGTTCGGCGCCCTGGAATTCTCGGTGGCGACGAAGGGCGAGGGGGTCCAGCCGATCATCGGTTGCGCGCTGCCCGTGCGCGGGGTGGGCGAGGCGCCGCCCGAACGCTGGGCCAAGATCCCCACGGTGACCCTGCTGGCCCAGACCGAGCAGGGCTATCTCAATCTCTGCGAGCTCTCGTCTCTGGCCTATCTCGAGATCGAGGCCAGCGACGAGCCGCATGTGCCGTGGGCGAAGGTCGCGGCGCTGTCCGAAGGGCTGATCCTGCTGTCTGGCGGCCCGGACGGACCCGTCGACCATCTGTTCGCGGCCGGGAAGACGGACGAGGGCCGGGCGGCGCTGGCGGAGATGAAGCGGGCGTTCGGCGACCGCTTCTACGTGGAGCTGCAACGGCACGGCGCGGCGGCCGAGGCGGCGGCCGAGGGGGGGCTGGTGGCCTTCGCCTACGACGAGGACGCGCCCCTGGTCGCCACCAACGACGTCTACTTCCGGAACGCCCAGGCGCATGGCGCGCACGACGTGCTGCTGTGCATCGCCGACGGCGCGTTCGTGGGCCAGGACGAGCGGCGGCGGGTCACGGCCGAGCACGGCTTCAAGTCTGCGGCCGAGATGCGCGCCCTGTTCGCCGACCTGCCCGAGGCCTGCGACAACACCCTGGATATCGCCCGGCGCTGCGCCTTCATGGTCAACAAGCGCGACCCCCTGCTGCCGCAGTTCACCGACGGCGGGCTCTCGGAGGCGGACGAGCTGGCGCGCCAGGCCCGTGACGGGCTGAAGGCGCGGATGGCGGCCGGGCGCGCCAACGTGCGGCCGGTGGAGGAGTACGAAGCCCGCCTGGAGCGCGAGATCCAAGTGATCACCCAGATGGGGTTCCCCGGCTATTTCCTGATCGTGGCCGACTTCATCAAGTGGGCGAAGGCGCGCGGGATCCCGGTCGGGCCGGGCCGGGGCTCGGGCGCCGGGTCGCTGGTGGCCTATTCGCTGACCATCACCGACCTCGACCCCTTGCAGTACGGCCTGCTGTTCGAGCGCTTCCTGAACCCCGAGCGGGTCTCGATGCCCGACTTCGACATCGACTTCTGCCAGGAGCGGCGGGAGGAGGTGATCGCCTACGTCCAGCAGCGGTACGGCCGCGACCGGGTGGCCCAGATCATCACCTTCGGCACGCTCCAGGCGCGCGCCGTGCTGCGCGACGTGGGCCGGGTGCTGCAACTGCCCCTCGGCCAGGTGGACCGGCTGGCCAAGATGGTGCCGGCCAACCCGGCCAACCCGGTGACGCTGGCCCAGGCCCTGGAGATCGAGCCGCGGCTGAAGGAGGAGGCGAAGCGCGACGAGCCGGTGGCGCGGCTGCTGGACATCGCCCAGGAGCTGGAGGGGCTGTACCGCAACGCCTCGACCCACGCGGCGGGCGTGGTGATCGGCGACCGCCGGCTGACCGAGCTGACCCCGCTCTACCGCGACCCGCGGTCCGAGCTGCCGGCCACCCAGTTCAACATGAAGTGGGTGGAGAGCGCCGGCCTGGTGAAGTTCGACTTCCTGGGCCTGAAGACGCTGACGGTCATCGACCGCGGTGTGAAGTACCTGGAGAAGCGCGGCGAGCTGGTCGACATGGCCCGGTTGCCGCTGGACGACGACAAGACCTACGAACTGATGAGCAACGCCCAGACGATCGGGGTCTTCCAGTTCGAAGGGCAGGGCATGCGCGACGCCCTGCGCCAGCTTCGCCCCAACTCCATCGAGGACGTGACCGCCATCGGCGCGCTCTATCGTCCCGGCCCGATGGACAACATCCCGACCTTCGTGGACTGCAAGTTCGGCCGCAAGGAGATCGACTACCTGCACCCCATGCTGGAGGGGGTGCTGAAGGAGACCTACGGGATCATCGTCTACCAGGAGCAGGTGATGCAGATCGCCCAGATCCTGGCGGGCTACAGCCTGGGCGAGGCCGATCTCCTGCGCCGCGCCATGGGCAAGAAGAAGAAGGAGGAGATGGAGCTTCAGCGCGCGCGCTTCGTCTCGGGGGCCGAGGCCAAGGGCGTGCCGGCGACCCAGTCCGGCGCGATCTTCGACCTGGTCGACAAGTTCGCGGGCTACGGCTTCAATAAGTCGCACGCGGCCGCCTACGCCTTCCTGAGCTACCAGACGGGCTGGCTGAAGGCGAACCATCCGGTCGAGTTCTTCGCCGCGTCGATGAGCCTAGACATCGCCAACACCGACAAGCTTGCGGTCTTCTACCAGGACGCCAAGCGCTTCGGGGTGAAGATCCGCCCGCCGTGCGTGAACCGCTCGATGGCCGACTTCGACGTCGAGAACGGCGAGGTGCTCTACGCCCTGGGCGCGATCCGCAACGTGGGCCTCCAGGCGATGCAGCATGTGGCCGAGGTGCGGCGCGAGGGCGGGCCGTTCCGCGACATCTTCGACTTCGTCGAGCGGGTCGATCCCAAGCAGGTGAACAAGCGCACCTTCGAGACCCTGGCCCGGGCCGGCGCGTTCGACACGATCCATCCCAACCGCGCCGAGCTGCTGGCCTCGGCCGAAGCGCTGGTCGGTCACGGCCAGGCGCTGGCCTCGGATCGCGCCGAGGGCAAGGTGAGCCTGTTCGGCGAGGACCTCTCGGGGGGGCACCGGCCGCGGCTGACGCGGGCCGAGCCGTGGACGCCGACCGAACGCCTGGACGAGGAGCTGGCGGCGGTGGGCTTCTACCTCTCGGGCCACCCGCTGGACGACATGGTCGAGGCGCTGCGGCGCAAGCGGACCGACCTGCTCACGGACGCGGTCGCGCGCGCCGCGGCCGGGGCCGAGGCGCTCAGGATGGCCGGCGTCGTGCGCCGCAAGCAGGAGCGGCCGTCGCGCTCGGGCGAGAAGTTCGCCTTCGTGACGTTCTCGGACCCGACCGGGGAGTACGAGGTGCTGTTCCCGCCGGAATCCCTGCGCAAGTGCCGCGACCTGCTGGAGCCGGGCAAGGCCGTCGTGCTGAAGGTGCGCGCCAAGGCCAGCGAGGGCGAGGTGCGCTTCTTCGGCGACGACGTGGAGCCGGTGGAGAAGGCGGTGGAGAACGTGGTCGCGGGTCTCAGGGTCCACGTCTCGGCCAGCGCCGAGATCGAGGCGATCAAGAAGCGCCTGGGCGTCTCGAACGGGCGGGGCGGGGAGGTGGTGCTGACCGCCCAGCTCGGCGGCGGCCGCGAGGTGGAGATGCGGCTGCCCGGCCGGTTCCCGCTGGACGGCGCGGTGCGCGGGGCGCTGAAAACCGCGCCGGGGGTGGTGTTCGTCGAGGAACTGTAGTGGCGCGTTGACGCTTTGCGTGCTTTCCTTGGCGCAACAACTTTGGAGGGCGAGGGATGCGAACGACGCCGATACTGGCCACGCTGACGGTCGTGCTCACCGTGGCCATGGCCGCCCCGGCGTTCGCGCAGGCCGCCTACGGCGGACGCCAGTCCTGGGCGCCGGTGGCCAAGCCGGCCGCCTCCCCGACGCCTTCCGCGCGGACGGCGCCGGCCGCTTCGGCGTTCAAGCCCTACAAGGGCGTATCCACCTATGAGCGGCCCCAGGGTCGTTCGCCCTATCAGGCCACGCCAAAGCCCAAGGCGCCGACGACCAGCCTCTTCGGACCGGATTCCAAGCGCAAGACGTGGTAGCCGCCCGGACGGGCGTCGGCTCTTCGTCTTGATTTCCGGCGCATTTCCCACTACATGCGCCGCTCCAATCCACACGCGGGTGTGCGGTCCTGGTCGGGGAGACATCCCGTCCGGTCCGTTCCGGTCCTCTTCGGAGGGTTTGCCCGCGGCGGTCCAACCGGAAGAAAGAGACGATACAGACGATGGCTCTGCCTGATTTCTCCATGCGCCAGCTCCTGGAAGCCGGCGCCCACTTCGGCCACCAGACGCACCGCTGGAACCCGAAGATGGACAAGTACATCTTCGGCTCGCGGTCCAACATCCACATCATCGACCTGTCGCAGTCGATTCCGCTGCTGCACCAGGCCCTGGTGAAGGTGCGCGAAGTCGCCGCCGGCGGCGGCCGCATCCTGTTCGTGGGCACCAAGCGCCAGGCGTCCGAGCCGATCGCCACGGCCGCGAAGCGTTGCGCCCAGTACTACGTGAACCACCGCTGGCTGGGCGGCACGCTCACCAACTGGCGCACGGTGTCGGGCTCGATCACCCGCCTGCGCGAGCTGGACGGCGTGGTGGGCGGCGAAGGCCAGGGTCGCTCCAAGAAGGAGCTGCTGCAACTCACCCGCGAGCGTGACAAGCTGGAGCTGTCGCTGGGCGGCATCAAGGACATGGGCGGCATCCCCGACCTGATGTTCGTGATCGACACCAACAAGGAATCGATCGCGATCCAGGAAGCCCGGAAGCTGAACATTCCGGTGATCGCCATCCTGGACACGAACTGCAACCCGGACGGCATCACCTATCCGATCCCCGGCAACGACGACGCCGCCCGTGCGATCCAGCTCTACTGCGACCTGCTCGCCGATGCGGTGCTCGACGGCCTGGCCGCCGGCCAGTCGGCCGCGGGCGTGGACCTCGGCGCCTCGGAAGCGCCGATCGAGCCGACGCTGGCCCGTGAGCTGACGCCGGAACCGGCGGCCGAACCCGAGGTCACCGCGCCGGAAGCTGCGGCCCTCGAAGCCGAGATGACCGGCGCCGAAGCCCCCGCGGCCGATGCGGCGGGCGAAGAACAGGCCGGCTGAGGCGCCTCCGGGCGCCTGGTCGGAGCACTGGCTGTCACAAAACCCTGACGACGGACCCTCACACGGGGGTCTGTCGTGATTCAAAGACCTTGAAGGAGCTGACCATGGCGGAAATCACCGCTGCGCTGGTCAAGGACCTGCGCGAAAAATCCGGCGCCGGCATGATGGACTGCAAGAAGGCGCTGCAGGAAACGGGCGGCGACGTCGAAGCCGCGATGGACTGGCTGCGGACGAAGGGCCTGGCCAAGGCGGCCAAGAAGGCCGACCGCGCCGCGGCCGAAGGCCTGGTGGCCGGCAAGATCTCGGACGACGGCAAGACCGGCGTGCTGGTCGAGCTGAACGCCGAAACCGATTTCGTGGCCAAGAACGACACGTTCCAGTCGGCCGCCCGCGAATTCGCGACCGTGGCGCTGGGCGTCGACGGCGACGTCGAGGCGATCCGCGCGGCCAAGACCGCGAAGGGCGAAGTGGTCCAGGACGCGGTCACCAACCTCATCGCCACCATCGGCGAGAACATGCAGCTGCGTCGTGCGGCCCGCCTGTCGGTGACGCAAGGCGCCGTGTCGCTCTACCTGCACAACAAGCAGGGCGACGACGTGGCCAAGCTGGCCGTTCTGGTGGCCCTGGAAGGCGCCGGCGACCAGGCCGCCCTGGGCGAAGTCGCGCGCCGCATCGCGCTGCACGTGGCCGGCACGCCGACCCCGCCGCTGGCGCTGACGTCCAGCGAGCTGGATCCGGCTGTCGTCGCCAAGGAGCGCGAAATCCAGGTCCAGATGGCGATCGAGTCGGGAAAGCCGAAGGAAATCGCCGAGAAGATGGTCGAAGGCCGGATCCGCAAGTGGCAGGAAGAGGTCGTGCTTCTGGCGCAGCCCTTCGTCATGAACCCGGACCAGACCATCGAGCAGCTGGTCGCCGACACCGCCAAGGAAACCGGTTCGCCGGTCGTGCTGAAGGGCTTCGTGCGCTTCGCCCTGGGTGAAGGCGTCGACAAGGGACCGGAAGGCCCCGACTTCGCGGCCGAAGTGGCCTCGATGACCGGCGGCGCCTGAGCCGCATCGCCTGAAATCGCCGGGGCGCGGCGCGTTCGGCGCACCGCGCCCGGCCCCCGTCCCGCAGAGAGACGGGGGCAGCGGCCCGCTGCCCGTGGCGCTGCTTCCAGACGCCGTGATGGCAACCTCTTCGGCTGGAGGCGGCGGCGCTGTATGTTCCCATCGACACGCGCCCAGGATTCTCCCGAATGCCCGCCGACAAGCCGCGCTACAAACGCATCCTCCTGAAACTCTCGGGGGAGGCGGGCGTCGGCGGCGACAAGTTCGGCATCGATCCGGAGACCCTGGGCGCCGTGGCGGACGAGATCGCCCAGGTGACCCGCGCGGGCATCCAGGTGGCCGTGGTGGTCGGCGGCGGCAACATCTTCCGCGGCGCCGCCCTGGCCGAGGCGGGCATGGAGCGGGCCAGCGCCGACTACATGGGCATGCTGGCCACCGTGATGAACGCTCTGGCGCTGCAGGCGGCGCTGGAGAAGCTGGGCGTCTTCACCCGCGTGCAGTCGGCTATCCCGATGGACGCGGTCTGCGAGCCGTACATCCGCCGGCGCGCCCTGCGCCACCTCGAGAAGGGCCGGGTGGTGATCTTCGCCGCCGGCGTCGGGGCGCCGTTCTTCACCACCGATTCCGGCGCGGCCCTGCGCGCGGCCGAGATGGGCGCCGAGGCGCTGTTCAAGGGCACCAGCGTGGACGGGGTCTACACCGCCGACCCCAAGGCCGACGCCACGGCCACGCGCTACGAGACCTTGAGCTATACCGACGTGCTGGCCAGGAACCTCAAGGTGATGGACGCCTCGGCCGTCAGCCTGATGCGCGACAACCAGATCCCGATCGTGGTGTTCAACATCCGCGAACGCGGCAACCTTCTGAAGGTCCTGAAGGGCGAAGGGGTCTTCACGACCATCGCCTGACCCGAGTATTCCCGGACAACGACAAAGAGACGGAGACGCCGACATGGCTGCGACCGAAAAGCCGGTGCTGTCGAAGTACAAGGACCGCATGGACAAGGCGGTCGCCGCCCTTAAGGAGGAATTCGGCTCGCTTCGGACGGGGCGCGCCTCGGCCAGCCTGCTCGACCAGATCCACGTCGAGGCCTATGGCTCGAGCACGCCCCTGAACCAGGTGGGCGCGATCAGCGTGCCCGAACCCCGCATGATCACGGTCAGCGTCTGGGACCGCGGCCTGGTGGTCTCGGTGGAGAAGGCGATCCGGGCCTCGGACCTGGGGCTGAACCCGGTCGTGGACGGCACCACCCTGCGCCTGCCGATCCCGCCCCTGACCGAGGAGCGCCGCAAGGAGATCGCCAAGATCGCCGGCAAGTACGCCGAGCAGCAGCGCATCGCCATCCGCAACGTACGACGCGACGCCAACGACGACTGCCGCAAGGCCCAGAAGGACGGCGTCATCAGCCAGGACGAAGAGAAACGCATGGAGGCGGAGGTGCAGAAGTTCACCGACGAAGCCATCAAGCGCGTGGACGAAGCCTTGAAAACCAAGGAACAAGAGATCATGCAGGTCTGATCTCCCGGACAGGATCGCACGCGCCTCATGGCCTCCGCCAATACGCCGCCGTTCGGGGACACCCCCGGCCACCCGCCCGGGAGCGAAGGCGAGGGCGTTCGGCCGCTGCACGTCGCGGTCGTGATGGACGGGAACGGACGCTGGGCGAAGCAGCGGGGCCTGCCGCGCTCCCTGGGACATCGCGCCGGCGTCGAAGCGTTGCGCCGCACGGTGTCGGCGGCGCCGAAACTGGGGATCGGCTGGCTCACCGTCTTCGGCTTTTCGACCGAGAACTGGAGCCGGCCGGCGGCCGAGGTGGCCGAGCTGATGGCCCTGCCAAAGCGCTATTTCGAGACCGACCTCGCGCGGCTGGAGCGGGAAGGCGTGCGGGTGCGCGCGCTGGGGCGTCGGGAAGGCCTCTCGAAGGAGCTGATCCGGCTGCTCGACCAGGCCCAGTCCCGGACCGCGGGCAACGACTCGTTCCATCTGAACATCGCGTTCAACTATGGCGGCCAGGCCGATATCGTCGACGCCGCCCGACGGTTCGCCGAACAGGTGGCGGCGGGAACGGCCAGTCCGGCGGACCTGGACGAGGCGCGCTTCACCGGCCTGCTGTCGTCGTCCGGCGCGCCGCCGCCCGATCTCATCGTGCGGCCTTCGGGCGAGCAGCGGCTGTCGAACTTCCTGCTGTGGGAGGCGGCCTACGCCGAGTTCGTGTTCCAGGACGTACTCTGGCCCGACTATGGCGAAGAACACCTGAGGGCGGCTTTGGCCGAATTCGCAGCCCGGGACCGGCGCTATGGCGCAATCGTTGCCGATGACGTCCTCGCCGCCGGCTAAGCGGTTCGACTGGTCCAACCTCGGCCTGCGCGTGGCGTCGGCCGTGGTGTTGGTCCCGGCGGCGATCGCGGCGGCGTGGTTCGGCGGCTGGCCGTATCTCGTGCTGATCGCCGTGGGCGTGGCGCTGCTGGCCATCGAGTGGGGCGGCATGAGCGCGCCGGTCGCGCCGACGCGCGTCGCCGCCGCCGTCGCCGCGGCCGTTCTCATAGCTGTTTTCGTGGGTTACCGGGGTGACTTCATCTGGGCGTGGGGTGCGATCCTGGTCACGGCGGCCGGGGCGGCGGTAATCGCCCGTGGCGTGGCCGAGCGGCCGGCGGACGCCGCATACGGCGTGCTCTACATCGCGCCCGCGGCGCTGTGCCTGGTCTGGCTTCGCTCCACGAACCAGGGCCACTGGTGGACGCTGATGCTGTTCGCGGCCACCTGGGCGGCCGATATCGGCGCCTTCGCCGTGGGCAGCGCGCTCAAGGGCCCCAAGCTCTGGCCGCGGTTTTCACCCAACAAGACCTGGTCCGGCTTCGTCGGCGGCCTGGCGGCGGCGACGGGCGTCGGCGCGCTGATGGCCACGCAGTCGGCCTTCGAACTCAACGTCTGGGCGGCGGCGGGGATCGGGCTGGCGGTGGGCCTCGCCACCATGGCCGGAGACCTCTGGGAATCGGCGCTGAAGCGGCGGTTCGGGGTCAAGGATTCCGGGGACCTCATTCCCGGGCATGGCGGCCTGCTCGACCGGGTGGACGGCCTGATGTTCGCCGTGGTCGTGATGGCGGCGCTCCGGCTGGCGAACCATTGGGGATGGGGACATTGAGCCTGCCGCGGAAGGTCAGCGTCCTGGGTTCGACGGGCTCGATCGGCGTTTCGACCCTGGATCTCTTCGAACAGGCCCAGGTCGAGGTCGACGTCGTGGCCCTGACAGCCGGGCGCAACGTCGCCCGCCTGGCCGAACAGGCTTTACGCTGGCGTCCGGCGCTTGCGGTGCTGGAGGACGAAAGCGGCCTGCCCGAACTGCGCGAACGGCTGAAGGGCTCGGGCATCGAGACCGCGGCGGGCGCCCGCGCCGTCAGCGACGCCGCGGCGGCCGACGCCCAGTGGGTGATGTCGGCCATCGTGGGGTTCGCCGGGCTGGCGCCCACCCTGGCGGCGGCGCGCGCCGGGGCGGTGATCGCGCTGGCCAACAAGGAGAGCCTGGTCTGCGCCGGACCCTCGCTGCTGCGTACGGCGAAACTGGCGGGCGGCGCCGTGGTGCCGGTGGACTCCGAACACTCGGCCATCTTCCAGGTGCTGGACCCGGCGATCGCCGATTCGGTCTCGCGCCTGATTCTCACCTCGTCGGGCGGGCCGTTCCGCGACGCGACCCCGGACGAAATGGCCGCCGCCACGCCCGAACGCGCCCTGGCGCATCCCAACTTCTCGATGGGCGCCAAGATTTCGATCGATTCCGCGACGATGATGAACAAGGGCCTGGAGGTGATCGAGGCCGCCTACCTGTTCTCCATGCCGCCCGATCGGATCGAAGTCCTGGTCCATCCCCAGCAGATCATCCACAGCCTGGTCGAATACGCCGACGGCTCCACCCTGGCGCAGCTCGGACCGCCCGACATGCGTCCGCCGATCGCATGCGCCTTCGCCTGGCCCGACCGGCTGCCCTGGCCGGCGCCGAAGCTGGACCTGGTGACGGCCGGTCCGCTGACCTTCCAGAATCCGGATTCCAGCCGGTTTCCGGCCCTGGCCATCGCCAAACAGGCCCTGGTGACGGGCGGCGAAGCCCCCGCTGCGATGAATGCGGCCAACGAGCGCGCCGTCGCGGCGTTCCTTGACCGGCGTATCGGCTTCCTCGATATCCCACGGGTGGTGGCCGAGACGCTGGAGCGTATGGATCGTTCCTCGGAGCTTTCCAGCCGTGACGGGGACGCCGTCGAACGCGCCCGCGGCACCGACGCGGCGGCCCGGCGGGTCGCCGACGCGGTCGTGAGCGGCCTCTGCGCCGCCTGATGGAGTAGACGCGCCCATGCTCTCGTTCATCCAGACCGCTCTGCTCTACGTGGTCCCGTTCCTGCTGGTGCTGGGCGTGGTGGTGACGGTCCACGAACTCGGTCACTTCCTGGCGGCCAAGGCGCTGGGGACCAAGATCGACCGTTTCTCCATCGGCTTCGGCCGCGCCATCGCAGCCTGGACGGACAAGGACGGGGTGGAATGGCGGGTGGGCTGGCTGCCCCTCGGCGGCTACGTCCGTTTCGCCGGCGACGACAACGCCGCCAGCATCCCCGACGCCGAGGATCTGGCGGACATGCGCCGCGACCTGGTCGCGCAGGGTCGGGGCCCCGAGATTTCGCGCTACTTCCATTTCAAGCCGATCTGGCAGCGGGCGATCATCGTGGCGGCGGGGCCGTTCATCAATTTCGCCCTGGCCATCGCGATCTTCGCCGGAATCCTCATGTCTTTGGGCGACATGACGCTTCCGTTCCGGGTCCAGTCGGTGACGCCCGACAGTCCCGCGGCCGCGGCGGGCTTTCGGCCGGGCGACCGGGTCGTCGCCGTCAACGGTCGCGAGATGACCGCCTATCAGGAGATCGTCCAGATCATCGAGGTGCGGGGCGGGGTCCCGATCCGGTTCACCGTGGACCGCGGCGGCGCTCGGCTGGACCTCACGGCGACGCCCGAGTGGCAGATGAAGGAAGACCGCATCGCGGGAAAACGTCGCGCGGGGGCCATCGGCATAACGCCCGCCCAGTCGCGCGAAGACTTCGTTCATGTCGAGTATGGTCCCCTGGAAGCCTTGCAGGGTGGCGTCGTGCGGACGTGGAGCATCCTCACCACCACGATCGACTACCTCGGCCGGATGATTTCCGGGCAAGTGAGCACCGACCAGCTTCGGGGTCCGCTGGGGATCGCGGACATCACCGGCAAGGTCACCGCGGTCAGCACCGAAGGGGCCCCCGATGTCGGCGCGATGCTCGGCGGCGCCGCGTTCGCGCTGGTCCAGCTCATCGCCGTCATCTCGGTGAGCATCGGCTTCATGAACCTGCTGCCCGTGCCGGTGCTGGATGGCGGCCACCTGATGTTCTACGCCTACGAAGCGGTCGCCCGGCGCCCTCTTGCCGCCAAGGTTCAAGCGGCAGGGTACCGCGTAGGCCTTGCGCTCGTTCTCGGTTTGATGTTGTTCGCCACTTGGAACGATTTGCAGCGCCTGCGTGTGTTCAATCTGTTCGGCGGCCTATTCTCCTAGGCCCGCTCGTCCCTCAAACGGCTGATTCGATGCTCAGAACCCGCGCCTCCAGCGCCGCGCTCGCCTCCGGCCTTGCCCTGCTTTTCGGCACGACCGCGCTCGTCGCGCCCGGCGTCGCCGTGGCCCAGCAGGAGCAGGGTGGAGTCATCCAGCGCATCCTCGTCCAGGGCAACGAACGGATCGAGGCCACCACGGTCATTTCGTACCTGCCGGTGGCCCCCGGCGAGACGGTCGACGCCCAGCGGATCGACCTGGCGCTGAAGGCGCTGTTCCGCACGGACCTGTTCTCGGACGTCTCGATCGACTTCCAGAACGGCGACCTGGTGGTCACCGTGGTCGAGAACCCGATCATCAACCGCGTCATCTTCGAGGGGAACTCGGGCCTCAAGGAGGATAAGCTCCGCGACGAGGTCACGGTGCGGCCGCGCGGCATCTTCACCCGCGCCAAGGCGCAGGGCGACGTTCAGCGGATCGTGGAGCTGTATCGGCGTTCGGGCCGGATCTCGGCCACCGTCACGCCCCAGATCATCGAACTGCCGCAGAAGCGGGTGGATCTCATCTTCAAGATCGACGAAGGGCCCAAGAGCGGCATCCTCTCGGTCAACTTCCTGGGCAACCGGGCGTTCTCGGACAACGATCTGCGCGACGTGGTCGTGACCGAGGAGAGCCGCTGGTACAAGTTCTTCTCCTCGTCCCAGGCGAACTACGATCCCGATCGCATGGAGTACGACAAGGAGCAGCTCCGGAAGCACTACCGTAATCGGGGCTACTACGACTTCCGCGTCTCGTCGGCCGTGGCCGAGCTGTCGCCCGACCGCAACGGCTTCGTGGTGACCTACACCGTCGACGAAGGCCCCCGGTACCGGTTCGGCAAGGTCGAGGTGCAGACCGAGCTGCAGAAGCTGGACAAGCGGGTCCTGGAAGCCCTGATCCCGATCCGCTCGGGCCAGGGGTATCAGGACGAGGCGATCGAGCAGGCGACCGACGCGCTCACCTTCGCCGCCGGCGCCGCCGGCTTCGCCTTCGTGGACGTCCGGCCCCGCTATACGCCCGACCGCGAGAAGGGCGTCGTGGACGTGACCTTCCAGGTCGCGGAGGGACCGCGGGTCTACGTCGACCGCATCGACATCGTGGGCAACACCCAGACCCTGGACTATGTCATCCGCCGCGAGATGAGCGTGGTGGAAGGCGACGCCTACAACCGCGCCCTGGTCGACCGCTCGAAGCGGCAGATCCGCGCGCTGGGGTACTTCAAGGAAGTCGAGATCGAAGAGGTCCAGGGGTCGGCCCCGGACCGCACCGCGCTCCAGGTGCGGGTCGAGGAGCAGCCCACGGGCGAGCTGTCGTTCAGCGCGGGCTATTCCTCGGTCGACCAGCTCGTGCTGGACCTGGGCGTGACCCAGCGCAACTTCCGTGGCCGGGGCCAGGACGTCCGCGCGCGGATCTCGGTGGGCTCGCTGCGCCAGCAACTGGACTTCTCGTTCACCGAGCCGCGCTTCCTGGGCCGCGACGTGGCGGCGGGGATCGATCTCTACGGCTATCGCTACGACCTGTCGGAGTTCTCGGCCTACGAGACCACCACCTACGGCACCACCTTCCGGGCGAACTTCCCGCTGAGCATCGATAGCCGTGGCGCGGTCCGCTACACGCTGCGCCAGGACGAGATCAAGATCGACGACTTCTTCTGCACGGCCACCACGAACGAGGACGGTTCGGTCAATCCGCCGGTCTATTCGGCCGTGCTGTGCGATCAGGTCGGCACTTTCATCACCTCGCTGGTCGGCTACGGCGCGCGCCTGGATCGCCGGAACGACTTCCTGAATCCGACCCGTGGCTTCTACATCGACTTCAACCAGGACGTGGCGGGCCTGGGCGGCGACGTGAACTTCATCCGCACCGACATCGAGGCGGCGTGGTTCTACGGCTTCACGAAGGACTTCATCTTCTCGATCACCGGGTCGGCCGGCTATGTGACCGGGTGGGGCGGCGATCCGGTGCGGATCAACGACCGTTACTACAAGGGCGGTCTGACGTTCCGCGGCTTCGAGACCGCCGGTATCGGGCCCCGTGACGTCGGCCTGCAGCGCACCGACGCCCTGGGCGGCAAGGCCTACGCCATCAGCACCGTGGAACTCACCGTTCCGACCTTCCTGCCCGAGCAGTACGGAATCAAGGCCGCGCTGTTCTCGGACTTCGGCACGCTGGGCAAGCTGGACAAGCGCGACCTGCTGTTCCGCGCCGGCGACGCGGGCTGCACCGTCCTCGATCCGAACGACCCGACGCAGACGATCACGACGCCGGCCGTCGTGGGCACGCGCAATCCCTGCATCCGCGACGACATTTCGCTTCGCGCATCGGCCGGCGTGAGCATCTTCTGGCGCTCGCCGATGGGGCCGATCCGCTTCGATTTCAGCCGCGTTTTGGCCAAGGAAGACTACGACAAGACCGAAACGTTCCGGTTCTCCACTTCAACCAGATTCTAGGAAAAGCATGACCCTCAAGACCCTCGCCGCGGCCGGCTGCGCCGCAGCCGTCGCGCTCAGCGGCGCGGCTCCCGCCTTCGCCCAGGTCCCGCCGCCCGCCACCACCACGGCGCCCCAGGTGACCCACGGCGCCGTTCCGCCCGGCCTCTGCATCGTGTCGGTCGAGGCCGCCATCGGAGGATCGGCGGTGGGCAAGTTCGTCCAGACGCGCCTTCAGCAGCTGGTCGGCCAGGTCAATGCGGAGCTGAACGGCGAGCGCACGACCATCGAGAACGAGGGCAAGACCCTCGAGAGCCAGCGCGCGACGATGGATCAGAACACGCTCGAGCAGCGGGCGGCCGCGCTCCAGGTCAAGGCCAACGCGCTGCAACGCAAGGCCCAGCAGCGCGAGCGCGAACTGCAGGTGACCGAGCAGAAGGCGTTCGGCCGCGTCGGCGAGGAGATGGAGCCGCTCATCCGCCAGGCCTACCAGGCCAAGGGCTGCTCGGTGCTCGTGAACCGCAACTCGGTCATCCTGGCCAATCCGGCGGCGGACATCACGCCCCAGGTGGTCACCGCGCTGAACGCCAAGATCACCCAGTTCACGTTCGATCGTGAACGCCTCGATCAGCAGGGCAACCCGGCCGGCGGCGCCGCGCCGCGCTGACGGAGCGAGGTGCGGGGCGACGTGCGGGCCGAGTCCGCCTAGAAAACTGGTCATGCCCGATCCGCGCTTCTTCGAAGACCTGGGCCCGGTCGCGCTCGGCGAGCTGGCCGGGCTGACCGGCGCCGCTCCGTTGGCCCCGGAGGGGGCCGGGCGACGCGTGAGTCGCGTGGCCGTGCTGGCGCACGCCGGTCCCGACAGCATCACGTTCCTGGCCGATCGCAAGTATGCGTCCGCCCTGGCCAGCGTACGGGCGGCCGCGTGCTTCCTGCCGACGGGATCCGAGGCGCTGGCGCCCGAAGGGTGCGTGGTGCTCTCGGTGGCCAACCCGCACGCGGCGTACGCGCTGGCCGCCCAGCGGCTGCACCGCCCGCGCGAGGGCGGCGGGGAGCGCGTCGCCGCCGACGCCCGGCTCGAAGCCGGTGTGGTCCTGGGCTCGGGCGCCGTCGTGGGGCCGGGGGCGCAGATCGGTCGCAACACCCGCATCGGCGCCAACGCGGTGATCGGGGCCGGCGTCGCCATCGGCCGCGACTGCGACATCGGCCCAAACGTCACCATCGGATTCGCCCTGGTCGGCGATCGGGTCAGGATTCTCGCCGGAGCCCGGATCGGCGAGCCCGGATTCGGGGCGACGGTCGGGCCAAAGGGGCTGATCGACATCCCTCAGCTCGGTCGGGTGATCATTCAGGACGCGGTGTCGATCGGGGCCAATACGACGGTGGACCGGGGCGCCTACGACGACACCGTCATCGGCGAGAACACCAAGATCGACAACCTGGTGCAGATCGCCCACAACGTCCGGGTCGGGCGGAATTGCGTCATGGCGGCGCACACGGGCATCTCGGGCAGCGTCGTCATCGGAGACGGCGCCCAGTTCGGTGGCCGCGCCGGAGTCGCCGACCATGTGAACATCGGGGCGGGGGCCCGCGTCGGCGCCGCGGCCGGCGTCATGAAGGACATTCCGGCGGGGGAGACGTGGGGCGGCATGCCGGCCCGGCCGATCCGGAACTGGTTGAAGGAGACGGCGTGGCTCGCCCGCATGGCGAACCGCCGAGGGGGGCAGACCGCATGACACGCAAGGCGCCGACGGGGGTCAGCCCCACGGACATCGACATCACCGAGGTCCTGCAGCGGATTCCGCACCGCTTTCCGATGCTGCTGGTGGATCGGTGCGAGTCGTACAAGCCGTCGGAATCCATCGTCGGCATCAAATGCGTGACGGTGAACGAGCCGTTCTTCCAAGGCCATTTCCCGGACTATCCCGTGATGCCCGGTGTGCTCCTCATCGAGGCGATGGCGCAGACGGGCGCCGTCCTGATGTCGAAGTCGCTGGAGGTGGACACCGCCGGCAAGGCGATCTTCTTCATGAGCGCCGACAATTGCCGGTTCCGCGCGCCGGTTCGGCCGGGCGACGTCATCCGGATGCCGGTCCGGGTGGTTCGCCACCGCGGGGACGTGTTCAAGTTCGCGGGCCAGGCGCTGGTCGGCGACAAGGTGGCCGCCGAGTGCGAGTTCGCAGCCATGGTGGTGGAGACCTGATTCCTTGGCTGCAAACGTTCATCCCACCGCCATTGTCGAAGACGGCGCCGTGGTGGCCGACGGCGCCAGCATCGGGCCGTTCTGCGTCATCGGCCCGCGGGTCCGCATCGGCGCCGGCACGCGGCTCACCTCCCATGTCGTGGTCGAGGGGCGCACCACGATCGGGGCGGGAAACACCATCGGGGCCTTCTCGGTCCTGGGCGGGCCGCCGCAGCATACGGCGTATCGCGGCGAGGACACGGCGCTGGAGATCGGCGACGACAACGTCATCCGCGAGCACGCCACCATGAATCTCGGCACGCCGAACGGCGGCGGGGTCACGCGCGTGGGGTCGCACGGCTTCTACATGATCGAATCCCACGTCGGGCACGACTGCCAGGTCGGCGATCACGTGATCCTGACGAAGCAGGCGACCCTGGGCGGACATTGCCAGATCGGCGACTATGTCATCGTAGGCGGCCTGGCGGCCGTGCATCAGTTCAGTCGGGTGGGGCGTCACGCGATGATCGGCGGCCTCGCCGCCGTGGTGAAGGACGTCATCCCCTACGGCTCGGTCTGGGGCAATCACGCGCATCTCGAGGGCCTGAACCTCGTGGGCCTGAAGCGCCGGGGGTTCGACCGCGACACCATCAACACCCTGCGCGCCGCCTATCGCCTGCTGTTCGCCAACGAGGGCACGTTCCAGGAGCGTCTGGAAGATACGGCCGAGACCTACGCCGGTTCGCCGGAGGTGATGGAGATCATCGACTTCATCCGCGCCGACGCCAGCCGCCCGCTCTGCCTGCCCGAACGCGAAGTGTGATGGACCGGCTGGGCCTCATCGCCGGGGGCGGGGGGCTGCCGGTGGAGATCGCCGAACACTGCCGGCGCTCGGGTCGTCCGATCTTCGTCGTGCGCCTGAAGGGGTTCGCCGGCGAGGATCTCGCCGGCTATCCGGGCGCGGAGGTGGGCCTGGCCGAACTGGGCAAGTGCATCAAGGCGCTGAAGGCCGCCGACTGCCGCGCCGTCTGCCTGGCCGGCAACGTGGCGCGCCCGGACTTCGCCAGCCTGGTCCCCGACCTGCGCGGTCTGGCGGTGCTCCCCCGCGCCGTTGCGGCGGCCAGAGCGGGCGACGACGCGCTCCTGCGGCTGCTCGTGGGCGAGTTCGAACGCGAGGGATTCCGGGTCGAGGGCGCGCACGAGGTGATGGCGGACCTTTCGCTCCCCAGAGGCGCGCTGGGGCGGCATCGTCCGGCGGACGAGGCGACGACGGCGGATGTCCTGCGCGCCCTGGACACCGCTCGCGCCATCGGCCGGCTGGACATCGGGCAGGCCGCGGTCGTCGCGCGGGGTCTGGTGCTGGCGGTGGAGGCCCAGGAGGGCACGGACGCCATGCTGGCCCGCATCGAGGGCCTGCCGCCGCATCTGCGTGGCGAGCCGGGCGCCGGGGTCGGCGTCCTGGCCAAGGCGCCGAAACCCATCCAGGAGACGCGGGTCGACCTCCCCACCATCGGCGTCGCCACCGTGGAGGGTGTCGCGCGGGCGGGCCTCGCGGGCATCGCCGGGGAGGCCGGTCGCCTGTTGGTGCTGGAGCGGGATGCGGTGATCGCGCGGGCCGACGAACTGGGCGTCTTCGTCGTCGGAGTCGAACCTCCGGCCGGCCCGTCCGGCGACGCATGAGCGAGCGCCCGCTCACGGTGATGCTGGTGGCGGCCGAGGCCTCGGGCGACGATCGCGGCGCGCATCTGGCCCGGGCGCTGAAGCGGCGGCTGGGCGAAGGCGTGCGGCTGGTCGGCGTCGGCGGCGCGCGGATGCGGGCCGAGGGGGTCGAGAGTCCCTTCGACATCTCCGAGTTGTCGATCCTGGGGCTGCTGGAGGGCCTGATGGCCTGGCGCAAGGTGGTGCGGCGCGCCGACGAGGCGGCGGACCTGGCCGAGCGCGAGCGGCCCGACATCGCGGTCCTGATCGACTCGTGGGGCTTCACTCTGCGCGTGGCGCAGCGGCTTCGACGACGATTCCCGGGCATGCCGGTGGTGAAGTATGTGGCCCCGCAGGTCTGGGCCTCGCGGCCCGGTCGGGCCAGGACGACCGCCGAGACCTTCGATCTCCTGCTCACCATCCATGTCTTCGACGCGCCGGCGTTTCAGCGCGAGGGCCTGGAGACGGTGTTCGTCGGGGATTCGACCCTGGCCCTCGATTTCGGCGCGGCCGATCCGGCGCGGATGCGCGAACGCATCGGCGCCGGCCCCCAGGAGCCGATCCTGCTCGTGGCCCCCGGAAGCCGCCCGTCCGAGATCCAGCGTGTGCTGCCGGCCTTCGAGGACGCCGTGCGCATCCTCAAGGCCGAGCGGCCCGGACTGCATGTGGTCGTCCTCGCTGCGCCGACGGTCGCCGCGACGGTGAAGGCGCGCGTGGCCGGGTGGCCGCGGGGATGCCATGTGGTGGAGGGCGAGGCCGCCAAACGCGACGCGATGACGGCCGCGACGGTGGCCCTGGCCTGTTCGGGCACCGTGACCACCGAACTGGCGCTGGCCGGTTGCCCCGTGGTGGTCGGCTATCGCCTGGGACCCGTGACCCACGCGATCCTGAAGCGCCTGATCCGGACGAAATACGTGACGCTGTTCAACATCGCCGCCCAGGACTTCGTGGCGCCGGAGCTTATCCAGGACGACTGCAACGGCCCGGCGCTGGCGCGCGAGGCGGCCCTCAGGATGGACGATGCGGATTTGCGCCGCCGTCAGGTGGAACAGCAGTCGGCGGCGTTGCTGAAGATGGGGCGTGGCGGACCCGATCCGGGGGATGTGGCGGCGGACGCCGTCCTCGACCTCGCTCGGCGTAGACGGTGAGGGCGTCGTCCCGGCCGCGCGATGCGCAGCCGGGACGACGGATCAACCTCAGCGCTTGTCGATCGCCGTGTAGCCGCGCAGCGGCGCGCCCGTGTAGATCTGGCGAGGACGACCGATTTTCTGCGACGGGTCCTCGATCATCTCCTTCCACTGGGAGATCCAGCCCACCGTACGGGCGAGGGCGAACAGAACCGTGAACATCTCGGGCGGGAAGCCCAGGGCGCGCAGCGTGATGCCCGAGTAGAAGTCGACGTTCGGATAGAGCTTGCGCTGGATGAAGAACTCGTCGCTGAGGGCGATCTTCTCGAGTTCCATCGCCACCTTCAGCAGCGGGTCGTTCTGGTGGCCCACGGCCGCGAGCACCTCGTGGCAGGTGGTCTGCATGACCTTCGCGCGCGGGTCGTAGTTCTTGTAGACCCGATGGCCGAAGCCCATCAGCAGGCGCTGGCGGTTCTTCACGCCCTCGACGAACTCCGGGATGTTCTCGACCGTCCCGATCTCCTTCAGCATGTTGAGCGCTTCTTCGTTCGCGCCGCCGTGCTTGGGGCCCCACAGCGAGGCGATGCCCGCGGCGATGCAGGCGAACGGATTGGCGCCCGACGAGCCGGCGAGGCGGACCGTCGAGGTGGACGCGTTCTGCTCGTGGTCGGCATGCAGGATGAAGATGCGGTCCATGGCGCGGGTCAGGACGGGATTGGGCGTCCAGTCCTCGGCCGGCACCGAGAAGCACATGCGCAGGAAGTTCTCGGCGTAGGAGAGGTCGTTGCGCGGATAGACGAACGGCTGACCGCGCGAATATTTGAAGGCCCGCGCCGCGATCGTCGGCATCTTGGCGATCAGGCGGTGCGCGGAGATCATCCGCTGCTCCGGATCGTCGATGTCGGTGCTGTCGTGGTAGAAGGCCGACATCGCGCCGACGGCGCCGCACATGATCGCCATCGGGTGGGCGTCGCGACGGAAGCCCTGGAAGAAGCGGTCGAACTGCTCGTGCACCATCGTGTGGTACGTGATGTTCTTGTCGAACTCGGCGAACTGGGTCGCCGACGGCAGTTCGCCGTGCAGCAGGAGGTAGCAGACCTCCAGGAAGCTCGACTGCTCGGCCAGTTCGTCGATGGGGTAGCCGCGGTGCAGCAGCACGCCCTTGTCGCCGTCGATGAAGGTGATCTTGCTTTCGCACGAGGCGGTCGACGTGAAACCCGGATCGTAGGTGAAGACGTCCGCCTCGCCGTAGAGCTTGCGGATGTCGACGACGGGCGGGCCGTCCGTGCCCCTCAGAACCGGCAGGTCGACCGACTTCCCATCGATCTCGAACTTCGCCGTATCGCCCATGGGACCCCCTTCGCGGTTGCGAGATAAAACGATTGTTTGCGCTTATAGCGCTTTACGCAGCGAGAGAAAGCGCGTCGTCGATCCGGCCCAGACTCTGGTCGCGGCCCAGCGCCGTCATGGCCCCGGCCAGATCGGGCGCCGGAGCGCCGCCCGACAGCATAGCGCGCAGTTGCGGTCCGAACTTGCCCAGCCCCACCCCTTCGGCTTCGGCGAAAGCGCGCAGCGCGGCCTCCAGGGGCGGAACCGACCAGTCGTCCACCCCGGCCAGGACGGCGCGCAGGCGGGCCATGCGGCCGGCCAGTTCGGGATCGGCCAACTGCGCGCGTGTCTTCTCCGGAAGTTCGAGCGGGCGGGCCTTCAGCGCGAAGACCACCGCGTCGGCCAGTTCCAGCGTGGTCTTCGCCCCATCGCGCACGAAGGGGATGACGCGCGCGATCAGCGCCTCGTCGTCCGGACGGAGCGCCACGTCGCGGCTCTTCAGGACCGCGACCACGAGGCCGGCCAGACGCAGGGGGTCGGCCTGGCGAATGTAGTGGTTGTTGAGGTGGTTCAGCTTGTCCCAGTCCAGGCGGGCCGGGGCGCTGACCACGTCCTTGATGTCGAACCACGCGATGGCCTGGGCGTCCGAGAAGATCTCGTCGTCGCCGTGTCCCCACCCGAGCTTGGCCAGGTAGTTCCGCATGGCCTCGGGCAGATAGCCCATGTCGTCGAACTCGCTCACGGCCTGGGAGCCGTGCCGCTTCGACAGCTTCTTGCCGTCGGGGCCGTTGATCATGGGCAGGTGCGCCCAGGCGGGGACCTCCCATCCCAGGCCCTGGTAGATGAGGGTCTGGCGTGCGGCGTTGTTGAGGTGATCGTCGCCGCGGATGACGTGCGTGATCCCCATGTCGTGATCGTCGACCACGACGGCGAGGTTGTAGGTCGGCGTGCCGTCGGTGCGCAGCAGGATCAGGTCGTCCAGCGTGCGGTTCTCGAAACGGATGGGCCCCTTCACCTGGTCGTGGACGATCGTCTCGCCGTCCTGGGGCGCCTTCAGGCGTACGACGAAGGGCCGGTCGGGGGCGTCGTTCGGCGACAGGTCGCGCCAGGGCGAGCGGATCACGCGGCCTTCGGCGCGGGCGGCCTCGCGCTCGGCGTCCAGTTCCTCCGGCGTCATGTAGTCGCGGTAGGCGGCCCCGCGCGCCAGCATCTCGTCCACGACCGCGCGGTGGCGGTCGGCGCGGGCGAACTGGAAGACCGGCGGCTCGTCGGGCTCCAGCCCCAGCCAGTTCATGCCGTCGAAGATGACCTGCACGGCGGCGTCGGTCGATCGTTCGCGATCGGTGTCCTCGATGCGCAACAGGAACTGGCCGCCGGTGTGGCGGGCGTACAGCCAGTTGAAGAGGGCCACGCGCGCGGTGCCGATGTGCATCATGCCGGTGGGCGAGGGCGCGATCCGGGTGCGGACGGGGCGGGCTGCAAGAGAGGCGGACATGGCTCAAGTCTGGTCTTTGCGGGCGGGCGGGCCTCTTACCATGACGTCCCGAAAAGGAAACGGCGGGCGGCCGCCCCGGGCGTCTCCGGCGGGACTCGGAATGCGCGGGGCGAGGCTGGGTTCGCCGTGACGGGCTTGGCGGAGATGGGCTTGGCGGAGGTGGGGTCTTCGCGGCAAGGTCGCGATCGGGCTCGGGGGAACCTCTTGGACGCGCTTGGCATGGCGGTGGCGGATGGCGCCGGGCGGGAATCGGCCCTGGCGTCGGCGCGCGCGTGGCTGGAGGCGCAAGCCTGGGCCCAGGCCGATCGCTGGACGTTGTGGACGCCCGTCGCGTTCGGTGGCGGATGCGCGCTCTACTTCACGCTTCTACGAGAGCCCCAGCCCTGGGTGGCGTGGGCGCTGCTGCCGGTCGTCCTGGGACTGCTCGTGGCGACCCGATGGAGTTCCCGACGGCTGGCGACGATCGCGCTGGTGCTCGGGGCCTGCCTCGTGGGGGGCTTCTCGACAGCCAAGCTTCGGGCCGATGCCGTGAAGGCGCCCGTGGCCCAGGCCGGCGGCCAGCCGCAGTGGGTCGAGGCCTGGGTGGTCGATATCGCGTCGCCGGGGCAGGGCGGCCACCGGTTGCTGCTGGCGCCGATCCGGGTCGGTGACTGGCCCGCGCAAGCGACGCCCATCCGGATGCGGGTGACCCTGCGCCCGGACACCCCGCTGCCGCGGCCGGGCGAGGCGGTGCGCCTGCTGGCGATCCTGAACCCGCCCCCGCCGCCAGCAAGCCCGGGCGCCTACGACTTCGCCCGCGACGCCTATTTCGAGAGCGTCGGCGCCGTAGGGCTGGCCCTTCGTCCGCCGGGACCGGTCCAGGCCGAGGCTCCCCCGCCCTGGCGACTGGGCCTCACCATGCGGGTCAACGCGATCCGCTGGAGCTTGACCGACAAGATCGTCCAGGCCCTGGGACCGGAGACGGGCGGCCTGGCGGCGGCGATGACCACGGGGCATGAGGCCTTCATTCCCCGCCAGCAGATCGAGAACCTGCGCGATTCCGGCCTGGCCCACATCGTCTCGATCAGCGGGCTGCACATGGCCATCGTCGGCGGCTTCGTCTTCGCCGCCGTCCGGCTGCTGGTGGCCGCCTGGCCGTGGCTGGCGCTGAGGGTGTCGGGCAAGAAGGTGGCGGCGTGTGTCGGGCTGGCCGCCGTGGGCGGCTATCTGGTGCTGTCCGGCGCGCCGCCGCCGGCGGAGCGCGCCGCGATCACGGCCGCGGTGGCGTTTCTGGCCGTCCTGGCCGACCGGCAGGCGATCAGCCTGCACGCCCTCGCGCTGGCGGCGATGGCCGTCCTCCTGCTGCAACCCGAGGCCATCACCGGGCCGGGTTTCCAGATGTCGTTCGCGGCCACCGCCGCCCTGGTGGCGCTGGCCGAGATCTGGCCGAGACCGGTGCGCGAGATCGACGTGCCCTGGCCGATCCGCTGGGCGCAGACCGCGGCGACCTGGACGGCCGCGAGCCTGGCGGTGAGCTTCGTGGCCGGCCTGGCGACCGGGCCGTTCGCCATCCAGCATTTCAACCGGGTGGCCACCTGGGGCCTGTTCGCCAACCTGGCCGTGGCGCCGATCTCGTCCTTCCTGATGATGCCCGGCCTGGCGCTCGGGGCGACGCTCACCCCGTTCGGACTGGGCCAGGCGCCGCTGGAGGTCGCCGGGTGGTCCATCGCGCTGATGAACCGGGTGGCCGAGACGGCGGCCTCCGCCCCGTTCGCTCAGGCGGTGATCCCGAGCGCGCCGGGCTGGGTGCTGCCCGTGAGCTTCCTGGGATTGCTGTTCGTCTGTCTGTGGGCGGGTCCGTTGCGCTGGGCGGGCCTGCTGGCGGCCACGGCCATTCTGTGGGCGCCGCGCCCGCCGCCGCCCGACGTCTGGGTCGCCGCGGACGGCGCCGCGGTGGCGGTGCGAGAGGGACGCGCGGCGGTGCTGATGCGGCCGGATGTGAAGCTCTTCGGCGCCGAACTCTGGGCCCGGCGCCGTGGCCTGACGCCGCTGATCGGCGAGGCGGAACGCGACGCGCGCTTCGCTTGCGACCGGTGGAGTTGCGCAGCGGGCGCGGACGCGCCGGTAAGGGTGTCGGCGGCCTGGAACCTTCGTCGGCCGCTGAAGCCGGGGCGGTTGGAGGAACTCTGCGCCGGCGCCGATCTGGTGATTCTGCGGAACGACATGCGACCGGAGACCTGCGGCGCGCGCCTGGTCCTGAGCGAGCGCGACTTCCTGGCCGGCGGCTCGGTGGAACTGTGGCGGACAGGTCAGGGGTGGCGCGCCGGCTGGGCGCAGACCTACCGGGGCCGGCGGCCCTGGACCTGGGGATACGATCCGAGATGATGTTCGCGCGGCAGCTTCGCGCCAGGGTCCGCTCGGGCGAGATCACCAGCAGCATCCGCATCTGGCGGTCGCCCCGGGTGCGGGTGGGCGGACGCTATCCGCTGCTCGACGGATGCATCGAGGTGACGCGGCTGGAGGAGATCGACCTTTCCGATGTGACCGAGGCGATAGCCCGCGAGGGCGGCTTCGAGACCCTGGACGCTCTCATGGAAACCGCCCGCCACGGGCGTGGCGAGCGGGTCTTCCGGGTCGACTTCGTCTTCGCACCGGCCGCGCCGGACGACGCGATCAGTGATAGCGACGGATGAGGCCCACCAGCTTGCCCTGAACCGACACGCGGTCGGGACCGAAGATCCGGGTTTCGTAGGCCGGATTGGCGGCTTCGAGCGCGATGGACGCGCCCTTCTTCCGGAGGCGCTTCAGCGTGGCCTCTTCGCCGTCGACCAGGGCGACGACGATGTCGCCCGACACGGCGCTGTCGGTGCGGCGGATCACGACGAAGTCGCCGTCCAGGATGCCGGCGTTGATCATCGAGTCGCCCGAGATCTCGAGCACGAAGTGTTCGCCCGCGCCCAGGATCGTCTCCGGGACGGGGATGCGGTCGCGCTCCTGCTGGATCGCCTCGATGGGCGTCCCGGCGGCGATGCGGCCCAGGATCGGCAGCTCGCGGCTGTCGTTGGCGGCGGCCGGCATGGCCGCCCCGGCCTCGACGAGCTGGGGCTTGAAGGGCGCGCGGCCCTTGGGGGGCGCGGCGGCCGTGGCCTGTTGCGGAAGCTTCACCACCTCGAGCGCGCGGGCCCGGTGCGGCAGGCGGCGCAGGAAACCGCGCTCCTCCAGCGCCGTGATCAGGCGGTGGATGCCGGACTTCGAGGCGAGATCCAGCGCTTCCTTCATCTCGTCGAAGGACGGCGAGACCCCCGTCTCCTTGATCCGCTCATGGATGAACATGAGCAGTTCGTGTTGTTTGCGGGTGAGCATCTGTGAACCTCGAAGAACAAAGCGCAAACGTCTGCGGATGTTCTCCAAGCGTTCTGGGTTAATGTCAAGCGTTACTGATGGGCTTTGAAAACGTTCGACTTTTTGGAAGGCTAGGCCGACTCAGCCCAGCAGCTCGCGAGTCGCACCGACGACGTCGGCCTGGCGCATGAGGCTTTCGCCGACCAGCATGGCGCGGGCGCCGCTCGCTTCCAGCCGGGCGGCGTCGGCCGCCGTGAAGATGCCGCTCTCGGTCACGAGGAGGGCGTCCGGGGGGGCGAGGGCGGCCAGGCGCTCGGTCACGGCGAGATCGGTGACGAAGCTGCGCAGGTCGCGGTTGTTCACGCCCACCAGGGTCGCGCCCAGGCGGCCGGCGCGCGCCATCTCGGCCTCGTCGTGGACCTCCACCAGGGCGTCCATGCCGTGGATCTCAGCCTCGGCCATCAGTTCCGCCGCAACGCCGTCGTCCACCATCGCCAGGATCACCAGAATGGCGTCGGCCCCCAGGGCCCGGCTCTCGGCCACCTGCCAGGGATCGACCAGAAACTCCTTGCGCAGGCAGGGCAGGGCGGTCGCCTCGCGCGCGGCGGTCAGGAAGGAATCGGCGCCCTGGAAGCTGGGACCGTCGGTGAGGACCGAGAGGCAGGATGCGCCGCCCGCCTCGTAGGCCCGCGCCAGCACGGGCGGATCGAAGTCGGCGCGGATCAGCCCCTTGGAAGGAGAGGCCTTCTTGATCTCGGCGATCAGCGCCAGACGGCCCGGAGCGTGCCCTCGCTCCAGCGCAGTCTTGAACCCCCGTGGCGGCGAGACGCCCGCGGGCGACACCACGGGCCGGGCGGCGCGGCGTTCGGCCACTTCCGTGCGCTTGTAGGCGGCGATCTGCGCCAGGACGTCGCTCATGCCGGCTCCTGCGTCAGGGGGGCGATGGCCACCAGCCTATCCAGCGCGGCCTGGGCGCGGCCGTCGTCGATGACCCGGCCGGCGAATTCGACGCCTTCGCGCAGCGTCTCGACCTTCTCGCCGACAAGGAAGGCCGCGGCGGCGTTCAGGAGCACGATGTCGCGGTAGGCGCCGGGTTCGCCGGACAGCACCCGGCGCAGCGCCTGCGCATTCTCGGCCGGCGAGCCGCCCGTGAGGTCGGACAGCGACGCGCGCTCGAGGCCCACGGCCTCGGGTGTGACGGTGAAGAGGCGGACCTGTCCCTCGCGATACTCGGCCACGCTGGTCTCGCCCGTGGTGGTCATCTCGTCCAGGCCGCCGCCGTGGACCACCCAGGCCCGCTCCGAGCCGAGCGCGCCCAGCACCTGGGCCAGCGGGGCCACCCAGCGTTCGGCGAACACGCCCACCACCTGGCGCTGGGCGCCGGCCGGATTGGTCAGCGGACCCAGCAGGTTGAAGATGGTGCGGTAGCCCAGCTCGGCCCGGATCGGCGAGACGTGGCGCATGGCGCCGTGGTGGGCCGGGGCGAACAGGAAGCAGATGCCGGCCTCGTCCAGGGCCCTGAGCTGGCGTTCCGGCCCCGCATCGATGGCGACCCCGAGTTCCGACAGGACATCCGCCGCGCCCGAACGGGACGAGAGCGCCCGGTTGCCATGCTTGGCCACCTTCAGGCCGCCGCCCGCCGCCACGAATCCGACGGCGGTGGAGATGTTGAGCGTGTGCTGGCCGTCGCCGCCGGTGCCGCAGACGTCGATCGTAGGGAAGGGCGGTTCGATATGGACCGCCGCCCGGCGCATCGCCCGCGCGCAGGCGGTGATCTCGCCCAGGGTCTCGCCCCGCATCCGCATGGCCGTGAGCGCCGCGCCCACCTGGGCCGGCGTGGGTTCGCCGCGCAGGCAGGCGGCGAAGAACTCTCCCGCGTCGTCCTCGGACAGCGTGCCGCCGTCGGCGAGGCGCGACAGAAGAGGCTTGAAGGTGGCGGACATGGGCGCGTTCCGGAGCGACTCGGGCGGTCAGACCTGGGCCAGGCGCTTCACGCCGGCCTGGTCCAGGAAGTTGGCCAGCAGCTCGTGGCCGCCTTCGGTCGCGATGGACTCGGGATGGAACTGCACCCCGTGGATCGGACGGGTCCGATGCCGAAGGCCCATGATCTCGCCGTCCTCGGTGCGGGCGGTGATCTCGAGGGTCTGCGGCAGATCGTCTTCCTGCACCGAAAGGCTGTGGTAGCGGGTCGCCGTGAAAGGGTTCTTCAACCCGCGGAACACACCTGTGTCGGTGTGATGGATGAGGCTGGTCTTCCCATGCATGAGGGCGCGGGCGCGGACGACCGTGCCGCCGAACGCCTGGCCGATCGACTGATGGCCCAGGCAGACGCCGAGGATCGGCAGGGATTCCGGCGCTTCGCGGATGAGTTCGAGGCAGATGCCGGCTTCGTTCGGCGTGCACGGCCCGGGGCTCAGCAGCACCGCCTCGGGACGCAGGCCCACCGCCTCGGCGACGGTGATCGCGTCGTTGCGATGGACGAGCGTCTCGGCCCCCAGCTCGTTCAGGAAGTGGACGAGGTTGTAGGTGAAGCTGTCGTAGTTATCGATCACCAGGATCATGAGCGTTCCATAGGCTTTGCAGACGCGAGCGCCAAGCCGGATGCTGCAGATATGGCGCTGAGCGATTCTGCCCTCGACGGGAATGCGTTGGCCCGAGCAACAGCGCTGCTGGCGACGCCAACGCGGCGCGACCCGGCCTGGCCGGCCCTGCTGGCGGCCACGGTCCTCGCCTTGAGTTCGGTGGCGTTCGCGATGGCGATGGTGCTGGCTCCGCCCGCGACGAAGACGGAGGCTGGAGAGGCGGCGGACCCGGACCCGGGATCAGGCGTCGAGCAGTTCGGAGAGGCGCCGGATGATGCGATCGGGCCTGATCGGGCTTCCTGACGGGAGGCCCTGGCCACGGGGGTCGTGCCAGATGGCGAAGATCCCCAGTCGCTGCGGCGCCGCCACCTCCCATTCGAGATTGTCGCCCACCATCCAGGTCTGGTCGGCCCGGACGTCCAGCGCCTGCATGGCGTGGAGATAGGCCCGTTCCTCGGGCTTGCCGAAGCCGTTCTCCCCCTCGATCTGTATGTGGTCGAAGAGGCCGGCGAGGGTGAACCGCTCGATCTTGGCGCGCTGTGTCGTTCCATCGCCGTTGGTCACGAGCGCCATGCGCACGCCGCGGGCGCGGATGGCCTCCAGGGTCTCGCGGGCGCCCGGAAACATCTCGGTCATCCGCTCGCGGATTTCGCTGAAGCGGTCGGCGAAGACCATGGCGTCCCCGGCGCCGAGGCCCAGTTCGGTCGTGAAGACCTGGACGGCGACGCCGCGCCGGGCGGCCGCCAGGCCGAAGCGCGCCGCCTTGTGACGCTCGGGATCGGACCAGAAGTCCGTCATCGCCGATTCCATCCGGTCGGCGACATGGGTCGGCGCATGCGGCCCCAGCCGGTCGGCGAACTCGGAGGCCACCTCGAGCAGGACCGCCGGCCGCTCGCCCGCCGCGATGATGGTGTCGTCCAGGTCGAAGAGGATCGCGGGCGGAAGCATCGCGGTCACACGAACCGCCAGCTCTCCACCGCGGCGTCGCGCAGCGCGCGGGCCTTGTGCTGGGTCTCGTCGTACTCGGCGTCCGGGTCGCTGTCGGCCACCACGCCGCCGCCGGCCTGGACGTACATCATGCCGTCCTTGAACAGGGCGGTGCGCAGGATGATGCATGTGTCCACCGATCCGTCGGAGCCGAAGTAGCCGGCCGCGCCAGCATAGCCGATGCCGCGCTTCTCGATCTCCAGCTCGTCGATGATCTCCATGGCCCGCACCTTGGGCGCTCCCGACAGCGTGCCGGCGGGCAGGGCGGCCATGACGACGTCCACGGGATCGAGCCCCTCGGGCGCGTCGCCCTCGACGTTCGAAACCAGGTGCATCACGTGGCTGTAGCGCTCGACGAAGAAGCTGTCGGTGACGCGGACGCGCGGCGCGCGGGACGGCTGGGGGGGCTCGTTGGCCCCGGCCTGCTTCAGCATCGCCACCCGGCCCACGTCGTTGCGGCCGAGGTCCAGCAGCATCAGGTGCTCGGCCCGCTCCTTGGGATCGGCGATCAGCTCCTCCTCGAGGCGGCGGTCTTCCTCGGGCGTCGCGCCGCGGGGCCGGGTGCCGGCGATGGGGCGGATGGTGATCTTGCCGTCGCGCAGGCGGACCAGGATCTCGGGCGACGACCCCGCGAGCTGGAAGTCGCCGAAGTTCAGGTAGAACAGGAACGGCGAGGGATTGGTCCGGCGCAGCGAGCGATAGAGCGCGAACGGATCGTGCGCGAACGGGGCGCGGAACCGGTGGCTCGGCACCACCTGGAAGATGTCTCCGGCGCCGATGTAACCCTTGGCCTTCTCGACGATCTCCCGGTAGGCCTCGCGGCTCACGGGCGTGGTGAAGCGGTCGGGCTCGGGACGGGCGTCGCCCCGGAGCGGCGGCGCCGGTTTGCGGAAATCGTCGGTCACGGCCTGGAGGCGTGCGTGGGCGGCCTCATAGGCCGCGTCCGCGGAGCCCGCGCCGGGACGCACGGGCGTGACCAGCAGGATCTCCTGGGCGATGGCGTCGAAGATCGCGATCACCGACGGCCGTGTCAGCACGCCGTCTGGCAGGCCCAGGGGGTCGGGATTGACGTCGGGCAGGGTCTCGACCAGCCGGATGGTGTCGTAGCCCAGGGCGCCGAACACGCCGGCGGCCATGGGCGGCAGTCCGGGCGGAAGCTCGATCCGGGACATGGCCAGCACGTCGCGCAGGCTGTCCAGGGCGCCGCCCGCCTGGGGCGTGAAGCGGCCCGCGGCGATGTCGTCGCCCGTGGCGATCTCGGCCCGGTCGCCGTGACAGCGCCAGACGAGGTCGGGGTTCAGGGTGATGATCGAATAGCGCGCGCGGAACGCGCCGCCTTCCACCGACTCGAACAGGAAGGCGTAGGGTCGGCCGTGGCCGATCTTCAGATAGGCGGAGACCGGCGTCTCCAGGTCGTCGATGAGACGGGTCCAGACGACCTGGGGCGCGCCGCCGTCGTAAGTCGAGCGAAAGGCGTCGAACGGCGGCTCGGGCGTCATTTCTTCGTCTCCGCCTTCTTCCCGGCGGCCGCGTCGCCGGCCTTGGGCAGGGGCGGGAAGCCCAGGACCGTGCGGGCCTTGTCGCGGTTGACGCGGACCTTGAGCTTGTTGCGGGCGTAGACCTGGGCGGCTTCGGCCATCTCCCGGAACAGGACCTGGGTCAGCTCTCCGCGGCTGGCGTCGGCGAGGCGGGCGGTCGTGGGGCCGCTGTCGGCGCGAACGGCCTCGACCCGGCCCACGACGAGGCCCATGGGCGCGCCGGCGGACCAGGCCTCGCCGGCCTTGGCGGAAAACGCCTGCGACAGCACCTGACCGCCCAGGGCCTGCTGGTGCTGGCCGGCGTTCTGGCGCGTCAGGCCGGGCAGCCGCGACACGGACAGTCCGGACGACGCCGCGACCGCCTCGAGCGTCTCGCCCTTGGCCATGCGGTCGGTGAGCGACTTGGCCTTGGCCTCGAGCGCGCGCACCACTTCGCGCTGCATCCAGAACTGGGTGACCGGGCCACGGATATCGGCCAGGGGCGGGACCCGGGCCGGGACCACGCGTTCGACGCGCACGGCGAAGTACGAGCCATCGCCCAGGTCGGTCAGATCGCTCTCGCTTCCGGCGCCCAGGCCGAAGGCGGTCTCGAGGATCTTGGGCGGAAGGCCGGCGATCGGCTGGCCGTTCTCGTCCTGGCCCTGGGCCGTCACCGGACCGATCGTCATGACGGTCACGCCGGCCTTGCGGGCCGAGTCGGCGAGGTTGGCGCCGCCCTGGTGGGCTTCCTCGTAGGCTTCGGTCTGCGTGTGGACCTTCTCGGCCACCATGTCCTTGCGGATCTCGGCTTCGAGCATGGGCCGGGCGTCTTCCAGCGAAACCTCGCGGCCGGGCGTCACCGACAGGACCTTGACCACGGAAAGGCCCAGGTCGCCCTGAACCGCCGCCACCTGGCCGTCGGCCATCCGGAACGCGGCCTCGCCCACCTTGCGGTCGGACACCGCCGTCAGGGGGCGCTGGTCGAAGCGGACGGCCTCGACGCCGATCGACTTGGCCACCGCGGCGGGGTCCTCGCCGCGCGTCAGGCGGGCCGCCACCTGCTGGGCGGTCGCCTGATCCTTGACCGGCACCTGCACGATGGACCGCGTTTCGGGGGTCGACAGCGTGTCCTTGCGGAACTCGTAGCGCTTCTGAAGTTCGTCGGCGTCGATCGCGCCCAGGCCGGCCTGGGCGCCGGCCGTGGTGAACGGGGCCACGGTCAGCACGCGCATCTCGGGAATCGTCAGCCGCTGGGCGTTTTCCTTGATGAAGGCGTTCAACTGTTCGTCGGTCGGCGCAGCCGGACGCGGGACGCTGTTCGGGGTCAGCGTCACATAGGCCAGGTCGCGCGCCTCGGTCGCGAAGACGGCGGCCACGGCGCCGTAGGACCGCGGAACGGCGAGGCCGTTCTGGATCGCCACGATGAAATGCTGGGCGGCCATCTGGTCGCGCAGTTCGTCGTCGAAGGCTTCGGGGGTGCGGCCGTTTTCCCGGAGCCGCGTCTCGAAGGTCTGGCGGTCGAACCGCCCCGAGACGGGATCGAAGAAGACGGGGATCTGCTGGATCTGCTCCAGGATCTGCTTGTCGGACGGCTTGACGCCCATGCGCGACAGGAGTTCGGCGAACGCCACCCGGGTCGCGAGGCCGTTCAGCAGATTGGCGTCGAGGTTGTTCTCCTGGGCGATCTCGGGCGTCACCGGCTGGCCGGACTGCTCCTCGAGACGACGGCGGAAGTCGTCGTACTCGCGACGGAACTCCATCGAGTTGATCGAGCGCGAGCCGGCCTTGACGATCTGGTCGCCGTCCAGCGCCAGCAGGCCGCCCTGGTTCGCGCCCACCGTGACGAGGCCGAGCGCGAGAAGGATCAGCAGGATCCGGGCGGGCCAGGACTTCGCGAACTGGCGGGTGGCGGCGAGCATGCGGGTTCCTTCCCCGGCGACGACGTAGCGCGCCGGTATAGGGGAACGGGCTTCTGTCCCGCAAGCGCGCGACCGAGCCCGCGACACAGCGCGTGACGGGCCACCGGCTGCGGTCGGGCCGGGAAGGGAGTTGCGTGACAGGAGGAGCGGCATGCCTTAACCGCCCGGCTCGACTGCGACCATTGCCGGAGGACCGATGACTGCGCCGACGCCCCTGATCGCCGGAAACTGGAAGATGAACGGCCTCGCCGCCTCGCTGGACGAGGCGAAGGCGATCGCCGCCGGGCTGGCCGGCGCGCCGGCGCGCGTGGCGCTCTGTCCCCCGGCCGTACTGCTGCACCGCATGGCCGAGGCGCTCGCGGGAAGCCGGGTTCTCGTCGGCGGCCAGGACCATCGCGCGGAAGCGGCGGGCGCCTTCACGGGCGACATCTCGGCCGAAATGCTGGCCGACGCCGGGGCGACCCTGACGATCCTGGGGCATTCCGAACGGCGGGCGGGTCATGGCGAGACCGACGCGACCGTGGCGGCGAAGGTCGGGGCGGCGTTGCGTGCGGGTCTGGAGCCCATCGTCTGCGTCGGGGAGACCCTGGAAGAGCGTAAGGCCGGAGACGCCCTGGCGGTCGTCACCGGGCAGGTGAGGGGGTCTCTGCCCGCCGAACTGGCCGGCCGGCCGTTCTCGGTGGCCTATGAGCCCGTCTGGGCGATCGGCACCGGCCTGACGCCCACGACGCCCGAGATCGAAGAGGTCCACCGCGCCATCCGGGCGACGCTGGTCGGGCAGTTCGGCGAGGCCGGGCGGGCGGTTCCGATCCTCTACGGCGGCTCGGTGAAGCCGTCGAACGCCGCGGAGATCCTGCATGTCGACGAAGTGGGCGGCGCCCTGGTGGGCGGCGCCTCGCTGAAGGCCGACGACTTCCTGGGGATCGTGCGGGCGCTTTAGGCGGCCGGCCCCTTGAGTTCGACCATGTTGCCTTCGGGATCGAGGACGTACAGCGAGAAGCCGTCGCCCTCGGCCCCGTAGCGCAGGCCTTCCCCGACAACCTCGATTCCGTGCGCCGCGAGATGATCGCGGATGGCGGCTTCGTCGAACGGGCGCACCTGCAGGGCGAAATGGTCCAGGTTGCGGCCGCCGTCCGCCGGTTCCGAGCCGGCGTCGCAGACGACCAGGTCGATCATCTGGCCGCCCGCCCGGATATGGGTGAGGCCCAGTTCGGGCCGGTCGCGGTCGACCGACAGGCCCAGGACCCGCTGGTAGAAGTCGAGCATCCGCGCCTTGTCGCGGATGCGCAGGACGATGTGGTCGAAGCCGGTGACGGCGATGGGATGGCTCATGGCCTCCACATAGGCGCCCTGGTCAGGCAGGGCCATCGTCGCAGGGCGCACGCGCGGATGTCGGGGGGACGTCGGGCCGCGAGCGCATCCGGTTTGTGCTTCGGGGTGCGACGCACTAGCTATGGCCTTGCGGCGGTCGCGGTGATAGAGCGCCCGCTTCGTTTGCGTAGGATATTGCGGCGTCAACTCGCCCTGGCGCGCCGGAAAGATGCAACCATGCTGTTGAACCTGCTGCTGGTGATCGAGGTCATCGTCGCCTTCTTCCTCGTGGTCGTGGTGCTGCTCCAGCGCTCGGAGGGTGGCGGCCTGGTCAGCGGCGGCGGCGGTTCGATGATGTCGGTGCGCGGCGCGGGCGACCTTCTGACCCGCACGACGTGGATTCTGGGGACCATCTTCTTCGTCCTGGGCCTGACGCTGACGATCCTGGCGGGCCGCGAGCGCGGCGCGTCGTCCGTCGTCGACCGGCTGAAGGTCAATGCGATCAACCCGGCCGAGCTCACGCGCCAGCCGGCCGAGACGCCCGCCCAACCGCAGGGGCCGGCGCCCTTGCAGGCCCCGACGCCCACCATCAACAGCCCGTTCGGCGCTCTGCCCGCCGAATCCGCCCCTGCGCCGGCCCTGCCCGCGCAGAAATAGGCCGACGGCTCACAAGACTGGGGACAGCGGCGATTCGCGCCGCGAAACACGCGCGAATCGGAGCTAATCTGGACGCCCATGGCCCGGTACATTTTCATCACCGGCGGCGTGGTCTCCTCATTGGGTAAAGGTCTCGCGTCCGCCGCCCTTGGCGCGCTTCTTCAGGCGCGAGGATACAACGTCCGTCTCCGCAAGCTCGACCCGTATCTCAACGTCGATCCGGGCACGATGAGCCCGACCCAGCATGGGGAGGTGTTCGTCACCGACGACGGCGCCGAGACCGACCTCGACCTCGGCCACTACGAGCGCTTCACCGGCGTGAACGCCACCCGCGGCGACAACATCACCACGGGGCAGATCTACAAGAAGATCATCGAGAAGGAGCGCCGGGGCGACTACCTGGGCGCGACGGTCCAGGTGATCCCGCACGTGACCGGGGAGATCAAGGATTTCGTCCTGTCCGATCCGGGCGAGGGCGTCGACTTCGTGCTGGTCGAGGTGGGCGGCACGGTGGGCGACATCGAAGGCCTGCCGTTCTTCGAGGCGATCCGCCAACTCGGCCAGGAGCTGCCCCGTGGCCACGCCTGCTTCATCCACCTGACGCTGCTGCCCTACATCAAGACCGCCGGCGAGATGAAGACCAAGCCGACGCAGCACTCGGTGAAGGAGCTGCGCTCGATCGGCATTCAGCCCGACATCCTGCTGTGCCGGTGCGAGATCCCGATCCCGGAGAGCGAGCGCCGGAAACTGGCGCTGTTCTGCAACGTGAGACCCGGCGCGGTGATCCAGGCGATGGATTCCGCCAACATCTATGCGGTGCCGCTGGACTATCACGCCGAGGGTCTGGACACCGAAGTCCTGGACGTCTTCGGGCTCAAGGACACCGCGCCGGCGCCCGACCTGTCGCGCTGGCAGGACATCTCCCACCGGCTGAATCACCCTGATGGCGAGGTGAACATCGCCATCGTGGGCAAGTACACGGCGCTGACCGACGCCTACAAATCGCTGATCGAGGCGCTGGTCCACGGCGGGGTGGCGAACAACGTCCGGGTGAAGTTCGACTGGATCGAGGGCGAGGTCTTCGAGAAGGAAGAGGCCGTCATCGCCGAGCGGCTGAACAAGATGCACGGCGTGCTGGTGCCCGGGGCGTTCGGCGAGCGCGGCTCGGAGGGGATGATCCGCTCGGTCCAGTTCGCCCGCGAACACGAGGTGCCTTACTTCGGAATCTGCTTCGGCATGCAGATGGCCATGATCGAGGCCGCGCGGAATCTCGCGGGCATCCAGCAGGCGTCGTCCACGGAGTTCGGCCCCACCTCCGAGCCCATCGTCGGCCTGATGACCGAGTGGGTGCGGGGCAACGAGAAGGAGTCCCGCAGCGAGGGCGGCGAACTCGGGGGCACCATGCGCTGCGGCGCCTACGACGCCGTCCTGACCCCGGGCAGCCGCGTCGCCGGGATGTACGGCGGAACGACGATCTCGGAGCGGCATCGCCACCGCTACGAGGTCAACATCGCCTACCGCGAGGCCATCGAGAAGACGGGCCTGAAGTTCACCGGCCTGTCGCCCGACGGCGTCCTGCCCGAGGTGTGCGAACGTCAGGACCATCCCTGGTTCGTGGGGGTGCAGTACCATCCCGAACTCAAGAGCCGGCCGTTCGATCCTCACCCCCTGTTCGCCAGCTTCATCGGCGCGGCGAAGGAACGCAGCCGGCTGGTCTGATCCGCTCCCGGCCCCGGCGGCTACACGAAGAACAGCACCCAGAAGGCCATCAGCGCCACGTTCGAGAGGGCGAAGGCCGCCAGGCGATGGGTGACGTCGTTGTAGGTCAGGTGGATCACCGAGTGGATGAGCCGAAGCGCCACGTAGGTCCAGGCGAGCGTCAGCGCCGCCGGGTCCAGTCGCCCGGCCACGTGGTACATCAGCCCCGCCACGTAGAAGAGCGTCGGCAGCTCCAGCAGGTTCATGTAGTTCCGGTTGGGGATCGAGACGTCTCCGGGCACGGCGGGTGATTCGCCGAACCTGAAGTCCTCGGCCTTCACGCGGCCCGCGAACGCGGCCCTCAGCCGGCGGATCGGGATGAGACCCAGGACCGCGAAGGTCAGAAGCGCCATCGCCGCCATCGGGCCGAAGACGAGATCCTGCGACATGGGGGCGGCTCCGAGAGATAATGGCGGCAGGCTATCCCAGCCGGCTTGATCGGGTGCGGGGTTTCATGCATAAGCCCCCGCTCACGTGGCGGCCCGGGTTGGCCGCCGCTCTTGTTTTCACGCCGCAGAGATCCTCCGATGGCTGTTCCCAAAAGAAAAACTTCGCCGTCGCGGCGGAACATGCGTCGTTCGCACCACGCGCTCGGCCCCAACACCTTCCACGAAGACAAGGAAACGGGCGAGCTGAAGCGCCCGCACCACGTCGACCTCAAGACCGGCATGTACAAGGGCCGTCAGGTCCTGACGCCGAAGGAAGACTGACCGCTTCCTCTCCGGGGGCGGAATTCCGGACGCCGGCCGCAAGGCCGGCGTTTTGCGTTTCGCGCGCCGCGTTTTGTCATGCCCCCGAAACAGTCGCCGGGAATAAGGTGGCGCGTACGAGGGGATTTCCATGATGCTGTCTCGCCGCCACCTCCTGTCCGCCGCCACGGGCGTGGCCTTCGCCGGACTCTCCCGCATGGCCGCCGCCCAGCCGCAGGCGCCGGCGGGCGATTCCTACCTCAACGAGGTGACGGGCTACGGTCCCCTCAAGGAGGATCCGCAGCGCATCTTCGACCTTCCCGAAGGGTTCTCCTACACCGTCGTCTCGCGGGCGGGAGATCCGATGAGCGACGGTCTCGTCACGCCGTACAAGATGGACGGCATGGCGGCCTTTCCCCTGTCTCGCGGCCGGGTGGCGCTGGTGCGCAATCACGAGTTGCGTTTCACCGACTTCGACTATGGTCCCTTCGGCAAGGGCCAGACGCTGGCCGGCCAAGTGGATCGCGCCAGGGTCTTCGACGCCGCCGCGGACGGGCGGCTGATGACCGGCGGCACGACGACCCTGGTCTATGATCCGAAGTCGAAGCGACTGGAGTCGTCCTGGCTCAGCCTGGCGGGCACGAACTACAACTGCGCGGGCGGCGCCACGCCCTGGGGATCGTGGCTCACCTGCGAGGAAACGACCCGGGTCGGCGGCGCAGGTCCCGACAATCTCGACCTGGGCAAGTCGCATGGCTGGGTGTTCGAGGTGCCCGCCCGCCACAAGGGGCTCGTCGATCCGGTTCCGCTGACGGCGCTGGGCCGGTTCAAGCACGAGGCCGCCTGCATCGATCCGCGCACCGGGATCGTCTACCTGACCGAGGACGAGCCCGACGGCCGCTGCCTGTTCTATCGGGTCCTGCCCGTGGACCGCCGGCGTCTGGAGCGGGGCGGACGCATGCAGGTGCTGGGCTTCCGCGACCGCGCCGACAGCCGCAACTGGACCGAGGTCACCTGGACGCCGGGCGACTGGCGCGAGGTGGTCTGGATCGACCTGGAAGGCCCCGAGAACCCCCACACCGACCTGCGCGACCGCGGCCACGCCAAGGGCGCCGCGTGGTTCGCCCGCGGCGAGGGGATCCATTTCGGCGACGGCGAGATGTACTTCACCTGCACCAGCGGCGGCCCGAAGCGCCTGGGCCAGATCCTGCGCTACCGCCCCAGCCGCTTCGAGGGGGATGCGCGGGAAGCGGGCGAACCGGGGCGGATGCAGCTCTTCCTGGAGCCGTCCGACAACCGGGTGATGAACATGTGCGACAACCTCACGGTCGCGCCCTGGGGGCACCTGATCGTCTGCGAAGACAAGGTCGAGCCGAAGGGCGTGAACTTCCTCAAGGGCGTGACGCCGGACGGGCGGACCTATGCGCTCGGTCGGGTGGTTCGCTCCGAGACCGACGGCCCGCTCCTGCCCACGACCGAACTGGCCGGCGTCTGTTTCTCGCCGGACGGTTCGACGCTGTTCGTCAACTCTTACTGGCCGGGGGCGACCCTGGCCATCACCGGTCCCTGGAAGAGCTTCAAGGCCTGAAAACTCCCTCTCACGCCCTGGGAGAGGAAGGGGCCTGGAGGAGGCGGTCTACTGAGCGCGTCCCCGCGCCTGGACGTTCTCGCGGCGCGCGGCGATCATCTCGGGCGTGACCTCGCGATTGTGGACCACGGAGCGCTGGTGCTCGAGTTCCAGGCCATCGCCCAGGGTGGTCGCGTAGCCGTCGTCGATCATGGCCTTGTAGGTGACCAGCATGTCGAGATCGATGTCGGCCATCTGGCGCGCCAGCTCCAGAGCGGCGGGCATCAGGTCGGCCGGCGCGACCACGCGGTTCGCGAGCCCCCAGTCGTAGGCCTGCTGCGCGGAGAGGAAGTTACCGCTCAGCGACAGCTCCTTGGCGCGATAGGGGCCGATGCAGCGGCTGAGCTTCTGGGAAAGTCCCCAGCCCGGCGTGATGCCCACGCGGGCGTGGGTGTCGGCGAAGCGGGCGTTGGTCGAGCACAGCAGGACGTCGCAGGCCAGGGCCAGTTCGAAGCCGCCCGTGATCGCCACGCCGTTGATCGCCCCGATGATCGGCTTCGAGCACGACAACACCGCCTGGGCCGGATTCTGCGCGGGGTCGGTCGCGTTGGCCGCGCCCATGCCCAGCGGATCGGCCGACAGCTCCTTGAGGTCCAGGCCGGCGGTGAAGGCGCGCTCGCCGGCGCCGGTCAGGACGATCACCTTGACGCCCGGATCGGCGTCCAGTTCGGCGATGGCCGCCTGGAGGGCGGCGCGCAGGCTCTTGGACAGCGCGTTCATGGCCTCGGGCCGGTTCAGGGTGACGACGGCGACGCCTTCGGACGGCTTCTCGACCAGGATCATGGAACGCTCCCTTGCATCGGCCGACCGGATGGGCCGCTGACGCAGGGGGCGTCAAGGCGGAGGAAGCCCAGTCCGTCCCGACCGCATACGCTACGGTTCAGGCCGCCGTTGCCCCCGGCGGGCGGCTTGCGCTAAGGCTCGCCCCCACTTCAGAGGAGCCCGCAGCCGCCGCCATGACCGAGATCGTCGACATCACCGCCCGCGAGATCCTGGACAGCCGGGGCAATCCCACCGTCGAGGTGGACGTGATCCTCGAGGACGGGTCGATGGGCCGTGCGGCGGTGCCCTCGGGCGCCTCCACCGGCGCCCACGAGGCGGTCGAGAAGCGCGACGGCGAGAAGGGCCGCTACCTCGGCAAGGGCGTGCGCCAGGCCGTCGAGGCGGTGAACGGCGAGATCTACGACGCCCTCTCGGGCTCGGACGCCGAGGACCAGCGCCGCATCGACCGGCTGCTGATCGACCTCGACGGCACGAAGAACAAGAGCCGGCTGGGGGCCAACGCGATCCTGGGGGTCAGCCTGGCGACGGCCAAGGCGGCGGCCAGCTCGGCGGCGCTGCCGCTCTACAAATATGTGGGCGGTGTCTCGGCGCGGGTCCTGCCGGTTCCGATGATGAACATCATCAACGGCGGCGCGCACGCGGACAATCCGATCGACATCCAGGAGTTCATGATCCTGCCGACCGGCGCGGAAACCTTCGCCGAAGGCCTGCGCATGGGCGCCGAGATCTTCCACGCCCTGAAGGCCCAGCTCAAGGCCGCGGGCCACAACACCAACGTCGGCGACGAGGGCGGCTTCGCGCCCAACATCGGTTCGGCCGAGGCGGCGCTGGAGTTCATCGTCAAGGCCGGCGAGAGCGCGGGCTACAAGGCCGCCCAGGACTTCCACCTGGGGCTCGACGTCGCCTCCACCGAGTTCTTCAAGGGCGGCCAGTACGTGATGGACGGCGAGGGCAAGACCGTCGATCCGGCCGGCATGGTCGAGTACCTGGCGGCCCTCGTCGCGAAGTTCCCGATCGTGACCATCGAGGACGGCTGCGCCGAAGACGACTTCGAGGGCTGGAAGCTGCTGACCGACAAGCTGGGCGGCCACGTCCAGCTCGTCGGCGACGACCTGTTCGTGACCAATCCCGAGCGCCTCGGCATGGGCATCGGCAAGGGGCTGGCGAACTCGATCCTGGTGAAGGTCAACCAGATCGGCACGCTGAGCGAAACCCTCGACGCCGTCGATCTGGCGCATCGCAACAGCTACACGGCCGTGATGAGCCACCGCTCGGGCGAGACCGAGGATTCGACGATCGCCGACCTGGCGGTGGCCACCAACTGCGGACAGATCAAGACCGGCTCGCTGGCCCGCTCGGACCGCACCGCCAAGTACAACCAGCTCCTGCGCATCGAGGAGGAACTGGGCGACCAGGCCATCTACGCCGGCAAGGGCGCGCTGCGGAACCTCTAGGCGCCGCCGCGGAAGACCTCCGACCAGTCCAGGCCGGCGTCGCGGGCCAGCCGCTTCGCCGCCTCGGCCTCCAGCGCCGTAGGCCAGGACGCGCCGCTTTCGGCGGCGAGCGCACGGGCGCGGGGGAGGAATTCGGCCGCATACCGCCGGTTGGCCTCGAGGATCTCGCTCCATTCGGCGCGGGGAAGCGGAAGCGCCGCCAGCAGGGCCACATCCTCCGCCGGCAGGAGCCGCGATAGGGACAGGGCGCCCATGGGCGCAGGCGGAGCCTGAGCCTCGACGAGAAGATCCTGCAAAAGGCCCCGCAGGAGCGTCACGCCCGTCACCGCCAGCACGGGCTCGTCGCGACCGACGGCCACCGGAAGCAGTCCGACGACACGGAGAAACTCCTCGACCAGACCCGCGATCTTCCGGGGATCGGGTCGCCGGCGCGGATAGGCGCCCGGCAGCGCTTCCACCAGACCTTGTGGATCGTAGAGCGCCCGGACACGGTCGCGCGCGCCGGTCACATGCCCGGGTACGGTGACGGTGATGTCCAGCCGGAGCCAGCCGGGCAGCACGGCCATGAACAGGGGATGGGGCGGAAAGGTCTGTCGCCACAGGACGGGCGGCGCGATAGCCGACACCCAGGCCTGAAGATCGTTCACCACGGCGGCGTGGCGATCGGGCGCGGTCACCAGGATGGCGTCGACGTCGCTCCAGCGGTCGCCGCCGCCGGCGCCCAGGCTTCCGCCCAGCAGCAGGGCGATCACGTCGGGATCGCGCTCGGACGCCGCGTCAAGCGCCTGGATCAGGTCTTCGCGGGTCAAAGGCGTTCCTCCGCAGGTGGCGGGGGGCAACATGGCCCGGTGCGACGGCCGGCGCCAGCGGATCCAGCTCAGCCTTGGGGCGGCCGCCAACGGCGACGGCGGCCGTTGCGGGGCTGGCGCAGACGTTCGGTCCATCCGGAGACGCGCCACTCCATTTCCCCCGCAACGTTTCGTTAATCGTGGCGGCCGCTATGGTCGGGCGTCGGAAACCTTCGTGATTCCCGTGCTCGACAGCCTTCGCCCCTATCTCTCGACCGCGTTCCTGGCGCTCCTGATCGCCTATTTCGCCTATCACGCCTTCACGGGCGAAGGCGGCCTGTTGCAGTCGGACAGCCGCGATGCGGCCCTGGCGGCGAAACGCGCCGAACTGGCCGACCTGACCGCGCGGCGGCACGATCTGGAGGTTCGCGCCCGCCTCCTGCGCGACGAGAGCCTTTCCGCCGATCTCCTGGAGGAAAGGGCGCGCTCCCTGCTAGGCTTCGCCGACCCGAGGGACTATGTGATCCGCATGCAACCCTGAGGCTGGTTCGCCAGTCTCAAAGGGACGAACCACGGATCACGGGAGTAACGCATGGCGCGCGGGCAGACCGCTTCGGCCGGTCGGCGGAAAACCACCAGCGCACCCCGCCGGGCCGGCGGGAAAGGGCACAATTCCAGCCCCGACACCGGCAGGGACGAGCTGCTCGAGTACTACCGCCAGATGCTGCTCGTCCGCCGGTTCGAGGAACGCGCGGGCCAGCTCTACGGCATGGGGCTGATCGGCGGCTTCTGCCACCTGTACATCGGCCAGGAGGCCATCGCCGTCGGCTGCGAGGCGGCCAAGAACCCGGGCGACCAGTTCATCACCGGCTACCGCGACCACGGCCACATGCTGGTGGCCGGCATGGATCCGCGCGAGGTGATGGCCGAGCTGACCGGCCGCATCGGCGGCTCGTCCAAGGGCAAGGGCGGGTCGATGCACATGTTCTCGACCGAGGCGGCGTTCTACGGCGGCCACGGGATCGTGGGCGCGCAGGTGGCGCTGGGCACCGGCCTGGCGCTGGCCAACAGCTACCGAGAGGACGGCAAGGTCAGCTTCGCCTTCTTCGGCGACGGCGCCGCCAACCAGGGCCAGGTCTACGAGAGCTTCAACATGGCGGCCGTCTGGAAGCTGCCGGTGGTCTACGTGATCGAGAACAACCAGTACGCCATGGGCACGGCCATCGACCGGTCCACGTCCGAGGTCGAGCTCTACAAGCGCGGGATCTCGTTCAACATCCCGGGTGAGCAGGTGGATGGCATGGACGTGCTGGCCGTGAAGGCTGCGGCCCAGCGCGCCTGCGAGCACGCCCGGGGCGGCAACGGGCCGTACATTCTGGAGATGAAGACCTACCGCTATCGCGGCCACTCCATGAGCGACCCGGCCAAGTACCGCACGCGCGAGGAAGTGGACGAGGTCCGCAAGACCCGCGATCCCATCGAGCACGTCGAGCACCTTCTGGAGACCAACGGCTGGGCCGACGCCGACGCGCTCAAGGCCATCGACGCCGAGGTGAAGAAGATCGTCGCCGATGCGGCGGAGTTCGCCCGCACCTCGCCCGAGCCCGACCCGTCCGAACTCTACACCGACGTCTACACGGAGCTGCGCGCGTGACCGACATCCTGATGCCGGCGCTCTCGCCCACCATGGAGGAGGGCACGCTCGCCAAGTGGTTCGTGAAGGCGGGCGACACGGTGAAGTCCGGCGACGTGATCGCCGAGATCGAGACCGACAAGGCCACCATGGAGGTCGAGGCCGTCGACGAGGGCGTCGTCGCCGAGATCCTGGTGCCGGAAGGGACCGAGGAGGTGAAGGTCAACACCCCCATCGCGCGCCTGAACGGCGAGGGCGGGGCGGCCAAGCCGGCCCCTAAGGCCGAGGAAGCTCCCGCTGAGGCATCGCCCGGCAAGGGTGAGGGCAAGGCCTCGGCCGGCGATCCCGAGAAGAAGCCGCCGGAAGAGGCCGAGACCCGGCCGGAAGGCGAGGGGCCGGCCGCGGTCACCCCCAAGGAGCCGCTGAAAGACCCCGAACTGCCCGAGGGTGTGAACCTCGTGAAGACCACGGTCCGCGACGCCCTGCGCGACGCCATGGCCGAGGAGATGCGCCGCGACGGCGACGTCTTCCTGATGGGCGAGGAGGTGGCGCAGTACCAGGGGGCCTACAAGGTCAGCCGGGGCCTGCTGGACGAGTTCGGCCCCAAGCGCGTGATCGACACCCCGATCACCGAGCACGGCTTCGCCGGCCTGGGCGTGGGCGCGGCGATGGCGGGCCTGAAGCCGATCGTCGAGTTCATGACGTTCAACTTCGCCATGCAGGCGATCGACCACATCATCAATTCGGCCGCCAAGACGCTCTACATGTCGGGCGGCCAGATCAAGACGTCCATCGTCTTCCGTGGCCCGAACGGCGCGGCCGCCCGCGTGGCCGCCCAGCACAGCCAGGACTACGCCGCCTGGTACGGCCACGTGCCCGGCCTGAAGGTGATCGCACCCTACGACGCGGCCGACGCCAAGGGCCTGCTGAAAGCCGCCATCCGCGACCCGAACCCTGTGGTCTTCCTGGAGCACGAGATGCTCTACGGGCAGGAGTTCGACGTGCCCGAGGTGGAGGACTGGGTGGTCCCCATCGGCAAGGCCAAGGTCCGGCGCGAGGGGAACGGCGTCACCCTGGTGGCCTATTCCCGGATGGTGGGCTTCTGCCTGGCCGCCGCCGAGGAACTGGCCAAGGACGGCATCGAGGCCGAGGTGGTCGACCTGCGCACCATCCGGCCCATGGACATCGAGACCGTGGTCGAGAGCGTGAAGAAGACCAACCGGCTGGTGACGGTCGAGGAGGGCTGGGGCCCGATGGGCGTCGGCGCCGAGATCGCGGCCAAGGTGACGGAACTGGCGTTCGACTATCTCGACGCGCCGCCCGCTCGCGTGCACCAGGAAGACGTGCCGCTGCCCTACGCGGCGAACCTCGAGGCGCTGTCGATGCCGTCGATCGAGCGGATCGTGAAGGCGGCCAAGGCGGTGAGCTACAAGGATTGATCGTGGATCAGCGCACAGGAGCAGATTGGCGAGGGGCGCCTACCGAATTGGACGCGATCGAATCTCTTTCGATCGACATCGTGTCTGGTCCCGGGAATGGCAATCTCTTGGTCCTGGCCGCGGAGTCAGGGACCATCGAGGATCGACGCCGTCGGAAGCCGTTCTTCCTGATCGAGTTCTCGGAGGTCGAAGTTGCGACCGTCTGGTCGGATACAGCCTACTCGATCATTGGAGTTGGAGCGGGTTACGGGGAAACCTGGCTCTCTGAGAGCGACAATTCCGATCTCGTGTCGGAAGTCAGGTCTTTTCGTTCGAAGACGCGACATTTTGCGCTGGGAGGGCCGTGGAACCGCCTTGAAGTAGTCGCGTCTTCATTCGCCATCCAGCAGATGGAAAGCGAAGCGGAGGTGCGCCAGGCCGTTGCCGACGCCGTGCTAGCATGACCGACAGCCCCTTCACCTGGCGTGCAGGCGGATGCCATTGCGGCGGAGTGCGCTTCGAGGCCGCCCTGCCGGCCCGCGTCGAGGCGCAGAGCTGCAACTGTTCCATGTGCGCCAAGGCGGGCTTCGTGCACATCATCGTGCCGGAAAGCCGGTTCCGCATCACCCGGGGCATCGACAGGCTGGCCGAGTACACGTTCAACACCCGGGTGGCGAAGCACCTGTTCTGCTCGGAATGCGGGATCAAGAGCTTCTATCGGCCGCGCTCGAACCCCGACGGTTGGAGCGTCAACGCCCGCTGCCTGGACACGACCGACGGGTTGGACCTCGTCATCGAGGCCTTCGACGGCCAGAACTGGGAGGCCAACGGCGCTTCCCTCGCGCATCTCTCCAAGGAACCCGCATGACGGACATCCTCATGCCCGCGCTTTCTCCGACCATGGAGGAGGGCATTCTCGCCAAATGGTTCGTGAAGGCGGGCGACACGGTGAAGTCCGGCGACGTGATCGCCGAGATCGAGACCGACAAGGCGACCATGGAAGTCGAGGCCGTCGACGAGGGCGTGGTTTCCGAGATCCTGGTGCCTGAGGGAACCGAGGGGGTGAAGGTCAACACGCCCATCGCCCGCCTGGGAGGCGAGGGCGGGGCCAGCAACGGCGGCGCGGCCGAGACTCCGCCGAAGGCCGAGACGCCCAAGACCCCTCCGTCGGCGTCGCCGCCACCTCCCCCCGAGGGGGAGGAGAAGCCAGCGGCCCCGGTTGCATCGGTCTCTTCCGCCCCCTCGGCAGAAGGTGGCGCGCGGCGCGGGGCGGCGCGTGACGGCGGGGAACAGCGCATCTTCGCCTCGCCGCTGGCGCGCCGGCTGGCGGAACAGAAGGGCGTCGACCTGACGGCGGTGAAGGGCTCGGGTCCGCACGGACGGATCATCAAGGCCGACATCGAAGGCGCGAAGCCGGGCGAGGCCAAGGCGGCGCCCGCCGCCGCAGCCCCGGCCAGCGCGTCCAACGCCCAGGCCGCTCCGCAACGCCAGGCTCAGACCCTGGAGCAGATGGGCATCCCTGCGGGCAGCTACGAGCTGATCCCGCTGGACGGCATGCGCAAGACCGTCGCGCGCCGGATGACCGACAGCTTCCGCGACGTGCCGCATTTCCCGCTGACGGTGGATATCGAGCTCGACGAACTGCTGTCGGCGCGATCCAAGATCAACGCCATGCTGGAGAAGCAGGGCGTCAAGGTCAGCGTCAACGACATGGTGCTGAAGGCCGCCGCCGTCGCCCTGATGCGGGTGCCCGAGGCCAACGCCTCGTACACGCCCGAAGGGATCGCCATGCACAAGCATGCCGACATCGCCATGGCGGTCGCGGTGCCGGGCGGCCTGATCACCCCGATCATCCGCGCGTGCGAGACCAAGGGCCTCGCCCAGATCGCGACCGAAGCCAAGGATCTGGCCGAACGGGCGCGCAACAAGAAGCTGAAGCCCGAGGAGTTCCAGGGCGGCACCTTCTCGGTCTCCAATCTGGGCATGTTCGGAATCAAGACCTTCAGCTCGATCATCAACGAGCCGCAGGGCGCAATCCTCTCGGTGGGCGCCGGCGAGAAGCGGCCGGTCGTGCGCGGCGACAGGATCGAGATCGCCACGGTGATGTCCGTCACCCTGACCTGCGATCACCGCGTCGTGGACGGCGCCACCGGCGCCCGCTGGCTGGCCGCCTTCAAGCCGCTGCTCGAAGATCCGATCACCCTGATCGTCTGAGGCGGCGTCATGACCAGCCTCTATGACTTCACGGCCGAGACCATCGAGGGCCAGCCGGCGCCCCTGGCCGACCACCGCGGCAAGGTCGTGCTGATCGTGAACACCGCCAGCCAGTGCGGCTTCACCCGTCAATACGCCGGCCTGGAGGCGCTGCATCGCAAGTACGCCGGACGGGGCTTCGTCGTGCTGGGGTTTCCGTGCAACCAGTTCGGCGCGCAGGAGCCTGGCGACGACGCCGAGATCAAGTCGTTCTGCTCGCTGACCTACGACGTCGATTTTCCGCTGATGCGGAAGATCGACGTGAACGGCCCCAAGGCCCATCCGCTCTACGCCTGGCTGAAGTCCCGGAAGAAGGGCCTGCTCGGCACCGAGGGAATCAAATGGAACTTCACCAAGTTCCTGATCGACCGCGAAGGCCGCGTCGCCGGCCGGTTCGCCCCCACCGTTGAACCCAAGGCGCTCGAGGGCGCGATCGAAAGGCTCCTCTGATGGCCGACGCCTTCGACCTCATCGTGATTGGCTCCGGACCGGGCGGCTACGTCACCGCCATCCGGGCCAGTCAGCTCGGGTTCAAGACCGCCATCGTGGAGCGGGCCGAGCTGGGCGGGATCTGCCTGAACTGGGGCTGCATCCCCACCAAGGCGCTGCTCAAGTCTGGAGAGATGTACGAGCAACTCGATCACCTCAAGGACTATGGCCTGTCGGTGGAGAAGCGCGGCTTCGACTTCGATGCGGTCGTGAAGCGCTCGCGCAAGGTGGCGTCCCAGCTCAACCAGGGCGTCGCCTTCCTGATGAAAAAGCACAAGATCGAGGTGGTGCAGGGCGCCGCCAGGCTCGAAAAGGGCAAGGACGCTCCCACGGTGATCGTCGGGGACCGCAAGCTGACCGCCAAGCACGTGATCCTGGCCACCGGGGCCCGGGCGCGCACGATCCCCGCCATCGGCCTGGAGCCGGACGGCGACCGGGTCTGGACCTATCGCGAGGCCCTGGTTCCCAAGGCGGCGCCGAAGTCGCTGGTGGTGATCGGGTCGGGCGCCATCGGCATGGAATTCGCCAGCTTCTACAAGGCGCTGGGGTCGGATGTTACGGTGATCGAGATGATGCCCCGCATCCTGCCCGTGGAGGACGAGGAGGTGTCGAAGGCCGCGCACAAGGCCTTCGAGAAGCGCGGCATCAAATTCCGCGTCCCCGCCAACGTGAAGAAGCTGACGAAGGGCAAGTCCGGCGTGAGCCTGGAGATCGAGGCCGGCGGCAAGGCCGAGACCCTGAACGCCGACGTCGCCATCGTCGCCGTCGGCATCGTGGGCAACGTCGAGGACATGGGCCTGGAGGCCCTGGGCGTGAAGATCGAGAAGACCCACGTCGTCACCGACGCCCACGGCGCCACGGGCGTTCCGGGCCTCTACGCCATCGGCGACGTCGCCGGCCCGCCGTGGCTGGCGCACAAGGCCAGCCACGAGGGCGTCCACTGCATCGAACACATCGCGGGGGAGACGCCCGCGAACCTGACCGCGCCGATCCCGGGCTGCACCTACACTACCCCCCAGATCGCCTCGGTGGGGCTGACCGAGGCGCAGGCGAAGGAACAGGGCTTGGAGCCCAAGGTGGGCCGCTTCCCGTTCCGGGTGAACGGCAAGGCCATCGCGGCGGGCGAGACCGAGGGATTCGTGAAGACGATCTTCGACGGCAAGACGGGCGCGCTCATCGGCGCCCACATGATCGGCCACGAAGTCACCGAGATGATCCAGGGCTTCGCGCTGGCCATGACGCTCGAGGCCACCGAAGCCGAGTTGCACGCCACCGTCTTCCCGCACCCGACCATGAGCGAGGCGATGCACGAGGCCTCCCTCGACGCCTACGGGAAGGTGCTGCACATCTGATCGGCCGACGGCGGAGCCTTCGGTCGCTCGACCGCCTCGGGCGCCCAAGGGGCGGCGTCAGGTCTTCCGGCGTACGACCGCGTCCAGACTCCACGGCCCCGGGCCCGCGAAGGTCAGGTAGAGGAAGACGAAGCAGTACATGATCGCCAGTTCGCCGCCGTTCAGGGCCGGCCAGAAGCCCTGGCTGCCATGGGCCATGAAATAGGCGACGGCCATCTGGCCGGAACAGAGGAAGGCGGCGGCGCGGGTGAAGAGGCCCGCCGCGATCAGGCCTCCGCCGACCACCTCGATCCAGGCCGCGGCGAGCAGCAGCGCGGGCAGGGGATCGGGCGCGCCGGGCTGCGGCCCGGGGAACGCGAACAGCTTCATCAGCCCGTGCTGCATGAAGAGCAGGGCCGCGATGACCCGCAGGATGCTGAGCACCCGCGGAGACCAGGTCGCGAGCATATGCGTTTCCTCCCTCAGCCTCCCCGCTGCATCTCGGCGTCGACGATGCGCTGGAGCGCCACGTAGTCGGTCTTGCCGGTGCCCAGGACCGGGATCTCGGGCACCTTGATGATCTTGCGCGGCACCGCGATTTCGGGCGCGCCGATCTGCTGGGCGTGCGCCAGCAGCGCGGCCGCCTCGGCGTCGCGACGGTCGGTCACCAGCACGATCCGCTCGCCCTTCTTCGGGTCGGGCAGGGCGATCACGGCGTGGCGGCCATCGGGCCAGACGGCCACGGCCAGGTCCTCGGCCGCGGTCAGCGACACCATCTCGCCGCCCACCTTGGCGAAGCGCTTCACCCGGCCCAGGATCCTGATCCAGTCGTCGTCGCCCAGCGAGACGACGTCGCCCGTGTCGTGCCAGCCCCCCTCCGGGGGATCGATGCCGCCGTCGGCCCGCAGGTAGCCGGCCATGATGTTGGGTCCGCGGACCAGCAACTTGCCGCCGCCCGGGATGCCCTCCACCGGCTCCAGCCGCGCCTCGACGCCGGGCAGCAGCCCGCCCACGGTGCCGCGGCGGTTGTCGGTCGGGGTGTTGACGGCGATCACCGGCGAGGCTTCGGTGGCGCCGTAGCCCTCCAGCAGCGGGATCGGCCCGAACCGTTCGGTGATCAGGTTGTGGGTTTCGTCCCGCACCTTCTCGGCGCCGCAGACCACGAAGGTGAGGCCCGACAGCTCGTCGCGCTCGGCCGAGCGCGCATACTGGTTGATGAAGGTGTCGGTGGCGAAGAGCACGTTCGCCCTGGTGTCCTTCACCAGCGGCGGGATCTGCTTGATGTGGAGCGGCGAGGGGTACTGGAACGCCTTCATCCCCTCGAAGATCGGCAGCAACGCGCCGCCGGTCAGGCCGAAGCAGTGGAAGATCGGCAGCGGATTGAAGAACACCCAGGCCGGGTCCAGCGGGATGTGCTGGGCGATCTGCTTGCAGTTGGCGACGAGGTTCGAGTGGCTGAGGACCACGCCGCGCGGCGCGCCGAAACTGCCCGATGTGAAGAGAATCACGCCGGGGTCCGAGGGTTTGACCGCGGTCCGGAACGATTTCGGCAGAGCGCCGGCGGCGGCGGCGAACAGCTTATCCGACAGCCCCACGGTCTTTCGCACGTCCTCCAGGTAGACCACCGAGGTCATGGTCTCGAGGGCGTCGATCAGGTCGTGCAGCTTGCCCTGCTCGACGAAGCGATGGGACGTCAGCACCGTCTTCACGCCGGCCAGTTCGCAGGCGGCCTTGAGGTTCCGGATGCCGGCGGTGAAGTTCAGCATCGTCGGAATGCGGCCGAAGGCGTGCAGGGCGAAGAACGTCACCACGCCGCCCGAACTGGACGGCAGCATGACGCCCACGCGCTCGCCCCGGGCGGTGAACGCCGCGATCTTCCGGCCCAGCGCGAAGGCCGCGCGGATGAGGTCGAGGTAGGTGAGGGGGCTTCGTTCCTGGTCCTCCAGGATCGGCTTCTTGAGCCCGTGTTTCCGCGCTGACTGGATCAGGGCGTCGAAGATGGTGGACTGCGCCTTGGCGCTGTCGAACGCACGCAAGAGCGGCGCCTCCCTTTGTGTCTCGTTGGCGGAAGCGTATCGCCGGCCTCGGTCGCTGAAAAGATCGGTTACGGGACGTGAGAGGCTTTGCCGTGCGTGCATTGCGCAACGGCGGCTTGATCCGCGGCGCCGAAGGGACGATCTAGGGGGCATGGCCGTGGTCATCGACACCCTGGGCGGCAAACGCCCGCGGCATCCCGAGAAGCAGTCGCGTCCCGACTCGCCCATCCAGCGCAAGCCGGAGTGGTTGCGCGTGCGCGCGCCGGGCTCTCCCGGCTACAACGCCACCCGCGACATCGTGAAGGGCGCCGGGCTGGTCACGGTGTGCGAAGAGGCGGCCTGCCCGAACATCGGCGAGTGCTGGTCGAAGAGCCACGCCACCATGATGATCATGGGCGAGATCTGCACACGGGCCTGCGCCTTCTGCAACGTGGCCACCGGCAAGCCCGCCGCCCTCGATCCGACCGAGCCGGCGCGCGTGGCGGACGCCGTGGCGAAGATGGGCCTGCGCCACGTGGTGATCACCTCGGTGGACCGGGACGACCTGGCCGATGGCGGCGCGGCGCATTTCGCCGCCGTGGTCCGGGCGATCCGGGAGGCGTCTCCGGGCACGACGGTGGAGATTCTCACGCCCGACTTCCTGCGCAAGCCGCTGGAGGCCGTCCATGCGGTGATCGACGCCAGGCCCGACGTCTTCAACCACAACCTCGAGACCGTGCCCCGGCTCTACCTGTCGATCCGCCCGGGCGCGCGCTACTACCATTCGCTACGGCTGCTCGAACGGGTGAAGGAGCGCGACCCGGAACAGTTCACCAAGAGCGGCATCATGGTGGGCCTGGGCGAGGCCAAGGAAGAAGTCATGCAGGTCATGGACGACATGCGTTCGGCCGGCGTCGATTTCATCACCATCGGCCAGTACCTCCAGCCTACGCGCAAGCACGCGCCCATCGACCGCTTCGTCCACCCGGACGAATTCCGCGCCTACGAGGAGATCGCCCGCGCCAAGGGTTTCCTGGTGGTGTCGGCCAGTCCCCTGACCCGCTCCTCGCACCACGCCGACGAGGACTTCGCCCGCCTCCAGGCCGCGCGCCGGGCGAGGGAAGCGGCGGCTTAGGCTTCCGTCCTTGCACCATCACGTCTCACGCGTGCTGCCCTACACCCCAGACCAGCTCTTCGGCCTGGTGGGCGACGTGGCGCGCTATCCCGAGTTCGTGCCGTGGATCACGTCGATGCGGACGTGGAACGCGCGCGGGGCGGGCGAGGGCGTGGACAGCGTGGACGCCGAGGCCGGTGTCGGCTTCTCGTTCCTCAGGGAGCGGTTCGCCACCCGCGTACGGCGCGACGCCGGCGCGCGACAGATCGACGTGAACCTGCTGTCCGGGCCGTTCCGAAAACTGACCAACCGCTGGCGATTCCTGGAGGACCCGGAGGGAACCCGGATCGAGTTCGACATCGACTTCCAGTTCAAATCGCGGCTGCTGGAGGGGCTGCTGGCGTCGAATTTCCATCACGCCGTGGGCCGGCTGATGGGATGTTTCGAGGATCGGGCGCGGGCGCTCTATGGCCCCGGTGGGCCGGAGCTGTCGGGATTGGGCTCGCGCCGGGACGGATCAGGCGAGCCGGTCGCGTAGCATCTGAAGCGCCGCCTGCACGGCGGCGGCCTGCACGCCCTCGCGGGTGTCTTCCTCGAAGAAGAATTCCTCGTGGACCAGCCGCTGGTTCGTCCGCGCGGTGGCGATATGGACCGTGCCGACGGGCTTCATGGCGGTGCCGCCGCCGGGCCCCGCGACGCCCGTGATCGCGACCGAGAGGTGGGCGTTCGAGGCTTCCAGAGCGCCTTCGGCCATCATCCGGGCCACCGGCTCCGAGACCGCGCCCAGGTCGGCGATCAGGTCGCCGGGCACGCCCAGGAGTTCCTGCTTGGCGCGGTTGGAATAGGTCACGAAGCCCCGCTCGAAGACGTCGGAGGAGCCGGGAATCGAGCAGATGGCGCCCGCGACGAGGCCGCCCGTGCAGCTCTCGGCCGTGACGATCCGCAGCGACCGTTCCCGCGCCTCGTCGATGAGAAGCCGCGCCAGGGTCGTGATCTCCAGGTTGAACATCGGCTCGAAGGTCCCTCTACTCGCGCCGCTCACAGAGCATCGTGCGTCCGCTCCATCAAGGCGATTCGAGACATGACCAACGTGGCCGTCGCCGTACCGGCTCGCCAGGCGCCGCCGTCGCTGTTCGTCCTGACCGTGTTCACCAGCGCCGCGCTGGTGTTCATGGTCCAGCCGATGGTGGCCAAGCTGGTGCTGCCCCTGCTGGGGGGAAGCCCGTCGGTCTGGAACACCTCGATGGCGTTCTTTCAGATCGCGCTGCTGGCCGGCTATTTCTACGCCCACCTCCTGCAACGCATCCCGACGGTGCGGGGACAGGCGATCGCCCATGTCTCGGCGCTCATCGTCGCGGCGGTCGCCCTGCCGCTGCGGGTGAACGGCCTGGCCGGCCCCCCCTCGTCCGAACACCCCAACATGTGGCTTCTGGCGGTTCTGGCCCTGTCGATCGGCGCGCCCTTCGCCGTGCTCTCGGCCACCGCTCCGCTGGTGCAGGCCTGGCATGCGCGCACCATCGGCGCGGCGGAAGGCAAGGAGCCCTACGCCCTCTACGCCGCCAGCAACTTCGGCAGCCTGCTCGCGCTGCTGGCCTACCCGATGCTGGTGGAGCCGCTGTCGTCCCTGGCCGGCCAGCGTTACGGCTGGAGCGCCGGCTACGCCCTCTTCGTGCTGGTCATCGGGACGCTGGGCGTAGCCGTGTCGCGCGTTCGCGCCGCCGACGTGGTGAAGAGCCAGGCCACGACGCCGCCGCCGACCTGGCGTCAACGGGCGATCTGGGTGCTGCTGGCCGCGATCCCCTCCAGCCTGATGCTGGGGGTCTCGACCTACATCACGACCGACGTGGCTTCGGCGCCCTTCCTCTGGGTGCTGCCGCTGGCGCTCTATCTGACCACCTTCATCATCGCCTTTCAGGACCGGCCCCTGATCCCGCTCGGCGCCACCCTGGTCCTACAGGCTGCGGCCGTGGCGATCTGCGCGGCGTTCCTCCCGTTCCGGGCCAGCTTCTTCGGCGTCCAGCTCTTCATCCACCTCGCGGCCTTTTTCCTCACGGCCCTGATGTGCCATCAGCGGCTGGTGGCGCGGCGTCCGGACCCGGCGCACCTGACGGAGTTCTATCTCTGCCTGTCCCTCGGCGGGGTGGTCGGAGGCGCGTTCAACGCCTTCCTGGCGCCGATGATCTTCAACGACGTGTGGGAATACCCGATCGTCCTCGCCCTGGCCTGCCTGGCGCGGCCCTGGGGAGACCTGAGCCGGGTGCGGCACTGGACCTGGGCGATGCTGATCCTGGGCGTCGTGGCGGCCGTCGCCACACCGATCGCTGTCACCTTCGCCGGCGGCAGGATGACCTCCGAGTCCGTCGTCGGTTCGTTCGATCAGGCCGAGTTGTTCGACATGGCGGTCAAGAGCCTGCTGGGCCTCGCGGTGATCGCGGCGTTCATGGTGCGCCGCCAGGCCTTGTTCTTCTTCGCGATCATCGCGGTGATGTCCTATGCGGCCGAGACCGCCGCCGACCGCACCGATACGCGCCAGAGCTGGCGCAGCTTCTTCGGCGTGCTGAAGCTCTCGCAGACCTATGTGCCCAGTCTCGAGGGACGGGTGAAGATGCTGGCCCACGGCACGACCCTCCACGGAGCCCAGGCCCAGAACCCGGCGTACGCGTGTCAGCCGATGGTCTACTACACGCCCAGCACCCCCATCGGTCAGGTCTTCGTCGCGCAGCAGAAGCAGAAGCCCGGCCTGCGCATCGGAACCGTCGGCCTGGGGACGGGCTCCGTGGCCGGCTACGTCCGCGAGACGGACCATCTGACGTTCTTCGAGATCGACCCGCTCGTGGTGCGGGTCGCGACGGATGCGGCGCACTTCACCTACACCACGCTCTGCGCCAAGAGCCTGGTCGACTATGTCATCGGCGATGCGCGTCTCACCGTAGCCGAGCAGCCCGACGCCAGCTTCGACATCCTGCTCATCGACGCGTTCTCGTCGGACGCCGTTCCCGCGCACCTGCTGACCGTCGAGGCGGTGAAAGGCTACCTCAAGAAACTCAAGCCCGACGGCGTGCTGATCCTGCACCTCTCCAACCGAAACCTCGACCTGATGAATCCCGCCCAGGCCGTCGCCCGGGCCGCCGGCGGCTACGCCATGGCCCAGAACTACCGGCCCGGCGAGGACGACCCCAAGGGGACCTGGGAATCGTCGGAAGACGCCGTGATCGTCGCGCGGAACCGCGAAGCCCTGGCCGCCTTCGCCGCCGACGGACGCTGGCGCGACGCCGATCCGTTCAAGGCGCGCCCCTGGACCGACGACTACACCAACCTCGCCGGCTCGCTGTACGCGAACCTCAAGAGCCGGTGGACCTGGCTGCCCTAGAAAGGCGTCTCCACCGTGACGACGGCCTGGGCCATCAGGCCTTCGCCGCGTCCGGTGAATCCCATGCCCTCGGTCGTGGTGGCCTTCACGCTCACGCGGTCGATCGGCAGCCTGAGAATTTCGGCGACGCGGGCGCGCATGGCGTCGCGATGCGGGCCGATCTTCGGGCGCTCGCAGATCAGGGTGACGTCGGCGTTCAGGATGCGGCCGCCGCGCGCCGCCACACGCGCCGCGGCATGCGCCAGGAAACGATCCGACGATGCGCCTTTCCACTGCGGATCGGACGGCGGGAAGTGCTGACCAATGTCGCCGTCGGCGATGGCGCCCAGGACCGCATCGGTCAGGGCGTGCAGGCCGCAGTCGGCGTCGGAATGACCCACCAGGCCGCGATCGTGGGGGATGCGGACGCCGCAGAGCCAAACGGCGTCGCCCGGACCGAAGCGATGGGCGTCCACCCCCTGGCCGAGCCGCACCATGCGCTGTCCGGCGGCGATATGTTCAGCCAGCAGGAAATCCTCCGGATAGGTCAGCTTCATCAGGATCGGATCGCCGGCCGCCAGGGCGACACGCCCGCCCGCGCGCTCGACGACCGAGGCGTCGTCTGTCGGGTCCTCGCCGGCCGGCCACGCGGCGTAGGCGGCGGCCAGGCGATCCCGCCGGAAGGCCTGCGGCGTTTGGGCGCGCCACAGGCCCGTCCGCGGTACGGTCGCCTCGACCACCGCGTCCCCGCGCTTCAGCGTGTCGGCGACCGGTAGGGCGGGGACCGCGCCGTCGGCGTCGCGCAGCGCTTCGAGCAGGACTTCGATATGCTGGCGCGCCACGAACGGACGGGCCGCGTCATGGATGAGCACCGGCTCGTCGCCGTCGCCGCCACCGATCTCCGAAAGGCCGCAAAGAACGGACTCTGCTCGGGTTCTTCCACCTGCGACAGCTCGCCACCGGGTGAGCCCGGCCAGCGCATCGGCCAGCGAATCCAAACGGTCCGGCGCCACCACCACCGCGACCTGTCGCGCGCCCGCGGCCGTCATCGCCTCGACGGACCAACGCAGGACGGGGCGCCCGCCCAGAAGCCGCCAAGCCTTGGGCGCGCCCGGCCCGGCGCGCAGGCCTTCGCCCGCCGCCACGATCACGGCTGAGAACGTCATGTCCGCGCTAATAGGGAACTGCGGTTCGTTCCGCCACCTTTCCCGCTTTACGGCGCCGCATCATTCTGCCTAGAAATACAGCGTTGGGATTGATTACAAAATGAGCAACACGGTCGATATAGGCGGTGTTCGGGTCGCGGGCCGGGTCTGGATCGCGCCGATGACCGGGGTCTCGGACCTTCCGTTCCGACGCGCCGCCAGTCGTCTGGGCGCGGCTTACGTCTCGACGGAAATGGTCGCCTGCGCCGAGTTCGCGAAGGGCCGTCCAGACGTGGTTCGACGCGCCGCGGTGGGCGAGGGGCTGCCCCTCACGGTGATCCAGCTCGTCGGCCGCGAACCGGGGGCGATCGCCGAGGGCGCGCGCCTGGCCGAAGCCGCCGGGGCGGACATCATCGACCTCAATTTCGGCTGCCCCGCGCGGGAGGTCACCGGCGGCCATGGCGGATCGGCGCTGATGCGCGAGCCCGACCTCGCGGTCGATCTGATGGAGGCGGCCGTCGGGGCGGTGAGGGCGCCTGTCACCGTCAAGATGCGGCTGGGCTGGGACGACGCCGCGCGCAACGCTCCGGACCTCGCCCGGCGGGCCGAAGCCGTGGGCGTGAAGGCGGTGACGGTGCATGGCCGTACGCGCTGCCAGTTCTACAAGGGCGCGGCGGACTGGGCGGCCGTGCGCGACGTGCGGGCGGCGATATCGGTGCCGCTGATCGTCAACGGCGACATCGTGGACGGCGCGACGGCGACGCGCGCGCTTGCGGCCAGCGGCGCCGACGCCGTGATGGTTGGACGAGGAGTCTACGGCCGGCCTTGGATCGCCGCCCAGATCGAGACCGAGCTGGACGGGCGGACGTTCGCCGAACCGGACGCAGAGGCGCGCCTGGCCATCGCTATCGCCCATATGCACGACAGCCTGGAATTCTACGGCGAGCGCCTGGGCCTGCGGATCTTCCGCAAGCACCTGGCCGCCTACATCGAAAACGCCCCCTGGCCCGCCGATGCGCAGGCCCGGCGAGAAGCGCGCGCGGCCCTTTGCCGCCTGGAGGACGCCCGATCGGTCGAGCAGGGGCTCACCGCCCTCTGGACAACGCGGGATCACAGGCTGGCGGCATGACAGGAACGACCCGGTTACAGACGAAGGGCGCGCAACTCGACACCCTGAAGGCGCAGGCCTTCGAACTCAGCCCCGACCCGTCGCTGGTGGTCAGCGCGGATGGCGCTCTGGTCGCCGTGAACGAGGCGGCCGAAGCCCTCTTCGGACAGGGGTTGGGCCTGTTGGCCCGGGGCCGGTTCCGGGCGGCGCTTCCGCCGGGCTCGGCCCTGGTGTCGTTGCTCAACCGGGCCATCGAGGAGGATGCCCGGGTCCGCGAGCGCGGGGTCCACATCAGCCTCTTCGGCCTCCCGCCGTTCGAGGCCGACGGCGCCGCCGCCCCCCTGGGAGACGGATCGGTGCTTCTGACGCTCACGGTGCGCAACGGCCTGGGCGTGGAGCGCGGCGCCCACGAGGCGGCCGGCCTGCGCTCCCTGGTGGGCCTGGGTCGGATGCTGGCGCATGAAATCAAGAATCCCCTGGCCGGGATCCGGGGGGCGGCCCAGTTGCTGAAGAGCGGCGCCAAAGCCGAGGACGCGCCGCTGGCTCAACTCATCGTGGACGAGACCGACCGCGTGCGCCGGCTGGTCGATCGCATGGAGGCCTTCTCCGACGATGCGCTTCCGTCGCTCACCCCGCTCAACATCCACCAGATTCTGGATCGGGTGCGGGCGCTGGCCGCCAATGGCGTGGCGGACGGCCTGGGCCTCAAGGAGCACTACGATCCCTCCCTGCCGCCCGTCATGGGCGACGAGGATCAGCTCATCCAGATCTTTCTCAATCTCGTGAAGAACGCCGCCGAGGCCGCCCATGCGCGGGGGGACGGCCGCGGCGAGGTCTCGATACACACCGCCTACCGGCATGGCGTGCGGGTGCGGTCAGCCAAGGGGCAGGCCCTGCGCGGGGCGCCGCTGGAGGTGCGCATCCAGGACAACGGCCCCGGCATCCCGGAGCATATCCGCGAAAGCCTCTTCCAGCCCTTCGTCACCTCCAAGGCCAACGGCGCCGGCCTGGGCCTGGCCCTGGTGGCGAAGCTTGTCGCCGGTCACGGCGGCCTGATCGACTTCGAGTCCGAGCCGGGGCGAACCATTTTCCGCGTCCTTCTGCCGATCGCGGTTGGGGACGAAACCCTCACGTCAGGCGTCCACGCATGAATGCCGCTTCCAAGAAGATCCTGATCGCCGACGACGATTCGTCGATCCGGCTGGTCCTGTCCCAGGCCTTCACGAGGCTGGGGTATCAGGTCCGCGCCACGGGCAACGCCACGACGCTGCTGAAATGGGTGACCGACGGCGAGGGCGACCTCGTGGTGACCGATGTGGTGATGCCGGACGAGAACGTGTTCGACGTCCTGCCGCGCATCAAGAAGAGCCGGCCCAAGCTGCCCGTCATCGTGATGAGCGCCCAGAACAACCTCATCACGGCCGTGAATGCGGCCGAGGTGGGGGCGTTCGAGTACGTTCCCAAACCGTTCGACCTCGACGACATGACCTCGGCCGCGCGCCGGGCCCTGGCGCGGCCGGCCGACAGCGAGGCGGCCAAGGCCCAGGCCCGCGCCGTCCGGGACGACCGCCTGCCGCTGATCGGCCGCTCGGGGCCGATGCAGGACGTCTATCGTACGATCGCCCGGCTGGTCGGCGCCGATCTGACCGTGCTGATCACCGGCGAGTCGGGTGCCGGCAAGGAACTGGTCGCGCGCGCCCTGCACGACATGGGCCGCCGCCGCGACGGCAAGTTCGTGGTCATCAACCTGGCCGCGACGCCCCGTGAGCGCGTGGAGAGCGAGCTGTTCGGCAAGGAGGAGGGCGATTTCGGCAAGCTGGTCGAAGCCGACGGCGGCACGCTGTTCCTCGACGAGATCGGCGACATGCCGCTCGACGCCCAGACCCGCCTGCTGCGCGTGATCGACGGCTCCGAGCCAGCCCTGAATCCCAAGACCGGGCGGCGGCCGAACGTGCGGATCATCGCGGCCACCAACCGCGACCTTCGCGCCCTGATCCAGCAGGGGCTGTTCCGCGAGGACCTGTTCTTCCGCCTCAACGTGGCGCCGCTGCGCATTCCGCCGCTGCGCGACCGGGCCGAGGACATCCCCGATCTGGCCCGTGCGTTCCTGCTGCGCGCCAACCGCGAGGGGCTGCCCGCCAAGACCATCGACGCCACCGCCCTGGAGCGGCTGAAGCGGCACGCCTGGCCAGGCAACGTCCGCGAGCTGGAGAACCTGATCCGCCGGGTCTGCGCGCTCTACGGCGAGGATCTGATCACCGCCCGCATCATCGAGCGCGAACTGGCCGACCATCAGCCCGTGATCCAGGGGCAGGAAGGGCCGGCGACCCTCTCGCAGCTGGTGGAGCAGAAGCTGTCCGGCTACTTCGCCGACCAGCCCGACGGCATCCCGCCGCCCGGCCTCTACGACCGGGTGCTGGAAGAGGTGGAGCGTCCGCTGATCCAGCTCACGCTGGCGGCCACCCGCGGCAATCAGGTGCGCGCCGCCGAGATTCTGGGCCTGAACCGCAACACCCTGCGGAAGAAGATCCAGGACCTGGGCGTGGAGATGGCGCGCGGACGTCGCTGACCCTTCGCAGGCGGCGCTGTGCAGTCGCGCCACATAGCTGTTGATTTCGGAGCACAGCCGCCTAGGCTCGCGGCGCAATGCCGTTGTCAGCGCAATCCGTGCTCGAACATCCGGTCGTCGCCCGGCTGCGGAGCGCCCTGAGGTCGCGCCTGGTTCTGGGCGTCGGCTACGGCGTGGCGGCCGCCCTGACGGGGCTGGCGATCCTGCTGGCCGCCGCCCCTCCGGAAACGGGCCCGCTGGGACCGGCCAGCCAGCTCATCCTGACGGTTCTCGGCCTGAACCTCGTGCTGATCGTCGGCCTGGTGGCGGCGGTGAGCCTGAGGGTTCTGGAACTGCTGAGGGCGCGCTCGCACGACGCCGGCGCCCGGCTTCACGTGCGCTTCGTCTTCCTCTTCGCGATGGCCGCCGCCGTGCCTGCGGCCGTGGTGTTCCTGTTCTACGGCGTGCTGGTCACCCGTGGCGTCGAGAACTGGTTCAGCGCCCGGGTCCAGACCATCGTCGAGAATTCGGCCACCGTCTTCCGCTCGTACGTGGAAGAGCAGAACCGCTACATGGTGGACCATGTCCTGCCGATGGCGCTCGACCTCAACCGCGAGGCCGCCGCGGTCCAGTCGCGCGAACAGCAGGCCAATCAGTATCTGGGCGCCCTGGCGGCGTTCCACGCCTTCGACGCCGCGTACATCGTGAACCGCAAGGGCGAGGTGATGGCGCGGGCCGAACCCGCCGGCGCCCCGCCGTTCGTGACGCCCAGCCCCCGTACCTTCGACGCCGCGGACGAGGGCGACATCAGCGTTCCGGACTTCGCCGGCACCGACGTGATGCGGGCGGTCTACCGGCTGGAAGCCTACCCCGACGCCTACCTCTATGTGGTTCGGGAGTTGCAGAAGGGCATCGTAGCCCAGCTCCGGGACGCCGAGGGTACGATCGTTTCCTACCGCGACGTGGCCACGAACCGCGCCCGTATCCAGACCATCTTCGCCCTGAGCTTTCTGGAGACGGCGTTGCTGGTGGTCGTCGGCGCGGTGTGGCTGGGCCTGGCGGCGGCCAATGCGATCTCCGCGCCCGTAGCCCGGCTTGTCCAGGCCGCCGGCCGCGTGGCGGCGGGCGACCTGACGGCGCGCGTGGACGCCGATTCCGATCCCGAGGAAATCGCCGTCCTGTCGCGGGCCTTCAACAGCATGACGCACGATCTGCAAGCCCAGCAGGAGGCGCTCAAGCGCGCCGGCGAAGAGGCCGAGGACCGCCGGCAGTTCATCGAGACGGTCCTGACCGAAGTCAGCGCCGGCGTGATCGGCGTCGATTCGGACGGAACCATCTCGGTGGCCAACCGGCAGGCTGCGAGCCTGCTGGCGCTGCCGCCGGGGAGCGGCGTGGGCGACCGGCTTTCGGACATCGCGCCCGAGTTCGTGGAGCTTGCGGCCGCCGGCCGTGGCGGCGAGGCGGAGGAAGAGATCGAGATCGTCCGCGACCGCGACACCCGTCGCCTGCGGGTCCGGGCCCGCCAGAGCGAAGGGGGGCTGGTCCTGACCTTCGACGACGTCACCCGGCTGGTGGCCGCCCAGCGCAACGCGGCCTGGCGCGACGTGGCGCGGCGCATCGCCCACGAGATCAAGAACCCGCTCACCCCCATCCAGCTCTCGGCCGAGCGGCTTCGGCGGAAGTATCGGAAGGACATCGCCGAGTCGGAACTCGAGACCTTCGACCGCTGCACCGACACCATCGTGCGCCAGGTGGGCGACATCGGCCGCATGGTGGACGAGTTCTCGGCCTTCGCGCGCATGCCGGCGCCCAAGTTCGCGAAGATGGAGGCCGGCGAACTCATGCGCGCCGCAGCCTTCGCCCGCCGCGTGGCAAGCCCGGAGGTCGCGGTGGAGATGGAAGAGCCCACCGCGGACGCCATGCTGTACGTGGACGGACGGATGATCGGGCAGGCCCTCACCAACGTCCTGAAGAATGCGGCCGAGGCGATCGAGGCGCGCAAGGCCCGCGAACCCCGACTGAAGGGCCGGATCGCGGTGCGGCTGGTCGTCGATCCTGTGTCGGTGGCGTTCGAGGTCGAGGACAACGGCGTGGGCCTGCCCGACAAGGACCGCGACCGCCTGACCGAGCCCTATGTGACCACCCGCGAGAAGGGAACGGGCTTGGGGCTCGCGATCGTGAAGCGAATCCTGGAAGACCATGGCGGCGAACTGGAACTCACCGACGCCCGCAGCGGGGAAGGGGCGATGGCGATCCTGCGTTTGCCGGCCGCGCCCCCGCTACGTGAAGCGGGAGAGCGCGAGGCGGCGCCGCCTGTGGCCGTGGCGGCCGAGCAGAGGTGATCGATGGCGTCTGATGTTCTTGTAGTCGACGACGAGGCCGACATCCGCGACCTGGTCGCGGGCATCCTTACGGACGAGGGGTACGACGTCCGCACCGCTAACGACAGCGAGAGCGCGCTGGCGGCCATCCGCGCGCGCAAGCCGGCGCTGCTGATCCTCGACATCTGGATGGCCGGCGGCGGCATGGACGGCCTGGAGCTGCTGGACATGGTCAAGGGCCTGGACCCCGACCTGCCGGTGATCATGATCTCGGGCCACGGCAACATCGAGACGGCCGTCAGCGCCATCAAGCGCGGCGCCTACGAGTTCCTGGAGAAGCCGTTCAAGTCGGACCGCCTGATCCTGGTGGTCGAGCGTGCGCTGGAGACCACCAATCTCCGGCGCGAGAACCGCCGCCTCCGCGCCCAGGCCATCACGCCCGAAGGCCTTCTGGGCAAGTCGATGGCGGCGCAACAGCTGCGCCAGATGATCGCCAAGCTGGCCGGCGCGAACAGCCGCGTGCTCATCTCCGGGCCGCCGGGCTCGGGGAAGGAGACGGTCGCGCGGCTGATCCACGGCTCCAGTCACCGGTCGCGCAGCGAGTTCGTGCCGATCGGCGCCGCCGGCATGACCCCCGAGCGGATGGACCTGGAGCTGTTCGGCGAGGAAGGGGCGGGCGGACGCCCGGCCAAGATCGGCGTGTTCGAACGCGCCCACGGCGGCACGCTCTACCTCGACGAGGTGGCCGACATGCCGCGCGAGACCCAGGGCCGCATCCTGAGGGTCCTGGTCGAGCAACGGTTCCGACGCGTGGGCGGCGACGCCGACGTCCAGGTGGACGTGCGGGTGATCTCGTCCACCTCCAAGGATCTGCGCGCCGAAATCTCGGCCGGCCATTTCCGTGAGGACCTGTTCCACCGGCTGAACGTGGTGCCCGTGAACGTGCCGGGCCTCAGCGAGCGGCGCGAGGACATCCCCGAACTGATCGAGGATTTCATCGACCGCATCTGCGAGGCGTCGGGCCTGGCGCGGCGGCGCCTCTCGGACGACGCCTTGGCCATGCTCCAGGTCCGTACGTGGCCGGGCAACCTGCGCCAGCTCAAGAACAACGTGGAGCGGATGCTGATCCTGGCGTCCGGGGCGCCGGCGGACCCGATCACCGCCGACATGCTGCCCCCCGAAGCGGCCATCAGCGAGCCCACGACGTCGCTCGGGGCCGAGCGGATCATCGCCCTGCCGCTGCGCGAAGCCCGCGAGGTCTTCGAGCGCGAGTACCTGAACGCCCAGATGCTGCGGTTCTCCGGGAACATCTCCCGCACGGCGGCCTTCATCGGCATGGAGCGCTCGGCGCTTCATCGCAAGCTCAAGTCGCTGGGCCTGTCGGGCGGCCGCTCTCCGGACGGCGAGGAAGTCTGAGTATGAGCCGGATCGCTTATGTGAACGGTCGCTTCGCGCCCAAGATGCAGGCCGTGGTCCATATCGAGGATCGCGGCTACCAGCTCGCCGACGCCGTCTACGAGGTGTGGGCCCTGTTCGACGGCAAGCTTGCCGACCCGGAGGGCCATTTCGCGCGGCTGGAACGCAGCCTGTCGGAACTGCGGATTCCCATGCCCATGAGCCGCGCGGCCCTGACGACGGTGCTTCGCGAGACCGTGCGGCGCAACCGCATCCGCGAGGGGCTCGTCTACCTCCAGGTCAGCCGCGGCGTGGCGCGTCGGGATCACGCCTTTCCCGCCACGCCCGTCCCGCCCGCCGTCGTCGTCACGGTGAGCCGCGTCGACCGCGCCGCCACGGAGGCGCGGGCCGCCGCCGGGGTGTCGGTCGTCACGACGCCCGAGAACCGCTGGGGCCGCTGCGACATCAAGACCGTCGGCCTGCTCCCCAACGCCCTGGCCAAGCAGAAAGCGCGCGAGGCGGGGGCCGCCGAGGCCTGGTTCGTCGACGACCTGGGTTTCGTCACCGAGGGCGCGTCGTCCAACGCCTGGATCGTGGACGGCGACGGTGTCCTGCGGACGCGGGACACCAACGCCAACATCCTGCGCGGCGTCACCCGGCTTTCCCTGCTGGACGTGGCGCGCGAGGCCGGACTGAAGGTCGAGGAACGTCCGTTCACGCCGGACGAGGCGGTCGCGGCGAAGGAGGCGTTCATCACCGGCGCCGGGACGCTCGTCCTGCCGGTCGTCGCGATCGATGGCAGAAACGTGGGCGACGGAAAGGTGGGGCCGGTGGCGATGCGCCTGCGTCGCCTCTATATCGAGCGGGCGAAGGCGACCGCCATCTGACGTCGCAAACGCGCGATTGCAACCGCTGCGAAATGCGGCATAGCGTGACCCTTGTGTGTGGGCGGATGGCCGCCCGAGCAAAACGAAAAGGCGGAAAGCCGTGAGCGACAAGAAACAGAACCTGCAGGACACCTTCCTCAACAGCGTGCGGAAATCGAAGACGCCGCTGACCATCTTCCTGGTGAACGGGGTGAAACTTCAGGGCGTGGTGAGCTGGTTCGACAACTTCTGCGTTCTGTTGCGCAGGGACGGGCAATCCCAGCTCGTCTACAAGCACGCCATCTCAACCATCATGCCGGCCCAGCCCGTACAGCTCTACGAGCCGGCTGACGACGAGGCCGATTGAGTCCGACCAAATTCGTTGACCGCGAGGCGCCCGTCCAGGGCGCCCTGGTGATCCATCCCGACCGGGAGGGTCGCGGCGGCGCGCGCCATCCGGAGGCGCGCCTGGAAGAGGCTGCAGGCCTCGCGCTCGCGCTCGATCTCGAGGTGCGCGAGACCCTGCTCGCGCCCCTGCGCAAGCTGACGCCCGCCACGCTGTTCGGCGCCGGCAAGGTGCAGGAGATCGCCACGCTGGTGGAGGTCGAGGATCTGGACGTCGTCGTCGTCGACGACGCGCTGACGCCAGTCCAGCAGCGCAACCTGGAGAAGGCCTGGAAGGCCAAGGTCATCGACCGCACGGGGCTGATCCTCGAGATCTTCGCCCGCCGCGCCCGCACGCGGGAAGGGCGGTTGCAGGTCGAGCTGGCCCGGCTGACCTACGAACGTTCGCGCCTCGTCCGCACCTGGACACACCTGGAACGCCAGCGGGGCGGCTTCGGGGTCATGGGCGGGCCGGGCGAAACCCAGATCGAGACCGACCGCCGGCTGATCGCCGATAAGATCGGCAAGCTGAAACGGGAGCTGGAGGAGGTGCGCCGCACCCGCACCCTGCAACGGTCGGCCCGCCGCCGGGTCCCGTTCCCCAGCGTGGCGCTGGTGGGCTACACCAACGCGGGCAAATCCACCCTGTTCAACCGCCTGACCCATGCCGAGGTGGTGGCCCAGGACATGCTGTTCGCCACTCTCGATCCCACGCTGCGCAGCCTGAAGCTGCCCGACGGGCGGCCGGCGATCCTGTCAGATACGGTGGGCTTCATCTCCGACCTGCCGCACGAGCTGGTCGAGGCCTTCCGGGCGACCCTGGAGGAGGTGCGCGAGGCCGACGTGGTGCTGCACGTCCGCGACATCTCCAGCGCCGAGACCCACGCCCAGGCGGCCGATGTGCGCACCGTGCTGGAGCGCCTGGGCGTCGATGTGGACGAGCGCCGGCTGCTGGAAGTCTGGAACAAGGCCGATCTGCTGCCGCCCGAGGCCCATGCCGAGGCGCTCAGTGACGCACGGCGCTCGAACCCGCCCGCCGTCGTTGTCTCGGCGGCGACGGGGGAGGGCTGCGACATTCTCCTGGCGTCCGTCGCCGGGCTGGTCGACGAAGCTGCGCCGGTGGAGGTGCGGACACCGGCCGGCGAGGGCGCGGCGGTGGCCTGGCTCTATCGCCACGGGCGCGTCATCGAGCGAGAGGACGGAGACGACGGCGCCGTACGCTTCCTCGTCAGCCTGACGGCCCAGGCGCTGGGTCAGTTCGAGCAGCAGTTTCCCCAGGCCCAGGTGGCCCAGCCCTGAGAGCGACCATGCGTGATCCAGCGACGGCCGGCTTCACCCTGAACCAGACCATGCTCCGCATACGCGACCCCGAGGCGTCGCTGCGCTTCTATAGCGAGGTGCTGGGCTTCTCCCTGTTGCACAGACTGGATTTCGCCGAGGCGAAGTTCTCTCTGCTCTTCCTGGCGCTGCTGCGCGACGGCGAGACGGTTCCGCAAGACGCGGCCGAGCGGTTGCGGTTCGTGTTCTCCCGCGAGACGACCCTGGAACTCACGTACAACTGGGGGACCGAGACCGACCCGGATTTCCCAGGCTATCACGACGGCAACGCCGAGCCGCGCGGCTTCGGCCACCTGGGCGTCAGTGTGCCGGACGTCGCCGCCGCCTGCGCCCGCTTCGAGGCGCTGGGCGTGGATTTCGTGAAGCGGCCCGATGAAGGCCGGATGAAAGGCATCGCCTTCATCAAGGACCCCGACGGCTACTGGATCGAGATCCTGTCGCCCAATGGCATGGCGGCGCTGCTGGGCTGAGCGCGGCGCCTATGGGCGCTCGGCGGCCTTGGCCTCGTCCCAGAGGGCGTCCATCTCGGCCAGGTCCGACTGTTCGGGCGTTCGGCCGCGTTCGGCCAGGCGATCCTCGACGTAGCCGAAGCGGCGCACGAACTTGGCGTTCGTCGCACGGATCGCATCCTCTGGATCGACGTCCAGCGTCCGGGCGAGGTTGGCCACCACGAACAGCACGTCGCCGATCTCGTCGCGGGCCTTGTCGAGGTCTCCGGCCTCGATCTCGGCCAGCATCTCGCCGACCTCCTCGTGCAGCTTGACCACCACGTCCTGCACCGTGGGCCAGACGAACCCCACGCCGGCGGCCCGCTTGGAGAGCTTCACCGCGCGGGTGAGGCCGGGCAGGCCGACCGGCACGTCGTCCAGCAGGCGGGCGGGCCCTGCGCGTTTCTGCGCCCGCTCCTCGGCCTTCAGCGCCTCCCAGCCGGCCTTCTGGGCGCCGAGGTCCGCATAGGATTCGTCCCCGAACACGTGAGGGTGCCGCCGCACCATCTTGTCGTTGATCGCGCGGGCCACGTCGTCGAAGCCGAAGGCGCCCTGTTCCTCGGCCATGCGGCTGTGGAACACCACCTGCAACAGCAGGTCGCCCAGCTCTTCCTTCAGGTCGGGCAGGTCGTGGCGTTCGATGGCGTCGGCCACCTCATAAGCCTCCTCCACCGTATAGGGCGCGATGGTGGCGAAGGTCTGCTCCAGGTCCCACGGGCATCCGTCCTCGGCGTCGCGCAGGCGCGCCATGATGGCCAGCAGCCGATCGATGGGCCTCAGGTCGGCGGATGGGGCAGGGCGGGGCATCCGGGCCTCGAAAGTCAGAACGGCGCGCTCGGGGCCGCCCGAGCACGCCGATCAGATCGTGCGCCGCCGAATCGAGCAAGCGGGCGGGCGCAGGCGAGGGGTCAGCGCTGGGCCAGTTCGCCGCCGCGGGCCAGCCGGCGGGCGAACCGGTCGAAGGTCCAGGTCGCGTCCGACCAGACCCAGTTGCCATAGGCGTTGCGCAGGTCGGTCTCGTACCACTTGTAGGCGACAGGCGTTTCCGTTCCGTCGGCGGCGACCACCCGGCCTTCGATGCTCGCGCCGCCGACGCCGAAGCTCTCCATCGACAGGCCCGGCTTGTCGGCGAGTTGCTTGAACGTGGGCCGGTTGGGCTTGGCGTCCACAAGCGTCAGCTCGATCCGCGCCCCATCGTAGGCAGGGGTCCGTGCGAGGGCCTTTTCCACCGCTTCGCGCAGGTCGCCGGTCAGGAGGGTGGCCTCGCGGGCGCCGTACGTCTTGTCGATCTTCTTCTGAAACTCGGGGGCGATGGAGATGTCGACCGAGGCGGGGGCCGCGAACGCCGGGCTGGCGAGGGCGACGAACGCGGCGGCGGCAAGAGCTGTCATGCGCATGAGGAACTCCTCAAATCCAGTAATTACTTAACAGATAGTGCTCCCGTCGGCCCTGCACAAGAACCCGCCGGACGTGGGCTCAGCGCAGGCGGTAGTTGATGGTCGTCACCACCCGGACCTTCTTGAACACCTGGGACGACTCGTCACCGATTTCATCGCGGCCCCGGATCTCGAACGAGCCCTGCGTGGCCGAGCGGATGCCCGCGAGGCTCGCGCCGGAATCCCGGGCGAACTGCTGGGCGCCGGTGCGGGCGCTGGCCGTGGCCTGGCCGATCATCTCGGCGCGCACGTCGTTCAGCTTGGTGAACAGGTACGAGGGGCCGTTGTAGTCCTGCAGGACGACGCCCTGGCGCAGCAAGGCGTCCAGGCTGCGCGTCGTCGTCTCCACGCGATCGACGTTGTTCGTGCGGACGATCACCGTCTGGGCCACCTGATAGCGGGTTCCCACGCTCGACGACTGGTATTCCCGGGCGTACTGATCGGTCACCTGGAGGCGGCCTAGGTCGATCTCGGCCGGCGTGTAGCCTTGCTGAGCGAGGAAGGCGCGCACGGCGGCCAGATCCCGGTCCACCTTGGCCTGGACTTCCGAAAGGTCGTTGCCGGCCGAGGCGAAGCGCAACGGCAGCACGGCCAGGTCGGATTTGACGACGCGTTCGGACAGGCCGCGCACGGTGACGCTGCGGTCTCCGACGCGCGCATTCTCGACACCTTGCCCGATCAGGAAGCCGGCGATGGCGACGCCCAGAGCGATGAGGATCGCGGGGATGAGGAACGGCGGTGACGAGAAGCGCATGTTCAGCAGGGAACGGGGGCCGGGATGACTGTGTCAAGCGCGGCGAGAGCCTGACCCAAATGTCGCCTAAGGTATATTATGCGAAATATTGGACGGGATTTGCATCGATCAGGTTGAGGACCGGGAATTTTCACTCCCCTGTCAGGCGATTTTTGAACGCTTCGAAAAATTAATCTCCTGTTAGGGGAACTCGCTCGCGAACCTGTGCGTCCCGGCGTACGTTCGCCGGCGATGCGGTACTCCGCGTTTCGGGAGCACGGACCCGATCCATTTTCATCGCAGCACACCTTCGGCAGGTGCTGTTTTCTTGGGACTGTATTGGGGCACTCACATGCGTAAGCTTCTCATCGGCGCTGCGGTCGCGGCGCTTCTCACGCCGGCCGTGGCCAGTGCGGACATTCTCGTCTCCGCGAATGGCACCACCCGGATCGGCCTGAACGCCGACGGCTCGCTCAACGTCAATTCGCCCACCGGCGGCGTTGTCGGCCTGGGCTACAATTTCGCCGGACAAGGCGGGATCTCGGGCTTCTACGACGCCCTGTCGCCCGGTTGCTATTGCGAGGCCTGGGGCGTTTCCGCCGACGGCGTCGGCGGCCAGGTGGGCCGTGAGACGGGCAACCAGAACATCATCGTCAACGCCTCCAGCTCCACGGCGACGTCGTTCACCTCCAACACCGAGCTGGCCGGCGCCGGCGGTCTCGAAATCTCGCAGACCTATTCGCTTTCGGTGGAGAACGAAGGCGGCGCGCTCTTCAAGAACACCGTCGTGATCACCAACAACACGGGCGCCGACATCACCGAGCTGCGGTACGCCCGGGCCATGGACTGGGACGTTCCGCCGACCGAGTTCTCCGAGTACAGCACGTTCGTCGGCACCGGCACGACGCCGTCCCTTCTCCGTTCGACCAACGACGGCTTCGCCAGCGCCAACCCGCTGGACGCTGTCTTCAACACGGGCATCGGGGGGGTTCCGGTCAACAGCGACGGTTCGTTCGGGATCGACGATCACGGCGCGCTCTTCGTGTTCAACTTCGGCCAGCTCCTGGCCGGACAGACCTTCACCTTCAACATCTTCTACGGCGCGGCCTCCAACGAGTCCGGGGCTCTGAACCTGCTCTCGCAAATCTCGCCCGAGCTCTACAACCTGGGGCAATCCAGCGAGGGCGGCTACCGCCGCGACGACCTCCCGACGTTCGTCTTCGCCTTCAACGGCGTGGGTGGCGACATCGTGGTGCCGCCGCCGACGGGCGCCATCCCGGAACCGGCCACCTGGGCGCTGATGATCGGCGGCTTCGGTCTGGCCGGCGCGTCGCTGCGCCGCCGCCGGTCGAACCTCGGTCTCGCCTAAGTCTTCGGACCAGAGCATCATGGACGCCGCCGGCCCCAAGCCGGCGGCGTTTTTGCGCCCGCCGCCCGCCGCGGCGGCGCGCCCTCGCCCACGTATCCCGCCCCACCGGGGCCTTCCAAAGGGAAGCATCATGCCCGCGCGCACCGCTGTCATCGTCCTGGCGGCCCTGACGCTCGCCGCCTGTAGCCGCTCCGCCGAGACGCCGGCGAGCCCGGTCGTGGCCACCGTGGGGTCGGAACCGATCACTCTCGCCGAGGTGCAGTCCGTGCAGCCTGGAGCGACATCCGGCGCCGTGGATCCCGCCGTGCTGGGGCGACTGATCAACCGCCGCCTGCTCGCCCAGGCTGCGACGGCGGACAAGCTGGATCAGACGCCGGCCTTCGGCTCGGAGATCGAACGGGGCAGCCTGATCACCCGCGCCGACCTCAAGATTCGCGCCCTGAGCGAGAGCGTCGCAGAGCCGACGGCCCAGGAGATCGACGCGTTCATCGCCGATCGTCCCCAGGCCTTTGCGCGTCGGAAATTCATCGTCCTGGAGCAGATCACGACACCGAGGCCGAAAGAGCCGCTGGATCTGAAGGGCGAAAGCGTGACCGGCCTGGACCAGATCCAGGCCAGACTCGAGGCCGCCGGCCTGCCGGCGCAGCGTCAGGTCGTGGTGGTGGATTCGGCCAACACGCCACCCGCCGCGGTCGCCCGCATCACGGGTCTGCCGGCCGGAGCGGTCTTCGAGATGACCAGCCCGTCGACCGTCACCGAGGCCCGAGTGCTCCAGGTGGTGGACGCGCCGCTCACCGGGGCCGCGGCCCGCGCCGCGGCGACCGCCAGCCTGAAGGCTCAACGAGCCGCCGATGCGGTGGCCAAGGCGACCGAGACGCTGCGCATCGAAGCCGTCGACAGGATCAAGTTCGAACCCGGCTATTCCGCCACCTACTGACGCCCGCCTGGACCGTTCGTTGCGTGATCGCTCCGGCGCCGGACGACGAATTGTCTATCGGCGGTTCAACCGAACCGCCGAAGGCTCGAGGGCAGCGTCAGGTCGCCGTCCGCCAGGCTGCGCAGCACGTCGACGAAGAACGGCGGCTCCAGCGCCTTGACCCGCGCCTCCAGATCCGCCGCGGTCTCGCCGGCCCGGACCGGCACCGCGCGCCGAGCGACGACGGCCCCATGGTCGTATTCCTCGTCCACGAGGTGGATGGTCATTCCGGATTCGGCCACGCCGGCCGCGATCACGGCGCGATGCACGTTGATCCCGTACATCCCTTCTCCGCCGAACGCCGGCAGGGGACCCGGATGGATGTTCAGGATGCGGCCCTCGTAGCGTCGCAGGGTCTCGGGCCCGAGCCGGCGCAGGTAGCCCGAGAGCACCACCAGGTCGACACCATGCGCTCCAAGGGCCTCGGCCAGCCGGATGTCGGCGCCTTCGGGATCGCCGGCCGTGGGAATGAACAGGCTGGGAATCCCCAGCGCGTCGACCCACCCGAACGCGGGGGTCTCGCGGCGGTTGCCCACCAGCAGGCGCGCGTCGGCGGCCAGATCGCCCGCCTGGATCGCACGCACGATCGCCTCGGCGCTGGAGCCGTTTCCCGAGGCCAGAAATCCGATCTGAAGTCTCTTTGAAGTCAAATTCTTGTCGCCGAAATCTCATGCTCGAACCGCATACCGTCATAAGCCGGTTCGACGCCCGGCGGCAGTTCGCGGACGAGTTGGTCGTAGTCCAGGTCGATGTGCAGATTGGTGAGGATGGCGCGCCGGGGGCGCACGCGGGCGATCCATTCCAGAGCCAGATCCAGATGCGCATGGGTCGGATGCGGACGCCGGCGCAGGGCGTCCACGATCCAGACGTCCAGATCGGCCAGCGCCTCGAACGCCGCCTCGTCCAGGCCCACGACGTCGCTGGAATAGGCGACCCCGCCAAAGCGGTAACCGACCGAACGGACTCCGCCGTGATCCTGGTCGAAGGTCCGCACGGGAATGGCGCCCGACGGCCCGTCGACGGTCCAGTCGACGCCGTGCGCCGGGATGGCGCGGCGGTCGCAGATCGCCGGATAGCCGCCCTCGCCTTCGAAGATGTAGCCGAACCTGCGCATCATGCTGGTGTCGGTCGCCGCATCCATCCAGCAGGGAATCCGCGCCCGCTGGCGCAGGAAGAACGCCCGTACGTCGTCCAGTCCGTGAACCTGATCGGCATGGTCGTGGGTCAGCAGCACGGCGTCGCACCGCGTCATCCCCGCTCGCGCGGTCTGGATACGCAGTTCCGGCGAGGCGTCCACGAGCGCCGTCGTCGCCTCGCCCCCGTCCCCCATCCGCCGGACGAGCATCGAGCAGCGCATACGGAAGTTCTTCGGATTCGCCGGGTCGCAGTCGCCCCAGTCGCCGTCGGCTCGGGGAACGCCGCCCGACGAACCGCATCCCAGGATGGTGATCTCCAACCGCCCGCTCATGGCCGCGGGATCCGGTCGAAGAGGGCGAAGAAGGCGTCCGTGGTCCGCGCTTCGGCCTCGTCCGGCGACCATCCGCGGATCTCCGCCAGCTTGGCCAGGACGTGGCCGACATAGGCCGGTTCGTTCCGCCGTCCGCGGTAGGGAACGGGCGCCAGGTAGGGGCAGTCGGTCTCCACGATGATCCGCTCGGCCGGCATCTCGCGGATCACCGCCCGCACGTCGTCGGCCGCCTTGAAGGTGGCGATGCCCGAGACCGAGAACCACGCGCCCAGTTCCGCCGCGCGGCGCGCCAGCTCCCCGCCCGAGGTGTAGCAGTGCATGAGCAACCGGAACGGTCCGTTGGCGTATTCAGCCTCGAGGATCTCGCCCATCTGGTCGTCGGCTTCCCGCGTGTGGACCACCAGCGGCAGGCCGGTCTCCCGCGCGGCGGCCACGTGGGCGCGGAAGACCTTGGCCTGGATATCGCGCGGGCTCAGGTCGTAGTGGAAGTCCAGGCCGCACTCGCCGATCCCCACCACGCGCGGATCGGCCGCCAGCGCCACCAGATCGCCCGGCGACAGCTCGGGGTTCTCCTTGGCCTCGTGCGGGTGGGTGCCGACGGTGCACCAGATATCGTCCGCGTCGGCCACCGCGCGACAGGCGGTGAAGTTCGACACCCGGTCGCAGATGTTGACCATCAGCCCCACACCGGCGCCGCGCGCCCGCTCGATCACCGCATCGCGGTCCTCGTCGAACTGCGGCGCGTGGAGGTTGACGTGGCTGTCGATCAGCATCGGCGGCGGCCGGACCTTCAGGCTTGGGCCGCCTGTTTCAGCTCCGCGAGGGCCGTGAACAGGGCGTCCGTTCGGTCGAGATTGAGCGCCTCCACCTCGCGCGGCAGGCGTTGCAGCGTCTCCCACGCCTCCGCCCAGCGATCAAGCGATCCGAACCCTTCGCGCGCCCGGGACGCCGCCAGCGCGTGGACGCGGGCGGAGAGGCGCTCGAAGAGCAGGGCGAAATGCTGGGCCCCCTCCCCGCCCCGGAAGGAGTCGCTGATCGCCAGCGCGCGGGTGGCGTCGAGGTTGGGCAGGCCGTCAAGGATCTCGCGGGCCGCATCGTCCATCGCCAGCGCGCCCGAGGCGGCCAGCGCCAGGGCGCGGCCCGGCGCGCCGTCGGCCATGTGCGCCAGCCTGAGCGCCTCCTCGGGGTTCACGGCGGCCCGGCGCGATACGAAGGCGGTCGCCGCCTCCACGCCCGGCGCGGCGAAGGCCAGCCGGCGGCAACGCGAGCGGATGGTCGGCAGAAGACGACCCGGCGCATGGGACGTCATCAGTAGCACGCCCCGCGGCGGCGGCTCCTCCAGGGTCTTCAGGATGGCGTTGGCGGCGTTGACGTTCAGGTCGTCGGCGGCGTCCACGATGGCCACGCGGTGCGGCGCGCTGGCCGGCGACTTCGAGAAGAACTCGGCCAGCCGCCGGGCGTCGTCCACGGGGATCACCCGCCGGGGCTTGCCATCCACGCCCTCGCGCTCCAGCACCAGAAGGTCGGGGTGGCTTCGCGCGGCCACCTGGCGGCTGACCGGATGTCCGGGATCGGCGCCCAGGACGCCATGCTCGGGCGACGGCGGCGCGCCCAGCAGGCGCCGCGCGGCGCGATAGGCGAAGGTGGCCTTGCCCACGCCTTCGGGTCCGGTCAGCAGCCAGGCGTGGTGCAGCCGCCCGCGCGTTCGCGCCGCCTCGAACGCGGTTTCCGCGGCCTCCTGGCCTTCGAGATCGTAGACGTCCCGGGGATGCGTGGGCGTGTCGTCAGGCATGGGCCGGCAGCCTGGCCTCCACCGCAGCCCAGACCGCGGCCTCGACCGCCTCGATGGAAGCGGCCGCGTCGATGGTCGCGCACCGGTCGGGTTCGGCGGCGGCGATCGTCTGGAAGGCCTTCCTGAGGCGCTGATGGAACGCGAGCCCCTTGGATTCGAACCGCATTTCCGAGCCCGCCCGCGCCTCCGCCCGCGCCAGCCCCACCTCGGCCGGCAGGTCGAACATGAGGGTGAGGTCCGGCCGGGTATCCTCCACGATGAAGGATTCCAGCGCCGAGATCAGGCCCGGGTCCGTGCCGCCCGCCGCCCCCTGGTAGGCCCGCGTGGAGTCGGCGAACCGATCGCAGATCACCCAGGCCCCCCGCGCCAGCGCCGGACGGATCACCCGCTCGATGTGGTCCCGCCGCGCCGCGTACATCAGCAGCGTCTCGGTGACCGGGCTCCACCGGTCGGCGGATCCGCGCAGCACCAGATCCCGGATGCTCTCGGCGCCCGGCGAACCGCCGGGTTCGCGCGTAGCCACCACCTCGCGTCCCTGACCCTCTAGGCGGGCGGCCAGTCGGCGGAGCTGGGTGGATTTCCCCGCCCCCTCCCCGCCTTCGAAGGTGATGAACCGGCCGCGCGTCACGCCGACCAAATTGGCCGGTTCGGCGCGGAAGTCCAGCGGCGCCTAGAACATGCGCACGACGCGCGCCTCGGTGAATCCGATCTCGGCCACGCGGTCGCGCAGGGCGTAGGCCGCCGCCTCGTCGGCGGGCGCCGGCAGCACCACGCGATACAGGGTCCTGCCGTCCAGTTGCAGAGGCTCGATCGACGCGCTGCCCGCGGTGGAGAGCTGGTCGACGGCCCTCTGGGCGTTGGCCGGATTCGAGAAGGCCCCGGCCTGAATCCGCAGGGCGGACGGCGACGCCGGAACGGCCGGCGCGGCGGCGTAGGCCTGATACGCCGCGGGCGGGGTCGATGAGGGGATCGCAGGCGGGATCGGCGCGTCCGAGATCGCCGCGCCGGTCACCGGCGGCAGCGCCGTCTCGGTGACGACTTCACGCGCCGGGGGACGATAGGTCTGGGCGGGGGGCGAGGTCGCAGCCTGGGAAGCGACCTGGGAAGCGGCCGCATAGGGCGCGGCGCTGGCCACCCGGACGCCTTCGGTGCGACCGGTGAGCGGCGCGGGGCCGAGGTATCGCACCCGCACGTTCGCCAGGCCCTCGCGATGGAAGCCGAGCTGGATCGCCGCTTCCTGGGACAGGTCGATGATCCGGTTGTCGTGGAAGGGACCGCGATCGTTCACCCGCACCGTCAGCTTGCGGCCGTTGTCGAGGTTCGTCACCTCCACCATCGAAGGCAGCGGCAACGTCGTGTGGGCGGCCGACACGGCGTTCATGTCGAAGATCTCGCCGTTGGCGGTGGACTTCAGGTGGAACTGCCGGCCGTACCACGAGGCCATGCCACGCTGGTCGTAGTCGGGCTGTTCGCGCGGCACGTACCAGATGCCGTTCACCTGATAGGGCTGCCCCACCTTGCGGGCGCCTGCGCCCGCGACCGGGCCCGGCTTTCCGGCCCCCGCCTGGCTGGGATAGCGCGGCTGCACGCTGGCGCAGGCCGCCAGCGAGGCGCCGGCCGCCAGGATCACCGCCAGACGCATAGGCGTCGCCGCCCTCGGACTCAGGATCATGCTTGCCTCCGACTCGTCGGTCGAAGGTGGGCGCCTAACCTTGAAACAGGGTTAACCAGGCGTTGCCGGCGCAAAGGCGCGCAGCCCGCCCGCAGGCGTCGCGGTCGGGCTGCGCATGGGGCCTATTTCGTGGTGTAGCCGCCGTTCACCAGGATCGTCTGGCCGGTCATCCACCACCCTTCCGAGACCAGGAAGCGGATGTGGGGCACGATGTCCTCGATGTCGGTCAGGCCGGTCTTCGAGAGCCCCGACAAGGCCGCGGCGGACTTGTGGTAGGCCTGCGCCTCGGGCTCCTCCTGGCCGTAGAAGAACGGCGTGTCCATCGGGCCGGGGCCGATGGCGGTCACCGAGATCCCCCGCCCGCCGAACTCCTTGGCGGCGGCCCGGGTGAAGTGCTCCACCGGCGCCTTGGTCCCCGCATAGCTCGCGTAGAACGGTGTGAAGGCGCCCAGCAGCGAGGTGACGAGCGTACAGATCTTGCCGTTGTCCGCCACATGCCGGCCCGCCTCCTTGAGGAAGAAGAAGGCGCTCTTGGCGTTGACCGCGCTCATCTCGTCGTACTCGGCTTCCGAGATGTCGAGGATCGGCTTCTTCAGCACCTTGCCGACGGTGTTGATGGCGATGTCCGGCCGGCCGATCGCCGCGACGGCGTCACGGAACAGCGTCTCCATGGCGGCCGCGCCGGTCAGGTCGGCCTGGAACGCAACGGCTTCCGCGCCGGCGGCCTTCACGGCCGCGACGGTCGCCTCGGCGTCGGCCCGGGCGGCCGCGCTGTTGTAGTGGATCGCGATCGCCTTCGCCCCGTGTTCGGCGAGGTCCCGGGCGATCAGGCCGCCGAGGTTCTTGCCGCCACCCGCGATGATGGCCGTCTTTCCCTTGATGCCGTGATCGGCCATGTCGAATCTCCGTGAGCCTGTCAGGCCGCGCGGCGCGGCCGTTCCTGAGCCCAACTTACAGTCTGGATTCTGGAGATAGAGCGCGCCAGTTTGACATCATTGGTCAGAGATATCGAACAAACAGGGCGCCGCGCTTGGACCGTATCGACCTCTTCCGCATCTTCGCCCGCGTCGTCGAATGCGCCAGCTTCACGCGCGCGGCCGACACACTGGGAATGCCGCGCTCCTCGGTGTCGGCCGCGGTGGCGAGCCTGGAGGCGCGGGTGGGCGCGCGGCTTCTCCACCGCACGACGCGCAAGATCTCACCCACCCAGGACGGCGCGGCGTTCTACGAGCGCTGCCTTCGTGTGATCGCCGACGTCGAGGAGACCGAAGACCTGTTCCGGCCCCGCGGCGCGAAACCCTCGGGCCGGCTGCGGGTCGATGTCCCCGGCCGCATCGGCCGCCTGGTCGTCGCCCCGGCGCTGCCGGCGTTCCTGGACGAATACCCGGATATCGACGTCGCGCTGGGCGTCACCGACCGCGCGGTCGACCTCGTGGAGGAACGCGTGGACTGCGTCCTGCGCGTCGGGCCGCTCAGCGATTCAGGACTGATCGCCCGACCGATCGGCCGCCTTGCGCTCGTCAATGTGGCCAGCCCAGCCTACCTGGCCCGACACGGCGTTCCGGCCTCGCCCCTGGACCTGCCGCGGCATCTCGCGGTCAACTACGCATCGCCCTCGACGGGACGGATCGAGCCCTGGGAGTGGATCGAGGACGGCGAGACCCGCACCCTGGACATGCGTGGGCGGGTGATCGTCAACAGCGCCGAGGCCTACATCGCCTGCTGCCTGGCCGGACTCGGCCTGATCCAGATCCCGGCCTACGACGTGCGCGACGTCCTCGCCGCGGGCGACCTCGTCGAGGTGATGCCCGAGCACTGCGCCGAGCCGCTCCCCATCACCCTCCTCTATCCGCACCGTCAGCACCTGTCCCGCCGCGTGCAGGTGTTCGCCGACTGGCTGGAGAGGCTGCTGAAGGCGGCGATCGCCGCGCCGTGACAAGGACGCGCGCGTTGCGGCGTTTCGGGTATACCGGTCGGAGTTTTGGAGCCCCGTCTGGGCGAGGAGATGCGTTTCATGGGAAAGCTGGCGGGCAAGGTCGCCCTGATCACGGGCGGCAACAGCGGAATCGGCCTGGCCACGGCCCACGCCTTCGTCCGCGAGGGCGCCAAGGTCGTCGTGACGGGACGGGATCCCGCGACGCTGGAGGCGGTCCGGCAGGAACTGGGGTCCGACGTGCTGGCGATCCCGTCCGACCAGGCCAGCCTTGCGGACTCCGACCGGCTGGTCGCCCGCATCCAGGCGGCGCACGGCGGGCTCGACGTGGCGTTCGTCAACGCCGGTGTGGGCGGGTCGGCCTCGGTCCAGACCGCCACCGAGGCGCATTTCGACCAGATCTTCGACACCAACGTGAAGGGCCTGTTCTTCCTGGTCCAGAAGATCGCGCCGATCATGCGCTCGGGCGGCTCCATCGTCCTGAACAGCTCGATCTCGCCCTACCACGGCTCGCCCAACACCTCGGCCTACAGCGGGTCCAAGGCCGCGGTCAGGGCCTTCGCGCGCAGTTTCTCGGCGGACCTGCGGACCCAGAACGTGCGCGTCAACGCCATCGCGCCGGGCCCCACCGAGACGTCGATCTTCGGCCGCACGCGCAGCGATCCCGCACAACTGTCGGCGCTTCGCGAACGGGTGGCCGCCAGCACGCCGATCGGCCGCTGGGCGCAACCGGAGGAGATGGCCGAAGTCGTCGTGTTCCTGGCTTCGGACGCCTCGTCCTTCATGTTCGGCGCCGAGGTCGTGGTCGACGGCGGCATGACCGGCGCGCCCGGCGCAGCCCCCATCTATCGGGCGTAGAGGCCGTGGCAGCCCGGTAAGACGCCGCGGTTCGACGAGCCGACAGGCCCGTGTCCTTCGCGCGTATGCCCAGAGACGGGACAGGAGGCCGGGCGCCGGAACGCCGATTTTCGAGCCCTCGTACGTCCTGAAGAACCTTTGGCGGATGGGGTGGGATTCGAACCCACGGTGAGCTTCCACCCACGGCGGTTTTCAAGACCGCTGCCTTAAACCACTCGGCCACCCATCCGGGAGGCGGCCTTCTATCAGGCCTTTGCGGCGGGCTCCACCGACCCGTCGATCAATCCGATATCCGTTCGACTTTCACCGACAGGCGCGGCCGGGAGTAGGCGCGGCGCGAGAAGCGGATGGTTTCGGGAAGGAACAGGCCGAAGGTCGGGCGATAGTCGTAGATGACGTCGGTCACGATCACGCTCTCGTTGGCGGCCAGATAGCCCGAGGGAATCGTGGGCGCGGCGGACGAGCCGTAGTCGCGGCGCGCCGTCCAGTCGACCGAGACGCTGCCGCTGCTGTTCGCGCTGAGGCTCGCCACCCGCTGCTGGAGGCTGGCGGTGGGGAACGGGTGGATAATCGACGTGCTGGCCTGAAGGACGTCCTGCAACTCGCCGTCGGTGATCGTCCGCGCCTGGGCGGTGATATCGGCCATGACCGCGGCGATGTGGGCCACGTTGCGCTGCACCTGATAGACCTGCAGCGCCTCGGCCGCCGCGATGTTCAGCGCGAAGATGATGGGGAAGATCAGCGCGAATTCGACCGCAGCCGCGCCCCGCTCCTCCTTTGCGGCCCGACGGACGAAGCGGATCATTCGAACGGCTCGTTCTTGAAGGCGGCCCGCGAGGCTATGGTGACCTCGAGCGGTCCCGTGCGTCCGTTGCCGGTCGCCAGAAACGGGGTCATCAGCGGCCAGCGGTAGTTGGCCTTCACGATGATGATGTCGCCCGCGGCGCCCTTGTTGAACGAGTCGTCCGGCTGCTGCGTCGCGACCGCATTGGCGTCGGCGAACCGGTTGAAGCGCTGGACGCTGGTGGTCAGACGCTCGCGGCACCGCCCGATATCGCCCCCGAGCCGCGCGCAGATCTGGTCCTTGAAGGCCGCGCTCGAATTGGCGGCGTCGTCGCGGCCGGTGCGGATGCGCCGCGACGCCTCGAAGACCGCGCTGTCCACGCCGCTGACCATCATGCCCAGCATGCCGATCTCGATCAGCGAGAAGAGCGCGAAGATCAGCACCGGCGCCACGAACGCGAACTCGACCGCCGTCGCGCCGGATTGGTCCCGGCGGAACATCGCGAAGGTTCGGAGGCGCGAAGGCATGCGGCCAGATAGACGCCGCGAGGCAAACAACTCGCGTTGAAAAGCGGTTAAGCGCGATTAACGGCTCAGGCTAATGGCCGATTAGGTGTCCGTGGCTACCAGTGTCCGCACGTCTGCTTGTGTCCGACAGGGTGATGCGAATGCACAGGTTTCGGCTCGCCGCTCTACGCCGGCTGGTCCGTCCGCTCGACAACCAGGGCAATGTGGCGGTCGTGGCGGCGCTCGCCATGGCTCCCATCTGCGTGGCCGGGTTGGGCGCGATGGATCTCGCCCGGGTGACGAGCGCCAAGTCGCAGCTTCAGGACGCCCTGGACGCCGCCGCGCTCGCCGCGGCGCGCACGAACGCCACCACGGACAGCGAGCTGAAGACCCACGGCGACCGCTATCTGGCCCAGAACCTCCGCGTCAGCAGCGACTTCGCGCTGGCGGCGTCCAACTTCACCTTCGCCGAGAACGGGCGGGTGGTCGCGACGGCCGAACTGCGGGTCACCCCCTTTGTCGCGGGCCTGGTCACGGGCGGCGCCATGACCGTGGGCGCGGCGGCGGAAGTCGTCCGCGCCTCCAGCAAGATCGAGGTGGCCCTCGTCCTCGACACCACGGGGTCGATGGAGGAAGGCACCAAGCTGCGGGACATGAAGAACGCCGCCAGGGCCTTCGTCACCAAGATGGAGGACGCGGCGAAGAAGGCGGTCGAGCCCAATTCGGTCAAGATCTCGCTCGTACCCTTCGCCAACACGGTGCGCGTCGACGGCTCGACCTACCGGAACGCCACCTGGATCGACCAGAACGGCGTTTCGCCGATCAACAACGAGATCTTCACGACGGCCACGGGCACGCAGTTCGCCAACCGCTTCGCCCTCTTCAGCACCGTCGGGACGAGCTGGCGGGGCTGCCTGGAGATGCGCCAGGCGCCCTACGACATCCAGGACAACGAACCCAAGGTGTCGAACCCCGCGACGCTCTATACGATCCATTTCGCCGTGGACGAACCCGACGTGAAGACGACGGGCTACGGCGCCAGCTACCAGAACGACTATCTGAGCGACGGCACCACGAGCGTGAACTGGCGGGTGCGCCAGGGCAGCGTCACCAAGTACGGGAACTCGAAGAAGGGTTCGATGAGCACCACCTTCGGCCCGAACCGCGGCTGCGGCGTGTCGCCGATCATGCGCCTGACGACCGACTTCTCCGGCCTTCGGACGGCCATCGGCAACCTGGACGCCGATGGCAACACCAATATCCCGATCGGGCTGATGTGGGGTTGGAACACCCTGCTGTCACATGCGCCGTTCGGCGACGGCGTCCCGTACGGCACGGCCAAGCACAAGAAGATCATCGTGCTGATGACCGACGGCGAGAACACGATCGCCCAGCGGGACACGCCGAACGACGGCACCTACGCGGCGACCGGCTACATCTGGCAACGCCGGGTGCTGAAGGCCAACGGCGCGCCGCTGGAACAGGGCGCCTCCACGAGCCAGCGCACCGCGGCCCTGGATTCGCGGCTGTCGAAGCTGTGCGACAACATCAAGGCCAAGGATATCGAGATCTATACGATCCGGGTCGAGGTCAACACGGGCGACAGCGAACTGTTGAAGAGTTGCGCGACCAACCGCGACTACTACTACGACGTGAAGAGCTCCTCGACGCTGACCGCCGTGTTCCAGAGCATCGCGGGCCAGATCGCCGCGCTTCACCTGGCGCGCTGACCGCCCTCCGGGGTTAGACGGGACGAAGGGGCTCGGCAGGCCCTTCGGGCGGCTCTACCACGATGGGGTCGCCCGCCCTCACCTCCCCGCCCCGGACCACGACCGCCATGATCCCGGCTTTCCGCACGGGCTCGCCGTCGGGGCCGCGGTCGAGGCACGCCCTCATCAGCCCGGGCGCGAGGGCTTCGAGCTGAAGGCACGGATTGCGCAGGCCCGTGACCATCACGACCGCCGACTCTCCGAGGCGCAGGCGCGCCCCCCGGGACAGCCCCAGCAGGTCTACGCCGCGCGTGGTGACGTTCTCGCCCATGAGTCCCGGCGAGATGGCGAACCCCTGCCCCGCCAGTTCGGCGAACAGCTCCTCGTGGATCAGGTGCACCTGCCGCAGGTTCGGCTGGTCCGGGTTGGCGCGCACGCGGCTGCGGTGCTTCACCGTGACGCCGTGGTGAGCGTCGCCCTCGACGCCATGCCCCTCCGCCAGCCGGATGACGAGCTGGTTCGGCTTGTCGACGCCGTGCCCGGCCTTGCGGCTGACGGCGACGACCTGGGGCTCGGGCGTGTCTATGGGGCGTCCTCGTCGGGCACGGCCGAAAGCGGCGTGGCCACATCCTCGAGCGATTTGCGCTCGGCCGCCACGCCCAACCACAGCTCGACGACCGCGGCCACGAGCATGAGGCTTCCGCCGAGCAGATAGCCGTAGAAGATCTGGACACGCTCGCCACTGTCGATGAGCGCGCCGAACAGCGCCGGTCCCGCAACGCCGCCCAGCAGGGTGCCGGCGGCGTAGAAGAGGGAGATGGTGATGGCCCGGGTCTCGATGGGGAACAGCTCGCCCACCGTCAGATAGGCCGCGCTGGCCCCGGCCGAGGCGAAGAAGAAGATCACCATCCACGCGGCGGTCTGGGTCTCGGCCGTGAGCCAGCCCTGCGCGAACATCCAGCCCACGCCGCACAACAGGGCGCCCGCGACGGCGTAGGTGCCCGAGATCATCGGCTTGCGGCCGATGCTGTCGAACAGAGGCCCCAGGATCAGCGGCCCGGCCACATTGCCCGCCGCGAACGGCAGGATGAACCACCCGACGTTCTCGGTCGCCACGCCGTAGAACTTGGTCAGGACCAGCGCATAGGTGAAGAAGATGGCGTTGTAGCAGAACGCCTGCGTGGCCATCAGCACGAGGCCCAGCCCGAGCCGGCGGGGATGGCGCCGGAACAGGGTGGTCGCGACCTCCAGCCAGCTGGTGTGGCCACGGCGAACGTAGCGGATGCGGCGCAGCGGTCCGCCGTCGCCAGGCGACAGACCGGCGCGATGCTCGACGCCCGCGACGATGACCTCGGCCTCCTCGGGCCGACCGTGGGTCAGCAGCCAGCGCGGGCTCTCCGGGATGTAGCGACGGATATAGAGCACGATCAGCCCCATCGCCCCGCCGATGACGAAAGCCAGCCGCCAGCCCAGCGCCGGATCGACCCGGGCCGGGTCCAGCACCACCAGAGAGCCCAGCGCGCCCAGCGCGGCCCCCACCCAGAAGCTGCCGTTGATCGCGAGGGCCACGCGCCCGCGGTGTCGCGCCGGGATCAGCTCGTCGATCGCCGAATTGATGGCGCCGTACTCCCCGCCGATCCCCGCCCCGGTCAGGAACCGGAACAGGACGAACGACCAGAAGTCCCAGGCGAAACCGGTCGCCACCGTCGCCAGCAGATAGACCGCCACCGTGATCGTGAAGAGCCGCTTGCGGCCGAACCGGTCGGTCAGCCGGCCGAAGAACACCGCCCCCAGAACCGCGCCCAGGATGTAGGCGCTGCCGGTCAGCCCGATCTGGGTTGCGGTCAGGTTCAGGCCGTCGGGGCCCTGGATCGCGGGCGCGAGGGCGCCGACCAGCGTCACCTCCAGGCCGTCCAGGATCCAGGTGATCCCCAGCGCGGCGATGACCAGCCAGTGGAAGCGGCCGAACGGCAGGCGATCGAGCCGCGCCGGCACGTCTGAGGTGAAGGTGTCCTTCATGCGCCCTCTTGCTCAATCTCCGGGGCGGCGTTTTTGTTCCCGCCCCGGCTGGTGTATCTGCCTCGTCCATGACGACGGACGAGATCCTGGTCGACGCGCGCGGCCACCGCTGCCCGGTCCCGACGCTTCGGCTCCGGCGCGCGCTGGAAGCCGCCGCGCCGGGAGTCAGGGTCCGCCTGCTCGCCGACGACCCGCTGGCCCGGATCGACGTGCCCCACTTCGCCGCCGAAGCCGGCGTCGAGGTGGCCGAGCGCTCGGAGGGCCCGGACGGCGAGCTGACCTTCGTCCTGGTCGGCCGGCCGGCCTAGACCCGGGTCGAGACCGGCGTTCGCCGGCTATGGGCGGCGATCTCGATCTCGGTGGCCAGCGCACCGCCGAAGAAGACCGCGTTCACATTCCAAGACAGCCAGATCAGGAACACCACCACCGTGGCGACCGAGCCATAGGTCGCGCCGAGCTGGACGATCTGCTCCACATAGACCCCCAGGCCCCACGAGGCGAAGATGCAGAGCCCGGCCGCCGCCGCCCCGCCCACCAGGGACGCCCGCCAGGCGACGGGTTCGCGGGACATGGCCCATCGGTAGATCAGCGCCATGCCCAGCGTCATGCCCACGCTGGCCCAGGTCCATTCGCTGTAGAGCCAGGGCGCCCCGCGCAGGGGGCGCAGGTCCAGGGTCTCGCCCAGGATCCGGAACGTGAAGAAAACCGTCGACAGGACGCCCAGCGCCGCCATGGCCGCGATGAGCACCGCCAGGGCCAGCAGGTTGAATCCCACGAAGCCCCGGGGATCGTGTTCATCGTGGATGAACGACAAGCCCGCCAGCAGCGCCTTGAAGCCGCGGTGGGCCGCATAGCCGCCGATCACCAGGGCCAGGCCGCTCTGGGTCGATATGGCGGCGGTCGGGGCGCTGGCCAGCCGCACCAGTTCGCTCTCGAAGATCAGACGGGCGGCGTCGGGCATGACCCGCGCCATGGTCTCGGCCTGCCGCGCCATGGCGGCCGGATCGGCCAGCACGCCGTAGAGGCCGATGGCGATGGCCAGCGCCGGAAAGATGGCCAGCATCACGAAGAACGAGACGCCGCCATTGTACAGCATCACGTCCCGACCCCAGAGGCGCGTCAACGACTTGCCCAGCACGGTGAGGCTGAGGCGGACCGCCATGAGGGGGTCGAAGTCGCGCGCCCGAAGGCGGCGGATCGGCTCGGGCAGTCTCATGCGCGCGGAACTTGGCCGCCGACTCGGTCTGAAGCAAGGGTTGTGGGTTCGGGATCGCCATAACGGCGCGCCGCCAGGGTTAAGCAGGCGACGCGCCGCCGATGGGCGTGTCTTTCCATCCGGGCCGGCCGCCGCTTCGAGGGACGGGAGAGCGCGGTGACCGATCCGGGGATCAATCTGGGCGTGAGCGGCTGAACCGCGCCTGAACACGCCTTTCAGGTAAGGGACCGCCTTGGCCCAGCCTCAGGCCAGGGCGCCCGCCGACTTGAGCGCGCCGATGTCGGCGTCGCTGAAGCCCCAGTCGGTCAGCGCCTCGCGGTCGTGCGCGCCGATGGCCGGCGGCGGGCCCTGGATGGCCCCGGGCGTGGCCGAGAACCGTGGCGCGGGCGCCGGCTGCACCACCCCGGCGATCTCGACGAACGTCTGGCGGGCCGCGTTGTGCGGGTGCTTCGGCGCTTCGTCCAGGTCCAGCACGGGCGCGAAGCAGACGTCGGTGCCGCCCATGATCTCGGTCCATTCGTCGCGCGTCTTCCGGGCGATCACCGCGGCCAGCTTCTCGCGCAGAGCCGGCCACATCGTACGGTCGTGCTGGCGCTGGAAGTCCGGATCGTCGATGCCGGTCTTCTCCAGCAGCAGGGCGTAGAACTGCGGCTCGATCGAACCGATCGAGACCCACTTGCCGTCGCTGCACTGATAGGTGTCGTAGAAGTGCGCGCCGCCATCGAGCAGGTTCGAGCGTCGCTCCTCCTTCCACCCGCCGGCGCCCTTGAAGCCGTAGAACATGGCCATCAGCGAGGCGGCGCCGTCGCTCATGGCGCAGTCCACCACCTGGCCCCGGCCGGTCTCGCGCGCCTGGATCACCCCGGCCAGGACGCCGAAGGCCAGATAGAGCGCGCCGCCCCCGAAGTCGCCCACCAGGTTCAGCGGCGGGACCGGCTTGTCCTGGGTGCCGATGGCGTGCAGCGCGCCGGTGATGGCGATGTAGTTCATGTCGTGGCCCGCCGCCTGGGCGTAGGGGCCCGTCTGGCCCCAGCCGGTCATGCGGCCGTAGACCAGATTCGGGTTGCGCTTCAGCGCGAGATCCGGCCCGAGGCCCAGGCGCTCCATCACGCCGGGGCGGAAGCCCTCGATGATGGCGTCGGCCCTCTCCATCAGCTTGAGGCAGGTCTCCACCGCCTCGGGCGTCTTGAGGTCCAGCGCCACCGAGCGGCGGCCGCGGCTGGTCACGTCGCTGGGCGCGCCCCGGCCTTGCCCTTTGCGGTCGATCCGCACGACGTCGGCGCCCAGGTCCGAGAGCAGCATGCCGCAGAACGGCCCCGGGCCGATCCCCGCGAACTCCACGATCTTCAGACCCGACAGCGGTCCCTGGCCCATGCGTCTCTCCCTGTTTGGCGGAGTCGATCTAGGCGCGTTTCCGCTTCGTCAGCCAACCGCTCAGCCGCCGCCGGGCAGCGACTGGCCGTCGTCCACGGTGATGATGCTGCCGGTGATCGCCGCGGCGGCGGGCCCCACCAGCATCAGGAAGGCCGCATCCAGGTCCGAGGCGTCCATGAGCCGCCGGCGGGGAAACCCTTTGAGCTGCTTCTGCCCCCCCTCGGTCGGCCACCACGCGTCGTTGATCGCGGTCTCGATGTAGCCGGGGCAGAGCGCGTTCACCGCCAGGCCCCGCCGCGCCCATTCCCGCGCCAGGCTGCGCGTCAGCATCGCCACCGACGCCTTCGAGCCGCAGTAGGCCGAGAGGCCCGGCAGCACCGTATGGCTCGCGATCGAGGCGATGTTCAGGATGCGGCCCTCCACCCCGGCGGCGATCATGCGCCGCGCCGCCTCGCGGGCGGCGAAGAAGGTCCCGCGCACATTGACGCCGAAGGTGTTGTCGAAATCCTCGACGGAGATGTCGAGCGCCAGCCCCTCCCCGCCGACGCCCGCGTTGTTGACCAGGATGTCCAGACCACCCAGGTCCGACTGGGCGCGGTCCAGCGCGGGGGCGATCGCATGCGCGTCGGCGACGTCCAGGCCGTAGGCCACGGCGCGACCGCCCGAGGCGTTGATCTCGTCCGCCAGCGTCTGGATCTTGTCCACCCGGCGCGCAGTGATCGCCACCGCAGCGCCGTTCTGCGCCAGCAGCCGCGCGAAATGGGCGCCCAGGCCTCCGCTCGCGCCCGTGATGACCGCCACCTTGCCCTTCAGATCCGCGCCCAACGTCGCTCTCCCTTCGATCTCTTCCCGACGGCCGCAGCCGCTCCGCCACGGCTGCGACAACGAAACGCTTCCGCAACCTGCCCGGAGTTATGGGACAACCTTCCGACCCCGCGCGATTCCGTGCTTAGGACAGACGGGGTGCGATTGGGATGGGGATATGACGGCAGGGGTCCAGGCGCGAGTGCTGATCGTCGCCCGTGACGATTCCACGGCCGGGCCGCTCGCCGAGGGGCTCGACCGTCTGGGATGGCGCACGGTGACCGCCCGCACGGAGGCCGCGGCGCTCGTGGCCCTGGCCGATCTCCAGATCCAGGCCGCCATCGTCGACCTCTCCGGGCTCGACGATCCCGCCGGCGGCGTCGCCGGACGCCTGCGGGCGGCCTGCGCCCCCCGTCGGCTTCCGGTCCTGGCGATGAGCGCGCCCGACGCGCTGCGCCCTGACCAGCTCTCCGACCACCTCCCGGAACCGCTCCGCGCCGGCGGGGGATTCGACCTGACCCTCGCCGGGCCGCTGCACCCCGCCCAGGCGGCCATGCGGCTGGAGACCCTGGTCCGCACCGCCGTCTCGGAAGAGGAACTCGAGATCCGGGTCGAGACCTTCGCCGAGCGCGGCCATGCCTTCGATGCGCCGGCCGACGATCCCGCGCCCTTCCGCGTCCTGGCCATCGGCGAGCCGGCGCCACAGTTCCTGGCGCTCTCGAACGCGCTGGCCCGGCACGGCGCCGAGGTGGTCGGGGCCTTCACCGCCTTCACCGCCTTCGACTATCTGCACGAGAGGCCCTTCGACGCCGTCGTGCTGTGGGCCGCCGACAATCCGCACGAAGCGCTCTCGATCGCCGCCGGGCTGCGCCGCAACACCCGCCTCTATCACACGCCCGCCCTGCTCTACATGCGGGCCCAGTCGGCGGTCACGGCGGCCGAGGCGTACCATCGGGGGATTTCCGACGTGGCCTCGCCCGAGACCCCGGAATCGGAAACCGCCCTGCGTGTCGTCGAACTGGCGCGCGCCTATCGACGGCAGAAGTCGGTGCGCGCCGCCCTGGAGCAGGCGCGCCATTCGGGGCTGATGGACGCGGCGACCGGTCTCTTCACCCGCGATCTCTTCGCCGCCCACCTCATGCGCCTGGCCCGCAGCGCGAGGGCGCGCAACCGGCCGCTCAGCGTCTGCATGCTCAAGGTGGCCGAGAAGGCCGACCTCCACGCGCCCCGGTCGGGCGGATGGGTGGCGCGCGCCATTCCCCAGATCGGCTCGATGATCGGCCGCCTCGTCCGCGTCGAGGATACGGCGGCCCGCCTGGCGCCCGAGGTGTTCGCCCTGGCCCTGCCCGCGACCTCCTTCCACGCCGCGCGCGCCGCCGGCGAGCGGATCGCCGCCGTCATCGGCTGCACTGCCTTCGAGGCGGGCTCGGGCGCCACGCCCTTCGTCGTCGAATTCGACCTGGGCGTCGCCGAGGTCACCTCGCCCGACGGCGTCGGCTACGCCCTCGAACAGGCGGCCGCGATGGCCCAGTCACGCATCGCGAGCTGAGCGCGGCCTACTTCTTGACGGGCGCCGCGGCGGGGCCGCAGCTCCTGGGTGCGGTTGTTCAACTCGGCGCCGCAACGCTGCAATTCGGCCTGGGCCTGTTGCGGCGGCAGCTTCGCGGCTTCCGCCTTGATGAGCCCCTCGACGCGGGACACCGGCCCCCGCGAGGTCAGGCGCCCCAGGTAAAAATAGACGCCCCTGGCGGCCTGCTCGGCCTGCTTCGGATCGTTGCCGACCACCTGAAGCACCATCAGGCAGCGCACATCGGCCGCGTCGGTGCTCTGGGCCATCGCCGGAGCGGCCGCGCCGCTCAGGAGGAACGCCAGGACGGGGGCGGCCAGCATCGGGGTAGCCGGCATCGGGATGATACGGCGCATGGGAGACTCCTCGTGCCGGCGCTCAGGCGGCCAGCTTCGCCAGTTCGGACAACACCTTCTCGGCGGCGTCGAGCCGCTGCTTGGGCGTATCCCACTCCCCCTTTACGACAACCTTATGGTCGGGGCGGAGCCGCCACGCGACGGGGTTCTTCGCCACGAACCCCACCAGGCCGCCCGGGTTCCTGAACGTGTCGTTCCGGAACGTCACGACGGCGCCCTTGGGGCCCACGTCGATCTTGGCGACGTTGGCCTCACGGCACAGACCCTTGATGGCCACCACCTTGAGAAGCTGGTCGGCTTCGGGCGGCAGCGGCCCGAAGCGGTCGATCAGCTCGGCCGCCAGCGCCTCGCGATCCTGAGCCTTCTCGGCGTCGGAGATGCGACGGTAGAGCGCCAGGCGCACGTTCAGGTCGGGCACATAGGCGTCGGGGATCAGGACCGCCGCGCCCGTGTTGATCTGCGGCGACCATCCGCGGTCGGCGACCGCCTCGTCCGGTCCGCCGCGGGCCTTCAGCTCGGCCACCGCGTCCTCCAGCATCTGCTGGTACAGCTCGACGCCGATCTCGCGGATGTGTCCCGACTGCTCGTCGCCCAGCAGATTGCCGCCGCCGCGGATATCCAGGTCGTGGCTGGCGAGTTGGAAGCCCGCGCCCAGATTATCCAGGGATTGCAGCACCTTCAGGCGCTTTTCTGCGGAAAGCGTGATCTGCCGCTCGGCCGGCGTGGTCAGGTAGGCGTACGCCCGCGCCTTCGACCGCCCCACGCGCCCGCGGAGCTGGTACATCTGGGCCAAGCCGAACATGTCGGCCCGGTGGATGATCATGGTGTTGGCCGTCGGGATATCCAGCCCGCTCTCCACGATCGTGGTCGACAGCAGCACGTCGTACTGGCCGTCGTAGAAGGCGGTCATCACCTCCTCGAGCTGGGTGGGCGCCATCTGGCCGTGGCCCACCACGAACTTCACCTCGGGGACCTGCTCGCGCAGGAAGCGCTCAAGCTCGGGCAGGTCTCCGATGCGCGGCGCCACGAAATAGGCCTGGCCGCCCCGGTACTTCTCGCGCAGCAGCGCCTCGCGGACGACCACGGGATCCCACGGCGTGATGTAGGTGCGTACCGCCAGCCGGTCGACCGGCGGCGTGGCGATGATCGACATCTCCCGGATGCCGCTCAGCGACATCTGCAGCGTCCGCGGGATCGGCGTCGCCGTCAGCGTCAGCATGTGCACGTCGGCGCGCAGCGCCTTGAGCGTCTCCTTGTGCTTCACGCCGAAGTGCTGCTCCTCGTCCACGATGACGAGGCCCAGGTTCTTGAAGCTGACCTGCTTCGAGAGCACCGCATGGGTGCCCACCACGATCTCCACCTCGCCCTTGGCCAGCCCGTCGCGCGTCTCGGCCTGCTCCTTGGCCGGGACCAGGCGCGACAGGCGACGCACGCGCACCGGCCAGCCCTCGAACCGCTCGGAGAACGTCTTGTAGTGCTGCCGCGCCAGCAGGGTCGTGGGCGCCACGATCGCCACCTGCTGGCCGCTCATGGCCACGACGAAGGCGGCGCGCAGCGCCACTTCGGTCTTGCCGAAGCCCACGTCGCCGCAGATCAGCCGGTCCATCGGCCGCCCGGCCGCCAGGTCCTCCAGCACGTCGCCGATCGCGTGGAGCTGGTCGTCGGTCTCCTCGTACGGGAAGCGGGCGCAGAACTCGTCGAACAGGCCCTGGGGCGGATCGACCGCGTCGGTGGACTTCATCGCCCGCTCGGCCGCGATGCGGATCAGGCCGTCGGCCATCTCGCGCAGGCGCTCCTTGGCGCGGGCCTTTCGCCCTTGCCAGGCCGCGCCGCCCAGGCGGTCGAGCTGCACGCCCTCGCCGTCGGCGCCGTAGCGGGTCAGGAGGTCGATGTTCTCGACCGGCAGGTAAAGTTTGGCCTCCCCGCCGTACTGCAATTCCAGCGTGTCGTGCGGCGCGCCCTGAACGTCCAGGGTCTTGAGGCCCAGGTACCGGCCGATCCCGTGGTCGATATGGACCACGAGGTCCCCGGGCGTCAGCGCCGACGCCTCGGCCAGGAAGTTCGAGGCCCGGCGGCGTTTGCGGGGCCGAGCCAGCCGGTCGCCCAGGATGTCGGTCTCGGAAATGACCGCCAGCGAGTCGGTCTCGAACCCGGCGTCCAGCGGCAGGACCACGCGCTGGGGCCTCTTCGGATCGGCCGCCTTCGCCGCATCCCAATAGGGCGCGAGCGGCAGGTTCCCCTGGCCGTGATCGGCCAGCATGTGGCCCAGGCGGTCGGACGAGCCCTCGGACCACGACGCGAACAGCACGCGCTTGCCGTCGGCGGACAGCTTCTTGGCGTGATCGACCGTCGCCTCGAACAGGTTGACGCTATCCAGCTTGCGCTCGGCCGAGAAGTTGCGCCCCGCCCGCGCGCCCATGTCGATGACCGCCTCGCCCTCGGCTTCGTTGAACGCCGAGAACCGCCGGGTCGGCCGGGTGTGAAGCTGTTCGTCCCATTCCGCGGCGTCGAGGTAGAGCCGCGTGGGCTCCAGCGGGTGGTAGTGGACCCGCCGCTCGGCGCTGGCGCGGGCCTCGTAGGCGTCGGTCACCATGGCCAGGCGCTCGTCGCGGGCGTCACGCGCCAGATGATCCAGGACGATGGCCGAATCCGCCGGGAGGTAGTCGAACAGCGTCGCCAGCTCGGGATAGAACAGCGGCAGGTAGTGCTCCATCCCGGCGCGCCGGCCGCCCTCCGAGATGGCGGCGTAGAGCGGGTCGTCCCCCGGCGCGCCGAACGCCTCCAGATAGCCGGTGCGGAAGCGGCTGATCGCGGCCTTGTCCACCAGCGCCTCGCTGACCGGCAGCAGCGAGATTTCGGACAACTGGCGCGTCGAACGCTGGGTCTCGGGATCGAAGGCCCGGATGGATTCCAGGATGTCGCCGAACAGGTCCAGCCGCACCGGCTCCTCGGCCCCCGGCGGGAACACGTCGATCACCCCGCCCCGGATGGCGAACTCGCCCTTCTCCGAGACCGTCGAGGCGCGGCTGTAGCCGTTGACCGCGAAGTAGGCCTCGACCTCGGCCATGTCGACGGCGTTCCCCGTCCGCGCCGAATAGCTCGCCCCCTGGACCGCCGCCCTGGGCGGCGTGCGCTGGACCAGAGCCGGCACGGTGGTGAGCAGCAGCCGGGGTTTCGCGTCCAGTCCGGCGGCCAGCCGCGCGAGCGTCGTCATCCGCTGGGCCGCGACACCCGCCGAGGGGCCGATTCGGTCGTAGGGCAGGCAGTCCCAGGCCGGGAAGGTCAGAACCTCCACACCCTGCGCAAAGAAAGCGAACGCGTCGGCGAAGGCCGAAAGGCGCCCGGCGTCGCGGGCCACGAAGACGGTGAGTCCCTTGCGGGCCTTCACGATGTCGGCCGTCACCAGGGCGTCGAAGCCCTCGGGCGCGCCCACCAGGTCCAGGCGGCCGGGATCGTCCGCCACGCGTCGCATCACGGCGCGCGGGTCCGGACGTGCGCCGTCAGCCATCCTGGTCTCCCGCCCCGCTCTCCGCCTGTCCCTTGGGCGAAATGCCCTTGTGAGCTTCGTCCCGGAACGCCTTGAGTTTACTCATCAAGGGGCCGTCGAATTCCGAAGGCGTCGCCTGCCGCTCCAGAATCCAGTCGTAGAGGTCCTGGTCCGGCTGGTTCAGCAGCGCCTCGAACCAGTCCAGTTCGGCCGGGTCGAAGGTCGGAACGTGCTTGTCCGCGAACGGCCCCAGGATGAGGTCCGCTTCCCGGAAGCCGCGGCGCCAGGCGCGCAGCTTCAGCTTCTTCAGCCGTGCATCGTCTTGGGTCGTCATCGGGAGGGGAGCGTCATCGGGAGGGGCCGGATATAGAGCCGGGCGCGCGCGGACGCCAGTCGGCTATGCTGGAAGAATGCGGCCGCAGATTCTGTTCCCGCTCTTCGCCCCGGTCACGTCCCTCAAGGGCGTGGGCCCGCGCGTGGCTCCGCTGCTGGAGCGCGTGGCCGGCCCGATCGTGCGCGACGTGCTGTGGCTGAGGCCGCATTCGGTCATCCGGCGGACGCCCGCGACGCTGGACCGGTCGATCGACGGCCAGGTGATGACCTTCGACGTGACCGTCGACGCCTACGAACGGCCGCGCGCCCGCGGCCAGCCTTGGAAGGTGCGCGTCAGCGACGACACCGGCTTCCTGACCCTGGTCTTCTTCGGGGCCTATGGCGATCAGCTCGAGAAGCGCCATCCGGTGGGTGCGCGCCGGATCGTCTCGGGCCGGGTGGAGGACGACCGCTACGGCCGTCAGATGGTCCACCCCGACTACATCCAGCCCCCCGACAAGGCGGGCGAGATCCCCGAGGTCGAGGCCGTCTATCCCGCCACCGAGGGCCTGCCCGCCCGCCGCGTCCGCGCCTTCGTGGAGGAGGCCCTGTTCCGCGCGCCCGACCTGCCGGAATGGCAGGACCCCGCCTGGCTGGCCCGCGAGGGCTATCCGTCCTGGCGCGAGGCTCTGGAGCGGCTGCACCATCCGGCGGGCGAGGCCGACCTGTCGCCCATGAGTCGCGGCCTGCGGCGGCTCGCCTACGACGAACTGTTGGCCCATCAGCTCGCCATGGCCCAGCGCAAGGCCGCCCGCCGCCGCGAGCCGGGCGCGAAGATCCCGCCCAGCGCCCTCGCCGACCGGCTCCAGGCGGGCCTCCCCTTCGCCTTCACCGGCGCCCAGGCCCGGGCCCTGGCCGACATCCGGGCCGACTTCGCCGCCGGCGAGCGGATGAGCCGGCTGATCCAGGGCGACGTGGGGTCGGGCAAGACCGTGGTGGCCATGTGCGCCATGGCCGACGTGGCCGAATTCGGGAGCCAGAGCGCCCTGATGGCGCCCACCGAGATTCTCGCCCGCCAGCACTACGAGACCATCTCCGGGCCGCTGGCGGCCCTCGGTGTGGGCGTCGTCCTGCTGACCGGCCGCGACAAGGGCGCCGCCCGCGCCGCCAAGCTGCGCGCGCTGGCCTCGGGTGAAGCGCGGGTGGCCGTGGGCACCCACGCCCTGTTCCAGGCCGAGGTCGCTTTCGAGCGCCTCCGGTTCGTGGTCATCGACGAGCAGCACCGCTTCGGTGTCGCCGAGCGCCAGCGGCTCCAGGCCAAGGGCCAGGCCGTCCACCTCGCCGCCATGTCGGCCACGCCGATTCCCCGCACGCTGGAGCTGACCATGTACGGCGACCTCGACGTCAGCCGCATCGACGAGAAGCCGCCCGGCCGGACGCCCGTGGCCACCCGCGCCGTCCCCATGCCCCGGCTGCCCGAGATCGTCGGCCGCCTGCGCGACGCGGTGCGCAGCGGCGCCCAGGCCTTCTGGATCTGCCCCCTCGTCTCCGAGTCCGAGGTCAGCGACCTGGCCGCCGCTGAAAAGCGCGCCGCCGAGTTGCGCCGCGAGCTGGGACCCGGCGTCGGTCTCGTCCACGGCAAGCTGAGCGGCGGCGAGAAGGACGCCGTCATGGCCGATTTCGCCGACGGTCGACTGTCGGTCCTGGTCGCGACGACCGTCGTGGAGGTGGGCGTCAACGTGCCGAACGCCACCATCATGGTCATCGAACAGGCCGAGCGGTTCGGCCTGGCCCAGCTCCACCAGCTCCGCGGACGCGTGGGTCGTGGCCACCGCGAGAGCGCCTGCGTCCTGCTGTACGATCCCCCGCTGTCCAGGATCGCCGAACAACGGCTCGACATCCTGCGCCGCACCGACGACGGCTTCGTCATCGCTGAGAAGGATCTGGAGCTGCGCGGCGGCGGGGATGCGCTCGGCCTGCGCCAGAGCGGCCTGCCCGATTACGCCTTCGCCGATCCCTTCGCCCACCGCGACCTCATCGCCGTCGCCGGCGACGACGCGCGCCTGATCGTCTCGCAGGACCCCGAGCTGGCGTCGCCGCGCGGCCAGGCGCTCCAGGTCCTCCAGGAACTCTTCGACTGGAAGGCCGGCCTCGCCCTGCGCGACGCGGGGTGACGCTGCTGCGCCCCCTCCGTCCGCTTCGCGGCTACCTCCCCCGCAAGGCGGGGGAGGAGCCATGAGCTTGAGGTCCTCCCCCGAAGGGAACACTTCGGGGGAGGTGGCCCCCCGGACTTGTCCGGGGGGACGGAGGGGGCGTGAACGCCCTACCCTACCGCTCGCGCCAGCCCCGCCAGCGCCTGGCGGCCGGCGATCAGCGACTGGCCCAGAACCATCCCGCGCCAGACCTCGGTGTCGACGTAGAAGGCGTCGCGCACCTGGGCCTTGATCGCCTGGCCTTCCGCGCTCAGCGGATCGCCGTGGGCGTGCAGCCAGTTGTCGGCCCGCAGGGCCTCGAGCACCTGGTTGCTCTCCACCGTGCCGTACTCCAGCGCGATTCCGGTGACCCGGGCTTGGGACAGAAGTCGCGGCGTGGCGTCCAGCCAGTCGCCCGCCAGCTTGGCCGAGACCGACTCGCCGCCGCTCTGGCTGGCCACCGCCAGCCCGTGCCACAGCGCCGCGCGCCGGTATTCGTCCGAGCCGGGCATGGCGCTGACGATCTGCTCGGCGTAGCCCTCCGGCCCGAGCCCCGTGTGATAGTCGATGATCCCGACGTCGCGGGCCGCCGACAGACGTTCCCGGAAGATCGCCTCCAGCGTCCGCCGCGACCACGTCTCGCCCGATCCCCCGTAGAAGATGCCGTCCGGATGCCGGTACTGGCCGCCCGACATCGCCTGCACCAGGGCCGGGAACCCGTGCTCCCGCGCATAGCCCAGGAGGATCGCCCGCGACTCGTTCCGCGCCGCCTCGGTCCAGGCCTGGGGTTTCACCGCGGGGTGGAGGACGTCATAGGCCGGGTTCTCGGGCAGCGCCTTTCCGAAGTCGATGAAGTTGCGGTTCAGATCGACGTTCTCGTGCGTCACCCGCCGGCTCCAGGCGAACCCGTAGGGATTGATGGCGTGGACCACCATCACGGCCACGTTCCCCGCCCGGCGGACGGCCTCGCCACGACGCAGCCAGTCCACCTGGGCGCCCGAGCCGCAATGCCCTTCCACCCCGTGGGTGCCCGACACCAGCACCAGGACGCCCGCCGCATCCGCAGGCCCGATCCACGCGACGTCGGTGGCCAGTTCACCCCCGTCCGGACCCCGTTCCGGATGGACGTAGGCGCTGAGCGAGGCGCCGGCGGCGGCCGCCGCCGCCGCCAGGAACTTCTCGCGCGCCTCGGCATAGGTGGCGCTGAAGGGCGATCCCGCCATCAGACGCGAACCATCCGCTTGCCGCGGTTCTCGCCCGCCAGCAGGCCGATCAGCGCTTCGGGCAGGTTCTCCAGGCCGTCGATCACGTCCTCCTGCACCTTGAGCTGACCCGATTGCACCCACCCCTGGAGGTCGGCGAGCGCCTTGTCGTTCTGGTCGGCGAAATCCATCACCACGAAGCCGCGCAGCGTGAGCCGCTTGGTGACGATGAGGCCCGGCACGCCACGCGGCCCATGCGGCGGCGCCGCGCCGTCGTACTGCGAGACCGCCCCGCAGCAGGCGATGCGCCCGTGGTTCTTCATGGCGAACAGGCAGGCCTCGAAGACGTCGCCGCCGGTGTTGTCGAAGAACACGTCCACGCCGTCGGGCACGGCCGCACGGAGCTGGCGCTTGAACTCAGGGCTCTTGTAGTCGACCGCCGCGTCGAACCCGAGCGTCTCGGTCAGCCAGCGCCCCTTCTCCTCGCCCCCGGCGATCCCCACCACGCGACAGCCCTTGATCTTCGCGATCTGCCCCACGATCGAGCCGACCGAACCGGCGGCGGCCGAGATCACGACCGTTTCCCCCGCCTTGGGCTGGCCGCATTCCAGCAGGCCGAAATAGGCCGTCAGGCCCGCGATCCCGTACACGCTGAGCAGGTGGGTCTCGGGCTTCAGGTCGGGCAGCTTCGAAAGCCGGCTTCCCGGCAGCACGGCGTACTCCTGCCAGCCGCCGTCGGCGAACACGAGGTCGCCGGGCTTCAGGTGATCGACGTTCGACTCGACCACCTCGTGCAGGCCGCCGCCCGCCATCACCTGGCCCGAGGTCAGGGCCGAGCGATAGGTCGCGCCCTGCATCCAGGCGCGGTTGGCCGCGTCCAGCGAGATGTAGCGCGCCTTCAGCAGCACCTCGCCTGGGCCTGGTGACGGACGCTCGGCCACATTGACCGCGAAATGCTCTGCGGCCAGCCGCTCGCCTCCGGGCAGTCGATCCAGCACGATCTGGCGGTTGGCGGTCATGGCGTTCTCCCCGATGTCTCGTTTCTCTGTCGTCAGCGTTTCACGAGCGCCGCCAGACGGCCAGCCTGCGTTTCGCATCGGCCTCCAGGTCGGCGTAGAAGAGGTTGAAGCCCGGAACCTTGCGCCGGTCGGCCCAGCCGCCGGTGGGCTTCAGCGCCGACGACGCCGGCCGGCTCACCCGCAGGACCCCGCCCTGGCAGCGCGCCGACACCTTACGCGCCATGAACGCCGGCCGCGCGCCCCATTCCAGGCCCGTGGCGTTGGCCGCGCCCAGATGCATCCGCGCCGGCGCGGGCTGATCGGCGACCGCCCCCAGGATCGGGTTGAAGCAGAGCGCCGGCCGCGGGCTGATGTTCACCAGCTCGCCCCGGGCGTTCCAGACCAGCGCCCGGTCCAGCATGCGCTTGCCGGCGTCGAATTCGTCGTCATAGACCCACGTCCAGGCCGCCATGCATCGCGCCTGCTCCCGCTCGACGCAGGGCGCGACGGGCGGGGTGTCGGCGGGCGCGGCGGTGTCGATCAGATAGGCGGCGACCATCCGGGCCTTCAGCTCGGGGTCGCGGGCCACCTCCTCGGCCAGCAGCCGCAGCGTCAGCGTGCCGCCCTGCTCCACCCCCACCAGGATGAAAGGTCGGCCGCCGTTGTCCTGGTCGATGTACCAGCGGAACGCGTCGCGGACGTCGCCATAGGCGAACTGCCGCGCCTCGCGCGCATCCTCGCGCAGCGTCGTCAGGCTGTAGAGGCTGGCCTGGCGGTACCGGGGCGCGAACACCCGCCCGACGGTGACGAACGGCCCCACATAGTTGGGCGCCATCACCTCCTCGAACTGGCGGTTGGCCTTGCGGGCGGCCAGCCGCGCGTTCCAGTTCCGGCCGCCGTCGTAGGTGGTCGGCGCAACGAAGAAGACATCCGCCTCCAGCGCGCTGTTCTCATGCGGCCGCAGGTACCATGAGGACGACCGCGCATAGTCCGGCGGCGTGGGCGGGTCATAGGTCTGGAACGGCACCTTCGGATCGAGCGCCGTCGACACCAGGTCGCCCCAGAACACCGCCAGAGCCGCGCCCAAGACGACGATAAGCCCCAGCAGGCCCGGGAGCAGCCAGCGCCGGCGCCTGAGGGACGGGTCCGCCATCCTAGCGATAGGGGTCGGGCTGGCTCAGAAAGCGGGTCACATAGTCCCCGATGCCTTCCTCCAGCCCGGTCATGGGCCGCGCATAGCCGGCCTGGGCCAGCCGCTCCATGCGCGCCTCGGTGAAGTACTGGTACTTGTCGCGGATCGCCGGCGGCATCGGCGTGTACTCAATCCGGGCGGTCTTGCCCGCGGCCGCGAACACCTGACGCGCCATCTCCTCGAACGTCCGCGCCCGGCCGCTGCCCAGGTTGAAGATCCCGTTCACCTGCGGGTTGTCGAACAGCCACCGGGTCACGTCGGCGGCGTCGCGCACATAGACGAAGTCGCGCGTCTGCCCCCCGTCCGGCACGTCGGTGCGATAGCTCTTGAAAAGTTGCACGGCATGGCCCTCGCGCACCTTCGGCCAGATCTGCGAGGCCACCGACTTCATGGAATGCTTGTGCTCTTCGTTCGGCCCGTAGACGTTGAAGAACTTCAGGCCCACCCACTGCGGCGGCGCATAGTCCCGGCCCGCCTGGCGCGCGGCGAACAGGTCGAACAGCGCCTTCGACCAGCCATAGGTGTTCAGGGGCTTCAGCCGCGCCAGGGCTTCGTAGTCGTTGTCGTCGTCGAACCCATGCTCGCCCGCGCCATAGGTGGCGGCCGACGAGGCGTAGACGAACCGCCGCTGGCGATCCGCGCACCAGCGGAACAGGTCCCGGCTCAGGGTGAAGTTCGAATGGACGATCTTGTCCGCGTCGGGCTCCGTCGTCGACGAGACCGCGGCCATGTGGACCACCAGTTCGATGTCGCGCCAGCGCTTCTCCAACCAGTCGAACATCGCCTCGGGCGACACGAAGTCGCCGATGGCGTGGTTGGCCAGGTTGCGCCACTTGCCCAGGTCGGCCTCGCGCAGACGGTCGCAGACCACGACGTCCAGCGCGCGATCCTCGGCCATCTTCGCCACGATGTTCGAGCCGATGAAGCCCGCCCCGCCGGTCACGAACACGATGCGTCGGGTCATGCCCCACCCTCCTTCGCGGCTTGTGCGAACCTCGGCCACATGCCGCGTCCAGGTCCTCCCCCGCGCCGCGGGGGAGGTGGATCGACCCCAAGGGTCGAGACGGAGGGCGCGCGCCTCATGCCCCGCCCTCCTTCGACATCCGGGCGATGGCCGCGGTCGTGGAATAGCCCTCCACGATCTCGGCCAGCTTCACCTCGCCGCCCCAGGCCTTCACGAGGTCGCCGCCCACCACTTCGTCCTCGGCGTAGTCGGCCCCCTTGATCAGCACGTCGGGCCGGGCCGCCTCGATCAGGCCGATCGGCGTCGCCGCGTCGAACGGGGCCACCAGATCCACGCTGCGGAGGCCCGCCAGCACCAGCGCGCGGCTCTCCAGGTCGTTGACCGGCCGCCCCTCGCCCTTCAGGGCGCGCACCGAGGCGTCCGAGTTCACCCCCACGATCAGCCGGTCGCACCAGCCGCGCGCCTGGGCGAGGTAGGCCACATGGCCCTTGTGGAGGATGTCGAAGCAACCGTTGGTGAACCCGACCTTCAGGCCTTGGGCGCGCCAGCGGGCCACCTCCTCCACCATGCGCTGCACCGTGGCCACCTTGCCCTCGGCCTGGGCCGTGTGGGCGCTCAGCACCGCCTCGACCAGTTCGTCGGGCCGCACCGTCGCCGTGCCGGCCTTGCCCACCGCCACGCCCGAGGCGAGCTGGGCGAAGGCGATGGCCGTGTCGAGCGGCGCGTCCGCCGCCAGCGCCAGCCCCAGCGCCGCCAGCGCCGTGTCGCCCGCGCCCGAGGCGTCGAACACTTCGCGCGCCACCGTCGGGAAATGCCGCACCGGCTGGCCGCGCAGGCCCAGCGAGACGCCCTTGGCCGCCCGCGTCACCAGCACGCCCCGCGCCTCCCAAAGCTCCAGCGCCCGCGCGACGGCGGCCTCCACCTCGGCGTCGGTTCCGGCCGGCAGGCCCGTCGCATAGGCCAATTCCGAGGCGTTCGGCTTGACCAGGTCCACCGGGCCATAGCGTGCGAACGAACGGGCCTTGGAATCCACGATCACCCGCGCGCCGACGCGGGCGGCCGCGTTCCGCGCCGCGGCGATCACCGCGTCGGTGACCACGCCCTTGCCGTAGTCCGACAGCAGGATCACCCGCGCGCCGTCCGATGCGGCCTGCAACGCCTGGGCCAGCCGCTGTTCGGCCTCGCCCGTCACCGGCCGACTCTCCTCCACATCGACGCGCAGCAGCTGCTGGCCGCCCGACACGAAGCGTGTCTTCAGCGTCGTGGGCCGCCCGGCGTCGCGCACCAGGCGCCCGTCGACGGCGGGCGCTTCGGCCTCGACCAGGCGCATCGCGTCCTCGCCCACCGCATCGTCGCCCACCAGGCCGATCAGGGCCGCCGTTCCGCCCAGGGCCGAGACGTTGCGCGCCACGTTTCCGGCGCCGCCCAGCATCTCGATGTCCCGGGTCTTCGCCAGCACCGGGATCGGCGCCTCGGGAGAAACGCGACTGACCGCGCCGTAGACGAAGCGGTCCACCATCAGGTCGCCCACGCAGACGACCTTCCGGCCCGCGATCGCGCCGAGCAGATGCTGAAGGGCGGCGAGGTCCATGCGGCTAGCGTGTGCGGCGCGTCGATGAGCGGGTCAAGACGCCTGCACGACCGCGTGCAGCGCCTTCAACTGCGCCAGGAGCGGACGCGCCGCCGTCAGCGGCAGGGCGCTTGGGCCGTCGCAAAGCGCCTTGTCGGGGTCCGGATGGAACTCCAGGAACACCCCGTCCGCGCCGGCCGCCACCGCCGCGCGCGCGATCACCGCCACGCCGTCCCGGCGCCCCCCCGTCGAGGCGCCCGCCGTCCTCGGGTCGGCGCCGGGCAGCTGGACCGCGTGGGTGGCGTCGATCGTCACCGGGCAGCCCAGTTTCTTCATCTCGGGGATCGCCAGCATATCGACCACCAGGTTGTTGTAGCCGAACGACGCCCCGCGTTCGCACAGCACCACGATCTTGGCGCCGTCGGTGGCCTCGCCCACCTTGCTGACGATGTTGCGCGCATCCCAGGGCGCCAGGAACTGCGCCTTCTTCACGTGGAGCAGGCCGCCGGCCGCCGCGGTCGCCTGCGCCGCGGCCACGACCAGGTCGGTCTGGCGGCACAGGAAGGCGGGAATCTGGACGAGGTCCGCGACCGCGGCCACCGGCTTGGCCTGGGCGACCTCGTGCAGGTCGGTGCAGACCGGCGTTCCCAGATCGGCCTTCGCCGCCGCCAGCATCTTCAGGCCCGCGTCCAGACCCGGGCCGCGATAGCTCTTGATCGACGAGCGGTTCGCCTTGTCGAAGCTCGCCTTGAACACATAGGGCAGGCCCAGTTCGCCGCAGATCGCCTTCAGTTCGCGACCGACCTCCAGCGCCATGCCTAGGTCCTCGAAGACGTTCAGCCCGGCGATGACGGTCAGCGGATGTCCGTCGCCGATCGAGAGGTTCCAGCGGTTCAGGGTCCGGACGGCCATGGGCGCTCCTGCGGATGTCGGGGCCTGAATGCCCGATCCGTCGAGCATCTCAAGCCCCTACCGCGCCCGCTGCGCTTCGGCGCGTCGGACGGAAAGCGCGTCCCGGACGACACTTCGGCCGTATCGAAACCCGTCGGATGGTGTAGGGACCGGCCGGTTGTTATTTTCGTGTTCGGGGTTGGGGGCGTTCTGATGGTCGGAGGTTCGGCGGTGGCGGACCTTTCGGGAACTCCCGTCGTGTTCCGCACGGCGGTGCAGACCATGATCCGCAACTGGGCGGTGGGAACGATGTCGTTCGTCCTGCCGGACGGGCGCGAAGTCCGTCTGGAAGGCGCCGAGCCGGGACCCGACGCGCGCCTGATCGTCCATGATTACGGCTTCATACGGCGAACTATCGGCAACGGGACCATCGGCTTCGGCGAAGGCTATATGGCCGGCGAGTGGGACACTCCCGACCTCTCGGCGCTTCTGGAGGTCCTGGCCTCCAATTTCGCCCGTTTCGAGAAGGTGGCGTTCGGGAATCGCCTGATGGCGATGTTCAATCTCGTCCAGCATGCGCTCCGGCGGAACAGCCGCTCGGGCTCCAAGCGAAATATCCACGCCCATTACGACCTGGGGAACGCCTTCTATTCCCGCTGGCTGGACCGGACGATGACCTATTCGTCGGCCCGCTTCGAGCATCCCGGCGAGCCGCTGTGCGAGGCCCAGACCCGCAAGTACCGCACGCTCTGCGAGAGCATGGCGCTTGCGCCCGATCACCACGTCCTGGAGATCGGCTGCGGCTGGGGCGGCTTCGCCGAGTTCGCCGCGAAGGAGGTGGGCGCCCGCGTGACCGGCATCACCATTTCCGAGGAACAGTTCCGGTTCGCCCGGGAGCGCCTGTTCCGCGAGGGGTTGAACGAGCGAGCCGAAATCCGGCTCGTCGATTACCGCGACGTCGACGGCCATTACGACCGGATAGCCTCCATCGAGATGTTCGAGGCGGTGGGCGAGCGCTACTGGCCCACCTACTTCGCGAAGGTTCGCGACAGCCTCAGGCCGGGCGGCTGCGCCGGCCTTCAGATCATCACCATCCAGGAAGACCTGTTCGAGCACTATCGGAGCCGCCCCGACTTCATCCAGAAGTACATCTTCCCGGGCGGCATGCTGCCCTCCGAGGTCCGGCTGAAGGCCGTCACCGATAAGGCCGGCCTGTCCTGGAGCGGCATCTCCCGCTTCGGCATGTCGTACGCCGACACCCTGGCCGAATGGGGCCGGCGCTTCGAGGCCGCCTGGGACGAGATCGAGCGGCTGGGCTTCGACGAGCGCTTCCGCAAGCTCTGGCGGTTCTATCTCAGCTACTGCGAGGCCGGCTTCCGCACCGCGCGCACCGACGTCGTCCAGCTCGCCCTCACCCGCGCCTGAAGCTGCCCCCTATCCGGCGCGGCCACGGTTCCTTAGATAGGCGCCATGACCGTCGCGCCTTCGATCATCGACCTCATCGGCGATACGCCGCTCCTGCGGCTGCGCCGCGCCAGCGAGCTGACCGGCTGCGAGATCCTCGCAAAGGCCGAGTTCATGAACCCGGGCCAGTCGGTGAAGGACCGGGCCGCCCTGTTCATCATCCGCGACGCCGAACGGAAGGGCCTCCTGCGCCCCGGCGGCCGCATCGTAGAGGGCACGGCCGGCAACACGGGCATCGGCCTGGCGATGGTGGGCAAGGCGCTGGGCTACACCTGCACCATCGTCATCCCCCGCACCCAGAGCCAGGAGAAGAAGGACGCTATCCGCCTCTTCGGCGCCGAACTGGTGGAGGTGGATGCGGTTCCCTACGCCAATGAGATGAATTACGTGAAGTATTCCGGGCGTCTGGCGGCGGAACTTGACGCGAAGGAGACGGCCGGCGCGATCTGGGCCAACCAGTTCGACAACGTCGCCAACCGCCGGGCCCACGTCGACGGCACCGGCCCCGAGATCTGGGATCAGACCGGCGGCAAGGTCGACGGCTTCATCTGCGCGGTGGGATCGGGCGGCACCCTCGCCGGCGTGGCCGAAGCGTTGCGCGCCCGCAATCCGGACGTGAAGATCGGCCTGGCCGACCCCTACGGCGCGGCGCTCTACGGCTACTACGCCGAGGGCGAGCTGAAGGCCGAGGGCGGTTCGATCAGCGAAGGGATCGGCCAGGGCCGCATCACCGCCAACCTGGAAGGTCTCGCCGTCGACCACGCCTACCGCATTCCCGACGACGAGATGCTGCTGACCATCTACGACCTGATGGAGCACGAGGGCCTGGTGATGGGCGGTTCGACCGGGATCAACGTGGCCGGCGCCATCCGCATGGCGCGCGACCTGGGGCCCGGCCACACCATCGTGACGATCCTGTGCGACCACGGCCAGCGCTATCAGTCCAAGATCTTCAATCCCGACTTCCTGCGCGAGAAGGGCCTGCCGACGCCGCCCTGGCTGGATAGGCCGCAATGACCGACCCCGTCGTCGCCCCGGCCTGGCTGGCGGAGCATCTGCACGATCCGGGCGCGCTGGATTCGGGCGTGCGCGTGGTCGACGCCACCCTGCCCCTGGTGGGCCAGCCCGGCCACGGACGCGACAGCTACGACGCGGGCCATATTCCCGGCGCGGTCTTCTTCGACATCAACGCCATCGCCGATCCCGAGACCGACCTGCCTCACATGCTGCCGTCGCCCGAGGCGTTCGCGGCCGCCGCGTCGGACCTGGGCCTGTCGCGCGCGGCGACGATCGTCGTCTACGACGCCCACGGGATCTACTCCGCGCCCCGCGTGTGGTGGACGTTGCGGGCGATGGGCTATCCGTCGGTCTTCGTGCTCGACGGAGGCCTGCCGGCCTGGCGCGCCGAGGGGCGGCCCATCGAGGCGACCGGCCCTGTCCCCGCCCCCCGCCCCGCCGCCCCACGCCCACCCGTGGAGACCCGGTTCCGGCCGGAGCTGCTGGCCGACATCGACCGCGTCCGCGCGGTGTTGGCCGACGGCTCGGCCCAGGTGATCGACGCCCGTTCCGCCGCTCGATTCCGAGGTGAAGCGGCCGAGCCGCGCGCCGGCCTGCGCTCGGGCCACATGCCCGGCGCGCTGAATGCGCCCTTCGACCGCGTCGTCGGCCCAGACGGCCGCCTGAGGCCGGCCGAGGAACTGCGCGCCGTCTTCGCCGAGGTCGACCTTTCGCGGCCCATCGTCACGACCTGCGGTTCGGGCGTCACCGCCGCCGTCCTGGCCCTGGCCCTGGCGCGCCTGGGCCGCGAGGATGTCGCGGTGTACGATGGATCGTGGACCGAATGGGGCGGTCGCGCCGACACGCCCATCGTCACCGGAGCCTGATCCATCGTCGTCCGACCCGCCCGCTACCAGGACCTCGCCCATCTCCCCGCCATCGAGCGGTCGGCCGCCCGGACGTTCCGGGGCTCGTCCGAGGACGCCATCGCCGACGACGGCGTCAGCCCGGTGGAGTTCTACATTCCCTTCCAGACCGACGGCCTGGTGCTCGTCGCCGAGGTCGAAGGCGTGCTTTCGGGCTTCGCCGCCTGCCAGGCGTGCGCCGACGCCCTGCATCTGTGGGAGCTGGCGGTGCGCCATGACGCCCAGGGCCAGGGCCTGGGCAAGGCGCTGATCGGCGCCACGATGGACCTGGCGCGCGCCCGCGGCCTGCCCGCCGTCACCCTCAGCACCTTCCGGGAAATTCCGTGGAACGGTCCGTTCTACGCCCGGATGGGCTTCCGGGAGGTTCCGGTGGAGGCGCTGGGCGAACGCCTGTCGGTCATCCGTCTGCGCGAGGAGTTGCTGGGCCTTCCGGTCGATCGCCGCCTCTTCATGCGCGCGCCCATCTGAGGCCCGTCTGAAGGCGCGTCTGAACGGCGGATCAGCGCATCGGCGGCGCGTACATCAGTCCCGGCGCGGGCGCGCTCCACAGGGCGTTCAGCCCCCGGTCCAGCCGCAGCGCGGAATCCGCCCCCAGGTCGCGGCGGAAGATCTCGTGATAGGCGCCCACCTGGCGGACGACCTGGAACGCCCAGTCCGGCTTCAGGCCCAGCAGCGCGCCCAGGTCGCCGTCGACGCCGAGCAGCCGCCGCGTCTCGGGATCGGTGGCCGTCTCGCGCGCCTGCTCCACGGTGCGCGAGGTGATCCCCAGCTCCTCGGCCAGCAGGGTCGCATAGACCGTCCAGGCGACGATGTCGGCCCAGGTGGGGTCGCTGTCCCGCACGACCGGTCCCAGCGGCTCCTTCGAGATCACCGTCGGCAGGATCACATGGGCGCCGGGGTTGGCCATCACCGAGCGCGACGCCGCCAGCGCCGAGACGTCGGCCGTGTAGACGTCGCAGGTTTCGGCTTCGTAGAACTTGCGCGCCTCCTCCTCGGTCCTGGCCATCACCGCCCGGAAGGTCATGCCCCGGACCCGGAAGTAGTCGCCGACGTTCGCCTCGGCGGCGGCGCCGTCCTGGATGCACACCCGCGCGCCGCCCAGCTCCTCGGCGCTGTTCAGCGCCAGGGCCCGTCGAACCAGGAAGCCCTGTCCGTCGTAATAGGTCACCACGGGAAAGGTCAGGCCCAGCCCGGCGTCCCGGGCGAAGGTGCGCGAGGTGTTGCGGGAGAGGACGTCCACTTCCCCCTTCTGCAACGCGGCGAACCGGTCCTTCGGGTCCACCACGACGAACTGCACCTTGGCGGCGTCGCCCAGTGCGGCCGTCGCCACGGCGCGGCAGATGTCGACGTCGAATCCGCGCCACTCGCCCCGCGCGTCCCGCAGCGCGAAGCCAGGCAGGCTGGTGTGCACGCCGCATCGCAGCGTTCCCCGCGCCCGCACGGCGTCCAGCGTTTCGCTCTTCGCCGGCCGGTAGCCGTCGGGCGTGACCGCCACAGGGGGCGGGGGCGGCTCGGGCTCGGCCTTGACCTCGGGTTTGGGATCACCGCACGCCACCAGCGCCAGCATCGACAGGGCGCTCGCCAGGCGGCGGATCATCTCTCCTCCTCGAATCCGGGGCAGGCTTGAATCAGGGACGTGTTCAGGCTCTTTGGATTTCCGCACTTTCGCCAGCGCCGCGACGAGCCGCAACCCTGCATGTCCGCCCACACCTCAGATGACACCCGACTGTTGCATGCCGGCGCGGCGCCCGCGTCCCTGCCGCGCACCGTAGGGCCGCCGATCCAGAAGGGCTCCACGGTCCTGCTGCCCAACGCCGCGGCGCTCTACGACGACGCCAACCACCTCACCTACGGCCGCGCCGGGCTCGCGGCCCAGGCCTGCCTTCAGGACGCGCTGGCCGAGTTGGAAGGGGCCCACGGCGTCTGCCTCTATCCCTCGGGGATCGCCGCCATCTCGGGCGTCATGATGGCGCTGCTGAAGGCCGGCGACGCCGTGATGGTGGTCGACAACGTCTACAAGCCGGTCCGTCGCTTCTGCGACAACGTCCTGAAGCGGTTCGGAGTCGAGGTCGTCTACGTCCCGCCGCGGGCGGCGCCCGAGGACCTCGTGGCGGGCGCGGCGGCCAATGTCCGGCTGATCCTGCTCGAATCGCCCGGTTCGCTGTCGTTCGAGATGCAGGACGTCCCGCGCATCGCCGCCCTGGCGCGCGAACGCGGTATCCTGACCGCGATCGACAACACCTGGGCGGCCGGCCTCCTCTTCAAGCCCCTGGCCCACGGCGTCGATGTCTCCATCCAGGCGCTGACCAAGTACGTCGGGGGCCATTCCGACGTCTTCATGGGCTCGGCTGCGGCGAAGGACCCTGTTCTGGCGCGCCGGCTGGCCGACGGAATCAATCACATGGGCTGGGCGGTCTCGGGCGAAGACGCCTACGCCATGCTGCGGGGCCTGCGCACCCTGCCCGTCCGGATGGCTCGCCACGGCGCATCGGGCCTCACGGTGGCCGCCTGGCTGCGCGACCAGCCCGAGGTGGCCCAGGTGCTGCATCCCGCCCTTCCCGGCGCGCCCGATCACGACCTTTGGGCCCGGGACTTCTCGGGCGCCTGCGGCCTGTTCAGCCTAGTGATGCGGCCGGCGTCCGACACCGCGGTGGACGCCTTCCTGGACGCCCTGCGCCTGTTCGGTCTGGGCTTCTCCTGGGGCGGCTTCGAGAGCCTGGCCATATCCTGCGATCCGCAATTGGCGGTGCGCGGATCGACCCGCGACTACGGCGGCCCCCTCGTCCGCCTCCATGTGGGTCTCGAGGCGCCGGAGGATCTGATCGCCGACCTGCGCACCGGGCTCGACGCCTTCTCGGCGACGGCGTAAGGCGCGGGAACATGGACGCTTGGCTCACGGGATTCCTGGCGCAGGAAGCGCTGCCGGAACGTTTCAGGACGACCTTCGAGGAGATCTGCCGCCCCCTTGGGGACCGCGCCATCGAGTGGCGCGCCGACTTCGGCCGCACGGCCTTCATCGGCCTCTGCGGCGCGCAGGGATCGGGCAAGTCCACCATCGCCGCCGCGACGGTCGGCTACCTTCGGTCGCAGGGTCTGCGCGCGGCGCAGATGTCGCTCGACGACTTCTACCTCGGGCGCGAGGCGCGGGGGTGGCTGATGGGCCAGGTCCATCGCCTGCTCCAGGTCCGGGGACCACCGGGCACCCATGACGTCGCCCTGGCCTGCGCCGTCCTCGACAGCCTGCGCGGCGACGGCGAGACCCTGATCCCGGCCTTCGACAAGTCTGTCGACGAGCGGGCGCCCCGCAGCCGGTGGCCGCGAATCGAGGGCCCGATGGACGTGGTGATCCTGGAGGGCTGGTGCGTGGGCGCCCGACCCGAGCCCGCCGAGCGCCTGCTGGCGCCGCTCAACCGGCTGGAGCGTCAGGACGATCCCACCGGAGCCTGGCGCGGTTACGTCAACCGCCAGCTCGCCGAGGGCTACCAGGCCCTGTGGAGCCGCCTGGATCGATTGATCCTCCTCCAGGCGCCCGGCTTCGAGGTGGTTCACGGCTGGCGCGCCGAGCAGGAAGCCAAGCTGAGGGCCCGCACCGGCGCGGGCATGAGTGACGCCGAGGTGGGCCGCTTCATCCAGCACTACGAGCGCCTCACCCGCTGGATTCTGGAAGAGATGCCTGACCGCGCCGACTGGCGCATCCCGCTCCGTTCCGACCGCAGCCCGGTCCCGCAGCCCTGAGCATCGCCCTCAGTTCTAAGAAGTTTCCCGTGTAAATCCTCGAAAAAAGACTTCTTTCGATGGATCTCAGGGCCCTGCATCGCCCTTCGACGCCGCGATGAGGGCCTCGCGCTCCTCCGCCGTCAGACGCCGCCAGCGCCCCTCGGGCAGGTCGCCGAGGTCCAGCGGTCCGATCCGCACGCGCAGCAGGTCCATGACCCGCAGGCCCACCAGTTCGCACATTCGCCGGATCTGGCGCTTGCGTCCCTCCTTCAGCACGAAGCGCAGCGTCTGGCCCTCGACCACGCTCACCTTCGCCGGCTTCAGCCTGCGGCCGTCCAGCGTCAGGCCGTGGCGCAGGCGCGCCAGCTTCTCGCCCGTCACCAGGCCGGCGACCCGGACCACATATTCCTTGTCCAAGGCGGACTCTGGTCCGATGACCGCCTTGGCCAGCACGCCGTCGTCCGAGAGCAGCAACAGGCCGTGGCTGTCCATGTCCAGCCGGCCCAGGGGCGGGAGGCTGGCCCGCGCGTCGGGGGCCGCGCCCTCGCCCACCCGATTACCCGCCGTCAGGAGCCGCACGGCGGGCGTGTAGCCGGGCTCGGGCTGCCCCGAGACGAACCCCACGGGCTTGTTCAGCACCGCGGTGAAGCCGCCGCCCGGCCCCTTGGTCGCCGTTCCATCGGCCCCGTCCGCCGGATCGGCGAGCGTCAGGGTCTGGCCGGGCAGGATCTTGCGCCCAGCGTCCGCCACCGCCTCGCCGTCGATGCTGACGCGTCCCTCGGCGATCAGCGCCTCGGCCTCGCGGCGGGAACACACGCCGCTCTGCGCGAGCCATTTGTTGACTCGCTGAGGTTCGGCCTCGTCGTAGCGGCGCGTCCAGGGCATGGCGGCGATTTACACGGCCACGCGGCGGGCGAATATGGCCGAGTGAATCTGGATGGGGCGACGGCGTGAACAACGGGATCTCACGGGGTGGCGTCCGCGCCGCGCTTCTGGCCCTGATCGGGGGGCTTGTCCTCGCCACGGGCGCGATGGCTCAGGTCTGGGAGGCGGGTGTCCAGCCCGGCGGTTACGGCGTCGCGCGCATCACGGGACCCGGCCCCGCCACCGGCCTCGCCCTCACCTGCGAGGGCGACGCGCCCGTCCTGGCCCTCAGCCTGGCGCGGCCCGCGCCCCGCAATCCCGCGCCCTTCGCCTTCGCCATCGGCGGCCGCACCGCCCAGGGCGTGCTCACCCGCAACGGCGCCACCAACGTCTGGGCGATGCACCTCCGGCAGGACAGGGCCCTCGTGGATCTGCTGACCCAGGGCGACAGCGTCACGGTCACCGTCGCGGGCGCGCCCTATGGCGCACTCTCGCTCCAGGGCGCACGGCCTGCGCTGCAACGGGCCCTGTCCCGCTGCTACACGCCGCCGGCGATCCAGGCGGTCGCTACGCCGCCCGTCGCCCCGATGGCGGGCGCCCCGACGGCGGGCGCCGATGCGCCCGTCCGCGGGCTCTACCGCGACATCACCGGGGGCGCCCAGGACGCCGGCCGCTGGTTCACCCCCGGATACCGCGCGCTGGAAAGCGAATGCAGCAGGACTCAGGAACTGATGGCCCGGCGCGGCCGGGACGACGAAACCTTCGGCCAGTGCGGCGAGGACGCCAGCTCGCTCTGCCAGTGCCAGGACATGGACGAACAGGTCCTGCGCCGCACGCTCGCGGTCTCGGTCGCGCCGGTCTCGGCTGGCGTCGCGCGGGTCAGCGCCCGCTTCCGGGTCTTCTCCAGCGGCGATCCCATCGACGTCCGCTTCCGCGTGGTGCGAACCGCCCAGGGGTGGCTGATCGACGACATCCTGTACGATGGTCCGTTCGAACAGGGTGACCCGAAAAGTGAGCGCGAGCTGTTCCTGAACGGGATCAACGACATGCGAAAGAGTCTTCGCATGTCGCCGATATCCGCTCCGCCCCTCGCGCAACCGGCCGGCTGATCGCGAGGTCTCGATCCCAGGCTACATCTTCCAGATCAGGGTCACGCCATAGGTCTTGGGCGGCGCGTACGGAACCAGGACCTGCCGGTAGGGCGCGAAGGCCGTGACGTAGGTGGCCACCAGTTCGTCCGTCAGGTTCTTACCCCAGACGGCGACCTCCCAGCGCTTGTCGGGCGAGGTTAGCGAGACCCGCGCATCGACGTTGATGTAGCCTTCCTGCTTCTGGGTCGCGATGTTCGAGGCCTCGAAGAACATGTGGGCCTGGTTGGTGTAGTCGAGGCGGGCCATCGCGCCCCAGCCCTGGATGTCGGTCGAATATTGCACGCCCAGGTGGACCTTGTGGCGCGGCGAGCGCGGCAGAGCGTTGCCGGTGAAATTGGCCGTGGCGCCGTTGGCGAAGCTGGTGAACTCCGCGTCCAGGAAGGCGTAGCTGCCGTCCAGCTGCAGCCCCTGCAGGGGCTGCAGCACCCACTCGAACTCGGCGCCCTTGATTTCGGCGGTCGCGGCGTTGCCGACGACCACGCAGCACAGCGGCACCAGTTGCGAGACCTGGAGGTCCTTGTAGTCGGTCTTGAAGATCGAAGCGTTCAGCCGGACCCGGCCGTCGAGCCAGCGCGACTTGGCCCCGCCCTCGTAGCTCCAGGCGAACTCGGGGTCGTAGGGTGTCGACTGGCTGGGGCCGGACCCCGCGATGCCCTGGAAGCCCCCGCTCTTGAAGCCGCGGGTCGCGGACGCATAGAACATGAGGTCCGGGGTCGCCTGCCAGTCCAGCGCAAAGCGCGGCGTGAGCGCGCTCCAGCTCTCGGCCCCCCTCACGTCGTAGTCGGCGGCGAGCGGCGGCGGCAGGCCGGGCCCGGACACCTTGCGGCCGATGAAGTGGCCGCGCTTGCGCTCCCAGGTCTGCCGCAGGCCCGCCGTGGCGGTGACGGTGTCGGTCACCGCGAAGCTCGCCTGTCCGAAGAGCGCGATGCTGCGCCCCTTCACCATCTGGGGATAGGTCGCGATCCCCGTCTGGGCCGGCGCGGGGAAGTCCTGCTGAAGGTCTTCGATACGGGTGTTGTCCTCGTGCAGGTAATAGGCCCCGACCTGTCCCGTCAGGCGGCCGTCCAGCGCGCCGAAGGCCAGCCGCAGCTCCTGGCTGAACTGCTTGTTCTTCTCGTGATCCGTCTCGGTCGACTCGATCTGGTTCGGCGGGTTGACCGGATTGGCGAAGAACACCGTGCGGAAGTTCAGGGTCGCCGCGCGGTAGGCCGTGATCGAGGTGACCGTACCCAGCGGCGACTGCCAGTTGACCTCGCCCCGATAGGTCTGGAGCCAGCGCCGCAGGTAGCCGTCGGTGAAGGCGTTCACGACACGCGGATCGGGGTTGATCCCGACGCAGTGGACGCCGCCCCGCAGGGTCGCGTCGCAGATGTTGTCGCGCGGATTGCCCTTCTGGTCCTGGTCGGTCAGGTCGACCGCCAGGGTGACGTCGAGGTCTTCGCTGGGCAGCAGGCGCAGCGCCAGGGCGGCGCTGCGCAGGTCCTGGTCGTTGACGTGGTTGCCCGTGGTCTCGTTGAACTCGTAGCCGTCGCGCAGCTTGATCGAGCCGCCCAGCGAGAGGAACGCGCGATCCGAGAGCGGGATGTTGCCCCGCGCGTTGAGGGACCGGCGGTCATAGTTCCCGTACTGCGCCTCGACGCGCCAGGAAGGATCGGCCGACGGCTTCTTGCTGACGAACTGGATCAGCCCGCCGATGGTGTTCTTGCCGAACAGCGTGCCCTGCGGCCCGCGCAGCACCTCCACCCGTTCGAGATTCAGCGCATCGATGTCGGGCGTGCCGCCCCGGCCGGCGTAGACCCCGTCGACGAAGACCACCACCGAGGCGTCGCCGCCGGCGTTCTGGCTGATGCCGAAGGCCGAGCCGATCCCGCGGATCGCGAAATTGGTCTGGATCGGGTCCACCTGGCCGGCGCTGAAGCCGGGCGTCCGGATGGCGATGTCCTGCAACGTCTCGATCGACTGTCGCTGGAGGGTCGCGCTCGAGAACGCGCTCACCGCGATCGGGACCTGCTGGATGTTCTCTTCGACCCGTTGGGCGGTGACGACCAGTTCCGACACCTCGGCGTCGGCCGCCCGCCCGCCCATCACCTGGCCGCCCGCAGTCTGGGCGACCGCCCCCGAGGTCAGCGAAAACCCGAGCGCGAGCCCGAGCGCCAGCGGCGACACGCCATGCCAAAGACCCTTTTGCATTTCATTCTCCCCGTGCTCGGCCCCGCTCGTCCGGCGGAGTCCGCTGAATCAGATTACAGTGTTTTGTATAGAATTCTAAGCAATTCGGGCGCGAGGCGCTGCCCGGCCTCGCCCCGCGATGCGCTCAGCCGCCCTCCGCCTGCTCGGCCGCCCGCGCGAACGCCTTCAGACCCAGGCTCAGGATCACCGCCGAGATCGGCAGCGCCACGGCGGTCACGATCGCGATGCCGTAGCGGAGCGCGTCGTCCCGTCCGAACACCAGGTCGGTGACCAGGGCCATGGCCGTCGGTCCCATCCCCAGGCCGACGAGGTTGGCGACGAGGAAGTACACGGCCACCACCCGGGCCCGCAGCCGGCTGGGCGTGATCATCTGAAGGCCCGCGCCCGCGACGCCGCCGTGGATGGTGCCCAGCAGCATGCTCAGGATCATCAGCCCCAGCGCCAGGTCCCGGCTGGGGGCCAGCGCCATGCCGACGAACAGCGGCAGCAGGATCACGGCGTTCAGCCGGATCACCCGCAGGTGGGCGTCCTTGTAGCCCCGACGATAGAGCGCATCGGCCATCCAGCCGCCCAGCATCAGCCCCGCGGCGCCGCCGATGGCCGTGGCTCCGCCGAACCAGAGCCCCGCCTCGGGAATGGCCATTCCGTAGGTCCGGTGGAGGAACTGGGGGATCCAGGCCATCGCGCCGTACATGACCAGTGCGACCAGGGCCATGCCGGCGAAATGCGCGCTCAGCGCCACGCGCCGCGTCTTGAAGAAGTCCAGGAACTCTCGCCCCGTCGCCGCTGTCGCCGCCCCGGTCCGGGCCGGCTCGCGGACGGTGAGCGCCACCAGTCCCGCGAGCAGCAGTCCCGGCAGGCCGACGATGAGGAAGGTCAGCCGCCAGGGCTCCAGCGCGCCGACGAACGGCAGGTCGACCGCCGCCCCCTCGGTGACGTAGCGCACCACGATCGCCCCCGCCACGAGCGCGATCCCGGACCCCAGGGGCACGCCGATCGAGTAGACCGCCATGGCGCGCCCCAGACGCTCGCGCGGGAAATAGTCGCCCAGCATGGAGTAGGCGGCCGGCGACAGCGTCGCCTCCCCCACCCCCACGCCGATGCGCGCCAGGAACAAACCGGCATAGCCGCGCGCGAAGCCGCAGACCGCCGTCATCACGCTCCAGGCGGCGATGCCCGCCACGATCAGCCCCTTGCGGCTGCCGCGGTCGGCCATCCACCCGAGCGGCACGCCCAGGACGCTGTAGAACACCGCGAAGGCGAACCCCATCAGCAGGCTCATCTGCGTGTCCGAGATCCCGAGGTCGGCCCGGATCGGCCCGACCAGCAGGCTAAGGATCATCCGGTCGATGAACGAGAGCGTGTAGGCGACCAGCAGGATCGCCACCACGTACCAGGCGTAGCCGCCGCCGGACTGCGCGGCGCCGGGCCGGGGCAGGACGAGGCTAAGCAAGTCCGAACACCCGATAGCGGACGCCCCGCGCGGTCCGTCGTCCGTATCCGACGGCCACCACGGCGTTCAGCCAGTCGTACCGGGCGTCCGCCGTCTCGAAGGTGGGCTGGATGCGGAAATAGTAGGCCGTCTCGTCCAGCGCCTCGACCCGCGCGGGATCGCGGAAGTCCGCCAGCACCGCCGGCGGAATCACCAGGCGCCCCGCATAGGTGACGTAGATCAGCGCGCCGTCGTGCGTCTTCCAGATCGAACGCACGTCGATGAGGGTCAGCGCCGCCCCGTCCTGCCCGCGGCCCAGTTCCGACCAGTCGCCGCCGCCGGCCAGAACCTCGCCGCGCAGCCGCGCGCCGTCGATCGTCCCGCCCGCGATGTAGCTGACCCGCCGGTTGCGCCACGGCGTCTGGCCCAGCGGCAGGGGCGCGTCGTCGTCCAGCCGGATATCCGCCGTGCACAGTGGCCATGTCGCCCCTGCGTTCGCCTCGTCGCCCATGTCGCCTCCCCATGCCGCCTTTAGGGCGTCGGTTCTTATTGCTTAGAACTCTACATGTTTGCGCCGCGCCGAAAAGGCTCTTTGGGCCGGCCGCGCGGCGTCCCGATTCAGGTGGGCCGGGTCGGTCCTTTCGATACGACGATCACGGTGAGCCCCGGCTGGCCTGCCGGCGGATCCGCCGGTTGAACCACGTCGTTGCATGGGCTTTCCGGCGTGCTTCACCGAAGGCCAGGGTCCCTGACGAAGCAAGCAAACGGGAAAGTCGCCATATTCTCCTGTAAGGCGAGTGAACTCGGAAACACAAACGAGGCGCCGTTAACCACCATCTTCTCTATCGGAAGTAGAAATTAGGGCACGCCCTACTATTTATCCCCCGTCAGGCGACTGTCGGATTTTCTCCAATGCCTGCCGATTTCACCCTTGAATTTGTAAAACATTGTCACACGATGGAAGTGTCAACTTGGCGACAGTTCCACTTTGTGGCTGACGTGAAGTGGAACTCACACCAGTGAAAATGGGGCTTCTATGAACAAGACTTATGCGGCTCTGGCCGCGACCGCCGCCTTGGCCCTGGTGGCCGGCCCGGCGCATGCCAACCTGATCGGCTTCACCGTCAAGGTCGAACTGCCGGGCGCGGTGAATTCCACCGCCGAGTTCGACTACATGGGCGTCGAGACTTTCGACACCCGCGCTCTGGGCCTCGGCAGCTTCGAATCCGACTTCGGCGGCAGCCCGATCGTCGGCGCGTACAGCGGCGTGAACGTCATTCCCGTCGACCAGTACGGCGGCGCGGACAACGACGGCCGGTACGCCGTCGTCGGCCTGGACACCAGCGACAGCTATTCGATCACCCTCACGCAGGAAGGCGAGAGCGGGATCAACTACTTCGGCTACTGGCTGTCGGCGCTCGACGCCGGCAACACCGTGGAGTTCTTCAGCGGCGCGACTTCGCTCGGAACCTTCACGCCGACGAACCTGATCAGCATCGTGAGCGGCAACTCGGGCTACTACGGCAACCCCTATACCGGGCTGAACAGCGGCGAACCCTACGCGTTCGTGAATTTCTACCTGAACTCGGGGACGTTCGACCGTATCGTCTTCCGCCAGACCACCAGCGGCGCCGGCTACGAGTCCGACAACCACACCATCGGCTGGTTCTCGAAGCAGGGCGGCGGCACGGTCATCCCCGGCGTCCCCGAGCCCGGGACCTGGGCGATGATGATCCTCGGCTTCGGCTTCGTGGGCGGTGTCATCCGCCGCCGGTCGGCGAGCGGTTCCGCCCTCGCCTGACGATCCGGCGCAAGCCGCCCCAGTGAACGATCGGCGCGGAGGCGACTCCGCGCCGATTTCGTTTCGGCCCCATCACGCGACCCCATCACGCGACCCCGTCACGCAACCCTCGGGGCTCAGAGGATGGAGATACGTCGACACCGGGCCCGCCCGCGTCGCCACGCCGTGGCGCGCCCGGCAGGACTCGAACCTGCAACCGTCCGCTTAGAAGGCGGATGCTCTATCCGGTTGAGCTACGGGCGCGGACGCGGCGTCTTAGTGCGTCCAGGGAACGCGGCGGCCGAAGGCGAAATTGTCGGCGTAGGCCTTGATGATCCGCTTGGCCGGCGCGGGATCGACGAGCTGGAAGGCGATGCCGTGCTGCTCGGCGTAGCGCACGGCCTCGTCCTTCGTCTCGAAGGTGAGGCGCACCTGGCTGGACTCAGTGTCGCTGGTCACGGTCCAACCCATCAGCGGGTCGGGACGCCGGGCGTCCTTGGGCTCGAACTCCAGAACCCAGGCCGCCGCCTTGGCGCGGCCCGACTGCATGGCGGTCTTGGACGGACGATAGATGCGCGCGAGCATGCGGGCGGCCTGTTCCTCAAAATCCTCGCCGGCTGGTCGGGGCGGAGAGATTTGAACTCCCGACCCTCTGCTCCCAAAGCAGATGCGCTACCAGGCTGCGCTACGCCCCGATGCCGGTACAAGGCGTTGCCCTACAAGGGTTCTTCCGCCGGGGCCAGTGGAACGTCGCGCGAACATCTGCCGGCCGTGAGACTTCAATTCAAGTCTCACGTGAGACTTCACGTTCCGCGGGCGTTCGCGAACCGGCCTCCAGCTCGACATAGAACGCCCGGCACGCGGTCGATCCCCACGGGTCGCGGAGCGACTGACGGCACGCCCACGACAGGTAGTTCAGCAGCGTCACCAGCCCGATCCCGGCCCCGTGCCGTTCGATCAGCGCGGCCTTGGGATACCGCCCTCGCCGATCGCACCGGCCACACGCCAGCGTCACCGTTTCGCTGGGGTATTCCGCCAGCGGGACTTGCTGCCGCCCCGCCTCGTCCATGGGTTGCTGATAGCCGCGCATCCGGAACAGATGGCGAACGCTTGCGGCGCGCGCAAGCCTATTCCCGCGTGGCCTGTTCCCGTGGGCCAGCCTGGTGCTGGGCGATCACGGCCGCCGTCGCCCGCATCCGGGCGTCGGCCTTCATGCCCTCGTAGACCTGGGCGGCCGTCCACGCCAGCAGGGCCAGGATGATGCCCCAGGCCCCCTTGGTCAGCCCGCCGACGCTGTCCTTCAGCTCGCGGATCTCGCGGCCCATGGCCACCTGGCGCTGTGTGCATAGTTCCTCATGGCCTTCCTGCCATTCCTCGACACGGGCCAGCCGCTCGCCGGGGGTTCCGCTCCGGGCCATCCCATTCTCCTACGACGCCGGCCGGGCGCGCAGCGCCGCCAGCAGGACTTCCACGGGATCGTCCCCGCGCTCCAGCATCCCGATCAGCTCGCGCCGCAGCGCCTCGCGCGGGTCGAGGGGCGCCGCCGGCCCCGCCGCCGTCCTGGCCGCCGATCTGGCCGCCGTCACCTGATCCCCCTCGGCCTTCCGCCGCTTCACCAGGCCGGGAAGCTTCCGCCCGCCGCCGAACACCCACCGCGAAAGCTGATAGGGCACATCGTCCCATTCCCCGGTGTCGATCCGCCGGCGCAGGGTGGACGCCTTGTAGGCCGTGGGCCCCAGGTTGAACACGAAGTCGGCGATGGCCCCGCCGACGTCGCCCGGCTGCGCCTTCAGCGTCGGCGAATAGGTCAGCATGGCGCGCGCGAAATCGGTCATCTCGGCGCTCAACACCGCCTCGCCGTGCGCCGGCGACCAGGGCGGGTTCGTCGGCTTCACGCCCTTGGTCGAGCCATAGCCCTGCGTCCACACTCCGGCCGGGCACAGATACGGCCTGGCCCGCCAGCCCTCGGCGGGCTTGGCGAGCCGGATCGCCGACGCCACGATGTCGGCCAGCAGGGTCATCCCCGGTTGAACCGCCCGCGCAGCGCCCGGTCGGCGAACCAGAACGCGAACATCGAGCCGGCGATGGCCTTCTCGTCCGCGCCCCACAGGGTCAGGATCGCCCGCCAGGGCGCGTCACCGGCGCCGCCCACGTCGAGCTGCGCGGTCAGCACCACGAACTGCGCCACCAGCGCCGCCGTGTAGAGGAAGACGCACCAGTAGAAGGTCAGCACCGGCCGGATCAGCGACGATACGCCATCGACCCAGCGGATGCCCGAGGGCCGCATCTGGCCCTGAAGCGCCTCGATCAGGGCCTGGGCGTCGAAGCTCTCGCGCGCCTCCTCGGCCTCGGCGCGGGCCAGGGCCAGGGCCTGCTCGCCGCGCATCTTGTCCAGCTCGATCTGGCGATCCAGCATGGCCAGCTCGTGCTTGCGCTCGCCGCCACGGTCCAGGTGCTTCAGCAGCTCGGGGGCCAGCCGCAGCAAGCCCCCGAACACGCCGCCCAGCAGGGTCTCGATCATCACGGCCGGCCCCGGTTGCGCTTGTGCACGGTCGGGGCCGCCGCCGCGGCGGCGGCGGGCGCTTTTACAACCTCACGCTCCATCAACGTATCCACCGCCCTGCGCAGGGCCGCCACCTCGCCGGCCAGGCCCCTCGCCTGCTCGGCCGTCTCGGCCGCCCGGCCCTGGGCCTGCTCCAGGCGCACGCCCTCGGCGATGGCCTGAAGCCGCGCCCGGCCCAACTCCAGCGCCACCCGCTCGTTCATGTGATGGTCGAACCAGCCCTGGCTGGCCCACCACGGCTCGGCCCCGTTCGGGCTGTTCGTCCCGGCCGTCGCCGGTGCCTCGGCGGGATCGTGTTGGTCAGTCATCGGTCTTGCTCCTTCCAGGGGTTTGGGGGTCGGCCACGCGCGCCGCCATCCGGGCGGCGACCTGGGTCATCACCTCGGCCCGGCGCTCGCGCTCCTCCGAGGCGTGCTCGAGCATCGCCGCGTACAGGGCGGTTTCCTCCGGTTCGTCCGGCTCGGGTTCGTACGGCGGCGGCGCGTCGGGCGTCTGCCGACGAAACGCCAGGGGTTCGTCCAAGGGGGTGGGGCTGTAGGGGCGCATGGTCAGAAGATCGTCGTGTAGGAGGAGCCGCCATTCTTGGTCCCGCGCAGGACCGCGCCGGTCCATTCGAGCCAGCAGGGCGAGGCGATGCCGCCGATGTAGACGCGCGCGCCCACCAGATCGCCGGCCGCCAGCACGCTGCCGCTCAGGGTCAGTGACGTGTTCATCTGGATGCCGCCGGGGCGGATGCGCAGGCGCGCGTCGTTGGGCGAAGCGCGATTGAACCGCAGGGCGATGAAATCCGAGGTCCCGTCGTTGCCGCTCTCGATGAACATGTCACCGGCGACGTTGCCGTAGAACACACCCCATTCGCCCGCGCCGCCGCGCACCGTCTTGGAGGTGTTGAAGCCCGCGTTCATGACCCAGCGGTGCCCCTTGGCGGTGTTGATCGCCGCGTTCAGGCCGTCGTTCGTGGTGGCGAAGGTCGAGAAGTCCGCGCGCGCGGTGTCCAGGCCGACCCGCCACTTGCCGGCGACCGCGTGCGCCACGTCTGCGGGCTTCGACCCGTCGCTCTTGAAGAACGTGCCGCCCCAGACGCAGCCATAGCCCACGGTGTCGTTGTCGCGCGTGAAGCTGTCCACCTGCGCCCAGATCGACGTGCTCTCCACGCCCTGATCGACATATTGGCTTTCCCAGCCGGTCGCGTAGGCGCCCACCGCGCCCGCGATGAAATTGACGTCGCCGCCGTACTGACCGCCCGTGGCGCGGTGGAACGCATGGTCCTGGCCCGGCTTGCCCTGGTACTCCACCTGCATCCGCACGATGTGGCCGTAGCCGTCGCCGCCGCCCCGGTGGCGCACCCGCACATAGGTGTGTCCGCCCCAGGTCCGCTTGCCCGTGGTCACCACCCGCCCGGACGCATGCGACAGGGTCAGCGGCGCGCTGAGCGTCAGCACGTTGCCGGCGACGCTGGCCACCGTCACCCGCTCGGCCTCGGCCGTGCCCATGGTGTCGCCCGACAGGATCGCCAGAACCTTGCCGGCCAGCCCGGCATAGGCCCCGTTCAGCGTGATGGTGCTGGCCCCGGCGCTGGCGCTGAACGCCAGCTTGCCCGTCATGCCCGAATGCCCGCTCTCGATGTCGAGCCAGGCATGGTGCGGGATGACGTTGCTCTCGAAGTACCGCGCGTCCAGGTCCTCGCGGACGTCCGGGCCGACGATGGTCCATTCGCCCTCGACGTGCCGCTGATCCCCTCGGAACCAGCCCACCGCCCCTTGAACCGGCCAGGTCGAGGGCTTGGCCCCGATGTAGCTGTAGCGCCCCGGCAGGGCCGTGTTCCCCGCCGAGGTCAGCAGGATCAGGCCCGGCCCCACATAGCCCTTGTTGAAGGCCGTCTGCGCCCGCGTGGTCGCGTAGACCCCGGCCGGCAGGTAGATCTTCGGCTCGCTCGACGCCTCGGCCGCCGTGAACGCCGCGTCGTTGTCCGTGGTGTTGACGCCGCCGTTGTCCGTGGCGCCGAAGGTTCCCAGCGGCGGGGGCAGGCTACCGCTGCCGCCGCCACCGCCAGACGGCGTGTTGATGAAGTGACCGGCGGTCGGGCTGGTCCACTCGAACACCTTCCCCGCCGACGGCGCGCCGGCCGCCGCCACGGCCTGGAGCGCGGCGGAATAGGCCTGGACCTGCGCCCCGATCTCCAGGCCCAGGTTCGTCCGCGCCCCGGCCGCGTCGCTGGCGCCCGTGCCGCCGTTGCCCACGGTCAGGTCGGTCCCGCTCCAGTCGCCGTTGTTCACCGTGTCCTTGAGCGCCAGCGCCCCGAACGCCGGCTTGCCGCTGATGTCGCCCCAGCCGTGGGCGTGGGCCGAGGGCGGGAAGGTGGCCGGCTTCCCCAGCACGTCGCCCCACGTCACCGCGCCGCCGCCGCCACCCCCGCCGCCACCTCCGCCCAGGCCCAGGTCGCGGTTCAGTTCCTGGATCATGCGCACCACGCGATCCAGCGCCGCTTCCACCCGCGCGGGCGTCATCTCGCCCGTGTTGCCGTAGGTAGAGGGCTGGTTGCGCGGCGTCTCGCGCATCAGGCGCACCACGGCGTCCGGGGCGGGTTCGTGGCCGGCCAGCGCGACGACGAACGCCCCGCCGGTCAGGCGGCTCCCGCTCACCGTGTAGTCCACCCCCTGCGTCTGCTCGACGTCGTCGAAGGTGACGATCAGTTCGCTGTCGTGCGCGAACGAGAACTGGCAGGCGAACGCCTCGCCCGGCACGCCCGTGGCCGAATAGGTTGTCCGCGGATACTCGACCACCAGCGTCATGCCGGCATGGTGCCGCCGGGACGGCCCGGGTGGATAAGGCCCCCGCCCTTCCCGCCTTAGCGGCTGCCGGCGACGGCGGTCAGATCAGGCGCCCGCGCCGGGGCCGGCTGGCCTTCCGGCCACCATTGGGTGATGCCCTGCTCGCGCTCCAGCCGCCGGGCCTGGCGCTGGAACGCCGCCTCGGCCTCGGGGTCCACGGCGCGCTGAAGCTGGTCGGCCACCGCCCGGTCCCACGCCGTGCGGCTCCACCACAGGGTGGACAGGGGCGAGTAGCGGGCCAGGAACCGTGCGGTCTCGCGGCCCACCTGGGTGTCCTCGCCCTCGATCGCCTGGGCGACGTTGCCGCCGGTGAGCTGCCACACGTCGCTGACGAAGCCGGCCGGCGCGCCCAGGGCCGTCATGGGCGCGCTCTTGCCGTTGCGCGCTTCCACGCTCGACAGGAAGTCGCCCAGGATGCCCTGCCCGCCGCCCTGCGCCATCGCCTGGGCGGTCACGGTCCACAGCCGCTTCCGGGCTTCCTCAGGGTCGGCGTCGTCCCATAGCGGCCGGGGATCGTTCCCCTTGGCCAGATCCTTGAGCCAGATGGCCAGGAAGCCCGACAGGGTCGCGCCGACCAGCATTGGGGCCGCCAGCCCGGCCGCGCGGACGTGCCAGGGCAGGCCCCCGGCCTCGCCGGCCTGAAGCCCCCGCTGCATGAACTCCCGGCTCCAGCGATACGTCTGGGTCACGGTGAAGCTGCGATACGCGGCCATCGACCGCACGATCTCGCCCTGCACCGATCCGGGGCGGGTCGAGCCGACGAGCTGGGCCTGCGCCCATAGGCTGGGCTCGGGGACCGCCTGGCGGGTCTCGCGCTCGATCATTTCCGAGACGCGCCAGCCCAGGTCGTCGCCCGCGTGGGCCGCCACCGCCATGGGCGTGATGAAGTCGGCGCCATCCTCGGGGGTGTCGGGCGGGCTGGCGCGCACCTGGTCCCATTCCTCGGACGTGAACCCCCGCGCCTTGACGATGGCCCCGAACGCACGCTCGGCGTCGTCCCCGGCCAGCAGGTCCGCAAGGCTGCGGTCGCGCACGTCGTGCAGCCGGCCCATGAATTCATGCTGGAAGCTCCAGCGGGCGGCGTTGCGGTTCGGCTCCAGGGCCGAGGCCCGATAGACCCAGGTGGGCAACATCCGGGCGAACGCGTTGGCCCCTTCGGCGATCTTCCCGCCCACCGTCTCGGCGCGCAGAAACCGCTGCACCGCCTCGGCGTGACGGACACGGGCGCTCTCCAGGATGAAGCCGCTGCGCCGCGCCGTCCGCCGCGCCTCGGCCGACGTCACGTGCCCGAACCAGGCCCGGAAGTCCGGCGTCCCGGTCAGGCCGGCGAACGCCCGCACCTGGGCGGCGTAGACGGGGTTCGAGGTCAGGTCGTTGATGACCGCCGATCCGAGCTGCACGCCGGCCAGCCCGGCGCGCACCGCGCCTCCCGCGCGCGCGATCATGTTGTCTGCGCCGTAGGGGCTGGCCAGCTCGCCGGTGAACAGGCCGTACATCCTCCGCGCGCTGTCCACGTCGCCGGTGGCCTGCTTCAGACCGCGCTGGGCCGGCGCGCCGCCGGCCTGCTCCACCTCGGCGTCGCGCAGGGCCGCCCGCGCCAGCCACTCGAACTGGTGATCGGGGTTCGGCCCCAGCACATGCATCCGGGCGATGTCGCGGGCCATGCCGTCCAGGTGGCGCATCATCGCCGCATAGGGGTCGCCGGCCCCGAACCGGCCCTGGTACGCTCGCCACGCCTTCGCCCCGTCGAAGATCAGGAACCGATGGTCCTGCCGCTGGTTGGCCAGCTTCCCCTGCCCCAGGCTCTCGCCGGGCTCCCGGTCCACCGCACCGTGGCTGACGAGCGTGTCCCACACCTCGCCCAGGACCACGCGCAGCCGCTTGTCGGTGAACGGCAGGTCAGTCGCCCGGTCGATCATCCGGCCGCGGGCCAGCAGGGGCAGGGTGGCGTCCACCCATTCGTCGCGGCCGGCCGCCCGCACCGCCAGGGTGTCGTGCGTCTGCGGCATCCCCCAGTTTTCCAGCTTGCCGATCGCGCCGCCGGCCGCGTTGAACTTGGTCCGCGCGTATTCGTGGGTTTCCGCCCAGGCCTTGGCCAGGGCCTTCGCCGCCGCGTCTCCCGTGTCCTCGCCGAACGCCTCGTCCACCAGATTGTCCAGAAGCGCCCGATTGCGCAGCCCCAGGCCGGACACCTCCTCGAACGTGTCCATAAGCGACGCCATCTTCGCCTGAAACGAGGCCATGATGGCCTGATACTGACCCTTGACGCTGCGGCCCGACGCGCCGGCCACACCGCCCTCGCCGTCCACCAGCTCTTTCAGCCAGTCGGCCATGGCGCCGCCCTCGCGCCACTGGCCGCTCCGCGGGGGCTGGCCGCCCTGGCTCCAGTCGCCGCCGGGCGGCTTGCCGCCACCTTTTCCACCGAGGTCCCGAACGTCCGTGTATCCGCGAGCGCGTTTAAACTCCGCCGCCGACGCCAGGGCCTGCCGCCGGGTGCGGATCGCCAGCGCCCGGTGCCGCTTCGCCTCGGCCGCCTGCCGCTCCAGCGCGGTCATCACCGCCTGTCCCGCCTGCCGGTCGGCCTCCGCCGGCCCCACGGCCTCGCTGGCGGCGGCGAACGCGTCGTCGTAGGCCTCTTCAAGCTCGGCGCGCCGGGTGGCGTCTAGCCCGGCTTCGGCCGCCGCCTCGGCGATGCAACCCCGGAACTTCGTCATGTCCGATCTCCCAGGACGTCAGCTTTCCGGCGCGCAGCGGATCAGGGCCTCGCGCGCCCGCGTCGGCGTGTCGTCCAGCCCCAGGTCGTCGAACAGCCCCGGCGGCGCCGGATCGTCCACGGCGCTTGCATCCCTCGGGGCGCGGACTATCTTCAGCGCCCCGGCATCGTTTCGGACGTTGGGATCGGCGAGCTTGCCCAGGCGAGCGGCATCGATCGTGCCGGGAACCCTCAGCATCGACCACAGCCCGAGCTGCCGCTTCCCCGTGCGCACCTGCTGCAGCACCAGCGTGCTCCCGTCCGCCAGGGTCTTGGCCAGCATCACCAGCGGCTTGCCCTGCTTGTCCTTCAGGCCGAACAGCGCCAGGTCCGGCGCGGCCAGCAGTTCGGGAAGGTCGCGCAGGTCCCGGTCGGTCACTGCGACCTGCCCGCGGTTCGCCTCATGCGCCGGATCTCCGTGGTTCTTCATCACGTGACGCACGCCACTGGTGTCGAAGACGTGTGCGTAGCCCTCCAGGTCCAGGCCGGCCGCTTTCGCCTCGGCGGCCAGCCAGGGCGAGACCTCGCCCAGCCGCGCCGTCGCGTGCGCGTTCCCCGGCGCCGACGCGGCCTTCAGCACCCGGTCGATCTCGGCCGCCATGCCGGCGCGCACGTCGCCGGTCTCCAGGCCGATGTCCTCCAGCGCCGGTTCCGCCTGGGCCTTCGCCGCCGCGCCCGCCGGGTCCCCGAACGGCTGCACCACGGCCTCGGCCTGGGCGGTCGGCGGCTTGGGGTCGATGCTGGCCCCGCGCAGGTCGTCCAGCCGCTCGCCCGCCGCCAGCGCCTCGCGCAGCGCCTTCAGCACCGTGCGTGACGCCAGCCCCGGCGCCTCGCCCTTCACCACCCGCGCCGCCGCCGCGGCCATCGCCTCGCCGACCGGGCCGTGCCGCAGCGCCAGCTTCGCCGACACCTCCAGCGCCGCCCGGTCCAGGGCCAGGCGCGCCTGGTTGGCGTCGCGGGCCAGGGCGTTGCCGCCGGCCTCGATCGCATCAGCATGGCGGACCAACTGGTTGAAAAGCTTCGCGTCGCGCGCCAGGGCGCGCTTGACGGCCGCCGCGATCTTCGCCCGGCCGATCATGGCCGAGACGCTGGGGTCGTACCCGAACAGGTCGGTCTGATCGCCCTCGGTCCGGATCCACTCGTCCTGCAGGCTCTCCACCACCAGGGCGCGGGCCTCGTCCACATTGGCGGGCTCGGCCTGCTTCATCAGGGACACCATGTTCTCGTGGAGGTCCGGCCGATGGCCGGCGTTCAACCCGATCTCGGCGGCGTGGCGTTCGTCGATCACCTTGTTCACCACGGCGCGGAAGGCCGGCTCGCTCAGCTTGGCCAGTCCCCGCGCCTGGGCGATGAACTCCCCCGTCACCGGCAGGGACCGGTCCTCCAGGGCGTCCGGCGCGTCCCGGAACACCTTGGCCGCGTCCAGGGGCGAACCCGAGCCTTCGCGGATGTTCTTCAGGGCGGCCACCACCCGCACGTCCTCGGCCCGCCAGCCGTCGCGCGCGCGGAACAGGTAGCCGTCCAGGCTGTGCTCGAACCCCCGGTCGTCGTTCAGCCGGCGGATCAGGCCGAACCGCTGGTGCCCGTCGGCCACGAACGAACGCCCCGCCGCATCTTCCCAGATCAGCACCCGGCCCGCCGCCAGCGGGTCCCACGCCTCGACGCCGCGCAGCCGGGCGGTGACGCCGTCCTGGTCGCCCCCGGCCTTGTACTGGAACCGCGCCGGGTCCGTGGTCAGCCCGGCCGGGTCGAACGCCTGGGCGTAGATCGGCCGGCCGCGATACATCGCCACGTCCGGGCCGCCGCCGGCGTCCGGGCTGAACAGGTCGGCCAGGTCCCGCGCCGGCTCCAGCGGCGGCGGCGGCGCGCCGGTGGCCAGGGCCTGGGCCGCCCGGTCGAAGTCGTCCCCAGTCACGTCGCCGAGGGCGGCCACGTCGAGATCGTCCCGGTTCAGCACCGCCGCCGCCCCGCGTTCGGCCGGCGACGCGTCGGGCCGCAGCGCCCGCCAGGCCGCCCGGCCGACCGAGAACGCCCCCTCGAACACCGCGCCGCCCACGGCCCCGGCGGCCACGTCCGCGGCGGCGTCCCCGAGGTCTCGCGACGGACCGCCGTACACCCGCGCATCCTCCAGCTTCCCCGGCTGCGCCAGCGCCTCGGCCCCCGCGCCCGCCCCGGCCTGGGCCAGCATCCGGGCCGCCAGCCCGCGCCCGGCCCCCCAGCCGCCCGTGGCCAGCGCCACGCCGAGCTGGCGCGGATCGGCCATCACGCCCACCGTCTGTCCGGCGAAGGCGCCCACCAGCCCGCCCATCCCCTGGTCGGCCGTGGCGTCCGCCCGCCCGCGCGAGGCGTTCCACTGGCCCTGAAGCCGCTGCATCATCGCCGCGCGGGTTTCCACCCCGGCCAGCGCGGCCGTGGTCTCGCGCAGCTTGTCCAGCTCGGCTTCGTAATCGTCGTCGCTCAGCACCCCCGGCCGACCCAGCAGGGCCGCGTTGATGCGGTCGGTCGGGATCGCCGCGTCCAGCACGCGCTGAAGCGGATCGCGCTGCGCCGTCGGCTCGCCTGTCAGGCTCTGGGCCAGCGGCAGCTTGCGTCCCGTCAACCGCTCGGCCTCCCGGTGCCGCGCCCAGAGCGCCGCCCGCACCTCTTCTTCGCGCCGGCCGTCCGCCGACCGGGCGCTGTCGTCCAGGTTCGGCCCGAACGCTGCGCCGGCCGCATCCCAGAACGGAACCCGCGCCGTCGTGCCCACCGGCCGTTCGGGCGGACGCGACAGCGGCGAACCGCCATAGACCCCGAACCATTGCGGCATCACGCGGGTCCCTCGACCCTGGCCCGGAGCGCGATCGGCCGGCGGGCGACAGGTTGCTGCATAAGGACGCTCATCGGTCCACCGCCCCCGCGCCCAGGCGGTTCGCGAGGTCGTCGCGGGCGTCGTCCCAATCGAAGGTGAACGCCCGCCCACCCGGCGCGGCCATGACCCGGCCCTGCCGGTCCAGCAGGCGGTACCGGCCGTCCGGAAGCTGCTCCAGCCGGGCGCGGCCGATCTCGGCCGCCGACACCGGGGTTCCATCCCCGTGCACCGGCCCGCCCCGGCCCGCCGTCCAGCGCGCCGCCAGCACGTCCAGGGCGTCGTCGGCCTGATCGGCGGCCAGCCACGACGGGATCAGCACCGGCTGGCCGTTCAGCCGCGAGACGCCGCCGTACACCCGGCCGTTCCGGGTGCTGGCCCCCAGGGCGCCGGCCACATAGTAGGCCGCCGACCGCGCTTCCCCGCCCTGAAGGTCGGCCAGCAACGCCGCCTCCGCCGTCGCCTGCGCCGCCAGCCGCAGTTCGGGCATGGCCGCGAACACGGTCTTCAGCTCGTCCAGCCGGGCGCGGATGCCCGCCGCCTCCGGCGACTTGTCCAGGGTGGCGCCCTGCTTCTTCAGCGCCAGCCCCTGGGCCGCCCGGTCGGCGAACCGCTCCACGCCCGCCGTCGCCAGCGCCGCCAGGTGCAGGGTCACGCCCGCTTCCCCCTGGCGGCCGATCTCGCCCAGCAGGCTGCGCGCCGCCGCCGGGCCGACCGCCGCCATCGCCTCGCGCGCGAAATCCACGGCCGCGGTCGGATCGCGGTCGATCATGTCCTTGTAGAAGGCCGCCTCCCCCTCGGTCAGCATCCGCAGCGGGGCGCGATAGGTCCGCTGCATCATGTCGCCCACCGCCAGCCGGCCTTGCAGCGCGGTGCGGAACGCGGGGCCGCTGGCGGTGTCGGGCAGCGGCGGCACGCTGGCCAGCGGCGCGCGCCCGTTGCCGCCCAGGGCGAACTTGATCGGGTCCGACGACAGGCCGGCCTGCACGTTGGCGAACGCCTGGTGGCGCGCGGCCTCGGCCCGCACCTTCCCCAGCCGGCTCAGCCAGCCCGGCAGGTCGTCGCCGTACTTCGCAGGGTCGGCCTTCGCCAGCCGCCGGTACTCGGCCTCGCGCAGCGCCAGATAGGCCCCCACGTCTCCGCCGCTCTCGGCCAGCCAGCGCCGCGCCTTCTCCGGCCCCTGGTTGAACGCCGCGTCGAACGCCACCACGGCCAGCCCCGGCGGCAGGCTGTCGCCGCCCACCGCCGTCCAGTACCTGCGCGCCCGCGCCACGGCCTGGGGCCGGGTCAGGGTCTTCACGTCGATGTCGGGGTGGAACGCCTGGGTGAACCCGAACTTGCTGGCGCCGCGGCCGTTGTCGTCGGGGTTCACCTTCGCCCCGCCCTCCAGGGCGTCGATCACGAACCCGGCCGCCTCGACGAAGCCCTTGCGGCTCCCGCCGCCGGTCAGGCTCCCCAGCGCCGCGCCCTCCAGGCCGCCCACCTCGATCGCGAAATCCGCCTTGGCCTTGAGGCCGGGATCGCCGCTGGCCGCCGCCGCCCGCTTCAGGGCGTCCGTGTCCACGTCGCCCCCGTAGCGCAGCGCCTCGATCAGGTCGGCCGCCAGCCGCGCCGAACGGCCCTTCGCCGCCTCGGTCAGTTGCAGCTTCTGCGCCGGCGGCAGCACCTTGTCGTATCGGCCGCTGTCCAGCTCGGCCGTCGCCGTGTCCAGGTCGCCCTTCAGGATCAGGCCCTGCACCCGCGCCGCCGCCAGCTCGCCCTGGTATTCGCGCAGCAGCGGGCCGCGCAGCGCCTTCGGAAGGCCGGCCAGCAGCTCCTCCGACGTGCTCGACGCCAGGGCGTAGGCCTCGGGATTTCCCAGCACGGCATTGACCGTGGTGGCCCGCGCCGCCTTCACGCTCTCCACCAGATAGGCCTGCGCCGCCCGCTGTTCCTGCTCGAACGCCTGGGCCTGAAGCCCCGGCCGCAGCCCCGCCAGCCGGGCCAGGAAGTCGGGCCGGTCGGCCTCGGGCACGGCCTCGGCCGCCGCCTGCGCCTGTTCGTCGAACAGGGCGGCGGCCCGCGTGGTGAAGTCGCGGGTCGATCCGTCGTAGCCGTCCGCCAGCGCCTGATAACCCGCGCCGTAGCTCGCCTGGAACCCCGTCAGGCCCAGGCTGATGTTCTGCGCCGACTGCGCGCGGCGCTGGTCGGCGATGATCTCGCCCCGCGCCTTCGCCTCGACGCCGATGGCCCGCCGGCCGGCGTCGGCCCGGTAGTCGTCGAGCTGGCGCTTCAGCGCCAGGCGCACCCCGTCGCCCAGCTTCGGATCCTCGGTCAGGCCCTTCGCCCAGGCGTCGAAATGGCTGGTCTCGAAATTGGCGAAGCCCGGCTCGCGGCCGTCGTAGCCCGCCGCCCGCTGCGCGAACCCGCTCTCGTATCCGGCCTGGGCGGTCTGCAACAGGGTGGCGGCGCGGCGGCTGTCGCGCTCGCCCACCGCCCGGCTCACCGCCTCCAGGCCCTCGGCCAGGTCGCCCAGGCCCAGGTCCGTCTGGCCGACCCCCGGGATGCTGGATCGCGCGCCCCGCGCGGGGCCGATGTCCAGGCTCTGCGGCAGCCGCGCCATCTACTTCGCCCCCCCGGCGTAGGCGCGCGCGAACCCGCCCAGCAGCGAGCCGCCGGCGCCCACGATCCCTTCCGTCAGGGCGTTCGAGCCCTGCGCCCGCGCCGCGCTGGCGTCGTTCCGCCGCGCCCAGGCCGCCGTCATCCCGGCGTAGCTGGTGTTCCGCGCCTTCATCAGGCTCTGGCGGCCAAGGTCGTCCAGCACCGCCAGCGCCGACCCGCGCAGCCCCCCGCCGCCGCCCGCCGCCGCGTTCACCGCCAGGTTGGCGGCCACGCGCTCGTCCTCCTCCAGCCCGAGCTGGGCGGCCAGACCGGCTTCCTGAAGGTCCAGACCGGCGCTGTACTCCAGCGCCTGGGCCCGCGCCTTCCCGGCTTTCTTGGCGCCGACCCCACCCAGGATCTTCCCCAGGGCGGAAAGTCCAGCCGAGGCGACGGCCAGCGCGGGGACGGGCGCCACCATGTCAGAGACCCTTCCGCATGAGTTTCCACACGCCGTCATCGTCCGGCGACGGCCGGAACCCCATGCTGGCCAGCAGGCGCTGCGCGGCGTCGGTGTCCGCGGGGACGGCGTAGATGCGCCAGCCGGCGCAGGTCGTCGCCATACCGCAGACCTCGGCCGCCAGCCGGGCGGCCTGCACCCACTGGCGCGGCGTGAGGTTTCCCAGGTAAGCCCACGCACCGTACGAGAATTCCCGCTCCAGCGGCGTCAGGCCGCCCAGGCCCAGGACCGTCACCCCGTCGTCGGCGATCAGCGTGTAGCGCGGGCCGTCGTGGAGCGCGCCGCCGGCATCGGCCAGATCGGCCGCAAAATCCGGCCTGGGCGTGAACCGCCGTTCGTCCCCGGCTTCGTAGGGGCGCAGCCTCAAGACCGCCCCTCCTCGTAGACCGGCCGGATCGCGTAGAGCTTCAGGTCGTAGGGCTTCAGGGTCTCGACGATCAGGCGCACGTCCGCGTCGGCCCCGCCGCCCAGCGTCACCTTCTTGCGCTTGCGGCGCACCACGGGGGTCGCGTCCCCCGGCCGGCGTTGCAGGATGGTGTCGGCGGGCACCGGCCGGTCGTCGGGTTCGTCCTGGTTCTCCGAACGCACCACGGCCTCGACGCCGGACAGGCTCACCCAGGCCGCCACCGGCCGCACGCGCTTGGCCAGCGACAGGCCCTCGCGCCTCGGGTCGAACATCCCGCTCTTGAACCGCCGGTGCAGCGGCAGGCCGACCACGGCGTGCGACACCGCCGCGTCCAGCGTCACCTGCCCGCTCGTGACGGTCTTCAGTCCCAGGTCCGCGCCGTCGCCCAGGACGAACACCTGCTCGCCCTCGAAATGGCTCAGGTTGCCGATCGTCGTGGCGGGCGCGCCCGAATAGCTGTCCGCGCAGTCCAGGAACATCTGCTCGTCCCGGGTCGCCAGGACGAAGTGCGCGCGCTGCACCGTTCCGGCCTTCACCCTCAGGGCCGCCACGTGCAGTCGGTCGCGGCCGTCGGCCCCCGGCGCGGTGCACAGGCTCTCGGCGAACCACCCACCCATGTCCTGCCGGCGCACGCCGATGACGCCATGTTCCCGGTGATAGGTCAGGCACGCCAGCCGGCCGTCCGCCAGCAGGAGCCACAGGTTGTTGTCCGGACGGCTCCAGGCCATGTCGGTGACGCCGACGCCGAACACGTGCTGCGACAGGATCGACAGGTCCCGGCCGTCCAGTTCGCTGTTCGCCCCGCCGCCCAGGGGCAGCTCGCGCAGCGTCGTCCCGCCCTTGGCGATGTGCAGGATGGTGGGCGGCGGCCCCTGCACCAGCACCGGCATGACGTCGGCCGATCCGTATTCCGAGATCCGGCGCGGCTTCACCGACGACGGCGTGATGGGGTCCTCGATCGTCGCCCCCGACACGATCCATTCCGCCTCGGTCGTGCCGGCCACCAGCACCAGGGCGTCGATCAGCCAGACGATCCGCGCCCGGCGGTCGCCCAGCGTGGTGCGGCAGGCGTCGTCGTCCACCACAAGCCCCGTGCCCAGGCCGGGCTTGAAATCGGCGAAGTCGGGGGTCCAGCCGGCCGTTCGCGTGAAGTCGATGGCGTCGGGGCGTTCGGGCGAGCCCGACAGCGCCAGCCGTTCCTCGCGCACCGCCACCAGCGCCGTCGGACGGCCGTGCACCAGCGAGAACGCCTGTTCCCGCCAGTTCGACGTGGCCACCGGGCCGCCGGTCAGGTCGAAGGGCGGCGTCCCCAGCGGCGAGGCGATCACCTGCGTCGGCGACGCGTAGGTATGGATCAGGAAGGCCGTGGCCCCGTCGTGGACGAAGGTCCAGCCCACCACCCCGTCGCTCACCGTGCCCTGTTCGTGGTTCGGCGGGGTGTTGCCCGTCGTGCCGCTACCGGCCGCCTGGTAGACCCGGCCCACGCTGATGACGTTCTCGCCCCCGGTCACGGCCGTGTTGGGCGCCCAGGTCTTCATGCCGGGATAGCCGCCGGGCGGCCGGATCAGCAGTTGCGATCCCACGTGACCGGCCTTGAACAGGCTCCACGTCGCCCCCGTGCAATCCACCTGGACGTCGTTCCCGCCCAGGTCGGTGAAGGTCAGCGTGCGGGTCTCGTCCGTGTTCTCGCCCAGCCAGGGGCCGTTCTTCATCGCCTGGACCGCCGTGCTCCAGGCGTCGTCCGCCGTCCGGCGCAGGGTCACGGGCAACAGACCGTCCCGGCTGGTGATGAAGCCCAGGTCGCCGATCTGCTTGAGGCGGAGGCCCGGCAGGTCCGCCGAGGAATAGCCGTGCGCGAATTCGTAGGGGATCGCGGGGTTCGACGGGTCCATGATCCGCGCGCCGCCGGCGGTCCAGACGCGGGCGTAGAGGTGCCCCATCTCCAGCACCAGGCCTTCGCCGTCGGCCAGCGCCCAGGGGAACAGCCGCTGGCGGTCGCCCTCGATCTTCGGCGCGCCCCGCCGCCAGAACCCGCCCCGGCTGGCGATGGCGCCCGTGGTCAGCCCCACGAAGTTCAGCGCCTCCTCGCAGCCGGTGGCCACCGGCTCCAGGTCGAACCGCTCCCACGCGTCCTCGCTGATCTCGCCGGACGCGAAGCTGTTGCTGAAACTGTCGAGGCGGGACATGCCGCCAGCATCGCGGGCACGGCGCGCACGTGGATAAGGCCCACGAAAAAGGCCCGGCGACACCGCCGGGCCAGTCAGGGAGGAACGCCCCGAGGGGCGAGGTCAGGATGGGTCGGCGGTCTGCGGCGTGGATAAGATCCAATCTTCCGCCAGAAGGTCGGCCTGTGACGCCAGCCAGGGCACGACGTAGCCCTGGGCGGTCTTCATATCGATGTGTGCGTGGTACTCGATCTCCGTTCCTTCATCATAGATGCCCAGGAGCGGCGCACGGTTGACGCGGAACCGCGAGCCGGGAACGAGGAAGAGGAACATTCCCTTACCGTTCCACCCTGCGCGGGCAACCATCGCCCCGGCCTTCAAAGCGGCTAGCGCCATGCCGAAGTCCATCTTGTCGGGATACATCGTCTGTCCTTCCAGAAACCGGCCCCATGCCGGCCTAGGAAGCTTCCCCCTCCGCCGCCGCCCGTGGTTAAGCCACCCGCCGCCGCAGGTCGGCCAGCCCGCTCGCCAGCCGGGGGTCTTCCCCGCCGTGCTGGCCGGCCTCGCCGCTCATGGCCTCCAGCGCCGCCGCCTCGGCGTCCTTCTTCAGGCGCGCGGCGCCCTCGTAGTCGCTCTTGAGCGGGCCGATGGCGCGCGACGCCAGCAGGAAGGCGATGTAGTTGCAGAGGTCGGCGCTGTAGGCCTCGTAGGGCTTCACCTCGCTGAAGCTCACGCGGAGGCTCCCGACGTTGGCCCGGATGACCGACCGCTCCGATCCGCCCACCGTCTCGGTCCCGATCTCGTAGGCCAGATCGGGCGGGCCATCCACCTCCCACACCTTGACCGCCGTCTGGGGGAGCAGGAAGGCGTTCGCCCATTTCCAGTTGGTCGGCGCCGGCGACACCGGGGCCAGGGTCAGATAGGACAGCGCGCACAGCCACGGGTGCCGCGACAGCGCCCGCCGCTCGGCCCCGGCCCGCCCGTCGAGCTGGGCCAGCACCTTGACCAGCGCCGCCGAGGGCGGGTCCTGGCCGATGTCCTCGAACCCCGGCTCGCCCATGTGGGCCATGGCCGCGTTGACGACTTCCTGCTTGACCGTGGACATCGTTTAAACCTCCAGGCGGCGTCGGATCGGGAGGTCCCGGAGGGCCGACGACCGCCGCCCAAGACAGCCGGCGGCGTCGGATCGGGAGGTCCCGAAGGGCCGACGACCGCCGCCCAAGAAGAACGCAAACGGGGCGGGCGTCTGGAAGGACCGCCCGCCCCGCGCTTCCGGCTGTTTTCGACAACCTGCCGGATCTCCGCCGCCCGCTCGCGATGTTGCGCAGCGCGGGGTGGGCGGCGAATGTCAGCCGGCCAGCAGGCGCTGGCCGACGAGTTGCCAGGTCACCGTCCCCGTGCCGGGGTCGGCCCCCTTGATCTTGGCGTAGACGGGCAACATCCCGCCCGGGTTGGCGGACAGGCCGTAGAGCTGCCAGAGCGGCTTCCAGTAGTCGGAGATGTTCACCGACTTCAGCGCGCTGCACGAGCCCGCCGCCGTGGTGACGTCCTGGCCGCCCACCAGGGCGTTCTCCGGCCCGGCGCTGCTGCCCGCCCCGCCGACGTCCATGGTCAGGCCGGCCCCGCCCAGGTCGTCGAACCAGATGACGCTCAGGATCGGGTCCAGCACCGCGTCCGCGGCCACCATCCCCAGCAGGATGCGGTCGTTCTGCGCGAAGGCGGTGACGAGTTCGAGGGTGTCGCGGATGAACACCTTGTCCGAGCCGCCCTTGCGGGCGCTCGAAACGCCCTTGGGGTTCGGGCCGGCGCCGGACGCCAGCACGGTCCCCACGAGGTCGCCGTTGTAGTCGGTCATGGTCCTGGTCTCTCGTGTTCCGGCCTCGGCCGGCGGCCGTCACGGCCGAAGGGGGGAATGGCGGAGGCTCGCGCCCCCGCCCGGTTCGGCGGCGCGCCTAGAAGACGTTCTCGGCGCAGTCCACGCCCAGCACGCCCGCGTCGTAGCGGCGCACCATGCCGCGCTCGACCTCGTAATAGGCGTACCAGCGGTAGGACTTGTCCTCGCGCTGGGTGATGCGCGCGTTCTTGATCGGCCGCTCCTTGTACTGCAGGGCGTCCTTGATCCAGGCCGCGCACCGGCGGACGTTGGCGGCGGGCGACTTCAGCCGCTGGCTGCGGATGAAGGTGAAGCCCATGAAGGTGTTGGTGTCGCCCTCGGCCAGCCGCTTCACGTTGGCGTAGTCGCTGGACGTCGCCGGGGTCGAGCTGAGCAGGTTGCCGAGCTGGACCGCCGAACAGGCGAAGAAGCGGTCGCCCTCCAGCTCCGTCTCGTCCAGGCGCACCTTGGCGGCGATCAACTTGCCGATCGTCAGCGGCAGATTGCCCGATCCCGGCACCACCTCGGCGTCGTGCAGGAACGACCGGTCGGTGACGTCGATGATGTTGGCGCCGGGGAAGGCCACGGCGGTCTCGCCGTTCTGGCCGTTGCGGCTGGGCGCGAACATCCCGTCGATGATGAAGTCGTCGGTGGCCCGGTGCTTGGCGTTCATCATCGACGCCATGCCGGCGCTGGTGGGGTCCTCCAGCATCCGCACCACTTCCAGGTCCTCCAGGAACTTGCCCTTCTGGAAGGCCTTGAAGAAACCGACGCGGCGCAGGTGGTTGAACTCCCCCTCGGGCGAGTTCGGGATGCGCGTGGTGACTTCCAGCTCCGGCTCGTTGTCCACGTCGAGGTCGTCGGCGTTGAACAGGGTGCCGGGCTTGGTGTGGTTCAGGTCGGCCAGCACGCCCTGCACCAGGCGCGAATTCGCCTGCTGGGGCATGAGCTTCAGGTTCGCTTCGAACCCGGGGACGTACTGTGCGGCTTCGTTGGACATGCGGTCCTCGCTGCGGCGCACGCTGCGCAAGGCAGGGCGGTGCGCTCTCGATCAAAGGTCTGGGTTTGATCGGCAGCGGTCCCCGGCCCCTCGCCGAAGCGAGGCGGCCGGACGCGAGCCTGGGGTTTGCGCCCCCCGGCGACCGCCCTCCTGCCGGACCGTTCGCGACGGGTTCCCGGTTCAGGCGATGGTGCTGGCCTGCCCTGATTTGCCCCGGCCCGTCAACTCTCCTCCCCCGCCTGGGGGAGATGTCTTGGCGCGAAGCGACAAGACGGGGGGGGGAGGCCCCCGCCTATCCCTTCTCGTTCAGGGTGGGGTTCTCGAACGCGAAATACCGCCGCCGCTCCTCGACCACGGCCGCGTGCATCGGGTGCGCCCCGTCGCGCAGGGCCTTGCCCTTCACCGGGTCGCTCTCCATCGCCAGCCGCGCGAACTTCGCCTCGGCCGGCGTCATCTTGCCGTCGGTCTTCGCCCGCCCCCCGTCGCCGCTCGGCCCCGGCTCCGCCAGCTTGTCGTTGATCTTGGCCAGGAACCGGAACAGCGACGGGCTGGCGCCCACGTTGTTGTTGAGGTCCAGTTCCTTGACCAGCTCGTCGCCGCCCAGGTCGGCCAGCAGCTTGCCGATCTCGCCCGCCGTCTGATCGTACTTGGCCCCGAACTCGGCCTTCAGCGCCGCCGCCGCCGCCGTGTTGGCCGTCTCCGTCGCCTGGGTTTCGGCCTGGGCCGCCGCCGCCGTCTCGGCCAGCCAGAAGTCCACCGCGTGCTGCACCATGGCCGGCGGATAGCCGCCCTTCTCGAACATGTGGGCTGCGAACTTCGCCCCCATGGCCTTGTCGGCGTCGTCGGCCGTCTCGCCCAGGTTCAGGGTGTAGCCGTCGGCCGTGTCGGGCGCGCCCAGCCGCTTGAAGACGTCGCGCGCGAACGCGTCCATCTCCTCGGGCTTGGTCGGCACGCGCAGGAGCTGGTCGGCCGGCGCGCCCAGCCGCTTCTCCAGCGCCACCGCCCCGTTCACGAAGTCCTGCAGGCTCTTGTAGCGCGCGACGATGGGCGAGCCCTTCAGGTCGTCGGACAGCCCGTCCGACCACAGCTTGTCGCCCCCAGCGCCGCCGCCGACGGTATCGGCCCCGCCTGCGCCGGCCGTCGTGTCCGCGCCCCCGCCTCCGGCCGAGGTGTCGGCCCCGCCGCCCCCAGCGCCGCCGCTTCCTCCGCCGCCGCTCCCGTCGTCGGGCGCCCTAGTCGAATTCGGGATCGTGTTCAGCATAGCCGCCGGCCGCAGGTTCATAGTCGGGTCCTTCCAGGCGACCAGTGAAGACCATGGCGATCGTGCTGGCCTGGTCGAAGCCCGCACGGGTCAGGATGTCGACGGCCAGGTCATGGCCGCCCTGGTGATAGGCCAGCGCCGTGGCGTCGGTCTTTTCGCCGCCGAACCGCCCGCCCACGCCCGCCATCTGCGCGATGTCGGCCAGCACCAGCCGGCCCAGCTCGCTCCCGAAGGTGGCGCGATACGCCTCGCCGAGCGCCGCCTCGTCCCCCGCCCGCATCCGCGCGATCAGCGCGAAGCCGTCGAAGGCCGGCGGCGGCGCGGCCGGCGGGGTCTTCCGGGGCTTGCGCGCCATCAGCCGGCCTTGCCCTTCCCGCGCTTCGCCGGGGCCGGCCGCATCGCCGGCCCCGGTTGGCTTCGCTCGGGGGGGTTATCCTGGGTCAGCCGGTCGCGCCGGCCGGGGTGCTCGCCGCACCAATCCTGCTCGTGCATGTGCGGGAGCGCCTGGCCGGCGCCCACAAGCACCGTCGGGGGGTACCGCTTGCACGTCCCGACGACCTGCTCGGCCGTCCGTGTCCCCCTGCGCCACACAAGCCAGAAAGGGCACGTCTTGCACGTTGCGCCGGGTCCGCTCATGCCGCCTGCCTCATGTCGCCGTTCTGGATCGCGTCGGCCGTGGCGAGGTTCGCCGCGCCCTGCCCGCCGGCCGACAGCGCGCGCCCGGCCATCTCGGCCAGCTCGGCGTTCTGGGCCAGGATCTTCGCCTGTTCGTCCCGCGCGCGCAGCTCGGCCACCTCGGCGCGGCCGCGCACCGCCTTGGGCGGCAGGGCCACGGCCTCGAACACCGACCGCAGGCCCTCTTCCACGTTCAGCGCGTACACGGCGCTGGGGTCCAGGTCCCGCGTCTCCAGCGCCATGCGCGCGGCGAGCTGGAACCCGTCCACCTGGCCGCGAAGCTGCTCCTGCGCCAGCGGGCCGGCGTAATCCCAATCGGTGTCCACCTCGCTGAGCTGGCGGGGCGGGTTGCGCACCAGCCCTTCCGCCACCATCACCTCCAGCGTCCGGTCGGCCGACTTCCCCATCCAGTCGCGGTCGATCTCGGGGATGAACCCCGCCAGCGCGCCCAGCCGCAGCCGGCGGCGCTCGATGATCTCCTCGGCCGTGACGTTGCCGCTGTCGCGCAGCCGCACCCAGTCGGTCAGCAGACCGCCTTCGACATTGCCTTCGAGCCGGGCCAGCCAGTTGGCCGCCACCTCGACGTTGCCGGCGATGTTCACCCGCTGGATCGCCTGCCCGGCGTTCTGGAAGCCCAGGCCCGCGCCATCGTAGTAGTTCACCGCGCCCATGCGGCGGTCGATGGCCTTGCCGAACATCCGCTTGGGGACCAGCAGCGGCGGGTCCGCCTGCAGGCCCACGGCGTTCTCCGCCATCTGGGTCAGGTTGTGCAGGACGATGGCTTCCGGGGCAACGTGCCAGGCCAGGCCCGTGCCGTAGGCGCTGCCGTCTTCCACCGCCAGCCGCGGCACCGCGAACGGGAAGCTGTCGTAACCCGCCTCCGCCAGCACCGCCTTCTGGTCGCAGGTGAAGAACACCTCCGCATAGGGCTTGGCGCGAGCCTCGGCCCCGGCCACGCCGCCGATCCGGGGATAGACCGCGTGGATGACCGTCACATGGTCGCGGGCCTTGCTCTCGGTCTGGACGTCCTTCAGCCACTTGGCCGGCGACGTGCCCGGCCACCGCTCCACCGCCTTCCACAGCGGCAGGGTGAACTGGAAGAACAGGGTGTCCACGTCCCCGTCCTCGTTCTCGCTGAACCAGCAGGCGCGCAGCGGCCGGGTCATGTACTTGGGGCCGAACCCGCGCTTGCGGCCCACCCACTGCACGCCCGAGCCGAACACGATCAGCTCCAGGGCCAGCCGCGACGCCGAGGTCAGGAACCGGCTCTCGGGCAGCATCATGGCGTCGAACACCTGCCACTCGACGTCGGTCAGGAATTCGCGGCTGTCGCTGTCCAGCTCCGACGCCCGGCCCGACGCCTGAAGGCCCCGCGCCACGTTGGGCTTGATGAACGGCTGGGCGTGGCTGACCAGGTTGCCGACCAGGAACGCGCCCGAACGCCGCGCCGCCACGCCGGGGACCGAACTGGTCAGCCGACGGCGCCGCAGCTCGGTGGGCTTCTGCGGCAGGCTGAAATCCTTCCGGGGCAGGAAGATGTCGGCCAGCATCTGCCACTCCCCTTCCCGCTCCAGGCGCTTCTGCTTCAGCTCGCCCAGCATGCGGTCCAGGGTGCGGAAGTCCGCGGGCGTCACCGACACCGGCATGGTCAGGTCCCCCAGCTTCCGGTCAGCGACCCGCGCGCCTGCGGCAGGGCCGCCCGCGCCAGCCCGCCCAGGAACGACGACTGCCGTCCCCCGCTCGACAACCGGCGGCTGCGATCGGTCGTCGGCTGGGTCACCGGCGCCACGGACTGGACGGGCGGCGTGGGCGGCGCCTCGACCTTCGGGGATTTCACCTTGAAGCTCATGAGGCCAGCATGGGGAGGCTCGCGCGGGCGTGGATAAAAGCCCCCGCGGGATCGCCAGCTCGAGATCGCCCCAAGGTCGCCCTGGACGTGTGCAAGCTTGACAGCGCGCGTCTCGCGGAGTCCGGTTCCGCGAAAGCTCGGGAGGCTCACATGTTCAGGACCATTCTCGCGGCCACCGCCGCCCTCGCCCTATCCGCCGGCGCGGCCGCGGCGGCCGTCACCGTCCACACCAATGCGTTCATCGACGCCCCCGCGCACTACAACGGGTTCGAAGGCCTGGAGGGGAACCCCCTTCTGGCCGATGTCGAGGGCGAGGGCGCACTGTTCTGGCCGGGGCAGGTCCCCTATTCCGAAGGCGGCCTGACGGTCGCGTTCAGCGCGCCGTCCTACATCTTCGTCCACGACATGACGCCCACGTGGTCCGGCGGCAGCGGGGAATGGGGCATGTACGGTGCGGCGAACGACGGGTTCTTCAGGATCACCCTGACCAGCGGCGAGGCGTTCCAGAGCTTCCAGGCTCAGGTCGGCAACGGAGCGCTACCAGGTCAGGATCTGACCTATCGCCTGTATCGCCAGGGAGAACTCGTTCTGGCGGGAACAACCGTCCTGCCCGCCATCGGCAGCTACGGCTGGATCGGCTTCAGCGGTGGCGGCTTTGACGAGATCCAACTTTCCGCCTTGTGGGGAGAGCGAGAAAACTTCCTGGCCATCGACAGCCTGTCGGCCAATCCGGCGGCGGTCCCCGCGCCGGCGACCTGGGCGCTTCTGATCGGCGGCTTCGGCCTGGCTGGATCGGCGCTGCGCCGCCGACGCGCCATCGCCTAGAACCCGTAGGTCAGGCCCATCGCCCGCCCGGCTACCACGCCCACCGGCGGCGGGGGCGGCGGCGGCGGGGGTGGCGGCGGCGGGGGCGGATCGACACCACCCGCCGCATAGGCGTCGGTCACCGCGCCGAGCTGCATGACAAACGTCTTCGGGGCTGACCCCAGGTTCAGCCCGCCTTCCGCGTTCCAGGCGGCGGCGTTCCCTTTCAGGTAGACGCGGGGCTGCGTTCCGGTCAGCGCCGCCCCCGTGGCGCCATACCCGCACGGTCTGCCGTCCAGCGCCACCAGCTTGTCATGGTTGGCCGGGTTGGAAAGGTCGAGGTATTCGTCCGTCAGGTAGAATAGCGCCACCTCCCCGGCCATTCGGCCGGCCACCGACGCGGGAAAGTCGTGCTCGACGTCGGTCATGCGGATCGGCTGGTTCTCCCAGGTCGATACCCGCGTCAGGCCATCCAGCAGCGCGCCCTTCATCATGTGGGCCTTATAATTTGCCAGGTCCAGCGACACCGTCAGCACGGTCAGCCCGTCGCTGGCCCTGAGCGGGAACCCGCTCTCGATCGCGACGCAGTACGAGGCCGAGAACTTGCACAGCACCGAGACCACGTTGTTCGAGCCCGCGGGCTTCCGGCGGATAACGATGCTGTTCGCACTCGACCCGTCGGTCAGATAGATGTCCTCGCTGTCGGCGCTGGTCAGCTTCAGCGCCATGACTACGGTCAGCACCGATGGGTTGGCCGGCAGGTTGAACAGGCGCGGGTCCGCGCCCCGCGAATAGCGGGCGTACTGCGTCTTGTCGAAGAGCACCCGGTCCAGGTCCACGCCGCTCGTGACGCTCGTGATCGGCTTGGCGACCGGCGCGATGTTGTCGGGATCGAACCCGTGATGGCCGCGCCCCTCCGCCCGGCTTCCGGCCTTCGGCGTCAGCATTGCTTGCAGCTTGTCGAAGTAGTCAGGGTCGCCCGGCTCTGGCCCGGCGAAGGGGGCGTCTCCACCCAGTCCCTCGAACATCGCCGCCAGCGAAGCCGGGCTGTCGTTTGCAGCCCTGAACAGGCACACGACATTGTCATACGACTTAGCCAGGAAATCGCTGAACCCAGTCCCGCCTCCGAAAGCACTGAGCGCGAAGCTCGTCACGATGTTCCTGTCTACCGCCGCGCCTCCGCGAAGGTCACCGTAGTACAGGCTGGGAGTGTTGCCGGTGTCGCGGTCTGGAAGACTGATGCTGGTGGTGCGCGTGAGACGACAGGTCTCGTCCATCGACGCCCATTCGATCCCGATGCTGTCGACCGAAATCAGCAGGTTGCCGCCCATGATGAGGCCGGAGTAGACGTCCCCCGCCTTCATGTCGTTGAACTTCCAGCTCGACGCCACGGCCATTTGACCCAGCGCGCGCAGCCGGTGCAGGCCGACATCGCAGATGTTGTTCATCAGGCGGATGTTGCTGTTCAGCCCGCTGTTCACCTGACTGAAGCCGCCGATCGACGAGTGCGCGCCATCGGTGCCGGACGGCTCGCAGTCGGTGTTCTTCGACCAGCCGCCCGCGAATTCGTTGTCCTCAAGCACCAGGCCCGAGATGTTGCCGCTGAGATCAAATGGAGAAGTGTAGAAGTTCTCTCCCCGGTTGCGCCGCACCGTCATGTTCGTACCCTTGGCGGCCACGAACCACTTCAGGTTCGCGAAAGTGCAGTCCTCTACGATCAGGCCGTTCGTCGTCGCGCCTGGGCCGGTATAGATGCCGATCAGGAAGCTACGGTTCGTCACCCACGTCTTGGCCACCAGGCGCGCCGTCGCGCCGGACGTGCGGCCCTTGATGTAGAAGTCCGGTTGCCACTTGTTCGCGGGGTGCCATCCCCCGTTCTGCACACTAAAGGCTCGCCCGCCCGTCGAATTCGACCCGCCCTCGGTTCCGGCGCACGTCGTGCCCGGATCGTTGCCGCAGATGGCGAAGACCGACGAGGAGCTTTTCGGCTTCGCGTCGTTGTAGATGCCTGTCCCGCCGTTCGGCGTATTGGCGTTCAGCAGCGCCAGACTGCCGTACACGTCGAGGGTCTCGCCGTGCTCGAAGGTCCCGACGACGTCGGATACCGAGACGTATCCCGTGAAGTCCGACTCTGCGATGGGGTCGGCTTCGACGTGGCACCGGCGATATCGGATGTCGCTGGCGTTGGACGAGCGGGCGACCCCTCCGCGCGGGTCCTGCGATGTCTGGGTGATGACGCGCGTGGTCGCTAACTTGATGTCGTGGAAAGCCAGCCGGCTGGAGCCGTCCGCACACACCCCCGGCCACTCCGGCGTCTCACCCTCCGCCGCCTGGAACACCAGCCAGTCCGAGCAGGCGATGTTGCGGGCGTCGATCCAGGTCACGACCCCGCTTCCTCCCAGGTCGGTCGTAGCGGCCGAGTAGTCGGCCTCATGGACGTCCACGGTCTTGCCGGAATACGTGGCAGGGTTCGCCCGCGCCGCCGCCAGCAGGGCGACAAGCTCGGACAGCGATGTGACGGCATGGTCGGCCATTCGCGCCCCCTACGGCCCGTAGGCGATCGAGGCGCCGCGATAGTTGACCCCGTCCGCGCCGTCGGCCGTGAAGGTCGCCGAGGCTCCTCCCTGGCCGTCGAGGTCGGCGGCGCTCGCCCAGATGGTGCTGCCGATCAGGGCGTCATTACGCTTGGTCGGCGTACCCGCGCTCGCGGTCCAGGCGACCGGGCCGCCGGACGCGTTGATGATGTGCACGATGGCCATCGCCACCCCGCTCACCGGAATGGCCACCGGGTTCGTGGTCAGCGAGTTTCCCCCATTCTGAATTGCCATCGCCGATGCCGCCGCGTGACCGGACTGCGATGTGTAGATCACCCACACATGGATCGCGCACCGCGCCAGATTTCCGCTGGCCGTCACGACTATGTCGGCGGTCGAGCCGGTCGGGATGTTGAGCGTCCAGAACTCGCTGATCCGGGTCAGGCCACCTCCACTCGCCCCGACGACGCCGACTACGGCCCCCGCATTGGCGTTGACGCTCGAAATGGAGAGGTTGGTGGCCGCGGCAGCCGTGACGCCCACGCAGACTAGGCGGTTCAGGCCGGGGGGCGGGGGATCGCCGATATCGACGGCGGCGAACGTGTAACTCGAAAGGCCCGAGTTGTTGTCGAACCGCCCCTTGTACGAGAAGGAGAACCCCGCCTGCGGCGCGGGTTGGGCTAGAGCCGAGAGGATGCATAGCCGCATGAGCCGTCCCATCGGTCAGCCCACGACGCCGATGCGCAGCACGATCCCGGCTGCGGTGAAGGTGGGCGTGCCAGAGCCGTTCACCACGGCTACGTACAGATCGTCTGTGCCGGCCGCCGCGCAGACCGGCAGGGCGATGTTGCGGATCGTGGCCTGCCGGACCCCGCCAAGATCCTTGTAGTCGGCCGCCGCCACGCTCACGACGCCCAGGATGTGCTCGGCGTTCGCGTCGCTGATCGAGGGCGCCGCGTTCTCGGTTCCCATCGCCACGTCGGCCGAGAGGAAATAGACGTCCAGCGCCACGCCCTGGTCGTCCTTGTCGATGACGATCAGGCTCTGCAACAGCCCCGCCGCATCGTTCGCCTTGAAGCACGCCGCGACCACCTGCGTCGCCGCCAGCACGTCCCCCGCCGCATAGGCGCTGGTGTCCAGGCTCAGCGCGACATCGGTGATCTTCACCTCGTCGATGGCGGCCGTCGTTGGGGTGGCGTCTTCCGACAGCCGCGGACCCGCCCGCACCGGATCGACGGGGTTGCCGTCCGGGTCCGCGATCTTCACGAAGCCGCGCGTGCCGTCCGGCTCCGGGCCGCCCATCGCCGCCAGGATGCTCTCCAGCAGCAGTCGGTCTTCGACGTCCAGTTGAACCCGCAAAGCCCTACTCCTGAAGGATCGGTCGATGATCCTCAGAGTGCCCGCCGGGGCCGTCCTGGTGGATAAACCCGCCGCCCAGGCCAAGGCCTTCCATGGCCAGCGGGCCGTACTCGGTCGCCTCGCCGATGTGGCTGTGGATGTTCTTCTCGGCCGTCGGCGACACCTTGTCGCCCGTGCGTTTAAACCGCCAGCCGCCGGCCAGCGCCTCGATCGTGCCGGGGCAATTCGTTCCCACCAGGAACCCCGGCTCTCCACCCAGCACGTTGCGTTGGAAGACGTTGCTCAGGGCCGTGTGGCGCACGTTCGGGTCGTTCGACGGGGCCAGCAGCACCTCGATCCCCGTGTAGTGGCTCAGGAGCTGCGCGAAGGTGATCTGGGCGTTCATGGCGCTCCGCGCCCGCGCCGCCGGGTCCGCGACGATCACCACCTCGGCGATGTCGGCGAACGTGGTCTCCCGCTCGCGTTTGATGGCCGCTGCGAACTGCACGAGGTCCATGGGCGGCAGCACCTCGGCCAGCACGCGGATCTGTTGCCCCACCCGCTGCTGGAAGCTGGCCGCCGGGTTCAGGGTGTTGCCGCAGTCGCAGGCGATGACCAGTTGGAGGCCCGGTTCGGGCTTGATCGCCCGCTGCACCACCATGCGGTCGCTGTCGAAATACTCGTGCACCGGCTCGCCGTGGCGGGTGAAGCCGGGCTTGTTCTCCACGAACCGCTTGATCGCCCACTTCTGCTTCATCCGCGCCGCGAGACGCTGATAGTAATTCGGGTCGATCTTCCTCAGGTTCTGAAGGTTCTCGGCCTGCGGCGACAGTCCCGAGGGCTGGATATACACATCGTCCCCCTCCTCTCGACTGATGTAGAAGCGCTTGTGGAACCACGAACCGATCACCGGGGCGTTGCTGTCCGCCCAGACGCCCGCGTAGGCCGGCGGCCGGCCCGGCGCCAGCTCGGGGCGGTCGTCCGGCTCGGGATAGCGCCCCACCCGGTTCTGGCAGCCCGCCAGGATGTCCACCGTGGCGTGGGTGTCCAGCTCGGGCAGGATGAACGCCGTCACCTCCAGGCCCCGGAAGAACTCCTCCAGGTCCTGGTCCCCCACCGCTCGGCCCATGACCTCGACGTAGGCGGGGACGCCGTCCGGACAGGTCAGGGTGAACCTGTGGTCCCAGGGGTCCCCCTTGGCCCCGGTGAAGCCCGAGCCGCCGCCGGGCCCCTTCATCCCCCACTCGCGGTCGATCTCCTTGAAGTAGCTGGGGGTGAACTGGTCCCAGAGCCGGCGATACGTCGTGCAGATCACCGCGATGCGGCACTTGCGCCAGCCGTCCCTTGGGCTAGGGTCCTGCCATTGCGCAGCGCGGAGGATGCGACGGACCGTTTCGGTCGTCTTTCCCCCACCCGTCGGCCCCACGATCAGGGCCAGGTCCGCCCGGGACAGGCCGTAGGCCTCCGCCTTGGGACCCGCCGGCTGCCATGCCGACCGCTCTCTCACCTTCATGGCGCGCGCTCTCCCCAACCCTGACCCGTGTCGAGCCGAGAGGGTGGGGCCGGCGACAAGACGTTGCATAAGAGGCGGCCAGCAGGTGTATGCCCGCCGGAACGAGGGGTGGAAGGCGCGAGGGGGCGCCCCGAAGTTGGGGGGTGGGGGGTGGACCCCCCAGGGGGGGGGTGATCGACGGCCCTCTGATTTCCCATCAGCGGGTCAGGGGGCGAAAAGGTCAGGGTTTTCCGTGTCTTGAGGGTCGTCGTGCGACTTCACGTGTGCGACTAGGGCAGGCCCAGCGCCGAATTGCTCAATGATTTCAGCGTCGGCCCCGTTCACCCGGCGCGGCGCGGCGGCCCCGCTCTCCACCTGGACCACCACCGACGGCGCGAAGCCCTCGCCCTTCACCTCGACCGCCTGCGGCTGGCGCTGGTCAGTGTACGGCAGCAGCGCCGCGCGCTCGTCCCCCAGGATCTTCAGCGCGTCGCGCAGGGTGAAGGCCCCGGCCCCGTCCACCGCGCGCTTCAGGGCCTGGACCAGGCCCTTGCGCAGCTCGCTGGCCGTCGCCTCCTTGGCGTCGAGCAGCAAGAATTCCACCTCGGCCCGCACCAGCTCGCGCAGGCGATCGTCCAGGCCGCCCTGGACCGCGCGGACGTGGGCCACCAGGTCGGCCGCCTTGGCGACCTGCGCCCTGGCCATGCTCCCGCCCGCGGCCTTCAGCTCGGCCGGCGTCACCATGCAGAGCTGCGCCGCCTGCTGCGCCGCCGATCCCCCGAACCGCGCCGAGATATACCCCTTCAGGTCAGCCGCCCGCCGGTTCGTCGACCCCTTCGGCCGCCCCCTCTTCCGAGGCCCGTCCGGCGCTGGCGCTAGCGGCAACCCCCCCGACATTAAAAGCCCCTATTTTATTGCCCTTCCACGCCTTCCAAGCGTGTTTCCATGAATATCCCTGCGAATTCCGAGACGTGGATACCTTGGAAGCCCTGGAAGGCGTGGAAGGTGATGAATTCACATTGCGCGATCACACCCCCTCACCCTTCGCACATGGAGCCGCGCGGCCACCTTCCAGGCCTTCCACGCCTTCCAAGGGCGCAAGCCGCTGAGATCACTCGCCTTCTGATGGAAGGCGTCTGGAAGGCCGGGGTTTCCACCCGCCACGCCACGACGCCCGCATGCAGGCTACGCCGGGCCGGGTCGGGGAAGGATAAGAGGGCGAAGGGTCGGGGTTGACGGCCGCCAAGGGTCGGGGTCCGGGCGCTACGCGCCCGACCAGAGGCATCAACGTGGGTCGGGGTCAGGTAGGTATGGCGAGCCGCGCGCACCGCGCCCTGGCGGGCGCTGCGCGGCTCAAGAGCGTGTCGCGGCCTAGAGGCCGCTCCGGAGAATAAAGCGTGACGCGTTCACCGTCCGGCGCTGACGCGCCGGCCGGGCGTCACATGAAGGTGCTGAAGACAGCGAAGCTCAGTCCCCGCTGGCAGAACGGGGGTGTTGACCGGCGCTAGTCGAAGTGCACACCGCCCTCGCGCAACGATCTGTGGACCTCCTCCAACGTCTCACTGACCGGCTTGAAGGTCTCTCCGGAGCCGAAATACAGCCGGGAACCGCCCAATGGATTGCGCTCGAACGCGACAATCGCAGCCGCGTTCACGAACACTGGCGAGCCGTCCATCAACGAGAACTTGTAGAATTTGGTCATGTTTCTACCCCTGACAGCCAGCACCTTCGCGCAGCTCCAGACGAAGTTCTAGTCCTCGTCCCCCGTCCCGTCGTCGGGGAACGCCGCCGCGAGGCGCACGAACACGCCCCACCGCTTCTTGTCGAGGCCCTTCCCGCATTCGCCCGTCCAGGCCACGTCCGGCGGCGCCCGTTGCAGCGTGGTGGCCCACACGCCCGTCGCCCCGGCCACGCCGGCCCACGTGGTGCCGGCGAACAGCTTGCGCACCTCGGGGTGCGATCCGGGCACGAACAGCCGCGCCGTCTCCCACACCTTGGCCTCGCCCTTGGCCCAGCTCAGCGCCAGCCCGGCGCCGGCGCAGGCCTTCTCGCAGTCGTCCAGGTTCGGCGTGATCCCTGGATGGGTTCGAAGCCCGTTGGCCAGCACGCCGCCGATGCTGGTGTGCGTCCCCGTGCGGTTCTTCAGGTGCTCGGGCGTCACGTCCATCAGGTGGCGGAGGCAGTCGCGCCAGTCCTCGGTGCGGTTCGCCGTCTCCGACCGCGCCGACGGGGCCAGCGCCGCCGCCCACGCCTCCAGCTCGGCTTCGGTCGGGTCCGCGTCGCTCATGGCGATGTGCTCGGCCGCGATCAGGCCGCCGAACTGGTCGGCCCCGCGCGGATCGTGGCCCACCTTGATGAGCGCGTGGCGAAACGCCTTCAGCACCCGCGGCCACCGCGCCCATCCGTCCACCATGCGCCGCAGGAGCTGGGCGCCGATCCGCTCCAGGTTCCCCACGTCGAATTCGAGATCCTTCGGCTCCTCGCCCTCGGGCGTGTCGGGGAACGGCTGCAATTGCAGGATCGCGAACCGGCTCTGGTCCTGGGGCCGCATGGGCGGGATGTTGATCGAGCTGGCGATGAACGGGCTGCGGCACTGATACTCGCGCGACGTGCCTTCCTGCGTCCCCCGGTTGATGCTCCCGCCCGAACTGGCCGTGCGCACCAGCTCGATGATCGCCAGCACCTTCTGAAGGTTGTTGTCGCTCTGCGCCTCCAGCTCGTCGATCCACACCGGCGTGCAGTCGTGCCTGAGCTTCGTATAGATGCCCGGCCCCGTCGTGTTCACGCTCTTGAACAGCGCCCGGCCCAGCACATTGCCCAGCACCTCCTGAAGGCTCGACTTGCCGCACCCCCGCTCGCCGGTCAGGTACACCGCCGAGCGCCACGCCAGGGCGCCCGACAGCATGGCCATGCAGACCCAGCCCAGCAGCAGGCGCGGGTCGGTCCCCGGCCGCCGCCAGTTCCACGTCTCCAACAGGTCCAGCAGCTCGCGCCCGGCGCCATAGTCGCCCGACCGCATCCGGTCGGGGGCCGGCCGGGGCATCGGCGGCCGGGCCGGAAACACCCACTCGCCGTGCCGGCCGGGCGGGAGCCACCGGCCGCGGAACAGCACGCGGTCCCCGGCGTGATAGATCAGCCCGCCGTCCACGTCCTGCCACGCGCCGCGCCCGCGCACCCGGTCGCCGTCGTCGAACACGCCCACGAACGCGCACGCGTCCTGCAGGGCCTGCCGCGCGTCGTCCGCGTCCCACCCGGTCACGGGCGGCGGCATCCCCTTGGCCGCCTTGCCGAACCGGGGCCACGCCCATTCCAGATAGCGGCTGCGGCCGGCGAAGATGCTGCCGATCGGCCCCTTGCCCGAGCTGGACGCCTTGAAGCATTCGATGGCGCCCAGGGTGTTCAGGAAGAAGTAAACGTCCTCGTTCTTTCCCAGCGGGATCACCGGGCACATGGGCGGCAGGCCCGTCTGCCGGTCGGCGTAGTCGAGCCATTTCCCCGGCGGCACCTCGGGGTCGAGCATCCGGCCGAACGCGTCCGTCACCGCCATGGTGAACCCCGGCTGCGGGTCCTGCCGCGAAAGCTCGCGCAGGTCATCCAGGTCGTCGGCCTCGGCCGCCAGGGCGCCGGCGATGGGGTCGGCCAGGGGGTTATGCTTGGTCACTGAAAGAGGCCTCCGCTCGCGGCGGACGCGGCCGGATTGATCCAAAGCACCTCAAGGCGGGGTTTGTTGCCGTGCGCTCGCGCCTTGATCGTGACCCGGCGCCAGCCCTTCAGGGCGGTGTCGTAGAGATCCGATCCGTAGCCACTGAGAACAATCATCGCCGGCGACCGCAGCACCAGCTCGAGCAACGCTTCATGGTCGGCCAGCGTCATCTCATGCGCGTAGGCGCACTTGCCGGTCGACCAACGGACGGACGCGCTGCGCGTCTCGGGCACGTATGGCGGATCAAGGTACAGAAGCGCGCCGGCGACGCTGAATTTCTCGATCAGATCTACGGCCGGCCGGCGCTCAATCTGCACGCCGCGTAGGCGGTCAATCCAAACTCTGAGGCTATCGGGAAACTTCGCCCATTGGCCCGCAACATCGTTCGTGTTGGTCACCCCGTCCACCCGCCAGCCGTTGCGCAGATGCGTCTGGGTTCCGTTGTTCCCGTGCCCCATGTGGCTACGCACCAGCAGACGCCGGGCGCGCTCGACTGGATCGTCGACGGCCTCATAGGAAAGCTCATGCTCGGCCCGCGCGTAGGGTGTCAGGGCCAGCAGCTCGAGGAGGCGGTCCCCCGATGCCGGCGAGCGCAGTACTTGAAAGAGGTTCACCACCTCCCCGTCGAGATCATTCCAGATCTCGGAGTTGCACCGCGGCTTGTGCGCCAGCACGGCCGCGCTCCCACCGAACGCTTCAATGTAAAGGCCGTGAGGAGGCAGTTCGGCGACGATCTGAGGCGCAAGACGCCACTTACTCCCCAGGTAGCGCAGCAGCGGGCGAACGGGCGCATTCATGTTTCACCCCCACGCCGCATCGTCGCCCAGCTCGTCGTCCTCGCGGTCGGCGTCCGCCGCGTCGAGGTCGTCGAGCCAGTCGATGGCCGTCTGCGCCACGTGCTCCAGCCACGCGCGGAGCCGGGCCACGTCACCCCCCCCGGGCAGGCGTTTAAACGCTCGCTCAAAGCCCGAGCCTCCCGTTGATCTCGCGCACCAGGCGCTGCGCCTTCTGGGCGGCGGTCTGCACCGCGTCCCCCTCGTCCCTGGGCGACGACGCCACCAGCAGGCGCCAGACGCCGCCGCGCGGCCCCGTGATCTTCAGCCCCGGATGCGGCCCCTCGTTCACGATCTCGGATTGCAGCCCCCAGGGCCGCAGCACCTCGCGGATGGCCGCGATCTGCGCCCGCGCGGCGCGGGTCAGGCGCAGGCGCTTGCTCATGCGCCACCCCGCCCACCGTCCCCGCTGGGGAGCTGGCGCGGGTTCGCCTCGGCCCGGCGGAACGCGTGGTCCACCATCTTCGCGGCGTACTGGTCGCCATAGGCGGTCTTCGCGCCCGCCATCCGCATCCCGGCGTCGATCAGCGCCCGCTTGGCCGCCTCCCTGTCCAGGGCGCCGGCCGCCACCAGCCGGCCGATCCCATAGGCGTTGCGGTGGAAGGTGACGTTGTGCGTCCCCGGCGCGGCCCGCGCGATCTCCTCGCACGCGTTGGCCAGGGCGCCCTTGGCGTAGCCCAGCCCCCCGCCCATCGCGCCGCCCGCCCGATCCTTCGGGCGTTCATGGGTATGCGTCGGGGCCGGCGCCGGCGGCGGCGCCACCAGCCGCAGCAGCCACCACGGCGCGCGCGCCACCTCGCATTCCCACGGCGCGCATCCCTCGGCCCAGCGATACAGGTTCCCGCTGGGGTGCAGCGACGGCGGCAGGATGGTGTATCCGCCCTCCCCGCGCACATCCAGGTGCGCCCCCAGCGCCGCCTTGCTGGCGCTGTTGCGGATCTCCGCGCCCCAGGGCAGCACGCCCGGCCACTGGAAGAAGAGTTGCCCCCCGCCCCCGCCCGTGTGCATCCGAACCGTCGGCGGCAGGCGGCCATGCGCCTCGGTCAGGGCCAGCAGGCTCGCGATCCCCGCCGCGCCGTCGATGTCGAACGTCCACACCCCGCTGGGCGCGCCCGTCCGCAGGCCGATGTTCGACCGCGGCTGGGGAACCACGGCGCGGGGCATCCGCTCGTCCGGCGACTTGGGCGGCCGCAGCGGCAGGCTCCGGCGGCCCGCCCACCATCCGCTCACCACCTCCACGTCGGCCGACGCGGCGCGCAGCCCCGTCGTGAAGCCGTACGGCTTCTTCTGCCCCGGTTGCAGCGGGAACACGTGCCAGCCCAGCGCGGCGAAGTCGTGCGCTTCCCGTGCGAGGTCGGCCGGCGCCGGCCCGGCCGGCTGCGAGGGGTTCGGGGGCGCGCTCAAGCCTCGCCCTCCTCCAGCTCGGCCAGGTTCGCCAGCACGACGCGGGCGCACATGCCGATCAGCACCGCCTCCAGCTTCTGCACCAGGGCGTCGAATTCCGGCCGGTCGCGCTGATCCTCGACCCAGCGGCAATGCTTGTGGATCGTCGCCCGGTTCAGGCCCGAGGCCTGCCCCAGCCGCTCCGGCGCCACGTCGGCCGTCACGCTCCCAAGGTAGCAGGCCAGCTTGCGCGCCTGCGCCGTCCGGTCGTCCACCGTCCGGCCCCGGCCGCCCGTGTGGTGCTGCACCACCTTGCGCATGTCCGCGCCCATGGCGTCGGCGGCCAGGTCGGCCGCCAGCACCCAGGCCGCCCGCGCCCGCGCCTCGGTGTGCCCCCATCGGCGGCGCACGATCTCCGACGATCCCCCCCGCCACATGCGCCTATCCGTCCAGGTCGGCGCGGAACGGCAGCCCGTTCTGCGGCGGGCCCTGCTCGGCCAGATAGCGGTCGGCCAGCCGCGCCAGGTCGCTCAGCACGTCGGCGACCGCCCGCTTCTCCGCCGCCCCGGCCTGGACGAAGGCGTACGCCAGGTCCCGGAACGCGAAGAGGGCGTAGCTCTGGCTCCGGCTGGTCAGCGGGCTGGCCCACGACCGCGCCTCGGGCGCCAGCCGCGCCAGCGCCTCGGGGTCGGGGATGATCGACGACCGCACCAGCGCCGCCCACATCCCGCGCCAGCGTTGGCGTTCGGCGGGGGTCATCACGCGACACCGATCAGGTCGGCGGCGGAGAGCGGAACGCCCTTGTCCTGCGCCAGACGCAGCACGGCGGGCTGGTGCTTCGACGGGACCCGGCCCGCGCCCTGGTTGGCCCACTTCCACACCGCGTCCGTGGTGAGATCACAGGTCGCGGCGATCCGCTTCGCGCCGAGAAGTCGAATGGCCTTGGCCGCCGGGGTTTCCTGGGGCATATCTATGGAACTTCCATCTGGAAATATCGTCCATATCAATGCCTCAAGTGCTTCGCCCGACGCGTCAACGACATGGAGTGGAAATTTTCTCCATCTTCGGGCCGATGGAACTCAAGGACATTCCCGGCCGCCTCAAGGCGTCCAACCGCACCCAGGCCGATCTCGCCCGTCACCTGGACCTGGACCCCTCGTCTCTCACCAAGACGATCAAGGGCCTGCGGAACGTCCAAGCGGCCGAGGTCGTCAAGATCGAGGAGTTCTTCGGCGAGAAGCTGACCGTCGTCGCGGCGGAGACGCGCCTGATCGGCTCACGCCGCGCCGCAACCGGCCGTCGCGTGCCGGTCTTCGGCTACCTGGCCAAGGATACGCTCGACCAGATTTCCCTGGGCGAAGACCACGTGCTGGAGTGGCGCGAGCCCCCGCCCTACTGGTCGGGCGCGGGCGAACTCATGTACGTCCGCATCATCGGCGACGTCATGGAGCCTCGGTATTTCGACGGAGAGCTGGTGCCGATCCGCTACGGCGTCCCGCCCGCAAAGGGCGAAGATTGCCTCGTCGAATACAAGGATGGAGGGGCGACCGTGCGCCGTTACGGCGGCCGGGCCAGCACCATGGTCCTGCTCGGCCAGTACCACCCGCCCACCGAGCAGAAGATCGACGCCACCAAGGTGAAGGCGCTCCACGCGGTCTGGCGGCCGGCCCTGATCTAGCGGCCGGCCCCGCGCCTCACTGAAACGCTCGGGCGAGCGTCAGCACCAGCGAAATCGCCCCCACGACGACAAACCCCAGGATCACGGCCCTCGGCATCCTCATGCCGCGAGTGGGCCCGAGCGCGCGGCGCTGCGCTATGGATCATTCGTCCAGTCCACATGGACGTTGACGTGGACGACGAATTATCCATCCATAACTTCCATGTTGCGCGGTGAACCGCGTTCCACGTGGGAGGCCTCATGTCGTCCAACACCCATCGAGACGGCTGCGATCCGGCCGGCGCGTTCGCCCCGGTCCCGCCGCCGGCTGAGCCGCTGCGGCTCGTGCCGCTGGTCTACAAGGTCGTCGCCGCCACGGGCTTCCTGGCCGGCGTCCTGATCGTGCTGGCCAAGGCGGGGGCGCTCTGATGCGCCATCCCTGCCGCCTCTTCCGGCCGGGCGAGGCCGAACCCGAGCGGTTCGAGGCCGTGGCCTACCTCGCCGACCGCCTGCACGCGCTGCGCGCCGGCCGGCCCCTGTCCACCGCCGCCGCCACGGTCGTCACCCACGACTTCTCCGGCGCCGGCGTCCGCCTGGCGCTGGACGACACCGGCGACCTGCTGGGCGTCGCCGTCATCGGCGAGCCCGAGCTGAGCGGCCTGCAACAGGACCAGCTCCTGTACGGCGCCCTCTACCGGCTCGATCCGGGCCGCCCCGTTCACCCCGACTGGAAGGAGGCGAGCTGATGCGCTCCCCCCTCTGGCTGCTGGCCGCCGCCAGCGTCGTCGCCCCGGCCGTCGCCGGGCTGGTCGTGATGATCGGCCGCGCCCTAGGGTTCGATCCGTGAGCCTCGCCGCCGCCGCCGCCGCCGCCGACGTCCTCGACCTGCACGCCGCCGCGGCCGAGGCCGGCGTCCACTACGACACCCTGCGCAAGGCGTGGCGTCACTGGTGCGATCCCGCCCACCCCGCCTTCTGCGCCTTCCCGGCCCCGTTCCGCTACCCGCCGCCCGGCCGGCGCGGGCGCGTGGTCTGGCGGCGCAGCGCCGTCGCCGCCTGGAAGGAGGGCCGCGAGCGCGCCTTCGGCCTGGGCGCGCAGGCCCCCGATCCGGCCCAGGCCCACGTCAGCCGCCAGCGCGCGGCGGCCAGCCTGACGCCCGCCGTTCTGAAGCAGAGGGCCGCCCTGGCCCGCATGATGGAGAGAGCCTGAATGGTCGCCTACGCCTTCGAGAAACGCCACCACGACGCGATCCTGCGCGGGGACAAGCCCTTCACCCTGCGGATCGCCGGCAGGAAGCGCCACGCCCGCATCGGCGAGGAAGTCCAGATGCTGGAGGGCCGGGCCAAGCCCAAGTTCGCCATCGGCGAGTGCGTGTTCCGTGCCCGCGTCCTCTTCGCCGAACGCGGCGTGGTCCGCGTGCTGAACCCCAGCTTCACGCCCCTCGGAGACAGGCTCTGGCGGCTGTTCAACGCCGCCGAACAGGGCGCGCCCCAGGCCGCCGAGCACCAGGCGAAGCTGGCCCGGCTCGACGGCTTCACCACCTGGGCCGACCTGGTGCGCTGGCACGCCGAACAGGCCCCGCCCGACGAGAACGGCCTCATCGACCGCGAGGCGATCGGCTGGGCCCACGCCACCGCCGTGGCGATCCGGAGGGCGGCATGAAGGGCGACCTCAACATCTATGTGTGCGCCGCGTGCCGCGGCCACATCGTCACCCGCGACCGCGACGAGGGCACGACGCCCATGTTCGTCGCCTGCCGGGCCACGCCCCTGTGCAAGGGCACGATGCAGTCGAGCATGTACCGCGTCTTCGATCAGACCATGGCCGAGGGCTTCGAGTGGTACCGCCCGCTGCCGCTGGAGCGGGCGGCCCTGTCCGAGAGCCTTCAACACCACGTCAGTCTCGGCGGGCTCCTGTTGCGAAAGGTGACGACGCCCGCGCCCCTGGCCGCCCCGCCGGCCGCCGAGGATCGTTTAAACGCTGGGGGCGCGGCATGAACCCCGTCCGGATCGACACGACGTTCAAGACGGCGTCCGACATGGCCTCCGCCCTGGATTTCGCCACGGGCCGGACGGCGGCCGTCGCGTTCTGCGAGGACGACGGCGCCGGCGGGGTCTTCGTCGAGGTGGGCTACACCCTCTGCGTCGAGGACGCCGAATATGTCGCCGCCACCATCCTGCGGGACATCCGCCGGCACATGGTCGAGGACGGGCATCCCTGCGACGCCTGCGCCCGGCGGCTGGCCCGCGTCGAGGCCGCGCTGGCGGCCCTGGAGGCGGACGGCGCCCGCCCCACCGGCCGGACGCGGGCGGTCCAATGACGGGGGATGTGCTGAAGGCCCCGTGGCGGCCTATCTCAGAAGCCAAGCGGGACGGCCGGCTGCTGATCTTGCTGGTGGACTACAGCGAGGAGACCAATTCGGCGGCCGTGGCCCGCGCCTCGGCGGCCGGCTACGCCTGGTTCGACAATCGGCTGGAGGATGAGACCGTCGGCCGGACGCTCGGGTCGAACAACTTCGACAACGACGGCGAGGACCTCTGGCGGTTCGCCGGGTGGAACTGGAGCCAGGACTTCTGGTGCGAAGGCGATGGAACGCCCGTC
>NZ_MEEX01000010.1 GCF_001724605.1 Phenylobacterium sp. SCN 70-31
TGATCTGCTCTTCCGTGAACCTTGATCGCTTCATTCGTCCGTCCTTTGGTCGGGCGGACTCTAGCTATTCCTGGCTGAGTTTCAGGGGGTCACGTCAGTGGAGCTGTCGTGGATCCATCTCAGTCACGCCAAGCTGGTCGGCGACTACAATCCAGGTGGCGGCAGACGTGGGCCTGCGCCTGACCTACCGATATGGGCTCGACCGCCAGCTACCGCTTTTCAGGCGGGAACTTGATGCCGAAGGGCTTCAGGATGAGCACGATATAGACGAGCACGGCCAGGACGATCAGGAACGAGATCAGCCCCTGCCCCTCGTTGCCGAACCAGTTGGCCACCGCGCACCCTACCGACGGCGGCAGATAGTGCAGGATCGTGTCCTGCGGCTCCCCCGGCTGCACCGAGCGATGCAGGAACAATACGACCAGGGCGCCGAAGATCGCCACGGTGATCCAATCGTAGACCGTCTCCACCAGCCCCCTCCGAGAAATCGTGTTCACTAACTAGCAGTCTGCCGCCGCTGTGCAATTGTCGGTCAGCCGATGAGTCCGGTCAAACGGACACAGCCCGTGGTGCAAGTCACATGCCGCTCCGCTCCGCCCGAGGGATATCACGCCTGCTTCCGCTCTTGGCCGCGATGGCCACCCTGGGGCTGGCCGCGGGCTGCGGGACAGGCTCGTTGGACGCCGCGGCGGCCGATGATCGGCCGGGAAAGATCGCCACCCTGCCGGATGGCCGGAGCCTCAACTTTCGATGCAGCGGCCGCGGCTCGCCCACCGTGATTCTCGAATCGGGATTCGGCGCGGGCGCCGGCGGGTGGGCCAAGGTTCAGCCCCTGGTCGCCAGGACCACCCATGTCTGCGCCTACGACCGGGCAGGTTACGGCTTCAGCAGCCCCGGCCCGGAGCCCCGGGACGGGGCGGCGATCGCCCGCGACCTCGACGCCGGTCTGGACGCCGCCGGCATAGACGGTCCCTACGTGCTGGTCGGCCACTCTGCAGGCGCCCTCTACGCGCGGCTCTTCGCGGCGCGACGCCCCCAGGAGACGAAGGGACTGGTCCTTGCCGACCCCACCGTCGAGCGACTTGCCCCTCCTGGGCGCGACGGCCTGACAGGCATCCGGAACCGACTCCAGCGCTGCCTGAACGCAGCCGAGGCGTCTCAGCAGCCTGGAAGCACCGACGTCACATGGGGCGACTGCCAGAGGGGCGGCGCACGCGCCGCGGAAGTCGCGCGAGTTCCCCAGACGTGGCGCAACCGGCTCTCCGAGCTGGACGCCATCTTCGCCTCGACCTCGGCTCAGGCGGCCCGGACGCGGTACGTCCTGGCCGAGGTCCCCACCTACGTCATCACCGCGTCCGATACGGCCGCGACCGCCCCTCAGGTCGGCTACGACAAGCCCCGCTCCCTATGGGAGCTGCAACACATGCAACTGGCGTCGAACGCCCGCTTCGGCTGGCAACGCACGGTGTTCTCGTCGCATCTGGTGCAGAACGACCGGCCCGACGTCATCGCCGACGCCGTGATCGCGATGGTGGAAGCAGCCCGCGCGGGAAAGCCGCCCGAGCCTCTGGCGCCCAGCGAAACGGACACGCCCGAGGATCCCGCGTTCGGAGAACCTGGCTTCGGCGAGCCCGCAACCGGAGGGCCCGCCCCTAACGGGCCGCCAGTTCCCTGAGGCGCGCGGCCTCCAGCGACGTCACGCACTTGGGCGCCGCCCAGGCCTGGCCGCGGGCGACGGCGTCCCGCGCCGTGACGAACTCGGTCCGGCCGAACTCACGAGCGAAGCCCCGGCGCGTCTCGGGTGTGGTGTCGCAGATGTAGACGGTGCGGGCCGACGCCGTACGCGCCGCCGCGTCGGTGGCCTTGGCGTCCGCCGAGGGGGCCTTTCCGGCCGCCGCCGCGCCCATCGAGAAGGCCGAGACCGCAAGGGCGCAGATCATGAGCCGCATCGCTTGTTCCTCCTTCGGCGGCTCCATGCCGCTCTTCAGAAGGGGAACGTTAGTGCGCCGGCGGCCCTGGCGAAAGCTCCGTGACGATTCTGCGACACTTCCGGATCACTCGTAGTATCCGGCCAGACGTCGAACGAGGACGGCCCGGCGCACGGGCGCCGGGCCGGTTGTTTCCGGGAAGGGACGACGCCTCAAAGTCGCGCGGAAAGGCTGATCGAAAGGCTGCGGCCCAGCTCGTAGTTGTTGAGGCGGATGATGTCGCCGCCGCGCTTCTGGAACTCGTCGAACTCCTCTCCCAGAAGGTTGCGAGCCTCGACGCCGGCCGAGAACGACTGACCCCAGAGTTCGAACTTGTGGCGGAAGGTGAAATCCAACATCACGCCCGGCTTCTGCTCGAAGTCGGGCGCACCCGCCTGACCGCGCGCGGTGCTCCGCTTGCTGGCGTAGTTGGCCAGCAGCGTCGCCTGGGTCATGCCGTCCAGGGTCTCGAAGCCGAGTTGCAGATTGCCCAGATGCTTCGATTGCCCCTGGAGCCGCGTGCCATCGATGACGAAGTTCCGCGCCGGAGCCGCTAGGCCCAGGTTGGTTCGCGGGAACACCACGTCGTCCGCCCCCACCTTCACCTCGGACTTGGTGTAGGTGTAGTTGGCCGCAACCAGCCAGCGGACATTGTCGACCCAGCCCTGGCCCGTCTCGAACTCGAAGAACTTCTTGAATTCGGCTTCTGCGCCGTAGACCACGGCGCGAGGCGCATTCAGGAAACTCTGCTGCAGGCCCGAGCCCGACTCGTTCACCACCGACTCGATGGGCCGGTCGATATCCTTGTAGAACAGACCGGCGGTGGCGTACTGCCCGCGATCGAAGTACCGCTCGTAGCGCGCGTCGAGATTGATGATCTCGCTGTCGAACAGGAACGGGTTGCCGATGAAGGTCCGGTCGCTCTCGGGATCCAGATAGAGCTGCGGCGCCTGCTCGCGGAACTGAGGCCGGGCGATCGTCTTGGACGCCCCGAAGCGAAGCTGCTGGTCCTCGGCGAAGTTCCACGTGACCGTGGCGGCTGGCAGCCAGTAGTCGTTCTTGAGGCTGCGCCCTTCCAGCGGAGTGGGCGAGAACAGGTCGATCGCCTGGACGTCCTGGGTTCCGGTCTCGAAGCGCACGCCAAGCGTGGCGCGGACGGCGGGCGCGATCTCACCCTCGCCCTGGATGTAGGCGCCGTGCGTGACCAGGCTGGCCGCGTAGGCCGCCGCACCGTCCGAGCCGGTGACTTCGCGCAGGATCAGGCCGTTGGGGCCGATGTTGAAGTCCGAGTAGAGGAAATCCACCCGCTGGCGCTGGAAGTTCAGGTCGGGCGTGAAGTTCATCGTGAAGCGGAAGACCCGCGAGTCCGAGATCCGCTCGTTGTCGTACCAGGCGTAGCCGCCCGAGAGCGTCAGGTCGGCGATCCAGGGATTCTCGAGCCGGTAGCGGACGTCGATCCCGGCGCCCGACGTCTTGTCCTCGAGTTCGCTGAACCGGATGAAGTTCGCATCGAGCTGCGGATTGTGCAGATATTCGCCCCCTACGAGGCGGTAGCGCAGCGACCGCTCATAGGGCACGTCGCGCTCGGTGCGAGCGTACGAGCCCCGCCACAGAATCTCCAGGTCGCCGAACGTGTGGCGGCCGGTGAGCTGCGTGTCGATCAGCTCACGCTGATACCAGGCGGTGGAGTCGTCCCGGATCGTATTGCTGGCCCGAGCGCTGTCGCCGGTGACCGAACGGGTCTCCTTGGTGACATTGCGGACGTAGAGGTTGGTCCACTTGAAACTGTGGTTGTCCAGCTCGAGGGCCACCTGAGTCAGCCCGTTGAGGACGATGTCGTTCTGGGTGGAGTTCGAGAACAGGTCTTCCTGGACCGACAGGCCGTCCAGGTTGACCACGCCCTCCTGTTGGGTCGCGCGGCGGGTGGACCAGCCATTGTCGTATCCGAAGATACCGACAACGCCGAGCCGTCCCCAATCGAAGTTCCAGGCCGTGCCGGCCGAGACATCGAAGCTGCCGTTGACCGGCACGTTGTCGGTCGACTGCAGCAGGTTGATGTTGGCGTTCTGGAAGCTGCGGCCCATGGCCGTCAGGGCGGTCGAATCGAAGTTCGACGAGTCGATCCGCTTCCCGGTCTCGATCCCACGCCGGATCAGCAGCGGAAGTTCGCGCGTGCCGTCGTCGACGCCGAACGAGTCGCTGTCGCCGCCGCCGAAATAGGTCAGGCCCCGCTTCAGCGTCGTCGAGGTGTTCATCCCCAGACTGACGCCCATGGCCACGAACGGCTGGTCGGGAACGCCCACCGTGTTCAGGTCGATCAGGCCACCGCCGAACTCGCCCGGGTAGTTGACCGAATACGTCTTCTGGACCGTGACCCCCGCCAGGATGTTCGAGGGGAACAGATCCAGCGGAACCACCCGCTGGAGCGGCTCGGGACTGGGCAGCGGAGAACCGTTCAGAAGGGCCGAGGAGTAACGTTCGCCCAGACCGCGCACATACACGAACCGGCCGCTGACCAGGCTCAGGCCGGCGAGACGCGTCAGCGCCGCCGCCGCCGTGTCGTCGCCCTGGCGCACCAGATCCTCGGCCGTGACGATCGAGGCCACCTCGGAGGTCTCGCGCATCACTTCGGGGATGTACTTGCCGCGGACCACCACCTCGTCGACTTCGGTCCCGGTGTCCTGGCCCCAGGCGAGGGCGGGCGCCATGAGCGCCGTCGTGCACAGCAGAAGCCCGGCGAGCGGGCGCTTGAAATGGGTCATGTGAGGATGGCCTCTGAGGTTCGACATCGCGCGAAGGCGGCGGGACCCAAAGGTCCCGCCTCGCCGGCTCAGCAGCTGCTTCCGGCCGACAGGCCGCAGGTCCAGCCCTGCCACCAGGTGTCGCTCGCGTCGCGAACGGCGCCGATGTAGGTCACGTTGTCGAAGAAGGCGTAGATCGCCTGCGGATTGGTCGCCACGCGGCCCATCTCGTTCGATCCGTTCACGAAGCCGGAGAGCGTCGAGGTGTGGGTCGACGAGTTGTTGGCGCCGGCGTTGAACAGGGTCGCCACCTGGGCCGCGGTGACGTTGGTGTCCTCGCGGAAGGCGATGGCGCAGGCGAACACGACCGAGTCCCAGCGCGGCGCAGCCGCGACAGTCGAGGTGTCGTCCACGTCCAGGCAGGCCGTGGTCGGGTTCGTGGAGACGTGGATGCCGTTGATGAAGCGGCCGCCCGTGCCCGTGTTCAGGATCTGGACGTCGCCGGCGCCCGTCCGGGTGGAGCCGATGGCCGTGTAGTTGGCGATCTTCGGCTGGGAGTTCAGCGACGCCTGGACGCCGGCCGAGCTCATCTCGAAGGCGCGGTCGCCCCCGTTCGCCCGCTGACGGACGATCAGGTACTGGATGCCGCCGCGCCAGCCTTCGTCGGTGTCGATGCTGTCGTCGTCGGCGCCGGTGATGACGACGCGCTTGGCGTTCACCGTGCCGCCGAAGAACTCGATCCCGTCGTCCGAGGAATTGTGGACCTGGACGTACTCGACCGTGGTGCCCGAGCCCACGCCGTTGAAGGTGATGCCGTTCAGTTCACGGTTGGGCTGCACCTCGAAGCCAGGGTAGCGGACCTGGATGTAGCGCAGGCGACCCGAGTTGTCGGTGGGGCTGTTGCCGCCGTAGAGCGACACGCCGCCTTCGAAGGTGGCCACGCAGTTGATGTTCGGAGGCGTCGTGCCGGCGGGGCAGCTCGCGATCGGCGCGCGGCCCGAGATCACGATGCCGCCCCACTGGCCGATGAGGTCGGCGCCCGAGGCGCCATCGATGTTCGAGCGGCTGGTGAAGATGATCGGGTTGGTCGCCGTGCCCTCGGCGAAGATCTGGGAGCCCCGAACGATGTTGAGATAGTCCAGGCCGCCCGAGCCGAAGAGCCGGACGCCGGGCTCGATGGTCAGGATTCCCTGCTGCGCGCCGGCGATGGGATTGTTCGGATCCGCCCCGCGATCCTGGCCCACATCGGTCCGGCCGCTGATCGCGTACACCGTGCCCGCGCGATTGGGGACCACCAGATTGCCCAGGATAAGGGTCGGAAGCTGGCAGGCGCGAAGCGTGCCGTTGGCCACGAGGCCCACATTGGAGAAGCCCGTCGGGCAGTCCGCGGCCGGCTGACCGGGCTGGGGCGTGCCGCCGCCGTTGCCAGGGGGCGTCGTGCCGCCACCGCTGGGCGGGAAAGCGCCTTCGCCGGGCGAGGCGACGTTGTCCGCCCCCCCGCAGCCCGCCAGCGCGAGCGCGCTCAGGGAGCCGACGAGGATGAGTTTGAGCTTGACGCCGGTCATGTTGATCTCCCGCAGGACGCTTGTGCGTGCAGGCGGGCGCTCCGTCCGAAGCCATCCCCCGGAGCCGTCTCCCCGCCGTCGGGGGCGTTCTTAGGGACCGGCGGTGACAGCGCGCGGACAGGACCGTGACACTTTGACTTCGCTTTCGTGGCGTCATCGTTGCGCCGCCGACGCGGGCCGGCGACGCCGCGACGCAATTCCACCGTGCTCGAGATGCGTACTGGCCCCGCCGAGGGCCGATGGGCTAACGTCGAGGCTCGGGATCGGGGCGGAAGATGGCGCTCAACGCTATGCAGTTCGGTGTTCTGGGATCGGCCGTCGCCCTGGCTTTGGCCTCCGCGTCAGGCGCCACGGCCCAGGTTCTGGAGATCGGCGAGGATGGCGCGGTGACCACATACGCCGGCCCGCAGGTGCACACCTCGTCCGGCGTCACGCCGATTCTCCCGCCCGAGCCCACGCCCCTCTTTCGGGCCCCGCCTGAAGAGGTCATCCGGCTTATTCGCGAATCCTCAGTGCGCCACGCCGTGCCGGCCGAGATCGTCGAGGCGGTGGCCTGGCAGGAGTCGCGTTTCAATCATGCGGCGGTTTCGTCAAAAGGCGCGCGCGGTGTCATGCAACTGTTACCAACAACCGCTAGCGACCTCGGCGTGGACCCCTCGGACCTGAAAGGCAACATCGACGGCGGCGCAGCCTACCTCGCCCAGCAGATCCGACGGTTCGGAGACCTGAGGCTGGCGCTCGCGGCCTACAATGCGGGACCCGGAGCGGTCGAACGGCATGGCGGCGTCCCGCCCTACGCCGAAACCCAAACCTATGTGCGCGCGATCCTCTCGCGCCTCGGGGCCGCCGCGGCTCTGGGCGCCCGCGCGGAGTGAGACGGATGAAGAGATTTCTAGTCCCCACGGTCCTTCTGGCGCTCGCCGCCGGGCCGGCGCACGCCCAGGCCCAGGCCGATCCGGCCGGCTCGTCACCCCTGCTGGCGGCGCTGAACTGGGTCCAGGGCACCCTCCTCGGCAATCTCGCCACGACCGCAGCGGTCATCGCCGTGGCGATCATCGGCTATCTCATGCTGGTGGGCCGCTTCGACTGGCGGCGCGGTGTCATCACCCTGGTCGGCATCTTCATCATCTTCGGCGCGGTCACCATCGTGGCCGGCATCCGGTCGCTGGCCGGGGGGCTCTGACCATGAGCCGGCTGGCCTCCGATCCCGTCTTCGCGGCGCTCACGCGGCCCCAGATGATCGGCGGCGTCACCTATCCCTACATGGTCCTCAACCTGGTCATCACGGCCGAGGCGTTCCTGGTCACCCGATCGTTCTGGGCGCTTCTGATAGCGGCCGTGATCCATGCGGTCGGTTATGTGGGATCGCTGCGCGAGCCGCGCTTCTTCGATCTCTGGGTCACCCGGCTCTCCACCTGCCCGCGGGTGAAGAACTTCGGCTTCTGGCGCGGGAACTCGTACCGCCCATGAGCGACACCTTCCTCAACACCGCCGCCGCCAGGATCCTGGCCCCGCGCGAGGCCGCGGTCGGCGATCGGCTGCCCTATCTCGCCCACGCCGACGACATGACGCTGCGCACCAAGGACGGCGTGCTGGTCCAGACGCTGCATCTGGCGGGCTTCCCCTTCGAGACCGCCCCAGACGAAGAACTCAACTATCGCAAGGCCGTCCGCGAGACGGTGCTGCGCGGCGCCGCCAGCTCGCGGCTGGCGCTCTGGCATCATGTCGTGCGCCGCCGTGTCACGCCGAGCTTTCCTCCGCCCCCGGAAGAACCCTTCTGCGCCACCCTGGACCAGCGGTGGCGCGACCAGCTCGCCAGCCGCCGCCTGTACGTCAACGACATCTTCCTGACCCTCGTGCTGCGCCCGACCCAGGGTTCGGCCGGTCTCCTCGAACGGCTGATGAAGGGCCCCCGCGCCCGCGACGGCGAGATCGCCCGCGACCTGCGAGAGCTGCACGCCACGCGCGAAGCCTTCGCTGCGGCCCTGGCCCCCTACGGCGCACGCACGCTCGCCCGCTACGATGGCCCTGGCGGCGCCCAGCGTTCCGAGCCCGCCGAGTTCCTCGGCCTGATCCTGAACGGCGAGCTTCGGCCGATGCTCGCGCCCGGCGGCGACTTCGCCCAGGCGTTGGGGACCCGTCGGCTGAGCTTCGGCCTCGACGCCATGGAGTTCGGCCCCGGCGCGTCCGAACCGTCGTTCGGCGCGATGGTGTCGGTGAAGGACTATCCGGCCCGCACCGCGCCAGGACTGCTGGATGGCGTCCTGCGCCTGCCGATGGAGATGGTGCTCACCGAGAGCTTCTCGTTCGTGGATCGTCAGGCGGCGCTGGATCGCATGGGCCTGGCGCTGCGCCGCCTCAAGGCGGCCGAGGACGACGCCTACAGCCTGCGCGGCGAGCTGGCCCAGGCCCGCGACGACGTGGGGGCCGGTCGTGCGGCCTATGGCGAGCATCACCTGACCATCCTGGCCAAGGCCGACAACCTGGACGAGCTGGACGCCGGCGTGGCCGACGTGCAGTCGGCCCTGGCCGAGACGGGCGCTGTCGCCGTGCGCGAGGACGTGAACCTCGAACCCGCCTTCTGGGCCCAGTTCCCCGGCAACTTCCGCTTCATTTCGCGCAAGGCGCTGATCTCGGCTGGAAATTTCGCGGGCCTGGCCAGCTTCCACAATCATCCCACCGGCCAGGCCGAGGGCGTCCACTGGGGGGGCGCCATCGCGGTGCTGGAGACCACGGCCTTCGGCCCCTACCACTTCAATTTCCACAACGGCGACCTCGGCAACTTCACGGTCATCGGTCCCTCCGGATCGGGAAAGACCGTGTTGCTGACCTTCCTCCTGGCCCAGGCCGAGCGTCTGAAGCCGAAGATTGCCTATTTCGACAAGGACCGGGGCGCCGAGCCCTTCATCCGCGCGATCGGCGGCCGATACGACGTGCTGTCGCCGGGAGAACCCACCGGCTTCAATCCGCTCGCGCTTCCCGATACGCCCGGCAACCGGGCTTTCCTCGCCGAATGGGTCGCCCAGCTTCTCACCTCCGAAGGCGAGACGCTGGACAGCGAGGACCGGCTCATGATCGCCGACGCGATCGACGCCAATTTCGCCCAGCCGGCCAGCCATCGCCGCCTCCGTTACCTGCGCGAACTGTTCCGCGGCGCGCGCCGGCCCCACGCCGGCGACCTCTCGGCGCGTCTCGCCGCCTGGTGCGATGGCGGCGACCACGCCTGGCTGTTCGACAACGAAGCCGACCTGCTGGACGTCGAAACCCGCATCCTGGGCTTCGACATGACCAAGCTGCTGGATTCCCCCACGATCCGCGTGCCGGCCATGATGTACCTGTTCCACCGGCTGGAGCAGCGGCTGGACGGCGACCCGGCTCTGATCGTCGTCGACGAGGGCTGGAAGGTACTCGACGATCCGGTCTTCGTCCGCCGGATCAAGGACTGGGAAAAGACCATCCGGAAGCGCAACGGAGTGGTCGGCTTCTGCACCCAGAGCGCCTCCGACGCGCTCGACAGCCGGATCGCCTCGGCGATCATCGAGCAGGCCGCCACACAGATTTTCTTCCCCAACGCCCGCGCCAAGGCGGCCGACTACGTGGACGGCTTCGGACTGACCGAGCACGAGTTCGAGCTGGTGCGATCCCTGCCCGACACGTCGCGCTGCTTCCTCATCAAGCGTGGCGACCACAGCGTCGTCGCCCGCCTGGACCTCACCGGCCTGTCCGGAGAACTGGCCGTGCTGGCGGGCACCGAGCGCGCCGTGCGCCGCCTCGACGCCCTGCGCGGCGAGGTGGGCGACGCCCCGGACGCCTGGCTGCCGCGCTTCATGGCCGCCGGCGAGCCCCGCGCGGGTCGGAACGCGGCATGAGCACCGCCTGCGCCGCCATGATCGACGATGGCGTGATCCGGGGCGTGCTCGCCACGGTGGAATGCCAGACCCGCGTCTACGCCGAGGGCGGCTACACGGCCCTGACCACCGGCTCGTCCGTCTTCCAGGGCGCCGTGACGGCCATCCTGACGATCTATGTGGCCCTGATCGGCTACCGGATGCTCTTCGCCCAGGGTTCGGCCCGGCTCTCGGACGCCCCCGGGATCGCATTGAAGGTGGGCCTGATCCTGGCGCTGGTGACGAGTTGGTCGACCTTCCAGTCGCTGGTGTTCGACCTAGCCGACCGCGCGCCGACCGAGATCGCGGCCATCGTCTCGGCCCCCTTCACCGAGGGCGGCGCCTCCCTGGCTTCACGTCCCGTCGACGGACTTCAGGCCGCCTACGACGAGTTCAGCGAGACCGGCGCAGCCTACGGCCAGCTCGCCGGACCGAACGCCAAGGGCTACTCCAGCCCGCAGGCCGCCGCCGCCGAGACGACCGCCGCGGCGTCGGGCGTCCTGTTCCTGGCCAGCGCAGGCGTCATCTCGGCCGCCACCCTGGCCATCGGAGTCCTGACGGCGATCGGTCCGCTCTTCATCGTCCTGGCGCTGATCCCGGCCACCCGGGGCCTGTTCGTGGGGTGGGTGCGCGCCCTGGCCGCCGCGGCGCTCACCCCGCTGGTCGCCTGGCTCCTGATCGTCCTGATGCTCTCGGTCATCGAGCCCTGGATCGTGACCCTGGCCGAACAGCGCATGGCCCAGCGCCTCAACGCCCAGACCGCCATGAGCGCCGCGGCGCTGGTCTTCGTCTTCGCCGCGGGCCAGGCCGCCCTGGTGGTCGGGGCCTGCGTCATGGCCTTCGCCTTCCGCCTGCCCTCCCCGCGCGTCGACCGCGGCCGGGCCGGCGCGGTCACCGCCGCCGCCGCCAGCGGGCCGGCCTCCGCGCCCCTCCCCTCGCGCGCCGAGCGGCTGGCCCTCGACCTCCAGCGCGATCAGGCCCAGGCCGCCGCTCGCAGCCGGGTGGCGGCCGTGGCCGCCGCCACTCACCCCACATCCTCGAGACAGGTATCCGTGACCCTCGACGACACGCGCCGCCTGGGCGACGCCTATCGCCGCAACAGCTTCACCGCCCGCCGCGCCGGAGTGGCCCGATGAGCCGTGTATTCTCCTTCGGCGGGCTGGCCGTCGCCCTGGCGCTCGCCGCCACGCCGGCCCTGGCCGTCGTTCCGCGCCCCGGTCCCGGCGACCCACGGATCCATGTGGTGGACTACGACCCCGAAGCGGTGGTCGAACTGCGCGTGGCCCTCGGCTACCAGCTCTCCGTCGAGTTCGACCCGGCCGAGCGGATCGAGAACGTGGCCATCGGCGACTCCCTTGGCTGGCAGGTGACACCGAACCGCCGGGCGAATCTTCTGTTTCTCAAGCCCATGTCGCAGCGTCCGGCCACCAACATGACGGTGGTCACCAACCTGCGCCGCTACAACTTCGAACTCGGCCTGCGCCCGCGCGCCACCGCAAAGACCGCGCCGTTCAGCGTGCGGTTCCTGTATCCGCCGCCGGTGATGGCGGTGATCGCGCCCCCGCCCCCACCGCCGCCTCCGGTCGAGCGCAACAGCGCCTACTCCTACGACGGCTCGTCGAAGACCTTGCCGGTCAAGGTCTTCGACGACGGTCTCGACACCTACTTCAGCTTCCGCGCGAGCGAGGACCTGCCGGCGATCTACGCGCTCGATCCCGACGGTGGGGAGGCGGTGGTCAACACCCGCCAGCGCGACGGCTACGTCGTGGTCGATCGTATCGCCCGCGGCTTCGTCCTGCGCCGCGGCAGCGAGGTGACCCGCATCTACAACGACGGCTTCCGCATCGAAGAGGCCAGCGCGCTGAGGCAGCGCAAGAAGGATCCGTGGTGGCGCCGATGAAACGCGAGGCGGGCAAGAAACGCGGCGTAGGACGCCCGGTGACCGAAGGCCCGGCGAGCGCCGTCTTCGAACGCAGCGTGTCCGCGCGTCCTCGCGTCCAGGCGCCGGATTCGCCGTGGACCGTCTGGGCTGGCGTCGGCGGCGCGGCCGTTCTGGGCCTGATGGTCTTCAACGGCCTCTCCAGCAGCCGCGAGGCCCAAGCCCAGACCCCGCCCCCGGCCGCCGAAGCGGCGCCGGTGGCGCAGCCGGCCCCCGCCGTCATCCCGCCCGCCCCCGTCGCTGCGCCGCCCCCCCCGGTGAGCGCACCAATGGCTCCACCCGTCGATCCGGAGACGGCCCACTGGCGCGCCCCCACCATGGTCGTCGACTTCAGCGCCGCGCCGGACGCGCAGTCCGCCGCGCAAGCGGCCCAGGCCACGGCGGCCGGCCAGGCGCCAGGATCGCCAGTGGGCGCGACCGGCGTCGATGGCCGCCAGTCGGCCGACGAACGCTTTTCCGTCCGCATGACGGGCAGCCTGGGCGACACCGCGCGCGCCAGCCAGATGCGCGACCTGGGTCGCACCGTCCCCCAGGGCACGGTCATCGCCGCCGTGCTGGAGACGGCGATCAACTCCGACCTGCCCGGCTCGGTTCGGGGCGTCGTCAGCCGCGATGTGCGCAGCTTCGACGGCAGCCGGGTGCTGATACCCCGCGGCTCCAAGCTGGTGGGCCAGTACAAGAGCGCCGCCGCCCAGGGTCAGACCCGCGCCTTCGTGGTGTGGGAGCGGATCATCAGCCCCACGGGCGTCACCATCGACATCGGCTCGCCCGCGGCCGACCGCCTGGGCCGAGGCGGCCTCGAGGGCGATGTGGACCGCCATTTCTTCCAACGCTTCGGCGCCGCCATCCTGCTCACGGTTCTCCAGGCCGGCACGACGGCGCTGGCCTCCGAGGGCAGCGGCTCCACCGTGATCATCGGCAACCCGGCCCAGGTCAGCAATGTAGGTGCGACCGCCCTCCAGTCGCAGGTGAACATCCCGGACACCATCAAGGTGCCCCAGGGCGTGCCCGTACAGGTGTTCGTGGCCCGCGACCTCGACTTCGGCGGCGTGGTCCGGTGAGGTCGCGATGAGCGCGAACGTCTACCTCAGCGCCTATCTCGCGCCGCTCTCGCCCTGGCTCTCGCGGCCAGACGTCACCGACGTGCTGATCAACCGGCCGGGCGAGGTCTGGGTCGAGACCACCGACGGGGCGATCACCCGCGAACCGGCCGACGAACTGACCGAGACCGCGCTTCTGCGCCTGGCCCGCCAGATCGCCGCCGCAAGCCATCAGGGGGTCAATCGCGAGCAGCCCCTGCTGTCGGCCACCCTGCCCGACGGCGCCCGTGTGCAGGTGGTGGCGCCGCCCGCCACCCGCGGCGGCCTGGCGCTGGCCGTCCGCAAGCACCTGATCTCCGACCTGTCGGTCACCGACCTGGCGCGCGACGGCCTCTTCGAGACCACCGCCCGCAGCGACCCGGCCCGCACGGCCCACGCCGACGCCGAACTGGAGGCGATGCTGGCCACCGGCGACATGGCCGCCTTCCTCAAGGCCGCCGTCCGCCGCCGCAAGACCATCGTCATCTCGGGTGGCACGGGCAGCGGCAAGACCACCCTCCTGAACGCCCTGGTGAAGGAGATCGACCGCAGCGAACGGCTGGTGGTGATCGAGGACGCGCCAGAGGTGCGGCTGGACCATCCCAACAGCGTGGGCCTGGTGGCCGTGCGCGGCGAGCTGGGCGAGGCTCGCGTCGACGCCGACACGCTGCTGGCGGCGTCGCTCCGCCTGCGGCCCGACCGCATCCTGCTGGGCGAACTGCGCGGCAAGGAGGCCTTCGCCTTCCTGCGGGCGGTCAACAGCGGCCACCCCGGCTCGCTCACAACCATCCACGCCGACAGCCCCGCCGGGGCGCTGGACCAGATCGCGCTCCTGGCCCTGACCTCGGGCGTCGATCTGGGCTGGGAAAAGGTGCAGACCTACGTGAGCCGGGTGATCGACGTCGTCGTCCAGCTCGACCGCCTCGACGGCGCCCGCAGGGTGAGCGAGGTCCTGTTCCAGCCGCGCCGCTGACCCCGGCCGGGACGGCGGCTGCAACAGGCAGGGGTCAAGCCCTGCGGCAGGCCGCCGCACCCCCGTCAGGCGAACGCCGGGAAAAAGGAACGACTTCTCAACCAGCCTGACAGTACGTGGAACGCATGACGTCCAAGCCCGCCCCGAACTACATGGAGCGTCGCGCCGAACCGCGTGTGTCGGTCAGCGCACCCGGCCGCGTCATGCATGGCGAAAAGATGGGCCTCTGGGCCGACTGCATCATCAAGGACCTCAGCCCCTCGGGCGCCAAGGTCGAGTTGTCGCATTTCTATCGCCTGCCGCCGCGCTTCATCCTCCTGCACTTCCAGGAGAACGTGGCCTACGAAGTGGTCCTGAAATGGCGCCGCGGCGACCTGGCCGGCATGGCCTTCGAACGCCGCCACGACCTGGCCGCCACCGACGACCCCCGCCTCACCCCCGTCGTCGAAGCCTGGCGCGCGCTCCAGCCAGGGCTGGCGAAGCGGGGGTGATCCACTCGGTTTTACTGGACTCCCATGCTCGCTTTGAGGGGCTGGAAAGGAGTGTCGCATGAGCGGTTCGCGCCGGTTGATTCCGGAGACGTTCAAGCGCGACGACCCGCGCAGAGACTTATCCCAATATAGTGAAGGTTCCACAATTCCCGCACTATACTAGGTCCCAGGGTACATTAGATCGCGACCGCTTCAGCATGAAGCGTAACCGCTGTTGACGAAGTAGTTGGCGCACTCGGTCGGTGTGAAGTGGTCGAGGAGTGTCCGATGCGTCGCCATGTGGCTTCGACGGTGCGCTCGGCGGCGTTGCGCAGGAGGGGCTTCAGCTTGGCGAAGACCTGTTCGATGGGGTTCAGGTCGGGGCTGTGGCGCGGCAGGAAGATGAGGTGGGCGCCGGCGCGCCGGATGGCCTTGCCCTTGTGGCTGCCGAGGTTGCCCATGACCACCACGTCGCCGGGCGACAGCGTGGGAACGAGCACTTGCTCGACGTGGCAGCGGCCTGAATCGCCCTCAAGGTCAGGTCCGGCTGCTCAGCGATCCGCGCCAGCAGCCACTCCCGCTCGCCCGCCAGCACCAGCGGCCGATGACCGCCCATCGGCCGCGCTGCAGGACTGCCTTCCCTCCGCAGTCGCTGCGACCAGCGCACCGCCGTCGTCCCCCCGAACCGCTCCGCCGCCTCACGGTACGTCCCCCCGCCACCACGAAGCGCGCCACGCGATCCCGTAGATCAAGCGAATAGGGGCGACCCATGCGAGCTAGCCTCCCATCCAGCCCACATCTTGGATCATGATCCAACAAATCCCGGAATCCCGATTCAGCTAAGCGGGGTCATGCTCTAGATCAGCCGAAGCCGAATTTAGAGCGACCTGAGCCGGTCCACTTTCTCGGGGGAGGATCACCGACTCAGTTCCTGTTTTCAGGAGCAGATGAAGCCGGTTGCTGTTGAGGACGCCCCAGAGCGCTTGCCAGCTTCGACAACCGACCATCGACTACGCGGACGACGCGCCCTCGTAGCGCGGCAGTCGGTTTCTCCACGTACTGTGATGAAAAATAGGCACAGATCGTTGTGAGAACAATCGTGCAGGCGATATTCGCGGCAGGGCTGTTCGTGATCTCATGATAATATAGGAGTTGCTGAATTGGAAAAGCATACAGAAATATCCCGTAAGATAGATCTGGACTTCCAATTTTCTTAAATTGGAGAAATCTAGTGACAGATTTCAGAGTTTTTGATTTGGCATAAGAAATTGAAATGAGAAGATAACCAAAGGCATAATATACAATATCATATACTTCGGTAAAATATCCCACAAATCCGGCCACAAGAACCGCCAAAACACCGACCCAGATCCCCACCAGGAGCTTCTCAGTGTAGAGAGCAAGCGTAGTTCCGAAGAAAAACAGGCTACAAAGCTTGATCCGGCCAGCTAAAACCTCGTTTGAAGCGCTCTCGGTCAGCACGATCAAGGCCACAACAAGGGCCACTGTCATCATCGCAACCAGCGCACGCCTGCGGACGAGACCGACGTAGGCCACGAGGGCCAGGGCGGCGTAGCAGAATACCTCCCAGCGCAGACTCCATATTGACCCGTTGACAGCAGTGTTGGCCAACCCAGCGAATACGCCGTCTATCTGATAGGTGACAAAGGCGATCGACATGTTCTCGATCAGATATCTCGCCGCCGACATCCAAGTGCCTTGGCTTCCCGAGGAAGCCAGCCACACCACCAGGGGCACCGTGACAAAGAGCATCACCCACAGCGCCGGCACGATTCTCAGAACACGAGCAGCGACATAGTCCGTCATAGTCCTGCTCGACAGCAGACTCTTCGCCACTAGGAAGCCGCTGACCACGAAGAAGCCGTTCACCCCGAGGGAGTTGTAGAGCCTGCCGAAACTCGCGCTGCCCGCCTCCAGCGCCACACCTCCCAACACGAACGCGTGGCCAAAAATCACCCGCGCGGCGAGGAGAAGGCGGACCGTGTAGAAATTGTTGTCGCGATCCGCCGCATCTATTGGGCTAAGGCCAAGGACTCGCGCCCATCTCGGCACAGTGCTCGAAGATGAAATGGGCTGGGCTTCCTGAACTTCCACTATACCCTCCCGGCCGGTCGAACTACCTCAGCGCACAGCCGCCGATCTTCATCGCTTCCGCATCAGCACTGCCACTACCCCAACGGCGCGCCAGAAGGAATACGCCGCCGTACACGTGAAGGACGCGTTAGTCCGCTTCCAAGTTGCTCCCCGGACCGACCGCGAGCTCGCCGCCCGCAGAGGTAATTTGGGTAGTTGCCGACCTATTCCCTCCCGGCCCATCGCCTTGGGAAGCCTGGCACGGAAAACCCAACTCAGATCGATCCGCCTTTTCCGAGGAGCGAAACAGCTAGGTCGCCGGGACGCCCGCCGCTCATAGAATGAAGTCAGCGCTCGTCAGCGTACCCACGCCGATCAGTTTGATGCTGAAGTCAGCCACGCCATCGCCGTCGATATCCCCTTGGACGATCGCATCCGCGCCGTCTCGCGAGTATCTTAGCTCCCCTGCGGCGCCGCCGAACGCCCGCTCGCCTATGAATGTGAAGGCTTCGTTGGCGCTGGTGTTGCTGTTTGCATCAATCGAATGGAGACGAATCTTGTCGCCTTGAGCGGTCGAGAAGTCGAGGATGGTATCGACACCGCCGGTGAAGGGATAGTCAGCGGCGAAGTTGAAAGTGTCGGCGCCCGCGCCACCTTCCAGGACGTCATCGCCCTGCCCCCCGTTGAAGAGGTCGTCACCCTCACCGCCGATCAGCGTATCGTTGCCATTTCGACCGGTCAGTGTGTCGGCGCCACGGCCGCCGACGACAACGCTGTCCTTACCCCAGGCGCCATTCACCTTGAGGTTCTCCAGCGTATCCAGCGGGATCGCCTGGAGTCCCCCCGCAGCCTTCGCATCTGCGGTCGTCGGCGTCGCGGTCACAGGCTCCTTGGCTAGCGCCTTCACGCCGATGAAGTCGGTTGACTGCAGATGGGTGACCCCCATCAGCTTGATGCTGAAATCGGCGACGCCATCGCCATTGACATCCCCTTCAACGATCGCATTGCCGTCAGAAACCGAGTAGCGAAGCTGTCCGGCGACCTTGGTGAATGCGCCCCCCCCGATGAAGTCGAAGGAATCGTTGGCCGTCGTATTGATGTTCGCGTCCAGCGAGTGGAGCCGGATCTTGTCGCCTTCGGCGCGCGAGAAATCGGCGATAATGTCGAAGCCGCCCGACGTGGCGTAGTCCGCGCCGAAGTTGAAGGTGTCGGCGCCGGCTCCGCCCTGGAGCACGTCGTGGCCGCCCCCGCCACTGAGCATGTCATTGCCGTCACCGCCATAGAGCGTGTCGTTGCCGTTTCGCCCCGTCAGCGTATCCGCGCCGCGCCCGCCGACGACGAGACTGTCCACGTCCCACGTGCCGTTCAGCTTCAGCGGAGTATCTGTATTCACCGACTCGTAGTGGCCCTTCGACACGATCCGCGTCGCCAGATCCAGCGGCGTCCACCCCCCCACGACTTCCTGAATATATGCGCGGGCTTCCGACGCACCGAGCCCCAGGATATGATCGACATCAGTGTCAACGTAATATCCGGGATTATACTCACTGTTCTTTTGGACAATTATGTTATCTATCTGAGATATATTCTTTACTTCACTTCCAATGGACACGAAGGCGGTTATATTTCCGGAAACTACATTTCCGCTCGACTCTTTAGCGAACACAATTCCAGGTCCGGATTTTGAATTTCCCGACGTCTGAACAAGCGTGTTATCGGAGATGCTTGAGTTGAAGACATTTTCCAGGCGGATTCCCTGGTGATTTCCATTGGCAATCAGATTGTTGGAGATATCGACGTTTTCGAATCCAAGGCGATTGTTGTTGTCATCGAGATATATGCCCAGCAGGGCCGTCCCATCACCTTGTTGTATGACATTATTAGTGATCGTAATGTTCTTGCTTTGGCCGACTGCGGTCGATGTCCAGATGTGAATGTAGTCGCCATGATCCACGCTCCCCCAGCGGAAGGGCGTGGAGTTCGACAGCTTGTTGCCGTCGATAACGATGTCGTTCAACCCTCCGCCCACGATCGGGCTGGTGCGAAGGTCGTGAATCTCGTTGTCGAGGATGCTGATCTTGCTCGCCTTCGCGAGAACGATCCCTTTGTGGAACTGGTGAATCTCGACGTTCGAGATCGTCACCTCGCTGGAATTCTCAATCGTGACGCCGCGCGCGGCGGGCAGGCCGATGACGTTGCCCGTGCTGTCCAGCTTCTCTGCATCGGCCGCGACGCCGTTCACTGCGGGACCGCCCTTGAACTCGCCTCCGACAAATGAAATCCGGCTGGAGCCCGTAATATCGACCGCCGAGGAGAACGAGAGCGTGCTGGCCGTGGGCGTGAAGTTGACCTTGATGTCGGAAAATTCGATCCCGGCGCTCTTGTATATAGCTATTGAGCCGAAAACAGGGGGATTTCCGGAATCCAAGGCCACTATGTTCACAGGAACATCAAAGTTCTTGGATTTTATGCTTAGGTTTCCATAGTCTCCGCCGGCGAGAACGATGGTATCGCCACTCTTGGCCGACGCAATTGCGGCTTCGAGCCCAGCAAGGTTGGAAACAACAATCTTGGCCATGTATAACACCCACCATCAGATCTTCTGTTGTGGGTTTCCCCCACATTCATCGACTGATGTACCGCAGTCGGACATCAAAAAGATTAATGTGGTTAGCTAACTACGGGTTAACTCTGCGCAGCCCGGCCCGGCAACAAGCTTGACAGATCATTTACGCACAAGTGTGAAAGACCGCACAATACAAAGTCGCACGCCGCGATGGCGAGCGAAGTAACAGGATTTTCCGCGGTGACGGACCTTGAGTAAGGGAGTCTCGACTCCGTCCCTGACCCGGCGGCGGGGCGCCGGCGTGTATCTCGCTGGCTCGCTTGTCGGACAGGCTTGCGCCCTGCTGCGCTACACAGTCCTGGCTCGATTGCTCGGCCCGGAACAACTCGGCCTCGTGGCGACACTGACCCTGGTGTCGAACTTCTTCGAGATGATCAGCGACACTGGAAGCGACCGCTTCCTCGTGCAGGATCGGGAAGGCGATAACCCCGAAGTCCAAAAGCTTGTGCAGTTGGTTGTGGTGGCCCGGGGCGCCTTCATGGCCATCGGGCTGGCGCTCGTGGCCTGGCCTGTCGCCCTCCACTTCGATCAACCTCCCCTGCTGATCGGTCTTGCCGTCCTCGGCTTCGCACCGCTGATCGCCGGATTCATGCATTTGGATGTCCGCCGCTTTCAGCGTTCCAACGACTTCCGCGCCGAGGGCGTCGGGATGATCGCCTCTGAGCTTCTTGCGCTCATCGCCACCTTGGTGGCTGCTCTTGTGGTGCGCGACTTCACGGCCATTCTGTACGGCCTGATCGTAAGGTCGGTGGTTCTGGTCGCAGCCTCCCACATTACCGCCGAACGTCGTTACGAGCTGGGGCTGAGCCCGAAGCACGCCGCGCGGCTCAGCGTCTTTGCCGCACCGCTGATCGCCAACGGCGTTCTGCTTTTCTTCGCAAGCCAGAGCGACCGGCTGCTGGTCTCGGGTCTCGTCGGCCTGGAGGCGCTCGGATACTACTCTGCGGTCCTCCTTCTCGTGCTCTATCCAAGCGTGGCGCTGTCTCGCTTCATGCAGGGCATCCACTTGCCGCTCGTCGCGAAAGACCCGTCAAATTTGTCTCAAGGCGCCGCGGCCGACCTTCTGGGGGGGCGCTGCCTTCTTCTGTCGCTGGCCATGGCCGCCGGCTTCGCGGCGGTTGGGCCAATGGCGATCCTCATCCTATACGGACCGAAGTTTAGCCAACCAATCTTCATAGTTGCGTTGGTCGGCGTATTGCAGGGCGCGCGCTTCCTCAGGGTCTGGACCGTCACCCTGGCTATCGGGGTAGGCCGCAGCGGCATCGTCATGGCGAATTCACTTGCCCGGTTGTCCGGAATTCCAGCGGCTATCCTGGGATTCGTAACTATTGGAGGCGTAGGAGGCGTGGCGGCTGGCTTTGTTGCCGGCGAGCTCATCGCCCTGGCTACGGGAGTCTTGCTCTTGAACCGCGCGCGCAGCTCCCCATGGACGCAAGATCTCGACCGGGTCCTGGCTTTCGTCGCAGGTTCGGCGATCGTGCTCGCTTTGGCCTGGTCGATCCAAGAAGCTCTGATACCCACTGGACTGGCCGCGGGAGGGCCGGGCGTTGGTCTTGTGATCTGGTTGCTGCGGCGAGAGAAAGCCACGATGCAACACAGTTTGGGACTGGTCACTCGCCTACTGGGGCTCGGCCGATGAAACTGCCATGGCGAGCAGGCGCGAGCGCAGCGGTGCAGACGACATCGCCAGCCGCTCCCAGGCTGCTGCAGCGGATCGTCGAAGCCATACGCTCGGATTCCGAGATGCGGGCGCAGGTGATCCTGCCCCAATACGCTCGTCCAGGACGCCGCACGACGGTCTTCTGGTTCTGCCTAGGGCTTGCCGCCTGCTGCTTCGCGTATGGGTTCGGCTTTGGCCTCATGGCCCCGGCCCGCATCGTTCAGTTCGGCTTTCCACTTCTGGGCCTCGCCGCCCTCACCGTGTGGGCGCTGCCCGAACTCGGGACGGCGCCCACACGGACGATGGAGAAGTTCTTCTACGTCTTCTTCCTGTCGATACCGCTCTGGCCGAACTATCTGGCGATCGCGCTGCCTGGGTTGCCCTGGATCACCATGCTGCGCCTTGTGGGCTTCCCACTCGTCTTCATGCTGGTGGTGTCCGTCTCGATATCGCGATCCTTCCGAAAGGAAATGGGCGAGGCTCTGGGCGGCGCCCCGATGTTGTGGCGCTTCGTGACTGCATTCGCCATTCTGCAAGTGCTGTCAGTCGGTCTATCGAACGCGCCCCAGATCTCGATACAGCGGCTACTCGTGGCTCAGGTGAACTGGATCGCGATGTTCTTCATCGCCGCCTATGTGCTGCGCAAGCCCGGCCGCGCCGAACTCTGGGCCGCGCTCCTGGTCGCCGCCGCCGTAGTCGTCACTGCAATCGCGATCCGCGAGTTCCAGCTTCAGAAGGTGCTTTGGGCGGGCCACATCCCAAGCTTCCTCGCCGTTGAAGACGAATCTGTACAACGTGTGCTCAACATCGGCTTCCGTGCGGGAACCCTCCGCTACCGGAGCCAGGCGACCTACTCGACGGCCTTAGGGCTGGGCGAGTTCCTGGCTGTCGCTACGCCTTTCATCCTGCACTTCATCGCCGGTCCTTACCGGCTTTGGGTCCGGCTTCTGGCGCTTCCCCTGTTACCCTTCATCTTCCTGGGGATCTATCTGACTGACACGCGGCTGAGCGTGGTCGGCTTCATCATGTCGATCGGCATCTACATCTTTTTCTGGGGCGCGCTCAGATGGCAGCAGGATCGAAAGGGATTGCTTGGCCCAGCGATTGTCCTGTCGTACCCGGCCACGGCTGTTGCGTTCATAGCCGCCGTCTTGATCGTTCCACGCCTCCGCATGATGACCCTCGGCGGCGGCCAGCATCAGGCAAGCACCGAGGCCAGATACGCTCAATGGGCCGAGGGCATCCCACTGGTCCTGAGCCACCCCTGGGGGTTCGGAATCGCCCGCGGGGCCCCGGCTCTCGGCTACACCAATCCAGGCGGCGTGATGACTATCGACACATATTGGCTTCTCACCGCACTGGACTACGGGCTTGTGGGCTTCTTCCTCTTCTACGGCGCCTACCTGATTGCGATGTGGAAGGGCTTCTGGACCATCGCGCGGGGCGTCAAGGCGCGAGAAGTCCTGCTGCTTATCCCCCTCACGATCTCCTTGTTCGTCTACGTCGTCATCAAGTCGATCTATGCGGGCGTCGAAAACCAGTCGATCACGTTCATTATGCTGGGCGCCGTCGCCGCGCTTGTATACCGGGCGAACGCCGAGAAGACGGCCGACGGCGTTCCTATCACATCCAGGATACGGCGGCGGCGCATGTAGTTTTTGTGGCGCAGGGCTTGCATCTCTGGCGGCGAAGCAGGACGCAACACACATATGACGTCGCCACCTGCGGCGGTGACCTATCCGGGTAGATTCGATATCGACATGTTCCAGTTCGAAGACGCCAAACCCCGACGTCCACCAACAGACGCCCGTTCAGCCGTCGCGGAGTGTGGACACGAAACCGAGATCACGCACAAAGCGCTCCTTGCCTGGGCCGAACACTGTGTCGAGTGCGCAGCTCCGGCCTGCTACGCGAGTTGCGACCTCTACGACGCCACCCCAGCCGGGAAATGCCGACGCTTTGAAGACGGCGTTGTCCCGAATAGAAGCGCGGGCGGTCCGGATGGCCCGGCTGCGGAGGTTCGGTTCCGCCGGTGGGGCAAGCTTGAGGCCCAGGGCAACGCCGTCATGCAGCGCCTGGACGATGTACGCCGCACCGAGCACATGCTGACAGGCGTCACGCCGTACGTCGCGCGCGCCGGTCGAGCCATAGCGCGCGTCACGGGCCAGGGCCGCTGGGCTACGGCGATGGAAGCGCTCCACAAGCGCATCAATGACCGTCTACAGACGCGCTTGACGACGGAGGTCCAGCCCGACGCTTTCCTCGCCGAGATCGTCAACCCGGGTCAGAAGGTGACGCAACTGACATTGACGGCGACGGTGGATAGGGCGCGTCTTTCCCGCGCCATGCGGCCCGACCAGCTGCCGCGTCCCATGAGCGTCGCAATCGAAGCCACGCCGGGCTTCTCGCGTCACGTTGTCCCACTCGACGACATGCGGGACATCCTAGGGTCGGGATTGCCCTTCAACCTTCTCATAACGCCGGCGGATGGCGACGACGCGCACCTCATCTTTCGCCGCCTGGATCTCGTCACCCTCGCGAAGTCTGTCGCCTCCTCGATGGACCCGTCGGCCAAACCAGCGCCTGCAAAGGCCGCCAAGCTGGTGGTCTTCGATCTCGACAACACCTTGTGGGAAGGGGTTCTTCTCGAGGGCGATGTCAGGTTGCGCGACGGCATCCACGATCTCTTCCGCACTCTGGACGAACGCGGCGTGCTCATCTCCATCGCAAGCAAGAATGCGCGCGACGACGCCATGTCCAAACTCGAAGCCCTCGGCTTGGCCGAGTACGTGCTGCACGAGAGCATCGGCTGGGGCCCCAAGTCCGAAGGCATCCGAAAGACCGTCGACGCCATAGACATTGGCTTGGATACGGTCATCTTCGTGGATGACAATCCCTTTGAGCGTGCGGAGGTGTCGGGAGCCGTTGAAGGCGTTGAAGTGTTGCCGGAAACGGCGATCTCGACGCTCGCCGATCATCCCAGACTTCAAGGTGCTGTGACACCGGAGTCGCGCACCCGGCGTCAAATGTACCGGGAGGCGATTGTTCGCGATCAGGCCGCCGAGACGTACGGAGACGACTACATCACCTTTCTACGGGAGTGCGCGATCGAACTTGAGATCCGCCGCGATCTACCCGAAGACTTCGAGCGGGTCGTGGAGCTCGTTCAGCGCACAAATCAACTCAACTTCTCAGGCCGCAAGTATGGCCGAGATGAAATCGTTGAGATTCTCCGTGATCCGCAACAGGAGCGGCATGTCGTCATCTGCCGCGACAGGTTCGGCAGCTACGGCACGGTCGGTTTCTGCCTCTCGCGCCGCGAACCCTCGGAAACCGGCGGTGAGGTCGTTGTTGTCGAGGACTTCATGCTGTCCTGCAGAGTGCAGGGCAAGTTCGTCGAGCAGGCGCTGTTCTGGCGACTGGCTGAGGACGGCGTACGGCCGCCAGCCGAAGCGGTGGTCGTCAACTTCAAGCGGACGGATCGGAACCGGGCGGCCGAGATGGTCCTGGAGAAGCTGGGCTTCGCCACGAACGCCGATGGACCGCTTCGTCGCAACATTGCGCCGGGCGATCTGGCCGTCGACTTCATGACCCTAGTCTGACCGGCCTCTCAATCGCCGCTTGAGACGGTAAAAATAGGGCATCACCGCGTAGGCTCCGCGGCTCTTCAACGCGAAGAGCCCCAGAGAATCCGACGGATCGGCGGCTGTTCTCCCCCTGCTGATCGCCCGGTCACCTGCGGATATGGCCTGAGGTTCAACGGTATAGACATACCGATAGCCCGCGGCGGCGGCGCGTTGCACCACGCTGGAATCGTGATCGCCATATGGGAAGGCCAGCGTGTCTATGGTCCGGCCGAGAAGAGCCTCCAGGCTTTGTCGGGATTCCTGGAGTTGGGCGTCGATATCGCCCGGCGCCAGACGGGATAGATGCGGATGCGTCACCGTATGGGAGCCCAAGGTTATGATATCCGTCGGCAGTCCGGCAATCTCGTCCGCGCTCATGACCTCCTCATCGCGGTCTCCGCTGGTTTCCATGGTCCAACCAGGCCGCCGCCCGAGCCAGCCGGTCGGAACGAAGATCGTAGCGGGCACGCCATGTCGAATCAGCGCCGGAAGCGCATTCTCGCGCACCGACCGGAAAGCGTCGTCGAAGGTCACCGCGACGTTCGGCTTCACGGGATCCAGAGGACCGGAATGGTCAGCCTGCACAATATTGGCGCATCGACGCAGAAACGCCATCTGCGCATCAAAGTCCCCGGCCAGGTCGGCTGCCACGGCATGATAATATAGAATCGTAAGTCTCGGCGCGCTCGGCGTGATGCGGGCCTTCAGATCCCAGGCGGTGGCTATCCCCCGCTTCGCGAACTTGGTCAGGCTCATCGTGCAGCCCGCATCTCGTAGCCTGCCAGCCACTCCTTGCGGCGCTTCCACACCAGTGACCACTTCTCTCGCGCCGCGCCGGGGGCATCCCTGCGGCCGCTTGCGAAACGCGAACCCACAAGCCTTAGACCAGACCATGTCAGGAGCAGCGCCCGACCGATCGCCACAGCAGCCGGTGTCCAATGCTTGCGCATCAACGTCACCCGCCCCCTGGTTGTCTTCACGATCTTGTCGGCTCCAGCCTCGGACGTTGCGCCCATGTGGACGATCTCGGCTTCGGGCGAGATACCCGGCCGCGCGCCCCGCACCTTGGCGCGCAGGCACAAGTCGGCCTCCTCGGCATACATAAAGAAGGCCGGATCAAATCCACCCAGTTCGCGCCAAAGCGCCGTGTCGATCAGGAGGAAGCAGCCGGTCACGATATCCACGTCGCGAATGCTGTCGCGGGGCCATTCTGGCATGGCTTCCGGGTTGAACAACGAACTACCGTGACCCAGGTGCGTCAGGCCGAATGCGGAACAGGTCAGGCTCCAGAGGGTCATCCGCCTCCAGCAACTTGTCGGGTTCAGGGTCATGTCGGGGAAGAGCGTACGCCCCCCCCAAATGCGCCGGTTGGGCTCGCGCTCCGCGAACGCCCAGAGCCCTGAAAGGCTGTGCTCCAGCGTGATCGTGTCTGGATTCAGGAGCAGGATACGCCGGCCGCGGGCATTCCTCGCAGCGACGTTGTTCCCGGCCGCGAACCCGATATTCTCAGGGTGAGCAATCGCCTCGATCCGAGGAAACTCGGACGCTATCGCCTCGAAGCTGCCATCGGGCGAAGCATTGTCGATGACGATCACTTCGAAGTCGACAGGTGGGGGATGCCGGAACAGGCTTTCCAGCGCCTGAAGCGTGAGAAGCTTGGTGTTGTAGCTCACGACAATGACGGACAAATCGACCGGCCTGTCCTCACCCGGTGCAACGAAAGCCATTCTACCGCCTTGGTTCCCTATTCAGTTTAGATCTCCGCGAGGCGGGGCCCGCTTGCGGTTGCGATCGCAGAATTTGACGTGTGATACGTTTCCGATCTCCTGCTGTCGTGCGCCATTTCCATCTTGTTGAGGGAGTCCGGGCGAAGGAAGCGCCGGAGCAAGGCGAGGTGTGTTGATTGAGATGGGGCGGGGCGATGAGCGCGAAGCGTAGGTCGGATGAAATCGTCGTCGGCCTACTTTGGCATTCCGTGAACTCCGGCAATCTCGGAGTCGGCGCGCTGACGGTGGGAAATCTCGAACTCGCCCGCCAAGCCGCTGCCGCCGTGGGACTGAGGCCAAGATTCCGAGTCCTCGGCTTCTTGGATCCAGGCGTTGCGCCATATGTAACAGATCCCGACGTGGAAATCGTACCGCTGAACGCGAGAGCGATGCTGCCGGGAGGTAGGTATTGGTCCGCGCTGTCGGACCTGGATTGCGTGCTGGACATCGGCGGCGGCGACAGCTTCACCGATATCTACGGGGCGAAGCGCTTCGGCTTCCTTTGGCTCAGCAAGGCGATGGCGATCGCCCGGCGCAAACCGCTGGTTCTCAGTCCTCAGACGATCGGGCCCTTCAGTCGGCAACCGCAGTCGATTCTGGCCAGCCTCGTGATGAACCGGGCTGAACTCGTAGTCGCGCGAGACCCGCTATCGTTCAATGTAGCGAAGGAAATGGCGTCCGGAGCCCGCCTCCTTCAGGCTGTCGATGTGGCCTTCGCACTTCCTTTCGAACGCAGGGAACGTCCGGCCGGCCCAGCCCCCGTGGAAGTAGGCCTCAACGTCTCCGGGCTACTCTTCAACGGCGGGTACAGCGGAGCCAATGAGTTTGGCATGGAGATCGACTACGCTGCCTACACGCGGGGCCTCATCGAGGCTCTCGTCCAGAGATCGGACGTGACCGTGCGTCTGGTTTCCCACGTGAACAGCGACACCCTCCCGCAGGATGACGACGGTCGTATCGCAGAACGGTTGGCCAAAGAGTACCCGCAAGCCACGTTGATCCCCAGGTTCGCCGACCCCTCCGCCGCGAAATCATACATCTCGGGCCTAGACTTCCTCGTCGCCGGACGCATGCATGCCTGCATCGCGGCGTTCTCGAGTGGCGTGCCCGTAGTGCCCGTAGCCTATAGTCGCAAGTTCGCCGGCCTGTTCGAGGGCGTGCTCAACTATCCCCACATCGTGCCCGTGACAGGCCTCGACACCCAGGCCGCCATCGCCTTCACCCTGGAGAAACTTGAAGCCCGGACATCCCTCAGGGACGATATACGTGAAGGCACGGCGGGCGTTGAGGGGCTTCTGAACGGCTATCGTGACGCACTGTCGGCCCTGTTCGATCGGAGCGTCGCAGCATGAGCGGGACTGCGGACCCGTTCTTCGGCAATCGATTCATCGCGGCGTCATGGCGTCCTGGCGCGCCGGGTCCGCTCCTGGATCGCCTCCGTGCGACTGTATCGACCTGGAGCGTCGCGGCGGGAGACGGCTGGCTGCTGGCGTCCGAACGCGCCGATGCGTTCAGTCGCGAGGGTGGTGTCGCCGTCGCGCTATCTCGCTCCGCAGCTTTCGATCGGAACTTGGCTCGTTTCCGACCTCCACGCGACATCGCCGCCGGACTCGAAGGCAGCGGCCTAACGACCCTCGATGGTATGGCGCCGCCATTCCGGACTATCTGGGCCGAAACATCTCGCAGCGTCGTGCACTGCGCGACAGATGTCTTTGGTCTGGGCCAAGTCTTTGTGAGTGTAGACCAGAACGCCGCGTTCGCTTCGTCGAGTGCAACGCTTCTGGCGGACATACTTGGTTCAGGGTTGTCGGCCGAACGTCTGACTGGCCACGCCCTGTTCGGGGGCTTCATCGGAACGGAAACCCCCTTCGCCGGCATCGACAAATTGCCTGCCGGGACGATCGCCACGCTCCTGGGCGGGCGGATCGAGTTCACCCAACGCTGGCGCATGCCCACCGCCACCACGACTGTGCCCACCGCGTTTCGCGAGGCGATGGCGGCGATGCTTTCAGCCGCGCCCAACGTCGAACTCGAGCTGTCCGGCGGCCTGGACAGTCGCATCATCCTGGCGGCTATCCCGCCCGAGGCACGGAAGGACCGGCGAGCCATAACCATCGGCCTGGCCGGCGAACCGTCGGAGGACGTCACAGTCGCTCGTGATCTGGCGCAGTCATCCGAGCTGGACTGGAGGCTGCTGGACGCCAGCGAGGTTTCGGAACTGGATGCGTCCGGCCTGGAGACGATGCTGCTGAGTGCTGCGGCAGCCTACGACCACATGGCCAACCCGCTCGACAAGATCACGCTGATACTTGCGGGTCGCAACCGACGGGTCGATGCCCGCCTGGGGGGGCAAAATGGAGAAATTCTGCGCGGCTTCTACTATCCGGCTCAACCGCTATCCTCGCCGCCGTCAGAAAACCTGGCACGTGGACTGATCTCTATGCGACTCCAGGCCAATGACAGGGTCGAGGATGTCGTGCTGTCGTCCGCTCTGCGACGAGAACTCCGGGCGGACGCGGAGGCCAGGATGACGAAGACGCTTCTGAGCTTCGAAGGGACCTGGGGACAGGCTCTCGATCAGTTCTACCTCTACCAGCGCATGCAGAACTGGGTCGGCAACGCCACGGGACATCGGTTGATGGATCATGCGCCGCTGTATCCGTTTTTCGACCCGGCCTTCGTGGCCGCGGCGCTGTCGCTGGCGCCGGAAGAGAAGTTGAACTCCCGGGCGGCCTATCAGCTGCTGTGCGATCTCGATATGGACCTCGCCCAGCGTCCATTGGCCGGCGGGATCGTTCCAGCCCGCGCCCGGCACGGCGGCCGCGGAAGCGACCTCGTTCTGGACGGTCAGCGCATTCTGGGCCGTCTGGGACGCCTGTTGAAGGGGCGCGGACGTGCGACCCTGGGCTCCCGAACCATCACGGATCATTGGCGCCGACTGAACCTGCACGCACGCCTCCCCGTCGACGCCCTGGCGCGCACGGGTCTGTTCGACCTGGACGGCCTCGCCCGGATTGGTTCCGGCGAGTTCGCGCCTAGCCGACCGACGCTGGGGTTCGTATTGCTCATCGCGAGCCTGGAGAAGCGCTCATGAAGCGAGCGACCGTCATGCTGGCGTCCGGACTGGCGATTGCGGTGGTCGTAGCAATCGCCGCTACAACCGGCCTCTGGGGGCGGGCGGAAGCTTCCACGTTTCACATCGACTTCGACAAGGGGCGCGACGAACATGACGGCCTGACGCCCGCCACGGCGTGGAAGCATGCGCCGGGGGATCCGAACGCCTCCGGCCAACCGGCCCGGACACGACTTCGCCCGGGTGACACGGTCCTCTTCTCCGCCGACGTCAGGTATCGGGGCAGCATCGTCGTGAAGGACAGCGGTCGCCCGGGCCAGCCGATCACCTTCCGCGGCGCGACTCCCCGCAGCGCGGTGATCGATGGTAGCGAGCTGGTGGAGGCGGCGCCGTGTCGCAATGCCGAGGAATGTGGCTCTGCAACGAACTGGCGATCGCTCGTCCGCGTGACTATGAACAAGCCAACTGACGAGACGTTGGCGCTCTTCGGTTCGCAAGGGCCGCTGCGCCCCGCACAGGAGCCCGACCCCTCGGAAGACTTTTATCGCAACGAAACCGACGACCTCTTGCCGGCGGATGGAAAAGCCATGAGCGAAGGCAGGGTCGAGCTACCCGCCGAAGTCGCGGCGGGTCTCAAGGACGGGAGAGCGAGGCTCGCGTTGTGGGTCAAACCCAACCGGGTGGTCTATCGGCCGATCATTCGTCTGGAAGGCGCGACAGCGCACTTCGACCCGCAGGGCCTGCAATTCTATACTGATCGTCCCACAAAGGCCGGCGTGATCGATCACTCGTCCCTGCTGGACAGCCCGGGGGAGTACGCCCTCATCGCTGACGGCCAAACCGCCGTCATTCTTCCCCAGACCGCGAATGAAACGGTGGCGGTCGGAACAGGTCGGGGAGGTTTTCGCATCGACGGCGCCTCTCACATCGTCATCCGCGATCTCGCGTTCGAGAACATGTCCGACGCCGGCCGCCTTGCACCGTCCGGTGTCGCGATCTTCACCGCCAAGGGCGCCTCCTCCGACATCACGATCCAGAACAACGTCTTTCGGAATTTCGTGATGACGCGTGGGCAGGGCCCCGTGATCCAAAGGGAAGTGACCGGCCTGAGTATTGTCAGCAACACCTTCGACACGATCGTTTTGGGATCAGGTATGCGCCTGACGGGAACGGATATCCGGATCTCCGACAACGACTTCCGACGACTGGGGCGAACGGGGATCATGCTGATCGGGACGTCGAAGGTCACCGTAGAAGGCAATCGAATGGACGACATTCGCGGAGTCCACGGAAACGGCATCTCCGTCTACCTGGACAATCGGGATATCCGCATCATCCGCAATACGATCCTCAATGCGAAGCAGCCGGCGACCTTTCATGGAGATCGTGGCGAACGCAGCGAACCGAACAGCATCCTCTTCGCAAACAACCTCTTCATCGCAACACCCGACGCGTTGGGAGCTCTGATCAGTTGGGGCGCCAAGACCCGTGGCGTCACGATCCGAAACAACGTGCTCCTGGGCGGTCGTAGCGGTCTCCGGCTCAACGGTGGCGATTCCGATGTCGTCATCACCGACAACGTAGCGTCCGGCATAGTCGTCTCGAAAGGTGAGCGCCGAAACTGGCAAGAGGCCGGAAATGTGTGGACCGAACGCACGTTCCAGCAGAAGCGCGAGACCTCTCGGCAGAACTCACCAGGGTGGGCTGCGGGCATTTCAGAGGCCCTTTCATCAGGCCGCCTTCCGGATGGCCTTTGCGAGGTCGTGACTCGCCATAGCCTGCCTGGATCTTCGACACCCTCCGACGCTCACGGCGCGATCGGCGCCGACCTTCGCTGCCCCTAAGGAATACGACCGCATGGCGGATATGACCAACAAAACGAACAGCTTCCGTCGGCGACGAACGGAAATGTTCCTGAAAATCGTCGATCGCATCCTGTCTGAAAAAGGCGAGGCCAGAGTTCTCGACGTCGGCGGTACAATCGACTACTGGCGGACACTTGAACCATTGCTGGGTGATCGCAACGTAAGATTCACACTCGTCAACCTCGGCGCATCTTCTCACGACGAGGGACGGTACGCTCTTCGCCCGGGCAATGCCTGTGCGATGCCGGAGTACGCAGACGATAGCTTCGATATCGTCCATTCCAACAGCGTCATCGAGCATGTCGGCCATTGGCGCGAGATGCGCGCCATGGCGGGCGAGGTCCGCAGGCTCGCTCCCGCCTACTTCCTGCAGACACCTAATATCGGCTTCCCGATGGAAGCCCACTTTGGGCTCCCGTTCATCCATTGGCTCCCCGAACCTCTCAGGGCGGCTATCCTTTACGCGCCCAAAGGAAAGTTTGTGCCGAGAGACGCACCGTACGACGCGGCCATCGAAATGGCGCAGAGGGTTGTGTTGCTGTCACGCAGGCAGATGACAGAGCTTTTCCCGGACGCCGATCTGGTCGCCGAACGCGTGGCCGGTCTCGCAAAATCCTGGATCGCGATCAGGACAGCCCGGGCCAACTCCGACTATTGAGATCAGGCTGTTCGCTGTCTGGCGAATTCACGGGCCAACTCGGTTCCAATCAGCGCGGGCCGGGAATTCTTGCGGACTGCGGACAGGAGTTCAGGAATGAACCGGCTCATGATCCGGAAAGATTCCTCACTCTCGCCTACCACGGAGCACCGGACCAGGATGCCATCTGGAACGAAGCCTCGAACGGCGTTCTCCAGGCGGGCGCTACGCTGTTCTCCGCCGGTTCGCGGAAGGGCTTCGCCCATCCGGGTCCAGTAGACAATATTCTCAACGCGCCCCTCCAGGGTAGCGACAACCTCGCGTGCGGGCAGGACCGCTCCACTGATCGGCAACTCGACCGATCGCGCGGACTGAAGGGTGAAGCCGACTGCAGGATAGCAGCTCTCAGGCCGGTGAAGCTGCAACAGGTCGCTCTGGGTGTCGCCATACGCGGCCAGCAACATCACCGCACGACCAGTCGTTCGATCGACATAAGTCCGGCTGACGATCTCACTGTAAAGCGTGCGCGCCAACCGACCAGCCTGCTCGGGACTCACGAGTTCGTCGGCATGAGCCTCCCAGGACCCAAAGGAGTCCGGAATTGCCTGTGCGACAGTCTCACCCTTTAGGAGGACGAGCTTGCGACGGGGGCGCAACGCCTCGGCCGCACCGAGCGCGCTGACGGCGAGGCCCGCGAAGATAAGATCCCGACGCCGCATCAGGCCGCCTGTTGAGGCTTGAAGAAGCGGGAAGCCACGCTGTCGATCATGAACATCAGAACCAACGAAACGGCGAACAGGAAGAGGCCGGCCGTCACGTGCAGGAAGCCCTGCCCGACAGCATCGCCAAAATAGTAGGTGAGCAGGATGAGGGTCACGATCCGCAGGACATTCGCGGCTATGGCCACCGGAATAATGAGACACACCAGGAACAAGGAGTAACGCCAGCCAGCGTTCCTTAGCAGATAAATATAGAACAGCGTGATCGCAATGAGGCCGATCAGCGAGTTCAATCCCGAACACGCGTCTTCAACCAGAAGTTGGTAGGGGCCGACCGTCATCGTCACGCCCTCCCGCAGGATCGGCACGCCAAGAGGCTCGACGATCGATGCGGACATCGCCGAGACGAGGAGCTTAAGCGGCGCGGTGCCTTGATCCAGAAGCCATCCGGGAACGGGCAGCAGAAGACCCAGATAAAAGAGAGGAAACCAGTTCTTCAGCATCTGCCGCAGGCCTACGCGGTCATGCAGCACCGCAAGGCCGAATCCGTAAAGACCCGCAGCCTCGAGACTGATGAGATCATAGGCTCGGCCGACGACATAAAGCGGTAGGGCGGCCGCAACCGCCAGAATGGTCAGCGCCAGATGGCCACGAGTTCCCTCGCTGAGCATCGACGGCATCTGACGCCAGAGAATCCAGACGCCCGTGGCCAGAACGATAGGACCGTGCGCACCGATCTCCATCGACCAGACTTGCTGTCCAAGTCTGATGAACGTCGGCACTGCCAGCGCTAGGCCCGCCACGACCAGGGGGAGAACTCCCACAAGGCGAACAGCTATGCTTCTCGGCGCATCCGCAACGCTGGCAGTCATCTCGACCTCAGTCCTCGTTCAGGACAGTGCCCACTACCCGGGTGCCATCCTCCTGCAATCGCTGCGCCAAGGTGGAGACATCGTTCAGGAGCGTGACATTAGCTCTGGCGACAATAAGCATGTAGCCGATGATCGAGCCTATACGCCGGGCGTCCGCGCATGCGTTCGTTGGCGGCGTATCGATGATCGTGAACTCATAGTCACGCAGACATCGGTCGATGAGCTGGCGAAACCTCTCAGCGGCGAGAAGTTCCTGAGCGTTATCTGACGCCCCGCCCGCGTAGAGAATCGAGAGGTTCGGCAGAACCTCGCTGTGGATGCAGTCGCTGGCCGACATATCTTCCGATGCAATGTAGTCGCTCAGTCCAGTCGATGCAGTTCGGGGACGAATGAAGCGCTCCACCGATGGGGAACGCATGTCACAGTCGATCAGAAGCGTCGCCGTCCCGACCTGCGAGAGTGCGACCGCCAGGTTCACGGCCGTGAAAGTGCACCCGGACTCCGCGGACGGCGCACAAACCGCAATCCCTCGTCTACCATCCTTGATGTGTCGAGCGGTGATGTGGGTGCGGATCGTCCGTATGGCCTCGGCCTCGGACAGACGGACATCAGTCAGGGTGACGAGATCGCCTGATAGCTCATACTGGGATGGGGTGGCGTCAGGCGTTGCCTGAGCGGTGGCCGAAGCCGGCATTTCCCTCTGAAGCTCACTCACGCGCGTGCCGCCTCAGAGCGAGCTCGACGGAGCTCCAACCGCGGCAGGGACCACCGTGACTTCACCTTATTGACGCGGGGCGGACGGATCACGGCGAGAACCGGCGCATCAACCGCCGAGTACAGATCCTCGATGCTGCGAATCCTGCGACCAAAGAGTTCGAGCAACAACGCCAGAACGATCCCGGCCAGCAACCCGCCGCCCAGGGTGGCGCCGAGAACCAGGGGCTTGTTCGGAAATACCGGCGATCGCGGCGTGATCGCGCTGGCCAATGGTGTCGCACCAGCCGACGCCACATCGGCCTCCTGGCGCAACTGCGCCGAACGCGTGACGGCGTTGTTATACTGATCCCGCCGCAGATCTATGTCGTCCTGCATCAGGCGAAGCCGCTCGACCTTGTCGCGTTGCCCCAGCACCTTGGCCTTCTGAGCCTCGAGCAAGTCGCTCGTCGCACGCGCCGCATTCAGCGCCGAAGCCGCCGCAGAGCCCGCAGCGCCGCGTTCCGCTTCCGCCTGTTGCGCCAAGAGCTCGCGCTGACGGCGAGCCTGCTGAAGCTGCGGGTGGTTGGGGCCGAGGGTCTTCGACATCTCGAGAAGTTCGGCGTCGATCCTGGCGAGCTGCATCGTAAGGGGCGAAACGGTCGATGCGCTCGGCGTAATGAAGGATCCGCCTCCGCTCATGGCGAGCGAGTTCAGGCGCGCGCTGTCGATATCGACCTTGTTGTCGGCGAGGATGATCCCAGTTTCACGCTCGTAATCGGACTTGGCCTTTTCAGCCTGGAAAAGGATCGACTTGGCCTTTTCAGCCTGGTCTTCATACCACTCCGCGTTCTTTCGTGCGGCTTCCCGACGCGACTGCAACGTCGTGTCGAGGTAGGCCGTCCTCAGTCCGTCGGCCACCGTCTTGGCGCGCTGCGGCGAAGCCGATGCATAGGTGATCTCAAGGATATTGCTGCCCTCAATAAGGCGCGCGCTGGCGTTCTGGGAGATCTCTTCGGCCGCCCAACGCTCAAAATCGACGTCGTCGCCACGGTTGCTCTGGCGATACTGGCGGCGGATTTCAGGGTCTTTCGCCCACCCCAAATCTTCAACCACCAGTTTGGCCGTCTCAGAATCCTTCACCAGTTCGATCTGCGTCTTCGTATAGGCCCGGAGGAAGGAGGTCGCCATTATCTGACCCGTCACCGGATCGGGCTTGATGATGTCGAGCATCACCCGAGACTGCGCTTCGTATCTGGGCGGCACCAACTGGACTACGATCAGACCGACCACGAAACAGGCGGCCGCCAAGCCAGCAACCAGCAGGCGGTACGCCCAGAGGATCCGAAGGAACTGAAGGATGCTCATCGCTCTTGCTCCGCGCAGCCGGCTTAGAACAGCCGCTCGCCGACCACCAGGACATCGCCGGGCTGTATCTGATCCGAGAGCTGGAGTTTCACCTTTTGGCCGTTCCTGGTCGCTTCTATCTTCTTGTCAGAACCAGACGCCGTCAGTCCCGCGCCCCTCGCTAGAGCCATGCGGACTGTCATGCCGCTTTGAATCGGATAGACGCCGGGCGAGTTGATCTGACCGTAGATGTAGAACGTCTCCGCCATCGGCGCATATATCTTGTCGCCCGCCGCGACGTACGGATCCTGGGCTGCTCCACCCGTCGCAAGTTCGCGAACCAGGAATCGTCGTTCCTCGCCGGTTTCGGACCGCACGATCACGTGCTCGGCGGCCGACTCACGGACGCCACCGACGCGAGCGAGCAATTCTGACAGTCGATAGGGTCGATTCATCGGGATAAGACCTGGAGACCCCACAGCCCCCAATACTGTCACGTAGCGGCTGGCGTATCCCACCACCTCCACGGTGACGACCGGATCGGCGAAATAGCCACCCGCCTTCAGCGCGTTGCGAATCTCGTCCGCCATCTCGGCGGTGGTCTTGTCCGCGGCGGGAATCTTGCCGACGAAAGGCAACTGAATCGTGCCGTCGGCCTGCACACGAACGCGGCCGCCGAAGTCGCTTCGCCCGAGGAGACCCACCTGAACGGCGTCGTCCCGGCCCAGGATATAGTCCGAGGAGGCGGGTTCAGCGGCCGCGATCGCGGGGGGAGCAGAGGGTGGCGCCGTCTGTTCCTGCGCGCCAGCCACACCAGCCACCGCCGCAACCGCAAGAGAAAGGGACAAGGTCCTGATGATCATAGAATTCTCATCCACTCAGAAGCCCACCTGCGCCGTTATGGCGACCCGGGTCGAACTATAATTGAAATCTGGAATATTTGTGTTCCTGTCGATGTATCGAACGTCCAGGATCAATGCAGTTCTATCGTTCTGTTGGTAGCGGACCGATCCAAATCCGGTATGCGTGCGAGAGCTGGTGATGATCGGTCGAAGCGCGATCGTATCTACGTTGGACTTCACGTCCTGGACGCCATACCCGAGCGACACCGTGTATCGGGACCCCAAGCTGTATTGACCGCTGATCTGTCCCGCAGTGGCGATATCGTAGAGCTTCCCGGGACGCATGGTTGGACGAACGGCGCGCTCTCCGTTCAGATTCAGACTAAGCCGGCTTCCAATGCGATAAGTCACATCGCCAGCATAGGTCGTGCTCGTGAACTTCTGGTTTAGACCAGGCGGAGCGAACTCCCGCTTGACCCGCGTTCGCGCAGCCTGGGCGTCCACGGTCAGCCGGGAACCGATGTCCCGGCCGACTGACAGGCCATAGGACTCCGTCCAGAAGCCGTCCCCGACAGGTCGTCCCGGAATAATGCGGTTCGGTAGTTCACTATCTGCGTAACTATAGACGAGGCCGATCCGTCCAATGTTCTCGTTGGCATAGCCCAACTGAACCGAGAGATTCTCCAAGGTGGAGTCCGCCGGTCGCTGAACGAAGGCAGAATTCTTTGTGTCGATACGGGATACTGCCGCCGAAACCCCCAGCCCTGTCGGCCTACCGCAGGCGGCGGTGACCGTCGTACCAATGGCCCGGACCTCATTCTTCGCCTCAAGAAGGTCCAGGTCCGCTAGGTCGCTCTGCGCGGCCCGAAAAGTCTCGACAACCGCCGCCTGGCACATCCCCAGCGACGCCATGTATCCACCCTGGACGTCGTACCGTCGACGGTCCAGCCTCGGGTTTTCACGGTGAAAGTCGTACCCTCCGCTACCCGACAGGAACAGTACCTGACGCCCGAAAGGCTGGACGACGTTCAGGTTGGCCTGGGGGCGGAGAGTATACTCTTTCGGCTTTATTCCCCTAAGGGCGGCCCGGACAGAAGACGAGCGCGCAAAGTTGGAGTCGTAGATGGCAGAGACGCTCAGATCTCCGCTGAACTGCCGCTCCGAGTCCACCTTGGGCATCTGCTGAGCAGTCGCCACGCCACCGATGCATATCCAGGCGAACGCGCCTAGCGTCAGCGGCCTCAATCGCATGTCGAACGGCTCCGAAATCGGCGGTGAAATTGCCCGAACCATCAGCTACCTAGCAGCTAAGAGGGTGAAAACATAGTTGCACAGGCGGCGCTCAGAGCCGGCTACGGGTGCCCCTCAAGGTCCTGCGCAGCGTGCCCAGGAAGTTCCGGACGGCTTCGCCGAAGCTGGCCCGCCGCGCGGCCTCCACAATCCTGAGACCGGCCATCTTGGGTTGCGGCTGCAACGACACGGGAAGAGCTGCCGTTCGCGAGAAGATCACACGCTTGCGCCGAGCCTGGGAGGGCTGCATGCGCTCGATTTCGCCAACCTCCAACGGCTCCACGTCCAGTTCGCTCGCCCCGACGGCGGATTTGAGCAGCGATTCACCGGCGGGCGTCCGGCAGATGATCAGGCTGCGCCCCTCCTGCTCATCAAAGCTCGGGTACCCGTCGTCATCGCCGTACCAGGCGTCGGCGCAGGCGATATCCGCAACGCCGCCTACGGCGTCTGGACAGATCTTGCATCGGAACTGGACCTCCTTGGAAAGGTGTCCTCCCCAGCTTTCCGCATAACTCATCTCAGCCACGCCAGTCGGTGTGACGGCCGTACAGTTGCCAGGCCATCCGCGGCCACGAAATCTGAACTCCGTGACGTCCGCCCGCTTTACGTCCAGCGCTGCGAGAATGCGTTCCACTCCAGCGAAACTGGGAATCCCACCGCAGAAGAACGAGATCATCAACGGGATCTTTTCGGAGATGCTCGGCTCCAGTTGGGCGAGATTGCGTAACGCCGAGATATCACACGGCTTTCCCACGAAGGCTGTCCGACCCGGCTCGGCAAGGACATCCCGGATGCTCTCCAACGGGGAGGACGCCGCGTATCGTGAGCCGGCTCGCGCCAGGATTTCCTCCGCTGTGCGCGATATTACTGTCGCATTACGGGTCGGATCCGCCGGGTCAGGACCGACGTGCAGGACGCGATCGACACGCCCTGTCGAGAGGGCATGGATCAGAAGCGCCGAGATCGCCCCGCCGGACGATCCCTCGAACCGGACGGCCGGGGACTTCGCCGCGCCGGTATGGATGCTCCGCCAGGGGCCCCAGTAAGGATGGACGCGCGCGCCACCCGGCCATGGCGCTACCGTCGCCCCCGGACAGGCTGCGGCGATCTTCGCCTCGACCGGACGCGGGATCGGCGCGACCTGACGAGGTCGTGCATATCCCGGCGGTTCAGGCGTCATGGTGATTGAGCCGGAAGAAATCCCAGCGCAGAGGCCGCAGCCCACACACAGTTCCCCGCTCAGAACGCGCCTTACCGTGGCGGATTTGACAGCTGAACTTCCCATTGGACCCCAACTCGTCGCCCCCCGATGGGGGCCTGTCCTCAATTAGGCGACGACGAGTTCATCACTCCTTTACGACGAACAGGCCGAAAGGTAGGCGGCACCCGAAGGAGGCAACGCCATGGCTGCTCCTTGCAGCGAAACAGCGGCCCAAGCGGCGTCCGCAAACGTTCCACAGAAGATGCTCCGCATCGGCCTCGCCGCCTCCGGGGGGGGACACGTCCGCCAGTTGTTGGATCTCGAGCTTCTGTGGGGGTCGCTCGACCACTTCTTCATCACCGAGGACACGGCCCTGGGGCGGACCCTGGCTGAGAAACACCGGACGCATTTCGTCCCCCATTTTGCGTGGGGACAGGCCAAACTTGGAACACCGTTCCGGATGCTGGCCAGAGCCGTGCGCAGCTTCTTTATATCGTTGCAGATCATCGCGCGCGAGAAGCCCGACCTCATACTATCTACCGGCGCTGGAGCGGTGATCTTCCCCGTCCTGTGGGCCCGGCTGCTCGGGGCCCATGTGGTCGTAATCGAGTCGTTCGCTCGCTTCGAGCAGCCTTCCCTTTTTGGCCGGATCGCAGCCCCACTGGCGCACGACCTCATTGTCCAGTCTCCCAGACTCGCATCCCGCTACCCTCGCGCCAAGGTCTTCGACCCGTTCAGGATGCTCGATGCGAAGGCTCCTCCGAAGCGGGATCTGCTCTTCATGACCGTCGGGGCCACCCTGCCGTTTGATCGCATGGTGGAAATGGTGGCGACCCTGAAGTCGGAAGGCTCGATCCCAGAGCATGTCATCGCCCAGACCGGGGTCAAAGGACGCCAGGCAGAGGGGTTGGAAAGTGTGGAGACCCTTTCCTTCGACGAGGTTCAGAAGATCTTGACCGATGCTCGCATCGTCGTCTGCCACGGCGGTACTGGCTCGCTCATAACCGCGCTCCGCCACGGATGCCATGTTATTGCGGTGCCTCGTCTGTCCAAGCTCGGCGAGCACTACGACGACCATCAAGCCGAAATCACCGAAGCGTTCGAACGTCGCGGACTGATCGTCGTAGCGAATACACCGGATGAGATGCGGGCGGCCCTGGCGACCATACGAAGCCGGGATCCCGTTCTGGCGACGACAGACCCCAGCGAGTTGATGGACTTCCTGGGGAAGCTGGTCTCACGCCTTTCCGCGCGCAAGCGTAGCTAGGCAGGCTTCGCCGCGGGCCATCGATTTAGCTCTGATCACGGCTTGCAGGGCGACAAGGGCTCCCATCGCTGCGGCGCGTCATCTGCGCCTCTCATGTCACCGGCAATAGCCACACACGTCGCTCTCCCGCCCCCCGTCCTGCCGGCCGATACGGCAAGCCCGATTCAGGTGCGCCACCCTGAGGGTATGGTGAAAACGGGGCGACCTTCGCCGAAAAGTCCTTCAGGTGGCGTTCAGGACAGTCCCGACAACATCGACGCCGTCCTCCCCGAACTCCCGCACCAGCGTCGTAATATCTTCGGCAAAGGTTTGGTTCTTTCTCGCCACGACCACCGCGTACCTGAGAACGCTCGCGACCCGTCGCGCCTCCGCCGAAAGGTTCGCGGCCGGCGTGTCCACCAAGGTCAGGTCGTGATCGCGCATCGCGGCTTCCAAGGTCTTGCGCAGCATCTCGCTCCCGAGCATCTCGCGCCCTTCCACGGCTAATCCCGCATAGACCAGCGACAAGTTGGGCAGCACATCTGCATGGATGACATCATTGAGCGAAAGTTGCGAATTGCTCAGCAGATCGGCAAGACCGAGGGATGGCTTCGCAGGCTCGATAAGCGATTGAAGGCCGGAATTACGCTGATTTGCATCGATGATCAGGACGGAGAGGCCTTGCTGAGCTAGCGCGATCCCGATGTTCACCGTCATGAATGTGACACCGACGGCGCGCGATACCCCGCAGACTGCTAGCCCTCTATGTCCCCGAGCAAAGTGGCGGGCGTCGAGTTCGGCCGCTATGGAGCGGATGGCGCTGGCCTGCGGGCCATGCGGATCGCTCAGGACCACGACCGGATCGTTGAAACGATAGGGAACGATGGGACTGGAGATCGCTCTGTCAGATTCATAACCGGAGTTGCTCCGGATAGTCCGAGGACGCTTCACGCCGGTACAGGCTCAGCTCTAGCTGGGCGCAGCTTGGCGGACTGGGCGCGGAGGCGCAACCGCCGACCTCCAAACGGGACTTCACCCAGCATCGGAGAAGAGGCCGCCAGCCTGAGGTCGTGGGCGCTGCGGACACGTCGATGCACAAGTTCAGCCAGCAATCCCAGAAAACATCCTAGGAGAAATCCCAACCCCCCAGATCCCCCCAGAACAAGCGCAGGCTTCGGAAACACGGGCTCGGGATCCGCCTCAGGCGCTCCGATCGGAGACACGCCGGCCGCCGTCGATGTCCCAAGCTGGCGAAGTGCGGCGATGGCGCTCTGCCTCTCGCTCAACGCCTTTCGGTACCGGTCGATTTCGTCGTGATACAGGCGAAGCTGGAGAACCTTGTCGCTCTGATCGAGAACCTTCGCCTTCTGAAGGTCCATCCTCTGGTCGCGCGCCCTCCCCTCAGCAGCCAAAGCTCCGGCCGATGAGGAGGCCGCGGCGCGCTCCGCCTCGACCCGAACACGGATGAGATCACGTTGCGCCTGCATCTGCTGAAGGCGCGGATTGTTCGGTCCCAGAACGCGCGCCTCCGCCGCGATCTCGGCCTCTATCACGGCCAACTCCATCGCAGCCTCGTTTGCGCGCGGACCGTCCGCGAGCACGACGGCATCGTCCCCGGAAACCATACGCTGCAGCCGAAGATCATCCAAATCCTTGGCATTCCGAGTAAGAATTACGCCCGTTTCCTTTGAATATTCATTCGACTGCTTTTCAAGATCAGCCAATTTTTCCTGGAGCTTTGGTATTTGATTCGCAATCGCATCAGCCTGTTCCATAGCCGACGATCTTCGCTCCGTGACAGCCGATTCTATATACGCCTGCCTAAGTACATCAGCGACAATCCTGGATTGCTCGGGACTATCAGATCGGTAACCAATGCTCATGATATTGCTGCCCGGCAGCATACGAACGCTCATGGTCGCCAGGATTCGGTCAGCGACCCAGATCTGATAGGGGCGACGGTCCCCAGGGGAACGGCCCGCGTAGGCCGCGAGCATGTCAGGGTTGTCTAACCAGCCCAGGGCCTCGGCCGCCGGCACTGCGACCTGGTAGTCCATGGTGCGCTGCAACTGACTCTGGACATAGGTCTGCGCCTGCGCATTCGAGAGATACCGTCCCGTAATGGGATCCGGCTTCACAAACTCCAGTACAACTCGGGCCGTCGCCAAGTATCGGGGCGGAGCAACCACCATCACCGCCAAACCCCCAAGGAGCGACGCGACCGTGGCCGTCAGTACGATTAGCTTCCTGGCCCAAAGTAGGCTGACTAGCCAGGCGACGCTCATGAACGCTCCAGGACCGGCGATATCGTCATACAGAGGATATAGCCATGGCTCAAAATTCTGAACAGCACGTCAGCGCAACGGCGGTTCTTGACCGCACCAGCAACAAAAAACCGCCGCCCCGAAGGGCGGCGGTTCTGTATTCCAAAAACGTGGTTGCGACTAGGCCAGCGCAGCAACCTGACGCTTGCGGCGCAGCATGGCGCCAGCGCCCATGAAGCCGCCGATCATCAGGGCCCAGGTGCCGGGCTCGGGAACGGCCGCCATGAAGGTGCCGCTGCCGTCCCACTGCGCGTTGGCGCCGCCGACGCCCTTCACGACCAGAACCATCGGAGACCCCGCCGACACGGCGAAAGGCGTCGCCGAGAAGAAGTTGGCGATGTTGCCGCCCGACCCGACCGGAGCGTCGCTGCGGGTCAGTTCGACGCCGTTGAACGTCACGCTGGTGAACGACAGCGACGAGAGCGAAGTGAAGCCGATCGAAATCCCGGCGAAGCCGACGAAGCCGTCCGGCAGCTCGAACGAGAAGGTGTCCTCGAACTCGCCGGTCGCGGAGTTCCACGTGTGGGTGGACGTGCCGTCCGCGGCGGTGGCGCCACCGTAGTAAACGCCAGCGCCCGACGCATCACCGATGCGGTCGTCGCCGAAGTTCAGACCGATCGAAGACGGCGGCGCGCCGGTCCACGGCGCGATGTAGGTGATCGCATTGGCCGGAGCGGCGATCGCCCCCACCGCGAGAGCAACGGCCGAAGCCGCAAAAATCTTGGAAAGAGCTTTCATAATCAGGCACCCCTATTAACTTAGCGTTCACCGTAAAGGGGCCGCTAACCCCTGTCACCCGGCTTCCCCTATTGAGCGAGTACGAAAAGTCGCACTGCCCAAATTGTCGTGGATCTGCCGGATGGCGCCGTTTGGCGCCGTGGCTTTCGCGACGATCAAGGCCTCTGCAAGGTTGGCGCCAGACCTAGCATCCTTCCACCCGGAACGCGAGCCGCGAGGCCCGCAAGGCCCGCTCAGCGCCGCCAAAGATTCGTCTCTTCCCGGTGGTTAAGCAAACGGAAGGCAACGTGCGCAATATATGGCACGCGTCCGAGAGCGCATCCTGCGCGTAGGCGCTGTATGATCTCGCACGCGCGAACGATGGAGAGCGATTTGGCCGGCTGGAACCCGTTCAAGCGGAAGAAAACCGGGGCGAAGGCGGCCGGCGACACGGCCGGGCGCACCGATTCGGCGCATTCCGCCGTCGTGAAGCCCCTGATCCGCGAAGCGCACCGCCGCACGCCCGAGGCCGGCGGCCTCCCGCGCTTCAACACCACCGCGGGCGACCAGATGAGCGGCCGGGGCTCCGACCGCTTCGCCGTCGTGCGAGCCAAGCTCCGCCACGCCTTTACCCCTTCGCAGCCGGTGGCCGACCGGCGGCTCTTCGCCGGGCGCGACGAGGTGCTGAAGACCATCATCCGTTCGATCGAGGATCAGCGCCTGCACGTGGTGCTCTACGGCGAGCGCGGCATCGGCAAGACCTCGCTGATGCACATCCTGACCCAGGCCGCCACCGAGGCGCGGTACATCGTGGTCTATACGTCGTGCGGCGCGAACTCGAACTTCGACGAGACGTTCCGCGCGGCCGCAGCCGAGATCCCGCTCCTGTTCCATTCCGGCTTCTCGCCGACCGCGGCCGAGGCCGAGAAGGGCGCATCGCTCGCCGACCTGCTGCCCAACGAGCCGCTGACGCCGCGCAAGTTCGGCGACTTGTGCGCGCGGCTGACAGGTACGCGCGTGCTCATCATCCTGGACGAGTTCGACCGGGCCGAGTCGGGCGCCTTCCGGCGTGACGTGGCCGAGGTGATCAAGAACCTCTCCGACCGCCTGGGCCGCGTTCAGCTGGTGCTCGCCGGCGTCGCCGCCGATCTCACCGAGCTCGTCGAGCATATCCCCTCGATCCGCCGCAACATCTTCGCCCTGCGGGTGCCGAAGATGACCGAGGCCGAGGTGCTGCAGATCGTCGCCAACGGCGAGCGTGAGGCGGACCTGAAGTTCGACCCCCAGGCCAGCGCCTTCGTGGTCGAGGTGGCGCGAGGTTCGCCGTACATCGCCAACCTGGTCTGCCACCACGCCGGCCACGCCGCCCTCGACGCGGGCCGCAGCATGGTCCAGCCGGCCGACGTGGCGAGCGCGGTGGACCGCACCATCCTCGAATTCCAGGGTCGGATCGGCACACCGATCCAGCAGCACGTACGTCGCCTGTTCGACCAGGGCCGACAGGACGTGCTGGCCATGACCTCCCGCGCTGCGCTCGCGGCCGACGGTGTCTTCGACGCCTCGGATGTCGAGGCCTCGAACCGCATCTCGGCCCGCAAGGCCCAGGACGCCATCGAGATCCTGGTCGCCGAGCGGCTTCTAAGGTCGTTGCATTCGGAGGAGGCCGGCCAGCGCTACAGCTTTGTCGAGGAAGGCATGCCGACGCTCATATGGATGATGTGGGCGCAGCGGAACCTGAATGGCGGTAGCGCCGCGGCTCCTACGCCCCGCGCTGCGGCGGGCTCATAGGCTCCACCAGCGAGGTCATCAATTGCGACTGGAGGCTGGCGCACTTGCGGCGCCAGCCTCTTTTCTTGCCTTCAAAGCGCCGCCTGAGGCCTGGCCTCAGGCGGCGACATGCACGCTGTCACTTTACGTCCGGCGCCGGAACGGGTGGGGCAGGCGCAGCGCCGGAGGCGGCCTCATTCGGCGTCGCTGCGCCAGAGCCCGGAGGCGTCTTCTTCTTAGGAGGTTCGGGCTTGTAGGCGTCATTGTAGACGATCTTCGTCTCGGCCGCCTTGCGAAGCGCCTCGACCTGCTTGGCGACCGTCTCCTGGCCCTTCTGCTGTCTCAACGCGTTCGTCGCATATGCAACGGCCATATCACCCGTGAACGGGACCGACCGAGTCGCCTCGACATGGTTGAAGAGCAGCGCCCCACCTTGCGGAATGACGAAGATTTCCCCGGGGGGAAGCTTGCTCACGCCTTCGACCAGTTGCGGGTTCGCCGACAGCGTATCCAGCACGACCGCATTCGACTGGTACTGAACGCCTTCCGCATCCAGCAGCGCCTTGACCTGGGCCAAGGTCGTCAAAGGCTGCAATCGCTCAGGAGCGATCTTGTTGGGCGCAGCGATGACCTGATCCACGAACATGACCTTGCGGTCGGCAAAGCGCGCCGGATTGGCCGCGACAAAAGCCTCGGCTTCCTGCTTGGTCGGCTGTGTGATCTTGGTGGCCAGCTTTCTCTGGTAGAGCTGAGCCAGCAGGGTCTCCTGCCCTCGCTCGACCTGAATCGTATAGTCCGGCGACTTGTCGAGCTTCTCCTCACGCGCCTGGTGAGCCAGGAGCTTTCGGAGAATGATGCGCTGCAACGCCTGCTGCTGTGCGGCCTTCATCACGGCCGGATCTCGAGAGCCGAAGTTCCCGAGTTCGGCACGAAGTTCCATACTTGTAATTTCTTCGCCGTCGACGGTCGCCACGACCTGTCCGCTCGGCGCGCCACCGCCGCCGGCAAGCTTCTTTATCTGGTCGCAGCCAGACAACATGAGGCCCGCACCGACCGCCACAACGACGATAAGTGATCTGCTCTTCAAGCGCCCCTCCTGATCAGAGCTCGCCGTTCCAACGGGAGCCCAAGGCAAACTAGATGAAATCTTGACTGCAACTCTTGGGCCATCCGTCCCGCTCGAGACCTTGGCGGAGCGAGCGCAACGGACCACTTGATATGATGCGTATCAGTGTCTTGAAGTTCTGACGAGAGGCCTCGCTAGGACACCGCCTCCGCCAGCCCCCGCAGGTACCGCCCGTACTCGCTCTTGCCCTGCGTCTCGGCCGACTTCATCAGTTCGGCGCGGTCGATCCAGCCGTTCTCGAAGGCGATCTCCTCGAGACAGCCGATGCGCAGGCCCTGGCGCTGTTCGAACACCCGGATCAGTTCGCCGGCGCCGATCAGGCTGTCATGGGTGCCCGCGTCCTCCCAGGCGAAGCCGCGCCCCAGCAGCTCGACATGGAGACGGCCTTCCTGGAGATAGACGTCGTTGAGCGCCGTGATCTCGAGTTCGCCACGCGCCGAGCGCGTCAGCGTCTTGGCGATCTCGCTGGCCCGCCCATCGTAGAAATAGAGCCCGGTCACGGCATAGTTCGACTTCGGCTTCGTGGGTTTCTCTTCGATCGACAGCGCCCGGCCATCCTGGGACAGTTCGACGACGCCATACCGTTCGGGATCATGCACGGGATAGCCGAACACCGTAGCCCCTTCGGCGCGCTTGTCGGCGCTCTTCAGCATCTGCACGAAGTTCTGGCCGAAGAAGATGTTGTCGCCGAGGATCAGAGTGGAGGGCTGGCCGCCGACGAACTCCTCCCCCAGCAGGTAGGCTTCGGCCAGGCCGCCGGGATGCGGCTGGATCACGTATTCGAACCGCACGCCGAACCGCGATCCGTCGCCAAGGAGGCGCTGGAATCCCGCCTGGTCCTCGGCGGTGGTGATGATCAGGATCTCGCGGATGCCGGCCAGGAAGAGGACCGACAGCGGATAGTAGATCATCGGCTTGTCGTAGACGGGCAGGAGCTGCTTCGACACCGCCATGGTCAGCGGGTGCAGGCGCGTCCCGGCGCCGCCGGCCAGAACCAGGCCTTTTCTCGCCACGGGAGACATCACGCCTTCACCAGGCCCAGACGGTCGGAGTGAAATCCGCGCTCACGGATACGCTCGACCCAGCCATAGTTGTCCACATACCAGCGCACCGTATCCTCCAGGCCGGCCTCGAGGGGCATGCGCGCCTTCCAGCCCAGCTCGGCTTCAACCTTCGAGGAGTCGATGGAATAGCGGAAGTCGTGCCCCGGCCGATCGGTCACGAAGCTGATCTTGTCGGCATGCGGCGTATTGGCCGGCGCCATCTTGTCGAGATGGGCGCAGATCAGCTTCACGACCTCGAGGTTCCGCTTCGAGGCGTCGCCGCCGATGCAGTAGGTCTCGCCCAGCCGTCCCTTGTGCAGGACGAGCAGCAGCGCCTCGGCGTGGTCGTCCACGTGCAACCAGTCGCGCACCTGCCGGCCATCACCGTAGACGGGGATGGTCTTGCCCTCGAGGGCCCGGGTGATCACCGTCGGGATCAGCTTCTCGGGGAACTGGTGGGGGCCGTAGTTGTTCGAGCAGTTCGTGATCACCACCGGAAAGCCGTAGGTGTGGCCCCAGGCGCGCACCAGATGATCCGACGCCGCCTTCGACGCGGAATACGGTGACCGCGGATCGTAGGGCGTTTCCTCGGTGAAGTCGCCGTCTTCGCCCAGAGCGCCGAACACCTCGTCGGTCGAGACATGATGAAAGCGGAAGGCCGCCTTCCGCGTCTCATCCAGGCCATTCCAGTAGTTGCGCGCGACCTCCAGCAGGATGGCCGTGCCCATCACGTTCGAGCGCACGAAGTCCAGCGGCCCCTCGATGGCGCGGTCGTTGTGGCTCTCGGCGGCCAGATGCATCACCGCGTCGGGCGCGTGGCGGGCGAACACATCCTCGAGCTTGGGCCGGTCGCACACGTCGACGTGCTCAAAGGCGTACCCGGCGTCCGAAGCGACATCCTCGACGTTGTCGAGGTTGGCCGAGTAGGTCAGCGCGTCCAGGTTCACCACCTGATGGCCGTCGGCGATGGCGCGGCGGACGACGGCGGACCCGATGAACCCGGCTCCGCCCGTAATCAGGATCTTCAACGAAATCTCCCGGGGATGCGAGGCGACGGCCTCCCTTACTATGAAAGGCGACCTCTTCAAGGCGATACCTCTCCCGCGCGAAGCCAGGCTACGGTCAAAAGCCTAACGCGCCGTCACCTCCACATTCTCTCCCGCAAAGCGGCCTCGGGCCGACCGTGGCGACGTTCAATATCGCGCTTCAGCGCCCCCGCTGCAAAGGCGTGACCGGTGAAGAGAGTGTCGACAGCCCATCCCAGAACGGGAACGCCCGAACTCAAGCTGTCCAATCCGAGATAGGTCGCCATCCTTAGGAGCGTGGGCCGGGATGCGCCCGCCTGTATCGCCTCATAGAGGAGGAGCCCGGCGGCCCCGACGGAATAGATCGTCCCCGCCACCGGAACCCAGGCGAGAACGCCATCGATTCCGAGGCCCCATGGCCCGACGCCCACGACGCGATCCGACAATTTTCGCAGGCGTTCTGCGCGCCGCCATGCCAGGTGCGCACGATCACGTTCAGAACTCATTCCGCGCCAACGCTGATGTCGCCCGGGAGGGTTCCCTTCCGAGAGTTATGAGGGGGTGGCCTCGGCCGTCGCGTCCAGAAGAAGGAACAACTTCCCTCCCGGCGTATCCAGCAGTCCCATCACGGCCTCGTCGTCACCCCGCGCCACCGCCTCATCGACAAGCGTGGTGTACGCGCGGGTGAACAGTTCGGCGCGGCCCTTCACAGCCTCATCCGTCTGCAGCCGACGACCGATCCGCCGGGTGGCCGCCGGAGCGGCCTTACGCACCGCCAGCCGGGCGGCCTCCCATGCTCCGCCGGCCAGTTGCACCGCGCACTCGGCCACACGCCCGCTCGGTAACAGGCGCACAGGATCAACTCCCATGTCGCCGAGATCCGAGAGAATCTGATCCTCCAATCCCCCGCCAGGTTCGTTCCCGCCGTCCAGCGATGCGAGAAGGTCCTTCCACGTCCAGGGATCACGTTCACCGGGCGTCTCATCCTCCGGGGGCGGCGCTACCGGCGCGGCGACGCCCGACGCAGCCTCGAATACGGCCGAAAACTCGCGATCTGTCGCGGTCGGCGTGAACCGGATGCGATTGCGTAAGCCGATGCCGTCGGCCAGTTCGGCGCCCGGAACCTGCGTCTCGTCGACCCCCGCAGACCGTCGCCGCACAGGCGTCGGCGCGGGCTCGGCCAGCGCGGGGGATGGATGTGAGGCTCGCGCTTTCAAGGCGGGCGCCTCGGGGGACAGAACCTCCCTGGACACAGGGGCCGCGGGAGCCGCCGCCGCGCCCATCAGCCGCACCGCCTCGGACAGCATCTCGAAATTGCGTCGCACGCGATCCTGGAACGCGGCGTCGATGGCCTGGGCCTGGTCGGCCGTGCGTCGCGCCTGATCCATGAGTTCGTCCAGACTGTCGGCGATGGCGGCGCGCACCCGGCCGGCCTGATCCACGGCGAGATCAGGCAGGCGGGCGGTCTTGTGCTCGATCTCCACCAGCATGTTCGAGAGGTCGTTCATGACCGCACGCGCGGCCTCCGCCCCGTCGGCCAACTTGCGGGCCGTGGCCGCGCCCGCGTCCTCCACCATGCGGGAAGACGTCTCGATGAGAGCGCGTGCCTCCTCGAGCCTCGCCTCGAACACCTGATTCGCCTTCTGGCCCGCGCCAAACGCGGCTTCCGACAAGGTGTCCACCTGCTCACGCGCCGCCGCCGCATGCCGTGCGGCGGCATCCCGCGTCTCCTCCGCCGCACGGGCCAGCGCGTCGATGGCCGCCCGAGCCTGGCTCTCCAGTTCGGCGCGTTGCCCCGCGGCGGCGGTCGAAACGGCTTCCAGGGACTGCAAAGTGGACTGGCTGAACTCTTCACGCTCAGCCCGCGCCGTCTCGGCCAGGTCGCGAAACTGCACAGCTGCGTCCGACATCATCTGTCGCAGGTGCTCTCCGCCGGCCGTGGCCCGCTCGCTCATCTCCCCGGCGGCGGCGCGCGCCTCCTCGATGAAGCCGCCAAGGCGAACCGCATGGGTCTCGGCCTCGGCCGCGAAAGCCGCCTGGTCGCCCTTCAGGGCCTGCGTCAATGCGACCAGGGCGCTCCGCTGGCCGGAGAGGCCCGCCTCCAGGCTCAGAATTTGTTCGGCGACGCCGGTCCCCGCCGTCTCCAGTCGGGCGATGTGACGGGTCAGATCCTCGCCGGCCGTGCGCGCGGCGCCGCTCGCCTCGCCGGCGGCGGCGGCCAGTTCGGCGGCCCGGGCTCCCAGCGCGATCTCGGCCTCCCGGATTTGCGTTTCGGCCAGACCCGTGGCCTCGGCCACCATGCGAGCCTGCTGGGTCACTGTGTCGGAAAGGCGCATCGCCTGGGTATCGAGCGTCTGGGCCAACGCCCCCATTTCCGCGCGCTCCCGGCCAAGGGTGGACGCCAGTTCTCCCGCGGTTCGAACCGACTGCGCCGTGGCGCCCGTCAGCTTGTCGGTCTCGAAGGCCAGCGAGTCACGCAGAGCGATCAGCGTGTCGCGCGCCTCGTCCGCCGCCGCGCCTGCCCGCGAGATCTCCTCGCGGACAATGTGCGTCACATCCCCGGCCCGGGCCGCGGCGATCAGCGTCGGCGCCAGCAGGTCCTCCGCCGCCGCGCGTTCGCGACGCGCCTCGTGCGCCAGCAGTTGGGCCTGCCGCGCCAGCCAGGCCGCGAACAGCACCAGGGCCGCCGGCCCCAGCGCCATCAGCGCGAAGACAGCCAGCGCGAAGGGCTCGTACCCGAAGGGGGCCAGCCCACTGCGATACCCGAGAGCGAAGGCGATCGGCGCCAGCGCCCACAGGCCCGCCACCACGGCGGCCGCAAGCCATATGGGCCAACCAGCCGGTCGAGCGTCGCCGCCCGGCGACACTGAATGTTCCACGTCATCGGACAGCGCCTGTCGCGTCGCAAGTAACGCCGGCGGAAGATCGAGGCTGTCCGTCTCGATCGGCCGAAAGCCGACACCACCGGGTTCGGGCGCGAGCGCCTCGGGCTCGGTGTCGGCGCTCGCGAAGTCCATGGGCCGCGATCGCCTGGAGACCTTCATGCCTGACCTCGACTGCTACACCTGACGCCGGACTTCCCTCTCGGGCGCGCCAGGGCCACGCCTGACGGCCATGGAGGTCCGCCTAGCGTTCCGCATGCCGAACTTACCTTCTGGCGACGACAACGGAAAGCGCCCGGCGGATGTCGGTGAATGTCGAAGGGGCCGCGATACGGTCGCCGACGATCAGGCTTGAGCGCCTGAACCCTTTTGAGTTGGTTCGCGGGGGGACGATCTGCCCGCCCTGTCGCCGAGCTTACGTGGCGTGCGCGCGACGATCCGCTGCTCGACCGAGGGCGGCGGCGCCTGCCGTTCCAGCCGCGGCGTATCCAGCGCAACGCCGAAATGCGACAGCGCGGCGACGGACGAATGCACGACGACCGCGGCCACCATCTCCGTCAATGTCGCCATGGCGCGCCCCCCACGGACTTCTCCCGCTGGGCCTGAATACGCCGGGTCAGCCGGTTTCGGCAGGGGCAGGAACATGAATTGTTTGTCATGTGGCTGGCCGCGCGGCCGAGGCCCGCGTGATGACGGCCGGATGGAGATCAGCCCCGAACCCGGGCCATACCGGGCTTCTCCATTGCGTTCTCAACGCAGGGCGAACGGCGAAGGATCTCGCTCTTCTCGCCGACTTGCCCGCTCGTGCTCCAGCAACCAACGCTTCCGCTCCAGGCCGCCGCCGTATCCGGTCAGCGAACCGTTCGACCCGATCACCCGGTGACAGGGCACCACCAGCGAAACAGGATTCGCGCCGTTGGCGAGGCCGACAGCCCGCACCGCGGTGGGACGACCGATGCGCGCCGCGAGGCCGGCGTAGCTCAACGTCTCGCCGACCGGGATGGTGCAGAGTGCGGCCCAGACCGATTGCTGAAACCCGGTGCCGGCGCCCTGCCAGGGAATGGCGTCCAGCCCCCCGATATCGCCTGAGAAGTAGGCTTCGATCTTCATGCGTAACGGTCCGCGCCCCTCCGCGACAGGCACAGAAGCGTAGCGGCGGGACAGCCAGCGGCGCATGGCCGGCTCATAATCATGCCAGTTGAAGGCGCGCAGCACGCCGGCCTCGTCGGTGACGACGAGAGCTTCGCCGATGGGCGTCGGCACGCGCTCGAGGGTCAGGGCTTCAGGCGGCGGCTTGTCGGTCATCGGTCGCTTTCGGAGGGACTGTCTTGCGAGACGCCGGGCCAGGATCCCCGGCCCAGAGGTGTTGTGCGGCATAGGCGCGCCAGGGACGCCAGGCTTCGCTTCGCGCCAGGAGTTCAGCCGCGGAGGGCCGTGTCCCCCGCTCATCGGCCAGCGCCCGCATGAGGCCCACATCGGCCTGTGGGAAGGCGTCGGGCTCGCGAAGCTCCCGGAGCGCGATGTATTGCGCGGTCCATTCGCCCACGCCCGGAAGCGCGGTCAGAGCCGCGATGGCGCTCGCAAGGTCGGCGCGCGGGGTGAAGATCGTTGGATCTGCCGCGACGGTGCGGGCCAGGCCCTCCAGGGCCGCGCCACGGGCGCGAGGCATGCCCAGCCCCGCGACGTCCCGGCCCACCAGGCGTTGCGGCGACGGGAAAACTCGGTTCAGTCCCAGCGCCCCTGCGGCGGGATCGTCGACAGCATCGCCATAAGCCTCCACCAGCTTGGCGGCGAGATTGCGCGCCGCGGCTACGGTGATCTGTTGTCCCAGGATAGCCCGTACGGCGAGTTCGAACCCGTCCCAAGCCCCGGGCGCCCTGAGTCCCGGCCGCGCCGCCACCAGCGGCGCCAGTGCGGCGTCCTGCGAAAGGTGCGCGCCGATCAGGGCGGGATCCGCCGAGAGGTCGAACACCCGCCGGATGCGGGCGATCACCGCCGGAAGGGCCTGGAGTCGCGGGAAGCGAATCTCGGCTGAGAGGGCGTCGTCGTCCCGCGGCGTGACGATCACCAGGCCGCAGACGCCGTCGATCGACAGCGTCCGCGCATACCGGCCGGGCTCCACGCGCTCCACGCCCGGGATCGCGCGATCGGCCAGGAAGCCGATTATCGCGTCCCAGTCGTACGGGGACTTGTAGGGCAGACGCACGGTGACGCCATCGGCGGCCGGGGTCTCGGCCTGACGCGAGCGGCGGAGCGCGCTCGGCGGGCGATGGAAGAGCTGCTGAAAGGTCTCGTTGAACCGACGCACGCTGCCGAAGCCGGACGCGAGCGCCACCTCGGCCATAGGCAGACGCGTCTCCTGGATGAGTTGCTTGGCCAGCAGCACCCGTCGTGTCTGGGCGACCGAGACAGGAGAAGCGCCGAGATGCTGGCGGAACAGCCGGCGAAGCTGGCGTTCACCCACCCCGAGGCGGGTCGCCAGAACCTCCAGGTCGTCGCCGTCCAACGCCCCCCCTTCGATCAGCGCAAGCGCCCGCGAGACCGTATTGGACGTGCCTCGCCACGCGCCCAGGTCGGGCGAGGCCTCGGGCCGGCAACGGAGACAGGGCCGGAACCCCGCTTCCTGAGCCGCCGCCGCCGTGGGATAGAAAGCCATATTCTCGGCCTTGGGCGTCCGCGCCGGGCAGATCGGCCGACAGTAGACGCCCGTGGATTTCACCCCGGCGAAGATGCGGCCGTCGAACCGCGGGTCGCGGGTGACGAAGGCGCGCCGACAGGCTTCGAAGTCCATCTCCATACCGAGAACGATGCCCCCCGCCGCCGTCGAAGTCTCGCGGTTTTCGGACTTCAATGACAACGCGCGGCGTGCGGGAACGGCAGGTCATTTACTCCTGGCGCGGGGTTTGCTCCAAGGAGTCCGTCCGGTGGGCGAGCAGGCCAGAAGGGGAACCCATGACGTCGGAATCCGCGGGCGACCTTCCGTTCGTCAGCGTCATCATGCCCCATTACCAGGACCTGGGGGGCCTGGAGATCGGGCTCGCCGCTCTGGAAGCCCAGACCTATCCCAAAGACCGCTTCGAGATCGTCATCGGCGACAACAACTCGCCGGTGGGACTGGCGGCTGTGGAGGCGGTGGTCCGGGGTCGGGCCCAGGTGGTCGTGATCACGCAGAAGGGCGCGGGTCCGGCGCGCAACGGCGCGGTCGCCGCTTCGCGCGGCGACGTGCTGGCGTTCATCGATTCCGATTGCGTGGCCGAACCTCAGTGGCTGGAGGAAGGCGTGAAGGCCCTGAGCCGCTTCGACCTGGTCGGAGGGCGCGTTCGGGTGCTCGTCTCGGACCCCGCGCGCATGACGCCCGCCGAGGCGTTCGAGCGCGTCTTCGCCTTCGATTTCAAGACCTACATCGAGAAGAAGGGATTCACCGGCGCCGGAAACATGTTCTGTCGTCGGCCTCTCTTCGACAGGGTCGGCGCGTTCGGCGTCGGCCTCTCGGAGGATGTCGACTGGTCACGCCGCGCGGTCGCCAGCGGGGCGCGCCTGGGCTATGTGCCGGCGGCCGCCATCGGCCATCCGGCCCGCGTCACCTGGGAGCAGCTTTCGGGCAAGTGGCGGCGGATCAACGCCGAAACCTTCGGCCTGATGACGGGCCAGAGAGGTCAGCGCTCGCGCTGGCTGGCCCGCAACCTCCTCATGCCGCTGTCGGCGGTGGCGCACACGCCCAAGGTTCTGACCAGCCCCGAGTTGAACACCCTCGGCCAGCGGCTGTCGGCGATCGGCATGCTCTACCGTCTCCGTTTCTGGCGTCTGTGGGACGCCCTCACCCTGCTGCGCACCACGCGCGCCGGCTGACGCCCTACGCTCGGAGAGCCGCCAGCTTGCGGTCCCGCCCGATCGACCAGGCGGCGGTCAGGTGCGCGCCGATGGTCAGGAATACGATGGGGATCAGCCACAGGAAGCCGATGGCCAGGGACTGGTCGCCGTACTCCGCCTTGGCCGCGTCCGAGATGCGGCCGACATAGACGGGGCCGATGCCCAGACCGATGAGATTGAGCACGAAGAGCAGGACCGCGCCCGATATCGTACGGCGGTTGGCTGGAACGGAATTCTGCACCACCGCCAGGGCCGGCGCGAGATAGCAGTTGTTCAGAAGGGCCGGGATGGCCACGCAGATCAGGGCGATCTGCCACGTCGGCGCATAGATGAGTCCGAACCAGAACGGCACGGTCAGAACGAAGGCGATCGCCGGCAGCCACGCGAACCAGCGCGCGTCGCGCCGGCTCAGCCGGTCCACCAGCCAGCCGGCGCCGAAGGTGCCGATCATCCCCGTGATCCCGAGGACGAGGCTGTAGTAGGCGGCCACCTGCGCCAGATTCATGCCCTTCACGCGGATGAGGAACGGCGGGTTCCAGGTCAGCGCGGCGTACCCCACGAAGGCCGAGAGGCCCGCGGCGAGCGCCGTGAGCAGCAGCGTCCGGTTGCCGAAGAAGCCGGCGAAGGCCTGGGCGATGGACGGCGGCTTCTCCTGCGCCACCTGGCCCGCGGGCAGGATGTCCAGGGCGCCGCGCTTGGGTTCCCGAACGACCAGCATCACGAGCGCCGCCAGGACGATGCCCGGCACGCCCATGACGAAGAAGGCGATCCGCCAGCCGTGTTCGACCGCGATCCAACCCCCGAGCGCCGATCCCAGCATCGATCCGACCGGCACGCCCAGGGAGTAGATCGCCAGGGCCGTGCCGCGCTCCTCGGGCTTGAAATAGTCCGAGATCAGCGAATAGGACGGCGGCGAACCGCCCGCCTCGCCAATCCCGACCCCCATGCGGAAGAGCGCGAGTTGGACGAAGTTGGTGGCCGTGCCGCAGAGGGCGGTGAACAGGCTCCAGAGGGCGCAGGCGCCCGAGATGATCCAGACCCGGTTCGCCCGATCGGCCAGCCATCCGATCGGGATCCCAAAGCCGGTGTAGAAGAGCGCAAAGACAATCCCGCTCAACATGCCGAGCTGGGTGTCGGTGAGACCGAGATCGGTCCGGATCGGCTCCGCCAGGATCGAGACGATCTGTCGATCCAGGAAGTTGAGGGTGTAGACGACGGCCAGCAGCCAGACGACGAGATACCTGTAGCCGCCGGAGACCTTCGCCGGCACCGCCGCGTCTGAAGTCATGAGACCCTTTTCCCCTGCCGCCCCCGGCCGGCGTTCCGGCTCGAAAGGCGGGTACGCGCTTCCGTCGAACGCGGTTGTGGCGCCATTCCGCCGGGCCGCCAAGCGACATCGCGCGTCCGGTTGCAGGGTGAGACGCACCCAGCCTACCTGCCAGCCCGCCGAGAATTCCTGGCAGGCCCTCGCCTTGCGCCTGCGGGGCCTGGCGGCTAACTCCGCCGCCGGGCCGGACGCCTGTGCGATCGCTCAGGCGGATATCGAGGTTTGCTGTAAGGTCGCCGATGGACGCCGAGGTCCGAACCCACACCCCCGCACCCCTTTCTCGATCTGTGGAGCTGCAGTTGTCGCCCCAGACCCTGACGCATCTTCAGAGGCTGGAGGCCGAGAGCATCCACATCCTGCGGGAGGTGGTGTCGGAGTGCGAGCGTCCGGTGATGCTGTACTCGATCGGCAAGGACAGCGCGGTGATGCTGCACCTGGCGGCGAAGGCGTTCTATCCGTCGAAGCCGCCCTTCCCGCTGCTGCATGTGGACACGACCTGGAAGTTCCGGGCGATGTACGAGATGCGCGAGCGGATGGCGCGGGAACTGGGCTTCGAGTTGCTCGTGCACCGCAATCCCGATGCAGTGGCGCAGAACATCAACCCGTTCGACCACGGCTCGGCGAAGCACACCGACATCTGGAAGACCGAGGGCCTGAAGCAGGCGCTGGACAAGTACGGTTTCGACGCGGCCTTCGGCGGCGCGCGGCGGGACGAGGAGAAGAGCCGGGCCAAGGAGCGGATCTTCTCGTTCCGCTCGGCCGGCCACCGGTGGGACCCCAAGAACCAGCGGCCCGAGCTCTGGCGGATGTACAATGCGAAAAAGAACCCGGGCGAGAGCATCCGGGTGTTCCCGATCTCCAACTGGACCGAGCTGGACATCTGGCAATACATCCACCTTGAGAACATCCCGATCGTGCCGCTGTACTTCTCCGACGTGCGCCCGGTGGTGGAGCGCGACGGGACGCTGATCATGGTCGATGACGACCGGATGCCCCTGCGTCCCGGCGAGACCCCGATGATGAAGTCGGTGCGGTTCCGCACCCTGGGCTGCTACCCGCTGACGGGGGCGGTGGAGAGCACCGCGGCGACGCTGCCCGAGATCATCCAGGAGATGCTGCTGACGACGACCTCGGAGCGCCAGGGCCGGATGATCGACCACGACCAGGCCGCCTCGATGGAGAAGAAGAAGCAGGAGGGCTACTTCTGATGCGGCGGACCGCCAGCCCAGCAGGCCCCCTCCACCCCTCGCTTCGCGAGCGGTCCCCCTCCCCCGCTTCGCAGGGGAGGATGTGATGGCCCACCAGTCCGCGCTCATCGCCGAGGACATCGAAGCGTACCTCCACCAGCACGAGCACAAGTCTCTTCTGCGGTTCCTGACCTGTGGCTCGGTGGACGACGGCAAGTCGACCCTGATCGGCCGCCTGCTCTACGACAGCAAGATGATCTTCGAGGACCAGCTCGCCGCGCTGGAGGCCGACTCGAAGAAGGTCGGCACGCAAGGGGGCGATATCGACTTCGCCCTCCTGGTCGACGGCCTGGCCGCCGAGCGCGAGCAGGGCATCACCATCGACGTGGCCTACCGCTTCTTCTCGACGGAGAAGCGCAAGTTCATCGTCGCCGACACTCCCGGCCACGAGCAGTACACCCGCAACATGGTCACCGGCGCCTCGACGGCGGACGCGGCCATCATCCTGATCGACGCGCGCAAGGGCGTGCTCACCCAGACCCGCCGGCACAGCTACCTGGTGAGCCTGCTGGGCATCCGCCACGTGGTGCTGGCCATCAACAAGATGGATCTGGTGGGCTGGAGCCAGGAGGTGTTCGACACCATCGTGGCCGAGTACCACGACTTCGCCGCCCAGATCGGGATCAAGGCGTTCACCGCCATCCCGATGTCGGCCCTGAAGGGCGACAACATCACCGAGCCCTCCGCGAAGTCGCCCTGGTACTCCGGCCCGCCCCTGATGCGCTGGCTGGAAGAGGCGCCCGTCGAGGACGACCTCCAGCAGAAGCCCTTCCGCATGCCGGTCCAGTGGGTGAACCGGCCCGACCTGGACTTCCGCGGCTTCTCCGGCCTGATCGCCTCGGGCGTCGTCCGCCCCGGCGACAAGGTCAAGGCCCTGCCCTCGGGCCGCGAGAGCACGGTGGCGCGCATCGTGACCTTCCGTGGCGACCTGCCCCAGGCCGTCGCCGGCCAGTCCGTGACCCTCACGCTCGCCGACGAAATCGACGTCAGCCGCGGGGACGTCCTCGCCGCCGCCGGTCACCCGCCCGAAGTGGCCGACCAGTTCGAGGCCACCCTCGTCTGGTTCGACGAGGACGCCCTGCTGCCGGGCCGGCCCTACCTGATGAAGCTGGGGACCCGCACGGCCACCGCCCAGGTGGCCGAGCCCAAGTACAAGGTCAATGTGAACACCCTCGAACAGCTCGCCGCCAAGCGCCTGGAGCTGAACGAGATCGGGGTCTGTAATCTGGCGCTCTCGGCGCCCATCGCCTTCGATCCCTACGCCGACAACAAGGACCTGGGCGGCTTCATCCTCATCGACCGGATGAGCAATCGCACCGTCGGCGCCGGCATGCTGCGCTTCGCGCTCCGCCGCAGCCAGAACATCCACTGGCAGGCCCTGGACGTGGACAAGGCCGCGCGCGCCGCCGCCAAGGGCCAGAAGGCGCGGGTGGTGTGGTTCACCGGGCTCTCGGGCGCCGGCAAATCCACCATCGCCAACCTGGTGGAGAAGCGCCTGCACGCCGAGGGCCGCCACACCTACCTGCTCGACGGCGACAACGTCCGCCACGGCCTCAACAAGGACCTGGGTTTCACCGAGGCCGACCGCGTCGAGAACATCCGCCGCGTCGCCGAGGTGTCCAAGCTGATGGTCGACGCCGGCCTGATCGTCCTGGTCTCCTTCATTTCGCCGTTCCGCGCCGAGCGGCAGATGGCCCGCGAGCTGATGGGCGAGCGCGAATTCGTGGAGGTGTTCATCGACACGCCGCTCGCCGACGCCGAGAAGCGCGACGTCAAGGGCCTCTACGCCAAGGCCCGCGCCGGACAGCTCAAGAACTTCACCGGCATCGACTCCCCCTACGAGGCGCCCGAAACACCCGAAATCCACATCGACACCACCGCCCTCTCCGCCGAGGACGCCGCACAGCGGATCTTCGAGTGGCTGGAAGGCGCGTTCGATCCCGGCATCTAGCGGCGCGAGGGGGCATGTTGACCGACGCCGCTTCGACGCAGGATCTGGGCTGACGCGCACCCATGGATCCCGACTTCTGGCTCTTCCTGGCCGTGGGGTTCGCCGCCCAGCTCGTCGACGGCGCGCTCGGCATGGCCTACGGCGTCATTTCGACCTCGGTGCTGCTGAGTTTCGGCGTCACCCCGGCCAACGCCTCGGCCAGCGTCCATGCCGCCAAGGTCTTCACCGGCGCGGCCTCGGGGCTGTCGCACATCCTCTACCGCAACGTGGACTGGAAGCTGCTGGCGCTGCTGGCCGGCGGCGGCGTGGTGGGCGGCGTCGGCGGAACCTATGTGCTGACTTCGGTTCCAGGTGAGGCCGTGAAGCCCTACGTGGTCGCCTGGCTGTTCCTGATGGGGCTCATCATCCTCTACCGGGCCTGGCGTCAGGCCCGCCCCAAGGTGTTCTCCTGGAAATCTCCGTTCCCGCTCGGCCTCGTCGGCGGCTTCTTCGACGCCATCGGCGGCGGGGGCTGGGGACCCGTCGTGACCAGTTCGCTGATGGGCGCCGGCGCAGACCCGCGCAAGGCCATCGGCACGACCAACACAGCCGAGGTCTTCGTCGCCGCCGCGACGGCGGGCGCCTTCCTGGTGAGCCTGTTGACGGGACATTGGGAGACCGAGGGCCTGGACGGCCTGTTGTGGTCCCTCGCCGGACTGATCGTGGGCGGCGTGATCGCGGCCCCGCTCGCCGGATGGATGACGAAGGTGCTGCCCACCCGCGCCCTCACCTGGATCGTCGGCCTTCTGGTGGTCTCGCTGGCGGCCTGGCAGGCCTGGATGCTGTTCTGAGGCGCCTCGACAGAGGCGTCGCCGGAGACGCTCCGGATCAGATCACCGCGCGCTTGCGCAGCCCCATCTCGTCCATCGCGGCGGCTTCGCGGCGACCCGCCTCCCTGCGCGCTTCCAGCCGGATGTTCTCGGCGATGTGCTCGTACTTCTTCTGAGCCTCGAACGCCTCGGCCAGCGCGTCGCGCGCGCCCTGCTCCTCCGCGAGGACGATGTCGATCTCGGCCCGGATGCGGCCCTTGCGGATCTTGAGCCCCTCGAAGAAGCCGGCGCGGTAGATGCCCGCAGCCGCGTCCTGGGCCGAAAAGGCCATTTCGGCCTCGCCCTCGGCTTCAAGCATCGTCAGACGCAGCTCCGCCGCCACACGCCGGTCGACGATCTCGGCCAGGCGCTTCTGAAGCACCTCGGCCTCGTAGGTCGAGAGCTTGATCAGGGATTCGGCCCAGCTCATCCCTCAATGCTCCTGTCGGAACGGCGGAGGATCGTGCGAAGCTCTTGGCGAAGCCGGCTCACTCAGGCGCTCCGTTCAGGATATCGGACAGGCCGGCGAAGCTGGCGTCCAGGCTGGTGGAGTCGTTCGGATTCTGTGAAAGGAACCTCTCGACCGCGGGATTGAGCGCGATGGCCCGGTCGATCAGCGGATCGGCGCCGGCGCGGTAGGCGCCGATGCGGATCAGTTCCTCCATGTTGGCGTAGGCCGACAGGCTCTCGCGCGCCTGCCGCACCACCTCGCGCTCTTCCATCGACTGGCAGCCCGGCATGGTGCGGCTGATCGATTTCAGCACGTTGATGGCTGGGAACCGGCCGCGTTCGGCGATGCCGCGTTCCATGACGATATGGCCATCCAGGATACCGCGGACGGCGTCGGCGATCGGCTCGTTGTGGTCGTCGCCATCCACCAGCACCGTGAAGAGCCCCGTGATCGGTCCCGCCTTGGTGCCGTCCGGACGGACCGGCCCAGGTCCCGCTCGCTCCAGCAGCTTGGGCAGTTCGGTGAAGACGGTCGGCGTGTAGCCCTTGGTCGTCGGGGGCTCGCCCGCGGCCAGGCCGATCTCGCGCTGGGCCATGGCGAAGCGTGTCACCGAGTCCATCAGGCAGAGGACCTCCATGTCCTGGTCGCGCAGGAATTCGGCCAGCGCCAGGGTCATGTAGGCGGCCTGGCGGCGCTTCAGCGCCGGCTCGTCCGACGTGGCCACCACCACGATCGCGCGACGCAGCCCCTCCTCGCCCAGGGTCTCCTCGATGAACTCGCGGACTTCGCGGCCCCGCTCGCCGATCAGACCGACGACGACGGCATCGCACTCGGCGTTCTTCGCCAGCATGGAGAGCAGGACCGACTTGCCGACGCCCGAACCGGCGAAGACGCCGAGACGCTGGCCGCGACAGCAGGTCGTGAAGACGTTCATCGCCCGCACGCCCAGGTCCAGGCGCTCGCCGACCCGCGCGCGGGCGTGCGCCGACGGCGGCGAGGCGCGCAGCGGATAGGCGGCGATCCCCTGCGGCAGAGGTCCCTTGCCGTCGATCGGTTCGCCGAAGGCGTCGACGATCCGCCCGAGCCACGCCTTGCTGGGGCGAACGGCCGAACCCAGGGGCTGGATGCGGATCTCGGCGCCGGGCGCCACGCCCTCGACCGGCCCGAAGGGCATCAGCAAGGCGCGGTTTTCACGGAAGCCCACCACCTCGGCGGCCACCGGCTTCTCCGCGAAACGGGCGATCTCGGCGCGGGCGCCGACGGCCAGGCGGGACAAGCCGCCTCGCGCCTCGATGAGAAGGCCGTTCACGGCTGCGACGCGGCCGGAAACCGTCAGTGGATCCAGCCGCTCGACCGCGGCCACCAGGCTTTGCAACGCCCACCCCTCAAGCTGTGGCGGGACTATTCGCCCGCCGTGCTTAAGGGGTGGTGAAGACCCGGGGTCAGTGCAGGTCGGGAACGGTGGGCGGCGCCGCGGCGGTTCGCCGCGTCCGGGCCCGGGCCGCGACCTTCTCGCCGGCCGTCCGGGCCTGGTCCACAAGGGCTTCGCCCTTGGCCTTCGCGTCGTCGAGCAACGCCTGACCCTTATGACGCGCGTCGTCGAGAACCGGCTGCGCGGCGGCCCCGATCTTCTCGCGGTTGCGCCAGGCCAGGACCCCGGCCAAGCCGACGACGGCCGCGCCGACCAGGAGCGCCGGATGACGCGCGGCGTAGCGCATGACCGGAGCCAGCGCCGCACCCTGCTTCAATGGGTCTCGCCGCCAGGGCATGCGATAGGATTCGAGGGTCTTGGGCAGGTCTACCATGAGGGTCTCCGAACAGGACTGTTCCGAACAAAACCCCTGTCCGCACAAGGCGTTCCCGCCCCACGCTTCGACTCCCCTGTCCAATCACGAAAGATTCAACGGCCCGACGACTCGCTCAGGCGCCCGCCCAGCTTGAGTCGGATTCTCAAATCGGATTAACGATTCTCGACGGAGAGCCAGCCTCATTAACCGGTCTTAAAGGACGGCGGGGCAGGTTAACGACGATCCATGGGGCGGATTCACGAGAATTCGCGCGGAATGCGGGGACGCGGCAGGAGAGCCTAATGCGCGTATTGTTGATCGAGGACGACAGCGCGACGGCGCAAAGCATCGAGTTGATGCTGAAATCGGAAGGATTCAACGTCTACACCACCGATCTCGGTGAGGAAGGCGTCGATCTCGGCAAGATCTACGACTACGATCTCATCCTCCTCGACCTGAATCTGCCCGACATGTCCGGCATGGACGTCCTGCGGACGCTTCGCGTGGGTAAGATCAACACCCCGATCATGATCCTTTCCGGCACGGCCGAGATCGAAACGAAGGTGAAGACCTTCTCGGGCGGCGCCGACGACTACATGACCAAGCCGTTCCACAAGGACGAACTGGTCGCCCGTATCCACGCTGTGGTCCGCCGCTCCAAGGGCCATGCGCAATCGGTCATCAAGACCGGCGACATCGTGGTGAACCTCGACGCCAAGACCGTGGAAGTGAACGGCATCCGCGTGCATCTGACCGGCAAGGAATATCAGATGCTCGAACTGCTCTCGCTCCGGAAGGGCACGACCCTCACCAAGGAAATGTTCCTGAACCACCTGTACGGCGGCATGGACGAGCCCGAACTGAAGATCATCGACGTCTTCATCTGCAAGCTCCGTAAGAAGCTGGCCGCCGCCGCCGACGGCAAGCACCACATCGAGACGGTCTGGGGCCGCGGCTATGTGCTGCGCGACCCTCAGGAAGGCGCGATCACCGTCGCCGCCTGAAGCCGTCTCTTCGATCCCGCATCGCGAACGCCCGGCCCCGCGGCCGGGCGTTTTCGTTTTGGCGCGATGCGGTCTAGCCTTCATCCAGGACTCAACGGGGAGGGTCGGGGCGTGCGTCGCTATTTCGCGCTGCTCGTTGCACTGATGCTGGGCTCATGGATCGCGTTCAGCGATCAGGTCCTTCCGGAATCCGCCCCCGTGGGCGCTCCGGCGGTCGAGTTCTCGGCCGAGCGCGCCTTCGCCGACGTGACGCTGCTGGCGCAGGAGCCTCATCCGATGGGCTCGCCGGCCAACGCCAGGGTGCGCGACCTGCTGGTCGGCAGGATGGCCGAACTGGGCCTGTCACCGGAAGTGCGTCCGGGGGTGGGCGTCCTCCAGCCGCGCGGGGCGTCGGACCTCCTCGTCGCCGGGCCGGTCGAGAATGTCGTGGGCGTCCTTCCCGGGCGGGACCGGAGCAAGCCCGCGGTGGCGATCATGTCGCACTACGACAGCGTACCCGGCTCCCCCGGCGCCGCCGACGACATCATGGGCGTGGCCGCGTCGCTGGAGGCCGTCCGGGCCATCAAGGCCCGCGGCGCACCCGCGCGCGACGTGATCCTGATCTTCACCGATGGCGAGGAAGCGGGGCTCCTGGGCGCCAACCACTTCTTCCGCCGCGATCCGTTGGCGAAGCGGATCGGCCTGGTGGTCAACCTGGAGGCCAGGGGCTCGACCGGGCGAGCCAACATGTTCCAGACCAGCCCGCAGAACGGCGAACTGATCGACCTCTTCCGGAAGACGGCGGTGAAGCCCGCCTCGTCCTCGCTTTCGGTGATGCTCTACGAGCGCATGCCGAACGACACCGACCTGACCGAGACGCTGGCGGCCGGGATCGCCGGCCTCAACTACGCGATCATCGGCCGGCTGTTCGATTATCACAGCGCCACCTCCACCCCACAGAACCTGGAGCGCGGCTCCCTGCAGGACATGGGGACCCAGGCGCTGGCCGTCGTCGCGGAAGCGGCCTTCGCACCCGAATTACCGGGCAAGGCTTCCTCGCCGATCTACGCCAACCTGTTCGGCGACACCGTCATCGCCTACCCGGTGTGGTTCGGCTGGGTGATCCTGCTGGCGATCGCGGTGATGCTGGCGTTCTCGGTGCGGTGGGCGCGGCACTCGGGCGAGTTCCCGGCCGCCGACATCCTTCGCGGCGCGGGCGCCCTGGCCTTCGGCGCCATCGGCACGGTGGCCGTGCTCCAGTTCGCACGCCGACTCACGGGGGCCGGCTTCGGCTTCATCGACCAGCGGTTTCTCCTGGCCCAGGCCACGCCCTGGGAATGGGCGATCATGCTCATGTCGCTGGGCTTCCTGATGCTTGCGGCCGGCGACCTGGCCCGCGGCCGGCGCTGGATGGCCGCGATCCCGGCGGTGCTGGGGCTCGCATGCTCGATGTTCGGAGAGTTCGACGTCATCGGCGCCGTGGCCGGCGTCGTCGCCGGGGTCATCGGAGTCTTCGTCTATTCCGGTCGCGCGGGACGCAAAGGCGCCTGGGCGGGCGTGCTGGGTCTGGGCTTCATCATCGCGGTGGGCCTCCAGGCGCTGGCGCCGGCGGCCTCGTATGTCGTGGTCTGGCCGCTGCTGGTGGGTGCGGTGGGGGCGATGGCGACCGCCCTGAGCGCCAAGCGCGGTCTGATCCCCACGATCATCCTCGTCGTGCTCGCGGCCGGCGCGCTGGGGTGGCAGGGCGGCATCTCCCACTTCGCCTTCGAGGCGATGGACCTGATGCCCTTGTTCGCCATCCAGATGCTGACCGCGGGCCTCGTGGTCTGGCCACTGGCCCAACCGGACGCGGGCGCACAGAAGGGGCTCGTGATCGGCGGCCTCCTGCTCTTCGGCGGTCTGGCGCTGACGCTGTTCATCCGCGCCGAGTCACCCTGGTCGCCGCGGTATCCGCAGGCGAGCTACATCGCCTACCAGGTGGATCAGGACACCGGCCGGGCCTGGCGCTACAGCCCGGAGTTCGACCGCACCGACTGGACCCGCAAGGTGTTGTGGGCCGAGGGCGCCGAGCCGCAACTCACCCGTCACTGGGCCTGGCGGCGGCCCATGCTGGCCGCGCCCACGACCCCGACGGCCGAACCTTCGCCCGACATCAGCGCGACGCGAACCCCGGACGGACGGCTGGAGGTCCGCGCGGTCGCGCCGCCCGGCGCGCGCACCCTGGCCCTTCAGCTCCGCGCCAGCACCGCCGCCCAGGTCACCAGCGTCGAGGGCGTAGCGGCCGGGCTGGCCCTGCCCGCCGGCCAGTGGGTGCGGGTGATGTGGCAAGCGCCCGGCGACGGCCTGGACCTCGTGATCCGGCCCGGCGGACCGGGGCGCCTGGACGTCCGTTACACCGCGGGCTTCGACCGCTGGCCGACGGGCGTCGCCCCCCTTCCCTCGCGGCCGGCCGACGTGATGGCCTGGGACACCTCGGACTCCACCTTCGTCTCGGGCTCGCGCGCCTTCACCTGGTAGCCGACGCCTGTTCACCGGCTTCGGAAGGGTGACGGGCTTCGACCGCCGCGGTATCGGAGCGCATGAGCAACGTCGTCATCTATCACAACCCGTCCTGCGGGACCTCGCGCAACACGCTCGCGCTGCTGCGCGAAAAGGGGATCGAGCCGCAGGTCGTGGAGTATCTGAAGGCCGGTTGGACCAAGGCCCAACTCGAGGATCTCGCCACGCGGATGGGCGGAAGCGTGCGCGACATCCTGCGCGTGAGGGGCACGAAGGCCGAGGAACTGGGGCTCACCGACCCGTCCGTCTCGGACGAAGCGATCATCGCCGCCATGATCATCGACCCGATCCTGGTGAATCGGCCTATCGTCGCAACTTCGAAGGGTGCGGCGCTGTGCCGTCCCGCCGAACTGGTGCTGGGACTGATCTGACCGCCTGAGACAACAACCCGAGACCGAAGGCAGCCGACGCCGAAGCGGGACCCAAGGCCGCGTAATTGCCGTGATTTCAGGCGAGGTGCGCATGCCGAAGGCGCTCGCGAGGCCAGGAGACGCAACGGCGACTCCGTTCATCCGGAGTTGAGTGTCTGTCGCTAGCAGGGGTGGCGATGCAGGAGTTCGACCCGCGTAAGTTCTCGACCCGCCAGGCGCCGCGTGTCGCCATAGCATTGGCGGTGGCCACGGTGGCCGGCCTGATCGGATGGCAGACGGCGTTGCGGCTGGACGGCGCCGCCAGCCCCGCCCTGGCGCCGGCCCAGGCCGCCGCCCTCCAGCACGCGGCCTTCGCCCGCGCCGAAGCGCAGCCCGGTTATGGGCGCGCGGAGAACGTCTCGGTTTCCGTCCGGCCCGGCGAGACGCTGGAACGCGCCGTCCAGCGGGCGGGCGTCAGCGCCGAAGACGCCCAGCTCATGGTCGGAACCCTGAGCCGGGCGATGGACACGGTGCGGATCAAGGCCGGGCTCACATTCGATGCGGCGGTGGCGCAGCCGAGGGCCGGCGACGGCGAGGCCAAGCTCATCGGCCTGTCGCTGCGCACCGGCCCGGCGACGGCGGTGACCGTTTCGCGCACGTTCGACGGCGCTCTGCGCCTAAGGGCCCTCGAGGAGAAGGTCGTCGAGCAGACAACCGTCGCCCACGGCGAAATCCAGGGTTCGCTCTACCAGAGCGCCCAGCGCCTGGGCGCGACGCCGGCGATCACGGCGCAGGTCGCCAAGCTGTTCGCCCACAAGCTGGACTTCCAGCGTGACATCCAGCCGGGCGACGACTTCCGCCTGGTGTTCGACCGCAAGGTCACCGAGAGCGGACGCACGATCGAGACGGGCGACCTGACCTACGCCGAACTGCACGGCGTGAAGTTCTTCCGCTTCCAGCGCGACGACGGCCAGGTCGACTACTTCGACGAGCATGGCAAGAACGTCCGGGGCTTCCTCCTGCGCACGCCGATCGACGGCGCCCGCCTCACCTCGGGCTTCGGCAAGCGCCGGCATCCGATCCTGGGCTATGCACGGGCGCACCAGGGCGTCGACTTCGGCGCCGGCAACGGCGCCCCGATCCTGGCCGCCGGTGACGGCGTGGTGGTGAAGGCGCAGCGCTGGGGCGGCTACGGCAACTGGCTCCAGATCCGGCATTCGGGCGGCTGGGACACCGGGTACGCCCACCTCTCGCGGTACGCCAAGGGCGTGCGTCCGGGCCTCAAGGTCCGCCAGGGTCAGGTTGTGGGCTATGTCGGGTCCACCGGCATGTCGACCGGGCCCCACCTGCACTACGAGGTCTGGCAGGGCGGGCGACGCGTGAACCCGGTGGGCGCCAAGGTTCCCCAGGGCACGGTGCTCGCCGGCGGTGAACTGGCGCGTTTCAAGGCCGAGAAACTGCGTGTCGAGCGCCTCCTCGCCGAAGGTCCCGCTCAGGCGCGGACGATAGCCGCCGTCGAAAGCGCATCCGGTCGCTGAAGACCCCGGCCTTGCGCCGCGGGCGCCGGGGCGAATATCAGGTGTTCTGGGCTGACCCCTGGAGCGCCGATGGGCCTGACGACGAACGCCATCCGCCTGGTTCGCGAACGGGTCGCCGGATGGACCGGGGACGCCGACCAGGAAACCCTGAACGACCATCTCCGGCTGCTGGCCCTCTGGCGTTCGAAGATGCTGGCGAACACCTATGTCCAGCGTGAGGGGTCGCGGATCTGGGGCGGTCCCTTCGCCGGCATGGACTACCTCCGGGACGCGACCGAGGGCGCGCTGATCCCCCGGCTGCTCGGCACCTACGAATCCGAGCTGCATCCCCACCTCGAGGCATTCGCCGCCGAAGGCCTGGACTGCGTGATCGATGTGGGCTGCGCCGAGGGCTATTACGCCGTGGGCCTGGCGCGATTGATGCCGCAGGTGGAGGTCCACGCCTTCGACATCGATCCCAAGGCGCGCGCCGCCTGCGCCGAGCTGGCGCAGCGCAACGGCGTGGCGGATCGTATCCGGATCGGCGGAGAATTCAGCCCCGACGGGTTCGAAGCCTTCGCCGGACGGCGCGTCCTGGTGTTGGTGGACGCCGAGGGCGCGGAGGTCGACATCCTTCAGCCCGAGCTGAGCCCGGCGCTGGCCGGCATGAACATCATCGTCGAGACCCACGACCTCTATCGACGCGACGCCCTGGCGACGATGATGGCGCGGTTCTCGGCCAGCCACGACATCGTCCGCGAGGATCTTCAGCCCAAGACGGTCACCGGCCCGCCCTGGCTGATGGCCATGCCCCAGTTGGACCAGTTGCTGGCGGTCTGGGAGTGGCGCCAACGGCAGACGCCCTGGCTCGTGATGCGCCCCAAGCCGGCCTGAGCGCGCCGGACGTTCCGCGTCGCCGCCGTGGGGACCGACCGGGGGCGCGCGACCGCACGCCCCGGACGCTCCCGCGCCGTGGATCAGGCGTCGAAGACGATGACCGAGCGGGCCACGGCCCCGGTCTTCATTTCCTCGAAGGCCTCGTTGACCTGGTCGAGCCGGATGCGGCGGCTGATCATGTCGTCGAGATGCAGCTTGCCGGCCATGTAGGCGTCGACCAGCCGGGGCATGTCGACGGGGAAACGGTTCGAGCCCATCAGCGAGCCCTGGATGCGCTTCTCCCCCAGGAAGGCGGCGCCCATCAGGCTGATGGTCTGGCCCACCGGGATCATGCCGATGACGTTGGCGGTGCCGCCGCGGGCCAGCATGTTGAACGCCTGCTCGGCGGTGGCGGCCAGGCCGATGGCCTCGAAGCTGTGCTGCACGCCGCCGCGGGTCATCTCCAGAACGGTCTTCACGGCGTCCGGACCGCCCAGGACGAAGTCGGTGGCGCCCATCGACTTGGCCAGGTTCTCCTTGCCCGGCGCCATATCGATGGCGATGATCCGCCCCGCGCCGGCCAGCGCCGCGCCGTTCACGGCCGCCAGCCCCACGCCGCCGCACCCGATCACCGCCACCGTGTCGCCCGGGCGGACGTTCGAGGTGTGGATCACGGCGCCGACGCCGGTCATCACGCCGCAACCGATCAGGGCCGCACGATCGAGCGGCATGTCCTTGCGGATCGAGACGCAGGCGTTCTCGTGGATCAGCATCTGCTCGGCGAACGACGAGAGGTTCAGGTACTGGAGCATCGGGCCGTTGGCGGCCGACAGGCGCGGCTCGTCGTCGTCACGGCGCTTGGTCTCGGGCGACACGCAGCGGGCCATGTGGCCGGTGACGCAATGATCGCAATGGCCGCAGAAGGCCGAGAGACAGGTGATCACGTGATCGCCCGGCTTCACGCTGCGCACTTCCGACCCCACCGCCTCGACGACGCCCGCGCTCTCGTGGCCCAGGACCGCCGGCATCGGATGAGGATACTTGCCCTCGATGAAATGCAGGTCCGAGTGGCAGACGCCGGCCGCGGCCGTGCGGATCAGCACCTCGCGCGGACCCGGCTTCGAGATCTTCACGTCCTCGATCTGAAGCGGCTTGCCCACTTCGCGCAGAACGGCGGCTTTCATGGCGTTCCCCTCTCTCACAATCTCGAACTGATGTTTGATCGAAGACTTATCGCTGTTCAGACGGCGGAGGGAAGCCCCTTCGGGCAAAAGGGTCGACAGGCGCCGCCGGGCCTTCCATCTAGCGGGTCATGGACGCTGCGCCATCCCCCCGGTCCGTGACCGCCTTCGACGTCTTCCTGGCGTTCCTGAAACAGGGGCTGACGGCCTTCGGCGGGCCGGTGGCGCACCTCGCCTACTTCCGCCGCGAGTTCGTGGAGCGTCGGGGCTGGGTCTCGGAGGCCGCGTTCGCCGACCTCATCGCCCTGTCGAACTTCCTGCCGGGGCCGGCGTCCAGCCAGGTCGGCATGGCCATCGGGCTGAGACAGGCGGGACTGGCCGGCGCCCTGGCGGCGTTCGCGGGCTTCACCTTGCCCGCGGCCACTGCGATGATCCTGCTTGGCCTTGCGTCGAAGGACCTGATCCGCCAGTTCGGCGACGGCTGGCTGCACGGCCTGAAGCTGGCGGCCGCCGCCGTGGTGCTCCAGGCGGTGGTCCAGATGGCCCGGACTCTGGCGGTGGGGCCGATCCGCGCGGGATTGGCCATCGGCGCGGGCCTCGGCCTGTTCGTCGCCCAGGGCGCGGCGGCGCAGATCGCGGTCATCCTGGCCGGCGGCCTGTTCGGAGTCCTCATGCTGCGCGGGGACGCCCCGGCGGCGACGCCGGACCTGGAGACCCCCGTCGTCGACACCGGCAGCGCCCTGATGGCGCTGGGCCTGTTCGTGCTGCTCCTGGCCGGTCTGCCCGTATTGGCGGTCGCTCTGCAGAACCCCGGGCTGGGCCTGGCCAGCGTGTTCTACAGGACCGGATCGCTGGTGTTCGGCGGCGGCCACGTGGTCCTGCCGCTGCTGGAGCGCGAGGTGGTCGCGAGCCGGTGGGTCGACCGCGACACCTTCCTCGCCGGCTATGGCGTGATGCAGGCCTTGCCCGGACCGCTGTTCAGTTTCGCGGGCTTCGTCGGCGCGGCGCAGACTTACGGGCCACGCGGGGTCGTGGGCGGCCTGATCGCCCTCTTCGCCATCTTCCTGCCCAGCCTGCTGCTGGTGACCGGCGCCCTGCCCTTCTGGGACCGGCTGAAGCGCGAGGGCTGGGCGCGCGGCTTCATGGCCGGCGTCGGCGCGACGGTGGTGGGCGTCCTGGCCGCCACGCTCTGGGACCCGGTGACGATGGAGACGATCCGCCGCCCCGCCGACTGGGCCCTTCTGGCGGCGGCCTTCGTGTTCCTTCAGGTCGCCAAGCTGCCGCCCTGGCTGGTGGTCGTGGGCTTCGCCGTCGCGACGGGGGTGTTGCTGGGATGAGCGCCTCAGCCCGCCGTCACCGTCTTCGGCGCCGGCTTGAAGGGCCACCAGCCGGCGAGGCTGGGCCAGGGGAACGTCCGAGCGGGCTTGCGCGGGGGCAGGCACGACTCCAGCGCCTCGAGCAGAATCTCGGCGGGGCCGTCGTTCAGGAAGTGGTTGGCGCCCTCGGTCCGGACCACGCGGATCGGGCGGCGGGTCACGGTTTCGGCCGCCAGCTTCTCGGCGACCTCGAGCGGGGCGAAGTCGTCCTTGTCGCCGTGGATCATGTGGATCGGGATGTTGAGCCGGCCCAGCGCCCGCTTCGCATGGCGGAGCTGCGGCTTCTGGCCCGTCACCTCGACGACGGCGTGGCGCAGGTCCTTCGGGATCACCTTCAGGGTGCGGCCGCCCATGTCGAGCAGCCACCGCGCCGTCGGGCCCGCCTCGCCGAAGAAGCCGGAGAGAAGGACGAGGCCCGCCACCCGGCCGCGGTTCTGCTCGGCCATGATCGAGGCGATGGCGGCGCCGTAGCTCTGGCCCACCAGCAAAACCTTCTGGCCCCGCGCGGCCTGCAGCACAGGCCCCAGCGCTTCGGCCTGGACGCGGATGTCGGTGACGGGGTGCAGCGGCTCGGACCCCGCATAGCCCGGGCGGTCCACCACGACCATCTCGCGATCCTGGGGCAGCTCGGCCAGGGTTTCGGCCCAGTACTCCGCCCAGGACGGCGCGCCGGTGATCACCACGATCTTCCAGGCGGTCGGCTTCTCACGCGGTGTCTCGAGCGCCGAGATTCGCCACCCGTGGCCCCCGCCGGCGGTGAAACTGGTCCGGCGCACCACCGTATCGGGATAGTCCAGCGACGTGGGCGCATGCTCGGTGCGCCCGCGGGCTGCGGCCTCGATCGCCGCCCACCCGATCGCAAGAACGCCTTTCGGTCGCTTCCGCGCCACGCACCCACCTCCGACTGGCTCTACAGTGTCACCTGCAGACGCTAACGCACGGTGGACACGGCGGTTCTATGGCGCCGCCGTCACGAGGCCGGCGCAATCGCCAGTTGCTCGCGCAATTCGCGTTTCAGAACCTTTCCGGTCGGCCCGATGGGCAGCGCGTCCACGATCCGCACCTCGTCCGGCGTCCACCATCGGGCGACGCGATCGGCGACGTGAGCCTTGAGCGCCTCGGGCTCGGCCGAATGGCCCGGTCGCAGGACCACCAGCAACAGCGGCCGCTCGTCCCACTTGGGATGCGGCACGCCGACGGCCGCCGCCATGGCCACCGCCGGGTGCGAGCAGACGGCGTCCTCCAGATCGAGCGTCGAGATCCACTCCCCGCCCGACTTGATCACGTCCTTGGCCCGGTCGGTGAGGCGCAGGTAGCCCTCGGCGTCGATCGTGGCGATGTCGCCGGTGTCGAACCAGCCGTCCTCGGTGAAGGCGGCGGCGCCGTCCTGCTTGAAATAGGCGGACGCGGTCCAGGGCCCTCGCACCTGCAGCGCCCCCGGACTCTGGCCGTCGCGGGGCTGCTCCACGCCGGCCTCGTCCACGATCCGCAGGTCGACGCCCCACAGGCCCCGGCCCTGCTTCAGCTTCCGGCGGGTGGCGGCGCCCGGGTCCTCGCCGGCGTGCTCGGGCAGAGCCGTGTTGATGACCCCCAGCGGGCTCATCTCGGTCATGCCCCAGATCTGGCGCACCGTGGCGCCCAGCTTCTCCTCCACCCGGTCGATCAGGGCCGCGGTGGGCGCCGAGCCGCCGATGGCCACGTTGCGCACCGTGGAGAGACGGCCTCCCGTCTGGTCCAGGTGGTCCAGCACGCCGACCCAGATGGTGGGAACGCCCAGAAGGAAGGTCGCCCCCTCCCCTGTCGCCAGGTCGCAGATCGAGGGCCCGTCGAGCTGCCGGCCGGGCAGCACCAGCTTGGCCCCCACCAGCGGCGCCGCATACGGCGTACACCAGGCGTTGGCGTGGTACATCTGAGCGCAGGGCAGGACGGTGTCGCGGGCCGACAGGTCGAAGGCGTCGGGGAGCGCCAGCGCCAGCGCGTGGATCACCGTGGAGCGGTGGCCGTAGAGCACGCCCTTGGGGTTGCCGGTGGTGCCCGACGTATAGCAAAGGCCCGAGGCCTGCCGCTCGTCCAGCTCGGGCCAGTCGAAGTCGGCCGTCTCGGCGGCGATCAGGTCCTCGTAGACCAGGGCGCCGGCCGGCGCATGGGCCGCGTCGGTCATGGCCACCACCGTCCGCACCGTCGGCATGCGCGGCGCGAGCCGGGCCACCTCGTCGGCGAAGGTGATGTCGAAGAAGAGGACCGCGTCCTCGGCGTGGTTGGCCACCCACACGATCTGGTCCTCGTGCAGGCGGGGATTGATGGTGTGGAGCACCGCCCCGATCCCCGTGACGGCGAAATAGAGTTCGAAATGGCGGTGGGTGCTCCAGGCCAGGGTGGCCACCCGGTCGCCCGGCTTCACGCCCAGCCGCAACAGCGCCCTCGCCATCTGCTTCGCCCGCGCCAGGGCGTCGCGATAGCTATAGCGGTGGATCGGCCCCTCGACCGTGCGCGTCACCACCTCGCGGTCGCCGTGATAGAGCGCCGCATGCTCCAGGATCGAAGGCAGCGTCAGCGGCCGGTCCATCATCAGAGCGCGCATGTCCGTTTCTTCCCTCTTCTCTTGCGTCGCCACGCTAGAGGCCGACGCCGCCGGGATGAAGCCTTCGGGATCCAGAAAGCGGATTCCCACGCGCAGATACATCGCGACCACGCCTGCGCCCTTCAAAGGCGTGACCTTTCGACGACACCGCCCCGCCGCCGCGCGCCGCCGCTCCTAATTTCGATACTTTTGCGTTGACATATTTGTCGCCCCCACCGAAACCGGCGCCATAAACCAGGGAGCGGGCCATTCGACGGAACGGCCGCTCCACGCACAGGGGAGGTCACATGCGTCATGGAATCATGCCGCCGGCTACGGTCCGGCGCTCGTCGCTCTTGCTGGGCGCAGCCCTGGCGGCGGTCCTGGGAAGCCCCGCCCTGGCGCAGGGCGCGGACGACGCCACGGCCACGCTGGGCGAGCTGGTGGTCACCGCCCAGAAGCGTTCGGAACGCCTGCAGGACGTACCGGTGTCGGTGAACGTCGTCTCGGCCGAGACCCTCCAGAACAGCCACATCACCGGCCTCCAGCAGCTTCAGCAGCTTTCGCCGTCGCTCAGCTTCACGCCCTCGGCGAACACCCGCGGCCAGGGCCTTTCGGTGCGCGGCATCGGCACCCTGAACTTCTCGGACGGCGTGGAGCCTTCGGTCTCCGTCGTGGTCGACGGCGTCGTGATCGGGCGCAGCGCCGCGTCGTTCTTCGACTTCAACGACGTCGAGCGGATCGAAGTGCTGCGCGGGCCGCAGGGCATGCTGTTCGGCAAGAACGCCGCCGCGGGCGTCATCAACATCGTCACCGCGCGGCCGGACCTGAACGAGACGACCGGCCGCGCCTCGCTGAGCTACGGCACCTTCGACGAGGTGCGGGCCAAGGGCTCGGTGTCGGTTCCGATCAAGGCGGGGGAAGCCGCGGCCAGCCTGTCGGGCTTCTACAACCGCTCCGACGGCTTCATCACCAACGTCGTCGACGGCCGTGACATGAACGGCCTGAATTCATGGGGCGTGCGCGGCAAGGTCGCCTGGAGCCCGGACGAGACCTTCGACCTCTACGCCACCCTCGACTACACGCGCGCCGATCAGGACTGCTGCGTCACCACATCGCGCTCGATCCTGCCCACCACCCGCTATCTCGGACCCACCGGCCCGACCCGGGCGTCGCTGTTCGCGGGAGTCGATGTGGGTCCGTTCAGCCGCGAGTCCAACATCGACGGCCTGGCCTTCAACGACCAGAAGACCTGGGGCGCCTCGATCGAGGCCAGCAAGGACCTGGGGACGGTGATCCTCACCTCGATCACCGCGTATCGGGAGTTCAACGTCGTCGACAACAACGACGCCGACAACAGCCCCCTGAACCTGCTGAACATCAACAGCGCCGACCAGGACCAGGAGCAGTTCACCCAGGAGATCCGGATCAGTTCGCCCGCCGGCCAACGGCTGGAATACGTGGCCGGCCTGTTCTACTTCAATCAGGACGTGGCCACGACCACCGAGGTCCGCGGCAACTTCGGCCAGGTGCTGCCGGGGAACGGCTACTTCCACAACTTCATCGACCGGGCGATCCGCACCCGGAACTATGCGGTCTTCGGCCAGGCGACCCTCAATGTGACCGATCAGCTCCGCCTGATCGGGGGGCTTCGCTACACCAACGAGAAGCTGAAGGCGCGCTTCCTGCGCACGATCCCCGCGGGCGGACTGGGGGCCGTGCCGGGCCTGGGCGGGCCGGCGTTCGATGCGCCCAACCTGACCGCCAAGGACGACGACATCTCGTACAAGGCCGGCGCGCAGTACAAGGTCGACGACGACCTGATGCTCTACGCCACCTACTCGCGAGGCTATAAGGGCCAGGCCATCAACCTGCTCAACAACCTGAGCGCCGCGGTGGTGAACTCGGGCCGGCACGTGCTGCAACCCGAGAAGGTCCACAACTACGAGATGGGCCTGCGCTCGACCCCGTTCGACCGGCGGGTCACCTTCAACCTGACGGCCTTCCACACCGAGTTCCGCAACTTCCAGGCCCAGACCTACGACGCGCTCACGACCAGCTTCGCACTGTCGAACGCGGGCAAGCTGCGGTCGCGCGGCGTGGAACTGGAAAGCCAGTACAGCCCGGTCCGCGCGCTCCAGCTCTCGGCCAATGTCGCCTACGCCGACACCCGGGTCGAGAACTTCGCCCCGGCCTGCTACCCCGGCCAGACCTTGGCGCTGGGCTGCGCCGGCGGTCGGCAGGAAGTGACCGGCAGCGACCTGACCAACGCGCCCAAGTGGTCGTACACCCTGGCCGCCCGCTACCGCCATGCCCTGGAGAATGCACCGTTCGACCTGATCGCCGACGCGTCCTACAGCTATCGCTCGTCGGTGTTCTTCACCTACCGGGACCCGAACGCGCGCCAGCCGGGCTACGGCCTTCTGAACGCGAACCTCGGACTGGCCAGCCAGGACGGGCGCTACGAGATCATCGCCTTCGCCCGCAACCTGCTGGACAAGCAGTTCGTGTCGGGTACGGGCACCGGCTTCCTCGACAACAACGCCGCCGGCGCCGGCTACACCCAGACGCTCACGCCGGACGCGTTCCGCCGGGTGGGGGTGGAGGCGCGGGTCAACTTCTGACCCGCAGCCGGGACTGCAAGAAGGTGTTGGGCGGGGCCTCGGCCCCGCCCTTTTTCGTCGCCGCGGGACGGCCCGTCGTCAGTGGCTGTCGTAGTGGGCGAGGCTCTCGCAGATGCGCGCCGGCGGTTGGGTCAGGGGATGGGGCGAGTAGCGCGACCACTCCTCCTGCCAAAGGCGCTTCAGCCGCGCCAACACGTCGGGATGGCGGGCGGACACGTCACGGCTCTCGCTGAAGTCGGTCTCCAGGTCGTAGAGCGCCCAGCGGTCGTCCTCGAACGGCTGGCCGCACGGGTGCGTCGCCACCGCGCGCCAACGGCCCGAACGAATGGCGCGGCTGCCGCGCAGCTCGAAATACTGGGTGTCGCGCGGGTCCGGCGCGCGCGGGTCGGTGAAGCTGGCTGAGAACGAACGGCCCGCGACGGGCGTCTGGGTGCGGCCGCCCGCCTCTCCGGCGAAGGCCGTGCCGGCGGCTTCCAGAAGCGTCGGGGCCACGTCGATGACATCCAGGGCCTGGCTGCGGACCGCGCCGCCGTCGCGGATCACCGCCGGCCACGAAACGATGAGGGGCGCCCGCACGCCGCCGAGATGCGGCCACAGCTTGTAGCGCTGGAACGGCGTCGAACCGGCGAAGGCCCAGGGGCGTGGGTACTGCGACTGGTTGCCGGGAGCTCCCAGTTCGGCCAGGCGGGCCCGTTGTTCGGACGGCGGCAGCGTGTTGGGACGGTAGAGACCGTCGAAGACGCCCGCCTGGCCGGCCTCGGAGGCCGGCCCGTTGTCGGACAGCAGGACGACGATCGTGTTCTCGGCCTGCCCCGTGGCCTCCAGCGTCTCGAACAGGCGGCCGATCTGCTCGTCGGCGTGCTGCACGAAGCCGGCGTAGAGCGCCATGTGCCGGGCGAAGACGACACGCTCGTCATCGCTCAGGTCGGCCCAGGCCCGGTCGCCGGCCTCCCGCTGCGGCAGGTTCGTGTCGGCCGGGATCACCCCCATCCGCTTCATGCGCTCGAACCGTTCGGCCCGCATGGCGTCCCATCCCTTCTCGTAGGTCCCCGCATAGGCGTCGGCGTAGCGGGCCGGAACCTGGATCGGCGAATGGGCGACGCCCAGGCCCAGGTACAGGAAGAACGGCTGCTCGGGCCGGGAGGCGCGATGACCCCGGATCATATCGGTCGACCGCGACACCAGATCGGCCGACAGATGATAGTCGGCGGGCAGATCGGGGCTGATGTAGCGATCGTCTTCGACCAGCGCGGGGCGGTACTGGTCGGTCCAGCCGCGGGCGAAGCCGTAGAACCGATCGAACCCGCGCTGGAGCGGCCAGGCGTCGCCCTTGGCGGGATCGTCGAGCTGGTCCATCGGAACCAGATGCCACTTGCCGACGAGCCAGTTGGCGTAGCCCGCGCCCCTCAGGGCCTGGGCCAGGTTCTGCGCCTCGGCCGGGATATGGAACGTCCCTTCGGGATAGGGCCCGCCCCCCGGGACCGACAGGACGTCCGGGACGTCGGGCATCCGCACCGTATGGGCGTTGCGGCCGGTCATCAGCGACGCGCGCGTCGGCGAACAGACGGCCTTGGTGTCGAAGCGGTTGTACCGCAGTCCGCGCGCGGCCAGCCGGTCGATGTTGGGCGTGCGGATCTCGCCTCCGAAACACCCCAGATCCGAAAAACCCAGGTCGTCGAGCACGATCGCGACGATGTTGGGCCTGGTCCCCATCGGCCGGCGCGGCGCGGATCCCGCCATCGCCGAAGACCCCAAAGCCGAAGACCCGAGCAAGGACAGGAGTAGCTTGCGGCGGTGGATCATGAGGTGAGGCCCCTGCCTGCCGATGGATGTCGATCTGATTTCGCGCCCACCTCCAAATATGTCAACTTTAGAGTATCGTAATTCAGGGAGGTGGACTGAGCAGGCTTCGGATCAGCAGGCTGAAATCGCCGTCGCTCACCGGCCAGCGCAGAGTTTGGACGTTGCGCGCCACGCCGTTGAGAGCGTTCAGGATCAGCGCCGCCGAAAGGGCCGGCGGGCGGGACAAGCGGTCCAGCGCGGCCTGGAGTGTCGCGGTGTTTCGGGTGCGGCGCTGGAGGGCTCGGCTCTGCAAGCGTTCGTTGACCCCGGGATTGACCCGACTTTCGCTCTGGATCGCCAGCGAACACGGCCCCAGGAGGGGATGGCCGTAGAGCTGCATGAGCTTGCGTCCGAAGGCTTCGAGGTCCTGCTGCGGGTCGCCGGTGTCCTTGTATTCCGCCTCGCTCCAGACGCGGCCGTAGGCGTCCATCACGCATGCCGTGGGCGTGGGCCAGCGACGGTAGAACGTCGCCTTGGGCGCCCCGGCCTCGACACAGATCCGCTCCAGGGTCAGTCCCGAAAAGCCGTGTCGGGCCAGGACCGACAGCGCTGCGGCCTCGATCTTCTCCTGCAGGCGCGTATCGCGCGGCCGGCCCCGCCCCCGGCGTTCGGGCGTCTCGGTCGTGGAGTCCATGGGCGCGATCATAGGCGAGGTCGGCTGATCCTGGCCAATGCGGGCGCGCGCCTCACGCTCCCATCCGCGCCTTGAAGACCCCGTCGGGCAGACGGGCGGCGCGGCTGGGGTGGATGAAGAAGTAGTCCTTCCAGGGCAGGCCCTCGACCAGGGTCGTGCGCTCCTCCAGGCGGTCGCCGTTCAGGGCGAACATGCGGTAGCCCCGGTCGCGGAAGAGATCGAGCACCGCCTCCGCCGACGCGCCGAAGCGCGCCTGGAGCATCGCGGGATGGATCTCGAGCAGCACATGGGGGCAGTCCCGGTCGAGTATGGCCAGCGCGCCCATCAGGGCCTTCAGCTCGGCGCCCTCGATGTCCATGCGGATGAAGTCGACCTTGTCGATACCGTGCTCGGCGCAGAAGGCGTCCAGCGCGATGACCGGCGTCGGCTGGACGTCCATGCCCGTGTCCTCGAGGTCGGGGCGCGCGGGCCCATTGGGCCGCGTCTCGGCCACATAGGCGTAGGCCCGGCCCATGCGGCCTGAGGTCTTGCGCGGAGTGACGAGCAACAGTTCGCCCGGCGCGTCGCCCACCGCCGCGTGAATGGGCGTCACCTGATCGCGCAGACCGTGCCAGGCTATGGTCAGCTTCAGCACCTCGTAGGCGAAGGCCGAAGGCTCGAACGCCCAGATCCGCGCCTTCGGGGCCACCTGGGTCATGACGTAGGAGTGCCGACCGTCGCTGGCCCCCACATGCAGGCACACGGGCGCGCCCGACAGCAGGTCGGCGAGATAGGGCGTCTCGGGTTCGTGCTTGGCCCAGCGTCGATTGCGGCGCCAGGCGCGGAAGGCGTGGCCCAGCACGCGTAGCGAAGGCATCCAGTCTCCTCAGGCCGCCCCTCGTCCCCCGGCGGCGCGCCTCACGCGGCGTCGCGGACCACGGTCATCATGTAGTTCACGTCGGTGTCCGTCGATTCCGTCCACCGGCCCGTGAGCGGGTTGAATACGACTCCGAACGGCCCGTCCACAATGACCGGCTTCTGCGCCAGGAAGCCGCGGATTTCGTCGGGCTTGAGGAACTTGTTCCAGTCGTGGGCGCCGACCGGAAGCCAGCGCAGGACGTACTCGGCCCCGATCTTGGCGAGGGCCAACGCCTTGAGTGTGCGGTTGAGCGTGGCCACGATCATCAGTCCGCCGGGCTTAAGCAGGTCGGCGCAATCCTGGAGATACGCGGCGGGATCGGCGACATGCTCGATCACCTCCATGTTGAGGATCACGTCGAAGGGAGGCTCGCCGGCGGCCAGCAGCGCCTCGGCCGTCGCTGCGCGGTAGTCGATCGAGAGCCCCTGTTCGGCCGCATGGGCGGACGCCGTGCCGATGTTCCGCTCGGAGGCATCCACGCCCGTCACCTCGAAACCCAGGCGTGTCATGGGTTCCGACAACAGGCCGCCCCCGCACCCGATGTCGAGCAGCCGCAGCCCCTCGAACGGCCGACGCGCGGCGGGATCCCGGCCGAACCGGTAGAGGGCCTGATCCCGGATGAACGCCAGCCGCACCGGATTGAACCTGTGGAGCGGTGCGAACTTGCCGCGCGGATCCCACCATTCCGCCGCGATCCTCGAGAAGGTCTCGACCTCGGCCGGGTCGATGCTGGAGCGGGCGGCGGACGAACTCATTCGCCTATCTAGTCCCTCGCGGCCGCAAAACGAAAGATTCCGGGCGTTGCGGACACGTCCGGGCGTCGTTAGAAGGCTGCGCCTTTCGCGGCGCACAATGGGGGTTGATCGGGCCACAATGTCTCGCCTGGTGATGAAGTTCGGCGGCACGTCCGTGGCCGACCTGGAGCGCATCCGGCGCGTGGCCCGCCTCGTGGCGGCCGAGAAAGCGGCGGGCCACGACGTGGCCGTCGTGGTTTCGGCGATGGCCGGCAAGACCAACGAACTGGTGGCCTGGACCGACGGCGCCGGACCCGCGGGCGCCGGCCTGACACCGTCGGACGACGAATACGACGTGGTGGTGGCCTCGGGCGAACAGGTGACGGCCGGCCTCCTCGCCATGACGCTCCGCAACATGGGCCTGAACGCCCGGTCGTGGATGGGCTGGCAGATTCCGATCATCGCCGACGACGCCCACGGCCGGGCGCGCATCGACGACATCCCGCCCGAGAAGCTGGCGGCGGCGATGGACTCAGGCGAGATCGCCGTGATCGCGGGCTTCCAGGGCGTCACGCGCGACGGGCGGATCGCCACCCTGGGCCGCGGCGGTTCGGACACCAGCGCCGTGGCGATCGCGGCGGCGGTGGGCGGAGCGTGCGACATCTACACCGACGTGGACGGGGTCTACACCACCGATCCCCGTATCGAATCCAAGGCGAGGAAGCTGGCCAAGGTCTCCTACGAGGAGATGCTGGAGATGGCCTCGCTGGGCGCCAAGGTGCTTCAGACCCGGTCTGTCGAGCTGGCCATGGCCTATCACGTGCCGGTGCGCGTGCTGTCGAGTTTTGTGGAGCCGGGCGAAGCGCCGGGCCCAGGTTTCGAGCATTTGGGCACCATCGTGTGCGACGAGGAGGAGATCGTGGAGAAGCGGATCGTGAGCGGCGTGGCCTACAGCCGCGACGAGGCGAAGATCAGCCTCTTCGGCCTGCCCGACCATCCGGGCGTGTCGTCCTCTATCTTCGGCGCCCTGGCCGATGCGAACGTGAACGTGGACATGATCGTCCAGAGCCACGCGCGCACGGCCGACACGGCCAACATGGAGTTCACCGTCGGCAAGCGCGACGCCGCACGCGCGGTGGAGATCGTGCGGACCGTGCAGAAGGAGGTCGGCTTCGACGACGTCCAGGTGAACGAGGACGTGGCCAAGGTGTCGGTCATCGGCGTGGGCATGCGCAGCCATGCGGGCGTCGCCAAATCGATGTTCTCGGCGCTGGCGGAAAAGGGCGTGAACATCCAGGTGATCTCCACCTCGGAGATCAAGATCAGCGTGCTGATCGACGCCGCCTACACCGAGCTGGCCGTGCGCGCCCTGCACGCGGCCTACGAGCTGGACCAGCTCTGAGCTAGGCTGGGGCATGACGCCCCGCTTCGTGGACTTCCCCGACCTTTCACCCGAGCAGCGGACCGAGGCCGCGCGCGTGCTGCGGGACGCCTTCGCCGACCGACCCGAGGCGTTCGGCGACCAGGCCGAAGACGAGGTGGAGAGCTTCCTGTCCGACGAGGATCGGGCGGCCTTCGCGGCGGTCGAGGACGGGCGTGTCGTCGGCTGGATCGGGCGTGTGGCGACCTACAGCCACGCCTGGGAGCTGCATCCGCTGGCGGTGACGCCCGGCCGTCAGCGGCATGGGATCGGGGCGGCGTTGACGCGCGAGCTGGAGGCGCGGGCCAAGGCGGCGGAGGTGATCACCCTCTATCTCGGCACGGACGACGAATACGGGGGCACCAGCCTGCACGGCTCCGACCTGTACCCCGACGTGGCCGGCAAGATCGCGGGCGTCACGGCGACCGCCCGCGGCCACGCCTTCGCCTTCTACCGGCGGCTGGGCTACGAGATCGTGGGCCTGATCCCCGACGCCAACGGGCCGGGAAAGCCCGACATCCTCATGGCGAAGCGACTGTAGCCTTTTCCGTCATCCGGAACGACGCCCACAGTCCGATCAGCGCCAGCGGGATCACCGCCACGAACACCCAGACCGAGGCCGCCCTGGCGCTGGCGTCGGTGAGGCCGTGGGAGAAGCCGACGAGGTTGGCGGCCACGCCCGAGATCGCCGCGCCGGCGGCGGCTCCCGTCTGGCGCACGGCGGTGACCGCCGACGACCCGATGGCCCGGTCCTCGTCCGACAGCGCCGCCAGGACACGGCGGCTCATGAACGCCCAGGAGAAGCCGAACGCCGCGCCCAGCAGGGCCGCGCCCAGCAGCACCGCCGCGAGCGGGCCCTCCCCCATGCTCCAGGCCAGGACCAGCAGGCTGGCGACGAGGCAGACCGCGCCGAAACGGATCCAGCGCCGATCCCACGCGCCCGTCGCTCCGGCCACCGCGATGGCGGCGACCGTCCAGGCCATGGACTCCGCGCCGACCACATAGCCCGCCCAGAGCGGCGAGAAGCCCCGAAGCTGCTGCAGGATCGGCGGGCCGTAGATGGCGAACCCCATCGAGGCGGCGGTCAGGGCGAACATGGCCAGATAGCCGGAACCGCAGACGGTGCGCAGGTCGCCCGACCTGTGCGGCAACAGCCGCACCCGCGCCCGGCCGTCGATCCGCACCACGAGGACCAGGAGCGCGAGGCCGGCGGCCACCAGACCGATGGAGAGCCCAGGGCCGCCGGCCAGGTCGGCGACGGCGATGGCGGTGACACCCAGGCCCAGCACCGCCAACTGAGTCCAGGGGATGCCCGGACCGCCGTCGCCCCTCGCCGCGCCGCCCAGCAGGAACGGCGTGGCGACCGTGAACACCGCCGCCTGGAGGGCGAAGAGCCAGAACACGTCGCGCCAGTGGCCGTGTTCGACCACCACGCCGCCGAACAGCGGCCCCAGAACGGTGGCGATCCCCCAGACGAAGGTCACCGCCGCGAAGACGCGGGCCAGATGCCGCTCGGGGAACAGGAAGGCGATGGCCACCATGGCGAACCCCGAGATCCAGCCCGACCCCAGCCCCTGAACCAGCCGCCCGGCCAGGAACCAGCCGATATCGGGCGCCGCGGCGCTCATCACGCACCCCACGGCCATGATCACACCCGCGACGGCCGTCGCCGACCGCAGGCCGAACATCTCGGACAGCCGACCGGCGCTGGCGCCGGCCAGGATGGCGCCCACGAAGAACCCCGCCGTCGCCCAGGAGAAATAGGCGAAGCCGCCCAGGTCGGCGCCGACGCTGGGCAGGATGGTGGCCGTGACCAGGCTGTCGGCCGCGTTCAGCCAGACCCCCAGCATGATGAGAGCGAAGCGCGGCAGGCGTCCCTCGGCCAGCAGATCCGACCACGTGGCGGCAGGTTTGGGGGACGAAGGCGCTTCCGACATTCGACAATCTCGATGATGTCAAATTCCGCTAGACCTGCCCGGAAGATTTTGCAAGCATATGATTGTCATATGCACGCACCCGCCGACCGCATCCTCACGCACCTGAAGACCCGGGGACCATCCGAGACCCTCGCGCTGGCCGATGCGTTCGGGATCAGCCGGCAGGCGACCCTTCAGCACCTCGAACGCCTCGTCGCCGGAGGGCTCGTGACCCACGAGGACGAACGGCGCGGAGTCGGCCGGCCGCGCCGAATCTGGTCCCTCACCGAGCGCGCCCAGGCGCGGTTTCCCGACACCCACGCGCAACTGACGCTGGAGATGCTGGACGCGCTGCGGGCCGAGTTCGGCGAACAGGGCCTGGAGCGGCTCATCCTGCGCCGCGAACAGACCACGACGGACGCCTATATCCAGGCGATGGCTGACGTCGACACCCTGGCGGCGCGGGTCGCGCGCCTGGCCGAGATTCGGACGGCGGAAGGCTACATGGCCGACTGGTCGCCCGACCCTGGCGGCGGCTTCCGCCTCGTGGAGAACCACTGCCCCATCTGCGCGGCGGCGGCCGCCTGCCAGGGATTCTGCCGCGCCGAGCTGCAGGTCTTCCGCGACGCGCTGGGACCGGACGTGGCGATCGAACGCACCGACCACATCCTGGCCGGGGCCCGGCGATGCGCCTACCGGATCACGCCACTGTCCGGCTGAACCTCATCTCCGGGCGCTGGCCCCCGGAAGCTGCGGCTCGTAGCCCGGCTGCCAGTGGTTGGCGGTGCCCGAAGTGACGTACCAGCTGATGAACAGCGCGCAGATGAGCGCGCCGGGCGCATAGGAGTTCGTCCGGCTGTAGGTCCAGGCGGCGATGGCGCCGACGATGGCCAGGAGCGGCACGAACTGGATCGCGATCACGACGTTGAGCGGTTCGGACGGCGTGGCGAGGAGGCCTGTGAAAAACAGCGTCGCGTACTGCCACGCCACGAAGGCCAGGAAGCCAAGGCTCATCGCCGCCTTGAACCACCCGATCCGGGCCATGAACCCCTCGCCTCTCACCGCCAGCCCGCAGAGGCCGCGGAAGGCGACGAGGAAGAAGGCGCTCCAGAGGATGAAGTAGCCCGGAAGCTGCATCGCCCGCGTGGCGTCCAGGGTCTTCATCCCGACCACCCAGAACCGCGCGTCGGTCTTGAACAGGACGTAGAGCGCCAGCATCGCGGCATAGGCGATGGCCATGACCGCCAGCGCGATCAGGATCGACGCCCCCCAGCGGTTGGAGAAGACGGCGCGGCGACGCAGGATCAGGCCGACGATCCAGCCGATGGCCGCCGTGCCGAGCGCCCAGACGGCGAGCTGATTCTGGACCCACTGCGGAAAGGCGGGGTTCGGGAAGAACGCCTGCCCCAGCTTCATCAGCGGCAGGTAGGTGATGGCGGGGACGGCGGCCGTCGCCGCCAGCGCCAGCCACCACCGCCCGTCGCGCCGTTCGGCGACGGGCTCGGCGACGTGATTCAGCCGCGCGAAGGGCCGCCAGGCGAGCAGGAGATCGAAGCTCGCCAGGATCAGCCAGACCAGGCCCGCGAGGCTGGCGAGCGTGCCGACCTCCTTCCAGATCCAGACCTGTTCGTACGGCGGCCTGGCGTCGGGCGTGGGCAGCGTGCGCTGGAACCAGTCGACGGCCGCGCCCACGGCGGAATTGGAGAAGTGCTCCCAGGGATGGGTCACCTGGGGCACGGCCAGGATCCGCGCCGTCCCCTCGTCGATCGAGCCGTAGATGCGGCCGGGCTCGACGGACGCCGAGACGCCGAAGAGCGTCCGGAGCCGCTCCGAGCGGACGATCTCCGCGCCCTTCGGGACCTGCCACATCAGGCCGGCGAACTCGTCGTAGGCGCCGAAGACGACGGCCAGGTTGCGCGGCGTCTCGGGCGCCTTGGCGCCCAGAAGACCCAGGGTGGCCCCCTCCAGAACGAGGGCCCGGTAGCCGTCGGGGATTTCCACCGCGGCGGCCAGGATGGGATTGCCGCCCATCGAATGGCCCTCCATCCCGATGTTGTCGGGATCGACGTACGGCAGCCCGCGCAGATGGCGAAGCGCCGCCGGACCGCCGAAATCGGCCGTCCCCACGATGCCTCCGGACCAGCCGTGACCGGTCATGTCCATCGCCAGCACCACCAACCCCCGGCGACTGAGTTCGATGGCGAACGGGCTCTGCATCTCGCGGGTGTTGATGTAGCCGTGGCTCACCAGAACCGCCGGAGCCTGCGTCGCCGCCGTCGCGGACGCGGGCCGGTAGAGGAGGCCCGACACCGTCAGGCCATCGCCGGCCGGAATACGCACTTCGGACACCGCCACCCGGCCGCCCGACGTCTGCACCCGGTTCGCCAGGAGGCCGCCGCCCAGGATCAGCGCCCAGGCCAGGCCGAAGGCCAGCCACTTCCGCATTGCGTTTCCCCCGACCTGTCTTCGAGCGAACGATGGTCCCGGCCAAGGTAAAGCTCAAGCCCTGCCGCCGGCGACGCGATCACCGGGCCTGACAGTCCCACGCGCTGGGGTCATAGTGCCCGTGCGCCGAGCCGTCCCATCAGAGGGCCGCCGTCGCGGGAGGACGACCGATGCCCTACGCCCCGGCTCACCGGCCCTATTACGACGCCGATAGCCACATCATGGAACTGCCCGACTTCCTCAAGGCCTACGCCGACCCGGCCCTGCGGGACGAGATTCCCGAGGTGAGCTACTCCGCCTCGATCGTCACCGACGAGGAGGTGGCGGTGATCGTGGGCCAGGGCAACCGGCACAGCCCCGAGCACGTGGCCGCCCAGGTGGCGTTGGGCGACGAGCTGATCGCCAGGTCCAAGGAGATCCAGGCGCTGGGGGCGTTCGACGCCGCCGACCGCAGCGTGGCCATGGACCTGCTGGGCTTCCGCAGGCAGCTCGTGTTCGCCACCCACAGCGTCGCCATGCCCTTCTCCCCCAGCTCGAAACTGGAGCCCCGGCTGCGCTACGGTGCGGCGCGGGCGCACAATCGCCACATGGCCGAGTTCTGCCGCGCCGACCGGCGGCTGATGGGCGTGGCGGTGATCCCGCTGGACGAGCCCGAACTGGCGTTGGCCGAGCTGGAGTTCGCGCTGTCCCAGGGTCTCAAGGCCGCCTGGGTGCCGCACCGGCCCTGTGGTGAACGATCTCCCGGCCATGTGGATCTCGATCCGTTCTGGGCGCGGTTGGCCGAGACCGGCACGCCGTTCCTGCTGCACGTGGGCGGCGCGCCCCTGCAACTGGCCAAGGCCTGGATGAACAACGGCCGGCCGCCCACCAAGGACTGGCTGGGCGGCGGCGAGAACCTGCGCACCAAGGACATCGCCCTGCTGCACGAAGGGCCCGAGCAGTTCCTCACCATGATGGTTCTGGACGGCGTGCTGGAGCGCCATCCGACGCTGCGGGGCGCGGCCGTGGAACTGGGCGCCGGCTGGGTCCCCGAACTGCTGCGCCGCCTGGACTGGGTGGTGAAGCACTGGAGCCGCAACGACGAGAACCTTCAGAAGCTGCGCCGCACTCCCGGCCAGCAGATCACCGAGCAACTGGCGTTCACGCCCTTCGTGTTCGAGGAGGTCGGCGCGTTCATCGACCAGTCGAACCCCGATCTGTACCTGTTCTCCAGCGACTACCCGCACATCGAGGGCGGCCGGAACCCGATCGGGCGCTTCGAGGCGGCGCTGGGCGACCGCTCCGAGGGGGTGCGCGACAAGTTCTACGCCGGGAACTTCCTGAGGATCTTCGCCGACGCGGCCTGATCCGGCCCCTACCGGAGCCGCAGGGTCATCGGCAGGCCGCCCTGGGGCCGCATCGAGACCCGCATGACGGGGCGGATCCGGTGGCCCGGGTCCGGCTCCAGCCGCGCGCCCCGGACCAGGGTGGCCAGGATCGCCACCGCCTCGATCAGCGCGAACGCCTGGCCGATGCAGACGCGTGGACCGCCGCCGAAGGGCAGATAGGCGAAGCGGTGACGCCCCACGCTCTCCTCCGGCCCGAAACGCGCGGGATCGAAGGCGTCCGGGTCGCGCCAGAGCCGCCGGTGGCGGTGGATCGCGTAGATCGGGATGAAGACGAAGGTCCCCTTGGCGACCTGGAGGCCGCCCGCCTCCACATCCTCGGCGCACATGCGGCTCATCAGCGGCAGCGACGGATAGAGACGCATCGCCTCCTGCACCACCTGCCGGGTGAAGAGCAGGCGTTCGACATGCGCATGGGTCAGGCTGGCGTCGCCGGCGACCTCGATCACCTCGGCGCGCACGCGCTCGGCCGTGGCCGGATCGAGTCCCAGGAGCAACAGCGACCAAGTGAGCGCCAGCGCCGTGGTCTCGTGCCCCGCCCCGATGAAGGTGAGCAGGTTGTCGCGCAGCAGCCCGTCGTCCATCCGCCGACCCGTCTCGCGGTCCTGCGCCTGCATCAGCAGGTCGACGAGATCGCCGCGCGGCGGCTCCCGGCGGCGTCGGGCCACCATGGCGTCGACCATGGCCTTCAGCTCGACCAGCGCCCGATGACCGCGGGGCGCCAGCGCCACCCGCGTCCAGGTGGGCCAGCGCAACAGGTCCGCGACGGTGATGCCGCCCAGGGTCTCCAGATAGTCGGTGATGCGCCGTGCCGCCGAGGGAACGTCGATCCCCTCCCCGCCCGACAGCATGGTGTCGAGGATCACCTGGAAGGTGATGGCGGTCATCTCGGTGGACACGTCGAGGCGTGCGCCCTCGCCCAGGTCGCGCCAGCGGGCCAGGGCGGCCTCGGCGGCGGCGCTGATCATCGGCGTCATGGCGGCCACGTTGTCGGGCCGGAAGCCCGGCGCGGCGGCGCGGCGCTGCCAGCGCCAGGCTTCGCCGTGGGCGGTCAGCAGGCCCTCGCCCAGCGCAGGCTTGGTCACCCGCTCGAACATCCAGTCCTTGGGGAAGGCCTCGGCCTTGTCGAGCAGGATATCCTTCAGCATCGCAGGATCGCAGGCGTAGAGGAACCGCTGGCGCTCATCCCCGCGCGCGTAGAACGGCTCCTCGTAGACCGCCCGCGGCCAGGCCTCGATCGGGTTGTCGATCAGCTTCCAGAGGGCATGGAAGTAGGGCAGCGACCGGTCCGGCGGCGTCACGCCGGGCGGGATCGGCCTGGGAGCGGTCGCATCGGCGGAAGACACGCGCGAAAGGTAGCGAAACCACCCGCCCGTCGCCATGCCTCCTCTCGGGGCAAACGTCGCTTTTGGGGTGCAAAAGGCCTTTGAGTCTCGGATTTGAAAGACATTCCTGCTAGGTGCCCGCGAAAGGACGGGCCCGCAAAACCCAGGGAGGAGTTTCGTCAGGGATGGCCGCGACGGTCGCCATTCGAGGTCAGCGGAGCCTGCTGCGGCAGATCCGGGAGGCGCTTGCCGGGGGCGGCCCCGCCCAGCAGCGCCTCAACATGGTGGTGCGCATCATCGCGCTCTCCATGGTGGCCGAGGTGTGCTCGATCTACCTGCGGCGCGCCAACGGCGAGATGGAGCTGTTCGCCACCGAAGGCCTGGATCCCGACGCCGTCCACGTCACCCGGATGAAGCCCGGCGAAGGCCTGGTCGGCGAGATCATGCGGCTGGGCCGCCCGCTCAATCTGGTCGACGCACCCGGACACCCGGCGTTCTCGTACCGGCCGGAGACGGGCGAAGACCCCTATCACGCGTTCCTCGGCGTGCCGCTGCTGCGCGGCGGGCGGGCCATCGGCGTGCTGGTGGTCCAGAACCGCACCGAGCGGGTCTATTCCGAGGACGAGGTCGAGGACATCCAGATCGTCGCCATGGTGGTGGCCGAGATGGTCGCCTCGGGCGAGCTGATCAGCGTCGGCGAACTGGAGGGCGTCGAACTGGCGCCCCGCCGGCCCGAGCGGCTGAAAGGCTCGAAATTCGCCGACGGCCTGGCCTACGGCGTGGCGGTGCTGCACGAGCCGCCGGTCGCCTCCTCGCAGCTGCTGTCGGACGACGTGGCGGCCGAGGAGGCGCGTCTCGCGGCGGCGCTGGAGGGCCTGAAGAGCCAGATCGACCAGATGCTCGAAGGCCAGCACGGCCTGGTCGACGCCTCGTACGAAGTGCTCGAGACCTATCGGATGTTCGCGCACGACCGCGGCTGGAACCGGAGCCTCGAAGACGCCGTGCGCAACGGACTGACGGCCGAGGCCGCCGTCGAACGGGTGCGCTCCGAGCATCGCGCGCGCCTGGGCCAGGCCCGGGACCCCTACCTGCGCGAGCGCCTGCACGACCTGGAAGACCTGAACGACCGGCTCCTGCGCCACCTGTCGGGCAATGGAAGCGTGGCGCGGGAACTGCCCGACAACGCGATCCTGATCGCCCGGAATCTGGGTCCCGCCGACCTCCTCGAATACGACCGGACCCGGCTTCGCGGCCTCCTGCTGGAGGAAGGGTCGTCCGCCAGCCACGCCGCGATCGTGGCGCGGGCGCTGGATATCCCCTGCGTGGGACGCCTCAGCGGCCTGCGCGACAAGGTCTCGGAAGGCGACCCGGTCATCGTCGACGCCGAGACGGGCGAAGCGTTCCTGCGGCCCCGCCCCGATGTGGTGAAGGCCATCCAGGCCCGCGTCGACGTGCGCCGGCAGCGGCAGGCCGAGTTCGCCAAGCTGAAGGACACGCCGGCCTTCACCCGCGACGGGGTGAAGATCACCCTGCTCATGAACGCCGGCCTGGATGTGGACCTGGAGAGCCTGGCCGACACCGGCGCCGAGGGCATCGGCCTGTTCCGCACCGAGTTCCAGTTCATGGTCTCGGAGGAGATGCCGCGCTTCAACGCCCAGACCGCGCTGTACGCCCGGGTGATGGACGCGGCGGGCGACCTGCCCGTCACCTTCCGGACCCTGGACCTCGGCGGCGACAAGGTGCTGCCCTACATGGAGGCCGAGCGCGAGGAGAATCCCGCCCTGGGCTGGCGCGCCGTGCGCATGGGCCTGGACCGGCCGGCGCTGCTCAGGCTGCAACTCCGGGCGCTGATCGCGGCGGCCCGGGGCCGGCCGCTGCGGATCATGTTCCCCCTGATCGCCAACGTGGACGAGTTCCGCGCGGCCCGTGGCTGGGTGGACCAGGAGGTGGCCTGGGCGCAGCGGCGCGGCCGCCCGGCGCCGTCCCGGCTGGACGTCGGGGCCATGATCGAGGCGCCCTCGCTGGTCTGGCACCTCGACGCCCTTCTGCCGATGACCGACTTCGTCAGCGTCGGCACCAACGACCTGATGCAGTACCTGTTCGCCGCCGACCGGGGGAACCCGCGGGTGGCCGACCGCTACGACTTCCTCTCGCCGCCCGCCCTCCGGGTCATGGAGCAGATCCAGCGCGCCTGCGCCGAGACGGGCACGCCCGTCAGCATCTGCGGCGAGATGGCGGGCCGGCCGCTGGAGGCGTTCGCCCTGGTCGCCCTGGGCTTCGAGCGGCTGTCCATGCCCGCCACCGGCGTCGGGCCGGTCAAGCAGATGGTGCTGTCCTGCGATCGCGAGGCGGCGCGACGCGGCGTCTCGGCCCTGCTCAAGTCGGGCGCCGGCTCGGTGCGGAACGAGATTGAAACGCTCGCGCGCAAACTCTACCTCGCGGTCTGAGACTCGCCCGAATCCGTAGACACTCTGCGGGGCGAGGAGCCCCGAACCCGCTTGCTGAAGAAACGCCCCTCGAAGAAGCAGGCCGCCGCCTCCGGGCGCGAGCGGATGCGGGCGATGCTGAACCTCGCCGCCCCCAGTCCGCCACCCCCGGCCGACGCCGGCCCGACCGAACCGGACACGCCGCGCGATCCCCTCTTCGCGCACGACAGCATCGGCGCGGCTCTGCGCGCCATCCGCCTGGAGCGGGGGCTCGAGCTGGCGCAGGTGGCCGAGAGCACAAGGGTGCGGCGGGCCTATCTAGAGGCGCTGGAGGAGATGCGGCTGGAGGCCCTTCCCTCGCGCCCCTTCACCATCGGCTACATCCGCGCCTACGCCACGGCGCTGGGCGCCGATCCCGAGCGCGCCATCGAGCGCTTCAAGAGCGACGAGCCGGTGCTGGACGAGCCCTTGCGCGCGCCGGTGGGCATGGCGGACGAGCGCGACCCGAGGGTTGCGACCTTCGTGGTGGGCGCGCTCCTCATCATCGCCGCCATCGTCCTGTGGAACATCACCCAGCGGGCGATGATGGCCGCTGCGCCCCCGCCGCCGCTGGCCCCCGAGGCCAAGGCCGAAAAGCTGCTGGAGGACCTGAAGCCGGGTCCCGTGGCGCTGGGCGAGCCCCTGCCCGCGCCGGTGGAATCGACCACGCCGCCGGCCTACGAGACGCCCGGACTGGCCGCCGCCCTGGGCCTCGACGGCCGGCCGCCGGGCGAGATCCCGACGCCCAACCGGGTGGGCGAACCGCCCCCGGTGGATCTGGCCAGCCTGAAGCCCGTCTTCACGCCCCAGGGCGCGATCTACGGCCCCGGCGACGCCCGTATCTCGTCGGTGGTGACCGTCCAGGCGCTGAAGGGCGGCGCGCTGATCGTGCGCGGGGCCGACGGCTCGGTCTATTTCGCGCGCCAGCTCGCCAAGGGCGAAGCCTATCGCGTGCCCCAGCTCGCAGGCCTGACGCTCGACGTCTCGGCGCCCCAGGACTTCCAGGTGTTCGTGAACGGCCAGTCCCGAGGCGTTCTGCCCTCGACCCAGGTCCTGGCGTCGAAGCTGGCGGTCGCCGCCGCCCCGCCGCACGCCCCGACGCAGGCCAGGCCCGCCACGCCCACCGCCGGAAGCGCCGCGCCCACGCCGACGACGCCTCCGCCCGTCCCGACGCCCCCTCCGACGCCGCGCCCCTGAGGGTGACCCCTTGGAGCGTCCCCTGAGCGTGATCCCGGGGGGCGTCCGGACCGCGAGGCCGGCCCTCGCTTCGGGCGGCGGATGCGCCTATTTTCCACAGGTCATGACCGTCGAAGCCCACACCGCCGTGCGCCCCTGGCGCGCGATCGACCGCCGCAAGAGCCGCAAGATCCGCGTGGGGTCTGTGGAGGTCGGCGGCGACGCGCCGATCACGGTCCAGTCCATGACCAACACGGTGACCGCGGACGCCGCGGCCACCATCGAGCAAGTGCGACAGCTCGAGGAGGCGGGCGCCGACATCGTCCGCGTCTCCTGCCCCGACGAGGACTCCACCGCCGCATTCCGGGAGATCGCCCGGGCGGCCAAGGTCCCGCTGGTGGCCGACATCCACTTCCACTACCGCCGCGGGATCGAGGCGGCGCAGGCCGGCGCCGCGTGTCTGCGGATCAATCCGGGCAACATCGGCTCGCCGGCCCGCGTACGCGAGGTGGTGCAGGCCGCCCGCGACCACGGGTGCTCCATGCGCATCGGCGTCAACGCCGGCTCGCTGGAGCGCGACCTGCTGGAGAAGTACGGCGAGCCCTGTCCCGACGCGATGGTCGAGAGCGCGCTGAACCACGCCCGCATCCTCCAGGACCACGACTTCCACGAGTTCAAGATCAGCGTGAAGGCGTCCGACCCCTTCATGACCGTGGCCGCCTACCAGCAGCTCGCCGAGGCCATCGACTGCCCGCTGCACCTGGGCGTGACCGAGGCCGGGGCCACGCGGACCGGCACGGTGAAATCCTCCATCGGCATCGGCTCGCTGCTTTGGGCGGGCATCGGCGACACCATCCGCGTCAGCCTCGCCGCCGATCCGGTCGAGGAGGTGAAGGTCGGCTTCGACATCCTCAAGAGCCTGGGCCTGCGCCACCGCGGCGTGAACATCATCGCCTGTCCGTCCTGCGCGCGACAGGGCTTCAACGTGATCCAGACGGTCGAGACCCTGGAACAGCGGCTGGCCCACATCGCCACGCCCATGAGCCTGTCTATCATCGGCTGCGTGGTGAACGGGCCGGGCGAAGCGCTGATGACCGACCTGGGCTTCACCGGCGGCGGCAAGGGTTCCGGCATGGTCTATGTGGCGGGCCGGCCGGACCACAAGATGGACAACGACCGCATGGTCGAGCACATCGTCGAACTGGTGGAAGCGCGCGCCGCCGAGATCGAGGCCGCCCGCGACGCGATCCCCACCGCCGCCGAATGACAATCCGGACACAAAAATGACGCCTGCGTCACTCTTGCGCGGCGAGACCAGACGCGTTTAGGTGGCGCTCCATTTCCCAGGGAGGAACGAATGTCCGCGGACGGCAACTGGAAAGTCACGATCAACACGCCGATGGGCGCGCGCACCATGGCGGTGAGCATCGCCACCAGCGGCGACAGCTTCACCGGCAAGGTCGACAGCGAGATGGGCGCGCAGGAAGTGACCGGCAAGGTCGACGGCGACACCCTGACCTGGAGCACCGACATCACCAACCCGATGCCGATGAAGCTCGAATTCACCGCCAAGGTCGACGGCGACAAGATGACCGGCAACTGCAAGCTCGGCATGTTCGGCAACGCCGCGCTGACCGGCGAGCGCGCCTGATTCCATCGACGACGACGCAGAGATGCGAAGGCCCCCTCCGGCGACGGAGGGGGCTTTTTTCTTGCGGGACGCCTCAGGCCCGGCGCGGCGGGACCACATCGGCGAAGTCGGGCCAGGCCTTCCATGCCGGCTCCACCGGCGGGGCGTCCTCGCTGGGCGTGTAGGGCGAGGCCTCGCCGCGGGCCAGGTCGGGAATGTAGCGGGGGCAGTTGGGGAAGATGTCGACCGGCGTCACCCGCACCAGGAGCTGGGCGCCCGGCATGCCCGCCATCAGGGGATCGTCGCGGACCACCTCGGCCCGGCCGTTGACCCGAAGCCGGCCCGGCCGCTCGCCCATGGCGATGAACAGCAGGCCCACGTGCGGATTGGCCACGATGTTGCCCAGGCTCTTGAACATGCCGTTGCCGTCGTAGTCGGGGAATACGAGCAGGTCCGGCGCGGCCACGCGCGCGAAGCCGGGCGCGCCCCCCTTGAACGAGCAGTCGGGCCGGCCTTCGGCGTCGGCGGTCGCCAGGAAGAAGAAGGGCTGGGCCTGGATGAAGGCCGCCTCCGCCTCGGTGAAACGGTCGTGGCGCAGCTTCTCCGCCAGCCGGTCGGCCAGGGGGCGGCTGCCGAAGGCGTCCTGAAGCGCCCGGTTGCCCTCGTGGAACATGACGTGTCCTCCCGCCGCCATCTTAGACCGGATTTGTCGTGACGCGGCGGCTCGGGTAGAGACAGCGCCCTCCGAAGGACCCGACCACGTTGCGACTCCCCCAGGCCAGGCTCGACCAGGTGCTCGACCGCTTCCGCGAGATCGAGGCGCGCATGGGCGCGGCGTCGGACGGCGCCGAGATCGTCCGGCTGTCGAAGGAGCACGCCGAGCTGAAGCCGGTGGCCGACGCGGTCACCACGCTCGAGAAGGCTCGCGCCGAGGCGCCCGAACTGGAGGAGATGGCCGCTTCCGGCGACGCCGAGATGGCCCAGATGGCCCGTGACGAACTGGAGGCGCTGAAGGAACGGCTGCCCGTTCTGGAGCGCGAGGTGGCCCTGCTGCTCGCGCCCAAGGACCGGGATGAGAACGCCTCGGCCATCCTGGAGGTCCGGGCGGGTACGGGGGGCGACGAGGCGGCCCTGTTCGCCGGCGACCTCTTCCGCATGTACCAGCGCTACGCCCAGGGCCGCGGCTGGCGGGTGGAGATCGACTCCGTCTCCGAGGGCGAGATGGGCGGCTACAAGGAGATCGTGGCCTCGATCACCGGCGACGGCGTGTTCGGGCGCCTGAAGTTCGAGAGCGGCGTCCACCGGGTCCAGCGCGTGCCGGCCACCGAGGCGCAGGGGCGCATCCACACCTCGGCCGCGACGGTCGCCGTCCTGCCCGAACCCGAGGAGGTGGAGATCGAGATCCGCGACCAGGACCTGCGGATCGACACCTACCGCTCGTCCGGCGCCGGGGGCCAGCACGTCAACAAGACCGACTCGGCCGTGCGCATCACTCACCTGCCCACCGGCATTGTGGTCACCAGTTCCGAGAAGTCGCAGCATCAGAACCGCGCGCGGGCGATGAAGGCGCTGAAGGTCAAGCTGTACGACATGCAGCGCGAGGCGATCGATTCCGCCCGCTCCGAGGCCCGGAAGAGCCAGGTGGGATCGGGCGACCGGTCCGAACGCATCCGCACCTACAACTTCCCGCAGGGGCGGGTGACCGACCACCGGATCAACCTGACGCTCTACAACCTGTCGAAGGTCATCGAGGGCGAGGCGCTGGACGACGTCATCGACCCGCTCATCGCCGAGGATCAGGCGGCGCGTCTGGCGGCGCTGGAGGACGAGCTGGCCTGAGGCGGCGGGCCGCCTCACGCGCCTGACGGGCGCCCTCGCGAAGACCGCCGAAGCTGCGGCCGACGTCGTCGGCCACGACGGCGCCACGCTCGCCCAGCGGCCTCGCCGGCCCCACTGTCGAATCGAGGGCGGTCTGGTGCTCGATCTCGGCGTTGAGTTCGGCGCCCAGCAGAACGATCAGCACCGAGACCCACACCCACAGCATGAAGGCGATCGCGGCGCCCAGCGAGCCATAGGTCACATCCAGCCGCGCGATATGGTTCAGGTACCAGGAGAAGCCCGCCGAGCCGGCGATCCACAGCGCCGCCGCGGTCATCGCGCCGGGCGCGATCCAGCGCCAGCGCGCCGGCCGGCGGCTGGGGCCGTAGCGGTAGGCGATGGCGAAACAGCCGGCGGCGACCAGGAAGACCAGGGGCCAGCGCGCCGCGACCAGCAGGCCTTCGCGTATCCCGAACGCCGCCAGCACCATCGGCGCGGCCACCAGGACGGCGCTGATCACGCCCAGGAAGAGCAGAAGGACCAGGGTGAAGGCGTAGGTGACCGCCGTCCGCAACAGATAGGGGCGGCTCTCGGTCTCGCCATAGGCCACGTTCAGGCCGTCCACGAGGGCCCGGATTCCCGCGCCCGCGCTCCAGAGCGAGAGCAGGAGGCTGACGAGGAAGGCCAACGAAAGGCCGGCGGCCCGTCCGGTCGCCAGTCGCATCATCTGCTCGCCCAGCAGGCTCACCGCCTCGGGCGGGAAAATGACCGACAGCTGCGCGAGCTGCGCCTGCACCGCGCCCACGTCGGCGATCAGGCCGTAGAGCGAGACGAAGACACCCAGGGCCGGAAAGATGGCCAGAAGGGTGAAATAGGTGACGCCTCCGGCCACCACCGTCAGCTTGTCGTCGCCGAACTCCCGCCCCACGCGCCACAGGATGTCGCGCCATCCTCGCCAGGGAATGTGCAGCGGCCGCTCGGCCGTGCGGCCGCGGCCGGGCTCCCGGCGTTCGAATTCCTCCGGCTCGACCCCGCGGGGCGATGGGGACCCCGCGCCGACGGCGGGCTGAGCGTCCGTCATTCGAGCCATTCTCTGCAACGTCATGGCGACCTTGAAACCCGCCTCCGGCGGCGGCGTTCCGCCGGCCGGGCCGATCTGCGGCCTTTCGACCGCGGCCGGCCGCGGATCAGTAGGTGATCGTCGCCACCACCGTATCGACGTACTCGCCCGGCGAGGGCGTCGTCTGGGCGGGGGCGCGTCCATAGCCTGTGTAGGTCTGGGTGGCCCCGGACCCTGTTCCCGACCACACCGCCGAAGCGCCCTGGGCGGCCTCTCCCCACGGCTGGGTCGCCGCCGCATCCTTGTAGATGCCGTAGGTCACCCGTTCCGCCCCCTTCGCCAGCCGCCGCGCCGTGGGCCCCGACCCGTTGAGTCCCGGCCCGAGTCCTACGGAATAGGGCGTGCCCGGCGTGCAGCGGACGCTGACCGTGTTCTGAGCCGAAACCGGCGCGGAAAGGAGGCCGACCGGCCCGAAGTCGAGCAGGGTGGCCGAGACCGTGCAACTGGGGGCGACGTCGACCCGGAACGTGAAGGCGGGGGGTGGGATCGCTGTGCCGATGGTGATCCCGGCGCAGGTGAGCAGGTTCAGGCCCCAGAAGAAATTCTGGTTCGCGAACGTCGAGGCGTAGGCGCCGGGTTGAGTCGTCGCCGGGACGGTCACCCGGCCGTACAGCGTCCTCGTGGTGTTGACCCGCCCCGAGAGGCCCGGAATCAGGGTGATCGTCGGAACCTCACCGAAAGCCAGCAACGACGAGGAGCCCCACGGCTGGCTGCGCGCGGCGTCCTGGTAGATCTGGAACGCCAGCGGCGCGCCCGGCCCCGTGAGGCGCCGGCCGCCCGAGCCGTCGTCGCCGCCCGATCCCGGGCCGATGTTCGGGCACAGGGTCACGGGAACGACCGGCGTGAGCCCGGTGCAGGCGAACGACAGGGTCGCCGTGGTGTTGACCGTCCCCCCCGCCAGCCCGTTGACCGTCCCGAAATCACCGTCCGAGACCTCGACCGTGCAGGACTGCGCCCACGCCGCCCCGCCGCCCAGGATCGCCAGGACCACCTGGCCACCGACAACGATGGCCAGCCTGCGCCAGCTAGCGGCATTCCAGGATCGCGCCATGAAACGTCTCCGGGTCTGTTGCGGTTAGGGTCGCGATGCAGAGCGCGCCGGCGCCCAGCTCGACCTGAATGTCGCGGACCGCCGCGGCGTCCTCGACGAAGACCTGCCCGTCGTAGCCGACCACCCGATCGAAGGGTCCGGCGTCGAACCGGGCGCGGGCTCCGGCGGGCGGGGCCGCGCCGCTGGGCAGCCGCAGCCACACCATGCCCTGCCGCGGGGCCGGTGTGACCCGAAACGCGGCCCGGACACCCGAGCCATACGGCGGGCTGACGGAGATCCGGGTGACGGAGGCGAGGGCGGACAGGGGAAGGTCGGTGGTCTCGATGGCCAGAAGGTTGGCGCTGTAAGCGTCGAGGTTGGTCACCAGCGCGCGACCGTCCGCATCGCTGCGGGCCACGAGCCGGTTCTGATGCCGGACCCCCACGCCGGGAACTCCGACGTCCACCGCCGCAAACGCGCCGTCAATGCGGCTTCCGGACGCCAGGGGGCCGTCCAGCCAGACCACGGAGCCTTCGGCCCGGACCTCGGCCTCGCGGGTCCCGCCGTACTGCGAAACGCGACCGGCCACACGAACGACCTCCCCGCGATAGGCGGCTTCCGCCGCGACGCCCGACCGGCGTCCCCGATCCGCACGCAGGCGCCAGCCGACGCCGCCGGGCTCGATCGATTCCTGCTGCCGGACCTCGGCGAAGGCCGACGACCGGCCCCGGCTCTGGTCGAGCCCGGCGCTCGCGGTCCGCGCCGACCCGAGCGGCGCGGAGACCGCGAGGAACACGCCCCGCTCCCGGCGCTGGGCGCGCGAGATGAAGGCGGCCGCCTGGAGATTCCAGCCGTTGCGCAGAATGTAGCTGACCGAGCCATTGAGGATTTCGTACCTCGGCCCGCCCCACGGGTCGCGAAGCGCATAGGTCACCGCCAGCGTCGGCAGTCCGCCCCAGCGCTCGAAGACCGCCAGTTCGAGGGGTCCGGACGCCGTCGCCTGAACCAGGGTCCGGGGTTGCCGCCCGCCGTCCAGCAGGCCGGGAAGGCCCCGCGTGGCGGTTTCCGCGGCGACATCCCGGTAGTCGCCCACCGTTCTCTGGACCTGACCCGCCAGGGCGTATCGGCTCACCCGGCTCTCGAACGCAACGTTGAACAGAGCGCCTTCCGCGCCGCTCCGCCGGCTGGCCGCCGCAGCGGCCGAGGCTGTCCCCAGCGCGCCGAACCGGCGGACGAGGCCGCCGCCCAGCGCCACCACCTTCCCCCCCGCCTCGGAATGGGCCTGGAGCGTCAGATTGTCGGAAAGCCCGTAGCGCCCCGTCGCCGACACCAGGAGCCGATCGTCGTAGTCCGCCGACCTCAGGCCGAATCCCCGGCGTGCGAAGCCCGCCTCGAAGGAGAAGTCCGCCAGCCCCGCGCGCAGGAGTTGCGGAGAGGCGAAGTAGCTGGCGCTGACCACCTGCTCCGCGCCGAACGCATCGCGCAGGACGAGGCGCGCTTCTCCCCGCCCCTGGATCGGCAGATCGGTCACCTCCACCGGCCCCGCAGGAACGCGCCGCAGCATGAGGACCGAAGGCCCCATGGCGACCTCCAGCATGGATGGAACCGCCGCGGTCGCCGAAAGGACCGGCGTGGGTATGGTCACGATGTCGGGGCGGGTGCCGAAATCCCGCCGGAACTGGACACCGCCCAGGCGCAACGGACGTGTCCAGGCCAGCCCACCCGAGATCAGGTCGCCCGCTCTCCACGACAGCGCGCGGTCGACGTCGTCGTAGGTCCATCGGGTGTCCAGCCTCACGGCCTGCGAGCGTCCGCCCGACGTCGCGGCCACCACCAGGGCGTTCTCGGCCAGCCCGAAGCGGCCGAACACACGCGCGTCGAACGCGCCGGTCACGCTCGAGACGCCTCGAACGCCATCGTCGGCCGCTGATGCGGACAGGCTGTAGTTGACGAGCATGCCGGCGTCGCGGGCGGGCGCCTGTCGCGCCGGCGTGGTGTTGAACGAGATGACCGTCGGGAGCACCGCGCGCGCGTCCGCGACGACGAACAGACGCTGGCCGGGTTCGTCGTAGCGATAGTCCACGCCTGGAAGACTGCGCGGGGCGATCTCGCCTTCCAGCCCCGGCGGCGCAGCCAGGCCGAGCGCGCGGATCTCGTCGACCGTCGCCACAAGCTCCCCATCGGGCCGTAGGCGAAAGGCCGCGATCAGACCGGTCGGCTCGCTGTTGCGGTAGACGTCGAGGTGAAGCCTCATGCCAGCCTCGGGGCGCGCCGTCTCGGGCTTCACGGGCGCGGGGGCGGCCATGGCGGCGCCGGCGAGCGCCCAGCACGCCGCCGCGAGGCTAGAGCCGCGGAGAGAGGGTGATGTCGAGCGAACCCGCATCGGTTTCGGCCTTGAGGCGGAATGGAGCGCCGGTGTCGGTGGCGGCCGGCAGTTCCCAGCCCATCTGGGCGCCGGCCAGGACATAGCCCAGCAATCCCGGACGCTCGGAAATCACCTGCCCGGTCGCGTCCAGCACCCTCAGATCGGCGACCCGGACACGGCGTGCGCCGCGATTCTCGGCCGTCAGGAGCAACCCGCCCGGGCCACGCCGGGCCGACATTTGGAGTTGCTCCAGTCGCGCCGCCGTCGCCGCGGCCGGCGTCACGAAGACGGGTATGGAGTGCCGCATCAGCAGGCGGACCTGTCGTCCCTGGGCGTCGGGCGGCGGCGGCAATTCATCCACCACCACGCGATAAGCGCGCTCGCCCGGACCTTGCACGGCGAGGCCGACGACGCGGATGATACGTTCGCCACGCGCCTCGATGGACGCGATCGGAGGACTGACCGCCACGTCTTCGGTCGGGGTGAGGACCTCGCGCGCCCCTCTCTGCGCCCACCGGTACACTCTCACCTGGACATTCACCGGGGAGCCATCGTCGTTGCGCAGGGTCAGCGTGGCCGCCGGACGCTGGGACGAAAGGTCGAGGTTGAGCGGGCTGACCCGAAGGGCGCCGGCCTCCGCGGCCGGGGTCGGCAGGAAGATCAGGCCCGCGAGGGCCAGGACGGCCGCCAGGGGTGATCGCCGCATGTCGCCGCGGTCCTAGTAAGTCACGGTCACGGCGATCGTGTCGCTGTAGGCCCCGGCCGGCGGGCTCGCCACCGGCGGGACGCGCCCATACACGGTGAACGACTGCACGCCCCCATTGCCGGTGCCACCCTGGGTGTCGACGGCGTTGGTCACCCCCCAGACCTGGGTGTGGTTGGAATCCCGGTAGATCGTGTAGGGGATGGTCGCCCCCCCACTCGTGAGAAGCCGGTTGCTGACCGTGGCGCCCGAGCCCTGCCCCGCGCTGAGGCCGATCGAATAGGGCGTCGCGCTGGTGCACTGAACCCCGATCGTGCTCGAGGAATCGACGTTCGACGCGACCGTGGCGTGGGAGCCGAAGTCGAGCGTGGTGGCGGACGCCACGCTGCACGAGCCTTCGATCGTCATGCTGACCTGGAACGATCCCGTGGCCGTCGCGGCCCAGGCCGGGGCCGTGGAGAGCGTGGCGGGGACGAGGACGATGGCGGCCACCACCGCCGAAACGCAATTCCGCGACATGACTCCTCACTCACCTTATGCGGACATTCCTGCCCTTTTCGCGTTGAGCGTGCGCCTCGCGACTTATCAAAAGTTTAAACTCAGAAGATGTTTCCGGAACTATGTCTTCCTATGGTTGTGAAGCTGATCTGCCTTCCTCGAATCCGTATCGCGCCTTGAGGCTGGAGCGGGTTTGGGCGAGAAGCCCTGCATGAGCGGGCACATCGCGGCGATATTCCGTCACCCCATCAAGGGCTTCACGCCCGAGGCGCTGGACCACGCGGATCTGGCGCCCGGCGAGGGATTTCCGCATGATCGGGTCTGGGCGGTGGAGAACGGTCCCTCGGGCTTCGACCCCGCGGCGCCGGCCTGGACGACGAAGCAGAAGTTCACCGTCCTGGCCGCCATTCCCGAGGTGGCCAGAGTCCGCACGCGGCTGGATGAAGCGTCGGGCGTGATGACCGCAGAGGCGCCGGGCGTCGGCGCCTGGTCGGGGCGGCTCGACGCCGAAGCCGACCGCGACACCTTCGCCGAGTGGCTGACCGACGTGCTGCCGTCCGAAGAAATTCGCGGCCCCCTCAAGGTGATGGACGCCCGCGGCGGCTTCCGCTTCACCGATCATCCTCTGGGCCAGGTCTCGATCGTCAACCTCGCCAGCGTGCGCGACCTGTCGGCGAAGATGGGCGTGGACCTCGACCCGCTGCGCTTCCGCGGGAACCTCTATGTCGAGGGTTGGCCAGCCTGGGTCGAGAACACCTGGGAGGGCCGCGAGCTGATGGTCGGCTGGGCGCGCGCCAAGGTCTACAAGCCCATCGTCCGTTGCGCCGCCACCGAGGTCGACCCGGCCACGGGCGTGCGCGACCAGGAGGTGGTGAAGGCCCTCTTCGACCATTATGGCCACATGCTCTGCGGTGTTTACGTCCATGTGACGGTCGCCGGCCGCGTGGCGGTGGGCGACGCGGCCACGGCCCCGCAGGACCGTCCAGAGACCCGCCCATGACTCAGAACCTGCTCCAGGCCTGGCAGGGCGCGAAGGCCCGCCTCGAGGCCGCCCGCGTCCCCGGCCCCGTCATCGACGCCCGGCTGCTGGTCGAGGCGGCGGCCGACGCCACCCGCGTGGACATCGTGAGCGACCCCTACCGGCCGCTGACGCCCGAACAGGCCGCCCGGCTCGAGGACTATGTTTCGCGCCGGGAGAAGCGCGAGCCGGTGAGCCACATCCTGGGCCGCAAGGGCTTCTGGAAGATCATGCTCCGGGTGACGCCCGACGTGCTGACGCCCCGGCCCGACACCGAGACGGTGGTGGAGTACGCCCTGCGCGACTTCCCCGAGCCGGCGCCGTGGCGGATCCTGGATCTGGGAGTCGGCTCGGGCGCGATCCTGCTGGCCCTGCTGGCCGAGCGACCGGCGGCGCGCGGCCTGGGGATCGACGTCTCGGAAGAGGCCCTGGCCGTGGCCCGCGACAACGCCGCATCCCTGGGCCTCGCCGGCCGGGCGGCGTTTCTGCGCGGCGACTGGACGGCGGGGATCGAGAGCGAGGGCTTCGACCTCGTGGTGGCCAACCCACCCTACATCGCCGAGGAGGTGATCGAGACCCTCGACCCCGAGGTGCGCGACCATGAGCCGCGACTGGCGCTGGCCGGCGGGGCCGACGGCCTGGACCACTACCGCATCCTGGCCCCCGAGATTCTGCGCGTGCTGAAGCCCGGCGGACGCTTCGCGGTGGAGATCGGCTACGATCAGAAGAGCGCGGTCGAGGCCCTGTTCCGGGAGGCGGGCGCCGTCTTCGTCGAGACGATCCGGGACCTCGCCGACCGCGACCGCGTGGTGGTCGGTGAGAAAAAGACCTTGGAAACGACGCCCTGAATCGCTACATCAGGTCTGGTCTCCACCCAAATCCGTCGGTGTTGCAGGTAGATGCGTCCCCATGAAGGACGCCCGCCCGTCCCGACAAGCGTGACGCCTTCACCATCAGGGGCCTCTCGCTGGCGAGCTTCCGGGCGGAAGACGGGGAACACTTTCGCTTTCTTGGGGACTGACCGGGCCGAGGCCCGTCCACGCGGAAAGCCAAGCCGCCGAAGAGGCGCTAGGGAAGAACCGGACGGTTTCTTAAAATATGAGAGATTTCAAGGGTATGAAGCGCCAGCGCGGTCGGAACCGGGGTGGCGGCGGCGGTGGCGGCAAGCCTCAGCAGAACGCCAACCGCGCGTTCGATTCGAACGGCCCCGACGGCGTCAAGGTGCGCGGCAACGCCCAGCACGTGTTCGAGAAATACCAGCAGCTCGCCCGAGACGCCGGCTCGGCCGGCGACCGCGTGCTGGCTGAGAACTACCTCCAGCACGCCGAGCACTATTTCCGCCTCATCCGGGCCATCCAGCCCAACCGGCCCGCCAGCGAGATCATCGGCCGAGACCAGTTCGCCTCGGGCTACGACATCGATTTCGAGGACGAAAACGCCCAGGCCCAGGCCGAAGCCGCCGACGACGGCGCGCATGACAATCCCGAAGCCCGCCAGGATGGCGTTGACCGCAGTCGGGAACGCGAGCGGGGCGACTGGCAGCCCCGTGACGGCGAACCCCGCCGCGACCGCGATCAGAACCGGGACCGAGATCAGAATCGGGACCAGAGTCGGGATCGGGATCAGAACCGGGACCGGGACGGCCGTGAAGGTCGCGACAGGGACCGCTGGCGCGACCGGGATCGCAATCGCGATCGGGACCGCCGGGACGACCGCCCGCGCGGCGAGGACGGCGAACGCCGCGAACGCCCCGAGCGATCGGAGCGGCCCGAGCGATCGGAGCGTCCGGAACGCAGCGAGCGCGCCGAGCGTGAGCCGCGCGACCCGCTGGCCGTGATCAATCCGCAGGCCGAGGCTGCGGTCGAGGCGCGCGCCCCGGAACCGCGCAATGCGGAACCCCGCAATCCGGAACCGCGCGGCCCCGTCCTGCGCGACTCCGACGGGGGTTCCAGCGACCTGCCGGACTTCCTCCGCGCGAGCCGCGCGCCGGCCGCCGCGCCGGAAGGGGCCGCCGAGGAGAAACCCGCCCGTCCCCGTCGCCGCCGCGCGCCGCGCAGCTTCGACGCCGGCGAAGGCGCGCCGCCGTCGAGCGAGAGCGAAGAGGCCTGACGCTCGGGTTTACCCCGATATCAGGCCCCGGTGTTCAGGCCCTGGCGCTGGACCTCGGGGCCAAGCGCCGGGCGTCCTTCAGAAGCGGTAGCCCACGCCCAGCCTGAAGTTGCGGCCCGGCAGCGGTGCGATGTCCTTCAGGAACGAGGCGTGCTCGCGGGCTTCGACATCGCCCAGATTACGCCCTTCCAGGAAGATCTTGAATCCCCGGTCGCGCAGCGGCCGGACCGTGAGCGAGGCGTTCAGCAGGGTATAGCCGCTGGTGGGCAGTTCCGCCGCGGCGACCCGATCCTGGCCGCCCACCCGGCGCACCTCGATCATGCCGCGCCACCAACCGGCCTCGTAGATTCCGCGCCCGGCCACCGACCAGGGTGGGATGCGGGCGGGCGGGCCCAGATCGGTCCGTCCCCGGACGTAGTCGGCCGTCCCCTGCAGCGTGAAACTGCGCTCGCCGCGCTCCCAGGCGCGGAACGACCCGTCGATCTCGCCCCCATGGAAGGTCGCGTCGGTCTGGCGGTAGGCGAAGATCGGAAGGCCGCTGTCGTCGTCCTCTGCGCCGGTGGGGCGCAGGTCGATGAAGCCGTCGTAGCGCACCGCGAACAGGTGGGCGTCCACCTCGAAACGGCCGCGCTCCACATGCCCCGTGAGGTCGACGGAGTACGAGACCTCGCTGCCCAGAGTCGGATCTCCGATCTCGAACGAGCGCGTGGCGGGGTGCGCGCCCTGGGCGAACAACTCCTCCTGCGCCGGCGCACGCTCGGTCCGGGAGGCGCTCAGCGAAACAAAGAGGCCCTCGGCGGGCCGCAGGAACGCCCCCGCCGACGCCGAGACGCCGGTGAAGTCGCGGTCGGCCACGAGACTGTCGATCTCCTTGCGCTCGAGGCGCAGGCCGCCTTCGACGCCCCAGGCGTCGCGATCGAACCTCTGCAGGGTGAAGGCGCCCCACTCCTTGGTCCGGGTGGCCGGCACATAGGCCTCGTCGCCCACCGCGGCGAAGTCCCGGCCCAGGAGTTGGAGGCCCACCGCGCCCTGCCAGCCGTCGCGATCCGGCTGGACGAGTTCGATCCGGCTCTCCCATCCGTCCGAGGTGAAACGCGTGGCCGGCGTCCCGTCCTCCAGTTCAACGTGGGTGTAGTCGGCGTAGCCCACCGAGAACCGGAGGGTTTCGAACGGCCCGGCGCCTAGCCGCGTCTCTCCCCGCAGATCGTAGCGGGTCTGCCTCAGCTTGATGCTGACCGCCTCCTCCTCGCCCTCGTCATGGTCATCGTGATCGTGATCATCATGGTCGTGGCCGTCATGATCGTGACCGCCGTGGGCATGGGCGTGCCCGGGGACGCCGTAGTCCGACCGGGTGCGCTTCACCGAGACGCCGACGTAACCACGCTCGCCCACGTACGAGAGGCCCGCGCCGTAGGCGCTGAGGTTGGAGAAGGTGTTTTCGACCTTCGAGTCCACCTTGCCGGGCCATTCGTCGGCCTCGCCCTCGGCGGCGAACTGGCGCCGGGATTCCGGGAAGGTGGGGACCTTATAGTCCTTCGTCTCCCGGCGCAGGCCGTCGGCCGTGACGACCCAGGGCCCCGCGCCGGCCTTGAGCGCGCCGCCCACGCTCCAGCCGTCGTCGACGCTGGAGCCCGACCCCAGGATCCGTCCCGACAGTCCCTCGACCGGCCGTGTCGGGATACGGTCGTCGATGATGTTGACCACGCCGCCGATGGCCGAGCCGCCGTAGGCCAGGGCCGAGGGACCGCGCAGAACCTCGATGCGCTCGGCCTCCTGGGGATCGGAGGCCACGGCGTGGTCGGGAGACAGCGCACTGGCGTCCACCTGGCCCAGGCCGTTCGAAAGCACGAGCACGCGCGGGCCGGAGAGGCCGCGGATCACCGGGCGGCTCGCACCGGGACCGAAGGCGCTGGACCGCACGCCGGCCACCCCCGCCAGGGCGTCCCCGATGCCGCCCGCCGGCGCCTGGTCGATATCCTCCCGCTTCAGGATGTCGACGCTCGTGGTCGCCGAGTCGAGGGTCACGGCGTAGGGCGCGGCGGTGACCACCACCTCGCCCACTTCGCGCGGCGGACCGGCGGCCGGGTTCGCGGCGGATTGTGCGGACGCCGAACCGGCGAGAAGCGCCGTCAGGGCGGCGGCGGAGAAGAATTGGACGCGCGACATCGTGGACCCGGGAGAGGACTTGCGAGAAGGTCAAACTGTTATGAAATAACATAACGACTCGTCAAGTCGTTGCGGCGCGGGCGGATCGGAGATAGCGGAGAGACATGGCGAGCGATTGCCAGCATCACGAGCATCACGTGCACCATGGGCTGTCCGGCGTGGCGCTCAGCCGGGCGCTGGGCGACGCCGAGGGACGGTGCGTCGAACGGCACGAGCGCCTCACCGCACCGCGTCGCCGCGTGCTGGAACTTCTGCTGGGTTCCGACGCCCCGATGAAGGCCTACGACCTGATCGCCGCCTTCGGCGCCGGCGGCGAACCCGCCAAGCCGCCCACGGTCTACCGCGCCCTGGAGTTCCTGGAACGCTTGGGGTTCGCGCACCGCATCGAGAGCCTGAACGCCTACGTCCCCTGCCGCATCGAGGGCGGCCACGTGGCGGCCTTTCTGATCTGCGACTGCTGCGGCGAGGCGGCCGAGTTCCAGCCGGACCTCGGCCCCTCGATGTCGGCGGCCGAAGCCACGGGTTATGCGGTGCGCGCCGTCACCCTCGAAGCCCGCGGCCTCTGCGCCGCCTGCCAGGCCGGCTGATCACCACCAGAAGACGTTGCGCACCACCTGGAGGATACGACCGGTGTACTGGTCGATCAGCAGGGCGTCCGGTCCCGAGCGCACCCAGTCGAAGCCGGGCGGCGGCAGGGGCAGATCGTAGAGCCAGGGGTCGTTGATCCAGTAGCCCGGCCCGAACCAGTCCCGAGGATAGAAGTCTCCGAAGCTCCAGGTCCGCACGTAGAAGCCGCGGGGCGCCCGCCAGTCGTACCGGTACCGGTTCGACGAGAAATAGACCGACGGATAACGGCCACGTTCCCAATGGCGCCGGTCGCCCTGCCGCCGATCCCAGTTGCGACGGTCCGAGTCGCGGCGGTCGTCTCGGCGGTCCCAGTCGCGCCGGTCGCGACCATCGCCACGCCCGTTCCAGTCGCGACCTCCGCGATCGCTCCGATCCCAGTCTCGACCGCCGCGGTCGTTGTCCCGACGTCCATCGCCCGGGCGCCGCTCAGCGGGGCGACCTTCAGCGGGGCGACCGTCACGCCCGCTCCACTCACGCCGCTCGCCGCCGCTCCATTCGCCTCTGGGCCGGTCCGGGCGCTGGGCGTCGCCACGACCGCGCGGCTCGGCGGCGCGGGGCGCAGCCGGAGCCTGCGGCGCGGGTGTCGCGCGCGGCGCCTCGCCCCGGAGTCCGCCCCGATCTCCACCGCGGTCTCCACCACGCCATTCGCCGCCGGATCGACCGGACCGTTCGCCGGTGACAGCGTCGCGGCGGGGCCCTTCACGCCCGGACTGCGCCCGGAACCCGCCGTCTCGGCCGGGGCCGCCGCGCTGTTCCATGCGCTCGCTGCGACCGCCACGATCTCCGCGCTCCTGGCCGAAGGCCGGAACGGCCGTGGCGGCGGCCAAAACGACGGCCAGGGCCGTCATGGTCGTCTTCATGCTCTTCATCGTCCGTCTTGGGACGCCAGACGGCGGCCCGAAGTCCCTTCAGCAAGGACGATGCGCAGGGTCAGGGTGAACCATCCTTGAACGGCGCGACGGATCGCGCCACCTCAGGCGTTGAAGAAAGGATGTCCCCTTGGCCGCGACACCCAACGACGTACTCGCCTTCTGGCGTTCAGCCGGGCCGCAGAAGTGGTTCGCCCGCGACGCGCGCTTCGACGCCGCGATCCGGCTGAAGTTCGAGCCCGTCCATCACATCGCGGCGCGGGGCGAGTACGACCGCTGGGCCGAAACCCCCGACGGCGCGCTGGCCCTGCTGATCCTGCTCGACCAGTTCCCGCGCAACCTCTACCGGAACTCGGCCCATGCCTTCGCCACCGACCCCAAGGCGCTGGCCATCGCCCGCAGCGCCACCGAACGCGGCTGGCACCGGGACGTGGAGGCGGGTCTCCGGCAATTCTTCCTGTTACCCTTCCAGCATTCCGAGACGTTGGCCGACCAGGAATACGGCCTGGAGCTGGCTCGGGACCTTGGCGACGCCGAGACCGTGAAGTGGCATGAGATCCACCGTGACATCATCGCCCGCTTCGGCCGCTTCCCCCATCGCAACCCGGCGTTCGCCCGCGTGACGACCCCGGAAGAGCAGGCGTTCCTGGACGAAGGCGGCTTCGCGGGCTGAAACTCTCCGGCCCGTTTCGACGCCAGCTCATGTGGACGCCCGGCTCTGCGCTGTGGATCGCGGGGATCGAAGCGCTATCCGGCGTCACACGAATCACCGACGCTCGTCCGTGATGAACGCCCATGCCGCCATCGCCGCACCATACGAGGCCGCCCCGGACCATCCCGAGCGCCAGTATCTCGACCTGCTGGCCGATATCCTGGAGAACGGGGCGCGGCGCGGCGATCGTACCGGCGTGGGCACCCTGGGCGTCTTCGGGCGGCAGATGCGCTTCGACCTGTCTCGCGGCTTCCCGCTGCTGACCACCAAGAAGCTGCACCGCAAGTCCATCATCCTGGAGCTGCTTTGGTTCCTCCGCGGCGACACCAACGTCCGCTGGCTTCAGGAGCGCGGGGTCTCCATCTGGGACGAATGGGCCGATCCGTCGGGCGAGCTGGGGCCGGTCTACGGCAAGCAGTGGCGATCCTGGGCGGCGCCGGACGGCCAGGTGATCGACCAGATCGCTGGCGTGGTGAAGAGCCTCAGGACCAACCCCGACAGCCGTCGCCACATCGTCTCGGCCTGGAACCCCGCCGAGGTCGAGGACATGGCCCTGCCGCCCTGTCACTGCCTGTTCCAGTTCTTCGTGGCCGATGGTCGGTTGAGCTGCCAGCTCTACCAGCGCTCGGCCGACGTGTTCCTGGGCGTCCCGTTCAACATTGCCAGCTACGCCCTCCTCACCCTGATGGTGGCCAAGGTGACGGGCCTGGAGCCGGGCGAGTTCGTCCACACCCTGGGTGACGCGCACCTCTACCTGAACCACCTGGATCAGGCGAAGCTGCAGCTCTCGCGCGAGCCCCTGCCCCTTCCGGTGATGCACGTGGCCGACCGGGACGACCTCTTCGCCTTCGAGTTCGAGGACTTCAAGCTGACGGGCTACACCGCCCACCCTTCCATCGCGGCCCCCATCGCGGTCTGACCATGAAGACGCCGCTGACCCTCTCGGAAGTCTCGGAGTCGGCGGCGCGCATCTCGGACATCTACGCCGGCAAGTACGGGATCGCCCGCGACGACGACTGGTACCTGCTGAAGCTCCAGGAGGAGCTCGGCGAACTCTCCCAGGCGCATCTGCGCCTCTCCAGCCGTGGACGGGGCGAGGCCTGCGAGCACGATCGGGCCGACGAGGCCGCGGACGTCCTGTGCCAGCTTCTGCTCTACTGCCGCCGCTTCGGCATCGACCCCGAGGCGGCCGTGCGACGCAAGTGGCTGCAATGGCTGGAGCCGCCTCTCAGCCCGGTCCCGAGCAAACAGCCTTCATAAGGTTCACGGTCAGCCGATCCCCAGCGCGGCCCACATCGCCATCGCCAGGCCGAAGGCGCGGGTGTCGCCCTGGGTCGTGCCGACCATACGGTTCATGGCGTAGGCGAAGGTGGTCCGGGCGTCCATGTCGATGATGATGAGCGAGCCGCCGTAGCCGCCCCAGTACATCGCGTTGGGGTTGGGCAGCGGGACCACGCCGCCCGCCAGGCCGAAGCCCAGCCCGAAGCGCGCCGGGCCGGCCAGGCAGAGGTCTTCGCCCTCGATCTGCAGCTCCAGCGCCTTGCGGCAGCCCGCCTCGCTCAGGAAGCGCCGGCCCTGGGCGACGCCGCCGTTGGCCAGGATGGCGTGCACCTGCGCGACCGAGCGCGCGTTGCCCGTGCCGCCGGCCGCCGGGATCTCGGCGCCGCGCCAGGCGCGGGTCTTCGTCTCGTCCACATGGATGCCGGGGTTGTTGGCCATATTGCGCTGGATCTCGGTCTGGCCGCGCACCTCGGCCTGGGTCGTACCCGGCGCCGGCGGGACCAGTTCGGCCACGCGGCCGTCCTCGGACGCCGGCAGCCCGATCCAGAAGTCGGCGCCGAGCGGCTCGGCGATCTCCTCGCGGAAGACGGTCCCCAGCGACTTGCCGGTGATGCGCCGGATCACCTCGCCCACCAGATAGCCCTGGGTCAGGGCGTGGTAGCCGGGCGCGGTCCCGGGCGCCCAGAAGGGCGTCTGGGCGGCCAGCAGCCGGGTCATCTTCTCCCAGTCGTAGAGGTCCTCCCGGGTGATCGGCTCCTGCCAGCCCGAGAGGCCGGCCGAATGGCTCATGAGGTGGCTGACCTTGACCTCGGCCTTCCCGCCGGCGGCGAACTCGGGCCAGTAGCGGGCCACGGGCGCGTCGAAGTCGAGGTCGCCCCGGTCGGCGACCAGCAGCGCGACCAGCGCCGTCATGGTCTTGGTGGTGGAGTAGACGTTGACGATGGTGTCCCGCGTCCAGGGCCGGGTCTTCGCCGGATCGGCCCAGCCGCCCCAGAGGTCGACCACCGTCTCGCCCTCGACCGTGGCACAGAACGAGGCGCCCAGGTCGGCGCCAGACGCCAGGTTGGCCTCGAACACGTCGCGCACCGCCGCGTAGCGATCGTGGGTCACGCCCTCGACGACACCGTCCGCCATAGTCCCCTCCCCTTCGCCGCGCCGGCGGCCGGTTTCCTTGGCGCGGAGCACACCGCCTTTCCGTGGTGGACGCAATGGCCGACACGCGTCAGCGTCGCGCCACAGACGACCCGGAGACGCCCGATGAGCCCCTCTCGAACGACGAAGACCGCGCTCGGAGCCGCCGCGGCGGCGGCCTGCGCGGTGCTGCTGGCGGGCTGCTCGTCGCCGGGGTCGAGCGACCCGTTCGCCGGCTTCGGCCCCGACCCGACGATCCCGCCGCCGCACAAGGGCCTGCTGCCGCAGATCGGCGTGCCGGAGGTGGTGGGCTGGGCCGGGACGGCGAAGCCCACGGCCCCCGAGGGGTTCACCGTCACCCGCTTCGCCGACGGCCTGGACCATCCCCGCTGGATGCTGGCCCTGCCCAACGGCGACGTCCTCGTGGCCGAAGCGGCCGCTCCGCCCAAGGAGATCAAGGAAGGCGGCGTCCGCGCCTGGGCCGCCAAGCTGCTCATGTCGCGGGTCGGCGCGACGACGCCCAGCGCCGACCGCATCACCCTGCTGCGCGACGCCGACGGCGACGGCGTGGCCGAGACCAAGACCACCTTCGCCCAGGGCGCGGCCCACGGCCTGAAGTCGCCCTTCGGCATGACCCTGGTGGGCGAGACGCTGTACGTGGCCAACGCCGACGGCGTCGTCAGCTTCCCCTATCAGCCCGGGCAGACGTCGGTGACGGGCGCCGGGACGCCGGTGTTCGACCTGCCCGGCGGCCCGCGCAACCACCACTGGACCAAGAACGTGATGGCCAGTCCGGACGGCGCCCGGCTGTACGCGACGGTCGGCTCGGACTCCAACATCGGCGAGAACGGCCTGGAGACCGAGACCGGCCGCGCCGCCGTCTGGGAATACGACCTGGCGACGAAGCAGGCGCGGGTGTTCGCCAGCGGCCTGCGCAACCCCAACGGCCTCGACTTCGAGCCGACGACGGGCGCGCTGTGGACCGTGGTCAACGAGCGCGACGAGATCGGCCCGGACCTGCCGCCGGACTACCTCACCCGCGTCAGGGACGGCGGCTTCTACGGCTGGCCCTACAGCTACTGGGGCACGATCGTGGACAAGCGGGTGACGCCCGAACGTCCCGAACTGGTGGCCACGGCGCTGAAGCCGGACTACGGCCTGGGCGCGCACACCGCCTCGCTGGGCCTCGTCTTCTATCGGGGCGAGGCGTTCCCGGCGGCCTACCGGGGCGGGGCGTTCATCGGCCAGCACGGCTCGTGGAACCGCAAGCCGCTGGCCGGCTATCGGGTGGTGTTCGTGCCCTTCGCCGACGGCCGGCCGCAGACGCCGGCGCAGGAGTTCCTGACCGGGTTCCTGAACGCGGACGGCAAGATCCAGGGCCGCCCGGTGGGCGTGGCGGTGGACGGCCGCGGCGCCCTGCTGGTGGCCGACGACGTGGGCGACGTCATCTGGCGCGTGGCCGCGACGGGCGGCTGAGCGGGACGGCGTGGGCGGGACGGCGGGGGCGTCGGTCTCTGGGTCTGTCTGGAACCACGGAAGACACGGAAAACACGGAAGGGGCCTGAGCCTCCGCGGGAGCGGAGGCTCGGTCATGGGACCGCGGAAAACGCGGAAGGGCGCGGAAAGCGCAGCTTCGCCTTCCGCGTC
>NZ_MEEX01000011.1 GCF_001724605.1 Phenylobacterium sp. SCN 70-31
ATGTCTCCGCGCGCCGGCCTCTTGCAACCCCCGCCGAGCACGGCTCAGATCAACCCAGGACTCTCGTTACGACTGGATGAGAAACGGGGGTCACGTCAGTGGACATCAATGTCTTTCAGGAAATCGAGGACCGCATCGACGAAGATGTCGTTGCGATCGCCCACCAGCATGTGGCCTGCGTTTTCGACATCGGTGAAGTGAGCGTGTGGAACGGCCGCCAGGAAGGCGTCGGCCGCCTCGCGCGAGACAAGCTCGCTGATGCTCCCGCGTATCAAATGGATCGGAGTGTCGATAGCGCCGAGCTGTTCCTGGAAGGAGCCGGTAGCGTACGAGGCTCGACTCTCCGCCACGCTCGTGACGAACCGAGGATCCCAATGCCAGCGATAGCGGCCGTCGGGATGCAGTCGAAGGTTCTTGGCAAGGCCGGATAGATCTCTCGGGCGAGGCCGATGAGGCAGGTAGTTGGCGATGAAATCAGCGGCGTCTTCGAGATCGGAAAATCCGATACTCGCGCGCTCGCCCATGAAGCCCATAACCTTGGCTATCCCTGCCGGCTCCATCTGCGGAGTGACATCGACGAGTGTCAGCGACGAGAAGGTTCCGGGTGCAGCCATGGCTTCCACAACCATCCCCGCGATGCCGCCCAGCGATGCGCCCACCAAAGCCGGGCGGCCCCCCAGCTGTTCGGCGACTTGGACGAGGTCTCCCGCAAAACGCTGGATGCGATAGTCGCCCGAGGGCGACCACTGACTTTGCCCATGCCCTCGAAGGTCCATCGCGACCGCGCGCCAGCCGGATGCGGAGAGGCTCGCACAGGCCCTGGCCCAAGCATGCCGGGTCTGGCCGCCGCCGTGCGCCAGGAGCACTGTACCGCGAACAGGATCACCATAGGTGTCGGCCTCAAGCGTAAGGCCCTCATCGCCGCGGAAGGTGACGGTCACCGGTTTGACCATGGTGCGCTCCGTTTCCACAAAAACAGTGATGAGAGTTACATAAGGCGGGCCGTGGCGATAGGTCAGCAGCTCGGCCGAGAGAGCGTTCGGCCTGAGCGTGGCCCCACAGCGTGGAGAGGATGTCTCCAGGCCGCGACGGGCTTATTCCCGCGACGGAACCTTGGAGTCGTCAGTCCATCAGGTAGGCGCCGCGACCGCTCGCGAGCAGGACGCGATCTTCATCAAGGACCTCAGTGTCCGCCACGCTGATACGGGAGCCGGTCTTGACGATCCAGCTCCGTGCGCGGAGGTTTCCAGGCGCCGCGGGGCGATGGTAGTCGACCCGCAGGTCCGCCGTGGCTCGCACCACCAAGCCGGCGGCGAGGAGCGCATAAAAGCCTGAAAGATCAACGAGAGAAGCTAGTATCCCGCCGTGGGCGGTCCGGCGCTTAGGGTTCGAGATGAGCTCCTCGCGCCACGGCATGGCGAGTTCGATGCCATCCGCATCGATGCGCACGACCTTCAGGCTCAGCCAGCGGTGGAACGGTGCGGCGGCGACCGCCGCTTGCAGGTACGCGGCGTCGGGTAAGTCGGGTTGGGCCGGTGTCGTCAACATGCGCTCCTCATCCGGGATATCCGCATCCTTTCCCGGCGCCCCGGCGGAAGCCAACCCGCATCGTGTCGTCGGCCAACGGGGCAGCGCCCCTTGACTAGTAACGTCTAATACAGCTTCATTCGCGTCTCCCCTCAGCAGAGATTCTGCTTGAGCACCTGGACGCGCTCCGGCGCGTCCTTCTCTTTTTGGGCCTGCGACGCCGCGCGGCAGCATGACGCAGTCTAGGATGAATTGACGCCGGCTCTGTCGTAATGGCCATTTCCGATACGGGGATAAGGACGCAAATGCGTACTGGCGACGCAGCGAGCGCGACGCCGAGGCGGCGGTCCGGCGCTTCGACACAGGCTTGCTGTTCGTCGAAATGACCCTTCTCATTCGCGAGCTCTTCGACGCGCGAATACGCCCTTTGCGGCTGACGGGCTCGACGCGACGGGTGGTGTCGTGCCTAGGCAGCAGGACGACCAGACCCAAATCGAGCTTCCGCGCAGGCTCAAAATCAGCCCTCTCGCGCTTTGGAAGGCGGTGGACTGCCCGGCGCTTAGCGGCCCGGCCGCGCTGCCACCCGATCCGGCCGATCGACGCAGGTGGCGCGCGCGCCCCGACGGGCGCCGCGCGCGCGCCTTTTGCCGACGATGTTGGCCGCGGCCGACGCCTTGCAGGCGGAGTGCTGCCGGGACATCTCGGCTCAGGACCTGGCGACGCTGCAACCTTCCTTTGCGGCCTCGCGGCCGGACATCTTGGCCGCCGGGGCAGATCTTCACGCAGCCACCGCAGCCGTGGGGGTCGCCCGGGCCAACCAGTTCCCGAACGTCGTGCTCAGCGCCGACTTCACCCAGACCGCCATCCGTCAGGGCGACCTCTTCGCCTCATCGGCTTCGGGCTGGAGCCTCAGTCCTTCCCTTGCCGCGCCGCTCTTCGACGGCGGCGTTCTGAAGGCCCGCCGCCACGCCGCGGAGGCGGACCTGCGGATCGCCGAGAGCCGCTATCAACAGACGGTGCTGCGCGCGTTCGTCCAGGTCTCAGACGCGCTAGCTGCGCTTGCGAGCGACGAGGGCGGCATCGAGAGCCTGCAACGGGCGATCGCGGCCGGGGAATCTGGGCTGCGCGACGCCGAGACGGCGTACCGGCTTGGCGGCGGGCCCTCGATCGACGTCGCGCGGGCGCAGCGGACGCTGAGCCGGGCCCGGCGGGCCATGATCCAGATCCAGGGCCAGAGGTACCTGGATCTCGTCGAACTCCATGTCGCGACAGCCGCCGATTGGCGCGCCTCGCCATGAGGTGTCGAGCGGACAGGCTTGGGGGAGCGAAGGGGCATGTGCGACGAGTATCGGCTGAACGCGGACATGCGGCTCGCCCTGGGTCCCCAGTCGGCGGGTCTCGGACCGGCCGAGCAGAGCCTTCTGGCCGGTGGTGAGATCGCGGTGCGACACGGCGATCCCGCGCCACTCCTCGTCCCGCGCGATCCGGCCGCGCCAGAGGCGGGTCTGCGGCTGCTCATCGCCCGCTGGTGGCTGGTCCCTTCCTTTCATCATGGGGCGCTCTCCGAATGGCGGGTCGTAAGCGCGCTCGCGCGCCTGGAATCCTTGGAGTCCCGGCACGCCTACCTTGACGCCTACCGGTGGCGGCGCGCCTTGGCCCCGTTCACCAGCTTCATCGTCTACGGGCCCGGCGCGGAGGGCGGCCGGCGCACGCCAACACAGGGCTGGGCGGTCAAGTGGCGACCGACCGGCCCAACCGACACCCTGCGGTTCTTCCCGGCGATCTGGGAGACCACCACGCTTCCGGGGGACGAGGGCGACCTCACCAGCTTTGCCATCGTCGTGGGCCAACCCGCGAAAGAATTTGCGGTCGGCGACAGACCAGGGCCGTTGGCGCGGCGGCAGGCCCGACTCCTCGACCTCGAGCAGGGCCTGGAATGGCTGCGACTCGACGGACCGGGCAACCTTGGCCTGCTCGATCCTCGCCCACGAGGGGGTTCGACATTGAGCCGTGGCGGCCTGCGTCGCCGCCGACCTTCCAGATGTGGCATGGCGGACGTGCCTGTTGACGCGGGAACGGGGATGGATTGGCTGAAGCACGAGGGGAAGCGAGTGTTGATCGACCCCGCGCCCAGCGCGGGTCTAGATCAGGCCCTGGTCGCACAACGTTCCAGATTAGGGAGCTACTGTTGACCCAACAGCCTGTAAATGTTCCGGCCTCGTTCCGTCATGCCGGGACCTTCTAGCGTGCTTGGCGCTATCCCTCCGTCGCTTCGAATCTACGAAGCGCTACGTGGCCGCATTGCGCGCTTGGGGCCGGTTGAGGAGCTGGTCGAGGCGAATTCCATCCACCTCGTCCGCCGCTCGGCCTTCGCAGGCGTTCATCCCCGTCAAGGCGGTTTGCTCCTCGTGATCCGAACGGCCACTCCGATCGAGAGCAACCGCATTCGTAAAGTGGAGCGTGTCTCGGCGAACCGGTGGCACAATGAACTCCTCATACAAGACTTGGCGGACGTCGATGACCAAGTCCTCGAATGGGTCGCTACGGCTTATGAGCTGGGTGGTTGATGGCACTCCACCAAGGGGCACTTGTCGGTGAGCCTGAATTCGCACTTCCAGGGTCGCAAGGCTTCAGTGGCCACGTCGGCATTCCATGTGCTCGCGCAAAGTGGACTCGAGGGATTCACGTTTCGAGCTGTCGCCGCCGCGTCGCGATGCAGCCTTGGTCGCATCGTCCATTACTATCCCACGAAGCAGGAGCTTCTCCTGGATGCGATCCAAGAGACGGGCGGCGCCATACTCGAGGAGATGGATGAGATCGAGCGTAGGCTGCCGGCGCGCGACGCGTTGGAGGCTGTCCTCTCCTGTGCGCTGCCGATCTCCGAGGCGGGCCGGGAGCATTGGCGCGTGTGGACAAGCTGTTGGACCCTCGCTTCGCGCGATCGCGAGGTCGGTCGGTTCGTCGATCGTCGAAGTCGGGCGTGGCGAGCACGGCTCACACGGTTGGTGACGAGCGCGACAACGCGTGAGGACGTGCGGGACGCCGACGCCGTCTCGGGTCTGGTTACGGCCGGCGTCACCGGCGTCGCGATGATGGCGCTTCGGGATGGTCTCGCGCCTGACGCGCAGATTGCGCTGCTGAAGGGGTGTCTGCGACCCTTCGAGAAAGAGGCTCGAGCCGTTAGCCTCTGACCAGGCGTCTACCCGCGCGAGGCGGGGTTCGGGGAAGCCCGGCCTGCAAACGTCTAGGACCCGACCAAGTCGGTCCAAAGGCGATCTGCGGGTTCCGCTGGCGAGCGCGGGTCGTATTCGCCTTCGACCAAGTCCGTCCACAACCGCTCGGGGCCGAGCGCGGTGGCGGGCGGCCGCGGCGCGGCGTCGCTCTGTTTGGGGCCGGGCGCCTGGTCACGCATTTCGAGAAGCGCACACAGGTGCGCGCTCCAGCGGTCGATCGCATCGCGCTTTTCAGCCACATAGGCGTAGAGGTTGTAATGGCGCGCGGTGATCGCTGCGCCGCCCCCGCCATCCTTGTGCGCGAGGATCTTGGAAACGACATGGGGCGCAACGCCGATCGCCGCGATCCCCGTCGCCCCGGTGCGACGCAGATCGTGGAGGCGAACGTCGTCGAGCCCGAGCGCGGTCGTCATGTCCGCCATTGCATGGCTGAGTGCGGCGGGTTCGATGGGCGCGTCGTTTGACTGCGGAGATGGGAAAACGAATGGGCTCGCCCCCTTCCGCCGCTTGTCCTGAAGCCCGATCGCTGCCTCGATCAAGGCCACGGAGCGATCGCAGAGCGGCGCCAAGTGTTCCACGCGACCCTTGGCGCGCTCGGCCGGGACAAGCCAGGTCTTGCGGACCAGATCCACTTCGTTGCGGCGCATGCCCGAAATCTCCCCGCGACGCTGCAGGGTGAACATCGCAAGCTCGATCGCGATGCGCACGGGCCGGCTGATCAGCACCTTCTCCCCGGCCTTCCTGTCCCTGATCACCAACCCTTCGCTGTCCTGCAGTCCGCTCCAGAGGCGTTTCAGCTCGTCGTCGGTCAGGGTGCGTGTACGCGCCTCGACCTGCGAGACACGAGCCACGTGCGTGACCGGATTCACCGCGACGCGCTCCTCGGCGATCGCATAGTTGAAGAGCTGCGAGAGCAGGCCCCGAACACGGTTGGCCTGTCCGCCGGAGGCTTCATAGATCTCCTTCACGACGTCCCGCACACGGCCGCGCGTGACCTCGTCCACGCCGTCGGCGCCCAACTTCGGCGCGACATGCTTGGTCCAGAGCCACCGTTCGGCCGAGATGGTGCTGTCCGCCTTCCTGCGCCCGCGTCCGCTGCGGTGTGTGCCGAGCTCGCAGGCGCTGAAGTAGGCGCTCGCCAAGTCGGACATCGTCTTGAGCGGCTGGGCTTTGGCGGCGCGGCGGGCCACCTTCTTTGCGACGGCCGGGCTTTCGCCGTGGTCGACCTTGGCGCGAAGGAGGCGAGCGGCCACACGGGCGCCCTGCAGCGTCAGCCGTCGGACCTCGCCCTCGGCGTCAGCCGTGTCGTCGATGGTGGGGTCGAAGACGCCGATCGTGACCCGGCACTGCTTGTCGGTGCGTCTGTCGCGGTAACGGAACGACCAGGATTTCTCGCCTGCGGCCGAGACCCGCAGCTCCAGCCCGCGCACGTCGCCGTCCGGGTAGGCCACGCGCTGAGCCTCGGCGCCATCGGGCGTGGTCCTCACGCCCGGCTTGGCGCTGCGGCAGAAGGCTGAGGTGAGGTTTCGGTCCGAACGCCTGGGCACTTTTCCTACCCCGCTCGTTTTGTGACCCCGGGTTCCGGGTCACACTGGGGTCACAAAATGGAGCATTTCCATGGGAAAATCTGAACCCGCTCGAACCCGAGATCAAGTCACAAGTCATTGGTTATATTGTGATTTGTCGTTTCACCCGGTTTCTGCTTGTTTCATCAGAACCGAACTACGAATCTGAGGGTCGGACGTTCGAATCGTTCCGGGCGCGCCATTTCTTCCCACTCGCCAGCGGCGATCTCTGTTCCACCACGTTAGCCCTACGCCGGCGGCTTGCCGTGGAACGGCGCGATCCCGCCAAGCTTCGATCCCCTCCGGAAACGCGCCGCGGCCACCCGATCAGCGTTCGATGAAGGCCAGGAGATCGGCGTTGATCATGTCGGCGTTCACGGTCGCCATGCCGTGCGAAAAGCCCGGGTAGATCTTGAGTTCGCCATTCCTGAGCAGTTTGACGGCGAGCTTCGCGCTGTTGTCGATCGGTACGATCTGATCGTCGTCGCCGTGCATGAGCAACGTCGGGACCTGGATCGCCTTGAGATCGTCGGTGAAGTCCGTCTCGGAGAAGGCCTTGATGCCGTCATAGTGGGCCTTCGTCCCGCCCATCATGCCCTGGCGCCACCAGTTGTCGACCACCGCCGGCTTCGCTTCGACGCCCGGCCGGTTGAAGCTGTAGAAGGGTCCGGACGCCACCTCCCTGTAGAAGCTCGCCCGGTCGGCGGCGAGCGCCGCGCGAAACCCGTCGAACACCTCGATCGGCAATCCGCCCGGGTAGGCCTCGGTCTTCAGCATGATCGGCGGCACGGCGCCGATCAGCACCGCCTTCGCCACGCGGCCCGGTTCGGCCCTCGCGACGTAGTGCGCGACTTCGCCGCCGCCCGTAGAATGGCCGATGTGGACGACGTTCCTGAGATCCAGCGCCTCGACCACCGCCGCGACGTCCGCCGCGTAGTGATCCATGTCGTGGCCGTCGGCGCCCTGGGTGGAACGGCCGTGGCCGCGGCGATCGTGGGCGATGACGCGATAGCCCCGGTTCACGAAGAACAGGAGTTGCGCATCCCAGTCGTCCGAACTCAGCGGCCAGCCGTGATGGAACATGAGGGGCTGGGCGCTCTTCGGCCCCCAATCCTTGTAGAAGATTTCGACACCATCGTTGGTTGTTGCGTAGGCCACGGTCGTATCTCCTGTTTTCGGGGGTCCTGGGCTGTTGAGGTCAGTGGGTCTGCTTTGACGGTTGCGAGAGGTGGCGCGCGGCGCGGTCGATCACGTCGGCGACAGCGGCCGGCTGGGTGACGAAGGCCGCATGGCTTCCCGGTATCTCGATGATCGTCGCCCCGATGCGTCGCGCCATGCCGTTCAGCATGCCTTCGCCGAATGCGAGATCCTCGCGCGGGATGATCGCCCAACTCGGTTTCGACCGCCATGCCGCGTTCGTGAGCCTGGTTTCGAAGACCGACATGCGGATGGGCGCCTGCGAGTCGCGCAGAAACGCGGCGTCGGCGCCGCTCAGGTCGGCTGCGAAGCCGGACCGGAAGCGGTCTCGACGCACGAAGCCGTATCCGTCGGCGGCGGTGTCGATGACGAACTCGGCAGCCGCCGGATACCCAGAATACTGCTGCGCGGTCGTTTCGCCGGCGTCCGGCGCGAGGGCGGAGAGGTAGACTAGGCCGGCCACCTTCGGATGAACGCCAGCCTCGGTGATCACCGTCCCGCCCCAGCTGTGGCCGACGAGAATGGCCGGGCCATCCTGAGCGGACAACACGCGCCGGGTCGCGGCGACATCGTCCTCCAGCGAGGTCAGCGGGTTCTGGACGATGCTGACGCGATAGCCGCGCGCGGTCAGGTCGTCATAGACGCCGCGCCATCCCGACCCGTCGACAAAGGCTCCGTGCACGAGCACGACATTTCGTATCGAACGGGCGTCGAGGACGACCCGATCGCCGAGGCCAGCCGGGCGCGTCTGCCCCTGAGCGCTGCTCGCGAGCAGCCCGACGGCAAAGATTCCGGCCGCGAAGGCCCCGACAAACGGTCTGGCGACACCACCGATCATGACACCCTCATATATCGTAAGATAATAAATCGTATACGATATATATGACCGCTGACGATCTCCGTCAATTGCTTGCGATTATATCGCGCACGCCTTATCTGTCCGGAAACTGCAAGAGACTGCCCCACAGAGACCAACGATATGAAGAATCAAGAGAAATCGCCCCAGCTCGAATTGGCGGCGTCCTTGCCCGATTTCCTGTGCTTCGCGGTCTATTCGACCAACCTGGCGTTCCACCGGGCCTACAAGCCGCTGTTCGAGGAACTCGGCCTCACCTATCCGCAGTACGCCACCCTCGTCGCGCTCAACGAAGAGGACGACCAGACCGTCAGCCAGCTCGGCGAAAAGCTTCTCCTGGAGTCGAGCACGCTGACGCCACTGCTGAAGCGGCTCGAAGCCGCGGGCTACGTCACGCGCCAGCGCGACAGCCGCGACGAGCGGCAGGTCCGGATAAACATCACCGCGCAAGGCCGGGCGGTGTTCGACCAGGTGTTCTGTGGCCGCGATGCGATCATCGACGCCACGGGCCTGGACCCGGAGGCCTATGTCCGGCTGCAACGGGATCTCATCAAGCTGCGCGACAATCTGCTGGCGGCCTCGAGGAAGTAGCGCCGCGCCGCGGCCCCTTGCCCCGGCGGCCTCGATCCGCCATATGCCGCGGCGGAGATCGGCGGCGGACGAACGCCCCGCCAACCTGGTCAGGGCCGGAAGGCAGCAGCCACAACGGGTCACGGCTCGGGTCGTTGTCCGGTCTCCACCTTTCCCGTCTTGGGAATGCAGAACGCCCCGGCCGAAGGTCGGGGCGTTTGCGTTCGGACACGTCTCGGAGCCGTTCAGGCCACGACGTTCCGCCGTGACCGGATCGCCACGCCGGCTCCGCCGAACCCCAGGATCATCAGCGCCCAGGCCGCGGGTTCCGGCGCCGCCGCCAAAGGCATGAAGGTGATGACGCCGCTGTACGAGGCGTTGCCGCCCCCGAGCCCGGTCAGGACCAGTTGCTGACCCGTCCCCGACGTGATCATCACGCCGTTGAGGAACCGGAACTCGTTCCAGCCGGCGGCCCCGCTCTCGAATTCCTCGCCATTGAAGGCCACACTGGTCCACGTGATGTTCTGCGACCCGCCGCTCATGGTGGAGGTGATGACGAAGTCGCCGCGTCCCGTCGGCATGGCGAAGTCGAAGACGTCGGAGAAGTCCGAGTCGGAGATGCCGGTGTTGCCGAATGTTATGGTGAAGCCCCCGTCGGCTCCGACAGGTCCGTAATTTATGTAGGTCGCCGCCTGAACGGCCGATGGCGAGAGCCCTGCCGCAAGCGCGAAGGCTGCGGCGACAGGGACGAGAACACGTTTCATATCAGGACTCCGATGACCCAAGCCGCGTCCCACATGCGCGTTTATCGATTTGGAGTCTAGTAATTACGAAACGTATAGAAATGAAATATATTGAGATGGCCTATTGCCGCACGGACGCGGCGCCTTCGACTTTCGCGTGGCGACGCCCCGCCCAACGCGGGAACTTTCAACTTTCGCGTGGCATAGGCGCCCCGGGTTCCCCTAAATGCCGTCATGGGCGACGACTTCGACCACGACGATTCCGGTCCGCCGGAGCGCGACCCGAACGCGCCCGACATGTTCGGAGGTGCGCCGCCGCCGCGGGCGGCCGAAGAGTCGGCCGCCTACACCGTCATCGCGCGCAAGTATCGCCCCCGCACCTTCGACGACCTCTATGGCCAGGAGGCCATGGTGCGGACGCTGCGCAACGCCTTCGCCACCGGCCGGATCGCGCACGCCTTCATGCTCACCGGGGTCCGCGGGGTGGGCAAGACCACCACCGCGCGCCTGCTGGCCCGCGCGCTGAACTACGAGACCGACACCGTCCACGAGCCGTCCCTGGACCTCCGCGAAGAGGGCCGCCACTGCCGCGCCATCATCGAGGGCCGGCACATGGACGTGCTGGAACTGGACGCCGCCAGCCGCACCGGCGTGAACGACATCCGCGAACTCACCGACAGCGTGCGCTACGCACCGGTCGAGGCGCGCTACAAGGTCTACATCATCGACGAGGTCCACATGCTGTCGACGGGGGCGTTCAACGCCCTCCTGAAGACGCTGGAGGAGCCGCCGCCGCACGCCAAGTTCATCTTCGCCACCACCGAGATCCGCAAGGTGCCGGTGACCATCCTCTCGCGCACCCAGCGGTTCGACCTGCGCCGGGTCGAGCCCGAGGTGCTGGTGAAGAACCTGGAGATGATCTGCGAGACCGAGGGCGCCCGCGTCGAGGCCGAAGGGCTGATGCTGATCGCCCGCGCCGCCGAGGGCAGCGTTCGCGACGGCCAGTCGATGCTGGATCAGGCCATCGTCCAGGCCGACCCCGGCCAGACGGTCACCGCCGCCGAGATCCGCGACATGCTGGGCCTCGCCGACCGGGCGCAGACGATCACCCTGTTCGAACAGGCCATGCGTGGCGAGGCGGGCGCGGCCGTCGAAACCTTCCGCCAGCTCTACGGCTATGGCGCCGGTCCGGACCAGGTGATGCTGGATCTGCTGGACCACATCCACGCCGCCTCGGTGGCCAAGGCCGTGGGGCCCCAGGCCCTGGTGCTGCCGAAGGAACAGGCCATGCGTCTCGCGGCGGTCGGCGCGGCGCTGTCGCCGGGAACCCTGTCGCGGATGTGGCAGCTCACGCTCAAGGCCTACGAGGAGGTGCGGCGCGCGCCCGACGCGGCCGCGGCGGTGGACATGGCCCTGATCCGCCTGGCCTACGCCGCCGACCTGCCTGGCCCGGAAGAGGCGCTGAAGGCCCTGAGGGCGGGCGATCCGATGACCGGCGGTGGGCCCGGCGCACCTGGCGGCGCCCAGGGAGGCGCCCAGGGAGGCGCAACGGGCGGCGCGGCCGGCCGGCCGGCCGGAGTGGCGACGGGCGCCGTGGCGCGCCAGATGCTGCCGGCGGCCGGCGCCGAGCCCGCGACGACCCTCCAGAGCTTCGAGGACATGCTGGCGCTGATCGACCGGCGGCGCGACATCCGGCTCAAGCTGGACGTGGAGCGGTTCATCCGGCCGATCAGCTTCCGGCCGGGCGCCATCGAGTACGAACCCGCGCCGGGCGCTCCGGCCGACCTGGCCCAGCGGCTGGTGATCCGGCTGAAGGAATGGACCGGCGAGCGGTGGCTGCTGTCCACCCAGGGCGGCGGCGGCGCCGAGAGCCTTTGGGAGAAGCAGAAGCGCGAGGAACGCGAGACCCGCGCCGAGATCGAGGCGCATCCGTTCGTCCGCAGCGTGATGGACGCCTTCCCCGGGACCGAGATCATCGGCGTTCGCCAGATTCTGCAACCCGAGCCGGCGGCCGAGGCGCCCCCGCCCGAAGACGACGGCGACGAGGATTGAGGCGGCGGAGCCGCGAAGTGTTCGACCACGGACCATCACAGACCATCACTGACGTACGATCGGAACGTTCGTCCGTGTTGGTTCGTGAGGGTCCGTGGTTCAAGATGACAGCGCCTGCGGCGTGCATGGAGTAAGCGATGAAGGACCTCGGATCGATCATGAAGCAGGCCCAGGCCATGCAGCAGCGCATGGTCGAGGCCCAGGAGCGGATCGCCGCGATCGAGGTCGAGGGCACGTCCGGCGGCGGCATGGTGAAGCTGACCCTGCGCGGCTCGGGCGAACTGGCCCGTGTCGACATCGACGAGAGCCTGATGGCGCCCGGCGAGGGCGAGGTCGTCTCGGACCTGATCGTCGCCGCCCACGCCGACGCCAAGCGCCGCCTGGACGAGAAGCAGGCCGAGGTGATGCGCGAAGCCGCCGGGCCGCTGGCGGGCATGAACATTCCGGGCATGCCGAAGTTCTGACCTTGGCCGCCTCCGCCGGACCCGAGATCGAGCGACTGATCGGCCTGCTCGCCAGACTGCCCGGGCTGGGGCCGCGGTCGGCCCGGCGGGCGGCGCTGATGCTGCTGAAGCGGCGCGAACAGCTCCTGCTACCCCTGGCCGATGCGCTGGGCGAGGCGGCGGCGCGGGTGAAGACCTGCACGACCTGCGGCAGCCTGGACACCACAGATCCCTGCGCGATCTGCGCCGACCCGGCGCGGGACGCTGCGCTGATCTGCGTGGTGGAAGAGGTCGGCGCCCTATGGGCCATGGAGCGCGGCGGCGCCTTCCGCGGCCGCTATCATGTCCTGGGCGGCCTCCTCTCGGCGCTGGACGGGGTCGGGCCGGACGCGTTGCGCGTGGGGCCCTTGGTGAGCCGCGCTTCCGACGTCGGGGTGCGCGAAGTGATCCTGGCCCTGCCCGCCACCGTCGACGGCCAGACCACCGCCCACTACCTGGCCGACCGCCTGGCGGGCGCCGAGGTGAGCGTGACCCTGCTGGCGCGCGGGGTGCCAGTGGGCGGCGAACTGGACTGGCTGGACGACGGCACCATCGCCCAGGCCCTGCGGGCCCGGCGACCGGCCTGACAGACCCCGCGCGGGCGGCTGGCCGCGACTCACCGTCCGCGCTAAGAACGCAGCATGAACGGACTTCTCCTGCTGGCCATCGCCTGCGTGGTGATCGCCGCCGCCGCCCTGGCCTGGGCGTTCCGGGAACGCGCCGCCGCCGCGCACGAACGCGCGCGGGCCGTCGAAGCCGAGCTCCGCCTGCGCCTGCTGAGCGAGCAGGGCGACACGCTACGCACGCAGCTTTCCCAGTCGGCCGCGAGCATGGCCGAGGAGATCCTGCGCCGGAACGAAGAGACCGTGCGCAGCCGCGAACAGCTCGCCCAGGCCCGGCTGGAGGCGCAGCTCAAGCCGGTGGCCGACACCCTCCAGAAGTTCCAGGAACAGGTGGCCGCCGTGGAGAAGGCCCGCGCCGAGGACAACGGCGGGCTCAAGCAGCAGATCGCCCAGCTCCTGGCCGCCTCCACGGCGACCCAGGACGAGGCCCGCAAGCTGTCGGCGGCGCTGCGCCGGGGCGCCGGCGTCCAGGGCCGGTGGGGCGAGCAGACCCTGCGCAACGTCCTGGAGGCGGCGGGGCTCTCGGCCCGCTACGACTTCGACGAACAGGCCTCCACCGACACCGAGGAGGGCCGGCGGCGTCCCGACGTCACCGTGCGGCTGCCCGGCGGCGGCGTCTTCGTCATCGACGCCAAGTGCTCGCTGAACGCCTTCCTGGAGGTTCAGGACGCCACGGACGATTTCGCCCGCGATGCGGCGGGCCTGCGCCATGTCCAGAGCGTCAAGGCCCACATCCAGGGGCTCTCCGCCAAGGCCTACTGGGACCAGTTCGACGCCTCGCCCGATTTCGTGGCCATGTTCGTGCCGCTGGACTCGGCGCTCGCCGCGGCGCTGGACCGCGCGCCCGACCTGATGACCGAGGCCATGGACCGGCGCGTGGTGATCGTGACGCCCACCACGCTCTTCGCGCTGTGCAAGGCCGTGGCCTACGGCTGGCGGGTCGAGGAGCAGGCCGCCAACGCCCAGCGCATCGCCGACCTGGGCAAGGAACTCTACAAGCGCATCTCGGTGATGGGCGCGCACGCCGGTTCGGTCGGCAAGGCGCTGGAGGCGGCGGTCGGCCGCTACAACCAGTTCGTGGGCTCGCTGGAGACCCAGGTGCTCACCCAGGCCCGCCGCTTCGAGGAGCTGAAGGTGGACCACCAGGGCAAGGAGGTGGTGGAACTCGCGCCGGTGGAGACCGCCGTGCGGCCCCTGGCCAAGCTGTCGGCCGACGAGCCTGTTCCGCCGGTGCGCCTGGCGGCCGGCGGCGATTAGGCGCGAAAGACCCTCCGATCACCGGCGTCGCGGCGGCAAGGCGTCGCTGGGTCGGCCCGCGACCTTGACGGTCAACGATGGCGCCCTTACCTGCCGGACATGGCTCTGCGCGAGATCATCACCGTCCCGAATCCGCTTCTGAAGCAGGTTTCCGCGCCCGTCGAACGGGTCGACGACGACCTGCGGGCGCTGATGGACGACATGCTGGAGACCATGTACGACGCCCCCGGCATCGGCCTGGCCGCCATCCAGATCGGCGTCGCGAAGCGGGTGATCGTCATGGACCTCGCCCGCGAAGGCGAGGAGAAGCAGCCGCGCTTTTTCGTGAATCCCGAGATTCTATGGGCGTCCGACGACACCGCGCCCTACGAGGAAGGCTGCCTCTCGGTCCCCGAATTCTACGACGAGGTCGAGCGTCCCGCGAACGTGAAGCTGCGCTACCTGAACTACCAGGGCGAGACGGTCGAGGAAGACGCCGAGGGACTGTACGCCGTCTGCATACAGCACGAGATGGACCATCTGAACGGCGTGCTGTTCATCGACCACCTGTCGCGCCTCAAGCGCGAGCAGGCGGTGAAGAAGGTCAAGAAGGCCCGGGCGGCATAGCCCTCTCCCTGCCTGGACATGAACAGGGGGAGAGGGCTCGCTCGACCTCAGTGCTTCACGTCGGCGACCACTTCCTTCGCCTTGGCCTCGGCCTTGGCCGCGCCTTCCTTGGCGGCGGCCACGGCGTCACCCGCGGCGTCCTTGGCCGCGGCGCCTGCATCGCTGGCGGCGTCCTTGATTTCCGTACCCGCGTCGGCGGCGGCGTCCTTGATGTCGGCGCCCACGGTCTTGGCGTCGTCGGCGGCCTGCTCGGCGGCGGCGTTGACGTCGGCGGCGGTGTCCTGGCGCTCGGCCTGCGTGCAGGCGGCGAGCATGAGTACGGCGCCCGCGGTCGCGAGCATGGCGGTGATCTTCATGATTGAGGCTCCCTTCGACTCTTTCGCCATAACGGCCACGCTTGGCGGGAAGTTCCCTTGACCCGGATCGACCGCTAAGACGCGCGGCATGCGACTGGCTTTCCTCGGTACGCCCGACTTCGCCGTACAGGCGCTCGCCGCCATCGTGGCGGCCGACCATGACGTGACGTGCGTCTATTCGCAACCGCCGGCGCCGCGGGGCCGCGGTCACGAACGCCGTCCCTCACCCGTCCACGCCTTCGCCGAGGCGCGCGCCATTCCCGTGCGCACGCCCGTGTCGATGCGCGACCCGGAGGCGATCGCCGCCTTCCGCGCGCTCGACCTGGATGCGGCCGTGGTGGTGGCCTTCGGCCAGATCCTGCCGGCCGAGGTGCTGGAGGGGCCGCGCCTGGGCTCGTACAACGTGCACGCCTCCCTGCTGCCGCGCTGGCGGGGCGCGGCGCCGATCCAGCGGGCGATCATGGCCGGCGACGCGATGACGGGCGTCCAGGTCATGCGGATGACGGAAGGCCTGGACGAGGGTCCCGTGCTGGCGACCGCAACGGTCCGGATCGGCCCGCTGGACACCGCCGGCGACCTGCACGACCGGCTGGCCGCGGCCGGCGCCGACCTGATCGTCCGGGCCCTGGCCGACATCGAGGCCGGTGTCGCGGTGGCCCGGCCGCAGTCCGCCGAGGGCGTCACCTACGCCCGCAAGATCGGCCCCAGGATCGCGCGCCTGGACTGGACGAAGGATGGCCGCACGCTGGACCAGAAGATCCGCGGCCTGTCGCCATTTCCGGGCGCCTGGTTCGAGCTGCCCACGGCGAAAGGGCCGGCGCGCGTGAAGGCGCTTCTCTCGCAGTTCGAGGAGGCTGACGTGGAAGCCGGCGTTCCGCCCGGCGTGACGCTGGACGACCGGCTCCTGGTGGCCACGGGCGACGGCGCCGTGCGGCTCCTGCGGGTGCAGCGCGAAGGCAAGGGGCCGCAGGACGCCGACACCTTCCTGCGCGGCCAGCCCGTCCCGGCCGGGACGAGACTGGGCTGATGCCCCGCTACCGCCTCCTCGTCGAGTATGACGGCCGCCCCTATCACGGTTTCCAGGCCCAGGCCGGGCTGCCGTCGGTGCAAGGCGCGCTGGAGCGGGCCATCCGGGCCTTCTGCGGCGAAGACCTGCGGGTGAACGCGGCCGGCCGCACCGACGCCGGCGTCCACGCCACGGGACAGGTCGTCCACGTCGATCTCGCCAAGTATTGGCCCGCCGAGACGGTGCGCAACGCGCTGAACGCCCACCTGGTCCCCGAACCCGTCGCGGTGATCGACGCGCAGGTCGCCGTGGGCGACTGGCACAGCCGGTTTTCCGCGACGGGGCGACGCTACCTCTACCGGATCCTCAACCGGATGGCGCCGCCGGCGCTGGACCAGGGCCGAGTCTGGCACGTGAAGAAGCCATTGGACGCCGCGGCCATGCACGCCGCCGCCCAGGTGCTGGTGGGCCACCACGACTTCACCACCTTCCGCGACCTGGCCTGCCAGGCCAAGTCGCCGGTGAAGACGCTGGACGTGGCCGACGTGCGCCGCGAGGGCGACGAGGTCCTGCTGGTGTTCGCCAGCCGTTCGTTCCTGCACCGCCAGGTGCGTTCGATGACCGGCACCCTGGCCGAGGTGGGCGTCGGGCGCTGGACGGCCGCCGACGTGCAGGCGGCGCTGGCGGCCAGGGACCGCCGCGCCTGTGGTCCCGTGGCGCCGGCGGAAGGCCTGTATCTGACCCAGGTGGTCTATTGATCGCGTTGCGTCGGAGCCGCACCGGGCCTTAGCTTGGCCACATGAGCCTGCCGCCCCTGCCCGCCCAGCCCGACAGCGTCCCCTGGCCCACTCGCACGTGGCCGACGGGCGACCTGCCGCCCGCGCTGAAACGCGCCCGCTTCGAGGCTCTGACGGCCGAAGCGTTCGACGCGCCAATCTCGGACCGGCTGGGCAAGACCCACGCCCTGTTGCTGGTCCAGGGCGGTCGGATCGTCTTCGAACGCTACGGCGAAGGCTTCGTCCCCGAAGACACCCAGCCGTCGTGGTCCAAGGCCAAGAGCATCACCCACGCCCTGGTCGGCCTGCTGGTCGGCGACGGGCGGTTGGACATCCATGCGCCGGCGGCGGTTCCCGAGTGGCGGAGCGAGGGCGATCCGCGCGCGGCGATCACGCTCGACCACCTCCTGCGGATGTCGAGCGGCCTGAAGTTCGTGGAGGACTATGTGCCCGGCCACGTCTCGGACGTGATCGAGATGCTGTTTAACACCGGCAAGGACGACGTCGCCGCCTACGCCGCCCGCCAGCCGCCGGCCCATCCGCCGGGGACGTTCTGGAGCTACGCCAGCGGAACCACCAACATCGTCGCCCGGCTGGCCGGGGACGCTGCGGATGGGGACATCGCCGGCTTCATGCAGACGCGTCTGTTCGGTCCGCTGGGCATGACGAGCCCGATCCCCAAGTTCGACGCGGCCGGCACGTTCATCGGCTCGTCCTATTGTTTCTGCACCCCGCGCGACTTCGCCCGCTTCGGCCTGCTCTACCTGCGCGACGGCGTGTGGGAAGGCCGACGCCTGCTGCCCGAGGGGTGGGTCGACTATGCGCGCACCCCGACGCCGCAGCCGCCCGGGACGACCGAGGGCGCTTACGGCGCGCACTGGTGGCTGGGCGTGGGCGGGCCAGGCTCGTTCTCGGCCAACGGCTACGCGGGACAGTACACCGTCCTGGTCCCCGATCTGGACCTGATCCTGGTCCGCAACGGCGATACGCCGCTTGAAAACAAGGACGATCTGAAAGCCTGGGTCGGACAGGTGATCGACACCTTCCGCTAAGAGGCGGTCGGCCATAGGGAGGCGGCCAAAGCACCACGGAGTCGTTCTCGAATGTCGCAAGGCCCCTGGACCCACCATCACCGCAGCGCCGGCGTCGCCGACGACATCGATTTCGAGATCAAGGGGCAGGAGCTCCAGTTCCTCGAGATCGAGCTGGACCCGGGAGAGAGCGCGATGGCCGAGGCCGGGGCCTTCGTCTGGAAGGACGCCAGCGTTCAGATGACCACCGTCTTCGGCGACGGTTCGGCGGGCGACGCCGGCTTCATGGGCAAGCTGCTGGGGGCCGGCAAGCGGCTGGTCACCGGCGAGAGCCTCTTCACCACCGTCTTCACCCATCAAGGCCCGGGCAAGGCCAGGGTGGCCTTCGGTTCGCCCACGCCGGGCTCGATCCTGCCGATCAAGCTGGATCAGGTGGGCGGAAGCCTCATCTGCCAGAAGGACAGCTTCCTGGCGGCCGCCAAGGGCGTCTCCATCGGAATCCACTTCCAGCGACGCATCATGACCGGCCTGTTCGGCGGCGAAGGCTTCATCATGCAGAAGCTGGAGGGCGACGGCTGGGTGTTCGTCCAGATGGGCGGAGCGCTCGTCGAACGGGAGCTGAAGGCCGGCGAGTCCCTGCACATCGACACCGGCTGCGTGGCCGCCTTCACGGCCGGCGTCGACTTCGACCTCGTGAAGGCCGGCGGGGTCAAGAGCATGCTGTTTGGGGGCGAGGGGCTGTTCTTCGCCCGTCTCACCGGCCCGGGGACGGTGTGGATCCAGTCGCTGCCCTTCTCGCGCCTGGCCGGGCGCATGCTGGCGGCGGCCGGAAGCTATGGCGGGCAGAACCGCGGCGAGGGTTCGATGCTGGGCGGTCTGGGCGATCTGATCGGCGGGAACCGGTAGGTCAGCCGGCCTGAGTCCCTGGCCTGAGTCCCTGGCCTGGCGCCGGTCAGGCGAAGGCCGCGCGCCGGCGGCGGACCAGGGAGCCGACGGCGCCGAAGCCCATGATCATCATGGCCCAGGTCGCCGGTTCGGGAACCGCAGCGGTCAGGAAATCGGGGCCCTTGAACGTGCCCAGGTGGACCTGTGCGCCCTGGTTGAACGCCGCAGCGACCAGCGAACCTTCGATGCGGCCGGTGTTGGTGACCGTGGCGTAGGGAGCCAGGATCGAGCCGTGCATCATCCGGTCGATGCTGAGGTTGGTGGCGTCGGCGAAGTTCCAGATGATCCAGGGATTGAGCGCGGCGTTGTAGCCGCCCACGGCGTTCATCGTCCACGTCGCGCTGGTCCCGCGCACGTTGATGATGATCGGCATCGGCGAACCGAAGACGTTGAAGTTCAACTCGTTCGACGACAGCAGGCTGGCGTCGATGTCGAAGAGGGCGAAACCTGCGCCGCTATCCACGACGTTGAAGATCGGCCCCTGTCCGCCCATCGTGATGGAGCTGAGGTTATCGTCCAGGGTGATGACGCTGAGCGCCGCGGAAAGCGCCTTGAGGTCGATCTCGAGCTTGTTCGTCTCGGCCGTGAGCGTGTCGGTCAGCGCCTGGGTGAAGGCCGTTCCGAGATTGGTCTGCACCGTCGCGCCGTTGCCGTTCAGGTAGCCGGACTGGGCTCCGCCCGCCTGGATGCTGGATCCGGTCGAGCCGTTGGTGTTGGCGATCGCGCCGCCCACCTGCACCGTGGCGTTCTGGGCGTTGAGGTTCATGGTGGAGACCGAGCCGCCGATCGTGGCGCCGGCCGGGCCGATCGCGCCGTCGCCGCCGTTCGAACCGGCGTTGATGTGCAGGTTGCTCACCGTAGCGTCACCGCCCACGGTCAGCGTGACGCGATCCGACGGCGTCAGCCCCTGATTGGCGTTGCCCGTTCCGAAGATGCCGTTGTTCCCGGAGAGGTTGCCCCCGACGTAGACCTTGCCTTCGATGCTGTGGTTGGCGGTCATGTCGCCGAGCACGATGATGTTCAGCTCGCGCATGGCCTGCAGGCCGTCGGCCGCGTTGCCCGCAGCCTGGGCCGAGCCCGCCGCGCACACGAGAGCCGCTCCCACCATCGCCGCCAGCTTGAAACGCATTCGCCTGATCCCAGCGCATCCACTCACCCACACTCGGGCGAGCGTGGCTATAGCTGCATCCTCGCTGTGATGCGCAACGGATTCCCCTGAGCCGGGTGTTCACCTCGCCCTTCAGTGGAGGTGGGGGCGCACGGTAGGCGATTCAGCCGAAATAGCGGGCGATGATGCGCGAATAGACGCGCTGGAGCGTGCGGATTTCCTCCACCGGCGCGCGCTCGTCGACTTGGTGCATGGTCTTGCCCACCAGGCCCACCTCGATCACCGGGCACAGCGCCCGGATGAAGCGCGCGTCCGAGGTGCCACCCGAGGTGGAGAGTTCGGGCGAATGGCCCGTGACGTCCGCCACGGCCTGGGCGACCAGCTCGGTGAAGTCGCCGCGCTCGGTCAGGAAGGCCTCGCCGCTGATGTGCGAGGTGACCGAGACCTTGCCCGGGAAGCCGGCCGCGGCGCGCCACGCCTCCAGGTCGAACCAGTCGGCGAGCTGACGGCCCGTATGGTTGGGATTGAAGCGGATGTTGAGCCGGGCCCGCGCCACGGCGGGGATCACGTTCGTCGCCGTGTTCGGCATCTCGATCAGGGTGACCTCGAGGTTCGACGGCTGGAATTCGGGATAGCCGTCGTCCAGCTTCCGGTCCTGCAGCGCCGTCAGCATCCTGATCAGCGGCCGGGCCGGGTTGGCGGCGCGGTGCGGATAGGCCACGTGACCTTGCACGCCCTCCACCACGATCTCGGCGTTGATCGAACCGCGTCGACCCACCTTGACCATGTCGCCGAAAGTCTCGGCCGAGGTGGGTTCGCCCACGATGCAGTGGTCGATGACCTCGCCCTCGGCCATCAGGGCCTCGACGACCTTCACCGTGCCGTCGGTGGCCACGCCCTCCTCGTCGCCGGTGATGAGGAAGGACAGCGAGCCCGTGACCTGGCCCGCCGCGATGGCCTCGGCCGCCGCGGCCGCAAAGGCGGCGATGGCGCTCTTCATGTCGACGGCGCCGCGCCCGATCAGCACGCCGTCGGCCACCTCGGCGGCGAAGGCGTCCTTGGTCCAGGCGGCGGCGTCGCCCACCGGCACCACGTCGGTATGGCCGGCGAAGCAGAGGTTCGGCGCGGCGGTCCCGTAGCGGGCGTAGAGGTTCTCGATCTCGCCGAACCGCATCCGGCGGCAGACGAAGCCCAGCCCGGTCAGGGTCTGTTCCACGACGTCCATCGCGCCGGCGTCGGCGGGCGTCACCGAGGGACGGCGGATCAGGTCGCGGGTGAGTTCGACGGCGTCTATGGCGGCAGGCATGCCGTCGATCTACCTAGCAATGGGACGAGACGCGAGGGGATCATGGCCAAGATCGACATCGACGCTCTGGAGGTCCGCTCGGGCTGCAGCTATCCGCATCCGTTCAGGGACATCTGCCTGGGCGCCGCCTGGCGCACGCTGGGCGACGCCGCGGGTCTCACCGACTTCGGCGTGAACCTGGTCCGCCTGCCTCCCGGAACGTGGTCCAGCCAGAGGCACTGGCACACCGCCGAGGACGAGTTCGTCTGGGTCCTGGAGGGCGAAGTCGTCCTGGTGGAGGACGACGGCGACCACCTGCTCCACGCCGGCGACTGCGCCGGCTGGAAGGCGGGCGAGGCCGACGGCCACCATCTTCAGAACCGCTCGGACCGCGACGCCGTCTATCTGGAGGTCGGCTCGCGCCGGCCGGCCGTCGACGAATGCGACTATCCCGACATCGACATGCTCGCCGGTCCGGCGGGCTACCGCCACCGCGACGGGACGCCGTATCCGGAGGATTGAGGATGGTCGCGCTTCTCCCCACAAAAGGAGAAGCGCTGCGCCCTCAATCCCGCAGCAGCTCGTTGATGCTGGTCTTGCTGCGGGTGCGCTCGTCCACTCGTTTCATGATCACCGCGCAGTAGGTGGACGGCAGGCCGGGGTCCACCGGGTTGGGGCGGTTCCCGGACACCACCACCGAATAGGGCGGCACCTCGCCGGTGAAGGTCTCGCCCGTACGGCGATCGATGATCGGGGTGGTGGCGGTGATGAAGGTTCCCATCGAGAGCACCGAGCCCTCGCGCACGATCACGCCCTCGGCCACTTCGGCCCGGGCGCCGATGAAGCAGTTGTCCTCGATGATGGTGGGATTGGCCTGGAGCGGCTCCAGCACGCCGCCGATACCCGCCCCGCCCGAGATGTGGACGTTCTTGCCGATCTGGGCGCACGAACCGACGGTGGCCCACGTGTCGACCATCGTGCCTTCGTCGACGTAGGCGCCGATGTTGACGAACGACGGCATCAGGACCACGCCCTTGTTCACGAACGCTCCCTTGCGGACCACGGCGCCCGGGACGGCGCGGAAGCCCGCGGCCTCGAAACGCGCGGCGTCCCAGCCGGCGAACTTGCCCGGGACCTTGTCCCAGAACGGTCCGGGGACGTCGGCCTCCATCACGCGGTTGGGCGAGAGGCGGAACGACAGCAGGATCGCCTGCTTGGCCCACTGATGCGTCGTCCAGGTCCCGTCGGCGCCGCGCTCGGCCACGCGCAGGCGGCCGGCGTCCAGCTGCTCCAGGGTCTCGAAGACGGCGTCGCGCACCTGGCCAGTGGTGGCCGTGTTGATCGTATCGCGCGCCGCCCATGCGGCTTCGATCACGGACTTCAGGTCTTCGGACATCAGAGGGCCTCTCTCAGGCGCGCGCCCGTCAGGAACGGCGCGAGCTTCTCGGTGCGATGGTGGACGAAGGGTGCGGTGGACCGGGGCGCCCAGGCCCCGACCAGAACGGTGGTCATGCCCAGCTCCGCGGCCGGGGCGAGGTTGCGCTCGGAGTCCTCGAAGAACGCCGTGGCGACGGGGTCGATGGCGTGCGCCGCGCCGATGGCCTGGAACGCGCGCGGGCTGGGCTTGGGCTCGTAGCCCGACGAGGCGATATGGAAGACGTCGTCGAACAGGCCGGTCAGTTCCAGCCGCTCCAGAACGCGCCGGGCGTGGACGTCGTCGGCGTTGGTGAAGATCAGCCGTCGTCCCGGCAGCCGCGCCAGGCCCGCCAGCAGGTCGGGGTCGTGCGCCAGGGCCTCCAGCGACATGTCGTGGAAGATGGCGTGGAACTCGGCCGGGTCGACGCCGTGGTTCAGCATCATGCCCTTCAGCGTCAGCCCGTGCTCGGCCAGATAGGCCTTCTGAAGCGCGAAGGCCTCGTCGCGCGGCAGGCCCGTGGCCTTCTGCACGAAGTCGGTCATCCGGCTGGTGATCTCGGCCATGAAGCCGGATTCTGCCGGGTAGAGCGTGTTGTCCAGATCGAACAGCCAGGTGTCGACGTGGGCGAGGTCGGCGGTCATCGCCGGATCAGCGTGCCCGCGCCGAACTCGGTGAAAAGTTCGACCAGCATGGCGTGCGGGCGGCGGCCGTCCAGGATGACCACGGCCTCGACCCCCGATTCCGCCGCGGCGATGGCGGTTTCCAGCTTGGGGATCATGCCGCCGGTGGCGACGCCGTCGGCGATGGCCTGGCGCGCCTGGGCGACCGTCAGTTCGCGGATCAGGTCGCCGTTCTTGTCCAGCACGCCGGGCACGTCGGTCAGCAGCAGCATGCGCTTGGCTTCCAGCGCGCCCGCCAGCGCCCCGGCCACCGTGTCGGCGTTGATGTTGTAGGTCTGGCCCTCGGCCGAGACGCCGATCGGGGCGACCACAGGGATATAGTCGTCCTGCGAGGTGATCAGGTCTTCCAGCAACGTGGTGTCGATGGCGCTGGGCTCGCCGACGAAGCCCAGATCGACCACCTTCTCGATCTGGCTGTCCGGATCCCTCTTGGTGCGCCGGACCTTCTCGACGGTGATCAGGCCGGCGTCCTTGCCCGACAGGCCCACGCCCCGCACCTTGGCCTCGGCGCCGGCCTGGGTGATCCAGCTCGCGATCTCCTTGTTGATGGCGCCCGACAGCACCATCTCGGCGATCTCCATGGTCGCCGCGTCGGTCACGCGAAGGCCGTCCACGAAGGTGGACTTCACCCCGGCTCGCTCCAGCATGGCCGAGATCTGCGGCCCGCCGCCGTGGACCACCACGGGGTTGATCCCCAGCATCTTGAGCAGGACGACGTCGGTGGCGAACAGCCGTGCGACCGCCTCCTCGCCCATGGCGTGGCCGCCGTATTTGATGACCACGGTCTCGCGGTCGTAGATCTGAATGTAGGGCAGCGCCTCGGCCAGGGTCTTCGCGGTGGCCCAGCCCTGCGCTTGCGTCTCTTCGCTCAATTCTTCGCCCTCGAACCTGCGGCGTCCCGATAGCGGACGAGGGCGCCGATGTCACCCGGCTGTGGACTCCGGCGTCCGCGGGTGCGCGGTCTAGATCGCCGCCTCCGGCAGCAGACGCTCGAAGTGGGCGTTGACCGCCGCATAGCACTCGCAGGCGGCCCGCTCGAGGCCGGGACGATCGATCACTTCGACGCCTCCGCGCCGCGTCCGGATCAGCCCCCGGTCCTGAAGCGCCCGCGTCACCGCCGTCACCGTGGTGCGCTGGACGCCCAGCATCCCGGCCAGGGCCTCCTGCGTCAGGTGGATCGTCCCGTCTCCGGCCCGGTCGTGGGCCGCCAGCAGCCAGCGGCAACAGCGGGCTTCGACAGGATGCAGCGCGTTGCACGCCACCGACTGCATGATCTGGGCGAGCAGGGCGTCGGCGTAGCGGGCGAAGAGGTCCCCGAAGCGCACCGATCCCTCCTTGGCCGCCTCCAGGTGGCTGGTCGGCACGGCGTAGGCCTCGCCAGGGATCTGCACGACGGCGCGCCCGAAGGCGGGCTTGCTGCCCTCGCTCACGATGCCGCCCACCGCGCCCTCGCGGCCGATCGTGGCGGCCTCCACCTCGTCGCCGTCGCGGGTGACGATCAGCAGCGACACCATCGTGCGGTGCAGGAGGAAGTACGTCGTCTCCACCTCGTCGCCAGGCTCGAACAGGACCCTGCCGCGCGGAAGCCTGACCCGCTCCAGATGCGGAGCCACGACGTCGAAATCACGCGGCGCGAGCGCCGACAGCAGACGATTGCCCCGCTCCCCCGCCCCGGCGTCGAGGGCCGGACGTCGCGCGGTGACGGTCAATTCGCTCATGGCCTTGGAGTCTCCGAAGCTGGGACCCGGGTTGAACGCGCAAACGGCCCCGCTTGTTGCGTCGGGCGTCCGACGCAACGCCTGTTCGACCGGACGGCCTTCAGAGGGTGCGCGACACCACTTCCTTCATGATCTCGGACGTGCCGCCGTAGATGCGCTGGACGCGGGCGTCGCGCCACAGCCGGGCGATCGGGTACTCGTTCATGTAGCCGGCGCCGCCGTGAAGCTGCAGGGCGGCGTCGCAGACCTCCCATTGCAGTTCGGTGTGGAAAAGCTTGGCCGCCGAGGCCTCGGCCGCGGTCAGCTTTCCTTCCAGATGGCGTGCGATGGCCCAGTCGAGGTGCGCCCAACCCGCCTGGAGCTTCGCCTTCAGCCCCGCCAGGGTGAAACGGGTGTTCTGGAAGTCGAAGACGGTCTGGCCGAACGCCTTGCGCTCCTTGGTGAACTTCACGCCTTCGTCGAAGGCGCGCTGGGCGCCGGCCTGGGCCTGAAGGGCGATGCCCAGACGCTCCTGCGGAAGCTGGCTCATCAGGTACGAGAAGCCTCTGCCCTCGTCGCCCAGCAGGTTTCCGACCGGAACGCGGACGTCCTCGAAGAACAGCTCCGAGGTGTCGGCCGAGTTCTGGCCCACCTTGTCGAGGTTGCGACCGCGCTTGAAGCCTTCGCGCGTCGTCTCCACGAGGACCAGGGAGATGCCCTTGGCCCCCTGGGTCGGATCGGTCTTGGCCACGACGATGACGAGGTCGGCGTTCTGGCCGTTGGTGATGTAGGTCTTCGAGCCGTTGACCACATAATGATCGCCGTCGCGGATCGCCGTGGTGCGGACCGCCTGAAGGTCCGAGCCGGTGCCGGGTTCGGTCATGGCGATGGCCGTGATCGCCTCGCCCGAGACCATTTTCGGCAGCCATTCCAGCTTCTGGGCTTCCGAGCCGTAGTTGGCGATGTAGTCGGCGACGATGTCGGACTGGAGCGTGATCCCCGCCGAGGAGCCCGCATAGAACAGCTCTTCCGAGATCACGGCGTTGTAGCGGAAGTCCAGCCCGAGGCCGCCGTACTCGGCCGGCACGGTGGGACAGAGGATTCCGGCCTCCCCGCAGGCCAGCCAGAAGTCGCGGTCGATGATCCCGTCTTCCTCCCAGCGGTCCAGATGCGGGAGGAGCGCGCGCTCGTAGAACTTCCGGACCTGGTCGCGGAACAGGTTCAGCTCTTCGTCGAAGACGGGACGGGCGGCGGTGTCGATCATCGGGCGGGTTCCTCGCAGAGGCCCGTCGCTTAGCGTGATTACGCGGGGTCAGCCTATGCGGCGCAGGCCGCCAGGATCTCGGCGCGGAGTTCGGGGATGCCCTCGCCCTTCTCGGACGAGGTCGCCAGCACGCGCGGGAAGGCGGCGGGACGGCGGGCGATCTTGCGGGTGGTCTCGGCGTGGACCTGCTCCAGGTCGCGGCCGCGCAGTTTGTCGACCTTGGTCAGGACGACCTGATAGCTGACCGCCGCGAGGTCGAAGGCCTCCATGGCCTCGAGGTCCAGGTCCTTCACGCCGTGCCGGCTGTCGATGAGCAGGTAGGCGCGCTTCAGGTTCGGCCGGCCGCGAAGATAGGCGCGCCCGAGGTTCTGGAACTTGTTCTTCTCGCCCCGGCTGACCTTGGCGAAGCCGTATCCCGGGAGGTCGACGAGCCGCAGGGTGTCGTCGGCCACGAAGAAGTTGATCTCGCGCGTCCGGCCGGGCGCGGTCGAGGCCCGCGCCAGGTGCGTTCGCCCGGTGACGGCGTTGATGAGCGAACTCTTGCCGACGTTGGACCGGCCGGCGAACGCCACCTCGGGCAGGTCCGCCGGCGGCAGGCCGTCCATGCGCACCGCGCCCATCAGGAACGTCACGGGATGGGCGAAGAAGACCCGCGCCGCCTCGAGGGCCTCGGCGTCGAACCCGGACTCCGGGGCGGCGGGGCCGGTCACCCGGCCTCCTTCGGCTTGCCCTGGAGGCGGCGGATGATCTGGTCGATCGGGTTGTCCACCTTGAACCGGCGCATGATCACGTACTGCTGGGCCACGGTCAGGATGTTGGACCATGTGTAGTAGACGAGCAGGCCGATCGCGAACTGGGCCAGGATGAAGGTGAACAGGATCGGCATGAGCTGGAAGATCCGCTGCTGGATCGGGTCCGGCGCCGGCGGGTTCATCGAGGTGGTGAGCCAGGTGGTGAAGCCGTACAGGATCGGCAGCACGCCGATGTGCAGGAAGCCCGGCGGCGTCCCGTAGGCGAACAGGCTGCCGATCATGGGCAGCGTGCCGGGATCCCAGGGTATCAGGCCGAACAGGTTGAAGATCGTCGTGGGGTCGGGCGCCGAGAGGTCCTTGATATAGCCCACGAACGGCGCGTGCCGCATGTCGATGGCGAGCTGCAGGACCTTGAAGAGGGCGAAGAAGACCGGGATCTGGAGGAAGATCGGCAGGCAGCCCGCGAGCGGGTTCACCTTTTCCTTCTGGTAGAGCGCCAGGAGCTCCTGCTGCTGTTTCTGCGGGTCGTTCTTGTACTTCTCGCGCAGCTCGGTCATCGCCGGCTGCACCTTCTTCATCTTCGTCATCGCCTCGTACTGCTTGTTGGCGAGGGGGAAGAAGATGAGGCGGACCACGACCGTCAGGATCAGGATGGCGACGCCGAAGTTGCCGACATGGCCGTAGAGCCACGACAGGAAGTCGTAGACCGGCCGGGTCAGGAACCAGAGCATGCCCCAGTCGATGGCCTCGTCCAGGTGCGCCGCCTTCAGCTTGTCCTGATAGTCGCGCAGGATCGGCGCGTTCTTGGCGCCGGCGAAGACATGGGTGGAGATGGTGATCTGTCGGCCGGGCGCGATCGCCTGGGCCTGGCCCACGAAGTTGGCGTCCAGCACGTTGACGCCGGGCGCGCGGGTCAGACGGTACTGACCCTGGATCTGCTGGTTCTGGGCCGGGATCATGGCGGCCAGCCAGTAGTGGTCGGTGATTCCGATCCATCCGCCCTGGGCCGTATAGGTCGGGCTGGAGCCGTCCTTCTGCCATTTGGCGTACTTCAGCGGCCGGCGCTTCTCGAGCCATCCCATGCCGCCTTCGTGGACCACGCCGTTGCGGCCTGCCGTGGGCGGCACGCCCTGGCGCTGCACCGATCCGTAGGGCGCCAGCGTGACGGGCTGGCCGCTGGTGTTGGCGACGGTGTCGGTGACGGTGAACATGTACTTGTCGTCCACCGCGATGATGCGGGTGAACGTCAGCCCCTGGCCGTTGGAATAGGTCAGGGTCACCGGCTGGCCGGGCGCCAGCGTGGAGCCCTCGGCCAGGGTCCAGACGGTCTGCGGCCCGGGCAGGCCCGGGACGTTGGCGCCGGTCCAGCCCGTATCGGCGAACCACGCGTACTGGGTCCCCTCGGGCCGGAACAGCTCCACCGGCGGCGAATCCTTCGCCAGGGTCTGGCGGTGCATCAGCAGGTAGAGGTCGTCGATCCGGGCGCCGCGCAGCGACAGAGAGCCCTTGAGATAGGGTGTGGCGATCGGGACGCGGGGCGATGCGGTGACCGCCGCGTCGCGCGTGACGGCCTGAGGCACGGCCGGCGCGGCAGGCCCGGCGGCGGACGCCGTCGCCGCGGCCGGCGCCTGACGGGCGCGCTCCTCGGCCTGACGGCGCGACTGCGGGTCGATGACGAACACCTGGTAGACCAGGAGCAGAAGGGCCGCGCACACGAAGAAGATGATCGTGTTGCGGGTGTTGTCGTCTCTCATGGGCGGGACGCGGGGCTTCCGTCGGCGGGAGGGGGCGGCGCTGAAGTCTGCGGATGGGGGGCCGCGCGGTCGGCGCCGAGCCTTATCAGCGCGGTTTTCACGTCGTCAAGCAGACGGGGCCAAGGGCGGCCGATGGTCCCGCCTCTGGCGATCAGCACATAGTCGACGCCCGGCGCGCCATGCTGGGGCAGGATCAGGCGGGCGACTTCGCGCAGGCGGCGCTTGGCCCGGTTGCGCTCGACGGCGCCGCCGATGCGTTTGGTGGCGGTGAAGCCCACGCGGATCCTCGGATCGCCATCGCCGCGCGGACGCGCCTGCACGACGACGGCCCCCTTCGCGAAAAAGGGGGCCTGGGCGCAGGCGAGAAACTCGCTGCGCGTCTTCAATCTCTGGATGACAGTCCCGGCGTCCGCCATGCGGACACCTTACCGTATGGCGCGCCTAGGCGCTCAGACGCTTGCGGCCCTTGGCGCGGCGACGAGCCAGGATCTTTTGCCCGTTCTTGGTGGACATGCGCAGGCGGAAGCCGTGACGGCGCTTGCGCACGAGTCGGGACGGCTGAAAGGTCCGCTTCACGAGAGTGGCTCCGGTCGAAAATCGAGCGGCGGTGGATAGTGGAACGTCCGGGGTGTGTCAACCGCCAGGCCGCGGTTCATTCACTCCGCCAGGGTCACCACCACCGGCCCGCGGCGCGTGGCCACCAGGGTGTGCTCGTACTGCACCGTCGGTTCGCCGCCCGGCGGCCGCAGGGTCCAGCCGTCGTCGTTCGTCTCCTCCACCCAGTCGGCGCCCAGGCTCAGGAACGGCTCCAGCGTGAAGACGAGGCCCTCGGTGATGCGGCGCCGCTCGCCCGGCTCATGCCAGGTGGGGATCTCGGTGGGCGCCTCGTGCAGCGCGGCCCCCACGCCGTGGCTGGCCAGGTTGCGGACCAGGCTGTACCCGTTTCGTCGCGCGAAGGCCTCGATCTGGCGGCCGGGTTCGCCCAGGGCGGCGCCCGGCCGGACAGCCCGGATGCCGGTCCACAGCGCACGGCGACCGTCCCGGCAGAGACGTTCCACCCGCCGGCTGACCGGCGGAACCGCGAAACTGGCGCCGGTGTCGCCGAAGAAGCCGTCCAGTTCGGCCGAGACGTCGATGTTCACCAGGTCGCCCGCCTCGATCCGGCGCTCGCCGGGAACACCGTGCGCCACGTCGGGTCCCACGGATATGCAGGTGGCGCCGGGAAAGCCGTAGGTCAGTTCGGGCGCCGGCCGTGCGCCGCCCGTCTCCAGCATCGCCCGGCCCAGGGCGTCCAGTTCGCGGGTGGTGATCCCGGGCTCCAGCGCCTCGCCCATGGCCTTGAGCGTGCGGGCGACCAACCGGCCCGCCGCCTTCAGCTTCTCCAGGTCGTCTTCGTTGCCGATGGTCATCGACGCCACCTCACAGATCGGGTCGGATGATGGTCTTGCCCACCACCTTGCGCTGAGCCAGCGTCTCGTAGGCCTCCCGCCACCGATCCAGCGGATACTCTGCGTGGACCCGCGGCTTCACCTTGCCCTCTTCGGCCAGGCGCCAGATCGCGGCGGTGTTCTCGCGGCCCTTCTCGGGGAACTGACGCCCGTATTCGCCGGCCCGCACGCCGTGGACCGAAAACCCCTTGATGAGGGCGATGTTGACCGGAAGCGTGGGCAGCCGGCCCGACGTGAAGCCGATGGACAGGATGCGCCCGCCAAAGGCGATGCAGCGCACGCTGTCGTCGAAGATGTCACCGCCGACGGGATCGTATATCACGTCCGCGCCGCGCCCCCCGGTCAGCGCCTTCACGCGTTCACGGAAGCCCTCCGTGACGTTCAACAGCGCCTCGGGGCCGTATTCCTCGCCGATCACCGCCAGCTTCTCGTCCGAGGCCGAAGCGGCGATCACCTTGCAGCCCATCGTCCGGGCCAGGTCGACGGCGGCCAGACCCACGCCGCCCGCCGCGCCGTGCACCAGAACCCACTCCCCCGGCTGGGCGTCCGCCGCACGCACCAGAGCCACATAGGCGGTCAGGTAGGCCACGGGATAGCCCGCCGCCTCGCCATAGCTCAGCCGCGACGGCTTGGGTTGCAGGATCGCGGCCGGCAGCACCACATATTCCGCGAAGACGCCGCGCCCGCCCGCACAGACGGCGTCGCCCGGCTTGAAGGCGGTCACGCCAGGGCCCACCGCATCCACCTCGCCCGCCATCTCCAGGCCGCCGATGAAGGGCAGGTCGGGCTTGTGCTGGTGCTCGCCTCGGGTCTGCATCAGGTCGGGGAAATTCACGGCGGCGGCGCGCACCCGCACGCGGACCTCGCCGGGACCCGGCTCGGGACGGGCGATCTCGCGCACGGAGACACCCTGGTAGTCCGGGGCCAGGCGGTCGACGACGAGCGCGCGCATGGTGTCGGCCATCAGCACTGCGCTCCCGGCAGGCCGCGCAGGCCGTCGAGGATCATGGCCACCGCGAAGTCGGCCGCCACGGCGGTGTCGATGGGACGCCGCTCCAGCATCTTGTCGCAGACCTCGCGCGCCACGGCGATGCAGGCGGCCGTCATGTATTCGGAATCCGAGACCGGCCCCCGGCCCGCCTCGATGGCGTCCTCGATCGCATCCTTCACCTCGGCGAACACGGCGGCCATCTCGGGCGTCTCGCCATGGATGTGGGGATGCGGCTCTCCGGCCGGGCGCCGGGCGGCCCAGCTCACATGCTCGTCGGCCATGAATTCGAAATAGGCCACGATGGCGGCGCGGACGAAGTCTTCGAACGACAGTCCCTGGGTCCGCAGCGACTTGAGGACCGGCGCGAACCGCCGGGCGCCGTCGTCGGCGAGGGCGGCGAACACCTCCTCTTTCGAGCGGTAGTAGTTGTAGAACGTGCCCGCGGCGAGACCCGTCCGTCGGATGATGTCGCGCACCGTGGCCGCCTCGTAGCCCAGTTCGCCGAACACCTCGCGCGCGGCGTCCAGGATGGCCTGCCGGTTCTGGACCTTGGTCTGCTCGCGTTTGCCCCCTGAGAGCTTTTCGACGGGGAGGTAGGCGACCTGCGACATGCGAATCCTGACGCGCGAAAGTTGACGCGCGTCATTCTAGAGGGGTGTCCGCTACGACAGCAAAGGGTTTCCGCAAGCGGAAGGCGCCCCCGACACAGCGGACGGCGCCCTGGCCTCCTGCTTCCTGGGCCTCCTGCTTCGCCGGCGCCCGATGGTCCGGCGGCACGGTGCGTCAGACCGTGCGCTGGGCGCGATCCTTCTCGTTGGCGCCCTTGATGGCGTCGCGGGCGGCGGCCCACTCCGCATCGCCCCATTCGGACAGCCGCGCGAACCCGCCCCCGCCCTTCAGATGGCCGCCGCCGTCGATGGCGATGGTCTGGCCGTTCACATAGGCCGAGCCCGGGTCCAGCAGATAGACGGCGAGGTTGGCCAGTTCGCGCATCTCGCCGTTGCGGTTCAGCGGAATGGTCGGGTCGGCCTTTTCGGGCGCGCCGCCCATCGCGCCGGTCGAGCCGGGGTTCAGGCGGGCCCATGCGCCCTCGGTCGGGAAGGGTCCCGGCGCGATGGCGTTGAACCGCACCCCCCGGCCGCCCCACTCCACCGCCAGCGACTGCGTCATGACGTTCAGGCCGGCCTTCGACATGGCCGACGGCACCGTGAACGGCCCCCCATGCCAGACCCAGGTGGTCAGGATCGAGACGACCGAGGCGTGCCGGCCCTCGGCGAGCCAGCGCTTGCCCGCGTCCAGGGTGACGAAGAACGAGCCGCGGAAGACGATGTTGGCGATGGCGTCGAAGCCCCGGGGGCTCAGGTCTTCGGTGCGGCTGATGAAATTGCCCGCCGCGTTGTTGACGAGTCCGGTCAGGGCGCCGCCGGTCCAGACCTCGTCCATCGCCTCGTGGATCGCCTCGGGCACGCGGATATCGCAGGCCATCCCCACGCACCGCCCGCCCCCGGGGTGAGCATCCGTCAGTTCCTTCGCGGTCGCCTCGATGACGCTCCCGCGTCGGCCCCAGATATAGACGTCGGCGCCCAGCGCCACACACGCTTCGGCCATCACCTTCCCCAGTCCGGTGCCGCCGCCGGTGATGAGGATACGCTGGCCCTTCATGAGGCCCGGCTTGAACATCAGGTCGTCAAGGCTCAACTCGGCCATCGTCGCCTCCCTTCGTCGTTGTTGCGACGAGCAGGCCGCGCTGACGTGGGGTCGGTCAAGCGACCACGGCGCCGCCGGCAGCTCTCATGTGGCGCCGCCCTCATGTAGCGCCGCCTTCCCGGCCTCGGACGAAACCGCTCAGATCTGCCGCGCCCGGCCTTCCCAATAGGGCGCTCGCACCTTGCCGCGCTGGATCTTGCCCGCCTCGGAGCGGGGCAGCTCGGTCGCGAAATCCAGGCTGCGCGGAACCTTGAAGCTGGGCAGCGCATCGCGGGCGAACGCCAGGATCTCCTGCGCCAGAAGGTCAGAGGGCTCATAGCCTGGCTTCAGCAGGATCACCGCCTTGACCTGTTCGCCCCACTCGTCGTGCGGCACGCCCACCGTCGCGCTGTCGGCCACCGCCTCGTGCTTGATCAGTTCGTTGTCGACCTCCTGTGGATAGATGTTCACACCCCCGGAGATGATCGTCTCGGCGCTGCGGCCGGTCAGGAACAGGTACCCGTCGTCGTCGAAGTAGCCCATGTCGCCCATGGTGAAGTAGTCGCCGACGCGCGACGCCTGGGTCTTCGTCTGGTCCTTGTAGTAGGTGAAGCCGCCGCCGGGCGGGAGCTGGTGGTAGATCGTGCCCGAGACGTTGGGCGGGCACTCGGCGCCCTGCTCGTCCAGGATCTTCGAGCCCAGCAGCTCGGGCCGCTTGCCCACCGACCCCGGCTTCCGCAGCCATTCCTCGGAGCTGATCGTGAAGCCCGCCCCGCCTTCCGACCCGGCGTAGTACTCGCTGAGGATGGGCCCCAGCCACTCGATCATCGCGTGCTTCACCTCGGGCGGGCACGGGGCGGCGCCATGCACCACGTACTTGAGCGAGGAGAGATCATACTTCGCCTTCACCGCAGCAGGCAGCGCGAGCAGCCGCTGGAACATGATCGGGACCAGATGCATGTGCGTGACCCGGCGCTCGGCGATCGTGGCCAGCGTGCGCTCGGAATCCCATTTGTCGAGGAAGACGAGGGTCGCGCCCGCGCCCATGGCCGCGCGGATGTCGAACGCCAGCGGGGCCGCGTGATAGGCCGGGCCGGCGCAGAGCTGGACCGAGTCCGCGTCGTACCCGCGCAGGGCGTACAGCGCCTGGGGGACCAGAACCGGCGAGGCGCGATGCACCCCCTTGGGGCGGCCGGTCGTGCCCGAGGTGTAGAGCATCTGATTGCCCAGAACCGGGTCGGGGATGTCGGAAGGATCGAGCCCGTCCAGGGCGGACTCATAGGGCGAAAAGCCGTCGATGGCCCCGCCGACGGCGATCTTCAGCTTGAGCCCGGGCGTCTGGTCGGCCGCCGGGCCGGCGGTGGCGATCCGGGCCTCGGCGAAGACCGCCTTCGCCTCGCAGTCGTTGAGAATGTAGGCGATCTCGTCGACGGTCAGATGCCAGTTGATCGGCGTGAGGCGGAAGCCCCCGCGCAGAACCGCAGCCTGGATCTCCACGAACTCGCCGCGGTTGGACATGACCAGGGCAACCGCGTCGCCCGCTTGCAGGCCGGCCGCGCGCAGCCGGCGCACGATGCGGTTCGCGTTGGCGTTGACCTCTGCGAAGTCGCGCGTTCGCCCGTCCGGGTCGATCACGGCGGGCTTGCCGGGCTGCACCTCGGCCCAGACCGCCGTGGTCATGCCGTCGAGCGCCGCCGCCTCGAGCCGAGCGTCCAGCCCACGGCCGTCGATCACCGCATCCATCCCGTTTCCTCCGCACCTCGGCTTTACGCCGTATATTATTCTCGATCTTCGAAGATCGAAGATGGCACGGACGCCGGGGCGGCGGCTAGATGGGCGATGGGGACGTCGCCGCCTCCACAGCGTCGCGCAAGGCCATGCGAACGCGTTCGGGACGCTCCATCGGCAGGAAGTGCGAGGTTCCGGGGACCGTCTCGTGGCGGAGCCTCGGGTTGGCGTCGACCTCGGCGCGATGCTCGTCGATCCGGGCCGTCGAGGCGATCTCGGCGCGCAGCATCCGGACCGGACAACGGACGTCGCGAAGCGCCTGGAACGGATCGTAGTTGTGGGTCCGGAAGTTCGAGGCCTCCCAGGCGGGCGCGCAGGTCAGCGTGACCTCGCCCGTCTCGGTCTCGCGGAAGCCGGCTTCCACATAGTCGGCCAGCTGTTCGGCGCTCCAGGTGCGGAAGGCGCCCCGGCCGCTGTAGGCCGCCACCGCGGCGGCCTTGTCCGGGAAGACGGCGCGCCGACGCTCGGCGCCGTCCGCCAGAGGGTTGGACTCGCCCGAGGCGGCGCGCTTCGGGTCGAAGAACACGGGATCGAACAGCACCAGTCGCCGCGCGCTGTCGGGCGCGGTCGCCGCCGACAGCAGGCAGGTGGTGCCCCCCATCGAATGGCCGGCCAGCACCACGGCCCCCTCCGTCTCCGACCGGAGCAGGGCGATGAGGTCGTCGCGGAACTCGGGCCAGCCCTCGCGGCCTTCCACCACGGCCGGAAGGGTCGAGGCGCCGTGACCGCGCATGTCGACCGCCAGGAGGCGCATCGAGGCCGCCAGCGGCGCCAGGATCGAGCGGTAGGTGCGCGCATTGAAGCCGTTGGCATGGCAGAAGACCACGTCCACCGGCCGTTCCGGCGAGCCGAAATCCAGCACCGCCATCGCCCCGCCCCGCGAAGGCAGGTCCACATGCCGCGCGCGCGGCTCGAATTCGACGCTTCCGTCCATGCCCCTTCCTAGCGGGGCGCCGCTGGGAAAGGAAAGCCGATCAGGCCGCTGCGGGTCGCACTCCGACGCCGTCGCCCGGCCTGCGGATGGCCAGCGCGGCGAACCCGGCGACCAGGGCCAGGGCGCCGGCGATCAGGAAGCTCTCAAGGTAGCGGCCCTGGAGGTCGCGCAGGACGCCCGCGCCGAACGCGGCCGTCGCGGCGCCGATCTGGTGCCCGAAGGCCACCCAGCCGAACACGATCGGTCCCTCCCTGTCGCCGAAGGCCTCGCTGGCGAGCCGCGCCGTGGGCGGCACCGTGGCCAGCCAGTCCAGGCCGTAGAAGACCGCGAACAGCGACAGGCTGACGAGGTTGAACTCCAGGAAGGGCAGGGCCAGCAGCGAGAGCCCTCGCAGGACGTAGTAGGCGAACAGCAGCTTGCGCGGATCGTAACGGTCGGTGAGCCAGCCGGACGCCGTGGTGCCCACGATGTCGAACACACCCATCGCCGCCAGCAGCAGGCCGGCCTGGACCAGCATCATACCCTGGTCGCCGCAGAACGAGATCAGATGCGTGCCGATCAGGCCGTTGGTGGTGAAGCCGCAGACGAAGAAGGTGCCGAAGAGCAGCCAGAAGGCCGGCGTACGGGATGCGCGGACCAGGACGCCCAGCGCCAGCGCCAGCGCGTCGGTCGCCCGACCCGGGGGCGGCGGCGGCTCGATACGGTCGCCGCCATACGGCGCCTGGCCGATGTCGGCCGGCCGCTCGGGCATCAGGAACATCACCAGCGGAACCAGCGCGGCCGCCGCCGCGGACACGGCGATCGCCACCGGCTTCCAGCCCCCGCTCTCGGCGAGGGCGGCCATGCCCGGCAGGAAGATGAGGGACCCCGTGGCCGTCGAGGCGCTCAGCAGACCCATCGCGACGCCCCGGCGGCGCACGAACCACCGGTTCACCACCGTCGCCCCCATCGACAACGCCACGGCGCCGCTGCCCAGGCCCGACAGGACGCCCCAGGTCATGACGTAATGCCAGGGTTCGGCCATGAAGAGGCTGGCCGCGGTCGAGCCGCTCATCAGGATCAGGCCGCCCAGCAGCGTCCGCTTGAGGCCGAGAGTCTGCATCAGCGCCGCGGCGAAGGGGCCTACGAGCCCATACAGGAAGATGCCGAGCGCGGCGGCCGCCGACAGCTGGGCCCGCTCCCAGCCGAAGGCCTGGTGCAGCGGAGTCATCAGCACGCCCGGCGCGGACCGCAGGCCCGCCGCGGCCAGAAGCGCCAGGAAAGTGACTCCGGCGACCACCCAGGCGTAGTTCTGGCCCAGCCGGCCCGCGCGCGCTATCATGCTGTGACTGACCGGTACGGATTGATTTCGCCGATCGATTAATGCGTACCGGTCAGTAACATCGTCAAGGCCTCTCAATGAGCAACGTCAAGCCGCCCGGTGAAAGCCAGGCCCCGAAGGCCGCCGACCGGATCCTGTCGACGGCCAGCGAGCTGTTCTATCGCGAAGGCGCCCGCGCCATCGGCGTCGACCAGATCGTGGCGCGCGCCGGGGCCACGAAGCCCAGTCTCTATCGGGCGTTCGAGTCCAAGGACCACCTCATCGCCGTCTACCTCCAGGGCGAGGGCGACCGCTTCTGGACGTATTTCGACGCCGCCGTCGCCGCCCATCCCGACGACCCGAAGGCTCAGCTCCTCGCCTATTTCGACGGACTCGGTCGCCGGGCGACGGAACCCGGCTATCGTGGTTGCGGCCTTTCGAACGCCGCGGTCGAATATCCCGACCCGGCTCATCCCGGCCGCAAGGTGGCCGTGGAGGAGAAGGGCCGGCTGCGCGACCGCCTCCGCGAACTGACCCGTGCGATGGGCGCCCGCAAGCCGAAGAAGCTGGCCGACAGCCTGCTGCTGCTCATCGAAGGCGTCTTCCTGACCAGCCAGCTCTTCGGCGAGGACGGCCCGGCCGCCGCGGCGCGGGGCGCGGCCGAAGCGCTGATCGACGCCCACACGCGCGGCGCGAGCTAGATCTCCATCTCCGCACCCGCCAGGTCGCAGCCTGCGAGGCGGGCGCCGTCCATCTCGGCCTCCAGGAACCGAGCCCGGGGGGCATGGGCGCCCCGAAGATCCGCCCCGCGGAGCGACGCCCGGCTGAAGTCCGTCCGGACGAAGCGGTTGTCGCCCAGGGTCAGCGGACCCATCTTCGCGCCGCGAAGGTCGGCGCGCGCCAGCTGCGCGTGGGTGAACCGGGCGCCGCGAAGGTCGGCTTCCCGCAGGTTCGCGCCCCGGAAATCGCTGCCCGACAGATCCGCGCCCTGAAGCTGGACACCTTCCAGGTCCATGCCGAAGAAGATGGATCGGGGCGCCGACAATCCCGAGAGCCGCCGCTTCTTCAGCGCCTTCATCGGCCGGAAATCGACTTCGGACAGCTTGATGACCTGACCCTGCCGGCCGTTGGTGTCACAGAACGCCTCGTGCTCGGAAAGCACTTCCGAGAGCGACTTGTCGTCGACGTAGAAGATCGGCGGCGGCGCCCGCAGCACGCCGGTCAGGTCGCAGTCGTCGAGCCGCGCCTGACTGAGGTTCACACCGCTCAGCACGGCCCGCTTCATGGACGCCCCGGTCAGGTCGGCGCCGCCGAGATCCGCGTGCGACAGATCGGCGCCGTCCAGCACCGCGCGCATCAGCTTGGCGCCTGTCAGGACGGCGCCCGACAGGTTGGCGTCGGTGAAGTCCGATGTCATCGCTACGGCGCCGCTCATCTGCGCCCCTGCGAGGTTCGCCCCGGCCAGGACGGCGTAGTTCAACTCCCCCGGCCGATGCTCGTGACGCAGGATGCGAAAGCCGTCCAGCTTGTCCTGCAACGCGATCCGGCCCTCGCGCAGGTCGCAGCCCGCCAGTTCCGCGCCCGCGAGATTGGCGCCGCGCATGCAGACGCCGCGCAGATCCGCCCGCTTGAGGTTCACATGCCGCATGTCGGCTTCGCGGAGATCGGCGCCGAACAGGATCGCCCGCGACAGGTTGGCCCGCGCCAGGGTCGCGCCCGAAAGCCGGGCGCCGGTCAGGTCGGCGTCACGGAGATCCAGCCCTTCGAGCGAACAGTTCGCCAGGTCGGCGTAATGGAGGTTCAGTCGCCGCCCCCCCGAGCGACCGGCCAGATAGCGATGATGCGCCTCCAGCGCCTCGCGCAAAGCCTGGGCGTCGAGCGCGGTGTGATGCTGCTGGGGTTGGGACGACATTCGGGACCTTGCCGTTCACCATGCCGCGACCGGACTTAAGGTGCGGTTGCGGGACAGCCTTAAGCGATCCTGAAACCCGCTTCAGAGCCAGCCGCGATGCTTGAACCAGAGCACCGGCAGCACGGCGGCGACCAGCATCGCGAGAAGGGCCGCGGGGTAGCCCAGGACCCATCCCAGCTCGGGCATCACCCTGAAGTTCATGCCGTAGATCGACGCGATGAGCGTCGGCGGCATGAACACGACCGCGACCACCGAGAAGAACTTTATGATCCCGTTCTGCTCGATGTTGATGAGGCCCAGGGCCGCGTCGAGCAGAAAGGCCACATGAGCCGACTGCTGGCTCGCATGCTCGGAGAGCGACTGGGCGTCACGCTGGAGGCTGTCGAGGTGCGCGCGCGCTTCCGCGGCTCCGGCGATCTGGGGCGCGAGCGCGGCGAAACTGAGCATGCGGGCCAGACTGACCAGGCTCGAACGGGCCAGGGCGGTGAGGGACTGGGCCTTGGCGAGCCCGGTGAGCATCGGACGGAAGTCCCCTGCCTTCGGGCGTTCGAAGATGGCGGACGACGCTTCTTCGACGCGGTGACCCGTCTCGTCGAGCACCTGGGCCAGGCGTTCGATGACCGCATCCAGAAGTCCCAGGAAGGCCGAGCCGCCGTCGGCGCCGGCCTCGATACAGGCCCGCCCCGCAAAGACCGTGAAGGCGCGGAAGTCATGGTAGCGCAGGGTGACGAGCAGGCCCTGGGCGAGGACGAAGGTCACAGGCGCGCCGAACGGCGCCTCCGCCGCGCTCCGGGCCAGCAGCGTGGCCGTCATGAAGGTGGCGCCGCGCTCCTGGTAGAGGCGGCTCGACGGCTCGAGCGCAGCCATCTCGCTCGGGGTCGGGAGGTCCAGGCCCAGGGCGGCCTCGACGGCCAGTTCCTCTTCCCGCGTGGGCCGAAGCAGATCGATCCACACGACGTCGGGCTCGACGCGCCAGCCGGCTTCCGGCGAGACGATATGGAAGGCGGCGTCGCCGCGCCGCAGGACCTGGAGCATGCCGAAGCCTCCGCGCGCCTTTGTGGTCGCGCGTCGCCGCGTGCGTCAACGCGGGGATTTCAGCGCGAGGTCGGCGAGTCCGGGCGGGTTGCGGCCGCGATCAGGGCCGCGATGCGGTCGGTGGAGTCGGCGGCTTGCGACAGCACGCTCATCGGCCCCTGGCCCGGCCGCACGGCGTTGGCCATCTGGGACGCGGCGGATTGGGCGACGGCGATGGCGCCGTTCTGGACCTTGCTCATGCCGGTGGCCGCCAGGACACGGGCCGTGGCGTCCGGATAGATGAAGCCGTGGACCGGATAGGTCGACCCGCCCAGGTCGCGGTTGGGGTCATACCAGACCTTGACCTCGCTCCAGTCGCCCTCGGGCGACACGTCGATGACCGTGACGTCCTGCTCCACCTTGCCGCGCGAGCCGCCGATCGGGCTCCAGTTGGCGTGGGTGATCTGAACGACGCGGTCGGTCAGGACCTGGCTCACGACGGCCACGTGGCCCAGTCGCATCCGCGATGTGGGCTTGAAGCACAGCACGGCGCCGGCGCGCGGGACGAAGCCCGTCTCGTACTTGCCCACCGCCTGGCCCCACCAGGTGCGGGCGTCGCCGAAGATCTGGATGCCGGAGATGAGGCGCGCAAACGGCACGCACTGCCAGTACGTATCGGCGATCGCGCCTGCGGGCGCGAAGGCCACGAAGGCCGCGGCGGCCAGGGAACCCAAAAGGGTCCGCGTCCGTTTGCGCATGCTCTCGGTGACTCCCCGAACTCTCCGCGTGAAGGGCTAGCCGTATATGCCGGGAGTGAAAAGAGGGTTTACGAGCTGAGCCGTCCCAATCCTCGTGGGTTATCCACAGGGTCCGGGGAGCGGACCACAGGCGAAACGGACCTCGGGATCAGCAAGATCCATGTCTATCCTGAAGCATCACCTCTTTCGAAGAAAAATTTCCCGCGCGATCCGCAGAGATCTTGTATTCCGACATCGCTCCGCTCGGCTTATTCTTGCTCTCCGTCGCGGGCTTTTCTTTCCGTCACTTGGTCACGCCGCATCGCAACAAACGGAAACAAGTGCTCGCAAGCCCTGAGCATGGGCCAACCGAGACTCGCGCGTCAGGAGAGTTTCCACATCACGAACCCGTGATCCTCCACACTGGGCGCCTGAATATTAGGCGCCGGATGGAGACGCGCTCCGCCCTCTGGTCGTTCTCGCAGGAGCCACTAGATATGCGCGCGCGGGGAAGCTGGGAGAAACTACGAAAATGGACATCGTCGCCCTCTTGAGCGACCCGGCCGCATGGGCGGCCCTCATCACTCTGATCGTGATGGAGGTGGTCCTCGGCATCGACAACCTCATCTTCATCTCGATCCTCTCGAACAAGCTGCCGGAACACCAGCGCACCAAGGCGCGCCGGATCGGCATCTCGCTGGCGCTGGTCATGCGGCTGGGTCTGCTTTCGACCCTGGCCTTCATCGTCGGCATGACCCAGACGGTCTTCAGCCTGCCCTGGCAGGGCATGATCGGTCAGGACGGCAAGCCGATCTTCGAGCTCGACTTCTCGTGGCGCGACATCATCCTGATCTCGGGCGGCCTCTTCCTGGTGTGGAAGGCGACGACCGAAATCCACGAGAAGGTCGATCCGCACGAGACCGACACCCTTCTGGACGTGAAGGGCAAGGTGATCACCAACTTCGGTACGGCGATCTTCCAGATCATCCTTCTGGACATCGTATTCTCGATCGACTCGATCCTGACGGCGATCGGGATGACCGATCAGCTGCCGATCATGATCACCGCGGTGGTGATCACCGTGATCATCATGCTGATCGCGGCGGATCCCCTGGCCAACTTCATCAACAACAACCCGACGGTGGTGATGCTGGCGCTGGGCTTCCTGCTGATGATCGGCGCGATCCTCATCGCGGACGGCTTCGGGGTGCATGTGCCGAAGGGCTACATCTACGCCGCGATGGCGTTCTCGGCGGGCGTCGAGGCGCTCAACATGATGGTCCGCCGAAGGCAGTTGCGTAAAGCAGCCGAGGACGACGCGTCGCACTGACGCGCCTACCGACGCCGGGCGGCCCCTCTCCCGATCCGGGACCGGGGCCGCCCGGCTGCAGGAAGCTGCCGGCTACAGGAAACTGTACGGGTCGATGTCGATGGCCACCCGGACGGGGCCAGGCGGGCGCACCCGCGCGCGCCACGCGGCCATGTAGGCCGAGAGGTCCACGCCGCGGTCGGCCCGCACCAGGAAGCGCTTGCGCCGCCGGCCGCGGATCAGCCCCAGCGGCGCGTCCGCCGGGCCGTAGACCTCGACCCCCGGCGTGTTCGGCGCGGCGCGGGCCATGTCCTGGACGAACGCGTCCAGCTGGCCCGCATCGGGGCCAGAAGCGATCACCGCGGCCAGCCGGCCGAACGGCGGCAACCCGGCCAGCTCGCGCTCGGCCATCTCGGCGGCGACGAAGGCGTCCCGGTCCTGGGCGGCCAGCGCCTGCATCACCGCATGGTCGGGCGCGTAGGTCTGCAACAGGGCCCGGCCGGGTCGGTCGTGGCGCCCTGCGCGGCCCGTCGCCTGGGCCAGGAGCTGATAGGTGCGCTCGCCGGCCCGCAGGTCCCCGCCCCGCAGGCCGAGATCGGCGTCCACCACCCCCACCAGCGTCAGGCGCGGGAAGTTGTGGCCTTTCGCGGCCGCCTGCGTCGCCACCAGGATGTCGATCTCGCCCGCCGCCATCCGCTCGACCAGCCGCCGCGCCTCGCGGGCATCGAACACGGTGTCGGACGAGAAGACGGCGAGGCGCGCGTCGGGGAACAACGCCCGGGCCTCCTCCTCCACCCGCTCCACGCCCGGCCCGATCGACACCAGGCTGTCCTTCGCCCCGCAGTGCGGGCAGGCCGCGGGTTTCGGCATGGAGAAGCCGGTCAGGTGGCAGACCAGGCGGCCGGTATAGCGATGCTCCACCAGCCAGGAGTCGGTGTCGGGCGCCGTCATCCGCTCGCCGCACGCCTTGCACAGCACCAGCGGCGCATAGCCGCGACGGTTCAGGAACAGCAGCGTCTGTTCGCCCCGCGCCAGGGTCTCGCCCATGGCGCGGACCAGGGGCGGAGAAAGCCAGCGCCCCGCCTCGGGCGGCGTCTCGCGCAGATCGATCAGCGTGATGTCCGGCAGGCGGGCCGCCCCGTGCCGCGCCGACAGCCGCAGCCAGCGATAGCGGCCGGTCTCGGCGTTGCGCAGGCTCTCCAGCGACGGCGTGGCCGACGCCAGCAACACCGCGGCGCCCTCGATCCGTCCCCGGACCACCGCCAGGTCGCGGGCGTGGTAGATGAATCCCTCTTCCTGCTTGAACGAACCGTCGTGCTCCTCGTCCACCACGATCAGGCGCAGGCGCTTGAACGGGAGGAACAGAGCCGAGCGCGCGCCGACCACGATGCGGCACTCGCCGGCGGCCGTCGCCTCCCAGACCCGACGGCGGGCGGGCGGGGCGATGTCGGAATGCCACTCGCCGGGCGCGGCGCCGAACCGCGCCGCCACGCGGGCGATCACGGCCTGGGTGAGCGCGATCTCGGGCGCCAGGATCAGAACCTGCGCCTCGGGATCGGCTTCCAGCGCCGCGGCGGCGGCCTCCAGGTAGACCTCGGTCTTGCCCGAGCCCGTCACCCCGTCCAGCAGCGTGACCGAGAATCCGCCCGGGGCTTTGCGCAACGCCTCGGCGGCGGCGGCCTGGCTGGGATTGAGGTGCGTCTCTCGGCGCGACACGTCGGGCGGATCGAAGGCCCTCCGCGGGTCGATCTCGCGCACTTCGAGCACACCCTCGTCCACCAGGCCTTTCACCACGCCCGCCGAAACCCCAGCCGCCCGCGCGAGATCGGCGGCCGGCATCGGCTGGACCGCGGCGTCGAGCACCCGCCCCCGCGCCGGCGTGGCGCGAACCGGCGCGCGCCCGGTGGCGGCCACCACCCGCTGGGGCCGCGCCTTCTGGGCGCGCGCCCCCCGCAGCGCGATGGCCAGCGGCTGACCCGGCGCGTCCACGGCGTAGCGGGCCGCCCACTGCACGAACTCGACCGTGCCCGGCGGCAGGGGCGGATCGTCCAGCCGCTCGGCGACGGGCTTCAGCGGCCGGTTTCCGCCGGCGGCTTCGCGCAGGTCCACCACCACGCCCCGCATCGTCCGAGGGCCGAGGGGCACGGCCACCTGATCGCCGGGCGCGAGGCCCATGCCCTCGGGCTCGGCGTAGTCGAACGCCTCCGGCAGGGGCATGGGAATCAGGACCGAGGCGATGCGGCTCATCGAGCCTGTTTTGCGCTGTCCGCCATCGCCGCTACAAGCGGCGAGAACGCGATCCCGACCAAGGCGAGGCCATGCAGCTCTTTCTCGACACCACCGACACCGCCGTCCTCAAGGACCTGGCCGCCACGGGCCTGGTCGACGGGGTCACCACCAACCCATCCCTGATCGCCAAGTCCGGACGCAACATGCTGGAGGTGATCGCCGAGATCTGCGCCCTGGTGGACGGGCCGGTCTCGGCCGAGGTGGCGGCGACCGAAGCCGAAGCCATGCTGGCCGAAGGCCGCAAGCTGGCCGGCGTCGCGCCCAACGTGGTCGTCAAGGTTCCTCTGACCCGCGACGGCCTGGTCGCCACGCGCGAGTTCTCGGCCGAGGGAATCCAGACCAACGTCACCCTGTGCTTCTCGGCCGCCCAGGCCCTGCTCGCGGCCAAGTCGGGCGCCACCTACATCAGCCCCTTCGTCGGCCGGCTGGACGATCACGGCGCCGCCGGCATGGACCTGATCACCGAGATCCGGGCGATCTACGACAACTACGACTTCGACACCGAGATCCTGGCCGCTTCGATCCGCACGCCGGCCCACGTCACCGAGGCCGCGCTGTCGGGCGCCGACTGCGCGACCATCCCGCCGGACGTCTTCCTGGCGCTTTTCAAGCATCCGTTAACCGAACGCGGGCTCCAACAGTTCATGGCGGATTGGGCGAAGACCGGTCAGTCCATCCTGTAGAGGCTTGAGGTGACATGGACGGGTCGCAGGGCGAGTTCGAATTCGGATCAACTCAGCTCGACCCGTCCGCGGTTCGACGGTTCCTCGCCGACAATCCCGACTTCCTGAAGGCCGACCCCGGCCTGCTGGCCGAGCTTGGCCTGACCGTCCTGGGCGACAACGTGGTCGAGCTGGCGCCGCTGGCGCGCGTCCACGCCGCCCATCAGCGCGAGACCGAACAGCGGCAGTTGCTGGAGGAGGTGGCCCGCGCCAACTTCGCCGCCCAGGCCCAGACGCACGGCGCCGTCGTCGACCTGCTGGACGCGCGGAACCACGCCGACCTGGCGCGCCGGGTGGACGAGATCGCCCGGAACCGCTTCGGCCTGGCCGCCGGCGTGATCGCCCTGGAATGCGAGGGCCTCCCCCCCGCCGGGTGGCATGGGCTGGTGGACGGCCAGGTCGACCTCCTTCTGGACGGACCGCGGCGGATGGCGCGGATGGGCTTTGCGCCGACCGCGCTCGGCCTCTTCGGCGGCGCGTCCGGGGACATCCGCTCGATGGCCATGGTGCGGCTGGCGATCTGGGAGCCGTCACATCGCGGACTTCTGGCGTTCGGCTCGGGTGACGACGAGGACTTCACCCCCGACATGGGCGCCGAACTGGTGGCCTTCCTGGCCCGCGTGGTCGAGCGGACGGCGGAGCGATGGCCGCGCCTCTGACCGCCGACCAGGCCCGCACGGCCTGGCTGGAGCATCTGGCGCACGAACGCCGCGCCTCGCCCCGGACGCTCGAGGCCTATGGCTTCGCCGCCGCCCGCTACCTGGCCTTCCTCCAGCGTCATCGCGGCGAGGCGCTCGGGGCCGCCGACCTGGGCGGAGTCGCCGCATCGGAGATCCGCGCCTGGCTGGCGCACCTGCGCGGCGGAGACCGGCCGCTGTCGCCGCGCTCGGTCAGCCAGGCGCTCTCGGCCATCCGGACCTTCCACCGCTTCCTGGATCGCCGGTACGATGTCCCCAACCCGGCGCTGACCCTGGTCCGCGGCCCCAGGGTGAAACCCGGCGCGCCCCGGCCCGTCTCGGAGGATCAGGCCAGCGGCCTCCTGGCCGAGCCCGGCCTGGATCCCGACCGCCCCGACTGGGAGGCCGCCCGCGACGAGGCTGTCCTGACCCTCCTCTACGGCTGCGGCCTGCGGATCTCGGAAGCCCTGTCGCTCAACCGTCGGGATGCGCCCCTGGGAGATGTCCTGCGCATCACCGGCAAGGGCGGCAAGACCCGGATGGTCCCGGTGCTGCCGGCGGTCCGCCGGGCGATCGACGCGTATGTCGCCGAGCTGCCCTTCGTCCTCTCGCCGGACGAGGCCCTCTTCCGCGCGCCCCGCGGCGGCCCGCTGTCGCCGCGTCACGTCCAGGCCACCGTCCAGCGCCTGCGAAGCCGGCTGGGATTGCCGGACAGCGCCACGCCGCACGCGCTGCGCCATTCCTTCGCCACGCACCTGTTGGGCGCGGGCGCCGATCTGCGGTCGATCCAGGAACTGCTGGGTCACGCTTCGCTCAGCACGACCCAGCGCTACACCGACGTGGACGCCGCCGCCCTGCTGGGCGCCTACGCCGCCGCCCATCCGCGAGCGTAGCGCCACGGGACCACGGATCTACCGTCGATCGCCGGCGCCGACGGCCTGGGCGTCCTCGGAGCCGTGCCGCGCGAGAACACCGTGCCGCATCAGGATACAGGGCTGGCCGCTGCGGGCGGTTCCGCCCGACGCCGGGCCATACGCCAGCGTCAGCTTGGCCGGACGCTCCGCGGCGCGATCCGACACCATGTAGGGCGCCGGACGGCATTTCACGGTTCCGGGCTCGGGCGCCTGAGCTGCCGGCCCGCCGGCGCCGAGCGCCATCGCGAGGATGTGCGGGACGAACGTCATCGCCTAGCGCCCGACCCCGTAGCCCGCCACCAACGGCAGGCCTCCCGCGTCAGGACGGCCGCAGCGGACAGCACCGAGATCATCGCAGCCTTCTCCCCAGGATGACGGCGGACGCCGCGAAGGCTGCCACCCGTCCTGCGGCCGGCCAAATTAAGTTTCAGCCATGAACGAAGCGCAGCCAGGGGACGCCGCCATCCTCGCCGGCCTCGACGCAGCGGAAGCCTTCGCGCAGATAGAAGGCTTGGGCCCGCCGGTTGGCGGTCTGGCACTTCAGCTCCAGACGCCCGCCCGCCGCCGCCATGACATGGCGCAGCAGCAGCCGACCGACGCCCCGGCCACGGTGGCTCACATACAGCGAGTGCAGAAAGGCCTGGGGGCGATAGAGCGCGGCGACGCCGACAATCCGGCCCGCATCGACGGCGACGAAGACCTCCTCGTCCCGCGCCGCGGCCAGGAAATCCGCCGCCCTGTGCCGCTCGGGCGGAAGCCAGGTGAAGGTGTCGGTCAGGACGCGGACATAGACGTCCGCGCAGGCGCCCAGCTCATCCGGACGCGCACGGCGGATGACGAGCCCCGGGGATGGATCGGCCCTCAGGCCTGCATCGTCCACCCTTCGACCCCCATCGCGGCCTGCCGCAGCGCCTCCGAGCGGGTCGGGTGCGGATGGCAGGTGCGGGCCACGTCCTCGGACGCGGCGCGGAACTCCATGGCCACGCAGAACTCTCCGATCATCTCGGACACCGAAGGCCCGATCAGGTGGGCGCCCAGAATCTCGTCGGTGGCCGCGTCGGCCAGCACCTTGGCGAACCCTTCTGTCTCGTGGTTGATCTTCGCGCGGCTGTTGGCGATGAAGGGGAACTTGCCCACCTTGTAGGCGCGGCCCTCGGCCTTCAGCTCCTCCTCGGTCTTGCCGACCCAGGCCACTTCCGGGGCCGTGTAGATCACGCCCGGGATGATCCCGTAGTTCACGTGGCCGGCCTTGCCCGCCAGGGTCTCGATGCAGGCCACGGCCTCCTCCTCGGCCTTGTGCGCCAGCATGGGTCCGTGCGTGACGTCCCCGATGGCCCAGACGCCGGGCGCCGAAGTCTTCCAGTGGTCGGTCTCGATGAAGCCGCGCTTGTCGGGCGTGATCCCGACGGTGTCGAGGCCCAGATCGTTCGTGAAGGGCCGCCGCCCGATGGCCAGCAGGACGTAGTCGGCCTCCAGCGTTTCGGCGTCGCCGCCCTTGACCGGCTCGAAGGTCAGGGCGACGCCCTTCTTCGACGCCTTGGCGCCGGTCACCTTGGCGCCCAGCTTGAATTCGACGCCCTGCTTGGTCAGCGCACGCTGGAAGGCCTTGGCGACTTCCGCGTCCACGCCCGGCGTGATGCGGTCCAGGTACTCCACCACCGTCACCTTGGCGCCCAGACGGCGCCAGACCGAGCCCAGCTCCAGGCCGATGATGCCGGCGCCGATCACCACCAGATGACCGGGAACCTCGGGAAGGGCCAGGGCGCCGGTGGAATCGACGATCCGCTTCTGGTCCACCTCGACGCCGGGCAGGCTCGACGGCTCCGAGCCGGTGGCGACGACGATGTTCTTCGCCTCCAGCGTCGTGACCTGGCCGTCCGCGCCCGTCACCTCGACCTTGCCGGCGCCGGCGATCCGGCCGTGGCCCTTCACCCAGTCGACCTTGTTCTTCTTGAACAGGAACTCGATGCCCTTGGTGAGCTGGCCGACCGAGTCGTCCTTCTGCTTCATCATCTGGGGCAGGTTGAGCTTCGGCGCGACCTCGATCCCCAGCGTCGCGAACTCCGAGCCCGCCGCCGAGAACAGCTCCGAAGCGTGCAGCAGAGCCTTTGAGGGCATGCAGCCGACGTTCAGGCACGTACCGCCCAGGGTCCCGCGGCTCTCCACGCAGGCCGCCTTCAGCCCGAGCTGACCGGCCCGGATCGCGGCGTTGTAGCCGCCCGGACCACCACCGATGATGACGACGTCGTACTGAGCCATGTCGGCCCCCAGGGAACAGAATTCAATTGCGCGCGCCAAGCTCCGACACGCAGGCGAAGCGGTTTCCGGCTCAGATGTCCAGCAGCAGGCGCTGCGGGTCCTCGATGGCGTCCTTCACGTGGACGAGGAACGTCACCGCGCCCTTCCCGTCCACGATCCGGTGATCGTAGCTGAGCGCCAGGTACATCATCGGCCGCACCACGATCTGGCCGCCCACCGCCATCGGCCGCTCCTGGATCTTGTGCATGCCCAGGATGCCCGACTGCGGCGGGTTCAGGATCGGCGTCGACATCAGCGAGCCGTAGATGCCGCCGTTCGAGATGGTGAAGGTGCCGCCCTGGAGGTCGTCCATCGACAGCTGGCCGTCGCGGGCCTTCCGGCCCAGAGCGCCGATCTCCTTCTCGATGTCGGCCAGGCTCATGGCGTCGGCGTCGCGGACGACGGGCGTCACCAGGCCCTTCTCGGTGCCGACGGCGACCGAGATGTCGTAGTGGTTCTTGTAGATGACGTCCGTACCGTCGATCTCGGCGTTGACGTCGGGAACCTGCTTCAGCGCGTGGACCACGGCCTTCACGAAGAAGCTCATGAAGCCCAGCTTCACCCCGTGGCGCTTCTCGAAGACGTCCTTGTATTCGTTCCGCAGGGCCATGACCGCGCTCATGTCCACCTCGTTGAAGGTGGTCAGCATGGCGGCCGAGTTCTGCGCCTCCTTCAGCCGGCGCGCGATCGTCTGGCGCAGGCGGGTCATCCGCACGCGCTCCTCGCGCGCGTGGATTTCGCGCGGCGCGGCGGGCGCGGGTGTCGCCGCCGGCGCCGAGGCCCGGGCCTCCAGCGCGGCGAGCGCGTCGCCCTTGGTCACACGGCCGTCCTTGCCGGTCCCGGGGATCGCGGCCGGGTCGAGCCTGTTCTCGGCCGCGATCCGCTGGGCCGAGGGCGCCAGGACCGGCGCGGCGGCGGGGGCCGCCTTGGCCGGCGCCGGAGCGGGCTCGGCCTTGGGCGCAGGCTTGGGAGCCTCGGCGGCCTTGGGGGCCGGCGTCGCCGCGGCGGCCGCGCCTTCCGTGATCTTGCCCAGAACCGTGCCCGGCTCGACCGTGGCGCCCTCTTCGGCGCTGATCTCGGCCAGGACGCCGTCGGCGGGCGCGGCCACCTCCAGGCTGACCTTGTCGGTCTCCAGCTCGACCAGGATCTCATCCTTGCGGACCGCCTCGCCGGCCTGCTTGGCCCAGCGCGCGACGGTCGCTTCGGTGACGGATTCACCCAGCGCCGGGGTCATGATGTCGGCCATCGGGGGGAAGGCTCCTTGGAGTGTCTCGGACACAAACAGCAGTTGAAACGGAGAACGGGGGTTTAGGCTACGCGAACGCCTCGGTCAGGAACGACTCGAGTTCCTTCAGGTGGCGACTCATCAGGCCGGCGGCGGTCGAGGCCGAGGCCGGCCGGCCCACATAGCGGGCGCGCTTGGCCTTGACGCTCATCCGCTCCAGGGTCAGCTCCAGCCAGGGGTCGACGAACTGCCAGCCGCCCATGTTCTTGGGCTCCTCCTGGCACCACACCAGCTCGGCGTTCTTGAACCGCTTCAGCTCGCCGGTGATCGACTTCAGCGGCCACGGATAGAACTGCTCCAGGCGCAGGATATAGACGTCGTCCCGGCCCGACTTGGCCCGCTGCTCCACCAGGTCGAAGTAGACCTTGCCCGAACACAGGATGACGCGCTTGATCTCCGCGTCGGGGCGAAGCTGCACGCCGCCCACGTCGCAGCCGACCTCGGCGCCGTCCACCATCACCCGGTGGAACCCGGTGCCCAGCTCCATGTCGGCCAGGTTCGACACCGCCCGCTTGTGGCGCAGCAGCGACTTGGGCGTCATGACGACCAGCGGCTTGCGGAACTCGCGCAGCAATTGCCGCCGCAGGACGTGGAAGTAGTTGGCCGGGGTGGTCACGTTGACCACCTGCATGTTGTCCTCGGCGCAGAGCTGCAGGAAGCGCTCCAGGCGGGCCGACGAGTGCTCGGGACCCTGGCCCTCGTACCCGTGCGGCAGCAGCATCACGAGCCCGCTCATCCGCAGCCACTTGCGCTCGCCCGAGCTGATGAACTGGTCGATCACCACCTGGGCGCCGTTCACGAAGTCGCCGAACTGGGCTTCCCAGAGCGTCAGGGTGTCGGGATCGGTCAGCGAGAAGCCGTACTCGAAGCCCAGGACCGCCTCTTCCGAAAGCGCCGAGTCCAGCACCTCGAAGTGCGCCTGGGTCGGCGACAGGTTCCGGAGCGGGAAATAGACCTCCTCGGTCTTCTGGTCGATGATCCCGGAGTGGCGCTGGCTGAAGGTGCCGCGCACGCTGTCCTGGCCCGACAGCCGGACGGGGAAGCCCTGGTCCAGCAGCGTCGCAAAGGCCAGGGCTTCGCCGGTGGCCCAGTCGACGCCCGAGCCGCTCTCGATCGCATCGCGGCGACCCTGGATCACGCGCTCGACGGTCTTGTGGGGCGCGACCCGCTCGGGGATGGCCGTCATCTTGCGGCCCAGGTCCAGCAGCTTCTCGCGCGGCACGCCCGTGGCGTAGCGCTCGTCGCCCGTGGCGAGCTTCACGTTCGACCACTTGCCGTCCAGCCAGTCGGCCTTGTTGGCCTTGTACTGCTTGCCCGCCTCGAACTCGGAATCGAGGAACTTGTCGAAGTCCGAGATCCAGCCGTCCACTTCGCCCTGGGTGGCCACGCCCTCGCCGACCAGGCGCTGGGCGTAGAGGTCCCGGACCGAGGGGTGCCCCTTGATCTTCGCGTACATCAGCGGCTGGGTCATCGTGGGGTCGTCCCCCTCGTTGTGACCGAACCGCCGGTAGCAGAACATGTCGATGACCACGTCCTTGCCGAAGAGCTGGCGATACTCGGTCGCCACCTTGGCGGCGAAGGTCACGGCCTCGGGATCGTCGCCGTTCACGTGGAAGATCGGCGTCTCGACCATCAGCGCCACATCCGTCGGATAGGGCGAGCTGCGGCTGTTCTTCGGGCTGGTGGTGAAGCCGATCTGGTTGTTCACCACGAAGTGCATGGTGCCGCCCACGCCGTAGCCGCGCAGGCCCGACAGCGCGAAGCATTCGGCCACCACGCCCTGACCCGCGAACGCGGCGTCGCCGTGCAGAAGCAGGGGCATGACATGGCCCCGACCCGAGGCCGGCTGCTCGCGCAGCGTGAAGGCCTGCTTGGCCCGCGCCTTGCCGATCACCACCGGGTTGACGATCTCGAGGTGCGACGGGTTCGCCGTCAGCGACAGGTGCACCGAATTGCCGTCGAACTCGCGGTCCGAGCTGGCGCCCAGGTGATATTTCACGTCGCCCGAGCCCTGGACGTCCGAGGGCACGGCCGTCCCGCCTTGGAACTCGTGGAAGATGATGTGGTAGGGCTTGCCCATCACGGCGGCCAGCACGTTCAGGCGGCCCCGGTGCGGCATGCCGATGACGATGTCCTCCACCCCCATCGCGCCGCCGCGCTTGATGATCTGCTCCAGCGCCGGGACCATCGACTCGCCGCCGTCCAGGCCGAAACGCTTGGTGCCGGGGAAGCGGCGGTGCAGGAAGGCTTCGAAGCCCTGGGCCTCGATCAGCTTCTTCAGGATGGCGACCTTGCCTTCCTTGGTGAAGACGATCTCCTTGTCGCGGCCCTCGATCCGCTCCTGGAGCCAGGCCTTCTCCTGGGGATTGGACACGTGCATGTACTGCACGCCCACGTTCCCGCAGTAGGTGCGGCGCAGGATCTCCAGGATCTCGCGGATGGTCGCGGTCTCCAGGCCCAGCACATAGTCCAGGAAGATCGGCCGGTCGAAGTCGGCCCCGGCGAAGCCGTAGCTCGCGGGATCGAGTTCCGAGGCGTCGCCCTCGGTCGTGGCGATGCCCAGCGGGTCCAGGTTGGCCTTCAGGTGGCCGCGCATCCGGTAGGCCCGGATCATCATGATGGCGCGCAGGGAATCCAGCGTCGCGGCGCGGACTTCGTCCACCGAGGCGGTGGGCTTGCGGGCCTCGATGGCCTTGCCGACCTTGGCCTCCACCGCCGGCCAGAGGCCGTCGATGGCGCTCATCCAGTCGGGGCGGGCGGGCGGCGCGGAGGGGCGCGTCCAGGCGGGCGGCGCGACCGCGCGCTTCACCTCGTCGGCGCGCTCGGCCAGCGAGGCGAAGAACGCCTGCCAGGAGGGCTCGACCGAGCCGGGATCGCTCGCCCACTTCGCGTAGAGCTCCTCCACGAAGGCCGCATTGCCGCCGTAGAGGAAAGATGTCTCGGCCAGAACGTCGTTGATCAGGCCTGCGTCGTCCGCCATGTCCTTCGCCTTCCGCGGGCGGGCCCCACGGACTCGGAAGAAGGAGCCGAGGGCGGACCGCCCTATTCCAATGTCAGCCCGTCAGGCGCCCTTCAGCACCTCGAGCAGCGTCGTGCCCAACGCGGCCGGCGAGGGTGAGACCCGGATGCCCGCCGCCTCCATCGCCGCGATCTTGTCCTCGGCGCCGCCCTTGCCGCCCGAGATGATCGCGCCGGCATGGCCCATGCGACGTCCCGGCGGCGCCGTGCGGCCCGCGATGAAACCGACCATAGGCTTCTTCTTTGGTGAATTCTTGATGAACTCGGCCGCGTCTTCCTCGGCCGAACCCCCGATTTCACCGATCATGATGATCGACTCGGTCTCGTCGTCGTCCAGGAACATCTGGAGCATGTCGATGAACTCGGTGCCCTTCACCGGGTCGCCGCCGATCCCCACGGCCGTCGTCTGGCCGAGCCCTGCCTGAGTGGTCTGGAACACGGCTTCGTAGGTAAGCGTGCCCGAGCGGGAAACAACACCCACGCTGCCGCGCTTGAAGATGTTTCCGGGCATGATGCCGATTTTGCACTCATCCGGCGTCAGCACGCCGGGGCAGTTGGGCCCGATGAGGCGCGACTTCGAGCCCGAGAGCGAGCGCTTCACCTTCACCATGTCGGCCACCGGGATGCCCTCGGTGATGCAGACGATCAGGGGGACCTCGGCGTCGATGGCTTCCAGGATCGAGTCCGCGGCGAACGGCGGCGGGACGTAGATCACGCTGGCCTCGGCGCCCGTTTCCTTCACCGCCTGGGCGACGGTGTCGAACACCGGCAGGCCGATGTGGGTCGTGCCGCCTTTGCCGGGGGTGACGCCGCCGACCATCTTGGTGCCGTAGGCCACGGCCTGTTCGCTGTGGAACGTGCCCTGGGCGCCGGTGATGCCCTGGCAGATGACGCGGGTGTTCTTGTTGATCAGGATCGACATGTCTTACGCAGCGCCCCGCACGGCCTTGACGATCTTCTCGGCGCCGTCCGAGAGGTCGTTCGCGGCGATGACGTTCAGGCCGCTCTCGTTGATGATCTTCTTGCCCAGCTCGGCGTTGGTGCCTTCCAGGCGCACCACCAGGGGCACGTTCAGGCCCACCTGCTTCACCGCGGCGATCACGCCGTTGGCGAGGATGTCGCAACGGGCGATGCCGCCGAAGATGTTGACCAGGATGCCCTTAACGTTCGGGTCGGCGATGATGATCTTGAACGCGGCCGTGACCTTGGCCTCGTCGGCGCCGCCGCCCACGTCCAGGAAGTTGGCCGGCTCGGCGCCGTACAGCTTGATGATGTCCATGGTGGCCATGGCCAGGCCCGCGCCGTTGACCATGCAGCCGATCTCGCCGTCGAGCGCGATGTAGGACAGGTCGAACTTCGAGGCCTCGATCTCCTTCGGGTCCTCCTCGGTCTCGTCGCGCAGCGCCTGGATGTCCTTGTGGCGGTACAGGGCGTTGGAGTCGAAGCTGACCTTGGCGTCCAGCACGCGGAGCTGGTCGTCCGCCGTCACGATCAGCGGATTGATCTCCAGCATGCTCATGTCCTTGGCGACGAACGCCGCGTAGAGCTGCGAGAGGAGGGTCGCGGCCTGCTTGGCCAGGTCGCCCTTGAGGCCCAGCGCGCCCGCGAGCGCGCGGCCGTGGTGGGGGAACACGCCGGTGGCCGGGTCGATCGAGAAGGTGGCGATCTTCTCGGGCGTGTCGTGGGCCACGTCCTCGATGTCCATGCCGCCTTCGGTGGAGGCCACGACCGAGACCCGGCTCGTTTCGCGGTCGACCAGCAGCGACAGGTAGAATTCCTTGGCGATGGCGGCGCCTTCCTCGATGTAGAGGCGGTTCACCTGCTTGCCCTTGGGACCCGTCTGGTGGGTCACCAGAACCCGGCCCAGCATCTCCTCGGCGTTGATCTTGACGTCCTCGACCGACTTGACCACGCGGACCCCGCCCTTGGCGTCCGGGCCCAGACCCTCGAACCGGCCCTTGCCGCGTCCGCCGGCGTGGATCTGCGATTTCACGACGAAGACCGGGCCGCCCAGCTTGCTGGCCGCATCGACAGCCTCCTGGACGGAAAACGCGGGATACCCGCGTGGAACGGCGACGCCGAACTCCGCGAGGACGGCTTTGGCTTGGTGTTCGTGGATGTTCATGAGGCCTTGGGGAAACTGCCTGACGCTCGCCCTCTCGGCGAGTGAGCGGCTTATAGGCGCCGGCCCCTGCGATGACAACCGCGTGAGGCCCCCAAACCGTGACGATGCTCACCCTGCGGAAGTTCCACCCAAACCGCACGTCCCGGCGGCCGATCGCGGGCGCCGCGATCGCGTGGGCTCCCGCCCGGCTTGCGAAACGGACGGCATCCTCTATCTCCGGTCCCGATGGGGCGGCGCCCGACCGCCCGGGTCGAAGCGGGTCATGGCCATCGTCCGGACGGGGTGCGAGCGGGAATGCGTCGGATGACGGCGAGGCGGGGCGAACGGCCGAGGCCCGCCGTTCGGACTCCTCGGACGGCGTCGCCGTGAAGGCCCCTCTTCTCCGGAGGTCGGACGGCCAGGCCGGGCCGGGCAAGTGGCTCCGCGGCATCGCCGTCGCGACGGCCGCCGCCGCCTTCCTGACGGCTTCGGGCGCGTTCAGCACCGGAGACGCGCCGCTGGCCGTCCGCGCGGCCTACTGGTGCGCGCTGATCGCGCTGGGCTACGTCTGGGGCTCGGCCGTGGCGCGGCTGTTCTTCGCCGGCGGGCGGCTGCGCACGGGCTTTCCGTGGCTGGACGTGCTGCTGGCCTCGCTTGTCATGAGCGTACCGCTCACCGGGGTGGTCTGGGCCGCCTCGGCCTACGCCTTCGGGGGATCCCCCGATCTGGCGGGACTGCCGTACTATTTCGGGCCGGTCTTCGCGATCTCCGTGGCTCTCACGGCGATCAACATGCTGATCGAGATGCGCCAGGACGGCCCTGCCGGAGAACCGGCCGCCGAACCGCCGCGGTTCCTGGAACGGCTGCCGCTCAAGTTGCGGGGCGCCGCGGTGTGGGCCGTCGAGGCCGAGGACCACTATCTCCGCCTCCACACCTCGAAGGGCCAGGACCTGATCCTCATGCGCCTGGCTGACGCCGTAGCCGAACTGGAGGGGATCGAGGGCGCCCAGGTCCACAGGTCCTGGTGGGTGGCCCGCGACGCCATCGTCGCCGCGCGCCGGGGCGACGGCCGGGCGACCCTGACCCTGAAGGACGGCGCCGAAGTCCCCGTCAGCCGCACCTACGCCGGCGCCCTGCGCGACAGGGGCTGGATCTGAACGTCCCGGAGCCTTGCCCGGTCTTCAGTCCCGACGCCGCGCCCGCCAGTCCTCCCGCGTCTGGCCCCAGCAGTCGACCGCGAGACCGAGCGGTGGCGGCAGGATCGCCTGGCGGAGGATGCGCGAGCCGAGCCGCATCGCAACCGCCTGGGACGGCGTGTTCTCCGCCTCGATTGTGAATCACCTCGGTCCAGCCCAGGACGTCGAACGCCCAGTCGACGGCCGCGGCGGCGCCCTCGACAGCGTAGCCCCGCCCCCAGGCGTCGCGCGAGAGGCCCCAACCCACCTCGGTTCCCGGCCAGCCCTCGGGCTGCCAGGGCCCCAACCGCCCCACCCAGCGGCCGGTCGCCTTCTCGACGACCGAGAACATGGAGAACCCGCGCGACATCCAGCCGCCCGCCATGCCCGACATGATGCGCCATGCGCCGATGCGGTCGGTCGGCCCGCCCAGGAACCGCATCGTTTCGGGGTCGGCGCAAAACGCCGCCCAGGCGTCGAAGTCCTGCGGTTCGGGCGCCCGCAGGATCAGCCGTTCGGTTTCCAGGACCGGGGTTTGCATCGGGGTCGAAAAGGCCTCAATCTGTGAACGGGAGAGCTATAGGGACTGGGGCGACTTTCGGCTGCGCGTGCTGCGCGTTGCGTTTCGCGCCTGTCCCATACGTCGAGGGAACCCTGTGTGTCGAAGGGTCGCCCATGTCGTCGGAACCGCCGCCCCGCTCCCTGCCGCCCCGCTCCCTGCCGCCGTCGGCTTCCCGTTCTCCAGCCCCGGACTCCGCAACCCGTGACTCCGGGGCCCGCAACGTCCCCGCCGGGACGTTCGCCCTGATCGAAGCCGGGCCTTCGGGCTCATGGCGCATCGCGCTGGCCGGGGTGGCCGGCGCCTGCGTCCTGGGCGCCGGCCTGGGATTCCTCGCCCGTCCTGCGCCAGAAGCCGCGTCCGGCGCGAAGCCGGAAGCGACAGGCCCCGTCGAGACGCCCGTCGAACCCCTGCTCCAGGTCGTGGTGGACGAGACGCCGGCGCCGATCGGTCCGCCCATCGAGGTCCTGCCGCCCGACATGGCCGCCGCCGCCGCCGAGAGCGCGGCGCCCTATACGATGCCGGCCCCGCCGGCGCCCGACCGTCCCGCATCGGGGGATGTCGCGCGCCTGGTGAAGGCCATCGCGGTCGCCTCGCCGGCGATCCGCAAGACCGAGCCGGCGCCCAAGGCGGAATCCCGCCCCAGGTCAGCGCCCGACAGGGCCGGGTCGGTCGCCGCCCGTTCGGAGCCCAAGCCGAAGGCCCAAAGGCAGGCCAAGGCCGAAACCAGGAAGGAAACCACGGCCCCAAAGCCCGCGGCCGCCACGAAATCGGGCGACATGCGACCGAAGCGCCCGGTCGTCGCCGTCGCCAAGCCCCGGCCGGCCGACCCGTCGTCCGCCCGCAAACCACCCGCTCGCAAGCCGGCCGCCGCGCCCCTCCGCGGTGACGGACCCACCCGCGTGGCGCGGGCCGACGGCTGCGGAACCGGCTGCGACGACGCCCTGCTGGCGGCGCGCGAGCAGCAGCTCCAGCGCGCCTACGCCGAAGCCGAGGCGGCGGGCGTGCCGTCGCAGGCCCTGCGCCGGCAGCAGGCCCGCTGGCGGGAGGCCCGCGCCGCGGCGGCCCGCGAGGCCCCCTGGGCGGTGGAGGACGTCTACCTGGCCCGCATCTCCGAGCTGCGCGACCTGACCCGCGACGCGCGCGACGAATAGGCCGTCGCCACCGGCCGCGCCGGCCCGACCGCACCGGATTGACCGGGCGGCCTTCCCGCGGGAGACAGGCCCGGTATCCGTCGCCGGGAGCGCCTTCGCCGTGTCCACGTCCCCCATCCGCATCGCCATCGCCGGCGCTCTCGGCCGCATGGGCCAGGCCGTGGCGAAGGTGGCCGAAGGCGACCCCGCCCTGACTGTCGCGGCCCGCTTCGACCGGCCCGGGGCGACGGGCGACGGCCTGGTGTCGCAGGCCGAGGCCCTCGCCGCCGCCGACGTGGTGATCGACTTCACCACCCCCGCCGCCTCGGTCGCACTGGCCGCGGCGGGCGCCGACGCCGGGGTGGCCCTGGTGATCGGCTCCACGGGCGCGGGCGACGCCGAACGCGCGGCCATCGCCGCCGCCGCCGCGCGCACCCCCATCGTCTTCGCCGGCAACTTCTCGCTCGGCGTCAATCTGCTGATGGGCCTCGTGGCCCAGGCCGCGCGCGCCCTGCCGGCCGACACCTGGGACATCGAGATCTTCGAGGCCCACCACAAGCACAAGGTCGATGCGCCCTCGGGCACCGCCCTGATGCTGGGCGAGGCCGCCGCCGCCGGCCGCGGCGTTGCGCTGGATCAGGTGGCGCGCCGCGCCCGCGACGGCATCACCGGCGCCCGGCCGCCCGGCGAGATCGGCTTCTCGGTGCTGCGCGGCGGAGGCATCGTGGGCGAACACACCGTCACCTTCGCCGGCGAGGAGGAGATCCTGACCCTCAGCCATTCGGGACGCGACCGCGCCCTGTTCGCCCGCGGCGCCGCCCACGCCGCCCGATGGGTCGCCGGCCGACCGCCCGGCCTCTACGACATGCAGGACGTCCTGGGGACGAAGGGGCCTTAGGTGGCCCGGGACCTGATCGACGACGACGCGACCGCCCAGCTCCAGGCGCTGGCGACCAAGCATGTTTCGGCGGTCGAGCTCCTGAAGGCCGCGCTCGAGCGTCATGCCGACACCCATGCCACCCTCAACGCCGTGGTGGCGGCCGACCCCGAACGAGCGCTGGAACGGGCCCGCGCGCTCGACGACGCCCGCGTCCGTGGCGAGTCCCTCGGGCCGCTCGCCGGCCTGCCGATGACGGTCAAGGACACCTTCGACGTGGCCGGCATGGCCGCCTCCTCAGGGCTGCCGCACCTGCGCCGCCGCCAGGTCGAGGACGCCGTCGCCGTTTCCCACGCCCGCCGGGCCGGGGCGGTGATCTGGGGCAAGACCAACGTGCCCGTGATGGCCGGCGACTGGCAGAGCGCCAACGCCCTCTACGGCGCCACCCACAATCCCTGGGATCCCGCGCGTACGCCCGGCGGCTCGTCCGGCGGCGCGGCGGCGGCGCTGGCGGCGGGCGTCACACCGCTGGAGATCGGCTCGGACATCGGCGGCTCGCTGCGCGTGCCCGCCAGCTTCTGCGGCGTGTTCAGCCACAAGCCGACCTGGGGCATGGTCTCGCAACGCGGTCATGTCCCGCCCAGCCCGGGTTCGTTCGCCGAGCGCGACCTGAACGTGGTCGGACCCATGGCCCGCTCCGTGCGCGACCTGCGCCTTCTGCTGTCGATCGTCGAGGACGGGCCGCTGGCCCCCAAGGCGCCGCCCGCCGACCTGAAGACGGTCAGGATCGGGCTCTGGCTGGACGAACCGCTGTGCCCCCTCGACCCCGAGGTCCGGGCGGTGGTGGAGGCCTTCGCCGCCCAGCTGCGCGACGCCGGCGCCGAGGTGGAGCCGGTGACGAGCCCGGTGGACATGCGCGCCCTGCTCTTCGCCTACCAGACCCTGCTGGGCGCCGTGCTGGGCGAAGACCTGCCGCCCCGCGTGCTGCGGGGCCTGGAACGCGCGCGGCCGTTCGCGCGATTCGCCCTGGCTCGCGGCGCCGGGCCGCTGTCCGACGCCGCCGCCACCCTGGCCTACACCGCCCGGCACCGGGAATGGATGGCCGCCGACGCGGCGCGCGCGCGCCTGCGCCACGAGATCGACGACACCTTCGCCCGGTTCGACGCCATCCTCGCCCCGATCGCGCCGGTCCCGGCTTTCCCGCACGACCGGCGTCCCTTCGGCCGGCGCCGCCTCGCCACCTCGACCGGCGAGAGCCTGAGCTACAACAGCCTGCTGACGTGGATCTCCCCGGCCACGGCCCTGAAGCTGCCGGCCACCGCCCTGCCCGCGGGGCGCACATCTGCGGGACTGCCCGTGGGCGCCCAGCTCATCGGGCCGATGGGCGCGGACGGCCGCATCCTGGCCATCGCCCAGGCCATCGACGAGAACGTCCGCGGCTTCGAGTCGCCCCGCTCCGGATGTCTTAGAGTCGCCTCAGGCGGTTGACGTGGCCCATCTTGCGGCCGGGCTTGGCCTGCCGCTTGCCGTAGAGGTGGAGGCGCGCATCCGGGTCATGGGCGTACTTCGCCCACTGATCCGCCTCGTCGCCCAGCAGGTTCAGCATCTCGATCCGCGCGTGCGGCTCGGTGGGCCCCAGCGGCCAGCCGGCGACGGCGCGGACATGCTGCTCGAACTGGTCCACCGAACAGCCGTCCTGGGTCCAGTGTCCCGAGTTGTGGACCCGCGGCGCGATCTCGTTGACCAGCAGCCGGCCGTCCTTCAACTCGAACAGCTCGATCCCGATCACGCCGACATAGTTCAACCCGTCCAGGACGCGCCGGGCGATCTTCTCGGCCTGCTCGGCCAGGGCGGCCGACACTTCGGCCGGCGCCAGGCTCCGGCGAAGGACGCCGCCTTCGTGATGGTTCTCGGCCAGGGGATAGATCGCCGTTTCGCCGTCGCGGCCGCGCGCGGCGATCACCGACAGCTCGCGCACGAAGTCCGCCGGCGCTTCCAGGATCACCGGGACCCGGCCCAGGACCTCGAACGCATCGGCGGCGTCGGCGGCGTGCTCGATCCAGCGCTGGCCCTTGCCGTCGTACCCCTCGCGGCGAGTCTTCATCAGCACCGGAGCGCCCATGGCGGTCGCGGCGGCCACGGCCTCGTCGGCGCTGTCGGCCGAACTGAAAGCCACCGTGGGCGCGCCGGCGGCGTTCAGGAACTGCTTCTCGGCCACCCGGTCCTGGGCCACGGCCAGGGCTTCGGCGCCCGGCGCGACCTCGCAGCCCAGCTTCTGGAGGGTCAGGACCGACTGGGCCGGCACGTTCTCGAATTCGAACGTCACCACCCTGGCGACGGCGGCCAGCTTCTCCAGCGCCGCCGGGTCGTCGTACGCGCCGACGATGGTGTGGTTCGAGACCTGGCCGGCGGGGCTGTCGGCGTCGCGCTCCAGCACCGCGACGTCCAGGCCCAGCCGGGCCGCGGCCAGCGCCAGCATGCGGCCGAGCTGCCCGCCCCCCAGGATGCCGAGGGTCGAACCGGGCGGAAGCGGAAGGGCGGTCATGGGGCTACTCGACGGCCTCGGGAATACTGGCGGTCTGTTCGGCGGCGAATGCGGCGACGCGTTCGGCCACCGCCGGGTCCGAGAGCGCCAGGATGCGCGCGGCCAGCAGCGCGGCGTTCTTGGCGCCCGCCTCGCCGATGGCCAGCGTGCCCACCGGGATGCCGCCGGGCATCTGGACGATGGAGAGCAGGCTGTCCATGCCCTTCAGCGCCTTGGACTCGATCGGCACGCCCAGGACCGGCAGGTCGGTGAGCGAGGCGGTCATGCCCGGCAGGTGGGCGGCGCCGCCCGCGCCGGCGATGATCACCTGGAATCCCGCCGCCTTGGCCCCTCGGGCGAAGTCGTACATGCGCTGCGGCGTGCGGTGGGCCGAGACCACCTTGGCCTCGTAGGCCACGCCCAGGCTGTCCAGCAGTTCGGCGGCGTGTCGCAGGATCGGCCAGTCGGACCGGCTGCCCATGATGATGGCGACGGGCGCGCTCATGCGTCGTTCGAATCCCCAGAGTTCCGGAAAGGGGGTCCCGGAAAGGGCGCGGAGTATAGGCGCCGCCTTTGCGCGCACAATGCAGCGCCGTTAGAATCCCTTAACCGCGGTCGCTTCGAATAGCGTTAACCTTGTCGAATGGCCCTGGTGGGACAGCCCATGAGAATAGCCGGCGCCCGCAGCGAACAGATCCGACCCGGCGCCCGGTCCGGCGGCCGGCCCGACACCCGACAGGGGACCGTCGCCGCCACCGGCGCGCCTGCGCCGCCCGACCGGATACAGGTTCTGGGCATTCCTCCGGCCGAAATGACCGCGGCGGTGAAGGCCGCCGTCTCGGCCCTCGCCTCGGAACTCGACACCCTGAAAGCCGAGGTGGGCCGCCTCAAGGCCCGTCTGACCGAGGCCGAAGGCCTGGCCGATCGCGACGCCCTGACCCCCCTCTACAACCGTCGCGCCTTCGTGCGCGAGCTGAGCCGGGTGCGCACCTTCGGCGACCGCTACGGCTTCGCCGCGTCCCTGGTCTACTTCGATCTCGACGGCTTCAAGTCGATCAACGACAGACTGGGACACGCCGCCGGCGACCAGGCCCTCAAGGCGGTGGCCGACATCCTGCTGTCCAATGTGCGCGAGGGCGACGTGGTGGGACGCATGGGCGGCGACGAGTTCGCCGTGGTGCTGGCCCAGGCCGATCGCGCCGCGGCCGCCGCCAAGGCCGCCGCCCTCTGCGAAGCCATCGCGGCCGACCCCGCGCTGGCCGCGATGGGCGGTCTGCGCGCCAGCTACGGCGTGGCCGGGATCGCCGCCGGGGCCGATCCCGAAGCGATCCTCGCCGAGGCCGATGGGGCGATGTACGAGACCCGCCGCCTGCGCAAGGCGGGGTAGCGCGCGTCCCGCATCTTGCGGAGGCAGGGCCTCAGGCCTTGAACTTCGCCAGCAGCGTGCGCAGTTCCGGCTCGTCCACCAGGCCCGCCGCTTCCGCCGGCGAGCCCCACATGCGGTCGCGCTCGGCCATCTCGGGCCAGATGTCGCGGGCCTCGGCGACTTCCAGCGGATAGACCATCACCCGCACGTGCTGCAGCCGCCCCGAACGCAGGCGCTTGTCGTAGTGGTAGATTCCCAGCGGCTTGCGCTTGGGCGCGCCCAGCACCCCCGCCTCCTCATAGGCTTCCTGGGCGGCGGCGGCCTCGGGCGCCTTGTCCTTCATCGGCCACCCCTTGGGGATCACCCAGCGGCGGCTTTCCCGCGATGTGATCAGCAGGATCTGGACCGAGCCGTCGTCGGCCTTGCGCCAGGGCAGGGCGGCGTACTGGGTCCTGGGCTCCCGGTCGGGTTCCGGACGCAGCCTGTCGCGCTTCTTGCCCATCGGCGGTGGTCCGGCGCTCCCTGGCGAATCGGCCGTCTCGAGGCCTTCGAAGCCGGGCGATGTACGCGCGGTTTCGGGCCCGGACAATCGGATTGTCACAAAACTGTCATGAGCGTCGCGCGGGTCGCCGCCCACCGCCTCCTCTCAGGCGGCTTCGGGCCGCCGCCGCCGCACCCTCGCCAGCCGTCGCAGGCGCCGCCAGAAGCGCGTCTTCTCGGGTTCGGGGTAGGGCTGGAGGTTCTTCACGAAGTCCTCGGCGCAGGCGCGCCACGAGAACGTCTCGGCGAAGGCCCGCACCCGCTTCCGGTCCAGCTCCAGGCATTGCAGGCAGGCTTCGCGCAGGCCTTCGGTCGCCGTCAGCGCCAGGACGCCCGCGCCCGAGCCGGGGATCAGGTCGATGGGCCCGGGCGCCGGATAGGCGGCCACGGGCGTGCCCGCCGCCATGGCCTCGAGGATCACCAGGCCGAAGGTGTCGGTGAGCGAGGGGAAGACGAAGACGTCGGCGCAGGCGTAGTGGTCGGCCAGGTCCCGCCCCGACTTCGCGCCCGTGAACACCACATCGGGATACTTCTCGGTCAGCTCCTCGAGCTGCGGCCCCGGCCCCACGACCACCTTCGTCCCCGGCAGGTCCAGGCCCAGGAACGCCTCGATGTTCTTCTCCACCGCCACGCGGCCCACGTAGAGGAAGACCGGCTTCTTCAGATGGGCGAACAGGTCGGGCTCGCCCTCGGCGCGAGGGCGGAAATGCTCGGTGTCGACGCCGCGCGACCAGGCCGAGATGTTGCGGAAGCCGTGGCGCGACAGCTCCTCGCGCATGGTGGGGGTGGCCACCATCAGCCGGCCCGACGGCTTGTGGAACCACTTCATATACGCATAGCCCGCCGCCAGCGGCAGCGGCAGCCGGGCCGAGACATATTCCGGGAACCGCGTGTGGTAGCTGGTGGTGAAGGGCAGCTTCCATTCCACGCAGATGCGTCGCGCCGCCAGGCCGATCGGGCCTTCGGTGGCGATGTGGATGGCCTCGGGCTCGAACGCCTTGAACAGCTCCTGCACCGGCTCGTAGACGCCGATCGCCACCTTGATCTCGGCGTAGGTGGGCAGCGGGAAGGTCTTGAACTGGCCGGGGTGGATCACCTCCACCGTATGGCCCATGGCCTGGAGCTCCTGCACCACGCGGGTCAAGGTGCGGACCACGCCGTTCACCTGCGGCTCCCAGGCGTCGGTGGCCACCAGGATGCGCATGGGCCGCTGGGCGTCGCGCGGCGCGGTGATGGCCTCGCGCAGGCGCCTGTCCGAGCGCGCCGCCCGCGGTCGTTCGGGCTGGCCGAGCGCCTCGCTCTGGAGGAAGGCCCAGAACGCGCCGAGCAGGGATTCCTTGGTGGGGAAGTGGCGATAGACGGTGCGCTCGCCCACGCCGGCGTCGCGGGCGATCTCGGCGAAACTCAGGTCCTCGAGCTGGCGGTCTTCGAGCTGGCGGCCCACGGCGCGGAGGATCTGTTCCCGCGTTTCCGCCCGCTGGCGGTCGCGCATGTTGGGCAGGGGCGATTTCATGACAGCGGCACTGTCACGGGTTCGGACGCCAAGTCAACGCGCCGCGATCGCTGCAAAACTGTCGCGCCGGCCGCCGGGTCGCCCAATCCGCGGGCAGGGGCGCGTCCAATCGAAGCGCCGCCCGTCCAAACCCTGGCGCGGCGACCCCGGCTGTTGCTAGGGAGAAGGGTCGAGAGCAGGACCTCCCCAGGTCGTCATTCCCTTGGGTCCGATGGACGCGCGAATCTATCCCGCCAAGGCGACGCCGAAGTCGCAGCGGACGCGCGCGCGCATCCTCGACAACGCCATGCGCCTGTTCGCCGAGATCGGCTACCACGCGGCCACGAACGCCGTGATCGCCGACGCCGCCATGCTGACCCGCGGCGCGATGCTCTATCATTTCGCCACGCGCGAGGAGCTGGTCGAGGCCGCGGTGGCCCATATCGAGCTGCACCGCGCCCGCCTGTTCGAACAGGCCGCCGCCGGTCCGCCGCCGCCGGGCGTGGATGCGGCCGAGCACGCCATCGACGTCTATTGGGCCCTGCTGCACGAACTGCCGTTCCGGGCGTTCGCCGAGCTGGAGGCCGCGGCCCGCACCGACGCCATGCTGGCCGATCGGCTGGCCGGCGCCCAGAGCGCGTTCGACCACGCCCAGCTCGGCGGCGACCGCTTCGGGGCGATGGTCCAGGCCGGAACCGATCCGCGCTTTCAGACCAGCCGCGACCTGGGTCGCTTCCTGCTGGAAGGCCTGGCCCGGGGCTCGCTCACCTACGACCAGGACGCCCGCCGCGAACGTCTCCTGGCCGTGGTCAAACGCGCCGTTCGCGCCCTCAACCGCCGCACCGACGCCGCCGATCTCTGGAGCGAATAGCCACCGCGCCCACGAAGGCCGCCCCGAAACGCGGCCTACGGGCGGGGCCTGCGTTTCAGCGCCACATACAGCGCCCCGGCGCCCCCGTGGCGGCGATGCGCCTCCGAGATGCCGGCGACGACGTGGCTCAGGTGCGGCGCGCCCAGCCAGTCCGGCACGCGACGCCGGAGCACGCCGTCGCCCTGCACGCCCTTGCCGGTGATGATGAGCACCGCTCGGACGCCGTCGGCCTGGGCGCGCTTCAGGAAGTCGTCCAGAACGGCGCGGGCGCGCTCCTGGGTCAGGCCGTGCAGGTCCAGCCGCCCGCCGATCTCCTCCCGCTCGCGGCTGATCCGATGCCGGCGGTTGGGCTCGATGGGATCGACGCCCTCGCGCAGCGCCTTGGCCGCGTCTCCGGCGCGCTGCGGCGCGATCCGGGCCGGGGCGTCCAGGGTCTGCGGGCGCGCCGGCTTCGGCGCATCGCGGCCCACCAGCGGGTGCACGGTGGCGGCGACCAGGCCCCAGATCTTGAGCTCCTCGGGCTTGAGCGGCCGTTTCATGGCGGGGCGGCGGCCGAGCGGGGAACCAGGCGCCAGAGGCGGAGGGTGTGACGGACGCGCCCGGCTTCCAGTCCCGCCGCATCGCCCTCGCCCAGATAGAGGTCGGCCCTCACCTCGCCCCGGATCGCCCCGCCGGTGTCGAGCGTCGCGACCAGCCGGCGGTAGCGCGGAAAGGCGCCCGCGAGCAGAGGCGCTTCGGCGTCCAGCCACACCAGCCCGCCATAGCCGTGGAACGCCGGGTCGATGGCGACGGCCCGTCCCCGGGGCAGCGGCAGCCCCGCGGCGCCGACGGGCGGCCGCCCGTCGTCGGGCGCCAGGCGGAAGAAGACGTAGCGCGGGTTCAGCCGCATGATCTCGTCCGCCGCCGGCCCGCGGTTGGCCGCCAGCCAGGCGCGGATCGCCTCGCCCGAGGTGTTGTCGCGCGCCAGCAGGCCCCGGTCGCGCATAGGGTTGGCCACGCCCACGAACGGGCGGCCGTTGTGCGCGGCGTAGAGGGCCTTCATCCGCCGGCCGTCCTCCATCACCAGCACCCCCGAGCCCTGGATCTGCAGGAAGAACAGCTCCTCGGGCCGCATCCACGCCAGAGGAGTCCCGGAGGACGGGCTTTCCGCCGCCGTCTCGACGGCCGCGCGATCGGGATAGGGCTCGCGGACGCCGTCCGGGCGGATCCGCCACACGGTCCCGTTCTCGCCGGGCGCCAGATCGGCCGGCCGGGGCCGCAGGGGCGCGCTGAATTCGCGGTCGGGCCGCGACCGGGCGGCGTATTCCGGCGCGAAATAGGCGGTGAGCACGCCGTCGCCCGGCGCCCGTTCGGCCTCGAAGAAGGCCTCCAGGAAGGCGCGGCCCACGCCGGGACCGGTGTCGCGCACCGCGCGGGCGCGGGCGCAGAGGTCGGCCGTCGCGGGCGCCTTCGAAACCTGGCAGGTCGCCCGCCAGGCCGCGAACGCCGCGTCATGATCTTCCTCGCTCCAGCCGGGAAGCTGCGAGAGGGGAATGCGCTGCGGCTCGGGGACCGGCGTCGGGCGCGGCGCGGGCGCTTCGGGCTGCGGTAGTCCTGGCGGGGGAAAGCCGGGCGGCGGCGGCCCATGCTCGGACCGCGTGGCGCAGGCGGCGAGGCTCAACGCGGCCAGACCCGCCGCCCATACCCCCCATCTCACGGCGCCTACGCCTCCGCGGCGTCGACGTGGACCAGGGTCCAGTTGGGATCGCGGCTCTTCAGCGGACGCTCGAACGTCCAGAGTTCGGCCGTGCGGCGATCGTCCACCGACTCGCCCTCGGGACCCTTCGCGCGGTTGCGGAACTCGGCGAGGAAGCGGACGGTCACCCGCGCCACGTCGCCGGGCGCCACTTCGGCCTTCTCCAGGTCGGCGCGCGGGGCGTGGAAGAACTCGACGGTCTCGGTGCGACCCTCGGCCTCGCGCTGGTCGATGGCCTGCTCGAAGCTGGCCAGCACGTCGGCGGCCAGCAGGTTGCGCAGCGTGGCGCGGTCGCCCTCGGCGAAGGCCTTCACCGTCATCTCGTAGGCGCCCTTGGCGCCGTTCAGGAAGCGTCCGACGTCGAACCCCGGGTCCCTGGCGCGCACGGCCGCCAGGCCCGTCAGCTCGACGCCGTCGTCGGCCGGCTCGGGCGCGCGCTCGGGCGAGGCGGGCCGGCGTTCGATCGGCTCGGCCTGCTTGCGATCCTCGGGTTGCAGCCCCTTGCGACGCCCCAGCACCGAATAGAGCTGGTAGAGGACGACGGCCGCCAGGCCCGCGAAGATGATCAGTTCCAGGACTTGCAACAGCTCGCTTTCGGTTCGGTCATGGACGCGGCCGGATCACCGGGTCCGGCTTGTTAGCACGTATATAGCCTCACGGAACGCCGCCGTCAGGGGCGGCGTTGCAACGCAAGGGGCGCCATGATAGCCGCTCGGGCCCGAATGGGCGCGATCCTCGCGTTCCCCATACCAGAGATTCCGACCACATGACCGACACCGACGCCGGCGCGGACGCGCCTCCGGTTCCGGGCGCCGAACCCGGCATCCGCATCCTGGCCCAGTTCATCCGCGACCTGTCGTTCGAGAACCCGCGCGCGCCCGAGGCGCTGCGCCCCAGCCAGGACCAGCCCCAGATCGACCTCCAGGTCGAGATGAACGCCCGCGGCCGCGAGGACGGCCTGTTCGAGGTGGACCTGAAGCTGTCGGCCCGCGCCGGCCGCCCCGACGGCGCGCTGTTCCATGTGGAGCTGCTGTACGGCGGCGTGTTCCAGATCAGCGGCGTGCCGGCCGAGGAGATGGAGCCCGTCCTCCTGATCGAGTGCCCGCGCTACATGTTCCCCTTCGCCCGGCGGATCATCGCCGAGGTCACGGCGGAAGGCGGCTTCCCGCCCTTCCTGCTCGATCCGATCGATTTCGCCGGCGTCTACGCCGCCCGCAAGGCCCAGCAGGACCCCACCGTCGGCCACGCCTGACGCGGGCCGCCTCCCGGTCGGGAAGGGTCAGGTCGGGAAGGGTCAGGCCAGGTCCGCGATCTCGGCGTCCGTCAGGTCGCCGGGGACGATGGTGATCGGCACCTTGCGGTCGCCGAAGCGCACGCCGTCCTTGGCGATGGCGCCGACGAGAGGCCCCGGCCCCCCGCGCCCGGTCGCCGCGGCCAGCACGACGATCTTGATGTCCGGATCCTCGGTGAGGACCTTGCGAAGCGCGGCGCGGGGGCTGTCGGCTTCATGGATCAGGAACTCGGGCGGCAGGCCGGTCTCCGTCTGGACGAACTCGGCCGACTGCTGCAGCGCCGCCTCGGCTTCCTGGCGCTGCTGGCGCGCGATCTCCTCGCGGACGCCGGACCAGTGCTCGAACACCGCCGGCTGGATCACCCGCAGCAGCGCGACATAGCCGCCGGTCGAACGCGCGCGGCGGCACGCGAAGCGGAGCGCCGTCTGGAACTCCGCCGTATCGTCCGCCACGACCAGGAACTTGCGCCGTACGCTCATGCGCTGAGCCTTACCGCTTGCAGGCCGGGGCGCAAGCGGGCGGCCTCAGGCGCCCCAGAATCCGACCAGGGCCTTCACCTCGGCCAGGGTCGGCGCCGCGATGGCGCGGGCGCGGGCGGCGCCGTCGGTCAGCACGCGGTCGATCTCGCCCGGATCGGACAGCAGCCGGCGCATTTCGCCGCCGATCGGACCCATGACCGCGACGGCCAGGTCGGCCAGTTTCGGCTTGAACGCGCCGAAGCCCTGACCCGCGTACTCGGCCAGCACCTCGGCCTCGGCCTTGCCCGCCAGCGCCGCATAGATGCCGACCAGGTTCTTCGCCTCGGCCCGACCCTCCAGGCCCTCGGCCGTCTCGGGCAGCGGCTCGGCGTCGGTGCGCGCCTTGCGGATCTTCTGGGCGATGGCGTCGGCGTCGTCGGTCAGGTTGATGCGCGAATAGTCCGACGGGTCGGACTTGCTCATCTTGGCCGCCCCGTCGCGCAGGCTCATCACACGCGCGCCCGGTCCCTGGGTCAGCGGCTCGGGCAGGGGGAAGAAGCCGGGCGCCGCGAAGTCGTTGTTGAACTTCTGGGCGATGTCGCGCGTCAGTTCCAGGTGCTGCTTCTGGTCGTCGCCGACCGGCACCTTGGTGGCCTTGTAGGCCAGGATGTCGGCCGCCTGGAGCACGGGATAGGTGTAGAGCCCGACGCTGGACCGCTCCTTGTGCTTGCCGCTCTTCTCCTTGAACTGGGTCATGCGGTCGAGCCAGCCCAGGCGCGCGACGCAGTTGAAGATCCAGGCCAGCTCGGCGTGCTCGGGCACGGCCGACTGGGCGAAGATGGTGGCGACCTTGGGGTCCAGGCCGGTGGCCAGGTAGGCGGCGGCGATCTCGCGCACCTGCTGCTTCAGCTTCGCCGGCTCCTGCCAGACGGTGATGGCGTGATAGTCCGCCACGAAGATGAAGGTCGGGATCTCGTGCTGGAGCCTCGCGAACTTCTTCAGCGCGCCCAGGTAGTTGCCCAGGTGCAGGTCGCCCGAGGGCTGGACGCCCGAAAGCACGCGGTCGGGGCCGGAATAGGGAACGGGACCCTCGGACGGGGTCGGAGCTTGGTCGGTCATGATGGTCGGCTTCTCTAAGGAACGGGCAGGCGGGCGCAAAGCCCGGTTTCACGGGTGGGCGGTCAGCGCCATCGCCAGGTGAGACGTTCGAAAGCCATGCCGGCGCGAATAGCCCGCGGCGCGCCTCACGACAAGTCCGCCGGCGCGGCGGGCGGATCGCCCCGCCGCCGGCGGAGGGCCGCCTTCGCCTCGGCCGGCGTCAGGCCGCCGAAGGCGAACAGCAGCGCCGGGTAGAGCGCCAGACCCGCCGAACAGACCAGGACGATCGAAATCTCCTTCACCCCGAAGGGCGCGACGGCGCCGACCGCCGCCTCGATCTCGGCCCGGAAGAGGTTTGCGGCGAAAAGCGCGCCGCCCAGGGCCGCGCTGGCCAGCGCGATCCGTACGATCCGCGAGGCGGTCTGCGGCGAGGGCCGCCAGTCGCCGCGGCGGGTGAGCGCGACCCACATCTGCAGCACGCTGATCCAGGCCGCGACGCTGGTGGCGATGGCCACGCCCTGGAAGCCGATGGCGTAGAACAGCGCGATCCCCAGCACGATGTTGACCCCGACCGAGATCAGCGAGAACCGCATCGGGGTCCGGGTGTCCTGCCGCGCGAAGAACGCAGGCTGGAGGATGCGCAGCAGCACGAACGCCGGCACGCCCCAGCCGTAGTGGAACAGGAGCTGGCCTGTGGCCGCCGCGTCGACCGCGGTGAACTGGTCGCGGGTGAACAGGCCGTCGATCAGATAGACCGGCAGCGCCATCAGCGCCGCCGCCGCCGGAAGACTGAGCGCCAGGGCGAAGACGATCCCCTGGTCCATCGCCGCCTGGGCGTCGTCGTGGTCGTCCCGCTGGAGCGCCTGCGACAGCCGCGGCAGCAGCGCCACGCCGATGGCCACCCCTACCAGGCTCATGGGAAGCTGGTAGAGCCGGTCCGCCACGTTCATCCAGACGCGCATCCCGGCGATCTGCGAGGCCAGGATTCCCGAGATGAAGATGTTGATCTGCGTGGCCGAGTTGGCGATCGCGGCGGGCACGGCCAGTGTCACCAGCGCCTTCATCTCGGGCGTCAGACGCGGCCGGACGAGGCGCAGGCGCGCGCCGCTGCGCCGGGCGCCCCACCAGCAGATTCCCGCCTGGCCGATCCCGGCGATCACCACCCCGGCCGACGCCCACCAGGCGGCCCGCACCGGGTCGGTCTGGGGCAGCACCACGGCCAGCATCACAAGGTTGAGCACCGTCGGATAGGCCGCCGAGACGATGAACTTTCCCCGGGCGTTGAGGACCCCGGAGAACAACGCCGCGATGGCCATGCACGGCAGGTAGGGCATCGTCACCTGGGTGAGCATCCAGGCCAGGCGGAATTTCTCCGGCTCGTCCGCGTAGCCGGGGTTGATGACGTACATCAGCCAGGGCATGGCGAGCTGGGCGACCAGCATCACCGCCACGGTGGCGACCGCGACGGTGGCCAGGGCGTCGGCGGCGAAGCGGTCGGCGTCGGCCTCGCCCTCTCCCGCCAGCCGCCGCGAGTAGGCGGGAACGAAGGCCGCGGCGAAGGCGCCCTCGGCGAAGATCCGGCGGAACAGGTTCGGGAAGGCCAGCGCGGTGTAGTAGGCATCGGCCGCGATGGTGGCGCTGGCCCCCAGGCGTGCGGTGACCACGAGGTCGCGGACCAGACCCATCACCCGGCTCACCAGCGTCAGCCCCGAGAAGATGGCCGACGAGCGCAGCAGGCCGCCGGATCGCTTTGGCGCGGGTCCGGGCGCGGGCGCGGGCGGCGCGGGAGACGGGGTGGCGGTCTCGGTCACGGAGCCCTAGGGACGCTGCGTCGGAAGCGGCGTCAACCTAGCCGCAAGCGCCGCGGATCGCCCGTGGATTCTCGGCGCCGACGCGCTACGCTGATGCGCAGAACAGAGGGAGGATCGTCGTGGGGCTGAAGGTGATCGGGTCGGGACTCGGCCGGACGGGCACGCTGTCGACCAAGCTGGCGCTCGAACAACTGGGATTCCGCTGCCATCACATGGCCGAGGTGTTCATGAACCCGGCGTCGATCCCGCTCTGGGTCGAGGCGGGACGGGGCCGGGGGGACTGGGACGCGATCTTCGACGGCTACGAGGCCATGGTCGACCACCCGGGCTGCTGCTACTGGCGCGAGCTGATGGATCGATATCCGGACGCCAAGGTGCTGCACACCGTCCGCGACCCCGACAAGTGGTTCGACTCCACCCAGGCGACCATCTTCAGCCCGCACCGGCCGCACCCCGACCAGGAGCCGATGAAGACGTTCTTCGACCAGATCAACGCCTTCTACGGCGGCGACATGCACGACCGCGGCTTCATGACCGACTTCTTCCGCCGCCATACGGAAACGGTGGTCGCGGCCGTGCCGAAGGACCGGCTCCTGGTGTTCGACGTGCGCGAGGGCTGGGACCCGCTGTGTGCGTTCCTGGGCGTCCCCACGCCCGACACGCCCTACCCGCGCGAGAACTCGACGGAGCAGTTCCAGAGCCGCGCCGGGTCCGGCAAGGCGCCGCTCGACATGGACAAGATCGCGCAGTCCGCGCGGGCGGCGGCCGGCAAAGCCTAACCCTCGGCCGATCCTAATCCCGCGCGCCGAACACCGCCGAGCCCACCCGCACGCTGGTGGCGCCGAAGCGGATGGCGGTCTCGAAGTCGGCGCTCATGCCCATCGAGAGCTTCGCGAGGCCGTGGCGGCGCGCGATCTCGCGCAGCAGCGCGAAATGCGGGCCCGGCGGTTCGTCGGCCGGCGGGATGCACATCAGCCCCTCTGGCTCCAGGCCGTAGCTTGCCCGGCAGGCGGCCACGAAGGCGTCGGCCTCGGCGGGGACGACGCCCGCCTTCTGCGGCTCCTCGCCGGTGTTCACCTGCACGTAGAGCCGGGGCCGGCGGCCCTGGCGCTGGACCTCCTCGGCCAGCACGCGCGCCAGCTTTTCGCGATCCAGGGTCTCGACGACGTCGAAGAACGCCACCGCCTCGCGCGCCTTGTTGGTCTGCAACGGGCCGATCAGGCGCAGCTCCAGGCCGTCCGACCGCCCCTCCCAGCGCGTCATGGCCTCCTGCACGCGGTTCTCGCCGAACACCCGCTGGCCGGCGGCCAGCACCGGCGCGACGGCCTCCCAAGGCTGCTGTTTCGACACGGCCACCAGGGTCACGTCGGCCGGATCGCGCCCGGCGGCTTGCGCGGCGCGGGCGATCCGGGCCACCACATCGGCGTAGGCTGCGGACTCGGAAGAGGGGGCGGACATTTCGGCGTTCTGGACCCTTGAGCGGACCGCCCGGCTTCTACCGGCGCGCCGGAGGCTGCGGAAGGCCCTGCCGTCCCTCCTGTTCTTCACCGACCCGGCGCGCACGCCCGATCCCGAGGCCGTCGCCCGGCGCCTGCCGCGCGGCGCGGGGATCGTCTTCCGTCACTTCGGCGCCCCGGACGCCGAGGCCGGGGCGCGGCGGCTGCTGGCCATCGCGCGCCGGCGCGGCCTGCTCCTGCTCATCGGCCAGGACGCGGCCCTGGCCGCCCGGATCGGCGCGCACGGCGTCCACCTGCCCCAACGGCTGGCCCATCGCGCCGGCCCGCTGCGCCGCGCCCGGCCCGGCTGGCTGATCACCGCGGCGGCCCACGATCCGGCTGCGGCCCGGGCGCCCGGCGCGCACGCCGTCGTGGTGTCGCCGGCCCTGCCGTCGCGCAGCCCTTCCGCCGGGCGGCCCCTGGGCCCCGTGCGGCTGGCGGCGCTGGCGCGCGCGGCCGGGCGTCCGGTCTATGGTCTGGGGGGAATAGGCGACGCCACCGCACGGCGGCTGAGGGCCAGCGGTCTCGTCGGCCTGGCGGCCGTGGACGGCCTCAGAACTTGAAGGTGGATTCCAGCCGCACCTTGGGCTGGTCGGCGGGGCGGGCCTGGTTGCGCTGCGGCGTCAGGTCCTGGTCGCCCAGGGCCACCGAGCCGCCCACGCGCACCGACGGCGTGATCCGGAAGAAGGCGCCGGCCGAGACGTCGTTCGACGTCGCAGGACGCCCATCGGGCTGCTGCATGCCGAACGTCAGGCCGAAACGGCCCTTGCTGGCGTCCAGCTTGTAGGCCCGGCTGGCGCTGGGCGCCGCGGTCGTGGGCTCGGCGCGAACGGTGAAGTCGACGGACTTGGCGGCCGGATCGGCCGCCCACGCGCCGCCCGCCGCCATGCTCATCAGCATGGCTGTGGCCAGGACGATGCTCGCGCCGCGCTTCGACATCCGAACTTATATAGCCCCAACGGTCACCTGCCGCGACCCTGCCCATACAGCACAGCGTCGCGATTGCCAGCGAATTAAGGGCGGCGCCTTTTCCGGGTCAACGGGAGTCAGCCGTCGTTCAGCTTGTGAACGATATATGCGCGCCGTGTGTGGCCCAAGCGCCACGCGATTCCTGTTTGGCGGTTCCGGCGGCGTTGTTATAGAGGCAGCCGGCGCGGGGCGGCGCCGTGGCGCGCGGATGCGCCCGCGGAAATCTATGGAGGCGGATGCTAATGCCGTTTGTGCGCGGTACCCGGACGCGAGTCCTCAAGGTGGCGGTCGTGGCGCTGGGCGTCGCCGGCCTGGCGGCCTGCGGCAGCGTTCCGACCCCCTTTGGCGGCAATTCTCGCGCCCGCCCCGCCGGCGACAGCGCGGCCGCCATCGCCGTGAACGGCTATCTGTGGCGCGCGACGCTGGACACCCTCAGCTTCATGCCCCTGCAATCGGCCGATCCGTACGGCGGCGTGATCATGACCGACTGGTACGTCAATCCCGAGAAGCCGGACGAGCGCTTCAAGGCGACCGTCTACATCCTGGACTCGCGCCTGCGCGCCGACGGCCTGAACGTGGCGGTCTTCAAGCAGGTCCGCGACACGTCGGGGACGTGGATCGACCAGCCGGCCGCCGGCCAGACCGAGACCGACATCGAGAATTCGATCCTGACCCGCGCACGCCAGCTCCGACTTTCGAACATCCGGGGCTAGCTGCTCCCCCTTCTGGGGGAGCTCCCGCGAAGCGGGTGAGGGGGCCTCCCTCTCCGGTCGACCGCCGCGGATGAAGCCCCCTCCGGCTCGGGGCTTCGCCCCGATCCACCTCCTCCAGCGGGGGAGGAATGCCGTTGACCGGAAGTCCAACTCCAGTCCAAAGGCCGCGCGTCATGGCCCGCTACAATCCCAAAGACATCGAGCCCAAGTGGCGTCAGGCGTGGACCGACGCCGACGCCTTCCGCGCGGTCGCCGACCGCAGCAAGCCCAAGTACTACGTGCTGGAGATGTTCCCGTATCCGTCGGGGCGCCTGCACATGGGCCATGTGCGCAACTACGCCATGGGCGACGTCATCGCCCGCTTCAAGCGGGCCAAGGGCTTCGCCGTGCTGCACCCGATGGGCTGGGACGCCTTCGGCCTGCCGGCCGAGAACGCGGCGATGGAGCGCGGCGTCGATCCCAAGGCCTGGACCTACGAGAACATCGACCGGATGCGGTCCGAGCTGAAGGAGCTGGGCCTGAGCATCGACTGGTCGCGCGAGTTCGCGACCTGCGACGTCGACTACTACGGCAAGCAACAGGCCTGGTTCTTGGACCTGTTCGAGCGTGGCCTGGTCTATCGCAAGGAAAGCGTCGTCAACTGGGACCCCGTGGACCAGACCGTCCTGGCCAACGAGCAGGTGGTGGACGGCCGCGGCTGGCGGTCGGGCGCGGTGGTCGAGAAGCGCAAGCTGAACCAGTGGTCCATGCGGATCACCGACTACGCCGACCAGCTCACCGACGACCTGAAGGCCCTGGACCGCTGGCCCGAGAAGGTCCGCGTGATGCAGGAGAACTGGATCGGGCGCTCCAAAGGCCTGAAGTTCCGGTTCCACTTCGCCCACGCCCGCGCCGGCGAGGAGATGGAATCCGCGCGCGCCGGGGGGGCCGCGCCCGACGGCTTCGCCGACGGCCTGGAAGTCTACACCACCCGGCCCGACACCCTGTACGGCGCCAGTTTCGTGGGGATCGCCGCGGACCATCCGCTGGCGGCGGCCGTGGCGGCGCGCGACCCGGCCGCGGCGGCGTTCATCGACGAGTGCCGCAAGGGCGCGGCCACCGAGGCCGAGATCGAGACGGCCGAGAAGAAGGGGTACGACACCGGCCTCCGGGTGAAGCACCCGTTCGACCCGGCGTGGGAGCTGCCCGTCTGGATCGCGAACTTCATCCTGATGGACTACGGCACGGGCGCGATCTTCGCCTGCCCGGCGCACGACCAGCGCGACCTGGACTTCTGCCGCAAGTACGATCTGCCCGTCCGGCCGGTGGTCCTGCCCCCCGGCGAGGACGCGGCCGCGTTCCGGGTGGGCGACGAGGCCTATGTCGGCCCGGGCACGCTCTACAACTCCGACGGGCTGGACGGCCTGGACATCGAGGCGGCCAAGGCCGAGGCCATCCGCCGGATCGAGGCGCAGGGCGACGGCGAGGGTGCGACGGTGTTCCGCCTGCGCGACTGGGGCGTCTCGCGCCAGCGGGCCTGGGGTTGCCCGATCCCGGTCGTGCACTGCCCGACCGACGGCGTCGTGCCCCTGCCCAAGAGCGCCCTGCCCGTGGCCCATCCGGCCGACATCGAGTTCAGCAAGGCGGGCAACGCGCTCGAGCGGCACCCCACCTGGAAACACACCACCTGTCCGAAGTGCGGCGGTCCGGCGGTTCGCGAGACCGACACCCTCGACACCTTCGTGGACAGCTCCTGGTACTTCGCGCGGTTCGCCAACCCGCACGCCGCCGAGCCGATCGACAAGTCCGAAGCCGACTACTGGCTGCCGGTGGACCAGTACATCGGCGGCATCGAGCACGCCGTCCTGCACCTGCTGTACGCCCGCTTCGTCACCAAGGCCCTGGCCGACGACGGGCAGCTCTCGGTGCGCGAGCCGTTCGCGGGCCTGTTCACCCAGGGCATGGTCACCCACGAGACCTACCGTCGCCAGACCGGCGAATGGGTCGAGCCCAAGGACGTGGAGATCGTCGCCGAGGGCAACACCCGGCGGGCGGCCCTCGCCGGCTCGGGCGAGCCGGTGGTCATCGGCGACATCGAGAAGATGTCGAAGTCCAAGAAGAACACGGTGGCCCCGGAGGAGATCTTCGAGGTCTACGGCGTCGACGCCGCGCGCCTGTTCGTGCTGTCCGACAGTCCGGCCGAGCGCGACGTGCAGTGGACCAGCGGCGGGGTCCAGGGCGCCTGGCGCTTCGTCACCCGCGTGTGGGACGAATTCGACAGCCAGCCCGCCGATGTGGCCGCCGCCGAACCCGACGCCGAGCTGCGCCGCGCCACCCACAAGCTGATCCGCCAGGTGACCGAGGCCATCGACGGCTTCCGGTTCAACTCGGGCATCGCGCGCCTGTACGAGTTCCTGAACCTCCTGAAGGCCAACCCCGCCAAGGGCGCGTCGCCGGCCGTCCTCGCCGCCCGCCAGGAGGCGCTGTCGGCCTTCGCCCGCCTGATCGCCCCCTTCACGCCCCACCTGGCCGAGGAGTGCTGGGCCCGGATCGGCGGCGAGGGGATGGTGGTGGCGGCCCCCTGGCCCACGTTCGACGCGGCCCTGACCGAGGACTCGACGAAGGTCCTGCCGGTCCAGGTCAACGGCAAGCGCCGCGGCGAGATCACCGCCCCGGCGGGCGCCGAGCCGGCCGAGGTGGAGGCGATCCTGAAGGCCGACGCGGACATCGCCGCTAAGCTGGAAGGCCTGACGATCCGCAAGATCATTGTGGTCAAGGACCGGATCGTGAATATCGTGGCCGCATGAGGATCGCTCTGACCTTCGCCGCACTGGCGGTCGCCACAGGCCTGTCCGGCTGCGCCGGCTTCCAGCCGCTGTACGGCGAACCCCAGGTGGTGCGGAGCCTCGCGGCCATCGACGTCCAGGCTCCGGCCGGGCGGACAGGCTACCTGATCCGTCAGCACCTCGACGACGCCTTCGGTCGCAACCCCGGCGCGCCCCCGGCCTATACGATGGAGCTGAGCCTCGGCGAGGCCCGCTATCCGCGCGGCGTGCGGATCGACAACGTGGCCACCCGCTACGAGTACGTCCTCACCGCCGCCTATGTGCTGAAGACCGTCCCGGACGGCGCCGTCGCCCGGCGTGGCCAGGTGCGCGTCGAACTGACCTACGACTCCGCCGACCAGCCCTACGCCTCCATAGCGGCCCAGCAGGACGCCCAGGATCGCGCCGCCGACGAGGCGGCCCGCCGGATCCAGCTGGAGCTGGCCGTCTGGCTCGCCAACGGGGGCCAACGCGCCGCGGGGCGCTAGATGATCCTCAGCCGCCGCCCCGATATCGAGCGGTTCCTGTCGAAGCCCGACCCGGCCGTCCGCGCCGCCCTGATCTACGGCCGCGACCTGGGCGTGGTCCGCGACCGCGGCCACCAGCTCGCCGGGAAGCTGGTCCCCAATCCGGACGACCCGTTCGACGTCGCGGTCCTGACCGAGCAGGATCTGGCCGACGACGCCGGCCGTCTGGAGGGCGAGCTGGCGGCCCAGTCGCTGATGGGCGGCCGCCGCCTGGTGCGCCTGCGCCTGACGGCCGAAAAGCCCGCCGCCGACAAGCTGGCGGCCGAATCCCTGGTCCGCCATGCAGCCGGAGAGCTGAACCCGGACGCCTTCTTCCTGATCGAGGCCGGGAACCTGGGCCGCGAGTCCGCCCTGCGCAAGGCGGCCGAGAAGGCGACGGCCGCCGCCGCCATCCCCTGCTACGAGGACGAGCCCGGCGACGTGGCCCGCCTGGTGCGCGACACCCTCGCCGCCGACCGGGTCGGCCTGACCGCCGACGCCCTCCAGCTGTTCGTGGGCCGGCTGCCCAAGGAGCGCGGCGTGGCGCGCCAGGAGATCGAGCGCCTGGCCCTCTACCTCGGCCCGGGCGGCGGCATGACGGCGACCCCCGCCGACCTCGAGCCCTTCCTCGGCGTCGAACCCGAATCCTCGTTGTTCGACGCCGCCGCCGACGCGTTCGGCGGCCGCATCGCCGAGGCCCAGGCAGGCCTGCGCCGCGCCGCCCAGGAGGGCGAGTCCGGGCCGGCCGCCGTCCGCGCCGTGGGGATGCACCTGGGCCGCCTCCGCCGCACGCTCACCCTGGTCAAGGCCGGCGCCGGCGCGCAGGAGGCGGCCAAGGCCTCGGGCGTGTTCTGGAAACAGGAGCGGGAGTTCCTCCGCCAGGCCCGCGCCTGGACCCTGGACGAACTCGACCGCATCCAGCCCGAGGTCCTCGCCGCCGACCGCGCCTGCAAGACAGCCGGCTCGCCCGACCGCCTCATCGCCGAACGCCTGGCGCTCATGGTCGCCAGCCGCGCCCGGCGCCTCGGGCTGTAAGGCCGCCGCCACCGACGGACCCTCCCCCACGACGCCCACCCAAGCGCGACCCCGAAAAGTGTCCGCCTCGGGCGCCAGAAACCGACCTTCCCGCCGCAGGCGCCGCCGATAGGTTCGCGCCAACCACAAAAAAGGGGAAGCTGAGATGATTTTGTCGTGCGCGGCTGCGCGTCCCATGACCCGCATCATGCTCGCCGCGAGTTCCGCCGCCGCCGCCTTGCTCGGCGCGGGAGCCGCCTACGGTCAGTCCGGTGAAGCGGCGAGCCTCGAGGAGCTCGTCGTCACCGCCCAGCGGCGGGAGGAGACCCTGCGCGAGGCGCCCGTCGCGGTGTCGGCGTTCAGCGGCGAGGCGATCCAGGCCCAGGGAATGACCAACCTCTCCGACCTGCGGAGCATGATCCCGAGCGTCCAGATCGGCGAGAGCTACACGGAATCCCGCGTCGCCATCCGTGGCGTGGGCAGCCAGAGCACCCTGCTGGGCGCTTCGCCGGCCGTCGCCTATCACGTCAACGGCGTCTATCTGGAGCGCACGGGCGTCGCCGGCGCCGCGTTCTTCGACGTCGAGCGCATCGAGGTCCTCCGGGGGCCGCAGGGAACCCTGTTCGGCCGCAACGCGACGGGCGGCAGCATCAACGTCGTGACCAAGCGCGCCACCCCCGAGTTCGGCGGCTATGCGGGGGTCACCCTCGGCGCCGAGCCGTTCCACTACGGCCTCGACGCCGTGGTGAACGGCGCCCTCGACGCGGCCGGCGTGGTGTCGGGCCGGATCGGCGTCCAGCGGCTCTACAGCAACGGCTACACGAAGAACCTCGAGAACGGCGGCCGCCTGGACGACGCCGACAGCGTGGCGGTTCGCGGCCAGCTCCGGTTCGCCCCCGGCGGAGCGTTCGAGGCCGGCCTGACCGGCGAGTACCAGCGCCAGAACACCGCCGGGCCGGCGCAATGGCTGCTGGGCGGCCCGAACTTCGCCCTCACGCCGGCCGAACTGATGGGCGGGACGCGCCCCGACAAGTCGCGCCGGGCGGTGTTCGCCAACCAGGGTTTCAACGACAAGACCTTCAAGGGCCTGACCCTGGACGCGAACCTCGAGACGGATCTGGGCGCGTTCGAGTTCCTGGCGGCGGCCCACGGCACGGACATCTCGCTGCGCGTCGACGGCGACGGCACGCGCGCCCTCTTCACGCTCAGCGACTTCAACCAGAAGGCCGAGCAGTACTTCTCCGAGCTGATCTTCCGCCCGGATCTGGGCGAGACCCTCGACGTGCTGGTGGGGGTCAACGCCTTCTACGAGAAGGCCGAGCAGCTCATCGAGGTGCGGACCCCGCCGCTGAACCGGATCACCATCATCGACGCCGAGGTCCAGACCTATTCGTACGCGGCCTTCGCGCACGGGACCTGGGAGGTCAGCGACGCCTGGGACGTGTTCGGCGGGATCCGCTACACCTTCGACCGCAAGGCCATCGACGAGGCCAACAACTTCCTGGGCGTGGGGACCAACCGCTCGAACTGGGACGCGGTCACCTACCAGATCGGCACGTCCTACGACCTGAGCCGCGACATCAGCGCCTACGCGACCTACGCCACCGGCTTCAAGGCCGGCGGCTTCCAGGCGGGCAGCTTCACCCGGGCCTTCAACCCCGAGACCAACAAGAACCTCGAGGCGGGCCTCAAGGGCTACTATCTGGACCGGCGCCTGGAACTGAACATCGCCGCCTTCCGCTCGTCCTACGAGGACCTCCAGGTCAACCAGATCCGCGGCGTCGCGGCGTTCATCGACAACGCCGCCGAGGCGACCATCAAGGGGGTGGAGCTGGAGGCCCGCGCCCAGCTTCCCTACGGCTTCCGCGCCGAGGCCGTGGTCTCGCTGCTGGACGCGAAGTTCAAGGAGTATGCGACGATCGACTCCGCGCGGCCGGCGCTGGGCGAACTCGACCTGTCCGGCAACCGCCTGCCCAAGGCGCCGAAGGCCACCGCCACCTTCGCGCTGTCGCACGTCACCGAGCTGGACGCCGGCCGGCTGACCGTCGGCGCCCGCTACAACTGGCAGGACGATGTGTTCTTCAGCGAATTCAACCTGCCGGTCGTGTCGCAGAACGCCGTGGGTCGCTGGGACCTGACCGCCGAATTCCGCTCGGCGGACCGCCTCTGGACCGTGGGCGCCTATGCGCTGAACCTCACCGACGAGGTCGTGATCAACAACGTCAACGTCGTCGCCGCCTCGCTGGGATCGGCCGCCATGTCGAATCTCGATCCGGGGCGCAAGGTGGGGCTCTTCGTCCGCCGCGACTTCTGACGGCCACACCCCTGGCCGCGGACAGCCGTCCGCGGCCATCGCTACCAGCGTTCCGGGGCGGCGCCGTCGTCCCGGCCCCAGATCCGGAACCCCTGCGATGAACAAGCCGCCCTTCGGACGCCGGTTCGCGGCGATGGCGCTCAGCCCCGTGCTCGCCCTTCTCTCATGGGCCGGGCCGGCGCTGGCCGACGACCGGGCTGACAACCGGGTCCAGACCGCGTCCGGCGCCTTGCAGGGGACCCTCGCGCCCGCGGGCGACGTGGCCGTCTTCAAGGGGGTGCCCTACGCGCGACCGCCCATCGGCGAACTCCGTTGGAAGCCGCCGCAGGCGCCGGCCTCTTGGGACGGCGTGCGCCCGGCGGTCGAGACGGGTCCCGCGTGCCTGCAGCCCAACGCCGGCCCGCGAGGCTTCTACACCGATCCGCCCCCTCGCACGGGCGAGGATTGCCTCTACCTCAACGTCTGGGCGCCCAAGGCCGCCCGGAACGCGCCGGTCATGGTGTTCATCCACGGCGGCTCGCTCATCACCGGCGACGGCGGGTCGCCGCGCTACGACGGTTCGAAGCTGGCGCGGAAGGGCGTCGTCGTCGTGACGATCAACTACCGCCTGGGCGTCTTCGGCTACTTCGCCCACCCCGAACTCAGCGCCGAGTCCCCGCATGGCGCGTCGGGCAACTACGGCACCCTGGATCAGATCGCGGCGCTGCGGTGGGTGCGGACGAACATCGCCGCGTTCGGCGGCGATCCCGAGCGGGTGACGGTGTTCGGACAGTCGGCGGGCGCCCTCAGCGTGAGCCACCTGATGACCAGCCCCCTGGCGGCCGGGCTGTTCCAGCGGGCCATCGCCCAGAGCCTCTACATGCCGGCCATCCCGGAGCTCCGCCGCTCTCGCCTGGGCCTTCCCGCCGCCGAAGAGGCGGGGCGGACGTTCGGGCGGGCGCACGGCGCGCCCACCCTGGCCGACCTGCGCGCCATGCCGGCCGACCGGCTCCTGACGGTGGCGGCGGCAAATCCCAACGATGTCTTCGGCATGACCTCGGCCGTGGTGGACGGCTGGGTCCAGACCGCCCAGATCTACGAGACGTTCGAAGCGGGACGGCAGGCCAAGGTCCCGTTCCTCTCGGGCTTCACCAGCGGCGAGATGAAGGCCTTCGACGCCGGCGTCCTGCCGCCCTTCCCGGCGACCCCGGCCGAATACGAGGCGCATGTCCGGGCGGCTTACGGTGAGATGGCTCCGGCCTACCTGCGGCTCTATCCCGCCGCCACGCCCGCCGACAGCGCCCAGGCCGCGGCGCGCGACGCCTTCTACGGCTGGGCGATCGAGCGGATGCTCAAGCTCCACGTCGACGCCGGCCAGAACGCCTGGCTCTACTACTTCGACCACGTCTATCCGTCGGCCGAGGCGCGCGGCGTGGGCGCGTTCCATTCCAGCGACGTCCCGTTCGTGTTCGGCAACGTGGGTCCGGGCGCGCTTGCGCCCCGCAACTGGCCCTCGCCGCCGCCCGCGCGGCCGGATGACATCGCCATGTCGGACGCCCTCATGGACTACTGGACCGCCTTCGCCCGGACCGGGCGGCCCGACCCGGCCGGACGGCCCGCCTGGCCGGCGTTCACCGGCCCGGACGGGGGCTACATGGCCTTCCGCGCGGGCCAGGCCGCCCCGTCCAGCGGACTGCTCCCGGAAATGTTCGAGGTTCAGGACGCCCATATGCGCCGTCTGCGCGCCGACGATCGCGCATGGACCTGGATCAACACCGGCATCGCCGCCCCACCGCGCTGACGCCGACGGCGGCGGTCCGGACCGCGGGCTCCGGCGCGTTGGCGGCGCGGGCGAACTTGCCTATGGTCTTCCCTGGCGCGGCGAAAGGGCCGCGCGGGGCGCAGGCTTCATTGGGCGGCATGCTCGACACCGATTCACGCTGGCTCACGACGATGCGGATTTCGCCGCGGTGGCTGGCGCGCCGCTGCGGCGGCGCCATCCGCGCCGGCCTGGATTTCGAGGATCTGCTCGACCGCTCCTTCATCCCGCGCCAGGAGGACGGCGTCCTCGACATCTCGGGCGCGCAGCATCTGCTGATGACGCTCAACATCATCGACCTGCTGGACGACGAGGTCCACGGCTTCGGCCACCACCGCCAGCGGCGGGGCGCGTCGGCGGTCCTCCTGTGCTGCCTTTCCGACCGGGGCACGGTCGGCTCGGCCCTCGACCGGCTGGTGCGCTACCTGAACTTCAGCCGGTCGGTCTACCGGGCGCAGGTGAACATCTCCCGGCGCTGGGTGGACGTCTCGCTGAACGCCTCGACGCCGAACGACCGCGACGCCGCCATGATCGAGGAGATCTACGCGAGCTTCCTCTACCAGGGCCTGTGCTGGTTCGCGGGACGCGACCTGTCCGTCGCCCGGCTCCAGGTGCGTATGCCGGATCATCCCACGCTGGGCCGCACGCACCCCGTGCTCGGCGTTCCCGTGGTCCTCGGCGACACGACGGCGATCCGGCTTCCTGCGGCCTGCCTCGCGCTGCCCCGCCGGGCGGCGCCCGTGGACAATCCGGTCCTGGCCTCGTCCGAGCACTGGCAGAGCGGCGCGCCCCGCCCGGTTCGCCCCACCGGCGCCCGTGACGACCGCAACGCCTGGGTGCTGGAACAGGCGATCGCCCACCTCCAGACCTCGAACGCCACCGTCGACGACATCGCCGCCGAGCTTGGCTATTCCGAGTCCCGCAGCCTGCGCCGGCTCATCAAGTCCAAGACCGGCCGCACGCCGCAGGAATGGCGCGCCCGCACCGCCCTGCCTGGCGCCGACGAGGATCCCCATGTCCGCGCCCGGGCGCGCGCCCGCCAGCTCCTGGCCGGCATGAGCCTGTAGGACGGCCGCGCTCAGCCCGCCGACGACGTCGGAAACGGGATCACCACGGCCGCCTGTTCGGTCTGGCGCTGCAGGCCGATCTCGGCGTTGCGGCGCACGATCTGCTGGAGGTGGGGCGCCATGAAATCGATGAAGGCGCGCACGCGCGGCGTGTCCTTCAGGTCGCGGCGGGTGACGATCCACGAGGTGGCGCGGGCCTCCTCGATCACCTCCGAGCAGCGCAGCAGATCGGGATCCATGTCGGCCACGGTGCAGGGCAGCGCGCCGACGCCCAGACCCGCCCTCACGGCCTGCAGCAGGCTGCCGAGGCTGTTGGATCGGGTGATCGGCGTCTTGCCGCCCGAATGCCGCATCATCCAGGTGGCGCCGGGAAATTCGCCCATCTCCATCGCCACGTCGATGAGGTCGTGGTCCTTGAGGTCGTCGGGCGAGGTCGGGGCGCCGCGGCGGGCGGCATAGTCGCGGCTGCAATAGAGCGCCATGTCGTGGTCGGCGATCTTCCGCGCCACCAGGTCGGATTCGGCCAGCGCCTTGCCCGTGCGGATGGCCAGGTCCGCCTCGCCGTTTTCCAGGTCCAGCGCCCGGTCGGTCACCACCAGGTCCACCTGCACGTCGGGATGGATCTCGCGGAAGGCGCCCAGCGCCGGGATCACCATGGTGTTGGCCACCAGTTCGTTGGTGGTCAGCCGCAGCGCGCCGGCCACCCCGCGGAGCTGGCCGGCCGCCTGGTTGGCGAAGCGGATCGCCGCCCGCTCGACCAGTTCGGCCTCGCCGATCAGGGCCTGGCCCGCCTCGGTCAGCCGGCTGCCGCTCTGGCCCCGCTCGAACAGCTTGAAGCCCAGGGCGCCTTCCAGGCTTTCGATCCGCCGGGCGACGGTGGTCTGGTTGACGCCCAGCGCCTTGGACGCCGCCAGCGTGGAGCCCCCGCGGCCGACGGCCAGGAACGCCTTGAGGTCATTCCAGTCGAACATGCCCGCATACTGCGGTTAGCCTGCGCGCCACCGCAAGAGGCCTCATCCGGCCGCGCGCCGCCGCCGTATCTCCTGGCGTCCCCCGCCTGCGGGAACCCAGTGGCCGCCCCCTCGTCGGCCACCGTTCGAGAACCTCGCGGGCTTTCCCCGTCCCGGTTGGATGCTAAGGAGTCCCCACCTTGCTCCAACCGGGATGCTCCATGTTCCGCACCCTTCGCACGGCCGTCCTGGCCCTGTTGGTCGCGATCGCGCCGGCCGCCGCCGTCGCCGCCGACGTTCCGCCCATCGCCTTCACCGAGCGGACCCTGCCCAACGGCCTCCGGGTGATCGCCTCGCTCGACCGCTCGACGCCGAACGTCTCGGTCCAGGTCTGGTACGGCGTGGGCTCCAAGGACGATCCCGAGGGCCGCTCGGGCTTCGCCCACCTGTTCGAGCACCTGATGTTCAAGGCCACCCGCAACATGCCGGCCGAGACCCTCGACCGCATGACCGAGGACGTGGGCGGCTTCAACAACGCCTCCACCGCCGACGATTTCACCGACTACTACGAAGTGGTCCCCGCCCAGCACCTGGAGCGCATCCTGTGGGCCGAGGCCGACCGCATGTCGACGCTGGTGGTCGACGAGGCGATCTTCGCGTCCGAGCGCGACGTGGTGAAGGAGGAGCTGCGCCAGCGCGTCCTGGCCTCGCCCTACGGCCGGCTGTTCGCCCTCTACCTTCCGCAGGCCAGCTACACGACCCACCCCTACCGCCGGCCCGGCATCGGCTCGATCGAGGAGCTGGACGCCGCGACCATCGACGACGTGCGCGCCTTCCATCAGACCTACTACCGGCCCGACAACGCCATCCTGATCGTCGTGGGCAATTTCGATCCTGCGAAGCTGGACGCCTGGGTCGACCGCTACTTCGCCCCCCTGAAGCCGCCCGCCCGGGCTCTGCCGCGCGTCACGGTGAAGGAGCCGCCGCGCACCGGCCCCGGCGTCTTCGACGGCTACGGCCCCAACGTGCCCCTTCCGGCCGTCGTGCTCTCGTGGCAGGCGGTCGCCGCCGCCGATCCCGACGCCCCGGCGCTGAAGGTGCTGGACGCCATCCTCTCGGCCGGCAAGTCCTCGCGGCTCTACAACAGCCTGGTCTACGACCAGCAGATCGCGGTCGAGGCCTTTTCGGGCGCCGACCTGCCGCGCGATCCCGGCCTCTTCATGCTGGGCGCCATCATGTCCAGCGGCAAGACCGTGGACCAGGGCGAGGCCGCGCTGCTGGCCGAGGTGAAACGCCTGCGCGACGCCCCGCCTACCGACGCCGAGATGGCCGAGGCCCGGAACGAGCTGCTGGCCGACGCCCTGCGCGAGCGCGAGACCATCGACGGCCGCGGCAGCGCCATCGGCTACGCCGCCCTGGTCGACGGCGACGCGGGCGCCGTCAACACCGCCCTGGGCCGGCTCCAGGCGGTCACCGCCGCCGACGTCCAGCGCGTGGCCCGCAAGTACCTGGCCGAGGACCGGCGGATGACCATCCGCTACCGGCCCGAGAGCGAGCGCGCGCCCGGCGAGACCCCGCCCCCCGCGCCGGCGCCGCCGAAGACCGTCGCGCGGTATGACGGGCCGGTCTTCACCCTGGCTCCCGAGGCCGAGCGGACGAAGCCGCCGCCGGTCGGCGAGCCCATCGCCCCGATCCTGCCCAGGCCGGCCGAGACCACCCTGCCCAACGGCCTCCGGGTGATCGTGGCCCGGTCGTCCGACCTGCCGCTGGTCACGGCGGGCCTCACCGTCAAGGTGGGCGCCTGGGCCGATCCGCCGACGCTGTCGGGCGCCGCGGCCATGATGGCCGGCATGCTGACCGAGGGCACGAAGACCCGCTCGGCGCAGCAGATCGCCAGCCAGATCGAGAGCCTGGGCGCGTCGCTCGCCTCCGGCGGCGGACTGGAGTCGTCGTCCGTGACGCTCGGCGCCCTGCCCGCCACCCTGCCGCAGGCGCTGGCGATCATGGCCGACGTCACCCGGAACCCGGCCTTCGCCGCCGAGGAGCTGGAGCGCCAGCGCGACCAGGCGCTGGACGGCCTGCGCGTGGCCCTGGGCGACCCCGGTTCGGTGGCCGGGCTCGCCAGCGGACCGGTCGTGTTCGCCGGAACCCCCTTCGGCCACGTGTCCCAGGGCACCCCCGGCAGCTTGCCCCGGCTGACGCCCGCCCATCTGGCCGCCCTGCACGCCACATGGTTCCGCCCCGACAACGCCATCCTGGTGCTGACGGGCGACATCGATCCCGAGACCGGCTTCCGCCTGGCGCGCGAAGCCTTCGGCGACTGGGCCCGGCCGCGCACGGCCCTGCCGCGGACGCCCGCGATCCGGCCGAAGGCGCCGGCGCGGGCCGTGGGGATGGACATCCCCGGTTCGGGCCAGGCCTCCGTCAATGTGCTGAAGCCCTCCATCGCCCGCGCCGACCCCGACTACTATCCCGCCCTGGTCGCCACCTCGCTGTTGGGCGGCGGCTATTCGGCGCGCCTGAACCAGGAGATCCGCATCAAGCGCGGCCTGTCGTACGGCGCAAGCGCGCTGCTATCGACCGCCCGGACCACCGGCTCCTTCCGGGCCTCGGCCCAGACCAAGAACGAGTCCGCCGCCGAGGTTCTGGACCTGATCCGAGCCGAGATGGCGCGGGTCGCCGCAGAGCCGGCGGGCCCCGACGAGCTGACGGCGCGGAAGTCGGCGCTGGTGGGCGGATACGGCCGCACCCTCGCCACCTCGGGTGGGCTGGCCGGCGTGCTGGGCGGCCTGGCGTTCCACGGCGTTCCCCTGGACGAGATGGCCGCCTATACGGCCAAGGTGGAGGCGGTGGACGCCGCCCAGGTCCAGGCCTTCGCGGCCCGCGCCCTCCGTCCCGACGGCGCCAGCGTGGTGGTGGCCGGCGATGCGGCGACGTTCGCCGAGGGCCTGAAGGCCCGGCTGCCCGGCCTGGAGGTGATCCCCGTCGACCGGCTCGACCTCGACAGCCCCACCCTCAGGACGCCGTAGCCCGCCGACGACGCAGTCGTACGCCCAACACGCCGAAGCCCAGGATCATCATCGCCCAGGTCCCGGGCTCGGGCACGGCCGTGACGGGCGGAGGCGCGGGCGGTTCCACCGGCGGCCCTACGGGCGGCGGCGCGCCCGGCCAGATATCCTCGGGTTCCGGGATCGGGAGAGGCCGCGGCGGCATGCCGAAGCCGGGCGGCCATTCGCCGTCCCCCGGCGACACGGGAACCGCCAACGGCGGCCGGAAGGGGCCGGGCGGCATGGGTTCTGGCAGGGCTTCGCACACGGTGGTGCGGATCAGGGCGTACGACACCGGTGTGGCCAGTTTCGCCGCCGCCACCGCCATGGGCGTGGGCCTCGGTCGGGGGGGCGCCGTCGGTGTCGGTCGAAGCGCGGCGCGTTGGGCCGCCGCAGGCTTGCCGCGAGCGGTCTTGCGGGACGAGGCCTTGGGCCGGGGCTTCGGCCTTGCAGCCTGAACCCCTTCGCCGTGCGCCTTGAGCGCGCGCGGACGGGGTCGCGGACCCTGTTCGGCGGGCGGGCCCATCCTGAGCATGTTGGCCCGCAGGGGCCGATCGCTCGGCGGTGGCGCGGCCGGGGCTATCGGAACGCGACTGACCCGCTCGACACAGTCCATGAGACTGCCGGCTTCGGCCGGTGAAGCGAGAAGCGCGGCCAACGCGGCCACAAGGCCCGTGATCCGCGCGCGGTGCGTCCATGTCGGAGAGGAGCGATACATCATCAAGCGGGGCAAGCCGCGCCGGATGACTCACGTTCCTATGGTCAAGCTATTGGGACGAAAGAAATTTCCGAATGAAACCACGCTGTCCGCCGAGCATTTTCGCCAGACCCGCCATACCGGATTTTCAACTTTGGCGAGCGGTCCACCGGGATACGTCCTCCTCGCGCCCCATCAGCGCCAGGCCCGAGGCGATGGACTCCAGCTCGGCCCCCGTCTCGATCCGCGCGGGGTCGAAGCGGCGCCCGAAGATCGCGCGGACCGCCGGGACCAGCGACGAGCCGCCGGTCAGGAACACCCGGTCGATCCCTTCGGCCGCCAGCCCGGCGTCCGCCAGGGCGGCGTCCACCGCGCCCTCGATCAGCGCCAGCTCGGGCGCGATCCAGTCCTCGAACTCGCCCCGGGCCACGTCGCGCGCGATGTCGATGGAGCCGGCCTCGAACCGGAACGCCGCCCCGGTCTCGGCCGACAGCGTCTCCTTCAGCCGCGAGACGGCGCGGTACAGGCGATAGCCGTGGTTCTCGTCCAGGATCTCGATCAGGCGAGCGATCTTCTCCGGCTCGGCCGCCTGGCGCTCCAGGGCGCGGATCTCGCGCATGTCGCGGCTGGCGCGCAGCAGCGCCAGCTGGTCCCACCGCGCGAAGGCCGCATAGTACTTGTAGGGAATGGGCAGGGTCTTGCCGAACGAGACGTAGTCGCCGCCCTTGCCCAGCTCGGGCGAGACCAGGTGGTCGATGATCCGATAGTCGAAGGCGTCGCCCGCCACCCCCACGCCCGCCCGGCCCAGCGGCGTGGCGCGCAGGCTCCCCGCCACGCGCTCGAAGCGGATGATCGAGAAGTCCGAGGTGCCGCCGCCGAAGTCGCCCACCAGCACCGTGGCGTCGTGGTCCAGGCCGCGGGCGAAGAAGAACGCGGCGCCCACCGGCTCGTAGGCGTAGCGCACCGCCTTCACCCCCATCCGGTGGAAAGCCGTTTCGTAGCGCCGCAGCGCCAGGGCCTCGTTGGGCGCGCCGCCCACGAACCTTACCGGCCGGCCCACCACCACCCGCTCGGGCAGCTCGGCCAGGTCCCCGCCGCCATGCTCCCGCACCTTGAGCAGGAAGGCGGAGAGCAGGTCCTCGAACCGGTAGCGCCGGCCCAGGATCTGGGTCTCGGTGAAGCTCTCCTGGGCGGCGAAGCTCTTAAAGCTCTGGATGAACCGCGTCTCGGCGGGATCGTCCACATAGGCCTCGATGGCCCAGGGCCCGGCCGTCACCTGCCGTTCCGACGGCAGGTCGGGGGGCGCGTAGAACGACAGGCACGAGCGGAACGCGAACAGCTCGCCGTCCGTCGCCGGAAACCGCACGAGACGCGCCGGCCCGTCGCCGCCCGCGAGGGCCAGCACGGTGTTGGTGGTGCCGAAGTCGATGCCGAGGCTGAGGGGCGCGGACATGGCGGGGCTTTCCGAGGGGCGCGCCCCATACCAGACCTGCGCCGGTCCGCAAACCGTCCCGCGGCGCCTATGGGGCCGCCGGCGCCCCTCGCCGCACCCGGACGACCTTCAGCGCCCGCACCCGCCCGTCGCGGTCGGGCCAGTCGATGGTCTGCCCCTCGCTGAGGCCCAGCAGCGCCGCGCCGATCGGGGTCATCACCGAGATGCGGCCCTGGGCGATATCGGCGTCGCGCGGATAGACCAGCCGCACCGTCCGGGAGTCCCCGTGGGCGGCGTCCACGAACTCCACCTCGGACTCCATGCCCACCACGCCCGGCGGCACGTCGGCGTCGGGGCGCACCTCAGCGCGCTCGAGTTCGGCAAGGAGGCCCAGGGGGACTCCCCGAGCCTCGACCTGCTCGGCGATGGGGAAGAGGCGGTCGGCGTCGGTCTCGCCGACGATCAACGGCGGGCGCGCGGGCGCGGCCTGCGAGGGCATGGGTGTCTCCGGGGATCGGGTGTGATGCGACGCCCGGCTCAGGAGCGGATGCTCGGGCGCCGGCGCGGGAAGAAACGGTCTGGAAGCTGGATCTGAGGGTCCCCGACCCCACGCGCAAAGAGAGGCCGGGGCGACTAGCCTGCCTGGAGCGTGCCGCCGTGGTGGCGGAACCGGAGAAATGTGGGTCGTTGCAGCACGAAGCCATCAGGCCGCGCGCCCGCGCGGAAGTCAACTCGGACAGAACGTCCCGGAAATCGCGCCGGAAACGGTCGGGAGGTTCCTGGTGGAGCCGAGGGGAGGCGTTCTGAAGCAACCCCTAAGCGTAGGAAATACTTGAATATCTAGGGGTCTGGCAGCGTAGCTGTCACCCACGGCCCCCTCAGACGCAAGCTGGTTCAGCTCAACTTCGCAAGCGCGCTCAATTCGGCAATGAGCTGTCGGAAGCTTGGATTGAGGTCGTCGATGTCATTTCGCGACGCATTGTAGTGCCGGCTATGCGCCGCCCCATCGCCGGTCTGCTTCAGGCGGTCGAGCGCCTTAGGGGCTCCGCGCGAGAGCTTCACCACCGACTGCCCCCCAAGCGCCAACAGTATATCACCGAAAGTTATCAGGTTTCCTTTGACATCTCGGATGAGGTCTATTTGTCCTGCACTATTAAACGCCTCTATAAGCAATATCTCTGCGAGCCTTCGACACATGACGGCGCAAGAATTATAGAATCCATACTCATATGTTCCATTGATCTCCCTCCGCAGCGCTTCGAGGTGCTTGCGACCCCCTAGCGGAATGGAGGTGGGAAGGATGGTTTCTGAGACGAAGATGTTCTCGGCTCGGCGATGGGCCTGGAACCGCTCTGAAAGAACGCGATCACTCCCAGCTCGGATACGGAACGTCCCGGCTGCACGGCCTCGAACAACGTCAGCGTGCCGGGCGAGCTTAGCTCCAAGCCTGGAGACGTTGACGTTCGCGCGAAGCCGATCAGCCGCGAGCAGGTCTGCCAACTGTCTTCCTGTCAGCTCAGACTGGTGGTGGTCTTCGTGACTCTCGAACCACAACAACGCGACCGCTACATCGACTTCGGTCAACTCCTGCGCGGCCAAGTAGGCGATAAATTCTCTACGCCGTGCGTTGCTCATCTAGCAGCCATTGCTCGAAGTTGGTCCGCGCCATGATGCTGAGCACATAGGTGGGCTGAGGTCCGGTGCGAGTGACAATGTAGTCGTGCTTGGCGTCACCGCTCATGGCCCGCGAGACATTGGATGGATCCATCTTTACTCCGATACCTTGGAGCACGCGGTGGACGTTGCCAGTTGTGAGGGGCGTCTCCCCGACAAACCAAGAGACCAGCTTGACCTTCTCGGCGCGGCCCTTCGGTCCGAGGATCACCTTGTTGAGAAACTGACTGTAGCGGGGGTCATTCTTCATCCTGGCGACCACCTCATCAGCATCGAAGCCGTTGTGGGTCGGCCCTGTGGCGGCTCGGGGCACACGATTGGCGCGGCGGGAAGTGCGCCGAGGCTTCTTCGCCTCTCCATCCGGTGCTGATTGATCATCGTCCACCGCGGCCACCGCGCCAGTGTTCGGCTGAGGCGTCCACCACCGCTCAAGAACGCGCTCAACTTCATCCAAATCACCTTCAACATCGATGGCTGACGAGCCGTGCTCGATCTTGACCTTCATGTCTTCGCTACCCCACCTATTTGGTCGAGCTCTTAAGATGACACGATTCTGCGAACTGAGGACTCCGAACGTCCAGAGGCCAACGCGCGAGTATTTGGGGAAACAGTCCAGGAAGCGCGGGGGCGCGTTGATCCTCGCCTACGCACGCGCCCAGCAGCCACCCATGACCAGCAAAAAGCTGTCACCCACGGCCACGCGGTCGTCGCCATAAGTATTTGTTTTTACTGGGGTTCGACCACCCCGAAAAGGGATGGTGGAGCCGAGGGGAGTCGAACCCCTGACCTCCTCTCAGGAGATTTGCCCTATTCCGGCTGATCTGGCGTTTCCCGCGTTTTCCGGAGCGTCCTGGCAAGTCATTCATTGTTATGTGGAAAGTCTCGAAATCGTGAGACACGCGTTCCTGCGGCTTGACCGGTTTAGCTTGCCTTACTGATTACAGGGCGATTACATAGGGCCGTTCAGCTCCTGACCGGCGTAAGCACATGGCTCGCATCAAGCTCACAGACGGACTGGTCGCCGCGGCCGAGCCTCAGGCTCGCGAGACCTTCCTCTGGGATGACGCTCTGCCCCGGTTCGGGGTCCGCATATCGCCCCAGGGCGGGCGCTTCTATCTTGTGCAGTACCGCGCCAAGGGACCGGAGGGCCAAGGCTCCAAGGTCCGCCGCGTCTACATCGGCCGCCACGATGGCGAACTGTGGAACGTCACGAAGGCCAGGGCCGCCGCCCGCAAGCTCCTGGCCCCCGTTGACCTCGGCCAGGACCCCTATGCGGACCGGCAGGCCGACCGCCAAGCCAAGCACGCCGCCGCGCTCGCCGCCCAGGAGGCCGAGGCCGCCAGCGTCCGCAAGGCCGCCCAGCGGGCGAAGGAGACTGTCAGCGTTCAGGCTGAACTCTACATCACCCGCCGCCTCGCCAAGCGCCGCAGCGGCGGCGAGGCCGCCCGCCTCCTGCGTCACGGCCCCGTGGCCGCCTGGGGTGAACGCCACGTCTCAGAGATCAGGCGCGCCGACGTGGCCGATCTGCTGGAGACCATCGCCCAGAGATCGCCCGCCGTCGCCCGCGCGACCTTTGCCGAGCTGCGGCCGTTCTTCGATTGGTGCGTTGAGGGCGACAAGATCGCTGTCTCGCCGTGCGCCAACGTGAAGGCCCCGCCCCGCCCGGCCGCCAGAGACCGCGTCCTGGCCGATGACGAGCTGCGGCTGATATGGCGCGCCGCAGACGCGATGGGCTTCCCCTTCGGCCCGGTATTCAAGCTTCTCATGCTCACTGGCCAGCGCCGGGCGGAAGTCGCCGGGATGCGCTGGAGCGAACTCGACCTGACCGCCGGTCTCTGGCGCATCCCGGCCGAGCGGGCGAAGAACAAACAGGCCCATGAACTCGACCTCTCGCCGGAAGCCCTGGCGATCATCCGCCAGGTCAAAGAGCTTCGCCTGAACTCAGACGTTCTGTTCCCGGCCCGTGGCGAGGGCGCGGTTCGCGGGTTCTCGGCCACCAAGCGCAAGCTTGACGCCATGATCGAGGATCTTCGCCGCCAGGACGCGGCCGACGCCGGCGACGATCCGCCGACCGAGCCCCTTCCGGCTTGGCGCACCCACGATCTGCGGCGCACGGCGGCGACGGGCATGGCTGCGATGGCCTTTCCCCCGCATGTGGTTGAGCGTGTCCTGAACCACGTCTCAGGCACTCAGAGCGGCCTCGTGGGCGTCTATCAGCGCCACGAATACCGCCCCGAACGAAAGGCCGCCGCCTTTGCGTGGAGCACGCGCGTCGCCGCGATCCGCGACGGCCAGCCCATGCCCTCGAATGTGATCGATCTGGCCGCCCAGAGGGCCTAGCGCGCCGCCTCGGAACCGCGCCCGCCGCCTCGCCGCCGGCCCCTCCCGGCGACCACTGCGGCCCTATTGGGCCAACCGCCTACGGATTGTCTGGGGACGCATTGATAGCGCGTCGCATTCTCATAATTGCCTGCCGATAATCCGAAGCGCTGGGCACGGCCCCAGCTCCAGCGCGGTCCGCGTGTCGGCTTCGGCGCGGCTCATGCCGCCGTCATACTCCCGCACGGCGGCGCGTTCCATCCACGCCGTCCAGGCCTCCAGCACGTCCGGCTGGGTCGTGCAATGCGATGTATATTGTTTTTCGCTGGGAACCCTGGGAACCCTGGGAACCGCAGACTTAAGTTGCTGATCTTTATTCGCTTTGTCGGTTCCCAGTCCGGCCGCCAGCGGTTCCCAGTTATTTTCGACTGGGAACCGCTCGGCCGAGCCTCTGGACCACCTGGCGTGGGCCGCGCGAAGGGCCTCGACCAGGGGATCGTCAGTCGCCAAGGTCGGCCTCCAGAAGGCTCCCCTTCACCGTCCAGAGCCGCAGCTTCTGGCCTTTGCGGGAGTGGCGCTTCTTCCAGTGCTCCCCCTCGCCGCGCTCCAGAAATCCGGCCTCGTGAAGCGCCTTCGCGACTTCGACCCGGCCCAGGCCCTCTGTGACGTAGGCCCAACCCGCATCATTGAACCGGAATTCGAGCGCCGGTCCGACCTTGACCCGCCAGCCGTGGGTCTTGAGGCCTCGCGCCTGTTCGTCACGGCCGGCCCGGCTGGGCTCGGTCGACTCGAAGTCGTCGCCATCTTCCCAGGGGGCGAAGCTCGCACCTTCACTTTCGATGATCGCCTTGACCCTAAGAAGCGCGGCTCGCGCCTCGTGCGATCGATCTCGGCCGAACACCGCCGCCCAACGGTGATAGAGGTTCGCCGACGCCGTCGTCGCGATCCCAGGCGGCCAGCCCGTGACGCCGAAGAGGGTCGCTAGTTCACCCGCCGCCGCGATGGCCGCGAACCGCAGCGCGGCCCGCTGGGCCTGCCCCGTGTCGCCCTCCCGTTCCACATGCTGCACGAAGGCCCGCATGATCGCCTTGGCCTCGCTCTCGGCCTCGGCCTGGCGCGCCGTGAAGGCCTCCACGAAGGCCGGCCCCGCGTGGCCGAAATCCCGGCCGCTGGCGGCCTTGACCGCATCCGACAGGGCCGCAGGCCCGGCGAGACCGTGAAGCTCGCCCCAGACGCCCATTTGCGCCCCGGCGTCGGCGGCTATGTCCAGAAGCCGCAGCTCCTGGCCGGCCATCGGCCGTTCGCCCCGCTTCCCCGCCCGGATGTGGTCCGCCAGTCCGATCTCACCCGTCGAAAGGATCGCCACCCGCCATTCGGCGCGCCGGCGAAGCGATCCGTCCGCCCGCGCCCTGGCCTTGCTTTGGCCGCTCGCCAGCGCATAGGCGCTCGCCCCGGCTTCCTCGTGCGCCACTAGCGCCAGCTCATCGAGCACCAGCAGGCCATCGTTGTGGCCCCAGGCCACCATCTCCAGCGCGTTCGCCGTGGCTCGCCAGGTCTGGCCGAATCCCAGCGGTCCGCCGCCGCCCCAGACCGAGCCCGCCGCATAGGCCAGCGTGGTCTTTCCGCACGAGCTGGAGCCCCGGAAGTGAACGCCGCCGCCTTCCAGCGCCAGCGGACGCATGAGCGGCCCCAGGAAGGCCAGCGACAGCGCGAAGGCCAGAAGGTCGTTTCCGACCGCGAACGCCGCCACGCCCTCGCGCCAGGCGGCGAGCGAGCCCGTCCGGCGATAGTGCAGGGCCGAGGGTTCGCCGGTGAAGATCACACCCTCGCCGCCGCCGGGTCCGATGACTTCGCCGGGAAGCACGAAGCGGGCGCCGCTCCAGCCCGTCGCCGCCACCAGCGTCAGCCGGCGCGCCGCCGCGACCTCCATGAGGGCGATGGCGAACTTGTCGGACTTGCCCCGCGCCGGCGAGATCACCAGGCCGGCGTCGGCCAGCTCGGCCCGAACCTCGGCCCCACCGCTGGCCAGCCGACCCTTGGAGACCGGGACCGTCTTCTCCCGGCCGTCGCGGTCGCGGAACCGCACCACCACGGACCAGCCGCCGCCGTCCGGATCACGGGCCTCGCCAACCACTTCGAAGGGCGCGGCGATTCGCGTGGGAATGGGCTTGCCGCCGCCCTGGGCCGGCTGATCGTACCAGAGGCCGTCGCCGTCCATTCGGAAGCCCCAGGGCCATTCCACGTCGCCGGGCTGAGCGTCCGCCCTGGCGGCCTCGACAAGGCTGCTGGCCTTGGCCTGATCGAAGCCGTCCGGCCAAGGGTCCGCGAGGCCCCAGCCCTCCGGGAAATATCCCGGGGGATCGACCACGGCCACCGACACTGCGCCTGCCGCACCAGCGGCCCTAGCGGCGGCCTGGGAAGCCTTGCGGCCGGGCGCGTCGGCGTCGCCCCAAACGATCACCGAGCGGCCGTGGAGCGGCGCGAAGTCAGCCTTTCCGACCGCGTTGCTCCCGCCCGGCCAGGTCATGCACACGAAGCCTGGGAAGCGCTGGGCCGCGCCGTCAGCGTCCTTCTCGCCCTCGGCCAGCAGGACCGGCGCGCCCGGTCGGGCCGCCAGCCGATCGAGGCCGTACAACGGTCGAGCGTCCGGTTCGGCCTTCAAGGCCCAGCGGAGGCGGCCGTTGTCGCCGCGGCGCAACGTCGCGGCCCGGATCGTCTTGTCCGTCCATTCGGCGCGGGGTCGATCCACTTCGCCGTTGGCCGCGTCGGGTTGGGGGAACCGGAGCGTGTAGCGAAGCACTCGCCCGGCCGCGTCGCGGAACGCCCACACATGAGACGGCGCGCCCAGCTCACGCCATTCCTGAGGCAGGGGCGGCGCATCCTCAGGCGCGGGCGCCATGAGGTCGCCGGCATCGGACTTTGCCGCTCGCCGCGGTGCAGCTTTCGCCGCCTCCTGACGAACGCGGGCGAACGGGTCCCCCGGGCTATCGGTCACGTCCCGGTCCCTTCAGCACCACGCCCACCACACCGCGCGCAACGGCAACCCAGCAGTGTCGGCTAAGCGCTTCCTCGAGAACCGCCCGCTCGCGGGGCGACAGGTCGCCATCGTGATAGACAAACGCCTGCAGGGTCGAGAGCGTTGGCGCGAAGCCTTGGCCGTCTTCGGCGGCGACGTCGCCGCACAACCCGGCCAAGCGCAGGAGGCTCCAGCCCATCAGGCCACAGAAGCCGGCCACGATTGCGGACGTGGCCTCCAGTTCCTCGCTGTCCGTCACAAGAATCTGGCGCGCTTCGCCGCAAACGAGGGGAGGGACCCATCGTCCAGCCGGTCCCGTCGTCGGTCTGCTGGAGCCACTCACCGGCCCGTCACCCGATCAGCGTGCGCGATCAGCCGCCGCGCCAGCGACAGAGCTTCATCCTGACGCGCCGACCATAGCAGCCGGCCACGGATCGACAGGACGACGTCCACACCGGGCAACCAGATTTCGAAGATCCCCCGCGAAGCGAAGAACCGTTTCAGCCGGCCGCGATCATGGGCGCCGAGGTACGCTCGCCCATATTGAGCGTAGGATTCGATCCGCGCCGCATCGACGTCGAGTTCCGCGGCGAGATGGCCGATGTCCCATCCGGCGATGGCCAGGGCGGCGTGCAGGTTTCCACCCTGAAAAGGGCCGTCAGGAAGTGTGCGGACCGAGGCGGCGAGCCGATCGATAGACGACCTGGCGAATTTGATGAACAGCATCGGTGTTTCCTCACCGGCCCGCGATGCGCGCGCCGCGCGCATCGACGACACCGGGCTGTTGAAGGGATTGCCGCGAAGCGCTCGGCGCGCGGCCCGCCGCGGCCTGCGCTACTCGTAGGGATCGACGCCCAGCGCCTCGGCCAGCCGGACCGCGGCGTCCCGCTGCGACAAGTCCAGAAGGAAGGCCACCAGGCCCACCAGGTCGCCGCCACGGTCGCCGGAGGCGAAGTCGGCCCACTTGCCGGTGTCGAGGTTGACCTTGAAGCTCCCCAGGGTCTTGTCAGGCCGCTTCGGATTTCGAGCGACCCACTCCCGCCCTTCGCGCCGACCATCGGGCAGGAAGGCCGCCGCGACGGCCTCGCCCGAGCGCCGCGCCGCCGCGCCGACCCGGTCGAAATCGATGCGACGGCCGGCCCCGCGATCAGCCGGCGGGGTCACTGGAGCGCCTCGCCGGCCGGGGCCGTCGTCGTGCGCTTCTGGGCCTCCAGCCAGGCCGACAGGTCGGCCGGATCGTATGCGACGCGAGCGCCGATCTTGACGAACGGCGGGCCGCCACCCGTCACGCGAAGCTTGTTGAGGTACGAGCTGGAGACGCCCAGCCGGTCCGCCGCCTCAACGGTGGACAACAGTTTCTCTAGGTGCACGTGGCTAACTCCCGATTGGCGCGCCGAAGCGCAGGACAATCGGGACGCTGGCTATGGGCTTGGCCGCACGTAAGCGCCGACCTTTGCCCTACCCGGCGGACCTTTGGAGAATAGGGATTGAACCTAAGGTTTGACGCGTGGAGGCAAGCCCCGCTCGCCGGTTGAAGCCCTCCACTCCCCTTCCCACTTCCGAATCTCGGCGACGATGCTGGAACGCTCCGGCAGGCCCTCAATCCCAGCGCCCTCTATGAGCTTGGCGACGCTTTCTTGTGACAAGCTGGGCTTGGCTGAACGGGCTCTTCGCGCCACGTCCAGAGCGGGAACGCGCCATTTGTCGGCGGCGGCCTTTCGGGCCTCGCCGCCCGCCCGGGGAAGGCCCAGACTGTGGAGCGCCTTGGCCTCATAGTCCGCCTTCAACTCGGCCTCGCGAACGAAGCGGCCGACAAGGTAGGCTTGGCGCGCCGCTGCATCTGCCGCGCTCAAAAGCTTCAGCCCCTGGGTCTCATCCTTGGCCGCGTCGGGAAGCTCATTCCACAAGGTCCGCAAGTGGTGATCGAGCCACGAGGCCAGATTGAGATCAGCGAACGAAAGGGGCGGGCCGCCGTCGACGGCCAACACCTTCGCCAATTGATCCACGTTCGGCCCTTCAACCCGGGCGACGTGCTCACGCAAAGTCGCGCCTTCGGGCACACCCCCGGCCCGCGCCAAATAGGCAAGCGCATCGCCCAGCTCACGAAGATCCGGGTTCTTGTCGGGCTCAAACTCCCAGGGGAGGCCGTCAGGCTCAAACCGGCCATCGCCCCGGGCGATATCGAACCACACCAACAATCGCTTTCGACCGTCGAAGAGACCCCCGACTTCCGGCAGTTCCCGAACGGATCGAACGCGCCAGCGCCAGTCGGCATCGACCAGATACCGGCGAACGGGCCTCCAGCCGCGCAAGCGGTCATCGTCAACTACAAGCTCGACTCGATCGCTCACGTCCGCCGCCTCGCCAGCACCAGGACCGCACCCGCCCGGTCCGCATCGGCCACCAGCTCCACGCCCTCGGCTTCGAACGCCGCTACGATCTTCGCCGCCGTCGCGTCCCTGGCCGAGGCTCCGGCCTCCAGGCGATTGATCGTCGTCCACGCCACGCCCGACCGCTCGGCCAGGTCGCGCATTGACCATTTCAGGATCGCTCGCGCGGCGCGGCACCCCTCCGGTGTGACTTCCATCCGAGACCCCCGAAACAACCTCGGGAAATAGGATACAAGCGTATCCACTTACTTGCAATCTCCCTAGATATAGATACACTTGTATTCACTTAGACGGAGTTAGACGCATGACCACCAACGAAACCCGCCGCGAAGTGATGGCCACCGCGTGGGGCCTGTTCCGCGCCGACCCCGCCCGCACCTTCGCCGACGCGCTCACCGGGGCCTGGCGCTGGGTCAAGGGCGCCGCCGCCCGCGCCGCCCAGAACGCCGCCTGGGCGGCCCGCATGGCCGGCCGAACCGTCGTGTTCGGCTCGATGCTGCAAAGCCCGATCCGCCGCCGCGTCGGCACGGGCTGGGATGCCTACAAGGCCGAGCGCGTCACCGTCGCTCTCGGTCACTGAGAGGGGTCGCGCACATGGCCCCGACGTTGCCCCGCGCACCCTCGGCCGCCTCCGAAGGCGGCGATTCCGGCCCACAAGGAGACACACCCATGCCCGCCGCCCGCCCCACGACCGACACCCCGCAACATCCCGATGCGCGCGCCGCGCGCATCCCGTCGCCGCCGGCTTTCGAGACCCTTGACGCCTTGGGCGTAGCCGTGGCGCGCCTGTGGGCCACGACCCCGGACCTGGACGATCCGGCCCAGGAGGCCGCCTACTACAACCATGCCGATGGAGTATTGGCGGCGATCGTGGCGACGCCGGCGCGGGACTTCGCGGACGCCCAGGTCAAGGCCGAGGCCGTGGCCTGGTGTTGCGCCAGCCGCACCGACTTCGGTCTGGGCGACACCAAGTGTGAGCGTGTCATCAGCTCGCTGCTGCGCGACCTGTTGCAGTCTCCGCCTTCCGAGAATACCGGCATGGCCGATGCCGCCCGCATCGAACGGCTCATCCTGGATGATCCCAAGCCCACACGGACACTCCATGATCTGGCGGCGGCCTGGGTCGCCGTCCAAGCAAAGATCGCCAGCTCGGACGCGGCGATCCGGAACGCCCAGGATGAGGCCGAGGCCCTCTACTCTCCCGATCCGCCCGGCGGGCGATATGGCCAGCGCGACACGGCAGAACGGGCATTCTGGAGGCGACAAGCCAACGCGATAGACGCCTCGGTCGGCCTGCCCTCACTCAACACCGCCGCCGAGGATCTGTACGCGGAAGCCAACGCCATCGCCGCTCAGGTCCGCGCGACCCAGCCTGTGACGATCGAGGAAGCCGCCATCAAGTTCGGCCTGATCCTGGCCGACGTGTGCGACAGTGACGGCAAGATCGACAACTCCCAGCCGGTCTATGACTTCCTGGCCGATCTGGAGCACCTGGCGCGATGCGCCCGCCAGTCCTGAGGCGAATGACGTTCGCTTCCCATCGACCCCCCAACGCCCGCCAGGTCCGTCCGGCGGGCGTTTTGCTGGCGTTGGAGCCCGCATTGCTATCGCGAATCGTCATAGCCTCGCTTTCCCTCGCGCGCCGAGGGTTGCCCGCCCCTTTCAATTCTGGGCGCGCTGAGATCGAGAAACCTCCATGCCGATCAAGTACGATCCACCAGCCGGCACGGTCTTGCTCTGCAACTTTGCGACCGGATTTCAGCCTCCTGAAATGGTGAAGCGACGGCCCGTTGTGGTGATTTCGCCGCGCCTCAGGCATCGGCGCGGGTTATGCACAGTCGTTCCCCTCAGCACGACCGCACCAGACAATCCGCAGCCCTATCACCACGAGCTGACGCTTCCCGTCGCACCACCCGCGCCCTGGGATCAACAGCGCGTATGGGTGAAGGCCGACATGCTGGCGACCGTCGCCTTTGAGCGCCTCGACCTATTCCGAACACCGCGCGCGCCCTATGGCCGGCGGCAGGACGTACAAGTCAGGCTCTCACCCGAGGACCTCACCGCTATTCGGTCCTGCATCGCCCACGCCATCGGTCTCTTAACTTGACCGAAGGACTCCAGACTCTCATATGACGTGGGTCAGCTCGCGGCATCCCCGTTGAGCCTCAAGACCGGGTCCGCCCGGCCAACCCCGCCAAGGCGACACCAAGCCCGGCGGGGTTGCTTGTTTCTGGGCCAGGCCCGCCCCCATTCCTCTCGCCCGCGCACGACGTGCGCGGCGCCGCGTGCCGATGGGTCGCGATCCCATACCCACACCCTCACTGAGAGGGTCCGGAGGGCCACACTCGCGCGGGGTTTCCGGGAAATCTGCGAAACAACATGCCCCGATCCGGCGGCTTGGCCGGCGCGGCCGGCGAGGGCGAGCGGTTCCCAGTGGTTCCCAGTCCAAATCGACCGACTGGGAACCGCTGTGGCTCTGAAAAGACAAAGACTCTCAGTGAGATAGAAAGAGGGTTCCCAGGGTTCCCAGGGTTCCCAGCCCTTCGCGCCACGCCCGCATCGCTGATTGCCTAAGTCCCTGGGAAATAAAAGTTTTCGGAATTCTGCGGACACTTGCGCGGCGTTCCCCCGCCGGTCCAGCCGGCCAGGTTTGTAGACTTTTGCACCCCCTCCCCCCGGCCAGCCTGTCCGGGAATAAAACCCGAGATCGCAGCCTTGCGGGCAAGCGGGAGCGCCTGAGGGCGCCCAGGTCACCGCCCGTGCGAGGATCCCCAATCGGAGCCGGCGGAATCTCGCGCCGATGCGAAAAAATTCTATGCGTGAGGGTGGCGCCGGTAGAGCCGCCGGGGCCGGCCCGAACTTTCGACCCCCCTCCCCCTCTCACGGCTGGAAAGGCCCCCCAGCTCGCCCATGCGAGGCCCCTGGCGATCTGGAGCCGCGCCACGTTCTGCGGCCGACGCTGGCGCGCCTGGGCCTCGCGATCGGACCTCAGTCCGGCCCCAGCTCGCCGGAGCACCACAACCTATGGCGGTCCGCCGCAATCGCCCCGTCTCAACGCCCTCGAAAGCCGCCGGCTGGCGCGCGCATGTGGCCTCCCCAGGCCCCCCACCGCGCGACCAATTCCAATGGCAAGGCCGTTCCGTCGGGCGGCCGGTTCCGGACCTTGGCCGGCAGGAAATGCAAATGCGTCTCACCTGCATAATCAGCACGCAATCTCTCTCGCCGGATGCGGCTAGGAGACCCACCGGAACCCCAGGGAAGGCCGAGGCGAGCCTATGACCACTCGCGCCGCCTTTGAGGCCCGCTGATTACAGGCTGATTACACGGGCCGGCCTCGCGCCCGAAATCGGTCGCCCTTGGCCGCCAAAATCGACCTAAGTCGCTGATTTTATGAGATTCCTGGTGGAGCCGAGGGGAGTCGAACCCCTGACCTCCTCATTGCGAACGAGGCGCTCTACCAACTGAGCTACGGCCCCAGGAAGGCGCGGAATAAGTCGATTGCGGGGCCGCCTGTCAAGCGGGCATGCGCGCGGCGCGCGCACGGGAGCATCGGAGACCGGCGGGCGCGCCCGGCGCCGCTTCACCTTGCCACGGCCGCAAAGGGCCTTAGAAGCAGGGTGATGACCGGATTTATCCTCTTCGTCCTGACGAACCTGATCGGCCTCCTGGTGCTGGCGATCATCATCAGCGCGGTGATGTCGTGGCTGGTGGCGTTCAACGTCATCAACCTGCGCAATCAGTTCGTCTACAGCGTGGCCCGGGTGCTGGACGCCATCACCCAGCCGGTGCTGCGGCCGTTCCAGAAGGTGATCCCGCCCCTGGGCGGCGTCGACATCAGCCCCATCGTGGCCATCCTGGTCCTCCAGGGGATCAGCCGCTACCTGCTGCCCTGGCTGGCCGAGCCGCTCTACCGGCTGGTGGGCTGACGGCGATCTCGCCGCCCTTCCGCCTCGCGGTCCGCGTCACGCCCAAGGGCGGCCGCGACGGCGTCGACGGCTGGGCCGCGGACGAGGCCGGCCGCCCCGTGCTGAAGGTGCGGGTCTCCTCGCCGCCGGCCGACGGCGCCGCCAATGCGGCGGTCGTGGCCCTGATCGCCAAGGCGCTGAAGGTCCCGAAATCGGCCGTCCGCATCGCCGCCGGCGAGACCGCGCGCGTGAAGCGGCTCGACATCGACGGCGCGGGCGCGGCCCAGATCGCCCTGGCGTTCGGCCCGCCGCCGGGCGAAGGTTGAGGTCATGGCCAGCCGCATGCCGCCTTCGCGCGCCGACCTCGGGCGCCTGATCGCCGACGCCCGCCGGATCGTCGTCTTCACCGGCGCCGGCATCTCCACCGAGAGCGGCATCCCCGATTTCCGCAGCCCCGGCGGCGTGTGGAGCCAGATGAAGCCGATCTACTTCCAGGAGTTCGTGGCCAGCGAGGAGCGGCGGCGCGAGGCCTGGTCGCGCGTCTTCTCGGGCCGCGCCGGCTGGGTGGGCCGCGAGCCCAACGACGGCCACGCCGGGGTCGCCCGCCTGATCCACGCCGGCAAGGCCTCCAGCGTCGTCACCCAGAACGTCGACAACCTGCACCAGGCGTCGGGCGTGCCGCCCGAGCGGGTGATCGAGCTGCACGGCAACGCCAGCTACGCCACCTGCCTGGAATGCGGCCTGCGCCACGAGCTGGAGGATCTGAAGGTCCTCTACGAGGCCACCGGCGACCTGCCCGCCTGCCGCGCGTGCGGCGGGATCGTGAAGACGGCCACCATCTCGTTCGGCCAGGCCATGCCGCCCGAACCGATGGCTCGCGCCGAGGCCGAGACCCGCGCCTGCGACCTGTTCCTGGTTCTGGGGTCGTCGCTGGTGGTCTATCCGGCGGCCGGTTTCCCGGTGATGGCCAAGCGGAACGGGGCGGTGCTGGCCATCGTGAACCGCGAGGAGACCGAGCTGGACCCCTACGCCGATCTGGTGCTGCACGACGAGATCGGCCCGGTGATGCGCGAAGTGGCGCCGGCCAACTAAAGCGCGGCGGCCGCGCGTTTCGTCACACCCCCGCCTTGATCCCGGGTCTAAAGGCTCCGCCTTTCCAGTCCGGGAGTTCGTTGCGTGATCAGATCTGTCGCCGTCGTCGGCTCGTCGCTCCTCATGGCCGCCCTGCTCGCCGGTTGCAGCTCGGGGGAAAGCGCCGGCGGTTCGGGCGACCCCTACGCCGGCCACGAGGCCCAGATTCAGGCCTGGCGCGACGACATCGAAGCCGGCCACCCCGCCTGCAAGGCCAAGGTCGACGGCAAGGGTTGCCAGGACTTCCAGGTGATGTGCAAGGCCGCCCAGGATCTGACCCCGGAAGACACCGCCCGCGGCGCCACCGCCAAGCTCGTCGCCGCCATGACCTTCGCCGGCCGCAACGAGGACGGGTCCACCGGCCAGTCGGGCTCGTCCTTCGCCTACCTGATCCGCACGCCCCAGGGCTGGACCCGCGAAGACTCCAAGCCCGTCAACATGACCACCTGCGCCCCGCTCTAGGCGGACGCTCGAACGCGGAAAATCCGACGAGCCCCCAGTCCTACGTCCGATTCTGACGTAGCGGGGTGGTTGGATATCCCTCATGTCCGAGGGACGCGACATCGACACGCTGGCTCTGGCGACGCTCGACCGGCTGGCCGCGCTGGACCTCTCCGCCGCGGAGAAGGCCCACGGCGCCCTCATGGCCGCCGAGGATCCCAAGGACATCCCCGAACTTTCCCGCGCCTACCGCGGCCTCGCCCGCTCCCTGCGCCAGACCCTGGCGCTCAAGGACCGCCTGAGACGCCAGCGCGCCGAACGCTCCGAGTCCCGTCCCGACCCCGACCGCCTGGCCCGCGCCGGCCGCTTCGACATCCTGGCCGAGGCCGTCCGCGAGGCCGC
>NZ_MEEX01000012.1 GCF_001724605.1 Phenylobacterium sp. SCN 70-31
GCCGCTGCGCCTCTCTCTCGACTACGGCTACAACCCCAGCAAGATCAAGAAGAGCCCGCTGCTGGTCGACGTGAACGACAACATCACCACGGGCGCGGTTAGCGTCGTGGGCAATTCCCTGCCCCAGGCGCCCAAGCACAAGCTGGCCCTGAACGGCCTCTACACCTTCGACATGGAACCGGGGAGCCTGACCCTGGGCGCCACCTACCTCTACCGCTCGAAGTCCTACGCCAACGTCTTCGAACGCGACTACAATTCGGCCCCGTCCTGGGACCAGGTGGACCTGCGGGCCATCTGGGCGCCCACCGGTGGCAAGTACACGGTCATCGCCTACGTGAAGAACCTTCTGGACGACGACGGCTACGCCGCCGCGATCCAGGCCTCGCAGCGGAACAACAACGCCGCGGTGCCGTCCGACCGCTTCCCGAACGGCGCGCAGGTGTACGAACTCACCCCGCCGCGCACCTACGGCGTGGAACTCCAGTACCGCTTCTGACGTCGAAATCCCGGCAGACCCCGTTTGTCCGGGGCTGCTGGGACACCCGACGCAGAGGACGACCGAAACAGGAAGGGCCGGCGGAGCGATCCGCCGGCCCTTTCGTCTTTCGCGGCGTCAACGCGCCGTCGGCAACCGGATTTCGGCGCGAGCGCCGCGTCCGTCCATTCCAGGCGTCCACCGGACCTCGCCTCCATGCCGGGCGGCCCGATCGCTCAACCCGCCCAGGCCCGCGCCTCGCGCCACCGACGCCGGATCGAAACCCACACCGTCGTCCTCGACCACCACCGTCAACCGGCCGTCCGCCGCCGAGAGCGCCACCCGCACCCTGGAAGCGCCCGCATGCTTCAGAATGTTGTTCGTGATCTCGCGCAGCATTGCCCGCAGGGACTGGGCCACCCTGGAGTCCAGTTCGGCGCCGGGCGTCGCTTCCGGCGGCCAGTCCAGCTCGATTCCCCGTGCGCCCAGGCGCTCAGCCATCTCCTTGCGGCTGCCGGCCAGGGTCTCGGCCAGGCCGGCGTCGTCGCCCGCCGGCTCGGTGACGATGCTCCGCAGGTCGGCCAAGGTCTCGCGGATGTAGCGGTCCTTGCGCTCACCGTCGCGGCTGTGCAGGGCGCTGAGCAGTGTGGCGCCCAGGTTGTCGTGGATGTCGCCGGCGATCCGCTGGCGCTCGACGATCACCCCGCGTTCGTAGGCGCGACGGCTCTCGACCACGAACCGCAGCATGTCGGCCAGCGCCTGAGCCTGGGCGATGTCGGCCGGCGAGAACAGCGAGCGCCCGCCGTGGGCGTAGGCGAGTCTGAACGACGGCAGGCCTTCTATCGCCGGCGTCACCAGCGCGAGACCGTCGGTCTCCAGCCGCGGCGCCTCGTCCGGGTCCGCCGGCTCCAGGCTCAGGGGATCGAAGCGCGACCTGAGCACTTCGGCCCAGCGCGTCACCTGTTCCTCGGATGACGCCGTCAGGCCGATCTGGACCACGCCTTCGAACAGCGCCCGATCGTCGCGGGGCCGACGCCGCAGGACACGTTCCGCGATCCAGCCTCGCGCCGGCAGCCAGATCAGGCCGCAGATCAGGAGCGCCAGCGAGAGGCTGACCTCGGCGGAGAAGCGCAGGCCGGCGAGGAACAGGAGATCCAGCATCACCAGCAGGACGAGGCCCAGCGTCCACGCGACGATGCGCACCCACCATTCGCCCAGCTCGAACAGCCGGTAGCGCATGATCCCGACCGCAAGGCCGGCATAGATCAGGATGAACAGCAGGAAGCCGTAGGGTTCGGCCGCGGACGTATCCACGCCGAACATCTGCGGCGCGAGGATCGTCAGGCAGAAGGCGGTGGCCACCACCACCCACGACAACAGGAACCAGCTCAGCGCCGCCCGTGCGATCGGATCGCGCCGCGTCAGGCGCCAGTGGATGGCCGCCAGCACGAAGGTGCCCGCCAGCGCGCACATCACGTGGAAGCGGCGCGCGAAAGTCAGATCGGGGAACCAGCCGAGCGCCTGGGCCGCATACCAGGCCAGGACGGCGCCGACCACCGCCACGCCCACCCAGCGCGGCGCGAGCTGGCGCGGATAGTAGAGCAGGAGCGAGAACAGGGCCGCCGCGAACAGGCTCCCGCCCAGGAAGTTGAGGCCGTTGATGAGATAGAACGGCAGTTCGGGAAGACCGAGTTCCCGGCTGGTATAGATGGGCCCCATCGGCGCGCAGATGAGCATGCCGAAGCCGCTCAACAGCACATAGCGCGCGGCGGCCTCCCTCGGGCGGAACACGAAGATCGCCGCGGCGACCAGCCCGGAGACGGCCCCGACCACGGCTCCGATCCAGAAGTCCGCACCCAGGGTGGCGATGGGCCGGCTGGGCGCAGGCCGGAGAGTCCAGTCCCGCCCCGAGGTGTCTGTGAACGTGATCTCGGGCTGGCGCTGCATGGAAGCGAAGCGGCCCTGGCGCGCCATGAACCGCTGGAAATCCGCGAACGGGCCGAAGACGCCATCGACCTGGCCCGTGAGGTCCAGCCGCTCGAAGGTCAGTTTGTCGCCCCCGGCGCGCACGCGTGTCATCACCACGCCGACCGGGACGTCCGACGCGGGCCCGGTCGCCGAGCGCACCACCATGCCGCCCGCCCCGGCGTCCCAGCTCAGGTCCAGGCCCAACCAGGGCTGGCTGACCGAGAAACCGATCGCCCCGCCGATCACCGCCGCCACGGCCACGACGGCCAGCACCAGCAACCGCAGCGGCGCGGCCACGCGGCCGACGGGCCCTGCTCTGGGCGTCGCAATACTCGCGTCCATCCTGCCCACTCGCCCCCGGGGGCAGACCCACGCCCCTGGACTTCCTTAGGGGAATCATTGGCCTGGGCGCCATCCGATATTAACGTCGACGTCAGAAACGTGGAGCGCGGCGACTCCCCGATGGTGCAGAACGGCGAAGGCCAGGCGGGCCCGGGCCAGGAGGGCTCAGGTCAGGATGGGGGCGCGCGGCCCGGGACGCCCTTCGGGCGCGGCTGCCTGATCGTCGAGGATCGCCCCGACACCCTCGAGTGGCTGACGGGCCTGGTCGCCGAATCGTTCCCCGACATGACCATCGTCTCCGCCACCAGCCTGCGCGAGGCGCGCCGCCGGATTGAGGAGCACAGGACCGCCCCCCGTTGGCGCCTGGCGCTGGCGGTCATCGACCTGGGCCTGCCCGACGGTTCGGGCGTCGATCTGGTGCGAGAGATCGCCGACGGTTTTCCCGAGGCCCAGCCGGTCGTCGCGACGATCTACGACGACGACCTGCACCTCTTCGATTCGCTGGCCGCGGGCGCCCAGGGCTACATCCTCAAGCAGGACGATCCCGAACAGGTGGCCGCCTGCCTCCGGCGGATCGAAGGCGGCGAGCCCCCGCTCTCGCCCTCCATTGCGCGCCGGATCCTCGAGCGCTTCCGCCCCAGGCCGGACGCGAGGCCAGAGGCGCGGCCCGCGGACGAGGCCAGGCTGAGCCCGCGCGAGACCGAGGTTCTGACGCTTCTGGCCCGCGGCATGTCCGCTCCCGAGGCCGCCAGGGCCATCGGCCTGAAGCCCCAGACCGTGGCCGGCTATGTGAAGGTGATCTACCAGAAACTCCACGTCACCAGCCGCGCCGAGGCCGTCCTGGCTGCGGCCCAGAGGGGCCTCACCTGAGCCCCCAAGGCCGCCCGAAGTCCGTTCCGCGGCCCTCCCCGCAAGTGACGCTTTCTTCCCTTTTGATCGAGCGGTACGCCGCAGTTCACATTTCGTCGTTCGACTATCCCTGTGCGGGAAAGGATTCGAAGATCATCGTTCGATTTTGGCCGCCCATTTCGAAAATGCGGTCTTTTCGCCACAGTCGGAAAAAAGGCGTCTGGCGGACGCCGTAAGTTATCATTGGTGAGTTGACCTTGGCGGTGAGGCGGGCCGAGGGTCCGGCCCCAAGGGCGCCTCCCCGCGCCCGTTCCGAAAACTCGATCAGAACACGAGGCGAGCGGCTCGACCGCACGCGCCTTGGGAGGACCATATGTCTCGTAAAACCGCGCCCGCCCGGGCGATCCTCGTCGCTGGCGCGTCGTTCGCCGTCCTGGCCGCGGCCCAGCCCGTGCTGGCCCAGGAAGCGACCCTCGAAGAACTGGTCGTGACGGCGGAGAAGCGCGAGCAGTCGCTCCAGGACATCCCGGTCGCCGTGTCGGCCTTCACGTCCGCGCGCCGCGACATCGCCGGCATCACCGGCATCCAGGACTTCGTGAACTTCACGCCGGGCATGAACTATTCCGGCACCGACCGCGTCAGCCTGCGCGGCGCGGGCCGCAACACCTTCTACATCGGCAACGACCCCGGCGTGGCGTCCTACTCGGACGGCTTCTATTCGGCCTCGTCGTCCGAGCTGTTCAAGACCCCGCTGTTCATCGAGCGGACCGAGATCCTGCGCGGTCCCCAGGGCACGCTGTACGGCCGCAACGCCATCGGCGGCGCCATCAACCAGATCTCGAAGCGCCCGAGCCAGGAGTTCGGGGGCGAGATCCGCGCCGGCTACGGCAACTACAACCGCACCAAGATCGAAGCCGTGGTCTCCCTGCCGGTGGCCGAGAACCTGCGCTTCAAGGTGGGCGGCAGCCAGGACCACCAGCGCGACGGCTTCATCAAGAACATCGGGACCGCGAACGACGGCGCCACCATCAAGCGCACCTACTTCGAGTTCCAGATGGAGGCCGAGCCCACCGAGAAGCTCGACATCTTCGTCCGCTACAATCGCTCGTCCTGGGACGACACCATGGGCGTGGGCGACCGCCTGTCGAACCTGGTCACGCCGTATGACACCACCCGCGTGTTCGGCCTGATCGGCCAACTCCAGGTGAACCCGCAGTTCGGCTACACGACCCCGAACCCGGGCGTCGAAGATCCCTATGTGATGAACACCAACACGGACGGCTACGGCCAGCTCCGGGGCAACCACGTCCTGACGACGACGATCACCTATGATCTGGGCTTCGCCGACCTGAAGTACACGGGCGGCTTCCAGCAGTACAACTATCAGACCGGCGGCGACTACGACGGCACCAGCCGCACCCAGCCGATCCTGGGCGTCCTGGCCGTGCCGTACTTCCCGACCCAGACGACCGACTTCAACGAGAAGAAGCGCTACTACTCCAACGAGATCAACCTGACCTCGAACGGCGACGGCCCGCTGCGCTGGATCCTCGGCGTCTACCAGTACGAGGAGGAGTACCGTCAGCGCATCCAGCTCGGGAACCCGAACCAGGCGTCGCTGGCCACCCCCCTGACCCTGGCCGGCACGCCCGCTGCGCCGAACCCCCTGCGCAACTTCGCCGACACCCAGGCGACCCTGAACTCGAAGGCGTTCGCCGTCTTCGGCCAGGCCACCTACGAGTTCAACGAGCAGTTCGCCCTGACCACCGGCCTCCGCTACACGAAGGACCGTAAGTCGGGCACCGAGTTCCAGCGGCTGATCATCCAGTCGCCGGCCATCGCGGGCGGTGCGGCGGCGTTCGACGTCTCCACCGACATAGACCCGCTCACGCCGGGGGTGCAGAACTTCCGCAATCTCAAGAACAGCTGGGACGCGGTCACGGGTGTCGTGAACCTCGACTGGACGCCCGACGCCGACACCCTGGCCTATGCGAAGTACAGCCGCGGCTACAAGTCGGGCGGCTTCCTGCTGGGCACCCTGTCGCCCCAGCCCGAGGCCGATCAGGAGCAGGTCGACGCGTTCGAGCTCGGCCTGAAGAAGACCTTCGGCGGCCGCTTCCAGCTGAACGCCGCGGCCTTCTACAACGAATACAAGGACCTCCAGCTCAATCTGGCCCAGTTGAATCCGGCGGGCACGGCGGCGTCCAACAACTTCGTCAACGTGAACGCCGAGGCCTACGGCCTGGAACTGGAGGCCATCTGGCGTCCGATCCGCGCCCTCGACCTGTCGGCCAGCTATGGCTACCTGCACACCGAGATCACCAAGGGCTGCTGCTTCTACGACCCGGCGGACCCCGGCGCGCTGGATCCCCGCGCGACCCCCTCGGGCGGCTTCGTGGTCTCGAACGGCACGCGGCTGGTGTTCCAGACGCTGGAAGGCTCGCGCATCTACCAGTCGCCGAAGCACAAGTTCGCCGGCAACGCGAACTACACCTTCAATTTCGACGCGGGATCGCTGATCCTCTCGGCCACCTACACGTGGACCGACGAAACGTACTACCAGCCGTTCAAGAGCGACGCGAACAAGGTCAAGGGCTACGACGTCACCGACTTCCGCGTCCTGTGGAACGACGGCGCCGACCGCTACACCGTGATCGGCTTCGTGAAGAACGCCTTCGACCAGAAGGGCTTCACCTCCAACGGCTCCACCACGCCGACGGCGATCTTCGACAATCCGAACCCGGGCGTGACCTCGATCGTCCAGACGCGCACCGCCATCACCCGCGGCCTGATCCAGCCGCGGACCTACGGCGTGGAGTTGCAGTACCGCTTCTAGGACGCCGGTTCCGGCTCGAGCGTCGGCTTCGCGCGGCGGCGGACTCCCGGGTCCGCCGCCGTTGTCGTCTGGGATCGCCGGAACGGCGCGATGCGCGACAATCCGCGCCCACGCACACCCCAGAATTGCAAATTCCGCCGGGAAAGCGCCCGGACTTAACTTATGTGCAAGCCGTAGACCACAAAATGGGTACCTGAGGTTCCTCCAGTACCGGCGGCCCATGTCCCTGCCAGAGTTCATTTCCGACCGCATCGCCGCCGAAGTCCGGCAGCAGATGGAAGGCGTCCTGGCCCTGACCGGCCAGCTCGCCCGCCAGCGGCTGACGCCCGATGGCGAGGCCTGCGTCGCCAGCGTGACCGAGGCCGCCGAAGGCCTACTTCGCATCATGACTGCGGCCGCCGATCTGCGGGCCACCATCAACCCGGGACCGAGAACCGTTCCCGAACCCGTCGTGCTGCGCGAAGTGATGGACGAGGTGCAGCAGCGCTGGGAGCCGCGGGCCGCCGAAGCCGGCGTCACCCTCCTGGTGTCGTTCAGCGGCGAACCCGAAGCGGCCGCCCTGGCCGATCGCCGCCGCCTGATCCAGATCTTCGACGGCTTCATCGGCGAGGCGGTCGGCGCCCAGGGGCGCGGCGCCGTGGAGGCCGGGCTCAGCGCCTTCGCGGGGCCCGACGGCGTCGTGCTCGAAGGCCGGGTGCGCGGCCCGCGAGACACGGGCTGGGACGACCGCGACGTCGAAGCCCGGGTCCGCAGCATCGACGAACGTCTGGGCCTGGAAGTGGCGCTGGGCGCGCTGCTCGCGCGCAGCGCTCTGGACGAGATGGGCGGGGAACTGCATCGCGAGGCCAATGCCGGCGCCTCCGACACCGCCGCCTTCACCCTGCGGCTCGACACCGTTCCGGAAAGCACGCCGACCGCCGCCGGGCCGACCGAAGACGCCGGCCGCGCGGCCCACATCCTCGTGGTCGACGACAACGCCACGAACCGGATGGTCGCCCAGTCGCTCGTCGAGATGTTCGACTGCACCAGCGAAGCTGCGGAAGATGGCGAGGAAGCCGTGGAGGCCGCGCGCAGCGGCCGCTTCGACCTCATCCTCATGGACATCCGCATGCCGCGCATGGACGGGGTGGCCGCGACCCGCGCCATACGCGCCCTGCCCGGCCGCATCGGCGCCACCCCCATCATCGCGCTGACGGCCAACGCCGACCCGGAGGACGCCGAAGCCTATCTCGCCGCCGGCATGAACGGGGTGGTGGAGAAGCCGATGAAGCCGGAACACCTGCTCCAGGCGCTCCAGGCGGCGCTGGACCCGGGCGGCGCGGCCGCCGCGGCCTGAACGACCGTTTCACCTGCAACTTTTTTGCGGAGGAGCGGCCTATTGCGCCCCCCTGCGCAATCCCTTAGTGGCCGGGCTCCTGTTTCGAGGGAGATTTATGTCCGCGCCCGGGCCAGAGGCCGCGCCGTCCCTGGAGAGCGTCCGCCAGCGCATCGATACGCTGGATGGCGAACTCCTGCGCCTGCTGGACGAACGGGCGAGCCTGGCGCGGATCGTGGCCGCAGCGAAGCACGCCCGCGGGGAAGGCGACCGCTTCGCGCTGCGCCCCGCCCGCGAAACCGCGATCCTGCGCCGGCTGCTGGCCGAAGACCGCCAGGCCGCGAGTCCAGGCCTCGTCGTCCGCGTCTGGCGCGAGATGATCGGCGACAGCCTGTCGGTCCAGGGGCCGTTCCACATCAATGTCTGGGGCGGGCGTGACCCCGGACGCGCCGTGGAACTTGCGCGCCATCGCTTCGGGGCCGCGCCGCCGCTCCGCCAGTTCGCCAAGGCCGAGGATACGATCGCCGCGGCGCGCGAGGCCGGTGGCGTGGCCGTCTGCGCGCTCACCCAGGACAGCGCGTGGTGGGGCCGCCTGCTGGCCGAGCCCCAGCTCAAGGTCTTCGCCGCCCTGCCCTGCCTCGCCGCATGGGGGCCGATGTCGGCCCTCGCCGTCGCCGCTGTCGACGTGGAGCCGACCGGCGACGACCGCACCTTCTGGGTCACCGACGCCCCCGTGTCCGCCGCCGCCGTGGAAGAGGCCCTGGGCCGCGACGGCGTGGCCGGCGAACTGGTGATCGAGGCCGGTGGCCTGAAACTGTTCGTGCTGGCAGGCTTCTATCAGGCCGACGACGCCCGCCTCGCGCGGGCGCCGGGCCGCCTGTCTGGGATTATTGGGGCTGCGCCTTCGCCGTTGGACGTGTAGACCAGCCCAACTGGTTTCACTTGCAACGAATTCACGTGACCGACATGACCGAAGCTCCCGACCGCGCCCGCGCCGCCCGCCCGCTCCCGAAACCTGGGATCATGGACATCCATGCCTATGTGCCGGGCAAGGCGCAGGCCGAGGGCGTGGCCAATCCGGTCAAGCTGTCGGCGAACGAGAACATCCTGGGCTCCAGCGAGGCGGCGCGCGAAGCCTATCGCGCCCATTCCACCGACCTCGAGGTCTACCCGGACAGCCGCACCACGATCCTGCGCCAGGCGATCGCCGAGCGGTATCGACTGGAGCCCGAGCGGCTCATCTTCGGCTGCGGCTCGGACGAGGTCTTCGCCCTCCTGAACCAGACCTTCCTCGAGCCGGGCGACAATATCGTGCAGGGCGAGTACGGCTTCGCCGCCTTCGCCATCGGCGCCCGAGCCTGCCAGGCGCAGGTGAAGTACGCGCGCGAGCCGGGCTACCGCATCGACGTGGACGAGTTGCTGAAGGAAGTGGACGAACGGACCCGGCTGGTCTTCCTGGCCAATCCCGGCAATCCCACGGGCACCTGGATTCCCTTCTCGGAAGTCCTGCGGCTGCATGCGGCGCTACCGCCTAGCGTGGTTCTGGTGCTGGACGGGGCCTATTCCGAGTTCGCCACCGACCCGGCGTTCCAGGACGGCCTCGACTTCGCGCGCGGGTCCGAGAACGTGGTGGTCACGCACACCTTCTCGAAGCTTCATGGACTGGCCGCGCTGCGGGTGGGCTGGGGCTATGCGCCCGCCGACATCGCCACCGCCGTTGACCGTATCCGCCTTCCGTTCAACACCTCGATCGCCGGGCAACACGCCGCCGTCGCCGCCCTCGCGGACGAGGATTTCCAGGCCCGTTCCATCGCCCACGTCGAACAGTGGCGCGCGTGGCTGACGCAACAGCTCGGCGGCCTGGGCCTGGAGGTCGTGGGACCGTCCGCCACCAACTTCGTCCTGATCGGCTTTCCCCGGACGGCGGGCCGGACGGCGGCCGAGGCGGATGATTTCCTCAGCGCCCGCGGCCTGCTGATGCGCCGGGTGCTGAACTATGGCCTGCCCGACCATCTCCGCATCACCATCGGCCTTGAGGAGCACAACCGCGCCGCGGTCGATGCGCTGGCCGAATTCATGAAGACCTGAGCCCGTGACGACGACGCCGATCTATCCCCGGATGGCCGTGATCGGCTGCGGCCTGATCGGCTCGTCGGTGATCCGCGCCGCGCGCGAGGCCGGCGTCGTGGGCGAGATCGCGGTCGCCGAGTCGTCCGAGGCCGCCCGCGCCACGATCGCCGACCTGGGACTGGCCGACCGGCTCACCGCCGATCCCGCCGAAGCGGTGCGCGACGCCGATCTGGTGCTGTTCGCCGTTCCGGTGCTGTCGATGGAGGCGGCCGCCCGCGCCGCCGCGCCGGGCCTGAAGCCGGGCGCCACGGTCACCGACGTCGGCTCGGTCAAGGGGCATGTGGCCGAGGTGCTGAACGCCAGCTGCCCCGACACGGCCCATGTGATCCCGGGCCATCCGATCGCCGGGTCAGAGCGCTCGGGACCGGAAGCCGGCTTCGCCGAACTGTTCCAGAACCGCTGGACCATTCTGACGCCGCAGGAGCGGGACGATCCGACCTACGCGGAAGCCCTGGCCCGGCTGACCGCCTTCTGGACCGCCCTGGGCGCCAACGTCGAGACGATGGACGCCAAGCATCACGACCTGGTGCTGGCCATCACCAGCCACCTGCCGCACCTGATCGCCTACAACATCGTGGGCACCACCGCCGACCTTGAGACGGTGACCCAGGCCGAGGTGATGAAGTATTCCGCCGGCGGCTTCCGGGACTTCACCCGTATCGCAGCCTCCGACCCCACGATGTGGCGCGACGTCTTCCTGACCAACAAGGAAGCGGTCCTCGAAATGCTGGGCCGCTTCAGCGAAGACCTCCAGGCGCTCAGCCGCGCCATCCGCTGGGGCGAGGGCGACAAGCTGTTCGAGCTTTTCAGTCGGACCCGCGAGATCCGGCGCGGCATCGTGGCCCTGGGCCAGGAAAGCGCCGAACCCAACTTCGGCCGCGACCGCGGCAAGCACTGATCCCGCCACAATGGCGTCGTATGACTCGGCGCGGGCGAGCCTCCAGCCTGCCGAACCAGAGGACCTGCTGATGCGCAAGACCACCTTCACGATCCTGGCCGCCGCCGCGGTCGCCGCCGCCCCGATGGCCGCGCTCGCCCAGATGCCCACGCCGGCCGACCTGGTGAAGAACTGGGACAAGGACGGCGACGGCGCCATCTCCAAGGCCGAATGGGTCGCCGCCGGCCGCCCGGCCGAGCGCTTCGACGCTGTCGACACCAACAAGGACGGCAAGGTCACCGTGGCCGAACTCGACGCCGCGATGAACGCGCTGCGGCAACGAGGGGGATGAGGCCTACGGCTTGCAGACGATCGGGAAGGTGACGTTCACCAGATTGACAGGCGGCGCCGACATGGCGGCTGGCGCGACGCGATAGGCGATCCCGTTCTCGTCGAGGAACGCCTGGAGAATCGTCACGGGCGCGGCGAAGTTCACGTTCTGCGGGAACGTCCCCGTCTCGCTGACCAGCCGGACCTCGTCCAGCTTGGCGGCGGTCACGCCGATCAGAGCGCCTGTCGCGTCGATCACAGGCCCGCCGCTGTTGCCCGGCTGGATCGGGGCCGAGATCTGGAACAGGCCGCGGTCGCCCTGCGGGCCGCTGAGTCCGGCCACCACGCCGGTGGTGATCTTCAGGCCGCCGCCCAGCAGTCCGCCCAGCGGAAAGCCGCCCACGCTCAGCGGCTCGCCGAGCCGCGGCCCGCGGCCACGGAGCGCCAGTGACTGACCGCTCGCCGACTCGAGCTTGAGAATCGCGAGGTCCGCGGGCCGATCGATGGCCACCCGCCGGGCAGGCCCCCAGCGCGGCGACTCCACCTCCCGGCACTGCGCGACGACATGGGCGGCCGTCACCGCGAAGCCGTCCGGGGTGATGAAGAACGCCGACCCCGAGCCGCCACCACCATTCCCGCGACCTGAGCCGCCCGGCGTGGTGTTTTGCGATCCGACATCCGGGGTCGAACGGGCCCCGGACGGCGGCGCGGACGATGGGGAGAGTCCCTTGCCCCACCAGCCCGACTTGCCGGCCACGCAGTCCGCCAACCCGTCGAGCACGCCGTCGATACCCGTGCCTTCCAGATTCATGGTCAGGACGGTTCGCCCATCCACAGCGATCCGGAACCGGCTCGCCAACCGAAGCGCCGCGAGCGCCCGATTGTTCAAGACGTCGTCCAGATAGAGATAGCCCTCGTCGTAGCTGGGCTCGAAGTCGAAGCTCCACGCGTCCGTCTCGAACGCGCCCTTCCGACCGGGTTTGACCGAGCGGGACGGGACCGCGCCGAACGAGACGCCGTCGCCTGTCGCGCTGAGCATGAACGCTCCGCCGCCGTCGAGGACGGAGATCGCCGCGCACCGTCCATCCTCCTCGTCCACGCTCAGCCGCCAATATCCTTCGGGGTTCAGCACGCCCGGGGGTTCGTCGGCGGCAAGCAGGGTCTGATCGACGCCTTCGCCCCACCAGCCGGCCTGCCCCTTGCCGCACGCCAGCACCGCATCGAGCGCCGCCTCGGCGCCCGTGCCCTCGAGGCCCACGTCCAGAACGGTGCGGCCATCGACCTTGATCTTGACGCCGCGGGCCAGCCGCAGCGCCGCCAGGACCCGCTCCGACACCGCCTGCTCCAGCATCAGGAAGTCGCCGCTGTCGTTGTATTCGGGGACGAACTGGAAGACGTGGGTGTCGGTCTCCAGCACGCCCTTCTTGCCCCGCCGCTGGGGCCGCTCGGTCAGCACCGACAGCCCCACCGTCGCCCCGGAGGCATTGATCATGAACAGCGCCTTCATAGAGGTCGGCACGCTCGCCAGGCAGTGCCTGCTGTCGGCCTCGCCCCGGCCGACCGACCAATAGCCCTGCCGTTCGAGCACCCTCTCCTCGGCCGCCTGTGCTGCGCCGGCGCATGCCGCCACTATCGCCGCCAGCAAACCGGCCAAAACTCTCCGCAACATCGGCATTCCCCCCGAAAGCCTCCGGCGCACACGTTGCGTGTCAACGGTGAAGATGAACTTACCCGACACTCAACCGTGACGCGTCGCATCCGTCAAGAACATATCGGGAACATCAACTCGGGCCGATGTCCGCCTTCCCCAGGAAAGCCGCCACCTGCTCGATCGCCTCCACCAGGCCCACACGCTGAAGCTCCACGCCCGGCGGCAGGCCGGCGAAGAGGCGCGTGGGGGACGAGGCGTCCAGCAGCACGAAGCAGCCCCTGTCGTCCGCACGGCGGATCAGGCGGCCGAAGGCCTGGGCGATGCGGGCGCGGGCGATGGCGTCGTCATAGCTCTTGTTCCCGAACCGGCTGCGCCGCGCCTTGTGCAGGATGTCGGGCCGAGGCCAGGGAATGCGGTCGAACACCAGCAGGCGCAGCGAGCGGCCCGGCACGTCCACCCCGTCCCTGACGGCGTCGGTGCCCAGCAGGCAGGCGTCCTCCTCGGCGCGGAAGATGTCGACCAGCGCGCCCACCTCCAGCGGATCGGCGTGCTGGGCGTAGAGCGCCACGCCCTTGTCGGCCAGCGGGCCGGCGATCCGCTCATGCACCGCGCGCAGGCGGCGGATGGCGGTGAAGAGGCCCAGGCCCCCGCCGCCGGCGGCCAGGAACAGCTCGCGCATGGCAGCCGCCACCTGGCGCGGGTCGTCCTTGGCCACGTCGGTCACCACCAGCGCGCGCGCCTGGTTCGCATAGTCGAAGGGCGAGGCCGCCTTCATCGTCTTCGGCCGCTCGGGCAGGCGGGCGGCGCCGGTGCGCATCTCGGCGAGGGCGAAGGGGTCGTCCAGCGTCGGGTCGGCCAGGGTCGCCGACGTGACCAGCACCCCGTGTGCGGGCGCGATGACGGCGTTGGTCAGGGGCTCGGTGGGATCGACCCAGTGCCGGCGGCTGGCGGCGTCCACCACCCGCCCGAACATGAAGGTCGCGTCGAACCAGTCCACGAAGTCGGGGTCGTCCTCGGCGTCCTCGTCGATGGCCGACAGCATCGAGCGCCACGCCGGAAGCTGCATCCGCGCGCGCCGGTCCAGCCCGCGCAGGGCGCCTTCGATCCGGGCCCGCTCGGATGGCGACAGGACCTCGGCCTCGACGTCCATCACGTCCTCCAGCGCCCGCGCCAGCGCCAGCAGCGGCTGCTCCAGCCGCGCCAGGGCCGAGGCCGCCGCCCGCGCCGTCTCCCGCACGAGGTCCAGGGCGGGCCGCGCGGCGCACTCCATCCCCACCTCGCTGGGCGCCGCCCGCGCCTTGAGCTGCTCCAGCACCGCCACCAGAAAGGCCTCGATGGGGCCGCTCGGGCGCACCTCGCCGTTGGGCGGTGCGATCCGTCCGCTCCAGCCTTCGCCCGGCAGCGCCGCGGCCGCTTCGAGCGCCGTGTGCAGCGCCCGCCGGGCCTCCTCCCGATCGCCCAGCAGGTCGGAGAGCCGCGCCTCCAGCCCGCGCCCACGCCGGCCGCGCCCCTCGGGACCACGGATCCAGCGGCGCAGCTCGGCCGCCTCCTGGCCGGAAAGCGCCGCCGAGAAGGCCGCATCGGCGGCGTCGAACAGATGGTGGCCCTCATCGAAGACGATGCGCTTCAGCCGCGCGGTCTCGGCGTCACCGGGGCTGCCGCGCGCCGCCCGCGCCCCGTCGAACGCCGCCTGGCTCAGCACCAGCGCGTGGTTGGCGATCACGATGTCGGCCCTCCGGCTGCCGCGGATCGCCTTCTCCACGAAGCAGGCGCGATAGTGCTGGCACCCGGCGTGGACACACTCGCCCCGGCGGTCGACCAGGTTCGCCGCACTGGCCTGGGCGGCGGGCGAGACGGCGAACAGGCCGGGCAGCCAGGCGGGGAAGTCTCCGCCCGTCATGTCGCCGTCGCGGGTGGCCCGCGCCCAGCGCGCCGCCAGCGCCACGCCCACGAGGTCGGCCCCGCCCAGTTGCGCCGCGTTCGCCTGTTCCTGGAAGTTCAGCAGGCACAGGTAGTTCTCGCGCCCCTTGCGCACGACGGCCTTCTTCGCGCGGGCCTTCTCGTCGGGCCAGATGGCGGCGCTCTCGCGCTCGATCTGCCGCTGGAGCGCGCGGGTGTAGGTGGAGACCCAGACGGCCGGGCCGTTCGCCTCGGCCCACAGCGAAGCGGGCGCCAGATAGCCCAGCGTCTTGCCGACGCCGGTGCCCGCTTCGGCCAGCATCATGTTGGGCTCGCCCTCGCGCTCGCGCGGCTGAAAGACATGGGCCGTCTCGGCGGCGTAGTCGGCCTGGGCCGGGCGCGGCTCGGACAAGCCCGCCTGGACCAGCAGGCCGGCCAGCCGGCCTCGTGCGTCGTCGGGTTGCACCGGTTTGCTTCCCGGCTCGCCCGGCGGCGCCTCGGCCTCCCACTCCGCCAGCCGCGTCCAGACATCCAGGCCCGAGCCGCGGAACATGTTGCCCGCCGGCGCCGAGCGCAGGGCGGCCAGCACCGCCACGCCCCAGGGCCAGCCGGCCCGCACAAGGGTCTCGGCCTGGGCGATCGCCTCCTCGCGGCTGGGCGTCGGCGCGGCGCCCAGTTCGGTCAGCAGCGCGCGGGCGGCCTCATGCAGACTGGCCGCCTGCTCGGCCGGCGCGCGCGGAATCGCCAGCCCCAGCGCCTGCGCCAGACCCACCGCCGAGGGCGCCGCGAACCGCGCCGGTCGCACGAAGGCGAACAACTCCAGCACGTCGAACCACCGCGGCCCGCGCGGCGGCGCGTGGAGGCCCAGCCGTCGCGCCGTCATGGCCGCATGGGCCACCACCACCGGCGCCCCTTCGAACAGGTCGCGCGCGTCCGGCGGCCGTATCGGCTGGGCGTCCCCGTTCGGCGCGCACACCCCGCACCGCGGCCCGGGCAGGACCACGAGCGCGGGCGCAAGCTGAAGCTGGGCGACGGTGAGCGGGAGAGTCACCCGCGGAGGTTAGGCCGGGCGGGCGGCGAACGGAAGGGGAACCGCAAGCTTCTGAATGAGTCCCGAAAGCCGACCGAAGGACCGTCGTCGTCTCCACTTGCATGCGCTGCACATGCGACTAGACTAATTACATGTCCATGATCCAGATCCGCAATGTCCCCGAGGCGCTTCACCGCCGGTTGAAGGCGCGGGCGGCGATGGCGGGCCTGTCGCTGTCCGACATGCTGCTGCGGGAGATCGCCGCCGTCGCGGAGCGCCCCTCGCCCGAGGAAATGCGGGCGCGTCTGGCGAAGCTCACGCCCGTCGACTTCGACGCGGCCGCCGCGGTGAGGGCCGAGCGCGACTCGCGGTGATCGTCCTCGATGCGTCGGCGGCGCTCGAGATCCTGCGGCGCGGTCCCGCGGAAGACACCCTCGTGCAGCGGCTGTTCGCACGGGACGAGACCTTGCATGCGCCGCACCTCATCGATCTGGAGATCGCCCAGGTGCTGCGACGCCTGGTGCTGAGCGGACAGTTGACGGAGTCGGCCGGCGCCGCAGCGCTCGACGTCTGGCGCGGGTTCCCCGTCCGCCGGCATGGGCACGAAACGCTCATGCCGCGCGTGTGGTCGCTCAGGACGACGATGACAGCCTATGACGCCGCCTATGTCGCCCTGGCGGAGGCGCTCGGCGCCGTGTTGCTCACCAAGGATGCGAAGCTGGCGCGGACGCCCGGGCACCGGGTGAACGTAGAGGTGATCTGAACCCCTACTTCTCCATCAGCGTCCACACCCCGTCCCAGCCCGCGTCCGGCGGCGCCTCGGCCAACACCTGGCAACGCTCCAGGTAGATCGCCGAGGGCCGGTCCCCCGGGTCCAGCTCCAGGGCCGCCCCGAACGCCCGCGCGGCGCCCTCGAAGTCCCGCGCCCGGTAGGCCGTCAGCCCTTCGCCGAACACCTTCAGCAACCCCGGCAACGCCGCTTCGCCGGCGCGGTAGCCGAGGGACTCGTAGACCGCCACCGGCCGGTCCTTGCCCTTCACCCGGATCAGGTCGATCTCGCGCAGCGTGGCGGGGCGCTTCAGGTCCCGGACGGTCATTTCGGAAAGCAGGACCTTCGCCCCGTACTGCTTGGTCACGCCCTCAAGCCGCGAGGCCAGGTTCACCGTATCGCCGATGGCCGTGTACTCCATCCGCCGCTCCGAGCCGATGTTGCCGATGACCGTGGGGCCGGTCGAGAAGCCGATCCCGATGTCCAGCGGCTCCTGGCCCGCCGCCATGCGTCGAGCGTTCAGCACGGCCAGCCGGGCCATCATGTCGTCGGCGGTCGACAGCGCGTTGTCGGCGTCGTTCGGCCCCACGAACGGCGAACCGAACAGGGCCATGATCCCGTCGCCCATATACTTGTCGAGGATGCCGTCGTGCTGGAAGATCACCTCGACCATCTCGGTGAAGTAGGCGTTCAGGAGCTGCACGGTCTCACGCGGGCCCAGCGCCTCGGCGATGGCGGTGAAGCGGCGGACGTCCGAGAACATCACCGTCACCTTCTGCTCCTTGCCCCCCAGTTCGGCCTCGCCCGCCGAGAGGAGCTGGTCGGCCACCTCCTTCGACATGTAGCGGCTCATGGTCGAGCGGACCCGCTTCTCCTCGGTGATGTCCTCCAGGACCAGCATCGAGCCGATCCGCTGCTCGGTGGCGTCGATCAGCGGCATGGCCGTCAGGTTCACCGAGGCCCTGGCGCCCGACCACTGGGCCAGCTCGGCGTCGACCGCGAGCACGGTCTCGCCCGTGGCCTGGGTCCGGGCCAGGCCGTCCAGCACCCAGGGGTTGGCTGCGAACAGCTCGCCCGAGGCCCGGCCCACCAGCGCCTCGCGGTTCTGGTCCAGCAGGGTCGTCGCCGCATCGTTCGCCGTCACGATCCGCCCCTCGGCGTCGAGGGTGACGATGGCGTTCGACGTGCTCTTCAGGATCGCCTCGTTGTAGTTCTTCATCGACAGCACGTCGTCGAAGAGCTTGGCGTTCTCCAGGCTGACCGCAATCTGGGCCGCGAAGGCCTTCAGCCGCGACTCGTCACGGGCCGTGAAGATCCCGTCCTTCTTGTTCAGGGCCTGGACCACCCCGATGCGGGCGCCCGCCTTGTTGGTGATGGGCACGCACAGGATCGAGCGGGTGCGGAAGCCGGTGCGCGTATCCACCTCGCGGTTGAAGCGCGGATCCTCGTAGGCGTCGGCGATGTTCTCGATCCGCCCCGTGGTGAAGACGGCGCCGGCGATGCCGCGGTCGGTGGGCACATGGATGCCGCGCGTCTCGACCCCGTCGGCGTAGACGGTGAACAGCTCGTCGGCCTTCTCGTCGTAGACGAACAGGCTGGCGCGCTCGGCGGCGAGCAGGCCGGTCGTCGCCTGCATGATGCGCGCGATCAGCACCTCCAGCACCAGTTCGCCGGCGAGATCCTGGGTCACCTCCAGGATCTGCTGCTCCTCGCGCAGCGAGGCGAGCATCAGGGCGAAGCCGCGGTTGATCTCGGCGTATTCGTCGGCGGTCAGCACCTCGACCCGGGCCTCGTCCAGCCGGCCGCGCTCCACCTGGCGGATCGCGTCCACCAGTCGCCCGGCCGAGCGCGAGACGTCGGTGGAGGTCAGGATCGCCATCGACACCGCGCCCAGGATGCAGACGGCCACCACCGCGGCGCTCCACAGATTGAGCGCGAACAGGTCGGCGTCGGGCACCGCGAAACCGTAGCCCGAGATCATCCGGTCGAACTTGTAGAGGAACGATCCCGCACTGAAGATCAGCGGCAGGGCGCAGACGAAAATGGCCAGGAACAACAGCTTGCTGCGCAACGGCACGGCGATGAGGTCCGCCTGCTGCTCGGGCGGTATCGGCCCGCCCAGCGCCCGGGCCAACCTCTGGATCACCGGCTCGACCGTGCGCCCGACGGCGAAGTACTCGAAGATCGCGTGGGCGGGCGAGGCGAAGACCAGGATCAGAACCGCCAGCCCGACGAACTGCCACATGGCGATGCCGCCGTGGAAGTAGGTGTTAATGGTGTAGATGGCGGCGCAGAGCGACAGTGTCGCCATCGGTCCGTGCAGCAGGGTCACCCGCACGGCCGACATCTGGGGCAGATTCAGCGCGCGGACAGCCGCCTCGGCCAGCGCCGTATCGGACGGTCGCTCACCCCGATCAAGGGCGCTCAGCACGGGCCCCAGGGGCTTCAGATGGCTGCGGATCACCAGGACGTCGATCGAGGTGAAGAACGCCGTGGCCGCCGGCACGCAGGCCCAGAACAGCAGCCATTGGCGCGGCGTGAACTCCAGCCCCAGCAGGCCCAGCCCCATCGAGACGGTGACCGCCGTGACCGTGGCCAGCAGGTAGATGGTGATGAGACGCCAGAACAGCGCGCGGCCAGAATCGGCGGCCGGCGGCGCCGCGGCTCCGGGAGAAACCCCAGGCGCGAACTGAGGCTTGATCTGGGGCGCGAGCTGCGACCCGACCTGATGGACGTGCGAGGTCTGGGTGCTCACGCGGGCTCCCGGCTGTGCGCGACCGTCCGACGATCCATGACCCAGCCCTAACCGACGCTCCCCGAACAGTATTCTAACGCCCGTTCGACGCCGCGCACAGACCCGGGGCTCGCCTTCACGTCCACGACATGGTTGAGTGTCCTTCGGGGAACACAAAGACTGCAACCAACGCCCGCGCCGGAGTCCCCGCCATGCCGCCATTCCGCATCCCCGCCGCAGGCGTCGCCACCCTTCTGGCCCTGGCGTCCACGGGGGCGGAGGCGACTCCGTCTCAGACAGCCGAACAGGCTGTGACCCACCAGGTTCTGGCCCAGGCGGTGCGCGCCCGGCCAGCACCCGAGGTCCGAATCTCGTACTCCCCCGAAGCGGCCGAGGCCCTGGCCCTGCGCCGCGCGGGGCTCGCCAAGACCTCGGTGGATCGTCGCCTGAGGGACGAGGACATGACGGGATCGCTGGGTTTCCTGTGCGGTCTCCAGTCCGGCGCCGACCGGGGCGGGGCCGCCGCAGCGCGCGGCGTCGATCCCCACGGCCGCTTCCTGGGCGCCAAGCTCAGCCTGTCGTTCCGCTGAACGAGCCCACGGACGGCTACCGCACGGCAAGGGTCAGGGGCGTCCCGTGGCCCCGCACCAGCCTGCGGAGCAGCACCGACACGGGACCGGCCGGAACGGGCGTGACCACATACTGCCGACCCGTCCCGCCGGTGTAGCTCGTGCGGTCCGCCCCGATCAGGCCGATGCGCAACACCTCGCCGGTGTCCTCGCGCACCGCGAACGTTTCGGGATAGTCCACGTTGAAGTCGGCCAGGGTGATGCGCACCCGTCCCCCCGCCGGCCGCCGGCCCCAGGTGCGCACGGCGTTCGACAGGCTCGACGCCACGACCGCCCGCATCTCGGCCTTCAGCGGCGTCTCGGGATCGAACCGCGGCGTGCAGTCGGTCGGCAGGTCCACGCGCAATTTCCGGGAAGCCCCGCCGTAGACGCGCCGGCGCTCGCGTTCGAACCCGGGCTCGCCGCGCAGCCGCTCGGCGTTGTAGCCGGATCGCTGGACCACGACGGCCCCGGCGCCGCGCTCGGCGACGGCGTAGGCGTCGGCCCAGTGCAGCACGCGGGGCACCGATCGCACGTCCTCGCTCCAGGCGTAGGTCATTCGCCCGTCGGTGCGGATGTCGAAGGTGGCGGTCTGCCCCAGCCGCGCATAGGGATCGCCCCACCAGATCCGGCTGAAGCAGACGTGGCGCTTCAGGGCCTCGGCGACCTGGGCGTCGGCCAGTTCGGCCCGGGCGGCTCCGCCCGCCGCCAGGACAGACAGCGCCGCCGCGATCGCCGGAACGCGGCGCATGGCTCGCAGATCAGCCGGCGATGGCCGCGGCGCCCTGTTCGCCGGTGCGGATACGCAACGCATGCTCCAGGTCGAGGACGAAGATCTTTCCGTCGCCGATCTTGCTGGTGTTGGCCGTCGCCTGGATCGCCTCGACCACCGCCTCGGCGATATCGGCGGGGACGGCGATCTCCAGCTTCACCTTGGGCAGCAGCTTCACCTCGTACTCCGCCCCGCGGTAGACCTCGGTCTTGCCCCGCTGTCGGCCATAGCCCCTCACCTCCGTGACCGTGAGGCCGGACGCGCCGGCTTCCGTGACGGCGTCGAGCACCGCATCCAGGCGGCTGGGCTTGATGACCGCGATGATCATTTTCATGTGCGCGGAGGCTCCTGCTCGAACTGGCTCGGGACCACAGCTAAGACCTTAGGCGCGACGGCGCCAAGCGCTCTCGACGCGACGGCTGGTCGGGTGTCCTCGAAACGGGCGCCGCGGCCGGCGACGGCGCGAGCGCGGGGCGGGCTGCGCGCACCCGCGCCCGCGTGCCCTTCGGCTTGACGGCGAAGGTCTGTTTCACGGCTTCCATGAGCAGGAGGCCTGCGAAACCGGGCCAGAGCCGCGAGCCGGCCTGCTCGAAGCCTTCGGCCCATCCCGCCATCCAGCCGACGGGTGGGACATACAGAGCCCGGGTCCAGCCCGCGGGCTCCAGCTCGGCCTCGCGCAGCAGTTCGGCGAGCTGGCTTCGCGTGTAGGGGCGACCATGGCCGAAGGGGGTCTTCTCGGTGTTGGCCCAGAGCCCGTTGCGCGACGCCACGGTGACGATCACCCGGCCGGTCGGCGCCAGCACGCGCCACACCTCCCGCAGGAAGGCCACGGGGTCGTGGCTCTCCTCGAGGCTGTGGACCACCACGATGCGGTCGAACAGGGCGTTCTGGAACGGCAGCCCGTCCTCGGGCGTCAGGGTCGCCAGGTTGCGGGCCTCGCCGCCGGGCCAGACCTCTACGCCCTGCTGGGCCGGCATGGCCGCCACCACCCGGCGGGCGCGATCCCGCAAGGGTGCGACGAACGGCGTCGCATAGCCCACGGCCAGGACGTCGAGACCGGCGGCGTCGCCCCACGCCTCCTCGAGCTTGCGCGAGACCATGGCGCGCGCAGCCCGGCCCAGGTCCGAGGCGTAGAACCGGCGAAGGTCGAGCACGTCGCGCCGCATGCCCCTGGCTAGCGCCGATCCGCGTCCCGTGAAAGCCGCGCGTGACGGGCGCGCGTGACGGGCGCGCGTGACGGGCGCGCGCCGCCTCGGGTCGACGCGAGGCCGCAGGGAGCCTAAATCGGAGAGGCGCCGTCCGGAGACCCGCCATGCCGCTGACCGTCCACCAGTTCCCCTGCCTTTCGGACAACTACGGCTTCCTCGTCCGCGACGAGGCGTCGGGCCGCACCGCCTGCATCGACACGCCCGAGACAGCCGCCGTCCTGCGGGAGCTGGAGACGCTGGGCTGGGAGCTGGACTTCATCTTCAACACCCACTGGCACCCCGACCACGCCGGCGGCAACGCCGACATCAAGGCGGTCACCGGCTGTACGATCGTCGGCCCCGCCGAGGTCACCCGCATCGCCCCCCTCGATCGCGAAGTCGGCGGCGGCGACAGGGTGGCGCTGGGCGATACGACCTTCGAGGTGATCGAGAGCGGGGGCCACACGCTGGGCCACATCGCCTTCTACGATCCCGCCGATCGCGTCGCCTTCGTCGGCGACACGCTGTTCGCTCTCGGCTGCGGGCGCCTGTTCGAGGGCACGGCCGAACAGATGTGGGACAGCCTGCAACGACTGGCGTCCCTGCCGGACGACACCACCGTCTACTGCGCGCACGAATACACCGCGTCCAACGCACGCTTCGCGCTGTCGGTGGACGACGACCCCGCGCTCAGGGATCGCGCCGCGGCGGTGTTCGCCGCCCGCGAGCGCGGCGACTGGACCGTGCCCACGACGATCGGCCTCGAGAAGGCCACCAATCCCTTCCTGCGCGCCCCGCTGCTGGCGGAACGCGTGAACGCCGCCGGACAGCCCGACGCCCAGGCCTTCGCCGCGGTCCGCGCCGCCAAGGACAGCTTCAAGGGCTGACCTTCCCGGGCCGGCTTCGCGGGAAAGGAAGGCTCAGTCCGCCGTGCGGATGGCCTTCGCGACCCGGTCCGAAGAGGGACGCCCGGCAAGACCGTGGCCCGGCGACACGACGATCGTCAGCACACCGTCGGCCAGCGACGCGGAGGGCCTTCGCCCCTCGGAGAAACGTACGCTGTCGACCTGCCCCAGAGCGTCGCGATCGCGGCCCGCGAGCCGCACGAAGGCCAGGCTGACCACCATCGCCGCGTCGGCGATCAGCGCGGCGGACGCCGGCGTCGCCTCGGCCTCGAACACCACCTGACGCCGCGCCGCACGCCCCGAGCGCACGCTGGCCTGGAGCATCCGCTCGCTGAGCGCCTGCGGACTGAGCCCGCCCAGGCGCAGCGGAACGCCACCGCCGGCCAGCGACACGGGTTCGCCGGCCGGCCGCTGGCGACTGAACAGGGTGACGCCGCCCAGCCGCGTCGCCCGCAGCATGGGCTCGCCCAGGTCGTTCTTGTAGATGACGTCGCCGCGCGGCGCGGGGCTGGGGCTGAGCACCCAGACCTCGGGACTGTCCTCGAACTTCAGCATCGGCGCCGGCTGCGTGCGGTCCAGCACGAAGACGCGGCCGTCCTGGGCGACGAATCGCGCGATGGGCGGCGCCGAGATTTCGGCGGAGCGGCCGCGGGAAAGGCTGTCCCGCAGCTTGTCGGCGGGACCGGCGAGCGCGGCCGCGCCCGGGAACAGGGTGGCCGACAGGGCGGCGGCGCCGGCCAGCGCCGCGCAGATCACCCTCCTCGACGCCTTGGGTCCGCCTGTCATGCCAAGCTAGGGGATGCCTCGGGATCGGGGCGCTTTTTGGACGCCCGCCGGGTGACTTCTGGCCGACGGAACAGCCGGCCGCTCACCCGACCATGTACTGGCCACCGTTAAGCGCGAGTGTCGTGCCCGTCACATAGCCGGCGCGCTCGCCCGAGAGGAACGCCACCATGTCGGCGATCTCCTCGCCCTTGCCCAGGCGGCCCACCGGGATCTGGGCGATGATGCCTTCCAGCACCTTCTCGGGCACGGCCTGCACCATGTCGGTGTCGATGTATCCGGGCGCGATGCAGTTCACCGTCACGCCCTTGCGCGCGTTCTCCAGGGCCAACGCCTTGGTGAAGCCGATCATGCCGGCCTTGGCGGCGGAATAGTTCGTCTGGCCCATCTGGCCCTTCTGGCCGTTGATCGAGCTGATATTGACGACCCGGCCCCAGTTGCGTTCGCGCATGCCCTCGATCACCTGGCGGGTCATGTTGAACAGGCTGTCCATGTTCACCCGGATGACTTCGCTCCACTGTTCGGAGGTCATCTTGTGGAACACGCCGTCGCGGGTGATGCCGGCGTTGTTCACCAGCACGTCGATGGGCCCGAGTTGCTTCTCCACCGCTTCGGCGGCGTGCTTGCAGTCGGCGAAGTTCCCGACGTTGCCCTTCACCACCATGATGCCGAGTTCCTTGGCGCAGGCTTCGGCGGCCGCGTCGTTCCCGGAATACCCGGCCGCCACCTGCATGCCGTCGGCCTTGAGCCGCTCGCAGATGGCGCGCCCGATGCCACGGGTCCCGCCCGTCACCAACGCAACCCTGGCCATTTCGTCGTTCTCCCTGAAGTCCCGGACCGACGCCCGTTGATCGGGCGTCCGGCTGTTATCAGACCTTTTCCACGCACATTGCGACACCCATGCCCCCGCCGACGCACAGGGTGGCGAGGCCCTTTTTCGCGTCCGAACGCTGCATCTCGTGCAGCAGGGTGGTCAGGATGCGCGCGCCGGAGGCGCCGATCGGATGCCCGATCGCGATGGCGCCGCCATTCACGTTCACCTTGTCCGAATCGAGGCCCAGTTCCCGCACCACGCACAGCGCCTGGGCGGCGAAGGCCTCGTTCGATTCGATCAGATCCAGATCGCCGACCTTCCAGCCCGCCTTTTCCAGCGCCTTGCGGCTGGCGGGGATCGGGCCGGTGCCCATGATCTCGGGCTCGACGCCGGCGTGGGCCCAGGAGGCGATCCGCGCCAGGGGCTTCAGGCCGCGCTTCTTGGCCTCGTCGGCGCTCATCAGCACCAGGGCCACGGCGCCGTCGTTCAGGCCCGAGGCGTTGGCCGCCGTCACCGAGCCTTCCTTGCTGAACGCCGGCCGCAGGCCCGACATCGCCTCGATGGTCGCGCCGTGCCGGATGTACTCGTCCTGATCGACCACCGTGTCGCCCTTGCGGCCCTTGATGGTCACGGGCGCGATCTCGTCCTTGAAACGGCCCGCCTTCTGCGCCGCCTCGGCGCGGTTCTGCGAGGTGACGGCGAACCGGTCCTGGTCCTCGCGGGTGATCTGCCAGCGCGCGGCGATGTTCTCGGCCGTCTGGCCCATGTGGTACCCGTGGAAGGCGTCCCACAGGCCGTCCTTGATCATGGTGTCGACCAGGGCCAGGTCGCCCATCTTCTGGCCGCCGCGCAGCTGCTGGGCGTGGGGCGACTGGCTCATGCTCTCCTGGCCGCCGGCGATGACGATCTCGGCCGAGCCGTCGAGGATCTGCTGGGCCGCCAGCGCCACGGCGCGCAGACCCGATCCGCAGAGCTGGTTCAGGCTCCACGCCGGGCTCTCCACCGGGATGCCGGCGTTCACCGCCGCCTGCCGGGCCGGACCCTGACCGGCGCCGGCCTGCAGCACCTGGCCCATGATCACCTCGTCGACGTCGCCGGCCGCGATGCCGGCGCGCTCGACGGCGGCCTGGATGGCCACCTTGCCCAGTTCATGGGCGGGCAGGCTGGACAGCGCCCCGTTGAATGACCCCACCGGCGTACGTGCGGCGGAAACGATGACGATGTCGCTCATGACGAATTCCTGCGGCTGATCTCGTGCGGCCCTGTCTGCATCTATCAACGGCAGCCCCGTGCAGGGCAAGGGGGATGAGAACGGGAAGACGACGCGCAAGGACAGGGCAGGCGCCCGGCCCATCGCCCGATGTCATTTGCTTATGCGCTCGCATCCGCGATACTGCGGTGCAGAAGGGCGGCCGAGTCATCGGCCTGCTGCGCAAAGGATTAGGGATGGCTGACACCGAAGGCGCCGGCGACGCCCCTGGAGCGACGGGTGGAGCCACGGGCGGACGGGGCTCGGGCGAGCGGGTCGTAATCAAGAAGTACGCCAACCGGCGTCTCTACAACACGGCCTCCTCCAGTTACGTCACGCTGGAACATCTCGCCGAGATGGTGAAACAGGGCGTCGACTTCGTGGTCTACGACGCGAAGACCAACGAGGACATCACCCGGACGGTCCTCACACAGATCATTTTCGAGGAAGAGGAGAAGAGCCAGGGTCAGAACCTGCTGCCGATCCAGTTCCTCCGCCAGCTCATCAGCTTCTACGGCAACTCGATGCAGGCGTTCCTGCCCAGCTACCTCGAGATGTCGCTGGCCAGCTTCACCCAGCAGCAGGAGCGCCTGCGACAGCAGCTCTCCACCTTCGGCCAGGCCGGGGGCATGGCGGCCTACGAGGAGCAGATCCGCCAGAACCTGCAACTCTTCGACCGGGCGATGAAGATGTTCTCGCCTTTCGCCTACGCCCCGCCCGCCAAGCCCGAGGAGCCGCCGACGGCGCCCAGGACCGAGGCCCCGGCGGCCTCGCCCGCGCCCCCGGCAGGAAACGCTTCGGCCGCCGACGAGGCGCTTCTGGCCTTGCGCAAGCAGATGGCCGACATGCAGGCTCAGCTCGACAAGCTGTCGAAAGGTTGAGTTCACGCCGTGGCCCACGCATTGCAGGTTGTGCGACATGATGTCCCGCATTGACCGCATCCGACGTGCGGCCCTGGTGCGAAGGGCCAACCGCGCCGAGGCTGACGGTCCCGACGCGGCGACCGCCGCCGAGCCGGGCCTTCCCGTGCCGGCCGGCAGGGTCGAAACGCCTCGCTCCTTCCGCGACGACCGCCGCGCCACTGACTCCGGGTTCGCCGCCCAGCTCATCGGCCAGGACGGTCAGCGCCGGGGCCTCCGCGCCGGCGCCTCGTTGCTCGACCTGGCCCGCGCCGCCTACAACCGCGTGGAGTGGTCGGGCAGCTTCGACCGGCGCGCCCGCAAGGGCCGGCAGACCAAGACCGAGATCTGACCCCCGGCCCGCCCCGACGGGACGCCACCCACGCCGGGCGCCGAGCCCGGTCTCGCCGAACGCCACAAAGCGCTTCGCACCGCCTCAGGCCGCCCGGCGGCTGATCAGTCCCGAGGCCAGGGTCACGGCGGCCAGCAGCTCGGCCGCCGTGAACGGCTTGCCCACGAATCCCAGGGCCACGTCCAGCTCCACCAGATGGGCGTTGGGTCCGCCCGAGATGAACAGCGCCTTGAGGTTCCAGCGCGCATAGAGGTCGCGCGCCAGGGCGACGCCGTCGTCCGCCCCGTCCAGCTCCACGTCCAGGATGGCGAAGTCGATCGCATGCTGGCCCGCCAGGACGGCGGCGCCGGCGGCCGTCGATGCGGTCGCGACGACCAGGTGGCCCGCATCGGTGAGAGCCTCCACGATCGAGGCCGAGAGATCCGGATCGTCCTCCACCACCAGCAAGGCGAGCGGAGGCGCCGGCGCCGCGAGGCCCTTCGCCTCCGCCGCGCCCTGGTTCGACGGAAGGAACACCTTGCCTGTGGGGGCGGAAGGGGGCGCGCCGGCGCGCTCGGCCTCGAACTGCTGCGCGAGCAGGGGGCGAACCTGCCGCCACAGGTCGCCGTCCGAAACGTCGGGATCGGTCGGCACGTCGAAGAGCCGCGCAAAGGTCTCCAGGGCCGCCCTGTCCTCCTCGTCCACCGGCGCGGCGCCGGGCTTCAGCAACGGATCGTAGCTGGCGCACAGATCGCGGAAGGCGTCCACGCGGACAGAGAGCGGAACGGCGTCGGCGCGGCCGGTCTGGATGTGCATTTGGGAGTCTCCCTCTGTCGACGCCGAAGCGCCATCCAAGCCATCGGTCGCAGCGCGGGCGCGCTGTGGACGCGAATGTCGACTGACGAAGTCGTATTTGACCGCGACCGTTCCGGGGCGTCAGCTTCACAATAAGTTTGATCGACCAGGCTTCCCCTGCGGCCGGGCGGAAGACTCACGCGATGTTGAAGCGCTGCGGCCGGGCCGGCTCAGACGTCGTGGCGCGCCAGCAACCGGGCCACCTGAGCCTCCAGCAGAGCCACGCGTCGTTCCAGCGCCGCGATCCGCCGGTCTCCATCCGGCTCGCGGGCGCCGGGGCCCGCCGCATCGCGGCCGTCGGCGTCGGAGACGGGCGTCGGCGTCGAGACGCCGGCGCGGTTCGCCACCTCTTCCGCGGTGACGCCCAGCAACTCGGCAAAGGCCGCCACCTGCCCGGCGGAAAGTTCCCCCTGATCCTTGAAGACCAGCGCCAGATCCGCCTCGCTCAGCCCCGCGACCGCAGCCAGCACGGTCCGCGAAAGGCCCCGCTCCTCCAGCTTTCCGTCGAACCAGGGGGCGTCGAAGAAGAGGGCCATGAGCTCACAGGGCGCGGCGCCGGCGTCTGGCGCCGGACTTGCTTAACCAAGTTCGAACCCGACCGCCACGGACGCTCCGATGCTGCTCTTCCTCTCCCGCGTCTTCGACGTCGCCGTCGTCACCCTGGTCCTCAGCGCCTTCACCTGAGCCCGCTCAGACCTCGTCGGCGCCGCCCGGGTCTCGCGCACGCGACTTGAGCCACATCACCCCCGCGAGGTCGGAGAGCGACGCCCAGAGGCGGCCCAGGTTGGTGTACTTGGAACGACCCGTCCGCCGGTGGCGATGGTTCACGGGCCGGAACGCCACCTCGTAGCCTTCGCGCAGCATCAGAGCCGGCAGGTAACGGTGGATGTGGTCGAAGTAGGGAAGCCGCAGGAACGCCTCGCGACGCATCGCCTTGAGGCCGCAGCCGGTGTCGTTGGCGGTGTCGTTCAGCAGGCGGCGGCGCACCCCGTTGCCCACCTTCGAGGCCCACTTCTTGGCGGCGCTGTCCTGGCGCTTCACCCGTTCGCCGCCCACCAGCGCCAGGCCCGACGGTCCGGACAGCAGGGCCTCGACCAGCGCCGGCGCGTCGGCCGGGTCGTTCTGGCCGTCGCCGTCCAGGGTGACCACCACCGGCGCGCGGGCCGCCAGGACACCCGTGCGCAGCGCCCGACTCTGGCCGGCGTTGCGCCGGTGAGCCACCACGCGAAGCTGCGGGATTTCCGCCGAAAGGGCCTTCAGCGCCGCCCGCGTGCCGTCGCGGCTGGCGTCGTCCACGAACACGATCTCGAAAGAGCGGCCCGCGAAGGCGGCGGCGATCTCGCGCGCCAGCGACGGCGCGGCCCCCTCCTCGTCGAAGACGGGAACCACCACGGAGATATCCGGCGTCGTCTCGGCCATGCTGCGTCATAGAGCGCTTTCGGGCGAAAGGCAGGCGGCTTGCGTGACGAAGGCCCGTTCGCCGGGCTTTTTCAGGGGTTGTTCAAGGCCCGAGGGGCGCCGCTTTCCTGTTTTCTTGGTTCTGAAGACCTGAACCGCGGCCGGCGCCGCAGCGGGTCGAAGGATCGTGCTATCAGGGCGCCATGAGTCTGGAGCGCACGCTGGAACGGTGGAGCGGGGGCTGGCGCGGGCCGGCGTTCGCCGCGCTGATCGCCTTTCTCGCCGGCTTGCCGGGCCTCATCGCGATGCCGCCGCTGGATCGCGACGAGTCGCGGTTCGCCCAGGCCACGAGCCAGATGCTGGAGCGCGACGACTACGTCGTCATCCGCTTCCAGGACGACCCCCGTTTCAAGAAGCCCGTAGGCATCCACTGGATGCAGGCCGTCAGCGTCAGCGCGCTGTCGCGGCCCGAGGCCCGGGAGATCTGGGCGTATCGCATTCCCTCCCTGGCCGGGGCGATGCTGGCCGCCGCCGCCTGCGCCTGGGGCGCCGGGGCGCTGTTCGGGGCGCGGGCCGGCGTTCTGGCCGGCGCCATGCTGGGCGCGACGTTCCTGCTCTCGACGGAAGCCTTCATCGCCAAGACCGACGCCGTGCTGGCGGGGATGACCACCCTGGCGCTCGCGGCGCTGGCGCGCCTCTACGCGGCGCGAAACGGTGGCCCTCCGACCTCGCCGCTAACGGTCTGGGCGTTCTGGGCGGCCGTGGCGGTGGGAGTGCTGGTGAAGGGGCCGATCACCCCGATGGTCGCCGGCCTGACCATGCTGCTCCTGGCCGTCTGGGACCGGCGCGCCGGCTGGCTGGCCGGACTCAAGTGGTGGTGGGGACTGATCGTCCTCCTGGCCGTCGTGGGGCCCTGGGCCGGCGCGGTCACCGTCGCCACCGACGGCGGGTTCTGGACCGAGGCCGTGGGCGGAGACCTGGCCCCCAAGCTGGCCGGCGGGCACGAGACCCACGGCGGGCCTTTCGGGTACCATACCCTGCTGACCCCGATCCTCGCGTTTCCGATCACGCTCCTCCTGCCGGCGGCGGCCGTGGCGGCGTGGCGCCATCGGGCCGAGCCCGGCGTGCGGTTCGCGATCGCCTGGCTCGTCCCCACCTGGCTGGTGTTCGAGATCCTGCCCACCAAGCTGCCGCACTATACCCTACCCGCCTATGCGCCGCTGGCCTGGCTGGCCGCGCGGGCGCTCGTGGCGCCGGGCGGAGGCGGCGAACCGATGGGGCCCCTGGTCCGCTGGCTGGGCGCGGGCCTGGCGACCGTCGTCGGCCTCGCCCTGGCCGGCGGAGTCTTCTATCTGCTGTCGCTGTACGCCGACCCGTCCGACGCCTCGATGCTCCTGTGGGCGGGCGCGGCGACCGCCGCGTCCCTGGCGTCCGCCGGCCTCGTCGGCGGCTGGCTCCTGGTGGCGCGCGCGCCGGTCTCGGCCCTCGCGGCCGCGCTGATCCTGGGCGTCATGGGCCACGGCCTGCTGGCGGCGGCCGTCGCGCCGAGCCTCGAGCCGCTGTGGGTTTCGGCCCGCCTTGAGGCCGCACTGGAGCGCGCCCGCCTCCTTCCCCGTCAAGGGATCGCCGAAGCGCCCGTCGAGGTGGCGGGCTACGCCGAGCCCAGCCTGGTCTTCGCCCTGGGCTCCGACACCGGCCTGGGGGGGGCCGAAGAGGCCGCGCGCGCCATCGCCGGCGAACGCCCGGCCATCGTCGAGCGCCGCGAGGCCGAGGCGTTCCGCAAGGCCCTGGCCTCACGTGGCGTCCGGGCCGTAGAGGTCGCCCGCATCAGGGGTGTCAACTACTCCAAGGGCGACGACGTGGACCTCCGGGTCTACGTGGCTCCCGAAGTGCTGGAGGAGGTGCGGCGATGAGCCGGCGTATCGAAATCGTCGAGGTCGGGCCCCGCGACGGCCTTCAGAACGAGAAGACCCTGTTCGACATCGACCAGAAGCTGGAGATGATCCGCCGCCTGGAGGACGCCGGCGCAAGGCGGATGGAGGTGGTCAGCTTCGTCAACCCCAAGCGCGTGCCCCAGATGGCGGGCGCCGAGGAGATCATGGCCGCCCTGCCGCACACGCCGGGCCGGTCGCGCATCGGCCTGGTGCTGAATCTCCGGGGCTGGGAGCGCTGCGTGGCGGCGAAGTGCGACGAGGCCAACGTCGTGGTCTGCGCCAGCGACGGCTTCGGCATCCGCAACCAGGGCGCCTCGGTGGACGAGCAGGTCAAGGCGATGGCCGACATCGTGGCCGTGCGCCGCAAGGAGGAGCCGCCGATCACCGTGACCGTTTCGGTAGCCTTCGGCTGCCCGTTCGAGGGCGAGGTTCCCGAGGAACGCGTGGTCGACATCGTCCGCGCCGCCGCCGACCTGCGCGTGGCCGAGATCGCGCTGGCCGACACCATCGGCGTCGCCGACCCCTGGATGGTCCGGCGGCGCGTGGAAGCCGCGCGCAAGGCGGCCGGCCACATCCCCCTGCGCCTCCACTTCCACGACACGCGCAACACCGGCCTGGCCAACGCCTTCGCCGGCGTCGAGGCCGGCGTCGACATCCTCGACGCCTCGGTGGGCGGCCTGGGCGGCTGTCCCTTCGCGCCCAACGCCACCGGGAACATCGGGACCGAGGATCTCGTCTACATGCTGGAGCGCGCGGGCTTCGAGACCGGCTACGACCTCTCCAAGCTTATCGATATCGGTGTCTGGGCGTCCGACCGGCTGGGCAAGCGCGTGGCCTCTTCGGTGGCCCGCGCCGGCGGCTTTCCGCAGCCCCAACCGGCCTGAGCGGCGTCGCGGCCGGCGACTAACCGCGCAGCCGCCGCACCAGCGGCCGGGCGACCGCCGCGGCGACCACCAGCGGGCCCGCCAGCCAGGCCGCCAGCCGCTGGCCCGGCCCCTGCGCGCGCTTGCGGAAGTATCGGGCCAGACCCACGCCCTTGTGGAACTCCACCTTCAGTGGGCTGGTCTGGCTGGTGCCGCCGATATGGATCACCTCGGCCTTGGGGTGGAAAAGCACCCGGCCGCCCGCCGCGCGCACGCGCCAGCACAGGTCCACGTCCTCGACGTGCAGGAAATAGCCCTCGTCGAACCCCCCAACGAATTCGAAGTCCTCGCGCCGCATGCAGAAGCACGCGCCCGAGATGGTGGGCGTCTCCACCGCCGCGTCGGGCAGGGTCTCGCCCTCCCAGTGGACCTCGAAGCGGCTGAGCGCCCGGGCCTTCGCCAGGCCGCTCATCGAGAGCAGGGCGCTGACCGCGGTGATGTCGCCCCGCCGCGCGCCGCGCTGTTCGGTGCGGTCGGGGTTCAGGACGCGTCCGCCCACCAGGCTGGGCACAGGTTGGCCCGCGATCTCGCGCACCAGGGCGGCCACGCATCCCGGCTGGAGGAAGGCGTCGGGATTCAGGAACACCAGATGGTCGCCGCAGGCCGTCCGCGCGCCCAGGTTCGCCCCCCGCGCAAACCCGACGTTGCCCTGGCCGCTCAACAGGGTGACGCGCCCGTCCTGGCCGGACAGGGCCCGCAGTCGCTCGGCCTGGGCCGGCGTGGAGCCGTTGTCCACGATCACCAGTTCGTCCACCAGCGGATCGGCCAGGACGCAGGGCACGCTCCGGTCCAGAGCTTCGCCGGTCATGTAGACCACCATCACCACCGAGACGCTGCGGCGGGCCCGCAGGACGTCCCGGTTCGGCGCCGCGTCCACGGCGACGATGGGCGCGGCGATACGGTTCATCAGGCCTCCGACCCCCGCCGGCGAATGTCCGGCGGTTGGGCCTCGGTGGCAAGCACGTTCGCCGCCTCGTCCAGGGTCAGGATCTGCTGGCCGTCGGATCCGAGGCGCCGGAGCGCGAGCTTGCCCTCTTCGGCCTCGCGCCGGCCGACGACGGCGATCACCGGGACCTTGGCCAGGCTGTGCTCGCGGACCTTGTAGTTGATCTTCTCGTTGCGCAGGTCGGTCTCCACCCGCAGCCCCGCGGCGCGGAGCCGCTCGGCCGCCTGCAGCGCGAAGCCGTCGGCATCGGACGTGATCGTGGCCACCACCACCTGCACCGGGGAGAGCCAAAGCGGGAAGGCCCCGGCATAGTTCTCGATCAGCACGCCGATGAACCGCTCCAGCGAGCCGCAGATGGCCCGATGCAACATGACCGGCCGCTGCTTGGACCCGTCCTCGGCCACATATTCCGCGCCCAGGCGCTCGGGCAGCACGTAGTCGAGCTGGATCGTGCCGCACGTCCACGTCCGGCCGATGCTGTCCTTCAGCACCCAGTCCAGCTTGGGGGCATAAAAGGCGCCGTCGCCCTCGGCGATCACCGGCTCGACGCCGGCCTTGCGGGCGGCGGCCAGCATCTGGGCCTCGGCCTTGTCCCAGAATTCGTCCGAGCCGGCGCGGACCTCGGGCCGCGTAGCCAGGGCGATGTGGTCGCGCTCCAGGCCGAAGTCGGCGTGGATCGAGTTGGCCAGCTCGATGAACCGGGCCGTCTCCTCCTCGATCTGGTCCTCGCGGCAGAAGATATGGGCGTCGTCCTGCGTGAAGGCGCGCACGCGCATCAGGCCGTGCAGGGCGCCCGAGGGCTCGTAGCGGTGGCAGGCGCCGAACTCGGCCATGCGCAGGGGCAGGTCGCGGTAGGACTTCTGGCCGAATTTGAAGATCTGCACGTGGCCCGGGCAGTTCATCGGCTTCAGGGCAAGCTCCTCGCCCTCCTCCGTCTCGCAGACGAACATGTTGGGCCGGTACTTCTCCCAGTGGCCCGACTTCTCCCAGAAGACGCGGTCCAGCACCTGGGGCGTGCGCACCTCCTGGTAGCCCGCCGCATCGAGACGCCGGCGCACGTAGGCCTCCACCGTGCGCCAGAGCGTCAGGCCCTTCTCGTGCCAGAAGACCATGCCCTTGCCCTCTTCCTGCATATGGAAGAGGTCCATCTGGCGGCCCAGCTTGCGGTGGTCCCGCTTCTCGGCCTCCTCGAGGCGGCGGATGTAGGCCTCGAGGTCGGCTTCCGAGGCCCAGGCCGTGCCGTAGATGCGCTGGAGCATCGGGTTGCGGTGGTCGCCCCGCCAGTAGGCGCCGGCCAGCTTCGTCAGCTTGAACGCCTTGCCCGCCGCCTTCGTCGACGGCAGGTGGGGGCCGCGGCACAGGTCCTTCCAGTTCCCCTGGCGATAGACGCTGACCTGCTCGCCGGCCGGGATGCCCTCGATGATCTGCGCCTTGTACTCCTCGCCGATCTCGCGGAAGTGCCGGATCGCCTCGTCGCGGTCCCAGACCTCGCGCACGATCGGCTCGTCGCGGTCGACGATCTGCTTCATGCGGTCTTCGATCCTGGCCAGGTCGTCCAGGCTGAACGGCTCCTCGCGGGCGAAGTCGTAGTAGAAGCCGTCCTCGATGGCCGGGCCGATCGTGACCTGGGTGCCGGGAAACAGCTCCTGCACCGCCTCGGCCAGGATGTGGCTGACGTCGTGGCGGATCGTCTCCAGGGCGTCGGGGGCGTTGCGGTCGAGGATCTCGAACCGGCCGCCCTTCTCCAGCGGCCGGTCCACGTCCAGCAACTCGCCGTCCAGCTTGATCAGCACGGCGCGCTTGGCCAGCGAGGGGGCGATCGAGGCCGCCACCTGCTTGCCCGTCGTCCCGGGCTCGTACGCGCGTTTGGAGCCATCGGGGAAAATCAGGTCGATCATGTTTCACACGTCCAGTTGCGCGAGGACTTTCCGGCCTTGTCGCGCGGTCTTGTCTCACGCGGCGGCGGCGGCGGGTCCCAGCCCGCACCGCCCCAGGGATGACATCGACACAACCGCCGCACGGTGAGCCAGGAGCCACGTACGGGGCCATGTCCGATCAGGGCCTGGGCGGCGTACTCCGAGCAGGTCGGAGAGAACCGGCACGACGGCCCGATCAGCGGCGAAAGCGTCAGCTTGTAGGCGCGCAAGACGCCCCTGACGCACCTCTCGTAGAAGCTCATGCCGGCCAGCGGTTGGTGGATCGAGCCCGTGCCTTAAGGCCGGACTCCGAGAGGTTCAAGCCGCGCCGGCGGTCGTAGTTCGCGCACGCGCCGCCATCGCGGACGCGCGCGTCAGGCGGAAACGATCGGAAATGTCCGTCAGACGAACCATGCCACGGCAGGTAGCACGGTCGCGCCGAAAACGGAACCTTCCCTTCCCGTTCGCGGGAAGGGGCGCGCTTCGAGAACCGCCGCGGCGAGACGCCCTATCCCATCGGCAGTTCGCGGATCTCCACCGTACCGCCGGCCTCGAAGACCGGGTTGCCGGTGAGCAGGGTGCGGGCCTCGGCCAGATCCCTGGCCGTCACCCGGATGAAGCCCGAGATATGGGCGATGGGCTCGGGCGCGCGACCCATCTTGCGCACACACTCGCCCGCGCCGATCGAGCTCCCGCCCTGGAAAACGCCGGCCTCGCGCAGCCGCGAGAGATACGGGTCCCAGTCCAGGCCGCCGTCGCCCGAGGCGTCGTCGTGGTGCAGGAAGATGAAGTCCGGCATCAGGTCCTCCCCTCAGGTCCTCTGGAGGCCCTTGCGGGCCACGGCGTCGGCCGCCGCCTCGGCCACCGCCTCGAAGGCGAGAAGGGTCGAGGTATGGCGGGCTGGATAGTCCTTAACCGGCTCCAGCAGGGCCAGGTCGCCGAACCGACCTTCCGGGACCGGGCCGCCGGACTTCAGCATCGCCCGGAAAGCGTCCCGCGCAGCTTCCAGTTCCGGGAGACTTGCGCCGATCACGTTCGCGCCCAGCACCGACGCCGCCGCCTGCCCCAGGGCGCAGGCCTTCACATCCTGGGCGAAGTCGGCCACCCGGTCGCCTTCGACGGTCACGTCCACCACGACGCGGCTGCCGCACAGCTTCGAGATCTTTTCCGCCGTGGCGTCCGGCGCGGCCAGCCGCCCGGCCCGCGGCAACTCGGCCGCCAGCCTCAGCACCTTCGTCGAATAGAGGTCGTCGATCATCCTCCCTAGGTCGCTATCGGCGGTTGGCTTGTCAAATGGCGCGATCCCGAGGCGTTCAGGAAACCGGGAACAGCAAGAAGCGGCCGCACCACATCCGGCCTTGCGGAGGCCGTCCGCTTCCTCATCCAAGGCCGAATGGCTCTGCTTTCACCGATCGGCCCTGACGCCCCTCAGGGCCTCACGAGCATGCGCTCCATCCCGCGGAAGAACGGCAGGGTGCGCCATTCGGGCGTCGCTTCGGGCTCGGCCAGCTTCAGGTCGGGGAACCGCTCGAACAGCCGCACGAGCGCCACCTGGGCTTCCAGCCGGGCCAGCGGCGCGCCGATGCAGATATGTGCGCCTCCGCCGAACGCCACGTGCGGCCGGTGCTTGCGGGTCACGTCGAACCGGTGCGGATCCTCGAAGACGTCGGGGTCGCGATTGGCCGCGCGCAGCACCACCGTCATCGCCTGGCCGGCGCGCAGCGGACACCCGCCGGCCTCCATGTCGCCCGACGCGATCCGGCCGGTGATGTCCACCGGAGGATCGTAGCGCAGCACCTCCTCGACGACGGCGTTGATGATTCCCGGGTCGGCCTTGAGCTTGGCCAGTTCGCCGGGATTCTGGATCAGCAGTCGGACGGCGTTGCCGATCAGGTCGGTGGTGGTCAGGTTGCCGCCCACCAGGAGAGCCTGGAGGTTGATGCGCAGTTCGTCGTCCGACAGGTCGGCGCCGCCGGCCTGAATCTGCACCATGTCGCTGATGAGGTCGTCTCGCGGCGTACGCCGGCGCTCGGCCATCGCCTGGGTGAAGTAGGCGTTCAGCGCCTCGCTGGCGGCCATCATCGCCGCGGTCTGCTCGGGCGTCCGGAACGGGTTCAACCCCTGGATCACGCCTTCGGACCATTCGCGGAAGTCCCCCAGCCGGTCGTGGTCCACCCCCAGGATCGAGGCTATCACGTCGATGGGGATCGGCACGCAGAACCGCGCCATGAGATCGAACTCGGGCTCGCCGGCCACGGCGTCCAGCGCCTCGGCGATGATCCGCTCCACCTCGGGCTTGAACTTGGCCACCCGCGCATAGAGGGCCTGCGCCAGCGGCTGGCGCACCCGGGCGTGGTCGGGATCGTCCAGCATCAGGATGCTGGTGGTGCTGGTGCGCGGCACGGAGGGGTCCAGTTCCGTGACGAACCGGCGCTGCATCACCGCGCCCTCCTCGGCGCGGATCGGGTCGCGCCACAGGCCGCGGTCGTTCACCACGGCCCGCACGTCGGCGTATCGGGTCAGCACCAGGCTGCCCGACACCGGGTCGCGATGCGCCGGACAACGGGCGCGAAGGTCGTCCAGCATCGTGTGCGGATCGACCCGGTAGGTCTCGTTCAGCGGTGTCAGCTCGAAGATCGACGGCAGGGGGCGCTCGGTCATGGCGGGTTTCCTCGCAGAAGGGTGTCGCGGAGGCGGCAGACCCGCCCTTCGAAAATGACACGTCCGTCAGCCTCCGCCCGAACGCCCGGCGGCGCAAGCGGGACCGCGCTACTGCCGCGCCATCTCGGCCTCGGCCACGGCCTCGCCGTCCAGCGCCTGATCGTCGTCCATGGTCACCGTGACCTTGTTCAGTTCGCCTGTGAACGTGAACGGCGCGGGGTAGTCGGCCACCGGGCTGCCCCGATCCAGGCCGATGTCCAGTCCCGACCACGAGATCAGGGTGACGAAGCCGTGGGTGGCCAGGCCCCGACCCGCGGGCTCGCCATCGATGGTCAGGGTGAAGGTGCGGTTCAGCCCCTCGCCCGTCGCCCGCGAGACCACGCCCAGCCGCCTGGCGGTGGCCGGCACGGGCCGGTCCGACCTCACCGTGGCCTTCTGGCCGCCGATGTTGAGCGTGTGATGCAGCCGCCCGTCCTTCAGATAGAGGCTGTAACCGCTGGTGGCGTCGCCGTGGGCCAGCAACACGCCCTGGTCGCCGCCGTCGAGGGCCACCTCGGCCTCGATGCGATAGGTGCGCGCCCGCACGTCCGGCGCCACGTCGGTCGGGATGTGGCCCATGCCCTTGTGGAACACGAACCGTCGCCGCGCGCCGTGGAACCGCGCCGAGTTCTCGGCGAACCGCGGCCCGAACCGATCGTCCAGCGGCAGCACCTTGTGGGTCTCGGCGATGGCCCACCATTCGTCGATCATGGCCTTGAGTTTCTCCGGGTCGCGCCCGGCGAAGTCGTCGGTTTCGGCCACGTCCCGGTCCAGGTGGAACAGCTCCCACCGGTCGCCTTCGAAGGGGGTTCCCGGCGGATGGAACGCCACCGCCTTCCAGCCGTCCTTCCACAGGCCGCGATGCCCGAACATCTCGAAGTACTGCGCCTTGGCGCGCGCCGGGGCGTCGGCGGACTTCAGGGCCGCGGCGAAGCTCTCGCCTTCGAGCGGCGCCTGCTTCACCCCCGACACCTCGGTGGGCGGCTCGATCCCGATCAGCTCCAGCAGGGTGGGGACGACGTCGCAGGCGTGCGCGAAGCGGCGGCGCACCTCGCCACGGGCGGCAAGCCCTTTGGGCCAGGAGATCACCAGCGGGTCGCGGACGCCGCCGCCGTGGGTGTTCTGCTTGTAGCGGCGCAGCGGCGTGTTCGACGCCATCGCCCAGCCCCAGGGGAAGTTCGAATGGGTGTCCGGACCGCCGATGTCGTCGATCCGCGCGATCTTCTCCTCCATCGGCTCGCCGCGGAAGTTGAACGGCCCCATGGCGTTGACGAAGCCCATCGGCCCGCCCTCCTGGCTGGCCCCGTTGTCGCTCATCACCAGGATCAGGGTGTCGTCGCGAACGCCAGAGCGCTCCAGGAAGTCCACCAGTCGGCCGAGATGCTGGTCGGTATGGTCCAGCATGGCGGCGAAGGCGCTCTGAAGGCGCGTGAACACCCGCCGCTCGTCCGCGGTGTGCTCGTCCCAGGCCTTCACGCCGTCGTTGCGGGGCGGCAGCGCCGTATCGGCCGGCACGATCCCCATGGCCTTCTGGCGTTCCAGCCGCCGTTCGCGCTCCACGTCCCAGCCGTGGGCGAAGACCTCGTCATAGCTCCGGATCAGGTCGGCGGGCGCCTGGTGCGGGGCGTGGCAGGCGCCCGGCGCCAGCCAAAGCAGCCACGGCGTATCGGGCGCGTCGGCCATGTGGTCGGCGAGGTAGCGGATCGACTGGTCCACCAGGTCCTCGGTCAGGTGGTAGCCGGTCTGGTAGGTCCCGGGCGGCGCGATCGGCGTGTTGTCGCGCACCAGCTCGGGCGCATACTGGTCGGTCTCGGCGTCCATGAAGCCGTAGAAGCGGTCGAAGCCGCGCCCCAGGGGCCAGCCGTCGAACGGCCCCGAAGGCCCGGTCTCGGTCAGCGGCGTCACGTGCCACTTGCCCAGCATGTAGTTGCGGTAGCCATGAGGCCGCAGCATCTCCGGTAGCGTCCCGGCCTCCTTGGCGATCTTGCCGCGGTAGCCGGGGTAGCCGCTGTCGAAGTTGGCGAGGCAGCCGACGCCCACCGAATGGTGGTTGCGGCCGGTCAGCAGGGCGGCGCGCGTGGTCGAGCACATGGCCGTGGTGTGGAAGCCGGCCATCCGCACGCCCTCGCCCGCCAGGCGGTCGATCACCGGCGTGCGGATCGGCGAGCCGAAACAGCCGAAGTCCGAGAAGCCCACGTCGTCGAACAGCACCACCAGAATGTTGGGCGCGCGCCCCGTCGGGCCTTGAGGCGGCTTGGGCGGTTCGGGCCACCAGGGCGTCGACTCCGCCACCGTCCGCCCGATCTTCGCCGCCATGGACGCCTCCCCTGTCTCTTACCCGTGTTCAGTCGGCGCGCACCTTGGCCGAGCGGGCCGCGATCGCCAAGGACAGGCGCCGCAATGTCGCGCCCGCGCTTCCCCAAATCGGGAGACACGCTCACATTGCGCCGGCGCTCCCGCGGCGGGCGCGTTGGGGGGATGCGTCATGGCCGGGCTCTGGGACACCCTGCGCTACTTCTTCGAGACCCAGGCGTTGAGTCCCCACGGCATATGCCTGCTCTGGCGGCCCGAGCTGATCTGGACCCACGCCGTCTCCGACCTGCTGATCGGCCTGGCCTATTTCTCGATCCCGCTGGCTCTCGGCGTGTTCCTGTACCGGCGGCGCGACGTGAAGTTCTCGTGGGCCGTCTGGATGTTCGTGGCCTTCATCCTGCTCTGCGGGGTCACCCACTTCATGATGATCTGGACGCTGTGGCGGCCCGACTACGGGGTCGAGGCCCTGGTCAAGGCCGTCACCGCCAGCGTGTCGGTCGTGACCGCCGTCGCCCTTTGGCCGCTGTTGCCCAAGGCCGTGGCCCTGCCCTCCACCGCCGCGCTCGAGGCCAGCCTGGCCGAACGCGACGCGGCGCTGACCGAGCTGCGGGCGGCCATGGCCACCATGGTCGAGATGCGCGAGCACGAGGCGCGCCAGAAGCTGCTGCTCGACGAACTGAACCACCGGGTGAAGAACACCCTGGCCTCGGTGCAGTCGGTGGCGGTCCAGACCCTGGACGACGCCAAGGACCTCGCCAATGCGCGCGAACTGTTCCTCGAGCGCCTCATGGCGCTGTCGTCCACCCACAACCTGCTGGTCAAGCGCGAGTGGGAGAGCGCCTCGTTCCGGGAGCTGATCGACGCCACCCTGACCCCCTACGGCCGGCCTTACGCCTACGACGGCCCCGACCTGCGCCTGGAGGCCAACCTGGCGGTGAGCCTGGGCATGGCCGTGCACGAACTGGCCACCAACGCCGTGAAGCACGGCGCCTGGCGGGGCGACGGGATCATCTCGATCACCGTCGCCGACGACGGCGCCGGCGGCGTCACCATCGTCTGGCGCGAGGCCGGGGGCCCGTCCACGGCGCCGCCCACGCGCCGGGGCTTCGGCTCGCGGCTGCTGGAACGCGGCGTCGCGGTCGAGATCGGCGGCGAGGTGCGCCTGGACTTCCAGACCGGCGGCCTCACCTGCACCATCCGCGCGCCCCAGAGCGCACGGCTTCAGCTGGTCGCGGCCCAGGCGGCGTAGGGCCCGCTCAGCCGCGCTGGCGCCAGATCGTCTCGGCGCGTTCCTTCAGCGCCTCGTTCATGGCCATGAAGCCCCGACGCACCAGGCCACGCACGCGCCGGCCGAGGGACGGCCCCATCAGCCCGCCGAAGATCTCGCCGTTGTCGACGATGCAACCCGCGTCGTGCACCGCCTGGATCTCGATGTAGCGCGTCGTGCGGATCAGGCCGCCCATCATGGTCAGCCGCCAGTGGAGCTGTTCGTTCGGAACCCACTCGAGCACCCGCGGCTTCAGCGGCTGGTGCGGCTGGTCGGGCAGCGCCAGGGTCAGATCCAGCGTCTCGCCGATCCGGATGACGCCCGAGGCCCTCGGATAGGTAGGATTCCATTCGGCCCAGCGATCGAGGTCGTGAACCACCTCCCAGATCACCTCGGCCGGCGCCTGGACGCCGATTCTGTGCTCCACGCGCACGCCGGACGGCCCCTTGGGCGGCGGCGGCTTGCCTTCCGTCTTCAGGGACATCGTCTTCGGCCCCATCGATCCGCGCCGGCCGAGCGGGCCGGACATGAGGTCGGGGGCGTTCTTGAGCGCCATCAGGCCTGCTCCTTGATCCGCCAGGTCGCGCCGGCCGGACCATCCATCACCTCGACGTTCAGCGCCGCCAGCTCGTCCCTTATACGGTCGGCTTCGGGCCAGTTCTTGGCGGCCCGCGCCGCCTGTCGCTCGCCGATCAGGCCTTCGACCCGGGCCTTCAGGCCGTCGTCGGCGCCGCTCTGGAACCAGCCCTGCGGATCGGCGCCCAGGAAGCCCATGAGCCGCCCCGCGTCCAGCAGCAGCCCGCGACCGCCGGCCACGCCCACCGCGTCCCGCGCCATGATCGCGGCTCGGACCTTGTCGGCCAGCGCGAACAGGGCGGCGAAGGCGGCCGGAGTGTTCAGGTCGTCGTGAAGCGCGCGCGCCACCTGGGCGTGCTCGGCCGCGCCCGCGGGACTCTGTTCGCCGTCCGGCGCAGGCGTCCCGGCCAGGAACCGTCCGGCGTCGTCCAGCACGCGGTACAGGCGGTCCAGCGCGCTCTTGGCCTGCTCCAGCAGCGTGTCGTTCCACTCCAGCGGCTGCCGGTAGTGGCCCGAAAGCAACGCCCAGCGCAGCACCTCGCCCGGCCAGGTCTCCAGCAGATCGTGCGCCAGGGCCACGTTGCCCAGGCTCTTGGACATCTTCTCCTCGGCCATGTTGAGGAAGCCGTTGTGGAGCCACCAGCCGGCGTACTCGTGGCCGTGGCCGGAGCACACGCCCTGGGCCAGTTCGTTCTCATGGTGCGGGAAGACGAGATCGATGCCGCCCCCGTGGATGTCGATCGGCAGGCCCAGGGCCGCTTCGATCATGGCCGTGCACTCGATGTGCCAGCCCGGCCGGCCCGCGCCCCAGGGGCTGGCCCACTCGGGCTCGCCCGGCTTCGACGGCTTCCACAGCACGAAGTCGGCCGGGTGGCGCTTGTACGGGGCCACGTCGACGCGGGCGCCGGCGATCATCTCGTCCATCGGCCGGCCCGAGAGCTTCCCGTAGTCGGGGAACGCCTGGGTGTCGAACAGCACATGGCCCTCGGCGGCGTAGGCCGCGCCCTGGCCCACGAGATCGCCGATCATCTTCACGATGGCGTCCATCGTCTCGGTGACCCGCGGCTGGAATGTGGGCGGCAGGGCTCCCAGCGCTCTCGCGTCGGCGTTGTAGGCGTCGAGGTAGCGGTTGGTGATGACGTCGATCCCGACGCCCTCTTCCGCGGCCTTCCGGTTGATCTTGTCGTCCACGTCCGTGACGTTCGCCGCATACAGAACCGCGTCCGCGCCGTAGACGTCGCGCAGCACCCGGAACAGCAGGTCGAACACCACCACGGGCCGGAAATTGCCGATGTGGGCGTAGTTGTAGACCGTCGGCCCGCACACATACATCGTCACCCGGCCGGCATCCTTGGGGACGAAGGCCCGCTTCGCGCGGGTCATGGTGTCATAGAGGCTGAGGGTCATGGCTCACGGTAACGCTGCGGAACGGTTGCCCCATTGGGGGTTGGCCCCATATACAGGCCGTCCGGATCGGAAGCCACGGCGCCTCGGATCCGACGTGAAGGGTGGCCACGCGTAATCTCCGGGACCGTCGTCCCGGCGCAACTCAGCCCTGGAAAGAACCCGCTCTCCCATGGATGCACCAGCCCGCGACCGAACCCTGATCGGGTCCGAGGACGGAACCCTTGAGCCCGTCAGGCGCCCCTCCCGCGAAGAAGCGATGGAAGCGGTGCGCACCCTGATCGCCTGGGCCGGCGACGATCCGCGCCGCGAGGGCGTGATCGACACCCCCAAGCGCGTGGTGGACGCCTACGCCGAATGGTTCGAGGGCTACAAGCTCGACCCGTCCAAGGAACTGTCGCGCACCTTCGAGGACGTCCAGGGCTACGATGACATCGTCATGCTCCGCGACATCGAGGTCGAGAGCCACTGCGAGCACCACATGGCCCCGTTCCTGGGCAAGGCCTATGTGGCCTACATGCCGACGAACAGGGTGGTGGGCATCTCCAAGCTGGCCAAGGTGGTCGAGATCTTCGCCCGCCGTCTCCAGACCCAGGAGACCATGACCCAGCAGATCGCCGACGCCATCACCGACAGCCTGCGTCCCGCCGGCGTAGCCGTGCTGATCGACGCGGCGCACCAGTGCATGACCACCCGCGGCGTGCACCATCGCCACGTCTCGACGATCACCACCCAGTTCACGGGCGTCTTCAAGACCGACCCGACGCTGCGCCAGCGGTTCCTGGACTTCGTGAACCGTCGATAGCCCCGTTCACCCCTCATCCCCGCGCAGTCGGGGATGAGGGCGCCGGTCTCCCTCGCGCCCCCGGCCTCCTGTGTCCCGGCCTCCTGTGTCCCGGCCTCCTGTGTCCCGGCCTCCCGTGTCCCGGTCGCGCCGCACGCCTTGCGCCAGGGACACCAGCACGAAGCTCAGCAGCATGAGAAGATACCAGGCCCCGAGCTTGCCCAGGCCCACGGGACGCCAGCCCGAGGCCTGTTCCGGATAGGTCCAGGCGGCGGTGAACGTGCCCACGTTCTCGGCGATCCAGATGAACAGGGCCACCAGCCCGAAGCCCAGCAGCAGCGGCATGCGCCGTGGCGTCCGGCCGGGCGTGAAGACCACCCAGGTCCGCGAGAACATCATCAGCGACAGCGCGAACAGCGCGATCCGCACGTCCACGACGTAGTGGTGGGCGAAGAAGTTGACGTAGGCGGCCAGCGCCAGAAGCCAGGGCGCCCAAAGCGGCGGATAGCCCGGGAAGCGGAAGTCCATCAACCGCCAGATGCGGGCGATGTACGAGCCGATGGCCGCGTACATGAAACCGGAGAACAGAGGCACGCCGCCGATCCGCAGCACGCTGGCCTCGGGATAGATCCACGAGCCCTGCGCCGTCTTGAACACCTCCATCGCCGTGCCGACCAGATGGAACACCAGGATGACCAGCGCTTCGCGCCGCGTCTCCAACCCCGCCGCCAGCAGCCCGGCCTGGACGGCCACGGCGAAGATCACCAGGGCGTCGTAGCGCGCGAACGACGCACCGGCCGGCCACCAGAGGTGCGTGACGATCAGCGCCGCCAGCATCAGACCGCCGAACAGGCAGGCCCAGGCCTGTTTCAGTCCGAACAGGATGAACTCGCCGACCGCGGCGGTCAGGCGGGAGACGGCGACGGCCTGCGGGGCCCCGGATGGCGTGACGCTCATGCCGCCATCCTGACGCCCGCGCCGCCAGCGATGATGCACGGGCGATGCAGAACGGGCGGGGCTCGCCTGTAGATTGGCAAGATCGCGTCGGCCATCCCGCGGCCGCATTCAGCGTTCAGTCACCCGGCTCGTGCGTCCATTGGGCGCGCGGCCCGCCGCATTCCCCTCCCGCCTCCCTTCGTATATCGCACTGCAACATGATCCTGCGCCCCATACTGCGCCAAGCCCTCGCCGCGATCGCCGTCGCCGGCCTGCTGGCGTCCGCCCTGTCGACGCCCGCCGCCGCGCAGGCGATGCGCGTGGAGCCTACCGGCCGCATCGAGCTGTCGGACATGATGGGCCGCTGGTACGAGGTCGCCCGGGTCCCCAACCAGCTCCAGAACGGCTGCGCGGCCGGGGCGTCGGACTGGACGCCCCAGTCCCAGGGCTTCGCGGTGGTCCAGTCGTGCCGCAAGGGCGGTCCCGACGGCAAGCTCGCGGTCTGGAAGGCGCGCGCCACGGTGGCCGATCCCCGCACCAATGCGAAGATCAAGATGAGCTTCTTCGGCGGCGTGGTGAGCCAGGACTATGTCGTGGTCGAACACCGGCGCGAACAGGGCTGGCTGGTCCTGGCGACGGCCAACGGCAAGTACCTCTGGCTCATGTCCCAACGTCCCACTCTGAACCCGGGCGTGAAGTCCCAGGCGATCGCGCGTATCCGCCAGCTCGGCTTCGACGTCGGCCGCCTGGAATTCCCCTCGCCCGACCGCTTCTGAATCCCGGCCGCCGACCGCGGCCCTTGCGCTGGGAACGAAGGCGGAACAAGGTGGCCGCATGGACGTCACGATCGTCACCGTCTCCCGGCCCGAGACCACGGCCTCGGTCACCCGCGGCGCCGCGCGCCTCCTGACGGCCCTGGGTTATGCGCCGCTGACCGAGGTGACCCTCCCGAACGGCCGCCGCGCCGACCTCATGGCCCTGGGTCCGAAGGGCGAGATCTTCATCGTCGAGGTGAAATCGGGTGTCGAGGACTTCCGGGTCGACCTGAAGTGGCCCGAGTACCGGCCTTACTGCGACGCCTTCGCCTTCGCGGTCGCCCCGGAATTTCCCCGCGAGATCCTGCCGGACGAACCGGGCCTGATCGTCGCCGACGGCTTCGGCGGGGCCGTCCTGCGCGAGGCGGCCGTCGTCCCGCTGGCCGGGGCGCGGCGCAAGGCCCTCACCCTCGCCTTCGCGCGCCTCGCCGCGCTCCGCGCCGCCGGCGTCGCAGCGACCGATCTGTAGGCCGAGCAGACTGTAGAAGACCGGACCGCGTTCAGTCCGAGACGAACGCCGCCTCCGCATAGCCCTGGAAGTAGAGCAGCGCGGTGAGGTCGGCATGGTCGACCTTGGCGTGCGCCTGGGCGGCCACGATCGGCTTGGCGCGGTAGGCCACGCCCAGGCCGGCGGCCTGGATCATGGCCAGATCGTTGGCGCCATCGCCGACGGCCAACGCCGCCGAGGGCGGGACGCCCAGCTCGGCGGTCAGCTCCTCCAGCGCGGCCAGCTTGGCTTCCTTGCCCAGGATCGGGTCGCCCACCTCGCCGGTCAGGCGGCCGTCGGCCTCGATCAGGGTGTTGGCGCGGTTCACGTGGAAGCCTGCCGCCTCGGCGACCCGCGAGGTGAAGAACGTGAAGCCTCCCGAGACCAGGGCGCAGCGCGCATCGTTCGCGGCCATGGTGCGGACCAGGGTCCGGGCGCCGGGGTTGAGGCGGACACGCTCGTCGTACGCCTGCTGCAGGGCCGTGGCGGCCAGGCCCTTCAGCATCCCCACCCGCTCCCGGAGCGCGCCTTCGAAGGCCAGTTCGCCGCGCATGGCGCGTTCGGTGATGGCGCTGATCTCGGCCTTGAGGCCGGCGAAGTCGGCCAGTTCGTCCAAGCACTCCACATTGATGATCGTGGAGTCCATGTCGGCGATCAGCAGCCGCTTGCGGCGGCCCGCGGCCGGCTGCACGCAGGCGTCGACGGGCAGGCCGTCCAGTTCGGTGGCGACCAGGGCTTCGACCGCCCCGCGGTCGGCGATCAGGGGCAGGTCGAAAGCGCCTGCGCCCAGCGGCCGCGGCGCCTTGACGGCCATGCCGGCGCCTGCGAGCGCTGCCTTCGCGCGATTCGCGGCCGCGGCCGCCGAGGCGGGGTCGGGGCTGACGAGCGTGAGGACGAGTTCCATGACGGCCCTTTCATGACCGGCCGCATCTGGCTGATCGCCGGACCCACCGCAAGCGGCAAGTCGGCCCTGGCCCTCAGCCTGGCCGAGGCCCTGACGGCCGAAGGCGGGGGCGCCGAGATCGTCAACGCCGACTCCATGCAGCTCTACGCCGGCCTGCGCGTGCTGACCGCCGGGCCTTCCCCCGAGGAGACGGCGCGGACGCCGCATCACCTGTTCGGCGTGGTCGATCCCGTCGACGGCTGGTCGGTGGGTCGCTGGCTGCGCGCCGCGCGGACGGCGCTGGACGACATCGCCGGGCGGGGACGCCACGCGGTCGTGGTGGGCGGCACCGGCCTATATTTCCATGCGCTCACCCAAGGGCTCGCCGAGATCCCCGACGTGCCGGTTGCGGCGCGGCGGGCGGCGGCCGGCGACTACGACGCGATGGGCGAGGTCGCCTTCCGCGCCCGGCTGGCCGAGGCCGATCCGGCCGCCGCGGGCCGGATCGCGCCGGGCGATCGCCAGCGGCTGGTCCGCGCATGGGAGGTCTACGCCGCCACCGGCGTCTCGCTCAGCGACCACCAGGGCCGAGCCGACGGCGCCCTTCCCGCCGGAAGTTGGCGCGCCGTGGCGATCGACCCGCCACGGACGGCGCTCTACGCACGCTGCGACGCGCGACTGGCGGCGATGGTGACGTCCGGCGCCCTGGACGAGGTGCGGGCGCTCACGGCCCGGAACCTCGATCCCGACCTGCCGGCCATGAAGGCCGTGGGCGTGCGCGAGTTCGCCGCCCACCTGCGGGGCGAGACGACGCTGGACGACGCCCTGGCGGCGGCGCAGCGGGAGACCCGCCGCTACGCCAAGCGCCAGTCGACCTGGATGCGCGGCCGGATGGCGGACTGGCCCCGACTGACCGGCCTCGATCCCCGCGACCATTGGAGGCAGTTTCTTGCGCTCCACCCCGGCTTGACGGCCTGAGCGGGGCATGCGAAAGCCCGTTCCGATCAACCGCGGGAAATCTCGTGCGCACTATCCTCGTACTCGTTGGGCGACCGTAACGGACTGACAGGCTGTCAGGACCGACCGGTCGCACGTCCCAGGCCCCTCGCGGGCCTTTTTTATTACCCTGTTCCACCCTCTGCTTCAGGTTCGCCCCATGACCGCCCACCAGACGATCGAAGCCGAAACCACCACGATCTCGGGCGCCGAGATGGTGGTGCGCGCCCTCATCGACCAGGGCGTCGAAGTGCTGTTCGGATATCCGGGCGGAGCGGTGCTGCCGATCTACGACGCCCTGTTCGCCGAGCCGCGGCTCCAGCACGTGCTGGTCCGCCACGAACAGGGGGCCACCCATGCGGCCGAAGGCTACGCCCGATCCACCGGCAAGTGCGGCGTGGTGCTGGTCACTTCGGGGCCGGGCGCGACCAACGCGGTCACCGGGATCGTGGACGCGCTGATGGACTCGATCCCGATGGTGGTCATCACCGGCCAGGTGGCCACCCACCTGATCGGCACCGACGCCTTCCAGGAATGCGACACCATCGGCATCACGCGGCCCTGCACCAAGCACAACTATCTGGTGAAGGACGTCGCCGACCTGCCGCGGATCATCCATGAGGCCTTCCACATCGCCACCTCGGGGCGACCCGGCCCCGTGGTCATCGACATCCCCAAGGACGTGCAGTTCTCCAAGGGCGCCTACCAGGGCCCGGCCGAGGTGAAGCACGCCCACAACTACGCCCCGAAGCTGAAGGGCGACGCCGGCAGGATCGCCGAAGCCGTCGCCCTGCTGGCGCGCGCCAAGAAACCGATCCTCTACACGGGCGGGGGCGTCATCAATTCGGGGCCCCGCGCCTCGGAACTGGTGCGCGAGCTGGCGGCCCTGACCGGCGCGCCCGTCACCTCCACGCTCATGGGCCTGGGCGCGTTCCCCGCCTCCGACCCGCAATGGCTGGGCATGGTGGGGATGCACGGCAGCTTCGAGGCCAACAACGCCATGCACGACTGCGACGTCATGGTGGCCGTCGGCGCGCGGTTCGACGACCGGGTGACCGGCCGGCTGGACGCCTTCGCCCCCACCTCGCGCAAGATCCACATCGACGTGGACGCCAGCTCCATCGGCAAGAACGTGCGCGCCGACGTCGGCATCGTGGGCGACGCGGCCTCGGTGCTGGAGGACATGATCGCCGCCTGGAAAAGCCGCAACCTGTCGATCGACGCGCCGGCCCTGAAGGACTGGTGGACCCAGATCGACGCCTGGCGGGCGCGCGACTGCTTCCGCTATCGGCCGGACGCGAAGCTGATCAAGCCGCAGCACGCGATCCAGCGCCTGTACGAGCTGACCCGCGGTCACGACACCTACATCACCACCGAGGTCGGCCAGCACCAGATGTGGGCGGCCCAGTACTTCCACTTCGACGAGCCGAACCGCTGGATGACGTCGGGCGGATTGGGCACGATGGGCTATGGCCTGCCGGCCGCAGTGGGCGTGCAGATGGCCCACCCCGACAGTCTGGTCATCGACATCGCCGGCGACGCCAGCGTCCAGATGACGATGCAGGAGATGTCGACGGCCATCCAGTACGGCCTGCCGATCAAGATCTTCATACTCAACAACGAGTGGATGGGCATGGTGCGCCAGTGGCAGCAGCTCCTGCACGGCGAGCGCTACAGCCACTCGTATTCGGCCTCGCTGCCCGACTTCGTGAAGATGGCCGAGGCCTTCGGCTGCGTCGGGCTGCGCGCCGAGACGCCCGACGAACTGGACGACAAGATCCGCGAGATGATCGCGGTGAAGAAACCCGTCCTCTTCGACTGCCGGGTGACGAAGGAAGAGAACTGCTTCCCGATGATCCCGTCGGGCAAGGCGCACAACGAGATGATCATGGCCGAGGAGACCCGCGACCTGGGCTCGATCATCGACGACGCCGGCAAGCGGCTGGTCTGATGGCCATCCACGGCGGCGGCTGCCTTTGCGGCGGCGTGCGCTACGAGGTGGAAGGGCCGCTGGCGCCCGTCCAGTTCTGCCATTGCGGCCAGTGCCGCAAGACGCAGGGCGCGGCGTTCGCGGCCAACATGCCGGTGGTCAGCACGGCGTTCCGGCTGCTCCGGGGCGAGGACCTGCTGCGCGAGCATCGCGCCTCGCCCGGCAAGCGGCGGGTGTTCTGCGGCGCCTGCGGCAGTCCGATCTTCAGCCAGCGGGACGACACGCCCGAGGTGAAGCGCCTCCGCGTGGGCTCGCTGGACGGCGACGGCGCCGCCCTGACGCCGGGCTTCCACATCCAGACGGCGTCGAAGGCCGCCTGGTGGCCGATTCCGGACGGGCTGCCCGCCTGGCCCGGGGAAGCGCCGGACTGAAGAGCCTGGGGCGTCAGGCGCGAACCAGCGCGGCCCCGTGCGCGGCCCTGGGCGGGATGTCCTGCGCCAGCCCCTCGATCCGCAGGGCGGCGACGCCGCAGGTTTCGCCTGCAGCGATCGTTATCCCCTGCCCGCCGGGGTCGTCCCCGAGGTAGCGCGCCAGGCGCGCCGCATAGCCCGTGGGATCCGGGTGACTCAGGTCCAGCGCAGCCACGCGCCGGGCGCCGTTCACATGGCGCCGCGCTTCCGGCGGCTGGTCGTCGGCGGGACGGTACGTCCCCATCAGGAACGGCAGCTCCAGGTCCGACGGCATCGACAACCACCAGGCCAGTTCGATGCCGTCCGGCCGTCGGCGTCGCGCCCGGAACGGTCGCGACATCAGGAAGCCGGCCTTCTTCAGGTCGGCCCGGGTCGCGCCCAACTCGAAGTCCGGAATCTCCACGGCGTACTCGATGGGCCCTTCGCCCGGCGTCGCCCAGCGCCGGATCCGCGCGGCGGCCCGGGACCCCGCCACCAACGAGATCGCGCCGTCGCGCGCCTTGGACGGCGCCGGCGGGGTGAAGAGTTCCAGGAAGGGACCCTCCTCGAAATAGATCAGGGCGTTGTGGGCGCGGGCCGGGTCGGAACCCCAGACGCAGGTGAAGCCCAGCGCGCGATACGTCGCCACCGCCGCAGGCAGGTCGGCGACGCGGATCAGGACATGGGAAAGCCGGCGCGGACTCATGTCGCCTCCCTATGGGCCGCGCCGCATTATACCTGCGAACGACTCGCAGATGCAACGGGAGCCCGGACGGCTATGTCGCCGGCTGGATGGGCGCCGCCACCGGGCAGGTCAGGATGGCGCGCAGGCCGGGCCGGTTGTCCGCGAACACCAGTTCGCCCTGAAGCTGGCGGACCATGGCGGTCATCATACGGCTGCCGAAGCCTTCGCCGGGCGCCTGCTTGCCCTGGCCCTGGTCGGCCACGACCACGCGCAGATTGGTCCGCTGGGCCTCCAGCGTCACCTGGACGGGGCCCGGCGCGCCGCCATACGCGTACTTGTTGGCGTTGATGACGAGTTCGGTCACCACCAGGCCCAGCGTCACCGCGCGGTCGGTGGGAACCAGGAGCGGGCTGGCCTCGACGGTCACCAGTCCCTCCCACTCGCGGCCCAGGGACGCGTTCATGTCGGCCACCAGTTCTTCCAGGTAGCGACCCAGCTCGATCGTCTCGATCTGATCGGCGCGATACAGACGGCGGTGGACCAGGGCCACGGCCTGAAGGCGGCGGCGGGCCTCGTCGAAGGCGGCGTGGATACTGGGATCGGCCAGCGACCGCGCCTGGAGACCCAGGAAGCTGGAGACCAGCTGAAGGCTGTTCTGGATGCGGTGGTTGACCTCCTTGATCAGCAGTTCCTTCTGCTGGAGCAGTCCGTCCTTCTCGCGCACCGCATCGCTCAGGCGGATGTTCAGCTCCTGGAGTCGACGATGGCTGCGGGCCTCGAGCAGCGTGTCGCGCAGGCGCGCCGCGGCGTCGACTTCGGCCAGACTCCAGGGCCGCGACCGCCCTTCCACCGTCTCCCGCCAGGCCTCGAACGAGGCGCGCGGGGTCAGGGCCTCGTCCGGGCCGAGAGCCACGGCCTTATGGGGATTGCCGGCCCATTCGACCACCTGGACTTCCTCGGCGCGGAACCAGAGGATGACGAAGGGTTCGTCCGGCGCGACGACCAGCGCCAGGAGGCCGCTGGCCTGCGCCTGGAACGCCCGGGCCGCCGGGTAGTCCTCGGGCAGCCGGTCGGTGACGACGGGGTGGGCCCCGCGGGCCTCGACCCACCGGACCAGATCCAGAACCTGGCTCTCGGGCGGATGGACGCCTTCCATATGGAGCTCGCCGGCGCGGAAGGCCACGACGCCGTCGGCGGCCAGCATGCGTCGCAGCGTGGGCGCCGCCTCGGCGAGGTTGGCGTCCAGTCCGCCGTCTCGGGCGAACCGCGCGGTGACCTCGTCCTCCAGCCCGCGCAGGCGGAGGCGTTCGCGATAGCCGTCGGCCTCCTCCTTGGCCTTGACCTGCCGCGCGAACCCGCCGGCCAGGGTGCGCGCCGCGGCGCGCACGTCGTACGGCATCCGCTTCGGCTCGCGATGATGACAGGCGATGAGGCCCCAGAGGACGCCATCCATCACGATCGAGACCGAGGCCGAGGCGCCAACCCCCATGTTGCGCAGATACTGCATGTGGACCGGCGAGACCGAGCGCAGGACGCAGTCGCTCATGTCCAGAGGGGCGTCGGTCCATGCCGGCTCGAGCGCCGCGGGCGCGTAGGCGACGTCGGGGATCACCCGGACGAGATTGCGGACATAGAGCGCGCGCGCCTGCGCCGGGATGTCCGACCCAGGAAAGTGATGGTTCAGGAACGAGGGCATGCCCTCGGCCACATCCTCGGCCAGCACCGCGCCGGCGCTGTCGTCCAGGAAGCGGTAGATCATCACGCGGTCGAAGCCGGTGATCCGACGGAATTCCACCACCGCCCGGTCGCACAGCGCCTTGAGGCTCGCGGCGCGCTCGAAGGCGGCGCCGGCAGCCTCGAGCTGGCCCAGGATGGCGGTGGCCGGCAGCGGCGTCTCGAGGCCGGGCTCGATCTCCACGATCAGCCGGTCTCCATCCACATGCGCCGAGATGTCGAGCGGCGCGACGACGCCGTCCCCGACGCCGACGTGCCCGGCGTAGCCGCCGCTGGCGCTGGACTGGGTGATTCGTGCGATGCGCTGGGCCAGCCCATCGCCCAGGACCTCGCCGAGCGTGCGGCCGATCCAGGCCCGGACGCCCAGCAGGCCGGCGACGTCGCCGGCGCCGTGGGTGATCTCCTGGGTGGTGCGGCCGGCCACGAGCAGGGCGCCGTGCGGCTGGATCGCACCGGGGATATGGATGGGCTCCCGCGCGCAGGCGTCGCCGACGTCAGCATTCGGGACGTCAGCATTCGGGCCGTCAGGATTCTGGGGCGGTATCGGATCAGCCAACCGCCGGAACCCCACACAGGCGGGCCTCGGCCAGGGCGAAGCCCCGGCGCGCGCCGGCGATCAGGGACACGATGTCGTCTTCACCGGCGGCCCAGGCGTCGACGACCGCCAGGAACGCCCTCCAACGGGGTCCGGTCTCGGCGCCGTAGGGATCGAGGAAGCCGAGGCCGGTCATGGTCACGCCCGTGCGGGCCGCTTCCCGGCGGATCACCTGTCCGCCCAATGTGGAGCCTTCCAGGACGTACATGAGGCCCAGGGCCTCGGGCCGGCCGGCCAATTCGACCGGCTCGACGTCGGGCGCGCGTCCGTCCGCGGCGGCCAGGTCCCCGGCCAGCACCGCGCTTCGGCGACGCGCGGCGAAGTCGAGGTCGGGGAGATCGGCCAGCCAGGGCGCCATCGCGGTCTCCGCGTCGCGATGCAGGCCGTAGAATCCCTCGACCAGCCGCCGACGCGCCTGCGGCTCGGCGATGCGCCGCAGGATGTCGACCCGATGTTCGAGTCGGTCGTGATCGGCCCGCGTGGCGTCGCGCAGGCGTCGGTGGGCTTCACTGATCATTCCGGCTCTGGATAGGAAATCCAAGCGGCAGGATAGAGGCCCCGCGCGCCGGGTTCGGTCGGAAATCCGACTCAACGCCATTTCGTTCCCGACGACCGCCGGCAGACCCGCTGGGGCGAAGGGGCTTGATCCGGGCCCGGCGGGGCGTCATCAGCGCGCCCCATGAGCCGAGCCACGCCCGCCACGCGCGCCCTCGACGCCGCCGGCGTGACCTATGCGCTGGCGACATACGCCTACGACCCGAACGCCGAGCGGGTGGGCCTCCAGGCGGCCGAGGCGCTGGGCGCGCCGCCCGGCGAGGTGCTCAAGACGCTCATGGTCAAGGTGGACGGCCGGCCCGCCTGCGTCGTGCTGGCCTCGGACCGCGAGGTCTCGATGAAGCGGCTGGCGGCGGCGCTCGGCGGCAAGGCGGCCGAGATGATGAAGCCCGCCGACGCCGAACGGATCACCGGCTACCGCGTGGGCGGGGTCAGCCCGTTCGGCCAGAAGAAGGCCGTGCCCACCGTGATCGACGCCGACGCGGCGGCCCTGCCCCAGGCGTTCATGAACGGCGGCCAGCGCGGGCTCCAGGTCCGGCTGGCGCCGGCCGACCTGGTGCGGGTGCTGGGGGCGGTGGTCGCGGCCGTGAGCTGAGATCGCGCCTGACGGGCGCCGTCAGGCCTTGAAGCGGATCTGGCCCATGTAGTCGCGCTTGCCCAGCGGCACGCCCTGCGCCCGCAGCACGTCGTAGCCGGTGGCGGCGTGGAAGTGGAAGTTGGGCAGGGAGAACGACAGCAGGAAGTCGGCGCCCCGGAACGGCATCTGGCGCGGGCCCAGCTCGAACACCAGGTCCTTGTCCTCCAGGGCGTTCACCGCCTCGGGCGTGAGCGCCGAGAGTTCGGCGACGGCGTCGGCGACCAGCTTCCGGAGCCCGGCGAAGTCGAAGGCCGCGTCGAACGCCGGCGGGCGGAAGGCGCCGGCCTGGACCCCGGCGATGGCGCCCCGGGCATGGTGGACGGTCGCGATCACCTGGCTGCGCAGCGGCCACATGTCGTCGTAGAGCCGGGCCTCCAGCAGCGACTCCGGGTCGCCGCCCTGGCCGGTGACGTGGGCGTGGGCCTTGTCGAGGTAGCCGGCGACGCCGCCCAGCGTCTGAAGGTACGAACGGACGGTGGCGTCGTAGAGCGTGACGGCCATGGATTTCCCCTCTTGGATTCGCAGCGGTGGTAGCACGGCTCCGCTACGGCGCCCCAGGCCATAGGAAGCGCAGCGGATCAGCGCGCGCCGAGGCGAGCCATGACCTCGCGCGGGACGCCGTACTGGGCGACGACGGCGGCGCGATCGCGGAGCCCCATCACCTCGCGCTGGACCAGGAAGCCCCAGACGGCGTCGCAGGCGGCCTTCAGCACCGCGGCGCGCTCCTCGCCGCCGGGATGGGCCGCCAGGGCGGCGAGGGCCGCCTCGACCTTGCGGCCGGCGCGGCCCAGCGAGCCGGCCTGCTCCTCGAGCAGTTCGTACCGGAGGACGGCCTCGCCAGTGTCGCCCAGGCGGCGGCCGAGGCTCTGGATCGCCAAGGTCTGGGGCATTCGCAGCGACGACATGGCGGCCATGTTGGCCTCCGCCGCAGCTCTGGCAAGGGCGCTCTGGCAAGGGTCAGTAGTAGAACCGCTCCTCGGCGATCCGGCCCTCGCGGATCGTGTAGACACCCACCTCGTCCAGCACCTGGCGGGCGCCGCCCTTGGGCGTGATGTCCATGCGGAAGCGCACGGCGAACTGGTCGCCGTTGAGATAGGGTCCCTGGATCTCGACGCCGTGGATCTCGTGGTTGGCGCCCCACCACTCGCCCTTGGCCCGGACCCCGGCCTTGCCGCGGATCTCGCCCATGTCGTCGCCGGGCATGTTCTCGTAGCTGACCACGTCGTCGGCCCAGTACCGCTCGCCGGACTCGTCGAACCGGCCCGCCTTCCACATCGCCACGAGGGCGTCGGCGACATCCTGGGTGGTGGTCTGAGTGGTGGTCTCAGTGGTGGTCATGGGGGGCTCCCGAAGCTGTTCCGAACCCCACTGTCGGCCAGGCCTCATGACAGCGTCATGGCAGCAGCGTGGCGGGAATTCAGGGTTCGGGCCGACCGGAACGTCCGGCCGGCCCCCAACCCCTACCCCTTCACGCACACCACCTGACGGAGCGTGTGCACGATCTCCACCAGGTCGGCCTGCGCCGCCATGACGGCGTCGATGTCCTTGTAGGCCATCGGCGTCTCGTCGATGACGTCGGCGTCCTTCCGGCACTCGACGGCCGCGGTGGCCGCTACATGGTCGTCGAGCGTGAACCGGCGCTTGGCCTCGGCCCGGGACATGGCCCGGCCCGCGCCGTGCGAGCAGGTGCAGAACGAGTCCGGGTTTCCCTTGCCGCGCACGATAAAGGACCGCGCCCCCATCGACCCCGGGATGATCCCGAGGTCGCCGAGGCCCGCCCGCACCGCGCCCTTCCGGGTCAGCCAGACGTCCTTGCCGAAGTGCCGCTCCTGGGTGACGTAATTGTGGTGGCAGTTCACCGCCACGTCCGTGGCCGCCAGGTCCGGGAACGCATCCCGGAGCACGGCCAGCACCCGGTCCATCATCACCTCGCGGTTGGCCAGGGCGTACTTCTGCGCCCAGCTCACCGCCCGGATGTAGGACACGAAGCCGTCCGACCCTTCCGGGAAGTAGGCCAGGTCCTTGTCCGGCAGGTGGATGAACCACCGCTCCATGTCCTTCTTCGCCCGTTCGACGAAGTAGGACCCGAACCGATTGCCCACGCCCCGCGAACCGGAGTGCAGCATCACCCACACGTCGCCCGCCTCATCGAGGCAGAGCTCGATGAAGTGGTTGCCCGTGCCCAGCGTGCCGAGGTGGCCGAGGCCCCGGGCGTGCGCGGCCTTGGGATCGCGCTCGACGATGGCGTCGTAGCCTTCGACCAGTTCGGCCCACTTCTCGACCGCGAGCGGCGGCGGGTCGCCCCGATGGGCGCCGACGTCGTTGCGGCCGCCATTGTCGGTCCGGCCGTGCGGCACGGCCGCCTCGATCGCGCTGCGCAGCGACCCGAGCGAGTCCGGCAGGTGCTCGGCCCGGATGGAGGTCTTCACCGCCATCATGCCGCAACCGATGTCCACGCCCACGGCCGCCGGGATGATGGCGCCGAGCGTCGGGATCACGGAGCCCACGGTCGCGCCCATGCCCCAGTGCACGTCCGGCATCACCGCGACATGGCGGTGGATGAACGGCAGGCCCGCGACGTTGCGCAGTTGCGCCCTGGCGCTGTCCTCGACCTGGACGCCGCGCGTCCACGCCTTGATCAGGCCGGCTTCGCTTTCGATCACTTCAAATCCGCTCATCGGACATTCTCCTGGAACTTCCTGTTCCTCCCGGCCCCCCGCGGCGGGCGAAGCGTCCTTCCGAAACGAAGAACCCCTCCGCGGCCGGGCCGGGAGGGGTTCTTTCGGGCGATCTCAAGGATGGCTGAGACCTAGACCGAAGCGTCCTCCCACGCGCGCACGCCATTCCGCTCGACCTGGCGGTCGAGTTGGGTGGCAGGCATGCTGTAGAAGGCGATCTTCGACATGGCTCTCATCCTCGAGGGCGGCGCCGATACCACGTTCGCCGACGTCGGCAAAAGCCCTGTTTCAGATGAAACCAACCTTGGCCACGCGCTGTGGCCGCAGAACCACGGTCATCCGGGCGGGCCGGTGGGCCATCGCCTCGACGGATCGGCGGGCGGCGTGCGTGGCGGCGTCGATGGGCCGGATGAAACTGGAGCGGACGAAACTGGGCCGGACGCCGCCGAGCCCGCCAGACGCGCACGGAGGGCGGCCGGCGCGGGGGCGCGGTGCGGCGACCTGTCCCCGGACGGAGCCGTCACCCGGGCGAGAAGCTCTCGCAGGGTGGGAAGTTCGGCCGGCGGCGGGCCGGGAAGGCAGGCCTCGGCGTCGGCGACGACGCCTTCCAGCGTGCGCAGGAGCAGGGGGAAGCTGGCGCGCTCGACCTCGCGGTCGCGGTCGCGCTCGTCGTAGCGCTCCTGTTCCGGAGGCTCGCGTTCCGGACGTTCGCGCTCCGGCGCCTCATGTTGGGAGGCCTCGCATTCAGGACCTTCGGGCCGCGCCGTCCCATCGGCGACGCGCCTGGCTTCCTGGCGCAGGCGCAGGTCCAGCGCGATGGCCACGCGGACCGAGAAGAAGCAGCGGTTGAAGAGTTCGTAGGCCGCCACGCGCTGCGCCGTCGTCAAGGCGCCCTCGGCCTCGGCGCCGAAGACCAGACCCAGCCGATAGGCGCATTCGCGCAGTTCCAAGAGCTGGGTCGAGGCGTCGGTCATTTAGAACAAATATAGAACAAACAGCGCAACCGTCAAGGCGGCGCATCGGCGCCCGCACCCGGCTCGACCCGGACCTTGCATCACACGTCGAGGGGCTGGTCCGAAATCGAGCTTTTGTGGTCCTTACTCAGAGTGGATACAATTGGAATGAAATGCGCATCCTCCTGCTGCTGTCCGTGGGCTTGCTGGCCGCTGCAACGCCAGCCAGCGCATGCCGGGTTGGAGGAGACGACCTGATCTTCGTTGAGCGGCCGACACCACCGACTGGCGACCAATTTTCCACGATCGCCCAAGGAATACTGTCCGGTGAAAAGCCCGGACCGGATCTGAGGCCGACAACCGATAGCCCTCGAGGCTTCCTTGTTGGCGCTCTGGAGGTGCGCAACGTCTTCCGCGGACCAAGGCTCCCGAAACGCCTTCCCGCGTACCTCGAAGTCGTCACATCGTGCTCCAACTTTTTCCGCGGTCCCAAAGGACTATTCACGACGTCGGGGTATGTGGTGGGCCGCCTCGCCGTCGACCGACAGGGTCCGTACCTGATCCTCCGCGAGCGGAACGCTTCACGGGAAGTCTGGAACTAGGGTGGAGTTTCGGCGCGAGGCCTCCGAAATCCAGTTTCGCGCGCCGTTGCGGGTCTCGGCTGGACTCGGCGGCGATGGGGCCGCTAGCTTCGCGGGATCGCGAAGGTTGGGGGTTTCGGCATGAGGGCGTTCTTCCTCGGGGGTCTTCTACTGGCCGTGGCGGCGTGCAGCGGCGGCGGCGAGGCGACGGCGCAGCGGGACCCGCAGACGGCTTTCCAGAACGCGCCCTTCCCGGGAGCGCCCCCGCAGGGGGCGCCGCAGCCGGTCTATCAGGGCGGGCCGCAGCAGGTTGCGCAGGGTGGTCCTCAAGGGATGCCGCAGTACGGGCCATCGGGCGGCCCGCAGCAGGTGGCCCAGGGCGGACCCCAACAGGCCCCCGAGAACGAGGCCCAGCAGGCGTTGCAAGGGCTGTACGCCATCCGGCAGCAGCAGTGCCAGAGCGGCAACACGCTGGCGTGCCAGACCCTCGGCCAGTTCCCCGGCTTCAGCCAGCAGCTCAACCAGACGGCGCAGGGGTGCCGCTCGGGGGTCCAGCAGGCCTGCGCGGCGTACAACAGCCTGTCGCAGCGGATCTTCAAGGCGTATGCCGAGAGCGCCCAGGTGATGCAGCAGGGGGCGCAGGCCTCGGCGCAGATGGACGCCTGGCGGTCGCAGATGAACGCCAACCACGCGAACAACATGGCGCGGCTGGGCGCGCAGGCCGCCGCCGGCCAGGCGGCGCACCAGGCGCGGCAGGAGAGCTATGCCGCCCAGAACCAGGCCTGGGCGAACGGTCAGGCGTCCGCCGAACGCAGCACCGGCCGGTTCAACGACTACGTCTACGAGGGCACCACGGTGAACGGCGCGGGCGTGCAGACCCGCATTCCCTATGGATCGACGGGCTACACCGACGGCCGGGGCAACGTGGTCGCGGTGCCGGACGGCGGCACGCCCCCGGACGGCTGGCAGAGGATGAACCCAACGTACGCGGCGCCGAACTGACCGGCCACGTTCGGTCGGTTCCCATCCCGCGCGGCGAGGCCGGTGCGGGCGCTCACCGAACGCTCTCGCCCCGGGAAGACGGCGTCCAGGGAAGATGGCGAGCGTCGCGACGATGGCCTTCGAGGAGCCTGAGGAGGTCCTCGGGGCCGGTGTCCCACGACCCCACGAGCGCGCCGTCGAGGCGCAGGCAGGCGCGGTAGACCGGCGCCAGCGGTCCGGGCGCCGCGACCCCGGTCCGCAGCTCGTACATCACCACCGCCGGCGCGCTGCGGTGGGTGGCGTAGTCGCCCCTGAAGGTCTCGAACCGCTCGATGTCGCGCCAGCCGATCCGCCGCGCCGCGCCATAGGGATGGACGTGGATCAGAGCCTCCGGGGTGAGGATCAGCCGCGGCGGCCGCAGGAAGGCCGCCAGGGCGAGGAGCCCCATCGCGCCGAACATCGCAGAGGCCGCAACGCCGATGGCCGCCTGGGCGCCGTCCGACGGTCGCCCCAGGCCCCACAGCGTCAGCAGAGCGGCGAGCATCAGCCCGAACGCGGCCACGCCCGCCGTCGACCGGCCGCCCCGGATCACCCGCTCGCTCGTCGTCTCCATGACCCCCCGCCGGCCCACGGCGCCAGCATGGCCAAGCCGGTCCGACGTGTCGATGCGGGGCTTTCCGCAGGCGCGAGCGGCCTGGGTGCGGGCGACGTCGCGGATCGGATCGAGGCGGAGCTGAGCGCGCGCCTGCATCCGTAGGGTCCGGAAGGCCGGCCGCCCTACCCCGGATTGGCGCTGAAGCCGCCGTCGACGGTGAAGACGACGCCGGTGGTGTAGGCGGAGCGATCGGAGGCGAGGAAGGCCATGAGGTCGGCGATCTCGCGGGGCTTGGCCGCACGGCCGAGGGGATAGCCGGCCATCAGCTCGCGGAAGCGGGTCTCGTCGCCGAAGCGCGTCCGGGCGGCGGCCTTCATGCGCGCGACCAGGCGGTCGGTCTCGACCGGACCGGGACTGACCCCGACCACGCGGACGCCGTCGCGCAACGCCCGGCCGCCCAGCGCGCGGGTGAAGGCGTAGAGGGCCGCGTTGCCGGTGGAGCCGGCGATGTAGCTGGCGTCCATGCGTTCGCCGGCCGCGCCGATGTCGTTGACGATCACGCCGCGGCCGCGGGCCTTCATGTGGGCGTAGATGGCGCGGGTGAGGTTGATGTAGCCGAAGACCTTCAGCTCCCAGGCGTGGCGCCAGCGCGCCTCGTCCACGTCCTCCAGCGTGCCGCCGGGGATGTCGCCGGCGTTGTTGACCAGGACGTCGGCGTCGCGGCCCGCCTCGGCCAGGGCGGCGAGCTGAGCCGGATCGCGCAGGTCGGTGGGGACGGCGCGGGCCTGGACCCCGTACCCGCCGCTCAGGCGCTCGCAGAGGGCGTCCAGGGCCTCGGCGCTGCGGGCGGCGAGGATCAGGTGGCAGCCCTCCTCGGCGAAGGCCTCGGCCGCGGCGGCGCCGATGCCCTTGGACGCGCCCGTGATCAGGACCGTCCGGCCCGCGAGGTTGAGGTCCATGCGATATTCCTCCGTCCCGGCAGAAGAGCCTGATCGGACTCCCGGCTCAAGTGTTGACAGGCTCATCATGTTCCTGAATTGTTCCGAAACGGAGGGAGCATGTTCGAGAAGCTGCGGCGCGACTGGCACATGCGGGACATCGAGGCGCGCATCCGGCGGCATGGCTGGACGGCCATCTATGTCGGCGACTTCCGGGCCTCGCCATCGTGGGCCTACAGCATAGGTTTCGAGGACCGGCTGGGTCAGCCCGAGGTCATCGTGTTCGATGTCCGTCAGGACGACGCCAACGCCTTGTTGCGGGAGATCTACAGGTCGATCGAGAGGGGCGACCTCACGATGAAGGACGGGGAGGCATGGACACCGGAAGGCGAGGTGATCGGCGTCTGGCGGGAGGTCCATCCGACTCAGGCGGATGCGGCCGACGGCTGGTTCGCCGCCGGCGTCGAACGATGCGCCCGCGCGGGGAAGGACGGCCCCTTCCGGGCGTTCCAGCTGGTGGTCCGGGACGGCGGGGGACGGTTTCCGTGGGAGGCGGGCTACGACGAACGACTGCGCTACAGGCAGCCGGCGCTCTATCTTCCCGCCGAGAACTACGGGCCGGGGCCTCTGTCATCTCCCGACCGGGAGGCTCTCCGGCTGGCCGACGAACGGGGCTGGTCGATACGGATGGTCGACGTCCCGGAACTGAAATGGGCCTACACGATCGGGCTGTCCGCGCTGGGACACCCCGAGTTGATCGCCATCCTGCCGTCCGCCGACGGCGCCGCGAACATGCTCAACGAGGCGCCGGCCTATCTGGCGCGCGGCGATCTGGTGCTCGAGGACGGGCTGCGCTGGGACGCCCTGGGATTCGAGTGCTGCTGGCGTCGGGTGCACGAGAGCCAGCACGCGGCGCTGAACGTGTTCTTCCTGGCCAAGCTGCGGCACGAGCATCGGACAGGCCGGCGCGAGGCGATCGAGACCTATCAGCTGTTCCTGCCGGACCACGACGGGCGTTATCCCTGGGACCCCGGCTGCAAGGTCCGGGAGAGCCAGCCGCTCCTGTTCGAACCCTTCGACCCGACGCAGCTCGAGCGAGGACCGCTTGCGGCCCTGATGCGCATGTGACACCTGAGCGCCGATCGCCGAGGACCCGCCGCATGACCGACCCCGCACCCCAGCCCGCTTCCGTCTACGACCTCTCCCACGCCGACCAGGAGGAGAGCCGCGCCACCTTCGCGGTGCTGGTGGACAACGAGCCGGGGGTTCTGCACCGGGTGGTCGGCCTGTTCGCGGCGCGGGGCTACAACATCGACAGCCTGACGGTGGCCGAGACCGACGGCCAGGCTCACACCAGCCGGATCACCATCGTGACCCGCGGCACCGTCCAGGTGCTGGGCCAGATCGAGGCGCAGCTCCAGAAGATGGTCTCGACCCGCCACGTGCAGGACGTGACCCGCGACCCCAACGGCCTGGAGCGCGAGCTGGCCTTGGTGAAGGTGCGCGGAACGGGCGTCGAGCGGGTGGAGGCGCTGCGCGTCGCCGACATCTTCCGCGCCAAGGTGGTGGACACCACGCACGAGAGCTTCGTCTTCGAGATCACCGGTGCGTCGTCCAAGGTCGACAAGTTCGTGGGCCTGATGCGACCGCTGGGGCTGGTCGAGGTGTCGCGCACCGGCGTGCTGTCGCTGCAACGGGGCGTCGAGGTCTTCTGAGAACCGCGCCACGGAACCGGCGCAAACCTGAGGCTCTTTCGACGGCGTGTTCTTTCGCGCCGCCTCCGCCGTCCCCTCCATCGGACTGGCCATCGGATTGGCCACGGGCCTCCTCGCGACCCTGGCCCAGAGCGCGCCGGCGTATGGCCAGATCCCGCTGATCGTCCCCATCCCGCGCAAGGCGCCCGCCTTGCCGGAAGGGCCGCGGCCGCCGCCGGACGACCTGTCTCCCGCGGAGGCCGAGGTCTGGCCGTTTCCCGCCCCGGACCCGCAGACCTGGTGGACGGACAAGCGGCCGGTTCCGCCCGAGGCGGCCGACCCCCTGGGCGACCGACGTCTTCGGCGGGGCGAGCGCCTGCCCGAGCCCGTCGGCGGCGTCGATCCGTCCACCTATCGCCTCTGGGGGCTGAAGCCCCTGCAGTGGCAGGTCCTGCGGCGGGACGAGGCGGTGCTGGAGGTGTGGGCCCGGCCCTCAGGCGACGTGCGGCAGGCCGTGGTCCGGGTGACCGTCCGCGGCGACGGTCGGGCGTTCGTCCAGGGGCGCGCAGGCCTGGCCTGCTGCGACGCGCTGATCGGCCGGCGGATGGGCTTCGACGCGGCGCTGCCCGAGGATGCGGCGGCCCGGTTCCGGGCGCTGACGCGCCAGGCGCTGTGGACGTCGCCGCGCGACGTGCGGGTGGAGGAGCCGGGGGCGGCCGACGCCGTCTGCCTGGACGGAACCGCCTACGATCTGGTGATGGCCGTTCCCGGCCGGACCGTCACCCTGCGGCGCGCCTGCGATCCGGCCGAGGTGGGCGAGGCTGCGGACGTGCTGGAGGCAGTGATGGGCGCGGGCCTGGGCCACGACGGCCGTTTCGACGCGGTCTTCCCGCGCGGCGCCGATTTCTCGGCCGCACGGCAGGCGCACGCCCGGCTGCTGGCGGACGGCGGACGGCTCAAGCCCAACCCGGACGCGCCGCGCCCGGCCCCCGGACGAGAGGGCGCGCCCGAACAGGAGCCGGAGCCGCCGACCCCCGCTCCGGATCGCCTGACTGCGGCGCCTTCTGCGGCGCCTTCAATTCCCGGACCTTAGGGTCTATATGTGGGGCGTCGGGTTCGCCCGACTATGGAGATAAACGCGCGCATAATAAGCGGACTGGACCCGGGTGCGATTCCCGGCGGCTCCACCAATCTTCCCCGGGTTATCGCCGGGCAGTGCGGGGCCGATCAGCATCGACAGACGTCTAAAGGCGTTGCTTTCTCTCGGCCTGACCCACCGTTCCGGGTCTTAAACCAAATGCGAACGATAACTTCGCTGAGGAAGTTCGCCTGGCTGCGTAATGCGGTCCGGTAACATCCGAACCAAGTCCTAGGGGTTCAGATCCCTAGGCGGGGCCCGGAGGGCGCCTGGCAACAGAAGCCCTCCACTTTCCACTCCCGCGCAAAGGCGCCCTCCTCTCTTCCAGACCCGTTCAGGGGGCGCCTGGCAACAGAAGCCCTCCACCTTCCACACCCGCGCAGAGGCGCCCTCCTCTCTTTCAGGCCGCTCAGGGGGCGCTCTGGTCCCGTTCCCGGTTGAACAATGCGGCGAGCGGGGCGACAGAATCCTCCGCCTCATCCGCAAAAGGGTCGACCATGCGCGCCTATCGCTTCGACAAGCCCGACAGTCTCGACAGCCTGCGCGCGCGGGACGAACCCGTCGGGGAACCCCAGCGGGGCGAGGTGCTGGTCCGCGTCCGCGCCGTCTCGCTGAACTATCGCGACATCGCCGTGATCCTGGGCCGCTATGTGTGGGACGCCATTCCGGGGCTCGTGCCGTGCAGCGACGCGGCCGGCGAGATCGTGGCGGTCGGCGAAGGCGTGACCGCCTTCCGCCCCGGCGACCGGGTCATCAGCATCTTCCACCCCCGCTGGTTCGGCGGCCGGCCGCCGAAGGGCGTGGCCATGCAGACCTATGGCAGCGGCGCCGACGGCTGGCTCACCGAGTACAAGGTCGTCTCGCAGGAGGCGGTGATCCCGTTGCCCGACGGGATCTCGTTCGAGGACGGCGCCACCCTGCCCTGCGCGGCCACCACGGCCTGGACCGCGCTGTCGGGCCAGACGCCGGTGCGCGCCGGCTCGACGGTGCTGACCCTGGGGACGGGCGGGGTCTCGATCTTCGCCCTGCAACTGGCCAAGGCGATGGGCGCACGGGTGATCTCGACGACGTCCGGGGCGGCCAAGGCCGAACGCCTGCGCGCGCTGGGCGCCGACGAGGTGGTGAACTACGTCGAGATCCCGGAGTGGGGCCGCCACGTCCGCAAGGCGCTGACCGGCGGCGCCGGCGTGGACTGCGTGGTGGAGGTGGGCGGCCCGGCGACGGTCGGGGAATCGCTGCGCGCGGTGCGTCCCGGCGGCGAGGTGGTGCTGATCGGCTTCCTGAGCGAGGCCAACCCCGGCATCGACTATTTCCTCCTGAAGGGCAGCAACGCCATCGTCCGCTCGATCGGCGTCGGCGACCGGGCCGCGCTGGAGGATCTGGTCCGGGCCTGGAGCGGGGCCGGCCTCTCGCCGGTGATCGACCGGGTGTTCGGCTTCGACGAGGCGCGCGACGCGTTCGCGCACCTCCAGGCGGCGCGGCATGTGGGGAAGATCGTCGTGCGCGTGGGCGACTGACCGCCGCGCCGCACCACGCCCGGCGCCGGGCGAGATTTCCGCCAGCGGCCTTTGCGCAGGCCGCGGCAGGCGCTACCTTCACAGGATTGTCCCCCGCTCGGAGTGATGGCGTGGCCCAGGAGCCGCCGGTTCAGGATCTGATGAACTACGAGGCGATGGCCCAGGACGCCCTGCGCGGCGTGGCCAAGGCCTCGCTGAAGCGCGCCGCGTCGCCCGAAGGGCTGCCCGGCTCGCACCATTTCTACATCACGTTCAAGACCGACGCGGCGGGGGTGTCGGGACCGGTCGATCTGCTGTCGAAGTATCCGGACGAGATGACCATCGTGCTCCAGCACCAGTACTGGGATCTGGCGCCGGGCGAGACGTTCTTCTCCGTGACGCTACAGTTCGGCGGCCAGCCCAAGCGGCTGTCGATCCCGTATGCGGCCATCACCCGGTTCTACGATCCCTCGGTGCAGTTCCTGTTGCAGTTCGAGCCGCCGCCGTCGGCGCCGTCCGAGGCCCGCCCCGAGCCCAAGTCGGACGCCAGGGCCGAACCCCAGGCCGAGGAGCCCCCCAAGGGCGAGGCCACCATCGTTTCCCTCGACCAGTTCCGGAAGAAATGACCGTATGACCGACGTCGCGAGCCCCGAGGCGGAGACGCTGACGGACGAAGCCATCCTGGCGCGCTTCCTGCGGACCAAGAACCAGCCCACAGGATCTCAGACCCTGGGCTTCCGGATGGTGGCCGTGAACCAGGCCGAGCGTTCGGTGGAAGTCGAGTTCGACGCCAAGGCCGAACTTCTCCTCAATCCGATGAAGCAGATCCAGGGCGGGTATCTCTGCGCCATGCTGGACGAGGCGATGAGCGTGGCCTGCATGGTGGCTTCGGGCATGACCGCGGTGGCCCCGACGCTGGAGATGAAGACCAGCTTCCTGCGCCCCGGACAGCCCGGGAAGATCAAGGGGATCGGCAAGGTCGTGAAGTGGGGTCGCCAGGTGGCGTTCACCGAGGGCGAACTCTACGATCCCGAAGGCCGGCTGCTGGCCAAGGCCACGGGCACGGCCATTCCCACCCCCTTCCAGAAGTACAAGAAGTAGGCCTCGCTCCTTGGCCCGGCTCCTCTCCCTCTTCGCAGGCCTCTGGCTGGCGGCGGCGGGCGGGGCGCCGGTCTTCGCCGCGCCGGCCTTCGCCGACTGGGCCGCGGTGGTGGTGGCTGGCGACTGGCACGCGGCCGACGGCGGCCCCACCGAAGGCTTCGACAACGCGCGCCGCGACGTGACCCTGGCGCTGGGCCAGGCCGGATTCCAGGCGGGCAACATCCGCCAGTTCTCGGTGCGGCCGGAACGCTACAGCGACACCCGGCCCGAGAAATCGGACGTCCGGGCCATCTACAACGCGCTGGTCGAGGGGGTCGGCCGCGCGCGCAGCGGCTGCCTCTTCTATCTCACGTCGCACGGTCTGCCGCAGGGGGCGCAGGTGGACCAGGGCATCCTGCGCCCCGCCATGCTGGCCAGCATGCTGGACCAGACGTGCGGAGATCGCCCGACCGTGGTGGTGATCTCGGCCTGCTTCTCGGGAGTCTACGTGCCGGCGCTGGCCAAGCCGAACCGCATGGTGCTGACGGCGGCGCGGCCCGACCGGACCTCGTTCGGCTGCGGCCAGGACAACAAGTATCCCTTCTTCGACGACTGCTTCCTGTCGTCCATGCCCAACACGCGGGACTTCAGCGGACTGGCCGGAGCCGTGAAGGAATGCGTGCGCATGCGCGAGGCCGCGGAGAAGATGACCCCGCCGTCCGAGCCGCAGATCTGGGTGGGCCCGCAGCTTCGGCCGATGCTGCCGCTGTACGCCTTCGAGAAGGGCCTCAGGCCGGATTGAGCGCCCGCGCACGGCGACGGCGCAGCGCTGCGCCCAGGCCGAAGAAGCCGGTGAGCATCAGGGCCCAGGTCCCCGGCTCGGGAACTTCCGCCAGGGTGATGCCGTCCAGGATCAGGAAACTGGGATCGAACGGGTCCGAAGCGTTCGAGACGCCCGCCTCGAAGGTGTACGTTCCGGCGGCCAGCACCACCGAGAACGGGTTCCAGGGCGTATGCCCGTAGTCGCCGACGCCGGCGATGTCGGAGGTGAAGAGGTTGACGATCCCGCCCGGGCCGACGAGGCGCACGAACGCCGCGTCGTTCCACGGCAGGGCGTCGCCGCCCGAGAACGCGGCCCACCCCGAGAACAGGCCGCCTACGGTGGTGAAGGTCTGGCTGATCACGAACGGGGTATCGGCCTCATAAGGGGCGGTCAGCACCCCCAGCAGCAGCCCGTCCACCGGCAGGTAAGTGTAGGTGACCTCGCCCGCCTCGTTGCGGTGATTGAACTCGGTGAACGTCTGGACGAGGCTGGGGTCGGCCGTCCAGTTGGAGACGATGTCCTCGAAGCTTCCGTTCTGGAAGGTGGCGGCCTGGGCGGGCGCCGCCAGGACGGCGGCGGCGAAGGCGGCGGCGAGCGAGGCGACGATCGGGCGGCGCAGGGCCATGCGGGAACTCCGCGACGAGGCGTGTCAGATCGCCGATATACAGCGTTCGCCCTTGTTATCCATGTCGATTCTCGGCCCAAGGGGAAGACGGGCCGCGCGACTCAACCGAGGTGATATGTTCGGCGCAACCAGCAGCGGAGCGAACCCGACCATGCGGCGACTCGCCAACGCGATTCCCTCGGCCCTGGCCCTATTTTCGGCCCTGCTGGCGGCCTTGCTGGCCGCGCCGGCCGCCGCCCAGGACGCCGCGCTGCCCGACACGCCGATCCCCTACAGCCAGGTCGCCCCGCGCAAGGCGCCCGCCCGCGCCGCGCCGGTCGCAGCCCCCTCGCCCCCCGCAGCGACCGCGACGCCCGGCGAGCCGATGCGGCCCGGCGCGCGCCTGGCGCCCGGCCAGCCGATCGATCCGGCCGACCTGGAAGCGTTCGTCGACGGCTGGATGACCGACGCGATGACCCGCGAGCACGTGGCCGGCGCCACGGTCTCGGTGGTGCAGAACGGCCAGGTGGTGCTGAAGAAGGGCTATGGCTTCGCCAAGCTGGACCCGCGGCGACCCGTCGATCCCGATCGCAGCCTGTTCCGTATCGGCTCGATCTCGAAGACGTTCACGTGGATCCTGCTGATGAACGAGGTGGAGGCCGGCCGCATCCGGCTGGACGCCCCGATCAACCTCTATCTGCCCGAACGCGCGCGCCTGCCCGGCCGCCTGCGCGAGGTGACCGTCCGAAGCCTGCTGGACCACTCGCCCGGTCTCGAGGACCGCGCCCTGGGGCAACTGTTCGAGAACAACGCCCGCCGGGTGCGACCGCTCGAACTCTACCTGCGCCAGGAGCGGCCGGACCGGGTCCGCGCGCCGGGCGTCCTGTCCAGCTACTCCAACTACGGGACCGCCCTGGCCGGCGCGGCGGTCACGTTCGGCAAGGACAAGACCTTCGAACGGATGGCCGAGGAGGAGATCTTCCTGCCGCTGGGCATGACCCACACCACCTTCCGCGAGCCGCGCCCCGATCGACGCGGGCTACCGGGCGCCATGCCCGCGCGGCTCCGGCCCGACGTCACCGACGGATTTGGCTGGCAGGCCGGCGGGTTCAAGGCCCACAGCTACGAGTACGTCGGACACGCCGCGCCCGCCGGCTCGGTCTCGTCGACGGCCGGAGACATGGCCCGGTACATGCTGGCGCTGCTGGGCGACGGCACGTGGAACGGCGTCACCATACACGGCGTCCGCGCCGCCGAGGCGTTCCGCACGCCCCTCCAGCGCACGCCCGAGGGGATGAACGGCTGGCCCCACGGCTTCATCGCCTACCACCTTCCCGGAGGGTTCCGCGGCTACGGGCACGACGGCGCGACCCTCGCCTTCCATTCGAGCATGGTGGTCTCGCCGGCGCTGGACCTCGGCGTCTTCGTCAGCACGAACAGCGCGGGCGGCGCCGAGCTGGCCGGCGCCCTGCCGGGCGCGCTGGTGCGACGCTACTACGCCGCGCCGGCGGCCTTCCCGCGCCCGGGCTCGCCCGACCTCGCGAAGGCGGCGCAGCGCTTCGAAGGCGCGTACCTGTCCACCCGCCGCGCCAACGGCGGCCTGGAGGGCTTCGTCGGGCTGTTCATCGGCGCCGTGGACGTGGTCGTCACCCGCGACGGGCGGCTGCTGACCGTGCGGATGGGCCAGGAGCAGGCGTGGGTTCCCGACGGCCCTGTCGACGAGGGACGGTTCGTGTCGGCCGACGGCGACCAGCGGCTTTGGTTCCGCATGGCGGACGGCCGGGCCGTGAGCTTCCGCGACGCGTTCAACGCCTCGACCCAGCAGCGCGCCGGCTTCACCGAACGGCTGTCGACGCTGGCGCTGGCGGCAGGCCTCGCCGCCTTCGCTTCGGCGGCCACCCTGGTCGGCCTGGTCTGGCGCAGCCGCCGCGAGGTGCGCCAGAACCAGATCCAGGCCCGCGCCGGACTGATCCAGGCCTTGCAGGCGGGACTCTGCCTCGTCGCCATCCTGCTCTTCGCCATGTGGGCCAGCGGGGCGAGCGACCTGGAGGCCGTCTTCTACCGCTGGCCCGGCGCCCTGATCGTCACCGCCTCGGCCTGCGCGCTGGTGCTGGCCGCCCTGACGCTGATCACCATCGCCGCGCTGCCGGCGGTCTGGCAGGGCGGACGGCGGGTCGACAGCTGGAGCGCCGGCCGCAAGCTGCTGTTCACCCTCACCGTGCTCATCTACGCCGGCTTCTCGGTCCTGCTGGCCCTGAACGGGGCGCTGGAGCCCTGGAGCCGGTAGGTCGACATCGGGCGCCCCCTGCGGCGCCTGGTCGCGACAAGAACCGCCTCAGCTACGGCCAAGTCTAAACCGGGCCTTAACCAAGGACTGGGTAAATCCTGCCTACCTGAGGGGGCGAGCGCGCCTGCGCGTCCCTCTCGCGTGTGGGGAAGGGGCCAGTCGCCTTGAATCAGTTCACGGCCTTGGTGCAGCGTTTCGGGGTCGGCCGCCTGGCCGCGATCCTCGGCATCGCCGCGGGCCTCGCCGCCGTCAGCGCCGCCATCTTCCTGAACCTGGGCCAGCCCAAGGCCCTGCTCTATTCCAACCTGGACCTGAAGGAGGCCGGCTCGATCACGACCGCGCTCGATCAGGCGGGCGTCAAATACGAGGTCAAGGGCGACGGCTCCACGATCATGGTGCCCCGGGATCAGGTGGCGTCGACCCGCCTGATGCTGTCGGGCAAGGGCCTGCCGACCGCGGGCTCGGTGGGCTACGAGATCTTCGACCAGGCCAATGCGCTGGGCCAGACCGACTTCGTCCAGCAGCTCAACCGCCAGCGCGCGCTGGAAGGCGAACTGGCCCGGACCATCCGCGGCCTGGAAGGCATCAGCGCCGCGCGCGTCCACCTCGTCCTGCCCCGGCGCCAGCTCTTCGAGAGCGAGGCCGAACAGCCTTCGGCGTCGGTGAACATCACCGTCGGGGGCCGCGATCCCAGCGCCGATCAGGTGCGGGCGATCCAGAACCTGGTCGCGGGCGCGGTGCCCAACATGAAACCCGACCGGGTCACGGTCGTGGACCAGCACGCCAAGACCCTGAGCGGCGGCGACGTGGGCATGGCCGCCGAGGCCGACGGCCGCAAGTCCGAGGTCGAGCAGCGCATCGCCAAGCAGGTGAAGAACCTGGTCGAAGGCGTGGTGGGCGCCGGCAAGGCGCGCGTCAACGTCTCGGCCGAGGTCGAGCTGGCGCGGGTGACCGTGCAGCAGGAGACCTTCGACCCCGACGGCCAGGTCATCCGGTCGGAAAGCACCAGCGAGGAAAGCGCCCGCGAGAACGACGCCAACGGCGTCGGCCAGGTGGGCGCCGCCGCCAACATCCCCGGCGCGCCGGGGTCGGACCTGGCCAACAACTCGTCCACGAGCGGCCGCACCGACTCGACGACGAACTACGAGATCTCGAAGACGGTCCGCACCGAGGTGCAGGAGCCCGGCCAGATCAAGCGCCTGTCGGTGGCGGTGGCCGTCGACGGGGCCACCGCCGCCCCGGGCGCGGACGGCAAGCCCGGCGCCTACACGCCCCGTTCGGCCGAGGAGATGCAACGCATCGAGCAGCTCGTCCGCACGGCGGTGGGCTTCAACCAGGACCGCGGCGACCAGGTGAGCGTCATCAACGTGCGGTTCCCGACCCCGGAGGCCACCGGCGGGGTCGAGGCGGCCAACCCCCTGATGGGCTTCGACAAGAACGACATCATGCGGGCGGTCGAACTGGCCGTGCTGGGCATCGTCGGCGTCCTGATGATCTTCTTCGTCGCCCGCCCGCTCCTGGGCGGCGGCAAGGGCAAGGGCGGCGCGCCGGGCGGCGGCGGCCTGATCGCCGCGGGTCCCATGGCCCAGCGCGTGATGGTCAGCCCGGACGGCCAGCCGATGCAGCTCGCCGCCGACGGCTCGGGCCAACTGGCCCTGCCCGGCCCGGACGGCGAGAGCCGGATCGACATGGCCCGCGTCGACGGTCAGGTCCGCGCCAGCGCCGTCAAGAAGGTCTCGGAATTCGTGGAGCGCCACCCCGACGAGTCGGTCGCGATCCTTCGCTCCTGGTTGCATGAGACGACCTGATGGCGGCCACCCGCAGCTCCGGCTCCAAAAACATCGTCGATCCTTCCCGACTGAACGGGGCGGAGAAGTGCGCCGTGGTCCTGCTGGCCCTCGGCGAGGAACACGCCCAGGTCTGGCAGTCGCTGGACGAAGAGGAGATCAAGGAGATCTCCCAGGCCATGGCCAGCCTCGGCACGGTGAGCGCCGGCGTGGTCGAGGAACTGCTGGTGGAGTTCGTCTCGGGCGCCTCGGGCACCGGGGCGATCATGGGCTCGTTCGAACAGACCCAGAAGCTGCTCACGTCCATCATGCCCCCCGACAAGGTGGACTCGCTGATGGAGGAGATCCGCGGCCCGGCCGGACGGACCATGTGGGACAAGCTGGGCAACGTGAACGAGGCCGTTCTCGCCAACTACCTGAAGAACGAATACCCGCAGACCGTCGCGGTGGTGCTGTCGAAGATCAAGTCCGAGCACGCCGCGCGCGTGCTGGCCGCTCTGCCCGAGGACTTCGCCCTGGAGTGCGTCATGCGGATGCTCCGCATGGAGCCGGTGCAGCGCGAGATCCTGGACAAGATCGAGCAGACGCTCCGGAACGAATTCATGTCGAACCTGGCGCGCACGTCGAAGCGCGACAGCCACGAAATGATGGCCGACATCTTCAACGCCTTCGACCGCCAGACGGAGTCGCGCTTCATCACCGCGCTGGAGGAGCGCAACCGCGAGGCGGCCGAGCGCATCCGCGCCCTGATGTTCGTGTTCGAGGACCTGTCGAAGCTGGATCCGGGCGGCGTCCAGACCCTGCTGCGCACGGTCGAGAAGGATCAGCTGGGCCTGGCCATGAAGGGCGCCTCGGACAGCCTGCGCGAGATGTTCTTCTCGAACATGTCGGAGCGGGCCGCGAAGATCATGCGCGAAGACATGGAAGGCATGGGCCCCGTCCGCCTGCGCGATGTCGACCAGGCCCAGATGAACATCGTCCAGGTCGCCAAGGACCTCGCCAACAAGGGCGAGATCATGCTGGCCGGCTCGGGCTCTGACGACGAACTGGTCTACTGATGTCCGAAGCCCTCGCCAGATTCGCCTTCGACACCGAGTTCGACGCCAAGGGCGGCGTGGCCTTCCAGGCGCCCCGGCCCAAGCGCCTGTTCCCGATCGAGGAGGTCGAGCAGATCCGCGAGGCCGCCCGCGCCGAAGGCGAGCGCGCCGCGCTGGCCGGAGTGGCGGCCCAGCAGGCGAACGCCCTGAGCCAGATCGCCGCCGCCTGCGCCCAGGCGCTGCCCCGGCTGGCCGAGGTGGCGCACGAGCACCGGCAGGGATCGGCCGGGCTGGCTCTGGCCTGCGCCCGCGCGATCGCCGACGCCGCGCTGGCGCGGTTCCCCGAAGCCCCGGTGCAGGCCGCGCTGGAATCCCTGGCCCGCGAGATCGACGCCCAGCCCCGGCTGGTGGTCTCGGCCGAGCCCGCCCTGGCCGAGGCCCTCGCGGGCGTCCTGGACGAGACCGCCCGCAACCTGGGCTTCGAGGGCGCCGTCGTGGTCAAGCCCGACGGAGCCTACGGACCCAACGCCTTCACCCTCGACTTCGGCGACGGCCAGGCGGCCTTCGACCCCGCCCAGGCCGCCGAACGCGTAACTCAGACCCTGATCGCGGCCCTGGCCGCCGAGGGCTTGCACGCCGAACCCCTCATCCCCGGCTCGGAGAGCTGAATCCCATGGCCGACGAAGACCTGAAACTCGACGAATTCGCCCCGGAGGACGGCGCGCTGGCCGACACCTTCGCCGAAGACAAGAACGCCGGCGACCTGGCGACCGTGTTCGACGTGCCCGTGGCCATCTCGGCCGTGCTGGGCCGCTCGTCGATGTCGGTGGCCCAGCTCCTCCAGCTGGGTTCGGGCTCGGTGCTGGAGCTGGACCGCAAGGTCGGCGAGGCCATCGACATCTATGTGAACAACCGCCTGGTGGCCCGCGGCGAGGTCGTCATCGTCGACGATCGCCTGGGCGTGACCATGACCGAAATCATCAAGGACGGCGACACGCAGGCCTGAACGGCGGCGTGGACAGAGGAGTTATACGGATGCGGCTTCTGGTCGTCGGAAAACTGAGCGGGCAGCTCTCCACCGCCGTGAAGATGGCGATGAGCGCAGGCGCCAAGGTGAGCCACGTCGAAACCATCGAGGCGGCCACCCACGCGCTCCGCGCGGGCCAGGGCGCGGACCTGCTGATGGTCGACTACGACCTGGACATCGCGGGCCTGATCTCGGCCAACGAGGCCGAGCGGATCCGGGCGCCGGTGGTGGCCTGCGGCATCGCCGCCGACCCGAAGCGCGCGGCCGACGCCATCCGCGCCGGAGCCAAGGAGTTCATCCCCCTTCCCCCAGAGGCCGAGCTGATCGCGGCGGTCCTGTCGGCCGTCAGCGACGACAACCGCCCGATGGTGGTGCGCGACCCGGCCATGCAGCAGGTCATCCAGCTGGCCGATCAGGTGGCGCCGTCGGACGCCTCGATCCTGATCACCGGCGAGAGCGGCGTGGGCAAGGAAGTCATCGCCCGGTACGTCCACCAGAAGTCGCGCCGGGCCGGCAAGACGTTCATCTCGGTCAACTGCGCCGCCATCCCCGAAAACCTGCTCGAGAGCGAACTGTTCGGCCACGAGAAGGGCGCCTTCACCGGCGCGCTCGCCCGCCGGATCGGCAAGTTCGAAGAGGCCAACGGCGGCACGCTGCTGCTGGACGAGATCAGCGAGATGGACGCCCGTCTCCAGGCCAAGCTGCTGCGGGCCATCCAGGAACGCGAGATCGACCGCGTGGGCGGCAGCAAGCCGGTCAAGGTCGACATCCGCATACTGGCCACCTCGAACCGCGACCTGGCGCAGGCCGTGAAGGAGGGGACCTTCCGCGAGGACCTGCTCTATCGCCTGAACGTCGTGAACCTGCGCCTGCCGGCCCTGCGCGAGCGGCCCGGCGACGTCATCGCCATGGCCGAGTTCTTCGTGAAGAAGTACGCCGCCGCCAACGGCATGGGCGAGAAGCCGCTGAGCCCCGAAGCCAAGCGGCGCCTGGCGGCCCACCGCTGGCCCGGCAACGTTCGCGAGCTGGAAAACGCCATGCATCGCGCGGTGCTGCTCGCGATCGGCCCCGAGATCGACGAGACCGCCATCCGCCTGCCGGACGGCCAGCCGCTGGCCCCCGCCGACGCCCACGCCCGCACCGCCCAGGCCGCCGCCGCCGCCGCCGAGACCGCCACCCGCTCGTTCGTCGGCCAGACCGTCGCCGAGATGGAGCAGACGCTGATCATCGAGACCCTGGAACACTGCTTCGGCAACCGCACGCACGCGGCCAACATCCTGGGCATCTCGATCCGGACGCTGCGCAACAAGCTGAAGGAATACACCGAGGCCGGCGTCCCGGTCCCCGCACCGCAGATGGGGGCGAGCGCGGCGTGACCCCCGCGCGGCGCCCTGGCCCTGCGCGCCGGTCAGTCCTGGCCGGCGGCGCGGCCGCCCTGCTGGGCGGCGCCAGCGACGCGGCGGCGGCGCCAGCATGGGCGTCGCTGGAGGCCCGGGTCGGCGGTCGGCTGGGCGTCTTCGGCGTCAATTCGGGCAACGGCCGCACCTTCGGCTGGCGCGCCGACGAACGGTTTCCGATGTGCTCGACCTTCAAGGGCCTCCTGGCCGGCGCGGTGCTGGCCAGGGTGGACGCCAGGCGCGAACGGCTGGACCGTGAGGTCCAGCTGTCGCCCGCGGACATGGTGGCCCACGCCCCGGTGACGTCGCGCTACCTCGCCGCCGGCGCCGTCCGGGTCGAAACCCTCTGCCAAGCCATCGTCGAGGTGAGCGACAATCCAGGCGCGAACCTGCTGCTGAAGACCCTGGGCGGCCCCCGCGGCTTCACCCGCCACATCCGCGCGCAGGGCGACCGGGCGACGCGCCTGGACCGCTACGAGACCGAGCTGAACAGCGCGATCCCCGGCGACCCGCGCGACACCACCACGCCCGCCGCCATGGTCGGCAGCTATCGCCGCCTGCTGCTCGGCCCGGCGCTCACGCTCGCGTCGCGCCGACGGCTGGCCGGATGGATGGAGGCCGCCTCAACCGGGCTCACGCGGCTGCGGGCCGACCTCCCGGCCGGCTGGCGCGCGGGCGACAAGACCGGCAGCGGCGCCCACCACACCGCCAACGACGTGGCCATCCTGTGGCCGCCCGCGGGCGCGCCGATCCTCGTCGGCTGCTTCTCCACCCAGGCGACCGCGCCCGAGGCGCGCGACGCCGTGATGGCCGGGATCGGTCGCCTCGCCGCGGAAACCCTCGCCTGATGTCCGACGTCCGCCCCACCTATCGCTACGACACGGCGCCGACCGCCCGCGACCTGATGAGCATGGTCATGCGCGGCGAAGTCGCGATGGCCCTGGGCATCGTGGGCATCGTCGTCCTCCTGATCCTGCCCATCCCGGCGTTCCTGCTGGACGTTCTGCTGTCGATCTCGATCGCGATGTCGATCCTGATCCTGATGACGTCGATCCTGATCAAGAAGCCGCTGGAGTTCACGGCCTTTCCCACCGTGCTGCTGGTGGCGACGCTGTACCGGCTGGCCCTGAACATCGCCACGACCCGCCTGATCCTGAGCCACGGGCACGAGGGCTCGCACGGGGCGGGCGCCGTCATCGACACCTTCGGCCGCCTGATGATGGGCGGCAACTTCGCCATCGGGGTGATCGTCTTCATCATCCTGGTGATCGTGAACTTCGTGGTCATCACCAAGGGTTCGGGCCGGATCGCCGAGGTGGCGGCCCGCTTCACCCTGGACAGCCTGCCCGGCAAGCAGATGGCCATCGACGCCGATCTCTCGGCCGGCCTGATCGACCAGGACGAGGCCAAGAAGCGCCGCAAGGAACTGGAGCAGGAGAGCACCTTCTTCGGCGCCATGGACGGCGCGTCCAAGTTCGTGCGCGGCGACGCCATCGCCGGCCTGGTGATCCTGGCCGTCAATGTCATCGGCGGCATCCTGATCGGCGTGCTGCAACACGACGTGCCGCTGGCCCAGGCGTTCTCCAGCTACACGATCATGTCGATCGGCGACGGCCTGGTCAGCCAGATCCCCGCGCTGATCATCTCGATCGCCGCCGGCTTCCTGGTCTCGAAGGCCGGGGTCGAGGGCTCGGCCGACAAGGCGCTGGTGACCCAGATGGCCACCAACCCGGTCAGCCTGGGCATGGTCTCGGCCGCCGCGGGCGTGCTGGCCATCATCCCCGGAATGCCGCTCATCCCCTTCGCGGCCCTGTCGGTGGGCGCGGGCGCCCTGGCGTGGCGCCGCTCGCAGCAGGCGGCGCAGCCCCCGGCGGTCGAGATCGAGCCCGTGGCCGCCGAGCCGGAAGAGGAGCCGATCGCCCAGACCCTGGCGATCGACGAGATCAAGATCGAGCTGGGCTACGGCCTGCTGCCGCTGATCAACGACCTGGAAGGCCGCCGGCTCACCGACCAGATCAAGGCCCTGCGGCGCACGCTGGCCGCCGACTTCGGCTTCGTGATGCCCTCGGTGCGCATCCTGGACAACATGCGCCTGCCGTCGATGGGCTACGCCATCCGGATCAAGGAGATGGAGGCCGGCGCCGGCGAGGTGCGGATCGGCTCGCTGATGGCCATGGACCCGCGCGGCGCCCAGGTGGAACTGCCCGGCGAGCACGTGAAGGAGCCGGCGTTCGGCCTGCCGGCCACCTGGATCGACGACGCCCTGCGCGAGGAAGCCACCTTCCGCGGCTACACCATCGTGGACCCGGCCACGGTGATGACCACGCACCTGACCGAGATCCTGAAGGAGAACATGCCCGACCTGCTCACCTACGCCGAGGTCCAGAAGCTGCTGAAGGACCTGCCGGACGAGCAGAAAAAGCTGTCGGAAGACCTGATCCCGAGCGTGGTCTCGGCGACCACCGTGCAGCGCGTGCTCCAGGCCCTGCTGCGCGAGCGGGTGTCGATCCGCGACCTGGGCGCCATCCTGGAAGGGATCGGCGAAGCCGCGCCGCACACCGCCTCGATCACCAACCTGGTCGAACAGGTCCGCGGCCGGCTGGCCCGGCAGCTCTGCTACGCCTACCGCGGCGACGACGGGGCCCTGCCGATCGTCACGCTCTCGGCCGAGTGGGAGCACGCGTTCTCCGAGGCCCTGGTCGGGACGGGGGAAGAGAAGCAACTGGCCCTGGCGCCGTCGCGGCTTCAGGAGTTCATCCGGGGCGTGCGCGAGACCTTCGAGCGCGCCGCGCTGGCCGGCGACACGCCCGTGCTCCTGACCAGCCCGACCATCCGGCCCTATGTTCGCTCCATCATCGAGCGTTTCCGCGGTCAGACCCCGGTGATGAGCCAGAACGAGGTTCACCCCCGGGCGCGGCTGAAGACGGTCGGCGCGATATAGGCCTCGTCGTCCCGGGAGGCGGCGGGCCTCCCGCCGGTCGGCGCTCGACCGGGAGACTTGAGGGGAACGCATGAACACGCGGATTTTCGGACGCGTCACGCTGGCCGCCGCCGCGGCGCAGGTGGGCATGGTCGTGGCCGGGCATTATTCCGCCCCGATCCGCGACAACCTGTTCGCCCTGGGGGGCATGGGCATCTCGATGCTGGCGGGGCTGTTCTACGCCCGGATCCGGGGCGGCGGCTGGGCGGACAGCCTCGTGGGCGGCCTGCTCAGCGGCGGCGCGTGCGCGTTCCTGGGGATCGGCGTCTCCGTCTTCCTGGGCGACGTCCCGATCTCGCTGCTGGCGTTCGGCACGGCCGGATCGGCCATCGCCGGACTGATCGGAGGCGCCGCCGGACGCCTCACGGCGCCCCGGCCCGGACCCTAGAGCGCGCCGTCGGCGTTGCAGCGGGACGTCCCGGCTGATAGCGGTTCGGGCCTCGGCTTGGAGACTCGGGTTTCGGATGCGGCGACCAACTCAGCGACCCCAGGGCTCGGGCGGACGGTTCTTCTGGGACCTGCTGACCTTCGAGCGGCTGATCACCGGCACGCTCGTCCACCTCGTCTACTGGGCCGGGCTCGGCATCATCGGGGTGATGGCGTTCGGCGTGCTGGGCGCCTCGATCGGCGTGGCCATCCGCGAGGGCGGATGGGGCATCCTGCTGGCGTTCGGCGTGCTGGCCGTCGGCCTGCTGGGCGTGTTCGTGGCCGTGCTGCTGTGGCGGGCGTTCTGCGAGTTCTACGTCACGATCTTCAAGATCAGCGACGATCTGTCGGTCCTGCGCCAGGACGTGGAGCGCGAACGCGCCGGACGATAGGCGCGATTCGCCGCCCGTCCGGTCGCTCCGTCGCGGTTCAGAATTCCAGCACGATCTTGCCGAAGTGCTCGCCCCCGGCCATGGCGGCGAAGGCCGCGGGCGCCTCGGTGAACGGAAACACCTTGTCCACCACCGGCTCGATCCGATGCAGTTCGATCGCGCGGCACATGGCCTCGAACATGTCGCGCGACCCGACCGAGAGGCCCTGAAGCCGGGCGGAATTGCCGATCAGCGTCGCGGGATTGAACGGCTCGCCCGCGCCCGCGACCACGCCGATGACGGCGATGTGCCCGCCCACCTTGATGGCCTTCATGCTCTCGTGAATCGTCCCGCCGCCGCCGACCTCCATGATGAAGTCCGCGCCCCGGCCGCCCGTCGCGGCGCGCACCGGGCCCGACCACGCCGGCGTCGTGCGATAGTTCACCAGGTGATCGGCCCCGAGCGCCTGGGCCCGACCCAGCTTCTCGTCCGACGACGAGGTGACGATCGTGCGGTAGCCCGCGGCGTGGGCGAACTGGAGGCCGAAGATCGAGACGCCGCCCGTGCCCTGAAGAACCACGGTGTCGCCGGGGTCGAGCCGGGCGTCCTGGAACACGCCGCGCCAGGCCGTCAGCGCCGCGCAGGGCAATGTCGCCACCTGATGGTCCGTGAGGAACGCGGGGACCTTGGACAGGCCCTCCTGGCTGAACACCTGGAGTTCCGAACCCGCGCCCGGGATCGGGAAGCCCAGAGCGGACATCAGCTTCTCCACGGTCGGCGGCCCCGACACCCAGTTCTGGAAGAACAGGGTCGCAACCCGGTCGCCCACGACGAACCGGGTCACCCCCTCGCCCACGGCCTCGACCACGCCGCAGCCGTCGGAGAACGGGGTGATGACATCGTTCGTCGACGCGGCCCCGCGACCGTACATGCCGTTGACCATCAGGAGGTCGCGGTAGTTCAGCGACACCGCCTTCATCCGCACCAGCACCTGGCCGTGGCCGGGCTTCGGATCGGGCAGGTCCACCACCTTGATGGCGTTGGGCCCCCACGGGGCGGCGACGTTCAGCGCACGCATGTTTTGTCCTCCACTGGCCGGGCATGATGACGAGACGGCGGCGCCCCGGGCAACCTTGTCCCCACGTCAGGATCGCGCGACGTCAATCCCGGAGAGGCGCATCAGGACCGCGCGAGGGGCAGCACCGGCCGTTCGCCCCACTGGTCGGGGTCGTGGCCGAACACCATCACCGTTTCGGGGGCGCGCAAGGCCAGGAGCGACTCCAGGGAGCGGTTCATCGCCGCGTGATCCGAGATGGCCGGGAAGCGCCGGCTCTCGACGACGCCGGCGTGGTAGCAGGCGTCGCCCACGAGGATGTGGTCTCCGGCCGCGCTCCGGACCCGTAGCGACTGGTGTCCCGGCGTGTGGCCGAAGCTGGGGACACAAACGGCCGCGCCATCGCCGAACAGGTCGTGTTCACCATCCACCAGACGCACCTCGTGGCCCAGGTCGAAGTACCGCTTTCGCAGGCCGTAACGCTGGGAGAGCGCGGGCTCGAACCCGGCCTCCCACTCGCGCCGCTGCACCACCAGGGTCGCATTGGGCAGCTCGCGCAGCCCCCCGGCGTGATCGAAATGCAGATGGGAGAGCACCACGTAGCGCACCCGGAGGGGATCGACGTCGAGGGCGTGGAGTCGCTGCGTCACGGTCTCGGCCGGCGTCAGGCTGACGTCCATGCCCAGAGGACGCAGGGCCCGCAGGTAGCTCTCCTCCGGATCGCACATGGCCGCCGGCAGGCCGCAGTCGAACAGCGCGACACCGTCGGGATGCTCCAGCACGTAGAACGGGATCGGGACCGAGACCCGCTCGGCGTCCATCCCCATGCCCTCGCCGGAACTGTGGAACTGGCCGCAGACGCAGCCGAAGAGGTTGAGGCCCATGCCGCGAGCCTACGCCGGATCCAGGCGGCGCACACCATAGAGCCGCAGGGCGCCCATCAGTCCGGCCAGCGCCATCGCCGACATCAGCAGGTAGCCCTGGGCGCCGAAGCGGTCGAACAGCGGCCCGGAGATCATCGTCGCCACCCCCATCAGCACGCCGGCCGACAGCGCCGAGTTGATCGTCTGGGCCGCCGAGGCGTTGCGCGGGGTGGAGAGGCGCTCTACGAGCTGGAGCGAGGCGAGGAAGGTCGCCGCATAGCTGAACACGTGCAGCGTCTGGAGCGGGAACAGCGCCCACAGGGGCGGCGAGAACGCCAGGGCCGTCCAGCGGACGACCGCCGCGACGCCGCCGATCACCAGCAGGTTCCGGGGCCCGATCTTCCGACGCCAGGGCTCCATGAACCACATGAACGCCACCTCCACGACGACGCCGACGCTCCACAGCACGCCCGTCAGGCTCTCGGGCAGGCCCTGCTGCTTCCACGCCAGGGTCGAGAACCCGTAGTAGAAGGCGTGCGCCGACTGGATCAGCCCCACCGAGACGGCCGCGGTGAGGAAGGCCGGGTCGCGCAGAAGCTCGCCCAGGCCGGCGAACCGGTCGGACGCGCGGACGGTCTGGCCACCTTCGTGCACGGGATCGGGCGGCAGCAGGTAGCGCGCGGCGAGCGCGCTCAGCGCCACGGCGGCGGTGATCCAGACCAGGACGAGGTCGGGCGTCCCCCAGGTCAGCAGGGCGCCCACCACGATGTTGGCCACGATGAAGGCCACCGAGCCGATCCCGCGCGGCCAGCCGTAGTTGAAGCCGTCGGTGCGCGCACGGTTCAGGACGATCACGTCGGCCAGGGGCGACAGGGTGGCGAACGCCGACGAGGCCACGAACCAGACGACCGTCCAGCCGGCGAAACCCAGCGGCAGCGCCATCGCCGCATAGGCCGCGGTCACGCCCAGGCTCATCACCATCAACGCGGTGCGGCGCAGCCGGAAGCTGTCGGCCCAGACCGCGATCAGCGGCGCCGTGAACACCCGCGCCAGCATCGGCAGCGACAGGATCAGCCCGATCTGCGCGCCCGAGAGGCCCCGGTCGGCGAACCACAGGGGCATGTACGGCGAACTGGCGCCCGTGCCGACGAACAGCGCCGAATAGAAGAGGCCGAGACGCACCGGGAGCGACATGGAGCATCGCATACCGGGAGTCGCCCGCCGCCCGTGAGCCCGCCTTCCGCGCGCGAGCCATAGACGGCGCGGCCGTCGCGTCTAAAGTCTCCTGAACAGCGATAAGGGAGGCGCGGCATGGCCGGAGCCAACAGCCGGGACCGGCAGCTTCGGGAGCGGGCGGCCGCGGTGATCCCGGGCGGGATGTACGGGCATCAGTCGGTGGGCCTGCTGCCGGACGACTATCCCCAGTTCTTCGAGCGCGGCGAAGGGGCCCACATCTGGGACGCGGACGGGCGGCGTTACCTGGACTTCATGTGCGCCTATGGCCCCAACCTGTTCGGATACGCCCATCCCGAGATCGACGCCGCGTTCGTCCGCCAGCTGGGCCAGGGCGACACGCTGACCGGCCCCACCGGCCTGATGGTCGAGCTGGCCGAGGCGCTGACGGCCCTGGTCTCACACGCCGACTGGGCGATCTTCTGCAAGAACGGCACCGACGCCACGACCATGGCGCTCACCACGGCGCGGGCGCATACGAAGCGGCGTACGGTGATCCGGGCCAACGGCGCCTATCACGGCGCCCTGCCCTGGTGCACGCCCCGGCCCGCGGGCGTGATCCCGTCCGACCGGGCGCACCAGATCTTCTGCGACTACAACGACCCGGCCAGCCTGGAGGCTGCGGCGGCGCAGGCCGGCGACGATCTGGCCGCCATCTTCGCCGCGCCGTTCCGCCACGACGCCTTCGTCGACCAGGCAGAGCCCGATCCCGCCTACGCCCGCAAGGCCCGCGACCTGTGCGACCGCACCGGCGCGCTGCTGGTGGTGGACGAGGTGCGCGCCGGCTTCCGCCTGTCGCGCGACTGTTCCTGGAGCCGGATCGGCGTGCAGCCCGACCTGTCCACCTGGGGCAAGTGCGTGGCCAACGGCCATCCGCTGTCGGTGATGCTCGGGTCGGACAAGGCCCGCGCCGCGGCTGCGTCGATCTATGTGACCGGCTCGTTCTGGTTCCAGGCGGCGACCATGGCCGCGGCGCTGGAGACGCTGCGGCTGATCCGCGAGACCGACTATCTGGAGCGCATCACGGCGCTGGGCGAGACCCTCCGCGCCGGCCTGGCCGAGCGCGCGGCGGCGGCCGGCTTCGGCTTCCGCCAGACCGGGCCCTCGACCCTGCCGCTCTTCCTGTTCGACGACGACCCGGACCTCAGGAAGGGGTTCTGCTGGTCGTCCGAGATGCTGGCGCGAGGCGTCTACGTACACCCCTGGCACAACATGTTCCTCTGCGCCGCGATGACCGAGACCGACATCGCCCAGACGCTGGACGCCGCCGAGGGCGCCTTCGCCGCGCTCAAACGCCAGGCGCCCGGGCTCGCGCCGGTCGAGAAACTCGCCTTCCTCTCCGCCGGAGCCCGATGATGGACGACTATTCCGAATACGACGGCCTGGGCCTGGCCGAGCTGGTCCGGTCGAAGCAGGTCTCGCCCGCCGAACTGACGGAAGCCGCGATCGCCCGCGTCGAGCGTCACAACCCGAGCCTGAACGCCGTGGTCTACAAGGGCTACGACGACGCCCGGCGCGACGCCGCCGGTGACCTGCCCGACGGGCCGTTCCGGGGCGTGCCGTTCCTGATCAAGGACCTGGGGATGCCCGTCGCCGGCTGGCCACGGAGCTGCGGCAGCCGTTTCGCCCGCGGACTGACGGACGCCGAGGACGGGGGACTGACCGCCCGCTACCGCCAGGCCGGCGTCGTCCTGGTGGGCAAGACCAACACCCCCGAGTACGGCATCACCGGCACCACCGAGAGCGCCGAACTGGGGCCCTGCCGCAACCCGTGGAACCCGGGCCACATCTCGGGCGGCTCGTCCGGAGGCTCGGCCTCGGCGGTGGCGGCGGGCATCGTCCCGCTGGCGCACGCCTCGGACGGACTGGGCTCGATCCGGATTCCCGCCGCCTGCTGCGGCCTGGTAGGGCTGAAGGTCACGCGCGACCGCAACCCCAACCTGCCCGACGGCTTCGACTATGCGCTGGGCAATGTGGTGGACCACGTCGTCACCCGCACCGTGCGCGACAGCGCCGCCATGCTGGACGCCACCGGCTATCCCGACCCGTACGCCTCCTATCCCGCCCCGCCGAAGGATCGGCCCTACATGGAGGAGATCCAGCGCAGTCCCGGTCGCCTGCGCATCGCCTGGTCGTCCGAGACGCCGGCGGGGCGACCCATCGACGCCGAGATCCAGGCCGCGCTCGAACGCACCGCCGTCCTGCTGAAGGGCCTGGGCCACGAGGTGGTGGAGAAGGGACTGGGTGTGGACTACCGCGCCCTCTTCGCCTCGCGCGGGGCCGCCGCCGCGGCCAACTTCGCCGCCGGCATGGACCGCCTGATCGAACAGCTCGGCCGCGAGCCCGAGCCGGACGAGCTCGAGCCGCTCACCTGGGCCACGCTGAAGGCGGGTCGCCGCCAGACCGGCGCAGACGCCATGCGCTCGCTCCAGGAGACGCGGATGCTCAACCGGCGCACGCTCGCGTTCTTCGAGGCCGTGGACATCTACCTGACGCCCGTGCTGGGGACGCCCGTGCCCGAGATCGGCTTCATCGACCCGGTCAACCTGGAGCCCAGGGAGGTCAACCGCCGCCAGGCGCGGGTCTTCCCCTACACGCCGCCGTTCAATTTCTCGGGCCAACCGTCGATGAGCCTTCCCATCGAGACCGACTCGGGCGGTCTTCCGGTCGGCATGATGTTCACCGCCCGGTACGCCGACGAGGCCGTCCTGTTCCGACTGGCCGCCCAGCTGGAGAAGGAAGCGCCCTGGAAGGATCGCCGGCCGCAGGTGTGGGGCTGAGGAATTCGGGGGATCCATGGGAGTCTGGACGCGTCGCAACTGGATGACGCTGGCGGCGGCCGGCGGCTTCATCGCCGTGGCGGTGGGGGCCTTCGCGACCCACGGCGTCCAGGACCCCAAGGCGCAGGAGTGGCTGCGCACGGGCGCCATGTACGGGTTCATGCACACCATGGCGACCTTCGCCTGCGCCACCTTCATGAACATCGGCGCGCGGCGCGCCCGGCTGGCGCCGCCCTTCTTCCTGGGCGGGGTGGTGCTGTTCTCGGGCTCGCTCTACGCCATGGCCCTGGGCGCGCCCCGCTGGCTGGGGATGGTCACCCCCGTCGGCGGGCTGATGTTCCTGGCGGGCTGGGCGATCCTTGTCGTGGCCGCTCGCGGAATCGACCCCCAGGGTTGAAGCTCGGAAACGAGCCTCAGGGCTGCGGCTTCGGCAGCGCCAGCCGGTGGAGCGCGAGCGCCGAGCCGGTGAGGGACACCAGCATCACGACCGCCATCGGCCGGGCGGTGCCGTCGTGGAACGCGCCGGCGAGGCTGGCCGCCAGGGCGCCCACCGCGAACGACGCCGCACCCGAGAGCGCCGACGTCGATCCGGCCCGCAACGGATCCACGCTGAGCGCGCCGGCCATCGTGTTGCCCTGCATGAAGCCGAAGCTGGCCAGCAGCACGAACAGCAGCGGCAGCACGCTCCACCGTTCGCCCCATCCGGTGACCGCGGCCAAGACCAGCAGGACCGCGACGCCCACCGCGATCAGGCTGACCCGCGCCAGCACCCGATCCGGCGTCACGCGGCGCAGGATCCACCGGTTCACCTGGCCCGCGCCGATGACGGCGACGGCGTTCAGGCCGAAGACCCAGGGGAACACGGCGGGCGAAAGGCCATAGGCGCCCATCATCAGGCCGGGCGACGAGGCGATATAGGTGAAGAGCGTGGCGCCGTTCAGGGCGCCGGCCAGGGCGTAGCCGACCAGGCGCGGCTGGCGGATCAGGGCCAGGTAGGATTGCAGCGGATTCTCGCTGGCCGCCTGAATCGCCGCGGCCTCGGATCGCGACTCCCGCAGCCGCGTCAGCACGGCGGCCGTGATCAGAACGCCGAACACGGCCTGGAACCAGAAGCTGCTGGACCAACCGCCGAACGCCAGCAGCAGGCTTCCCAGGATGGGCGCCAGGATCGGCGCGAGCCCCATGATCAGCATCATCAGGCTGAGCACCCGCGCCGTCTCGGTGTGGTCGAACAGGTCGCGGACCACGGCGCGCGCCACCACGCCGCCGGCGCAGGCGCCCAGGGCCTGGACGAAGCGGCCCGCCAGCAGGAACTCGATCGTGGGCGCCAGCGCGCAGGCCACCGATGCGACGGCGAAGATCGCCGTTCCGATCAGGAGGGGCGGCCGACGGCCCACCCGGTCGGCCCAGGGGCCGTAGAACACCTGGCCGATCGCCATGCCCGCCAGGAAGGCGGCGACGGTGGCCTGGGTCGCCGCGGGGCTGGCGTTCAGATCCGCGCCGATCGCCGGCAGGGTCGGCAGGTACATGTCGATGGCCAGTGGGCCCATCGCGGTGATGGCCCCCAGCAGCACGACGAGCCCCCAGGGCGTGGCGGGGGGCGAACCGGAAGGCGAAGACTCTTTGGCGGACGTCACGGCGCCTGCCCTACTGGGTCGGTGGGAGTTCAACAAGCCAGGAGAACCGCCGATGTCCGCGCTGGAGACCATGATGCCCGCCGTGAAGCGCGCGGCGGTGAACGGCGTCGAAATCGCCTACTACGAGGCCGGGCCGCGGGAGGGCGTCCCCATCGTCTTCAGCCACGGCTTTCCCGAACTGGCGTTCTCGTGGCGCCACCAGATCCAGGCGCTGGCCGACGCCGGCCGCTGGGTGATCGCGCCCGACCAGCGCGGCTACGGCCTCTCGTCGAAGCCGGACCGGGTGGAGGACTACGGCATCGACAAGCTCACCGGGGATCTGGCGGGACTGCTCGATCACGTGGGCGCGGAGACAGCCGTCTTCTGCGGCCACGACTGGGGCGGGTTCGTCGTATGGCAGATGCCGTTCATGCATCCGGAGCGGGTGGCGGGCGTCATCGGCCTGAACACGCCCTTCTCGCCGCGGGCGCCGGCCGACCCCATCGCCATCATGCGCAAGCGCTTCGGGCCGGACATGTACATCGTCTGGTTCCAGACGCCGGACGAGCCGGAAGCGGTGCTGGGCGCCGACACGACGCGAACCCTGTCGTTCTTCATGCGCAAGCCGATGGATCCGGCGGCGGCCGCCGCGGCCATGACCGCCGCTGCGGCGTCGGGCTCCACGTTCGCCTTCCGGGACCTGCTCAAGGCCTGGGACGGCACGTCCGGCGGCGAGCCGTTGTTGCCCCCCGACGAACTGGCGGTCTTCGCCGACGCCTTCCGCGAGGGCGGCTTCTTCGGCCCGGTGAGCTGGTATCGCAACTTCACGCGGAACTGGGAGATGACCGAAGGACAGGCGACGCGCATCGACGGCGTCCCCTGCCTGATGATCACGGCCGAGCGGGACGCGGTCCTGCCGCCATCGGCGGCCGAGCCCATGCCCGGGTTCATCGGCGATCTGGAAACGCACATGGTGGCCGGTTCCGGCCATTGGACGCAGCAGGAGAAGCCCGCGGAGGTCAACCGGCTGATCCTGGACTGGCTGGAGAGGCGGTTCCCGAAGTAGAAAGGGGCATGGACCGCACCGCCCCGGCGCTCACCGTCTCGACCTCCGCCCATCGGCGAGGCCTCTTCCGCGAGAGCGAGCCGTTCTCCAGCGGCTGGCTGCCGACCGGCGGACCGCACGAGATCTTCTACGAGGAGTGCGGCAATCCGACCGGCAAGCCGTGCGTGATCCTGCACGGCGGGCCGGGCGGCGCGATCAACCCCACCATGCGGCGGTTCTTCGATCCGGCGAAGTGGCGGATGGTCCTGTTCGACCAACGCGGCTGCGGCCGGAGCCGACCCAACGCCAGTCTGGAGGACAACACCACCTGGACCCTGATCGAAGACATCGAGCGCCTGCGCGTCCGCCTCGGGATCGAAAAGTGGTGCGTGTTCGGCGGATCGTGGGGCTCCACCCTGGCTCTGGCCTACGCCATCAAGCACCCCGAGCGGGTCGAGAGCCTGGTGCTGCGGGGCGTGTTCCTGGTGACGGCGCGCGAGTTGCGCTGGTTCTACCAGGACGGGGCCTCGATGATGTTCCCGGACGCCTGGGCCCGCTTCTGCGCGCCGATCCCCCTCGAGGAGCGCGGGGACATGATGGCCGCCTATCACCGGCGGCTGACCCATCCCGACCGCCGCGTCCAGGCCGAGGCGGCGGCCGCCTGGAGCCAATGGGAGGGCGACACGATCTCGATCCGCGGCCCCGAGGCGCGGCCGTCCAAGTTCAACGAGATCGACTTCGCCATCGCGTTCGCGCGCATCGAGTGCCACTACTTCGTCAACGGCGGCTTCTTCGACACCCCCGACTGGCTGATCGAGAACGCCCACGTGCTGAAGGACATCCCCGGCTGGATCGTCCAGGGCCGCTTCGACGTGGTGACCCCGCTGGAAAGCGCCTGGCGGCTCCGGAACGCGTGGCCGACCGCGCGCTTCGAGGTGGTCTGGGACGCGGGCCACGCCTCGACCGAGCCGGGCGTCGTGGACGCCCTGGTCCGGGCGACCGATCAGGCGTTGCGGATCTGACGCCCCGCGCGCTTCCCTTCCGCCGGGCGGAAGGGACATCGCACGTCACACGAAGCTGCCCTTGCCGCTGGTCACCTCCGAGTAGCGGTGGACGCGCACCGACTGGACGAGGCCGAAGCCGATCATCACGGTCAGCATGACGGTGCCGCCGTAGCTCAGCATCGGCATGGGCACGCCCACGACCGGCGCCAGCCCCATGACCATCGCCCCGTTGATCAGCATGTAGACGGTGAAGGTGGCGGTGACGCCGGCCGCGGCCAGCCGGCCGAAATGGCTGTGGCTGACATAGGCGGTCCGCAACGCCATGAAGATCGCCGCGGCGTAGAGAACCAGCACCGAGACGCAGCCCACGAACCCGAACTCCTCGGCGAGCGCGGCGAAGATGAAGTCGGTCTGCTTCTCGGGCAGGAAGTTGAGCTGGCTCTGCGAACCCAGGCCGTAGCCCTTGCCGAGCGCGCCGCCCGAACCCAGGGCGATCATCGACTGGAGGATGTGATAGCCGGCCCCGGACGGATCGCTCTCCGGGTCCAGGAAGGTCATGACCCGCTGGCGCTGGTAGGGGTGCATCACGAACGCGACAAACGGCGGTACGATCGCCATGAAGAGCGCGACGCCCGCCCCGATGATCTTCCACGAAAGGCCGGCCAGGACCACGATCGCCACGCCCGTCATCAGGATGAGCATGGCCGTGCCCAGGTCGGGCTGGTGCGCCACCAGCAGCACCGGCGCGGCGATCATCGCCGTCGGAACCAGCAGCCACCAGGAGAGCCGCGCCCGCTCGGCCGAGACGCCGTGATAGAGCCGCGCCAGCGCCAGCACGATCCCCAGCTTCATCACCTCGGACGGCTGGAAACTGAACCCGCCGATAGAGAGCCATCGCTGAGCGCCCAGGCGAACGTCGCCCGCCACCTCGACCGCCACCAGCAGCAGCAGGCCCACCGCGTAAAGCGGATAGGCGATGGCGAACCACACCCGGATGTCGATCACCGCGAGGACCAGCAACAACAGCAGGCAGATGCCGAACCTCGACGCATGGTTCCAGGCCCACGGCTGCCACGAGGAGCCGGCGATCGAGAACAGCATCAGCGAACCGGCGCCCGCGATCAGGCAGAGCACCAGCACGAACAGCCAGTCGATCTCGGACAGCTTGACGACCAGGCGGTCGCGTTCGCCGGGCCGGGTGAGAGCGGAGGCGGTCATGCGGGCCGTCCTCGGGCGGTCGGCGTCGCCGGCGCGGACGCGGGTATCGGGTCTCCGTCGGGCGTCAGCAGCGTCGGCGGATCGGGCAGCAGGTCCAGCTCGGGATCGGGCGTCATCTGGGGCATCGGCAGCGGCTTCTGCACGCGGGCCAGGATCTCGGGATCCTTCAGCAGGGCCGTCCGCATGATCTCGCGCGCCCGGGGGGCGGCGGCGGTGGAGCCGCCCATGCCGTGCTGCACGATCACCGCCAGGGCGTAGCGCGGCTCGTCGATCGGCGCGAAGGCCACGAACAGGCCGTGGTCGCGCAGCCGCCAGGGACCGCCCTTTCCGCGATGGCCGCCCTTGTCGTAGTTGCGCACCTGGGCCGTCCCGGTCTTGCCGGCCATGGTGATGTCGCCAAGGCCGAGCTGGCTGGCGCGCCAGGCGGTGCCGCCCACATCGGTCACCGCGGCCATGCCCCGCCGGACGTAGGCGATATGGTCGGGATCGAACGGAAGGTCGGGGACATCCGAGCCGCGCGGCCGCTCCCTGCCGCCCACCGACATGACGAGGCGGGGGTTCAGGGCCTTCTGCGCATTGGCCAGCCGGGCGGTCATGACGGCGAGTTGCAGACAGTTCACCTGGAGGTAGCCCTGGCCGATCGCGTACGAGAGGTTCTCGCCCGGCCACCATTCGGCCTGGGCGGGGTTCTTGGCGAAGTAGCTCTTCTTCCAGGCCCGGTCCGGGACCGTCCCCTTCTTCTGCCCGGGGATTCCGATGTCGAACACCTGACCCAGGCCGAACGCGCGCGCCGCCTCGGCGATGCGGTCGGGCCCGACCCGGAGCGACATGGCGTAGAAGTAGGTGTCGCAGGAGTTCTTGATGGCGTCGTGCAGGTTCTGGGAGCCGTGCCCGCCGCGCTTGTGGCAGTGGAAGAAGCGGCCGCCGAAGTTCATCCCGCCGCCGCAGCCCACCCGCTCTTCAGGGCTGATCCCGGCGTTCAGGATCGCCAGCGCCGTCATCATCTTGAAGGTGGAGCCCGGCGGGTAGAGGCCCGACAGGCACTTGTCGAGCAGCGGACGTCGCTCGTAGTTCGCCAGCGCCCGGTACTCGCCCCCGGTCAGGCCGCGCACGAAGCGGTTGGCGTCGAACGAGGGGGCCGAGGCCATGCAGAGGATGTCGCCGGTGCGGCAGTCCATCATCACCGCGCCGCCGCTCTCCTCGCCGAACACCTCCAGCGCGCGGTTCTGGATATCGACGTCCAGGGTGAGCTGGATCTCCTGGCCGGGAATGGCCGCGATGTCGCCGCCGTCATCGTGGCCCACCTCGCGGCCGTTGGCGTCCACCTCGACCTTGCGCGCGCCGGGCCGGCCGCGGAGTTCGAGGTCGAAGGCCTTTTCCACCCCCTGCTTCCCGATGCGGAAGCTGGGATGCATCATGATCGGGTCGGCGTTTGGGCCGGTGGCGGCGATGTCCTCGCGGTTCACCTTGGCCACATAGCCGATCACGTGGGCGAAGGCGCCGCCGTGGGGATAGACCCGCACCTCGCCCATGTCGGCGGTGACGCCCGGCAGCTCGGGCGCCCGGATGTTGATGGCGGAGAACTGCTCCCAGCTCATGTCCTCCATCACCGAGACCGGCGCGCGCCGGGGGGCGCTGTTGATGTCGCGCAGCAGCCGGCGCTGGCGCGCATCGGTCAGAGGAACGAACTCGGCCAGGGTCTTGATGGTGGTCTCGGTGTCGAGGCCGGTGTCGCGGGCCACCAGAAGACGGAAGTTGGGGCGGTTGGCCGCCAGGACCGCGCCGTTGCGGTCCACGACAACGCCGCGCGGCGCCGGCGCGAGCTTGAAGTTGAACTGGTTCGACGTGGCCAGCTTCTCGAACCGTTCGGTCTGGTAGAGCTGGAGATAGGCCAGCCGTGCGGTGAGCGCGCCGATCCCCAGCCCGGCGCAGGCCCCCAGCAGGATGGCGCGCCGATGGAACACGCCCTGCCGTTCGTTGACCTCCTCGAAGAAGATGGCGGGTTGGGTCATGGGCCTGTCACCGGAACCGGACGTCGGCGTCCTCGAACCGGTCGATCAGCCGGTGCGCGAACGGATAGAGAATGACAGTGGCGAGAAATTGCCAACCCACACTTACGGGATCGGGCGCCACCTGCGTCTCCAGCATGGTGATGAGATAGCCCGCCCCGAGGGCTACGCCCGTGGCGGCGGCGTACCATGTCCACATCATGAGCTGGCTCTGGCCCGCCAGCATTCCCCGCCCGCCCAGCACCAGACCGTAGGGCAACAGCAGGCAGACCGCCCAGAAGCCCGCCGGCGTCCCCCACAGCATGTCGAGGAACAGGCCCAGAAGCAGCGCTGCGGGCGGCGCCAGCATGGCCGGCCGGATCACCGCCCAGGCGAACACCACCGGCATGGCGAACAGCGGTTCGGGCAGCGACAGGCCCCAGAAGCGCAAGGGCAGGGCGAACACGAAGGTCACCGCCATGACCTGAAGCATCGGCACGCCGAGCCAGCGCCAGGGCGGCAGGCCGCGGGCCGCGCTTCCGGTCATCGCCCGCCCCCGGGCGATGGCGGGGCCTTGGCGGGCGGCGTCGCGCCGCCGCGCGCCGGCGAAGCGGCAGGGGCCGAGGCGCCGGCCTTGGGCGCGGGCGTCGCCGCAGTCGGGGGCGGCGCCACCAGCCTGGGCGGCGGCGGCAAGGTCTCGGCGCCCGGCGTGGGCGGCGGCGCGCCCGCCGGCGTCAGGTTCTGGGTCCGGGCGAGCTGGGTGAAGTCTTCGAACAACAGGATGCGCACGTAGTCGACCGGCGCCTTGTCGGCCGCCAGGGCCACCCGCCAGCGGCCGTCGAGCCCGCGCACCGCCACGCCCACCGGCAGGCCGCGCGGCAGCAGACCGCCGTCGCCCGAGGTGAGGATCACGTCGCCCTCGCGCACCGCCGCCGAGCCGCGCAGATATTCGAGGCGCGGATTGGGGCCGCCGTCGCCGGTCAGGATGGCGCGCGAATTGGTCCGGTCGATCATCACCGGCGTGCGCGACGCCGGATCGGTGAGCAGCAATATTCGGCTGACGTCCTGGCCGGCGCCCACCACGCGGCCGATCAGGCCGTTCTCGCTCATCACGGGGTTGCCGGGCTTGATCCCCCGCTCGGTCCCGGCGTTGGCCAGCCGCGACTGGGCGAACGGGCCACGGCTGTCGGTGACCACGCGCGCGCTCGCCATCGGGATCGGCGGATCGGTCTTCAGGCCCAGGATGGCGCGATAGCGTTCGTTGGTGTCCTGGAGGGAGACGGCGATCTCCTGCCAGCGGCGCGCCTTCTCCAGCTCCTCGCGCAGCCGGCGGTTCTCGGAGACGGCGAAGAAGTAGCCGCGCACGCCTTCCACGCCCTGGCCTGTCAGCCGTCCCGGCGCCGAGGCGATCTCGCCCACGGGCGCGAGAACCCGATCGGACAGGGTGCGGGGATTGCCGTACTCGTCGGTGTCGAACGCCTCGCGCCGATCCGACAGTAGCGCCGCCACCGCGACGATCAGCACGACGATAAAGGCGATCCCCGCCGTCCAGGTCAGCGGGACCTTCAGTTCGCCGAGCGGATTGTCCCTCAAGGGCATCCCGGTTCGCCCCTACCGCCCTTGCGGCGCGGCCCTTACGCCAGGGTGGATTCCAGCACGCCCTTCATCCACTTGGGATGTTCGAGCACCTTGCCGCAGCCCAGGGCCACGCACGACAGCGGATCGTCGGCCACCGTGACCGGCAGGCCGGTATGGTCGCGGATCTCGGCGTCCAGGCCACGGAGCAGCGCGCCGCCGCCCGTGAGCATGATGCCCTTGTCGGCGATGTCCGAGGCGAGTTCCGGCGGCGTGGCTTCCAGCGCCATCTTCACGGCGTCCACGATCTGGCCCACCGGCTCGGACAGGGCGTCGGACGCCTGCTTCTCGCTGATGCGGACTTCGCGCGGCACGCCCTGCATCAGGTCGCGGCCCTTGACCTCGATCGACAGGCCCTCGCCGTCGGCGGGCGCGCGGGCGGTGCCGATCTCCTTCTTGATCCGCTCGGCCGTGGTCTCGCCGATCAGAAGGTTATGGTTGCGGCGCATGTAGCTGATGATCGCCTCGTCCATCTTGTCGCCGCCGACGCGGACCGAGCGGGAATAGACGATGCCGGAAAGCGAAAGGACGGCCACCTCGGTGGTGCCGCCGCCGATGTCGACCACCATCGAACCGGTCGGCTCGTGGATCGGCAGGCCCGCCCCTATGGCGGCGGCCATCGGCTCGTCGATCAGGCCGACGCGGCGACCGCCGGCGTTCAGGCAGGAATCGTTGATGGCGCGGCGCTCCACCGCGGTGGCGCCCGACGGCACGCACACAATCACCTTGGGGTTCACGAAGCCCTTGCGGTTGTGAACCTTGCGGATGAAGTACTTGATCATCTCCTCGGCGACTTCGAAGTCGGCGATGACCCCGTCACGCATGGGACGGATGGCTTCCATGTGGCCCGGCGTACGGCCCAGCATCTGCTTGGCCTCTATGCCGACGGCGTGGACCACCTTGCGGCCGCCCACGTTGCGCAGCGCCACGACCGAGGGCTCGTTCAGCACGATGCCCTTGCCTTTCATGTAGATCAGGGTGTTGGCGGTGCCGAGGTCGATGGCGATGTCGTTCGAGATGGCGCCGAAGAGAGACGAGATCATGCAGGGCCCTGGAGCAAGGGGGCGAAGGGGGCGGACCGACAGAGGTGGCCAAAGCCGGCGCGACTGACACGTAAGGATGCGGCGAGTCGGCGCGCTTTGTCTGGCGGGCTTTCAGCGTCCCTCTGCCCTGAGGAATTGGGCATTTCAAGGCTTAAAGAGAGGTATGAGGATTCGCGCCGCGCGCGAGCCGAAGAACCTTGTTTCGCCGTGGAATCGCCCGATTTCCATCGCAGGGCGGGAATGGGCCGGTCTACCGCGCGTTGAGCAGGGGAATGGTGATCCTCCGCTCCAGCCGCAGGAAGCTGAGCACCACGGCGAAACCGAAGGCCGCGAGCAGGGCCGCCATGGCGTGGGCCCGGTCCCATTCCAGGGATTCCACGGCCTTGAAGATCTCGATCGACAGCACGTTCGTCTCGCCGGGAATGCCGCCGCCGATCATCAGCACCACGCCGAACTCCCCGATGGTGTGGGCGAAGGTGAGAATGGCGGCCACCACATAGCCGGGAACCGAGAGCGGCAGCGCCACGCGGACGAAGGTGGCCCAGCGCGAGGCGCCCAGCGTGGCCGCGGCGTCCAGATTGTCGTCGCCCACGGCCTGGAAGGCGTTGCGCAGCGGCTGCACGGCGAACGGCAGGGAATAGAAGATCGAACCGATCACCAGACCCTCGAAGGTGAAGGCCAGGGTATGGACGCCCAGCGCCTGCAGCGGCGCCATCAGCGGGCTGTTCGGCCCCAGGGCGATCAGCAGGTAGAAGCCCAGCACCGTCGGCGGCAGCACGATCGGCAGCGCGACGAGGGCGCCCACGATCTCCGGAAACCACCCACGCCGACGCGCCAGCCACCAGGCGAGCGGCGTCGACAGCAGCAGCAGGATGACCGTGGTGACGGCCGCCAGCCGCAGGGTCAGCAGGACGACATCCAGGAAAGGCGTCACGGGACCTCGTAGCCGTAGCGTCGGATGATCGCCTTGGCCTCGGCGCCCTTCAGAAAGGCCATGAAGGCCCGGGCCGCCGGGTTGCCCGCACCACGCTTCAGCAGCACCGCCTGCTGGTCGATCGGCGTATGCAGGCCGGCCGGCACCAGCCAGCGCGAGCCCCCCTTGGCCGAGGCCACCTGCGACAGGGCCACGAAGCCCAGCTCCGCCGCCCCGCTGTCCACGAACTGATAGGTCTGGGCGATGGACGTCCCCTGGACCAGCTTCGGCGCCAGCCTCGCGCGCAGACCCATCCGGTCGATGGTCTCATGGGCCGCCAGGCCATAGGGCGCTGTCTTGGGATCGGCCACCGCCAGCTTGCGGAAACGGTCGGTCCGCAGCACCGCTCCGCGCCCGTCCACCAGGCCCGGCGTCCTCGAATAGAGCACCAGCCGGCCGACGGCGTAGGTGAACCGGCTGCCCGGCTGCGCCAGCCCCTCGGCGTCGGCCCTCTCGGGTCGCTGGCGGTCGGCCGACAGGAAGACCTCGAACGGCGCCCCGTTGGCGACCTGGGCGTAGAACTGGCCCGACGAGCCGAAGCTCAGCACCGCATCGTGCCCGGTGCGGGCCTTGAACCGCGTGGCGATCTCGCGCGCCGGCTCGGTGAAGTTGGCGGCCACCGCCACCAGGGCCCGGCCTGGGACAGCCTGGCCTGGGACAGCCTGGCCTGGGGCAGCCTGGCCTGGGGCAGCCTGGCCTGGGGCAGCCTGGGCCGCGTACGCCGGCGCCGCCGGGATCACGCCCGTGATGATTGCAAAAAGCAATGCGCGGCGTCGCATGACGGCAAGGGCTCCATTCGTTATGTAGCGACTCTACATAACGCGAACGAGGGCGGCGATGACTTTGAGAATCCTACTGCTGGGCTCCACCCTAGCCCTGAGCGCCGTCGTGGCCCAGGCCGCCGAGCGCGAGGCGGCCGGAACGGAAGTCTACGACCTCGGCGAGCTGGTCGTCACCGCCAAGAGCCGCTCGGGCGAGGCGATCGGCGGCGCCAAGATCTCGGGCGAGACCCTGCGCAGCTACGCCAAGTTCTCGGTCGATCAGGCCCTGTCGCTCGTGCCTGGGACCAATGCCTCGAACACCGGCGGCTCACGCAACGAGCGGGTGATCTTCGTCCGCGGGTTCGACCGGTTCCAGACGACGCTCTCGATCGACGGCGTCCGGGTCTTCCTGCCGGCGGACAACCGGATCGACTTCGCCCGCTTCCTCACCGCCGACCTGGCGCAGGTGCAGATCTCGAAGGGCTACGTCTCGGTCCTAGACGGACCCGGCGGCCTCGGCGGGGCGATCAACCTCGTCACGGTCAAGCCCACGCGGGCGTTCGAGGCCGACCTCCAGGGCTCGATCTTCGCCAACCGCCGGCTGAGCGGCGAGGCCGGGGTGCTCTCGGGCCGCGTCGGCGGCGTGAGCGGAGACCTCTACTGGCAGGCTTCCGGCGCCTGGTCCGACCGCGACCACTTCACGCTCTCGAAAAAGTTCGACGCCACCCCGCTGGAGAACGGCGGCGTTCGCGGCAACTCGGGCTCGGAGGACTGGCGGATCAATCTCAAGGCCGGCTGGCGACCCAACGACACCGACGAATATTCGATCAACTACACGCGCAGCGAGGGCGAGAAGAACGCCCCGTACAGCGTACGCGACGCCGCCAACACCCGGTTCTGGAGCTGGCCCTACTGGAACACCGACAGCCTCGCGCTGCTCACTCGCACCCGGTTGAGCGACGACCTCACGCTGCGCACGCGCCTCTACCGCAACACCTTCGACAACCTGCTGTCGGCCTTCGACAGCGCCACCCAGACGACCCAGAGCCTGCCGCGCGCCTTCAACAGCTACTACGAGGACCACGCCGTGGGCGGGAACATCGCCGTGGACTGGGCGATCAGCGACACCAGCCAGCTCAAGGGCGTCTTCTACGCCCGGCGCGACGTCCACCACGAGCGCCAGGACGGGTTCACGCGGACGCCCGCGACAGGCAATCCGTCGGTCAACGCCCCCTATTCCGAGCCGCGCCAGACCAACGACGAGCACACCTACTCGGTGGCCGGGGAATACACGACCGCGCTGGGCGAAGACCTGGATCTGGTGGTGGGCGCGTCCTACGACTGGACAGACCTGAGGGTCGCCAACGACGTCAACGTCCAGGTCGTCGGCACGACGACCCAGAACAGCGTCATCAACTTCCTGCCCGTGACCTATCCCAAGCGGAACAACGAGGCGCTGAACGGCCAGGCCGCCCTGCTCTGGAGGGTGGACGACACCACCCGCCTGCACGCCAGCGTGTCCAGCCGCGCCCGCTTCCCCACGGTGTTCGAGCGCTTCAGCGCGCGCATGGGGACGGCCATTCCCAACCCAGACGTGAAAGAGGAACGCGCCACCAGCTTCGAGCTGGGCGCCGAAGTCGAGGCCGCGCCGGGCGTGCGGCTGACCGGGGCCGTGTTCTATTCCGACCTCAAGGACGCCCTGATCCAGATCCCGGTCAACGTCCCGGGCTTCGGCAACGTCAACCAGACCAAGAACGCCGCCGACGGCGAGTATTACGGCGTCGAGGGCAGCGTGGCGGCGCAGCTTTCCGAGACCCTCGACGCGGGGGGCAACGTTACCTGGCTGCACCGCAAGCTGACCGACCCCACCAACCCCGCCTTCCGGCCCCAGGGCGCCCCCGACTGGAAGGCGTTCCTCTATGCGAACTGGCGGCCGATCCCGCGGCTGACCGTGCGGCCGAACGTCGAGTACGCCAGCCAGCGGTGGACGGTCACCACCACGGCGCCGACCGTCTGGTACAAGACCGGGTCGTACCTCCTCGTGAACCTCGCGGCCGACATCGAGATGACGGACAGTCTCACCGCCACCCTCGCCGTGCAGAACCTTGGCGATCAGGACTACCAGCTCACGGACGGGTTCCCCGAGGCGGGCCGCTCGTTCTATGCCACCATCCGGGCGAGGTTCTGACGGAGGCCCCACGATGCCGGACGACGGCCTGATCGCGACCCTGACCCTGCGGCGGGGCGCGCTGGCGCGGGTGGGCCTGGAGCGGGTCGCCCTCGTCGAGGCCGTCGCCGAGCTGGGCTCGATCAGCGCCGCGGCGAAGCGGCTCGGCCTCAGCTACAAAGGCGCCTGGGACGTCGTCCAGGCCCTGAACAACCTGTTCGACACCCCGCTGATCGAGGCCGCGCCCGGCGGCCGCAGCGGCGGGGCGGCCGTGGTGACGCCCCGCGGTCGCGCCGTCGTCACGGCCTTCCGGCGGGTGCAGACGGAACTGGACGCCGCGCTCGCCAAGCTGGACTCTGCGCTGGGCGGCGAGCCCGCCCACGACCTGTTCTGGAGCCTCGGCATGAAGACCAGCGCCCGCAACGCGCTCCGCGGCGTCGTCACCGAGATCACCCCGGGCGCCGTCAGCGGCGAGGTGACCCTGACCCTGGCCGACGGCGTGGCCATCACCGCCGTGCTCACCCGGCGCAGCATCGAGGACCTGGAGCTGGCGGTCGGAAGGCCGGCCATCGCCCTCATCAAGGCCAGCTTCATCGTGCTCGCCACGGGCGGCCCCCTGCGCACCTCGGCCCGGAACCAGATTCCCGGCGCCGTGGCCTGGCGCGAGGACGGCGCCGTCAACACCGAGGTCGGGCTCGACATCGGCGGCGGCAAGACCCTGGTCGCCACCGTCACCCTGGAGAGCGCCCAGGCCCTGGACCTCAAGCCCGGCGACGCGGTGACCGCGCTGGTCAAGGCGCCGCATGTGATCCTGGCGGTGGAGTAGCCGCGTTCGTCGCGTTATGTAGTCTTTTCACACAACGCCTCGGAGGGACTCTTGCGCCGGACCCACGCCCTTGCCGTCCTCGCCGCGCTGTTCGCCGCGTCCGTCTCGACACCCTCGGGCGCGCTGGCCCAGGCCTCGACGCCACCGATGGAGGATGCGGCATGCTCGGGCGTCGTCGCTCCGCCGGCCGACCTGGCGGGCTGGAGTCACGCCACGCCGCTCCCGGCCGCCGGCGCGCCCGAGAACCTCGACACCGCCCGCCTGCCCCTGGGCCATGCCGCGGCCGCCACCCTGCCGCGCACGCCGGAGGTGACCTACGCTCTCCGCCCCGCGAAGCCCGGCGGGTCGGTCAGCTACGGCGGCCTCTTCGCCTTCGACGCCCCGAAGGCCGGGACCTACACCGTCGCCCTCTCCACCGGCGCCTGGATCGACGTGGTGCGCGACGGCAAGGTGGTGGAATCGACCGCGCACGGGCGCGGGCCCGCATGCACCGGCATCCGCAAGATGGTGGCGTTCCCGCTGGAGCCCGGCCGCTACGTGATCCAGATCGCGGCGAACGGCGCGCCGGACCTCTCGATCCTGGTGGCCGAGCGGCCCTGACGACGCCATCTCCATGACGCGCGCGCGGCCCGGCGACCGGGCCGCGCCCTCGCCGGCGGACACCGCCCGCCTGGTCGCCTTCCTGGAAGGCCTCACCGACGAAGGCTTCCTGCGCGACCCGCGCCACGCCCTGCCCCGCACCGCACCGCCTGCGACCGCCCGCTCTGAACCGCGCCCGGCCTGAAGTGTCCCGGACTTGCTTCGGGCCGTTTCGAGGCGCTATGCGCTGGGCCGCAAGGCGGGAGAGCGACATGAGCGACAGCGAGGAATTCGTCTATGACGAAGCCAGCGGCGAATGGGTCAGCGCCGCCGAAGCCGCCGCCCGGACGGGGCCGGCCGCCGTCGAGGTCCGGGACTCGGTGGGCAACGTGCTGGCCGACGGCGACGCCGTGACCCTGATCAAGGACCTCAAGGTCAAGGGCGCGGGCCAGACCCTGAAGCGCGGCACGACGATCCGCTCGATCCGCCTGACCGGCGATCCCCAGGAGATCGACGGCCGACACGAGACCATCAAGGGTCTCGTCCTGCGGGCGGAGTTCGTGAAGAAGGCCTGAGCCTGCCCTTCAGCGCGGGATCAGCGCCTCGACCGTCGCCGTGACCTGACCGCCGCTCTCCTTGGCCCCGCCCCCGATGGCGTAGACGCGGCCGCCGATCCCCACGCCCGCCAGGCCGTGACGGGGCGTGGCCATCCCGGGCTCGCCCGTCCACCGGTCGGTCTTGGGGTCGTACGACCAGGTGTCGGCGATCACGCCCGGCCCACCCTCTCCGCCGAAGACGTAGAGCTTCCCGCCCGCGGCCGCCGCGGCCAGGCCGCCAGCCGCCCTGGGCATGGGGCGCAAGGTCGTCCAGCGGTCCGTCTTCGGGTCGTAGGCGTCCAGTTGCGCGGAATTGCCCTCGCCGACGCGCCGGCCGCCGGCGAGATAGAACAGGCCGCCGATCTCGGCTCCGGCCGCGCTGTTGCGGGCCAGAGGGCACGGCCGCGCGGTGTCCCACCGGCCGGCGCGGGCGTCGAACACCTGATGGGCGTCGATGTCGCCCTGGTCGCTCCATTCCAGATTCTGCTCGCCCTTCGGCGCCCGTCCGCTGGCGAGGTGGATGCGATCGCCCAGGGCGACGGCCACGGTCTCGCACTGAAGCCTTGGCATGGGCGGCAGCGGTCGCCAGGCGTTCCCGTCCAGGACCAGCGCGTCGGGAACGGCCATCCAGCCCCCCTCGGCCACTCTGTACCCGCCGAGAACGTGAACGCGATCGCGCGCGGTCGCCAGAACCGGGTGGTGGCGCGGGAACGGCAACTTCGCCCCTTCGCGCCACGCGTCCGTCGTCGGGCTGTAGATCCCGATCCGATCCTGGGGGTTGATCCCCGCACGCACGCCCTCGGCGGTCCTCTGGAGTCCCGGCGACATGCCGCCGGCGATCACCGCCTGGCCCCGCCAGACCGTCCCGTAGACCTCCTGAACCGTCCAGGGGACAGGCGCACACGACCGCCACCCCGCCCCGGCGTCCGGATTTGCGGTGGCGGTGGCCGGGGCGAGGCCGGCGGCCATCGCGGCGAGAACGGTGCGGCGATCGATCATTCCGCCATGCCAACCCGCGCGGCTGCTCCGGTCAAGGCGGGCTTGCGCCCCGTCATCCCTAGGCCGTCAACCCAGAGCCGTCATCACCACGCCGACGCCGGTCAGCGCCCCGCCGATCCATTGGCGCGGGGTGGGCGTCTCGCGGAACAGGCGCCGCCCGACGGCCGCGGCGATGGGCGTCTCGATCACCCCCACGGCCCTCACCGGCCCCGCCGGCGCGAGCGACAGCGCCGCGAACCAGCAGGCCGAGGCCGCCGAGCCGAAGAAGCCCGCGCCCAGCGACGGCCGCCACGAGGCTCCGACCGCCTTCAACGCCCTGGGATCGCGCGCCGCCAGGATCGCGGTGAGCAGCACCGACTGGAACGCCTGCGCGCAGACCAGCGCGGCCATCGCCGAATAGATCGGATGCTGCGCATCCAGCGCCAGACCGGCCTGACGGTAGCTGTTCAGCGCTATGCCGAACGCCGCGCCGGACCCGAGCCCCAGGAGCGCGCCCGCCATGCCGCCCCGGAAATCCTCCCGACGGGGCCAGGACAGGACCACAAGGCCCCCCGTCGCCACCGCCACGCCGATCCAGGCCGCCCCGCTCAGGCGGTCGCCCAGGAGCACAAGGCCCATCAGGGCGCCCAGCGGCAGCGACGACTGCTGCATCACCGTGGCCACCGCAAAGCCCGACTGGCGCATGGCCAGCAGAAGGAGACCGGTCGCCGCGATCTGGGTGATCGCGCCGACCATCACCGCCAGCGCGAACCGCCACGACGCCTGCGGCGCGGCGTCCGGGGTCAGCACCACCACGACGGCGAACATCACGATCGAGAACGGCAAGCCGAACAGGAAGCGCACCAACGTCGCGCCCCACGGGCCGGCGTCCCCAACCAGTCCGCGCTGCAAAGCATTGCGGGCGACCTGCAGCGGCGCCGCAGCCGCAGTCAGAAGAATCCAGAGCACATTCTCACCCCGCTCCGATCGTCGCGGCCGGCCTCTTCCGGGTCATCCAGACGCACTGGCGACGCCGGAAATCGACGCGGCGACGCCGCGTCCCGGAGGGTCTGCGATCGGTGGATATGGATGGCCGGGCGAGCCCGGCCATGACGCCGTCAGGTTCCAGGCAGCCCCTAGAACCCGCTGGCCACCCGCGCGGCGGGCGCGCTCTTCTCCTTGCGGGCGAAGAGGTTGTTGAGCGCGTTCACATAGGCCTTGGCCGAGGCGGTCAGGGTGTCGGTGTCGGCCGCCGAGCCGGTGGCGATCCGGCCGTCCTCTTCGAGACGGACCGAGACCTGGGCCTGGGCGTCCGTGCCCTCGGTCACGGCATGCACCTGGAACAGGCGCAGGACCGCCTCATGCGGCACCACCGCATGGATCGCGTTGAACACGGCGTCCACCGGGCCGTCGCCGGTGGCGTTGGCGCTCTTCTCGTCGCCGTCGATGGTGACGGTCAGGAAGGCCTCCTGCGGCCCCTCGGTGCCTGCGATGACGCGCAGGTGCTTGACCTGGACCTTGTCGGAGCCGCTGGCCAACGCGTCGTCCACCAGGGCCACGATGTCGTCGTCGAAGACGTGCTTCTTCTTGTCGGCCAGGTCCTTGAAGCGCTGGAACGCCTCGTTCAGCGCGTTCTGGCCCAGCTCGTAGCCCAGGTCCTTCAGCTTCTCGCGGAAGGCGTGGCGGCCCGAGTGCTTGCCCATGACCAGGTTCGACTCGATCTGGCCCACGTCCTCGGGCTTCATGATCTCGTAGGTCTCGGCGTTCTTCAGCATCCCGTCCTGGTGGATGCCGCTCTCGTGGGCGAAGGCGTTCTTGCCGACGATGGCCTTGTTGAACTG